>NZ_JBALEA010000068.1:0-12239 GCF_036917135.1 Nostoc sp. | reverse complement strand
CAACTATTTTTTCTCGAAGATCGACAGAGTATGATTTCATTTAAATGTATTTATATTTTAATTTATTGTACCTCATAACAGACGCAAGTGCTGTATACCCCGACTTTATCCGTTCCAAAGTCCATTTTTCAGATGAGGCTCATCCCCTGGAAGAGCAAGGTTTGATATATCTTCCCTATCCATCTGTCGCCAATCTTCTGGGGTTATTGTGACTGTATAAGCTTCATAAAGTAAAAGTGTCTCATTCAAGCAAGAACAAGAACAATTACGAGCATCATGCTTATCAACTCTGTTATCTCTATCACAGCAAATGTACTGTGCATATAAAATTGAGCCTGGGGTCTGGTCAGACTCAGGACAAAACGATAAACTAGAGCCGAAAGCATCAATGCTCGTGTTTGAGTACAAATCAAACACGGGCGAATCCTCTGATATTCAGTTGGTGTGTGGTAACTTCAACCGTATCAGGGGATTTTTGCTTTTGTCAATTGCTTGAAAGCCTTATTTAGCAATGGTTTGAATCTTTTCTGATTTTTGTAACCGTAATCATCAAAGAATCAAAAGTGAAGAGCGTAATAGTGAAAAAATCAAAAAAGCAACTTTCAATAGGCTAGTTCAGTTTTAAAGCATCTCCTGAGTCGATTTTTTATCAGGGTAGGTATTAAGACATAAGTTTCTATGGCATGATCGGACACTACCGCGTTTGTAATAATTCTTTACAATTAGAGGCGGTATTTTCAACCTATTAAATATGTATGCAAGTGCTAGTGAGATCGCTAATCTAATACTTGTTGCTTTCTCCGGGACGTTAGTCTCTAGTCTCTTGGGGTTGCTGCCTCACTTTCCTCAATGTCGTCAAACTATTAAATCCCGACAAAAAGCGCGATCGCACTTGGGGCTTAATTTTGGCTGAATGCTTTACTGTAGATGCTTTTAGGTAGATCATTTTCTACCTGTTGCCGGCAAGCTGTGTCTAGCAGATCCTTCCTCATGATTTAGCCAAGTCGCAGGCAGGTTATTACACTTTTAAGCAATTTCATTTACATTCTTTGTATTATATGCTACGGTTGTCCGTTATTATTTTAACTTCTTGAGTATTTTGTTTATGGATTTTGCCGAAAATTATCTACTTAATTGTCCACCAGAAGATAGTGTTTCACCGGATTTAAAAGTTTTCTATCTTGTTGAAAATGATCCCCCAGTTCCTAAAGACTTCTTACCTCGGAAGTCAAGAATTCCAAATGCTAGATATCATAATAGTTCCTCAGAATGCCAGGCTTATGGCTTGTCAGTATTCACGGATATAAAAGGTATAGAATTACTCAAAAATGCTGTTAGAAATATGAGAAATTTAAAAACTGCTGTAGCTTCGTTACCTCCTGATTCTGGATTAATTAAAAATACACCTGCTGCAAATTCGGGTGATTCTCACCATACATGGTGGGTTGAAAAGGATTTTAAACCTTCGGATATATTTATAGTTATTGATTCCTAATCAACATATAATATCACTCTTATCTGGATAATTATTAGAGATGTCTTTTTCTTGGGTATCGCCAAACTTTGGTTCTCTTGATTTAATTGAAGTATATATAGAATTTAATGGGCCTAAATTATTTTCATGCTGTAATAGTCTTGGACAAATTTTTCTAGCTCTTTGGTTTGATGAAGAAGAATGTAAAGAGATATGGTTTTATATTTTAGTTTCTTTAGACAAATTAAAAAATATAAGAGAAGGAAGAGTTGACTTACATGAAGCTTTTTTAAAGTCAGAAAATTCTTTGATCTATCAAGTTGAGATAGATGTAGAAAAAGAACTTGAGTTTGTTGAAAAAATAGATAGCCTACATATTAATAAAGAATGGTTGCCACTTCCCGATACCTTCATAAGATGCGAAGAAGAGAATTTTAAAATAAATTTATTATCTCAAAATGCGTCATTAGTACAAGATGCAGTCCAAAAACGCAGGGAGATAGTGAGTTTAAGACTAGAATCGCAATCAAAATATGATAATGAAATATCTATTCATTATTTGAGTAATATATTAAATTCCTTTCAATCTTTAATTACTGCTATATCTAAGGAGATCAACCAAAACCATTTTTTAGAAAAAAATACACAATTTAATTTATTTGCAACTAGTCCTGGCTCGTTTAAGTTAGAGCTTGGTTCTGTTGTCAATGATATAAGTGATAATTCTTTAGTAGGGGATTCTATTGAAGAATTTTTAAAGCTTATAAAAGCTTCTAGAAATAATGAATCTTTACAAGAATTAATATCTCAACGTTCTCAAAAAATATTTGATGGTTATCGTGGTTTTGTTCAATCTTTAGCAAAATCTAATTGTCGAATTGATATAGATTGGGCTTCACCAACTCCAAATAGAGGAAGTATTAAACAAGCTTCATTATCAAATGCAAGAGATATAGTCAATTCACTTAAGGAGACAAAGTTACCAGAAGATAGAAAGATAAGTGTTATGGGGGAATTGTTCAAAATTGATATAGATAAATGGAAATTTGGTATTAAAGATATGACTTCATCTAAAAATTATGAGGGTAAAATTTTAAACAGTGCTAGAATACCAGCTTCAGTAGCAACGATGAATAAAGTATACGAAGCTGAAATTAAAGTCATTACCAAATTAACAGTAACTAATGAAATCAAGCCTTACTATGAGTTGATTTCTTTAAAAGAGTTTATTCCAAAATATAAGGAAATATCACAATAATTATTTGCAATGTATTTGTATAAATAATTATTACTATTTTGGCAAAAGTAAACTTGAGCCACAGCTTTGCACCAGTGATATTCATACCACTTTAAAAAACTAAAGTAGAAATTGCATTTTCTTTCTGCTGCTCAGTCACACCCAAATATCACTCCAGGGCTGCAAGTGAGCGATGATCACTGATAAATTGAATGTGGCGCAGCTCTGACCAGAATTTTTACAAATCGCCCCAATCAAAATTCAGGAACCGTCGAGCATTCAGCTTTGTATATTTATCAGTGTGTTTGATATCGCGGTGTCCCAAAAAATCTTGAATCTCTCTAGTGTTATACCCCTGATTCACCAGATAGTAGCCGCAGGCATGGCGCATCATGTGACAGTGAACTTTGATATCAAGCCCAGCCTGTGCCGCCAATCGCCCAATTAGCTTTCGCACTGCATCAGTTGACATCACCTCACCACGCTCGGAAACGAAAATATATTTGCTATCGGGCAACATCTCTCTGAGTTCTTTGAGCAAAACCAGTTCATCATCTCTCAAGGGATGCACCCCAGAATCACTGCCCTTTTCCCTGGTGATGAAAATCTGGCGTTCGGCCCACATCAGGGCATCCCACCTTAAACCGCACTTAGCCCCTACAGCTTCCCCTACCCTCAGCCCGTGGCGAAACATGAGCAGCATTAGTGTATAATCACGGTGAGCATAACGAGCTTTGCGCTCAAGTGCGGCATTCAGCAGAGATCGCACCTCGCTTGGTGTAAGGTATTCTCTAGACCTGTAATGCTTGTTGGGTAGACGAGTTGGGGGTGGCAGCCTCATTTATTCTCGGTGGTAGTGTCCGGTATAGGCGTTCTATTATGGACAGTCTACTACGCCACGATCCCTATTACTCCGTTGAGAGATAAGCCACTCTGAAGTTATTGCGAATTACTATCAATTAAGAAGTCCCTCCATCTTGGGCCAATGCCAAATAGAGTTGAGAGACGAGCTTGCCTAAATTACACAGGCAAGCATTAAACTAAACAGACAAGGTTTGTACTTTGTGTCAACTACGCTATATCTGCCCCAATTTGTATGGCAACGTCTTGCAACACTCAACACATCAATTGTTGCTTTTATTTACAGGTTTGGGCGTAATTATAGTAGATTAATCTTATTAAATGACTAGTAATTAAATCGTGGGGATTGCCATTGAAAGAACTCCGGTGAGCAAGGTAAGCGGTTTAATTGTAAGATGAGTATTCTTCCTGCCTTTACTTGGATTTTGCTATTTTACCCTTGACATTATGCCCGATTTAGAATCAATGAAATCTTATCGTGAACGTGTAAATTTTCTATTGAGGGATTACTACGATCAAGAAAATGCTCTCTATCAGCCACTTAACCTCGCATTGTTTTACAGTAGGCGTAGGTTGCGAGCAACTTTAGCGTATTTGGGAAGTGGGATTGTCGGTGGAATACCTGAAGACGCTGACAAAATAGCAATGCTTTATGAAATCATCACTGCAAATTATGTTCTTATAGATGACAGCGTGATTTTAGATGCGGGAAAAGAGCGTGCGGATCTTCCAACACCAAGAATTCAGTACGGAGAGGCTGCCGCACTTTTGTCCGCAGCTATTATCCAATTGGAACCAATTCGGTTGCTTCCAGATAATCCACTACTCAAGGAGATTTTCTACCAATCGGCTCGCGACACAATTATAGGCTTATTCCTGGAGCAAAAGCTTGCCGATTTATCTCCAGACTCAATTATAGATGAAAAAGAAATTCTGCGTCTTGCGCGGTTGATGACAGGGCCACTTTTGGCAGGTGCAATAACATCAGGTGCAATCATTAGTGGCGCTACGCAAGCCCAAATTAATGCTCTAAATGCCTATGCTATGGATTTTGGTACTGCTTATCAGATAGCCGATCATATTATTGATCTAATTGTCCCGCCGGAAATTTCGGGCAAAGATAATTTTTCTGATATTAAAACAAATAAGAAAACTATTGTTGTCAACCATGCACTACAGCATTTACCAAAAGACTCATGGCAATGGGCTGAAATTATTAATACTATCGGAACTGTTCCCTCTCCTGAGAAAAAAAGCAAACTACAGAGTATTTTCAAGAATAGCGGCTCAATTCAGCACTGTCTCAATCTTGTAGTAGCGCTATACTCCCAAGCGATATCACACTTAGATGAACTTCCAGACAACCAATACCGCTCCTTATGCATGAAACTCCCTGATATTTATCTGAAGGAGTTACTCAAGTCAATAGATGACTGTATAATCCTTATCTAATAGGGTTTTTAAGCTTAACTCGATTTTCTGTGACGATGATACTTACACCGCAAACTGCGCTGATTCACACAGTCTACGGCAAAGGCTATCGTTTTGGAGCTTCCTCAGTAAAGTCAGTTTAGCCGCCTGCTTTCAACTCACAAAGATTTGGTTAATTGCTTAGGAGAATCATTTACATTTCTCAGTCTTTGCGACTTTAATTCCTGTCGAAGTTTGTTGTAGAGGGATGAATCCACAGGCATCATAATCTGTGAAATCTCCTTCCAGACAACAAGCTGATTATTTGCACCCATATCTTCCATGAGTTGCTCAGTGTGACGCAAGGCAAACGAGCCGATACATGTCGCCTTCGCTACAACACTATGGTACTCAGTTTTCATCCAATCCATATCTGCTGCCATTTCTTGATACATGGTTGACGGCGAAGGCAATAATAAGTTGCCTTTGACATACTCTGCCAGCCACCAAGCACCAACTTCCGATGTTAACTGACTATATAAACTGCTGTTATAGCCAACAAAACCCATCTGTGGAATATTAGGGTGAATCAGATAACGGTAAAGGCTAAAATTACCATCTTCATCAATTATCTGTTGGCGATATTCTTTTTCGAGAAAGGGAAGCTCTTGGCGAAATCCTGTACCAAAAATTACTATATCTGCCTGCAACTGCTGACCATTGGCTAATTCTACGCCATCAGGGATAAACTTGGTGATGCTCGTTTTAATTGCTTGGATTTTACCAGAGTGTAAATACTTGAAGAAATCTGGGGGAGCTATGCTAATTTGACAGTTAACCTGATTCATCGGTTGTTCGGGCAGCATCCCGCAGCTATCAAGCCCAAATTGGAGGCGTAGCAGCATCTCGTTAGTGCGCCAGAAAGTCCACACTAGTGGCTTACCCAAAGTGTGTAGCAATGTTTCAAGCCGTCCCATCTGACGGTAGGGAAACCAAGCTTCTGCAAAGCGGGTTAATAAAACATACTTCAGGTTTACTAAACCCAGGAAAAATCTAGGAACTTTCCACAAGGGTTGACGGAAGACGAGGGTGGATTCTTTGGCTGTGTTCGCCGCCAAAGTCGCAATGTCGCAGGCAGACTTGCCAAAACCCACTACCACTACCCGCTTACCCTCAATGATTGAGGCATCGTTAAACTCGGTAGAATGGAGTACACGTCCTCCAGATGCGGCGAACTCTTCCCTACCAGGTAAAGAAGGTAAATTAGGGAAACTAAATATCCCATTGCACACTAGTACAAAGTCAAATTCGTGCTTTTCCTCTTTTATCTCCCTCCCATTACCTTCCTTCACTCTGATGGTAACTACCCATCCTGGTCGTTCTCCAGTTTTTCGGGAAACATTAGTAACTTCAGTTTGGAAGCGAATCCTCTCAAAAACCCCAAAATTATGGGCGTATGAATCTAGATAATTTTGCATATCCTCTGCTGTGGGCCACTCTGGGTATGATGCAGGCATGGGATAGTCTGAAAAACTATATGTGTCACCCGTATTCTGGGTTGTTAATCCTGGGTAAGTTCGAGATTTTTCCCAAACACCACCAAGTCCTTTTTGTTTCTCGAATACAGTAACGTCGTAGCCTTCTTCGACAAAAGTTTTAGTTGTTACTAGACCGCTGATTCCAGCCCCAATCACGCAAATTTGTTTGATTTCCATATTCTTTTTTAAGTAAATTATGAAATAATTTTTGCAAAGATGAATTTACAGCAACCCCTATTTATTTGAACTATGGCGGTTCTCGACCCAGTGAGGTACAATTTTGACCTCACTTCCATTCCTCTCTGGTATTGAGCCGAGATACCACTAGCTTTTGTCAAGAAGACCGCCTAACCGCCCCAAAAGGCATCACCGTGCCATTAGAAATTTGACGTTGTTGAATGAGGGGAATGCAAATGATAAACTCAGCACCAACTCCTGGTTGCGAAATGCATTCTAAAGAACCGCCATGTCTTTCTGTGATAATTTGGTAACTAATAGCCAGCCCCATCCCCGTACCCCGTCCAACGGGCTTGGTCGTAAAAAAAGGATTAAATATTTGCTTTAAAGCATCTTCTGGTATTCCCAGTCCGTTGTCGGCAATGCGAATTGTGACTTGATTTGGCGCTAGTAATTGGGTGCGAATATAAATTCGGGGATTATCCGTTTTATTGTGTTTTTTTGTTGCCCACCGACTTGTAACCAATGAATCTTCTAAAGCATCGATAGCATTCACTAAAATATTCAGAAATACTTGGTTTAACTGCCCACTATAACATTCAATCAAGGGAAGGTTGCCGTATTCTTTGAACAACTCAATTTTCGGGCGCTTGTCAGTAGCCTTGAGGCGGCTTTGGATGATCATTATCGTACTATCAATTCCCTGATGAATATCAACCTTTTTCATTTCCGCTTCATCTAAGCGTGAGAAAGTCCGCAGGGAAAGCACAATCTCTCGAATCCGCTCTGTTCCCATGATCATCGATTGGAATAATTTGGGTAAGTCTGACCTTAAGAAATCTAGTTCAATTAAATCTGCAAACTCATCAATTGCTTTGACTGATTGGGGATAATGTCTTTGGTAGATATCTAACAGTGAAAATAAATTTTGGGTGTATTCATCAGCCGGGTTCAGGTTGCCGTAAATAAAGCTAAGTGGGTTGTTGATTTCGTGTGCCACACCTGCAACTAGTTGACCCAAACTGGACATTTTTTCGCTTTGAATTAACTGAGTTTGGGTGTTTTGTAGTTTGTATAATGCTGTTTCTAGTTCTTGTGCTTGCTGTCGGAGGTCTGAGAGTGCTTGTTTGCGTTCTGTGATATCTCGGAAATACCAAATTCTGCCGTAACAATCTCCAGATGGCGAGCGCACTGCCGCAGAATAACGATCTAACGTCCGTCCATCCTTCAGCACAATTTCATCACGGCTGTTTTTCTCTGGATGCTGGTACAGATATTCGACTTGAGCGAGAAATTCTGCTGGATTTTCTAGTAGGTCTAGCACACATTCTAGGAGTTGCCAGTCTGAACCACTCTGGATTATTGCCGCAGGAATTTGCCATAAATAGGAGAAATGTTGATTGTATGATGCAATTTGACGATTTTCATCAATAATCAGAATGCCATCAATTGAAGCTTCTTGTTGAGCTTGCAGCACAGCATTACTACGGCGCAGGTCAGCTTCTATCTGCTTTTGCTCTGTTAAATCACGAATAATCCCAACTAAGAAACGATTACCTAAATCATCCTTAAACAAATATTTTTTGGTCAGGATACAGTGTGTTGCGCCATCAGAATCTGTAAATAATTCCTCGTTTTCATGAGTTATCCCTGTAGTGAAAACCAGTTCATCTTTTTCCCAAAACACATCAGCTTCCGCTTTGGGAAAGAGATCATAGTCAGACTTGCCAATTAATTCTTCTCGGCTATGCCCGATGAAATTACAGAAGGCATCGTTAACTAGTATCCACTGATGTTGGTGGTTTTTGACAAAAATTGGGTCAGATATACCGTTGATCATCCGCAGCAGAAAAGCCAGCGAGAAGTTTTGCTTGTCAAAGGACTCATTGAGAGATTTGCAATCATTCATACGCTCAGTCGCATCTAAAATCAAGCTAAAACTTAAACTAATAGCTATGCGTGTGTCAGCCTTAGTGATATTTATTATTCCCAGATGACGCAGTGAACTGTACACTCCCCTTTGTAACACTAACGTAGTTGTTTAGTAGTTATTTTTGATGAAAGTGATTTGAAATTTACTCAAGTCATCACTTTTTTTCAAAAAAACTTTCAGCCAGCCAATTTTGGCGTACTGTGCGTCAGAATTCAATATTATTTTTCTGTGAAAGCATAATGTCACTGTGATCTTTAAAAATGCGGAATTTAGGTGAAATTCCATTTATTTGCCATAGCCCTGCCATTGGTGTGCGATTATGGGAGCCAGTTTAACCCTAATTCTCAATAGTGATAATTAGTTGAGAATTGAGGTTTTGAAATTCCATTGATTTACCATCGCTGTGCCATAAATCAGCGATAATGGGAGCCAATTTTTGATTTTCCAGAAATTTGCCAAAATTGAGCCACTGGGGTAAATCTTTAGTTCGTATGCGAAGTTTTTTTGACGAACTCTCTAGCGCGCACCTCAATACCGTACCAGTCAAGTCGCTTTGCTCCAATTCGTAATTACTAATTCGTAATTCGTAATTAATACCCTATGAATAAATTCAGGGGCTTGGAATACTTAGTCAATTACAAATGCCTCGCATAAAATTGCATCTCGGTTCCCTTGCTCAGTTGCCACAGTCACAATTCCATTCTTGGAGTCGTAGTTAATCATTTCACCTGCAAACTTGACTGACCCACCAAGCGATCGCACTTCTACTTGGCAACCAACAAACCCTGCGATGTCCCCGCCGTCTTTTTCAATCTGCAACAGTGAGTAGGCGTCACCGTGCCAACCATAACTAAATATTAGCTGTATTTGGCTGTCCACCGTGATATCTGCAAAAATTGTGCCTTCCTTTAGAATGAAATAGCCCTGGGGCAAGCCTAAACTATTAGTTTTTATAATAATTAAAATAGCATTTATAAATAAATCTTATAAAGCAAATATACATAAGGAATCAAGCTCTTAGGCGCTGTAGCAATTACTGAAGCTTTTTAGGAACTCTAGGATTTGAGGTATTCAAATGGGAATTTTTCAATCATTAGGTCAGTTGTTTGATGATTTAGTTGAATGGCTGGGTACTACTTTCTCTAGATGGATAAAATCACTAGTCGAAAAGATTGAAACACTTTGGAAAAGACAAATTATTCCGATTATACATAAAACTTTTGGATTTGTATCTGAAGTCTATGTTCTCTTTTTCAAAACTTATGAAGGTATAGTCACAATGATGACATGGACAGAAAATAAACAGCCTGTAATGTTTGAGATGGAAAAAGCACCATCAGGTATTTCTGTACCTACACCAGATCAGATAAGAGAAGCACCAGTTTACCAGTTAGGTTTAACTTGAACTTAGGTTACAAACGGTTTGCTGTCTTCAAAAAAAACAATTGTTTATTTTTTAAAAGTTACAGTCATGTCAAATTCTCAGAACATCTATCTCAGTATTAGTTTCCGTTCCCCTGAAATAAGTGGAAGTTTACAAACTATTAAACTACATGGTGTACCAGGTCAAGAATTAAATAATGGGGAATGCGTTTTAGATAATGAAATGAAAAAATTTTGCATGGATAACATTGTTGCAAAAATTTTTCGCCGTAGTCTAGATTTAAACTCTGAATTCAATCGCCTAGAAATATGGTTTTACAACTCGAATACTGCTAGACAGAAAATTAGTTATTTTCTTCCAGAAGTAGATGAGCGCGATCTACTGATTCTGTCAAATATTTCAACGTCGAAACTAAAGCAAATTTACGTGCTAGATAACGAATTAGAGGGCAACGAGCTTACAGATTGGCACAAAGAGGTTAAAAGCTTGTTTAAGCCATTATTTGAAGAATTCGTCATCATGTCTGACAACCTTAAAAGCGTTCCGCTGTTTAAGGGAATAGAGTCTGTTATTAGCAAGGGTATTCTTCATTATGAAATGAAGCAAAACTTGTTTTTCGATACTTTAATGATTCAGGTGGATTAGTACCTATTGATTTTCGTCATTGCCAATTACAATCTAATTTGAGGTAAATTTAAATGCCAAGAGTAGACAAAATAGGAGTCGCTTTAAATAGTACTAATGGAAATACTTCCTCTCCTACAAAAGATAATTATAAAAACAGTAGAGAAGGCTCGGACGAACGTCCAAACAACTCTGGCTCAACCATAGACTTGTCACCTTACTTAAAAGAGCCGAGATATTCTCTGGATGACGTTGTATTATCTCAAGAAGCTAAACATCAAGTTGAGTCAGTTTTAGCTGAAATTGAACATCAAGATTTGATTTACAGAAAATGGGGAATGGGTGGAAAACACAAGCTTGATAAAGCCCTCTCGATTAATTTTTCTGGTCCTCCCGGTACAGGCAAAACTATTTCTTCTGAAACAATTGCTCATGCTTTAAAGCGGAAGCTTTTGTCAGTACCCTATCAGTTGCTTGAGTCGAAATACGTGGGTGAGACTCCAAAAAATATAGCAAAGGCTTTTGAATTTGCAGCTGAACACAAAGCAGTGCTATTCTTCGATGAAGCAGATTCATTTTTAGGCAAGCGTTTAGAGAACGTTACGCAATCGACTGATACAGCAGTTAACTTAACTCGCAGTGTTATGCTTATGCAACTTTCTTCTTTTGAGGGAATTATCATCTTCGCTACCAATTTAATTGGCAATTACGATCCTGCTTTCATTAGTAGGATTCGCTGGAAGGTTCAGTTCAATTTACCAGATCAAGAAGCTCGGCAGAAGATATGGCAAGCCCAGATTCCAAATCAGCTTCCTCTGGATCGGTCAGTAGACTTTGCACAGCTTGCCTCACAATTCGATGATATATCTGGTAGAGACATAAAAAACGCTATTTTTCAGGCGGTTGTTGCGGCGGCAAAGGAAAACAAGCCCAACGAGGAAAAGAGTGTTACTCAATCTCACTTGATACATGCAATAACTGAGATTATTAACGCTAACAAAGCAGCTTCTCAACCGGAATTAAAGTTATCTCCTGTCAATAACAGAGTGGAGTTACCACTTGAAGCTGTATCTATCGTTACACAATCTCAGAAATCATAATTTTCTGACCCATCTGGTATTGAGCCGAGATGCACAACTTTCACGTCGCGCATCTCGGCTCAATACCTACTGAATTTTGTAGCCGGAACCCCTTGTGGTTACTGTACCAAATAGCCTAAACTCACATCTTGCACCAAGAAAAATTGATGAAATTTTACTACTCAGTAAAAAAGCAAAACCCTTAATTTAGCGATAAAAATTTCTAAAAATGAGGTAGCTTTATCGTGCATCTTCTTACTTTCTCTGGGGTTATACGCAGAGGTGCAAGATATGAGTAAAGGTTAATTGGTACTGCGTAAAACTAACGGTTTTTCTGCCTAATGTAAGGCACATTCAGCAAATCAATCGCCGGTTTATTCGCCGCTTCCCCACGCTGATCATACTGACTTGTAGTACTTGGCGACGCATCTGACTTTTCACGGGATGTGGAAAAGGGGATTGGTTCGCGATAGCTCATCGCGAACCAATCCTTTGGACTTAAGATGATTTGCGTCCTTTAAT
>NZ_JBALEA010000067.1:0-90497 GCF_036917135.1 Nostoc sp. | reverse complement strand
GTGGAAGCCGCTAATGCCGAACTCGCCAACTACTGGACAAATGAATTAGTTTCCCAAGTGCAGCAGCATCTGATGGACTAAATTAGCTAATATCTGAAGTTGCTATAGTAGGATGCAAGTCTCTTAACCATCAGCCGAATAAAAAAGATTAACTTTGGTAGTCGCTATAGCTAGAGTTATCTCAAAGTTCTGGACGAGAATTTTGCATCTCTCCATCCAAGCATTTCACCGCTCTCTTCCCCCACCTTCCTGCAACCGGAATAAACCCAGATTTCCCTTGGGCTGCCTGGATTGGCCTATACCTACGTAATACCAGCGCCCCTATGACCAACCTTATTTGGCAACGTCTTCAAAGTCTGTGATAGCACAAGCAAATTCTCTAAAAGCTGTTTTAATCAGAACCTCTTTCGTTCCTCTTTCCAGCGAAGAATTGCGTATGAGGTCTGTTAATTCTATGAATAGCAGAGAAAACATAAAACGATCTTGGCGGTCAACTTGTTTCAAGCAAGACGATATAAACTGATAAAGCTCTGTTTTTCTAGGTTTGGTTTGTTCATCCCATATTTGCAACCCAAGCCGAAAAGTTCTCAAGCGGATTTCATTACTGTTGTAGGACGCGTCTTTGTAGCGGACTGATACGCGCTGGGGTATTTCCATGAGTTTTAGCTATACATATTCAATGTAAAGTAATTATTCACTTATATTTTGCCTCAACCGGAAAAATCTGATATTTTGCACGAATCCCAACAGCCCCCATTTGGTAGAAACTAATGTTTTGCCTGGAATATAGATAGTACGGTAGCACAATTGGGCTACCGTACTATAATCAATTTAGAGGATACCCCAGAAATGCAGTAAGCCTTGACCAGAAAAAGCTTCAATCAAAATCGCAGATAGAAAACCAATCATTGCAAGCCGACCGTTCCAATTTTCACTCTGAGGAGTGAAGCCAAAACGCACAGCATTAGGATCTTCTGAAACAATCGGCGCAGGATTCTTAAAACCTGACATGAGCATGACTCCAAAGTTCAAGTGTTATAGCAGTTGTAACTGTCTGTAAAGTAATGTAACAGATGTTAAAAAAAATGCAACTGTAAAAGGGATTAGGGATTGGGAAAAGTTAAAACTGATTCATCCACCTCAGATACTCATTCATCCACCTCAGATACTCATTCATCCACCTCAAGGACTGATTAACAGAGTTCAAAGAATCATTCATCTAGCTCAAAGTCCCCAGTCCCTTTTATTTCCATTCACCTTGTAGAGTAAAAGCTGCCCAATAATAAGGCGTGGTAAAAATAATAATAGTGCGACCTGTTAGAAAGGGTAGAAATTGCCATTGTGTTGAGTCGCATATTTTAAATTTAGTCATATATATCTGCGGTTTATATAGCTTCTGAAATTTAGGATTTCCAAAATAAAGCAAAAAGGTAACTTGAGTTGATTTAGTCTTGTAGCGATCGCAGTAATTGGTGAAGGCGACAAGAAGATTGTTTGCAAAGTCTTAGAAAAATATGGCGGCTGTAAGTAAGAACAGTTGGTGCGTTAGCCTCCGGCATAACACACCCTACGAAAATATTGGTCAGTCTCTTATTGTTCTAACATTTGGAAGAATCGGGTAAAGTAATCTGGAAAGGTTTTAGCTGTACAGCCAGGATCTTTAATTACAATCCCTGGAACCTTTAAACCAGTGACAGCAAAAGCCATTGCCATTCGATGATCGTGATAGGTTTCAATCGCCGTCGCGGTGATGGGGCTAGGCTCAATTCTCAAACTATCTGCGGATTCTTCAACCTTAACCCCTAGCCGCCGTAACTCTGTCACCACAGCTTTAATCCGATCGGTTTCCTTATATCGAATATGTTCTACATTACGAATAGTAATTGGTGAACTGGCAAAGGGCGCGATCGCAGCTAATGTTTGCACCAAATCTGATATATCATTCATATCAATGTCGATGCCTTGCAATTGTTTCGGCCCTGTTACTTCGGTGTAATCATCCGAATCCCGAATCTGGCAACCCATCTGTTCTAAAACATTCAACCACAGAATATCACCCTGACATGATTGTTTCGTCAAATTTTTGACGCGCACTCGTCCACCCGTGACGGCGGCGGCGGCGAAAAAGTAAGAAGCATTTGACGCATCAGGTTCTACTGTATAATGTCGAGCTTGGTAACGTTGACCTGCTTTGATTTGAAATTGATTCTCGCCGATTTGAACCACCTCCACGCCAAAATCCGCCATTAAACGACAGGTCATTTTGACGTAAGATTGAGAAACCAATGTCCCCTCAACCTCAATCAACGTATCTTGTTGAGCATAAGGCGCAATCATTAGCAACGCCGAAAGTTGCTGACTTGTTTGGTTAGCTTTCAACCGAAAATTTCCGCCGGTGAATCCCTGACTATAGATTGTGTAGGGCATAAACCCAGGGGTTCCCTCAAAGTTAACGGTTGCTTTGCCCGTTTGCAGCACCGTCAACAAGTCGTCCATCGGTCGTTCTCGCATCCGGGGAACGCCATCTAAACGATATTCGCCATTACCCAATGCTACCAGCGCCGAGATAAACCGTGCTGCGGTACCTGCCAAACCCACAAATAAATCTGCCTGTTTAGCTGGAATGTCGCCTCCTCTTCCCCCCACTTGAATCTGTGCCAGATCGGGATTCAGAGTAATGGGAATGCCCAATTGCTGTACGCATTTGGCAAAATACTCGCTGTCTTCACTAAATAAAGCATTTTCTAAAATGGAGTCACCTTGCGCCAAAGCAGCCACAAGCAACGCCCGATTGGTAAGACTTTTAGAACCAGGAATTTCTACCGTGGCATCCACTGGCCGATTTAGAGCAGGAATTGCAATGGTATCCACGTTAAACCTCTACTTAGGCGGTCAGCTACAACTTTATATATTGCCATATCATGACCAAAAGAGGCAGAGGTATCTAGAATTCAATAGCACAAGTTAAGATATAGCCCTTGCCCTGATGAAGCGATTAGTATTGCAGGTCGTTACAGATACCCGAACAATTCAGAGTTACTTGAGGGCTGCACCTGTGGTGGGGATTTCTAGAGGAAACGAACCGCAGAGGCGCAGAGGAGGAGAGAGGGAGGGGAGGATATCGAGAAGATAATTTTGGAGTTTGATTAGTTCTAGGCGGCGATCGCTAAGTCGTCCTTTTTTGTATTTGAGGATGCGTTCTAAGTTGAATAGGTTAACGATCGCTGGGTGGGGAAAGACTTCTATTTGATATCTGCCAAGTTTTTGCGGTTCAATGGTGGGGGCGTGTGCAAAACCGCGTGATTCTAACTCTAAACCAAAGTTGATGGTGCTATCTGCAAAAGGTAGGTTTTGATTAGCTGGGTAGCATCCCGCATGATATTTACCAAAGTATTTGTGGCTGAGTTTGTCGGCGAGGCGACTCCCAGAGGCGTTGGGTATAAGGGTAGGTGCATCTACGGCGATGATGGCTGATTCCTCTGGTTTGACGGTCTGATCAATCCAGGTGAGGATGTCTGCAATGGCTGATTTGCGGTCTAAATCAAGTAGTTGCAGTTTTCCATCTATCTATTCTATGCAGCATAGTCCACTTGGTTGCGATCGCCAGCCTAAATCAATGCCAATAAATTTCATGGTTGTAACACGAATTTGCAATTATTTTCCCATTTCACGGCAACGATTCATCTAAATTTACTTGCAAAAAATTAGGGAAATAATCTTATAATCTTGAACAGATTCTCTTAATTTATTTTATCTGGCAATAAATTAATCAAGATTATTCCCATGAAGATTTTATTTTTACATCCTAATTTTCCCTCGCAATTTCGCAACCTAGCAACAGTTTTAGGTAAAGATCCTAATTACCAAGTCGTCTTTGGGACAAATCGACGTGAAGGGGAAATACCTGGCGTTTATAAAGCTATTTACACTCCTTCTCGTGAAGCGGCTCCCCAAACCCACCACTACGTTCGGAACCTGGAAAATGCTGTTCTTACCGCCCAGGCTATCTATCGCGTGGCAGAAAAATTAAAAGCTGAGGGTTTCTTTCCAGATATAGTTTATGGTCATTCTGGTTGGGGACCAACTTTATTTATGAAAGATATTTTCCCGAAAGCTGAGTTATTGTGTTATTTCGAGTGGTTTTACCATGCTCACGGTTCGGATGCAGATTTTGATCCCAATGAACCACTGAATGCTGATGATGAATGCCGTATCCGCGTCAAAAATGCGCCGATTTTAACTGATTTATATAGCTGCGATCGCGGTCTTTCTCCCACCAATTGGCAGCGACACCAGTTTCCTAAAGAATATCATAGCAAACTCACTGTACTTCATGATGGTATTGATACCAAATATTTTGTTCCCCAACCAGGTGCAAAGTTAGTTTTACCAAGAATAAATCTTGATCTTTCCCATGTAGAAGAGTTGGTAACTTATGTGGGACGCGGGATGGAACCTTATAGAGGTTTTCCACAGTTCATGGAAACGGTGGCACTAATTCAGCAGCGAAGACCTAAGTGCCATGTAGTAGTTGTGGGCGAAGATCGGGTGGCTTATGGTAAAAATCTCCCCGATGGTCAGACTTATAAACAATTAATGTTGGAAAAATTATCTTCTTTGGATTTATCGAGGCTGCACTTTACAGATAGGCTTCCTTACAATGAGTATCTTCAGGTTTTGCAAGCTTCTTCTGCTCATATTTATTTAACCCGTCCTTTTGTTTTATCCTGGTCAATGTTAGAAGTAATGGCAGCAGGATGTTTATTAATAGCTTCTAATACTCCGCCAGTATTAGAAGTTGTACAAGATGGGGTAAATGGACTACTGGTAGATTTCTTTTCTCCCCAGAAGATCGCTAATAGAGTTGAAGAGGCGTTGAATAATCCTCAGGAGATGAAAGCAATTCGTGCCAATGCGCGAGAGACAATTATCAAGCGTTATGATTTAGCAAAACTGTTACCACAGCATTTGCAATGGATGTTCGCTGGGAAAACTTCTGATAGTTTGAAAAAGCGCCCAAATTCTAAAGGATTTGGTAGAAATTAGATGACATTAGTCATTAGTTACAACCAACAAAGGACAAATGAAAAATGACAGAAAAATATAAAACCGATATTTCAAATGCGAATTATCTTTACCATTGCTCATTTTTTCAAACCTAGCAGTGAGGCTCGTCATGCTTCCCAACACAAAGACCCGCAACCCCGTTTGCAGGCGTTAACTAAAAGCCTTAGTAGTTTGCACGAATTATTTGGGAAATCTCAAAGTATCATCAACATTGCTCAACGACTAGCTTTCCCTGCGAATCAGCCCCAGTCGCACGAACTAGATATTGTTATTTGTACAACCAAAGATAATCATGTTCTGAATCAGCTTCCCTTGCCATCCCATTTATATAAGCATCATTCTACTAATGTAGAACCTCTGCTTTTGGGATTTGAGTGCCAAGCTGTTCTACAAAGCTGTCTCGGTCAGTATGATTACTACTGCTTCCTTGAAGATGACCTAATTATCTATGACCCTTGGTTTTTCATAAAATTAAACTGGTTTACCCAACAAGCGGGTGATTTAAATTTGCTCCAGCCAAATCGTTATGAAGTCTCCCTCTACGGTTTGGTTCACAAAGCTTACATTGATGGAGATTTGGCTTTAAGAGTAACTGCTCCCTTTCAAAATGTGCAGGAACAACAGGAACTCAAGGGTATAATTATGAATACACCAATTATCTTTCGTCGTGCCCTCAATCCCCACTCAGGCTGCTACTTTTTAAATGCAAATCAGATGGCTCATTGGGCTAATCAAACTTATTTTCTCGACAGGGATATTAGCTTTGTTAGTCCTTTAGAAAGTGCTGCTACTTTGGGAATTATGAAAACATTTCGAGTTTATAAAACTTCACCGGAGCAAGCAAGTTTTTTGGAGATTCAGCACTCTGGAACAGGATTTCTGGGGTTAATTGGCGGACAGGTGGGTTTAGCAGAAAGGTATAGCAACGGACAAGGAGGTTAGGACATTAACTGATGATAAAACCTATATACAAAAAGACTTTCAACCCAGTCCCCAGTCCCCAGCGATGCACTGAGCTTGTCGAAGTGTCCCCAGTCCCCTGCTATAAATCGAATGTTAGGGTTTACCGATAAAGATGATTAGTATTAAGAGCAATATCAGTTAGATAAGGAATAAGCGCGTAGCCAATGCACTCTGCTAAACGTGGCGGTACAGCATTTCCAATTTGCCACATAGCTTTTTTCATAGAACCTTTAAAAATAAATGAATCTGGAAATGTCTGCAATCTTGCCATTTCACGCGCTGAAATCACCCGGTTGAGATATGGATGAATATGAGTACCACCGTGATTTTCTTTAACAGTCATGCTTGGCTTACCAGGATATTGCCGTTTGAAAGCATCAACGTATTTTGTATATAAAGAACCACCAGGAGGTACTTTAGCAATTCGCTCCATATACTCAGGTGAATGTCTAGTCCACTGATGATTTATCTCTGGCATTGGGGTATATGCTGGTAAATCAGAAATAGCTGATTCAATAGGTTTGTATTCTTCGGGCAAAAACTTAGCCTTGGGATAGGGATTTGGCATTCCAAATCTGTTAGCTATAAAGATAGCTCTTGGTCGAATTTGTGGCACTCCGTAAGCAGCAGATTCAAGAATAGCAACAGATATATTCGGATAACCAATAGATTCAAAAGCTTCAATAATTGCTTTTTTTACATCTCCGTTTTGTATAGTCAGAATCCCTGGAACATTTTCCATAACAACATACCAAGGACGTATTTCTGAGACAACACGCACAAATTCATAAAATAAACGATTGCGGGGATCTTTATGGTCACGTTTTCCTGCTACCGAGAAACCCTGACACGGTGGACCGCCTATAATAAGATTTACTTCAGGTGAGCCGATTTGTTGTAGCCAATTACGGGAATCAAACTGTTCGATATCTCCACAAAAGTGATGACATTGGGGAAAGTTATTTTTATGGGTAGCAGAAGCAATTGGGTTGATTTCAACGCTAGCTAAGGGTTTAAATCCAGCTTGAACTAGTCCTTGTGTTATACCTCCTGCTCCACAAAACAGATCCATGAAGGTGTAATTAGATAGTCGATTTGGTACAGAATCAACATCAATGAATATTTTGTATGGATCGGAGTCATTTTGCTCTAGTTCTCGTTTAATACGTTCATAACGTCCTAGTTTAGGTTTTTTTTGCTTTGTAGTAGAGTAATTGTCCTTATTAGGAAAAAAAGAAAGTTGGGTTCCTTGCATTTTTTGCTTGATATTGATGTCTGCTTCTGTGTGACATATAGCCTACGATATATCAAACATGGCACAGTTTTTCCAGAAACCCACAAAAGCGATCGCAACCAATTGTCACCAAAAACGCCAACGAGTTGAGCGAACAATATCCACTTTTCTTAAATTCTGACTAATGGTTTTTCAACAGGTGTAGGGGTAACTAGCGGATCAAATCCTAACTGCTCAGTAATGCGCTCTCTGGCTAAAATACGGTATTCCCAAAAATGTTCGCCAGCCGCACATAAAGCTAAATACATATTCACGAATTGCGGCTTGGTGCGGATAATAGCCCAAAGCTGTTGCCAAAATTGACCCCGAATTTCCTGCCGTTGCCAACCTTGTCGCCAGAGCAAGTTGGCAAGTAGTCGCAGTCCTTTTCCAGGAGGAAAATACATCGTCTGCTGTAGTTGGGGATTAGGTGTAATTTTGAGGCATTGTTCAAAACAACGTCGGAGATAGTTTTTGGGTTCGTACATTCTCCAAATTGCTTCTAAATATTCTTTAGCAACTTCAGCCATTGGCCGGCTAGGAACAAAATTCATTAAGGAATTCTGATCTCCCACCTCCAAACCTCCAAATCCTTCTAATAATCGCTCCTCTTTTTTTAGTCTTTCCCAGAGGGCAGTATTGGGAAGGGCTTGGAGTATACCTAGCATTGGTTGAGGAATGCCGGTTTCTTCAACAAAAGCTTGAATTCGCTCTCCAGCGCCAGTCTTTTCTCCATCAAAACCAATGATAAATCCTGCGTAGATTAACAATCCAGCTTGATTGATGGTACGACAGGCTTCTAAGAGGGGATTACGGGTATTTTGAAACTTGCGAGTGCTTTGCAGGCTGTCTTGATCTGGTGTTTCAATACCCAAAAAGACTGCGTAGAAACCAGCTTTAGCCATTAGTTCTAATAGCTCAGTATCTTCTGCTAGGTTTACGGAAGCTTCAGTCATGAAGGTGAAGGGATAATTGCGTTCCTGCATCCACGGAATTAATGCTTGTAAGAGACGTTTCACATTGCGCTTATTGCCAATGAAGTTATCATCCACTACGAACAGAGATCCGCGCCAGCCTAAGTCATAGAGAGTTTGCAGTTCTGCTAGGGTTTGACTGGGTTCTTTGGTACGTGGTTTGCGACCGTATAAATTGATGATGTCACAAAATTCGCATTCAAAAGGACAACCGCGAGAAAACTGGATTGCCATCATTAAGTACTCATCTCGCTTGAGTAAATCAAAGCGAGGTATGGGGCTTTTGCTCACATCTGGTTTTTCCAGGGCGCGAAAGGTTCCTTGTTCTTCACCTTTAGCGATCGCTTCTAAAAATTGTGGAACTGTAATCTCCCCTTCATCTAAAATCATGTAGTTAGCTCCTGCTTTCAGGGCAGGTGCGGGTACTGAGGTCGGATAAGGCCCACCCACAGCCACTTTTTTACCCAGTTGCGCTGCTTTGTGGATTTGGGCGAGAAAGTCTTCTTTTTGTGCAAGCATGGCAGAAAGAATCACGATGTCGCACCATTCCCAATCAGCATCGGTTTCTTGGTTAACATTACGGTCATAAAACCGAATTTCCCAGTCTGTTGGTAGCATAGCGGCAACAGTCAGAATTCCTAGCGGTGGAATAACTGCCTTAAGTCCCGCTATTTTCATAAATTCGTCGTAAGACCAAAAGGTTTTGGGGAAGCGGGGGTAAAGTAAGAGTGCTTTCATTGCTGGAGTCCTCTAAACTAAATTTGGATATTTTTTTAACTTTTGAAAAATCTTTTTTTGAATAGCGATCGCAGAGATGATGCTAACATCCCACTATCTTGATTCTTTGTTTATCTGTCTGAAGATAGACATTGTGTAAATGGACAGATTCAGAAATCAAATATGATTCGTATATTTTGGTAAAAACATACCATGATTAATTTGTACAGTGCGTAAGTCGTAATTTTATAGCGGTTCTCGCTTGGGTCAAGTACAGTTTTGACCTCACTTCCATTCCTCTCTCCTACAAGGAGGAGCCACTGCGTTGGGCGGGTTTCCCGACTTGAAGCACGTGGCGTTAGAGGCTTTGAATCTTACTCCCCTTCTCTACGAGGGAAGGGGTTGGGGGTTAGGTCTGTATTGGACTCAACTGGAAACCGCTATAACTCCCATTCCAAATTAGTGAATCCTATGAAAATATTGATCATGAATGCAGGCTCCAGTAGCCAAAAAAGCTGCTTTTATGAGATTGTTGGTGATGCACTTCCCAAGCATCCTCCTCAGCCTCTCTGGGAAGCTCAAATTGATTGGACTCATAAGCAGGGTTTGGCAGAAGTCAAGGTTAAAACAGCTTCAGGGGCTATTTTGAAAGAAGAGTTACAGTCAGAGTCTCGCCCCAAAGTGCTTGCTCGTTTACTCAAAACGCTTTGGAGTGGGAATACTCAAGTAATTGAGGAACCAAAGGCAATTGATATTGTCGGGCATCGCGTAGTACATGGAGGTCGGGAATATCAGCAGAGTACTATGATTAACTCTGAGGTTAAAGAGGCGATCGCTAGTTTTGCCATTCTTGCCCCAGATCATAATCCTGCTAATCTCGAAGGAATCGAGGTCTGTGAGGAAATTTTCGGAACAGTGCCCCAAGTCGCTGTATTTGATACTGCCTTTCACGCCCAAATACCAGATGCTGCGGCAATATACCCCGGTCCCTACGAGTGGGTGCAGCAGGGCATCCGTCGCTATGGGTTTCACGGCATCAGTCATCAATATTGTGCTGAACGTACTGCCCAAATTCTCGGTCGAGATTTGCCATCTCTGCGGTTAATTACTTGTCATTTGGGTAATGGTTGTTCTTTAGCAGCGATTCGTAATGGTCGTAGTGTTGACACGACGATGGGATTTACACCATTAGAAGGGTTGATGATGGGTAGTCGCTCAGGCTCTGTTGATCCTGGTATTCTGATTTATCTGCTACGACAATATAATTATTCGGCTGACAAACTAAATGAACTGCTCAATAAAGAATCTGGGTTGCAGGGAGTATCTGGTGTGTCGAACGATCTACGGCAGATTCTAGAAGCGATCGCCTCTGGCAATCAAAGAGCGCAACTGGCGCTAGATATCTATATACATCGTCTCCGGTCTGGTATTGGTGCTATGCTCACCAGTTTAGGAGGATTAGACGCGCTAATTTTTACAGCCGGAGTCGGTGAAAATGTGGCATCGATTCGGGAAGCTGCTTGCACTGCCTTTCAATTTTTGGGGCTGAAACTCGATCCAGAAAAAAATGTGCCGTCGCCAGATGATCGGGAAATTACAACGTCTGACTCAGCAGTAAAGGTTTTGGTAATTCATACTCAAGAAGACTGGGCGATCGCACGCGAGTGCTGGCAACTTTTTTGAAAAGCTCTTGTAGGCTTTGTAAACACCCTATCTTGCGAGAATATCTTGAAGCCTACGTGTTTTCCCGCTTTCGTTTTTTCGTCATTTAAGGAAAGCGGGTTATGCGTATCTCTTGGGTAAAAGTTACTGCCTGAATAATTCTTCTATATCCCTGTGCCCCTCAATAATCGAAATAATTTCAATCAAAGAGTCATCATATCTGAACAGAATAATATAATTATCGTGCGGAGTTTTCCGCACTCCTGCCATTAATTCAGGTCTTGCCCTTCCCATAGTGCCGGGTAGCTCTGCGAGTTTCCGGCATTGTTGCCGTAACTTCTCCGTAAATCTGAGCGCAAGTTCAGTGCTGCCGCTTTCTCTGGCAACATAGCGTTTTATACGAATAAGATCGGTTTTAGCTTGTGCCAAATAGCCTAATTCATACATGGCGTACTACACATCCGCCGCTAGAATGGTGGCGATGTCATCATCGGTATAGTTTCCACCTTCTTCAACTGCGTGAGCCACATGCTCACGTAAAACAGCCAGTTTTGCTTCTCGCAGTTCTGCTTGCCGCAAGGCATCCCGCACCACTTCGCTCTCATTGTTATAACGCCCGGAGGCAACCTGCGCCTTGATGAAATTGTCGAAATGTTCACCTACCGAGTAACTGCCTGCCATTTTCAGCCTCCTCCTCTCTCCTTGTCTGAACGTATTATAGTAATAGATACTAACTATTACCAGACATTTCTATGCTATTCCTTCTCTTAAAACTCCGAATTTTGAGACAGGGAGCGTATTGTGTAAAAGGGGTATGACAGGCTCACAATCTGGTTATTTGGCTAATGCATCTGGCGCAAACAAGGGCAATTCATCAATTGCCCCTACTTCTCTACTGGCTAACAAAATCTTTATGGGCAGTGACAAGCATCTGAGCCTGCCTTAAAACGTTTCCGAATAAATAAATAGGAATCTGCCAAGCGGCAACAGTAACTTCTTTGACAATATCCTGTACACTAATTGCGATTAATTCATGCTCTGTCGGCTCTCCTTCAACCGTACTAGACCAAGTAAAAGCTAATAAGAAATCATCATCTCCAGGCAAGGATGCAATCAAGCATTCTTCTGGTGTTGGCTGGCAAATAATTCCATAATCATTTGCAAGTTCTACTAATCTTTGAAAGTTGTTTACGTTTGTCATTTGTCCTTTGGGTGTAATTCAATCTCTGTTTTAGAAGAAATCATATTTTGACCTCCAGAACTCAAGTTAGTTGCTCCATACCATAAATTACGAATTATTAATTATTCGGCCAGAGTTAAGAGTTATTGGAGTTGGATCAGGCTTAAGTCCAAAATCTTACCGCGATCGCCTGGTTCTATCAGCAACAATTGCTACTGTTTTAAAAAAAGCTAGACTACCTACTTTTTCGGTTGACCGTATTTACATACACCTCCCTTCGTTGCCATTTCAATATTGATGCCCTAATCTCACCCAGGCTGACGGAGCGCATTCAGAATTGCGTAGATGCCTAGGGGCTTGTCGCCAGCCATTGGTTTTAGCGGAACAGATGTAAACCGAAGCAAAAAGAGATGCTCGTCAACATGAGATTGTTGGATCACCTTGGCATAAATGTGTTCTTGTTCTATAGCCAGTTCTGCTTCAATCAATAACTTGAGTTTGAGATTACTCAAGAGTTCTAAAGAATGTGGCGATCGCAATTGCGCCCCTTTTTCAGAGAGGCTAATCAGTGCGCCATGAAATACTGTTCCCACTACATATTTTCCCTGTAAAATAGCGTATTCTACAGGTACTTCTTGATTGAGAATAATTATTTTTTCATCATCTTTAGGCAAGAATAAATTATATTTACCGCCAATGCCACGAATTTCACAAATTGTCACAGGGTGTTTCATTCCCTTGGGTTCTATTTGTAGTTGCCCAGCAATTTGAAGGTCAATATTGGCATCTTTGCAGGTATTTTCGGAAATTAAAATCTGTCCTCCCACAGTATAAGACTCAATTCGGGCAGCCAAATTAACATGGCTGCCAATAACTGTATATTGAGCGCGTTTTTGAGAACCAACATTTCCCGCTACAGCCTCGCCTGTATTAATTCCAATTCCCATTTCCAGGTTTGGGAAATTATTATGCCGATTTTGTTCATTTACTTGCTGCATTGCCAATTGCATCGCAATCGCACAGGCGATCGCTCGTTGGGAATCATCTATGCGACTAATTGGCGCACCAAATATCACAAAAATACCATCACCCATAAACTCATTAATCGTGCCTTTATACTGGTTAATCACATCTGTCATTGTTCCCAGATAAAGATTCAAAATCTTGACTACTTCTTCAGGGGGTAATTCTTCAGAAATAGCTGAGAATCCTCTTAAATCAGATACGAGAACCGTAACTTTTCGGCGTTCTCCCCCTAGTTTTAACCCAGAAGGAGTTTCCAGGATATTGGCGACGATTTCATCAGTTAGATAACGTCCGAGGGTTTTTCGCGTCTCAGTAGCACTTTGGGCAATATACTGAGTGAGTGCGATCGCCGAACCAACAAATGCCAGCAATGAAGGTACAACAGGAATCCACCAACCAGCCAAAAACGCCAGAAAACTGCCACCAACTAAACCGCCACCCGCGAGAAAAACACTAACAGGCATAAAAATTTTCTGGTTGTTACTGTGGCGTCGCAACCAACACAAGGTAGCACCAATAATTGACCAGATCAAAATCAATAGCCATTCTACCGGGTCAGGTAAACACTTGATCGGCGGACGACCTTCTATTGCCGCACTTAAAATTTGACTAATTAAATTAGCATGAATTGTTACACCCGCCATCCGTTCTGGATCAGTCAAGACATTACTGCTGTAAGGCGTATAGAATAAATCCTTCAAACTCTCAGCAGTGGCACCAATTAACACTATTTTGCCCCGCATTAAGTCTGCTGGGATCTGGTTCTCTTGCACTTTGCTCAGAGAAACTTTAGTAAACTGCTGTATCTGTCCTCGATAGTTCAACAGCACTTGGTAACTCCCCGCATCTGCTCGGACATAACCTCCATCATTCGGTTCAAAAATCGGGAAAATACCCCGATTTAACTGCAAGTAATTAGAGTTAGTTGTTGCAGGCTTGGCGGTAATACCTTCAGGTTTTAAGTACAGCAATGCCAGTTTTAGGGCAAAGCTTTCGAGAACATCGCCATTATTTAAATTGGCGTATAATAATGCTCGCCGAATTTTGCCATCCCCGTCTATAGGTAAATCATTCGACCCAATTTGATGAAGTTTCTTCAGTTCTGGAGACGAATCAACCGCCGAACTATCAACAGTATCAGAGATTTTTTGGACTCCAATCAAATTGGGAGTCGATTTAAACACTCTAAGTAAGTCTTGATGGCCGGGATTCACGGGTAAATCACGATAAATATCTAAACCGATCGCTCTGGGTTGCTGTTGTTTGATTTTCTCTAACAAACTGGCCAGTTTTCCATCAGATATCGGCCACTCACCCTGCTTGCGAATATCTGCCTCATTAATCTCAACTATAACGATGCGGGTATCAGCCGCCTCTCGTGGCCGGAGGAGAAAAAATTGATCCAGTGCTGCTAATTCCAACAATTGCAGTAATCCAGTCAAGCGGACTGCAATCACTAGGGCTGTAATATTGGGAACAGCCAGTAAAACACCACGCCATTGCCAGATTTGCGGTTTCAGCTTTGCCCACATAATATTTAGACTGAGTGGGAAGTTAGGAGTTAGGAGTTAAGAATTCTCCCAATGCCCTTTTTCAATTTGGTGTTGAATTTCTAGATGTGCAACAATCTATCAATGGTTCTGAAGCGATCGCACTCAAACCAACTGACTTGAAAAATTGTCTCCAATCCAGCCTCGCTTTGATATTATTCGGCTCAGTTTGGCGTAGCTGCACTAAACTAGTCAGCGCTTCATGCCAAATCCCTGCTTTTGCATAGATGGTGGGCAATTTGTATAAATTTGCCTTTGCTAACGCCTCCGACAACGATGATTCTGGTTGAGTGCGTTCCACCCAACCATCTACAGTCAGGTTTTCACTAGAGTCTTGAGTATCACAAACCATTGTTAGATACCAGTGATAAGTTTTCCCGACAGCGAGTGCAGGGGTACTGTCAGGAAGTTTGAAGCTAATAATTCCGGGTTGATCTGGAAGTGTAAAAGATGTTTCATAAAATACATTCTGGTCTTCAGCCTGGAGCAGAAACTTGGCTGTTTTGACTTGAGATGGAGGTACATACCAGAAAAATGTCGGATGTTCAGCAAATGTCAGCCCTAAGTTATCTGGAGGTATTAAGGGAATTAGTTTTTTCCCTGTTAAGCAAGAGCCGCCACGAGTAGAACCACCAGCACTTGCGGGAGGTTTTCCTCGCTGCGGTGGGTTAAATGCTTGACTAATTTGCCAAGTTTTATGGGGATGGTACGACTGAGCCTGTACTTGTGCTGTTAAAGCAGAAAGTAAAGAAAAGGTTGCAAAATATATGGATGGTTTAATCCATTTCATATTGATAATGCCTGGGTGCTAGATTAGTCAGGTGAATAAATCAAGTATTCCCAAAAGCAGAGCCAGATTTTTCACTCAACAAATCTAATACTCAATTCCCGGTTGCGCTTTCACTCCTTGATCGCGGAAAGGGTGCTTAACTAGGGTCATTTCGGTTACTAAGTCAGCACACTCAATTAAAGCTGGTGGTGCGCCTCTACCTGTGAGAATAACGTGTTTGTTAGCTGGTTTTTGTGCCAAACCCGCTAAAACGTCTTCTACTGGTAAGTAAGCCATTTTCAGGGCGATATTGATTTCGTCTAACAACACCAGATGAAAGTCTGGGTTGCGGATATATTCTAATGATTTTTCCCAGGCGGCGCTAGCTTTGTCAAGATCGCGATCGCGGTCTTGAGTTTCCCAGGTAAAGCCTTCGCCCATTGCATGAAATTCTATCTGGTCTTCCCAAGAACTAAAAACCCTTTTTTCGGAAGGTTCCCAGCTACCTTTAATAAATTGGATGATCGCTACTTTATACCCGTGACCTAGCGATCGTAACACCATCCCTAAAGCCGCAGTGGTTTTACCCTTACCGTTACCAGTATTTACAATAATTAACCCTTTTTCTGGTACAGCTTCTGCTATGCGCTTGTCTTGCACTTCTTTGCGTCGCTGCATCTTTTTGCGGTACTGTTCATCAGTCAGAGATGAAGACATTACCTCGTCAATCAAGCGCCCAATTTCTTGATCTGGGTTCAATTCTTGTGGTGTATCGTTTTTCATCAAGCTTGTCTAGAAATAACTGTTAAAAGTGTTGAAAATGAACCAAAATTGTCTTAGTTATCCAATTTAAGTTAAGTTACTTGATTGGAAATTGCCAGTAAGTTTTCATGTCAAATATTAATAGTGTGTTAGCTTTATCAATGATTTGCAGACAAGGATGGAAATATATATGATATACAAGCCGAACTTCTAATTTGAGTTTACTATTACTTTTTTAAATAATTTAATATGTTCATTAAAGCATTTTACCAGTAAAATTTACTATTATGTCCTTTGCTACATTCATGGGCTAGACTACCAACCAAAGCATTGTTTTAAGTGTCAGGGGAATGATGTGTGATATCGGGAGTTGTGCATTTATGGATGTTGTTGTTTCCATTTTTCCCATAAAGGCTGCGTATCCTCTGGTTGCCCATCATAGTTGAGCAATTGATCTGAAATTATTACCCATGACTGGGCACTGCGTGTCCAAATGTTACCCACTGGGTGTAACCAACTTGTATCATCTAAGGTTCCAGCTTTGACATTGATAGTATTTGCTTTGTAAGTCCGTTCATGGAACAATCGCGTTCCGCAGTCGCCACAGAACAGGTTATTTACTTCACGCCCGCGATCATTTTTCCGAGTCCAAGCTTTCGGTTTTCCCTGAACAATTACAACAGCATCTCGTAGTACTGTAAGAGACATACCAAAGGCACTAGATGATTGTTTCTGACACTCCTTGCAGTGGCATAGGTAAAGGGTTAAGGGCTGGGCAAGAATTTCATAACGAATCTGTCCACATTGACAACCTCCAGTATATGGAAGACTCACAGGTTTTATCTCCTGACCATTTGTGTTGCTTTATTGTAACTAAAACTATCTCAATCTGAAAGCGAGTTTTAGTAGACAGAAACAAAAGACACGGTGACACGAGAAAATTCTCATTCTCTGCGCCTCCCTAAATCCTCCTCATCCCTCATCTTCATCCAATTCATCATCCTCACACCAATACTGTTGAGGTGCGTTTCCGTGAACTTCTAAAATTTTTGGTTTTTTGATTTTGTTATCAGGTGGATTAATTGCTTCTAACTGCACATCAAATTTCCAGTTGTCACCAAAATCATAAAGATATGTTATCTTAGCACCTGGTTCTAGAGATAAATCACCAATCTGAACTTGGTCGGCAAATGGGGGTGTTTCCATGTAGGCATGACCGATTTTTATTATGCGGCCAAAATGGTCTTTATAACTAAACTCGTACAAGTGATCGTAATCAAAATCAAAAGCATCAAGAATTGTCTCTGCCAACCAGCTTAATGGTTTTTTGGCTGGTATACTAATGCGTCGCCAAGCCTGAGAAAGGGAAACTTTAAAAATATAAATACCATCAGTAAATCCTTGCTTGGGAACAAGTAAATTATGTTCCCATTCTGGAAAAAATGGTTTAAGATGTGACTGCAATTTTCCAAAATTTACATTTACATCATCCTGTAGTTCTCCTCGTATACCCAATGGAAAAAGTAGTTGCAACAGAGCATGACCAAAGGGTAAGCATTGTAAACTAGTAATGCGCCACCCCTTGCCTTCTTGTGGTTTTCCATGTTTGATAGATAACAATCCAAATAACTCTAACAGGGCAATATTATGCAGTCCAGGGTAATAACTAATATCATGTTGATTTTCCGATTTAGGAAACTTTAAACCTTGATCTGGGACGCGAGTCCAAAGTTGAATACATCTAAATAAATTCCCGAATGAATCTTGATGTTCACCCAAAATTTCGTTATTTCCCCAAATTAACCAGGCTTCTAATAAGTTGAAATAACGTTCTGTTGAGTTCAGGCTTAACCATGATTGCAAAGTTGCTGAGTCTAAAACTAAAACCTGCTTCTTTCCTTGGGATCTAATTTGGGCTATTCCAGAACTCCGTAATAACAGATATAGTCCATTAATGTAGGGGTATGATTTCTGTACGGGGCGTTTGAGTTGAGTTTCAATTGGGTGACTTAAGCGAGAATTAAGTTCTGATAGGACTTTTAGCGGGAGAAGGTTATTAACACTACTAACTTCCACTCCGTTTGGTTGCAAGAAATCTATGAGAGTTTGAAAGTCATGGAGAATTGTACCGGGTTGATTTTCATCAATACTGAGTTCTTGTAGGAGTTGTTGTTGCGATTCTGTTAGGGAAGGTAGTTCAGGATTGAGTGTGCGTTCTAGCCGCGCAAATAAATCTTCCATAAATAAAAATTTTAAATTCTAAATTCACAATTTAACCTTCCGTAAAACCATGTTCTCTTTATCACCCAATCTTGTGGGGTGGGCGTCTCGCCATTAGTGTCAACTTAAGGTTAAAACCCATTTGTCAACGATAGGTTTTGTTTGGAACGAAGTATAAATGTGAACTTTTTTATGAGTTTTATACGTAAAATGGGAGTGATGCTGATAAACAAAGCATTAATAATCCCTGAAAAAGTTCGTTTTTTGTCCCTTTCAAACCACATTTTTAAGCATAAATGCTTATTGACGTAGGAAGTTTTAGCTTAACTTGACACTAATGGCGTCTCGCCCGCCCATAGTCAAAGGCGCTCATGTTGCCCACCCCACAAGAAGTAGTTGAGTATTTTTTTATTTGTCAGTCCCTAAGGGCAGGTACCGCAGGTAGTGGGGTTCTTTCTATGCATCTTTATAAAGAATTGGTATAAGCGTAATGAAATGTAAACGATAATATTTTCACCTTTTACTTGACAATCTCAGGAATTTGATATGAATAGTAACACTCGTCTAGAGATGATTTTAGCGGATACACCTACTGTTGTTAAGCTAAGAGGATGTTTGAAAAGTTGTCTTTTCGGTAGCAAAACATTTAGATTCGCCTAAATCCATGCCAGATCATTAGCTTAAAATACTGGAATCTCAATGAGAAATTCTGTGCCTTTACCCAGTACAGAATTGCAACTCAACTTCCCACGGTGGTTATCCTCAACAATTTGATGAGCGATCGCCAATTCTAATCCCGTTCCTTTGCCAACGCTTTTCGTCGTGAACAGGTTGTCAAAGATACGTTTTTGCCCCTCTTCTGGCATCCCAGTACCGTTATCCGCAATTTTTACCACAATAGTCTTTTGTTGACCTCTGCAAGTTGTAATCGTGATGCGATTTGGATTGGTTTTAATATCGGTAACATTGCGTCCCTGATTCGATTCTTCTAAAGCATCGAATCAGGGACGCAATGTTCATAAATACTTGATTTAACTGTCCTGGAAAACATTCAATTTGGGGAAGATGACTATATTTTTTGACTACCTCTATTTCTGGACGATTGCTATTGGGTTTGAGGCGATGTAAATCATCATTTTTGGCAGCTAGCCATCCGCTTTAACTCTCGGATTGTCAGCACTTTCCAGTGCAGGGATGGGGGGAACGAGAGCGATCGCAAAGTCAAAAACTCAGACAATAATCTTCTTACGCCAGCAGAGTCTAGCTGTACTGAACTTTCCTGCTTGGAGTTGACGATGAATTAATTCATAAAGAAGGTGCATGAGTTAAGCGACCCATGCACCTTACGGTAATTAAAAATGCGGATGAAAGGACTTGAACCTTCACTCCTTTCGGAACTAGAACCTAAATCTAGCGCGTCTGCCAATTTCGCCACATCCGCATCAGTTAACTATATTACCATAAGAAATTATTTTTAGCAATAGGTAATTGAGAATGAGAGAGCAGAGCAAAAGTTGTAGTAAGTCTTCTTGCAATGCCCAATTCCCAATTACATGACTGCAACACGAGGCAGACGATGCTTGAACCCGCAGAGAATTTCCCAAGAAATAGTGTTTAATTGTTCTGCCCAATCGTCTGCGGAAATTTGTTCTTTTCCCTGTTCTCCTAGCAAGGTGACTACTTCTCCTTCTTGGATATTAGGTATGGCACTCACATCTAGCATCAACTGATCCATTGTAATTGTCCCAATTTGCGAGACTCGCTGACCGCGAATTAACACCTGCATTTTATTAGAAAGACTGCGAGGTACACCGTCAGCATAGCCAATTCCCACAACGGCGAGGCGAAGTTCACGCGGGGCAATAAATTGATGGCCGTAGCTAACACCTGTTCCTGCGGCAATTGTTTTAACTTGGGTGACTCGTGCTTTAAGTTGCAAAACTGGCTTGAGATCGATCGCCTTTTGTAAATGGGTTGCTGGGTAAAGTCCATAAACGGCTAAACCGACTCGCACAATGTCATAGTGTAATGCTGAATCCGTGAGTGCGGCGGCTGAATTTGCCAAGTGCAAGCAGGGCGGTTCGATTCCCATTGCTTTGATTTGAGCGATCGCTTCTTCAAATCGTCTATGCTGTTCTTCCATTACCGTAGTATCAGGCTCATCTGCTGTTGCCAAATGAGAATAAATACTGGCAATCTCAAGATGTGGTAAACGCTGTACTAATTGCACAAACTCACCAGCTTCCTGCCAATTAGTTCCCAACCTAGACATTCCCGTATCTAATTTGATGTGTACGGGTACTGGAGAACCATAATTCATCGATTCTAGAGTGTCGGAAAATACTAGAGCTTGTTTAGGGCTACAGAGTGTGGGCTGAAGTTTCCAATGTGCGATCGCATGAATCTGTTCTGGTGTATGAGTTGCCCCTAAAATCAAAATGGGCGCTTCAATCCCCCCTTCTCGCAATTGAATAGCTTCGGGAACTGTAGCCACTCCTAGCCAACTAGCTCCCGATTGGATGACGGTTTGGGCGACTGTTACGGCTCCATGTCCATAAGCATCGGCTTTTACTACTGCCATCAACTGGGTACACGGCGATAAAAACTGCACCAATTGCTGTACATTGTACGACAACGCTCCTAAATCAATTTCTACCCAGGCTCGTTGCGAAAACCACGCGTAGGCATCGCACTGCTGATTAGGAACTATACCAGGGATTTCTTTCCGACTTAACATTTGTACTGACTCCTATCCCACGTAAAGCTAAACTTTCAAGTTATCTATCTATACACGCTCCTAAAAGCGAGATCAGATTAAATAGTTAAATAGGAAGTTTAACCTTCATATTGGAATTGATACAATATCTGGCGGCACCAAAGTAAAAGTTAAGAATTATGAGTTAGGAGTAAATCTGACTTTTGACGTTATCTGGAAAAGAAGAGGCGAAACCTAACCCCCCAGCCCCCTTCCCTACAAGGGAAGGGGGAGAATTCAAAGTCTCTCCTAAAAGAAGAGAGGTTTTCCAGATACCGTGAAAAGTCAGAGGAGTAAATCTTATAGCTCGACTTTTCGCTACGTTCTTTTCTACGAGACGCTGCAAGATTGCCTTAGTCTACGTAAGACTCTTTGCATTAGGTTAGGAATTTTACTTACTCACTCCTAACTCCTGTACAGACGCCATTAATCGCGTCTCTACTCCTAACTTAATTTCCGAATTCTCCCAAAAGTATAATTTCTTCTAATTTCCCTAGCAGGGTGTATTTGTGTTAATATTTATATAAAGCTAATACCCTGAGCGCAGATAAATGGGGAAGGTTTTAGTCTTAAACGCCTCTTACGAACCTCTCAATATAACGAGTTGGCGTCGTGCTGTAGTTCTTTTAATCAAGGGCAAAGCAGAACACGTGGAACACAACGGTAAATTCCTGTACTCGGATTTCCCGTTGCCAACCGTGATCCGGTTACGTCACTACGTGCGTGTTCCTTATAAAGAAATTCCTCTAACTCGCCGAAATATATTGCACCGTGATGGTCATGCCTGTCAATACTGTGGTTACACAGGGGATGAGTTGACACTAGACCATGTAATACCGCGATCGCGCGGCGGAGGCGATAGCTGGGAGAACATTGTTACCGCTTGTGTCCGTTGCAACGTCAAAAAAGGCAGTCGGACTCCTCACGAAGCTCATATGCCATTGCGTCATCCCCCGCGCCAACCTTATAGCAGCCTCTATTTCGAGGTTAGCAAGCATCTTAAGAGTGGACTGCATACAGAGTGGCAAAAGTATGTTATAGGTCTTTGATCAAAAAAGTGGAGGATAAAGAAGAGATACCCTATTTCTTTGGGACAAGCCAATAACTTTAAAGCTCGTCCATTTTAATACCTGGAGTAGTGCGGGCATCTAGCCCGCAGCTACCAGGAGGCAGCAAGATGCTCACACTACTTTTAAAACCTATGGTTCTCGAATACAGCAGATTTCGCTCTAATCGAATATACGTAGAGACGTAGCACTGCTACGTCTCTACAAGGTTTTGGGTTTTATATCTGTATTTACCTGAAATCTGCTGTCATAGATGTGGTTGAGTTATGGAGTGTTAAAAAATTGGCGGATGGCTTGCAACGAAGGCGAGTGCATCAACGCTTAAGCCTCTACATTTGTGCATGGGATTTCCCCCTTTGCTCCTCATCCCCCCTGCCTTCTCCCCTCTTTCATTAGACTTCACTCTAAATTTTCAGAATTTTCAAAAGGGATACGAAACACGCGTTGTCGAGCAAAAATAATTGCTAATTGCTCAATAGTCACAATAATGAGAATATTAAGTATAAGAAGATTTCAAATATCAAATATCAAGGACTAATTCTAAAGTATAAGATAGAAAGTATACCCTAAGTTAGATAAAAATACCTTTGATTTAATTTCCAGAAGCTAAAAAAGCTCCTAAAAGAGGTTGATTCTGCCAGATACAGCCCGATACCTAAACTTCGTTGCTGTAGCCCTCTAGTAGAATTTAGTTGATTGTTAAGCACTGTTACTGACAAAAAATATACTTAGATGTATAGTGCAATGTCTTGATATTTTTGCGAAGATCATAATAATGTGGCTAAATTCAGTGAATTGCTGCTCGTAGTATTTCTGAATTAAAGGAGCCTTACACTTTAAAAAAGTTCCCTATGTACTTTAATTCTTCCGTTACTCAGTTTGAGAGTTTGTCATTGACCACAGAGCCAAACCCAGAGGAACCTGAAATCGAGAAAGCGCCAGTAGAAGTTGCATTTAAGAGTCCCTCATTACCGCCATCGGTAGGTGATGGGGCTATATATCTCAGTCACCGTGGTAATTCTCTGGCACAACAAAAGTCAGAAGAACTGCAAAAAACCCTTCTGGCACACCGACACGATCGCCAACTGGTAATTCTGCAAGATTTTCCTGACCCTGATGCCCTTTCGTGTGCCTGGGCTTACCAGTTAATTGCCCAGCAATATGATATCAAATGTGAAATCATTTATGCTGGTGCATTGAGCCATCAAGAGAATATTGCCTTGGTAAGGCTGACTAACTTACCTATCCAACGCTGGACGCCCCAAACCTTAAAAACCAAAGATTTATCATGTTATCAAGGTTTTGTATTAATTGATAACCAGGGAACCACTTCACAACTACTGTCATCGGTGCAGCAGGCGAAAATTCCCCTAGTGGTACTCATCGACCATCACAGTATCCAAGGCGATCTGCACTCAGAGTTTGAGGATATCCGTCCTTATGTCAGAGCGACGGCAACAATTTTTACTCAATACCTGCAAACGGGATTATTGGCATTAGATAGCAGCATAAATCAACACGTCAAATGTGCAACTGCCTTGATGCATGGCTTGCGATCGGATACAAATCGGCTGATGCAAGCCCAAGAAGAAGACTTTATGGCAGCTGCGTATTTAAGCCGATTTTATGATGCCCAACTGCTGAATGCCATTTTACAGGCGAACCGTTCCAAGCGGGTAATGGATGTGATCGAGCGATCGCTAAAAAATCGCATCGTCCAAAATAACTTTTCCATTGCCGGTGTTGGTTACTTACGTTACGAAGACCGTGACGCCATCCCCCAAGCGGCTGATTTTCTCGTCACTGAAGAAAACGTCCACACCGCCGTAGTTTACGGTATTGTTCACGATGAAAACGAAGAACTCGAAATAGTCATTGGTTCCCTGAGAACCAGTAAACTTACCCTTGACCCCGATGAATTCATCAAAGAAGCCTTTGGACAAGATAGTGCAGGGCGCTTTTTCGGTGGTGGAAGAACAAGCGCAGGTGGCTTTGAAATTCCGATGGGCTTCTTATCAGGCAGCAACGAAAATTCCGCCTATGCGAAAATGAAATGGGAAGTATTCGACGCTCAAATCAAGCAAAAATTGCTGAGGTTAGTTAACCCTAGAGATAACCCGATTCAGTCAGAGTAGAGGGAACTCAAGGAGACGCGGAGAACTCCTAACTAATGCAGCAGTCAAAGTATTTGTTTAGATAGCATCCCTTCCCGATTTTTGATAAAAGTCGGGAATTTGGGTTTTATGACAGTTAACTTGCGCCTACCTATTTATTCGCCAAGGAGAAGCGCCATGAAAATTATAGAACTGCAAATGTTACAAACTCTGTATGAGCAAGATTATTGTGCTTGGGTAGAGCAGACAGCAGAGCTTTTGCGATCGCACCACTGGGACACGCTGGATTTAGAACACTTAATTGAGGAAGTGGTGGACTTAGGTAAGAGTCAACAGCGAGCGTTGCAAAGTGCGTTGCGGTTAGTCTTATCGCATTTGTTGAAATGGAAGTATCAACCAGAACGTCGTAGTCACAGTTGGCAAGTGACCATTATAGATGAATTGTTGCAAGAAAGTCCTAGCTTGCGGCGTTTTTTAAATGATGCCGAGTGGATTAATACTACTTATCAGCGATCGCGGCGAGAGGCAATGGTGGAAACAAGTTTATCAGAAGATACCTTTGCGATCGCTTGTCCGTTTTCTGTTGATGAGATTTTAGACTTAGACTTTTATCCTAACGCTGACCAATAACCATATAGAATTTTTGTATAAGTGTAGATATGCTCAATATGATGAGTAATCATCTGTGAAAATTGCTGTAACTTTGTTAACTAATTATAAAGATATGCACTTGGGATGCGAATAATACCTTTTGAATTTGTCATTCCCAGACGACCTGTTTCGTTACAGACAAAGAAAAAAGAAAACCTTCAGGCATGGAAGAATTTTGTGCGCGTTGAAGCTCAAAAACTTTGGAAAGATCGCAGCGTCATTAAACAAGGTGATTTACAACTGACGCTAGTTTATCTTTGTGATGATTTTCCGGCTGATACCGATAATATTATCAAACCGATTCAGGATGCACTTGTCGGCTTAGTTTTTGAAGATGATAGTTTAGTATCAGATGTAGATAGCCATCGTAGGTTTCTGTCTGACCCAATTGATAGAATAAATTTACCTTCGTTATTACAGCGTGCTGTTATCACAGGTAAAGAGTGTGTTTATGTAAAAATAAGTAAATCTCAACCATTGGAAAAATACTTATGACTAACAATACTGAAATTCTATACGATGAAAAAGTGAAATCTCTGGCACAGAAGTACGAAAGTCAAGGATTTCGTGTTTTAACTGGACTCCGAACAGATGAATTACCATTTGATTTGGGTAACTACCAGCCAGATTTAATTGCCATTAAAGACGGTTCAGGTTTAGTAATTGAAGTAAAAAACAGCCTCAGCCGTCTGTCGGTTGATCGTTTACAAGTTTTAGCAGAGGAAGTGAGCAAATATCCAGGCTGGCGTTTTTTATTGGTAACGCTTGAAGACATAGAAGCCAATTCATTACCTGCAATATCTGAAGAACTTCCTTCATGGCAAAAGCTAAAGGATCAGTTTTCCCAAGCACGGATGCTTATTAAAAATGATGAAATTCAGTCTGCTTTTCTTTTTTTATGGAGTATTTTTGAGAATGCTTTAAGAAAGCGAGCAATCGATGTGTCAATTCCTATTGAACGTTTCCCAGTTATAGGTTTAATAAAACATCTGTACTCTTTAGGAGAGTTATCAATCTCTCAATTCGACCTTGCTCAAGCTTGTTTTAAAGTTAGTAATCGTCTTGCTCACGGATATATTGAAAACCTAAATTTGCCATTGTTACATAATTTGGACAATTTGGTTGATGAATTGTTAACTGAATGGAAAGTCGAATTCGATGTTAGTCAACTTTCACCAAAGGATCTAGCTGCTTTTCATACCTGGCTTGCGGAATTCTATGCAGCATTCCCGGATAAACAACTAAAATTGATGACAGATTTAATCAATGAAAGCCTTATTTTAGCACTAGGAAATGAGAAGCTAAAGAAAGAATTAAACGTAAACTACGAACAGCTTATAAATGTCGAATTGGATGTTAGTCAACTTTCACCAGAGGCTCTGGCTAATTTTCGTGCCTGGTTTACGGAATTCTATCCAGTAGCCTGGGATAAACAGATTGAAAAAGATGTGACTCAACAAGAAACCCTATTGTCTATTACTGACAGTCCAACCTTAGAACCTTTAACCGACCTTGACTCCTGGACTCAGAGTTTAATAGGTGTAATCCAGCTAGAAGAAAAAAATCCGACAGAAAATTATGTGGATTATTTAGAGGAGAAATACGGTTGAAACGGGTGTTGTTTGACAGCGATGTGTTGCTTGATATTTTGGCACAGCGTGAACCATTTGTCGCGGCTTCTGCAAGAGCATTAAATACAGTAATGCAGAATCAAGTAGAAGGTTATGTTTCAGGTCATGCAGTAACCAATATTTTCTATATCTTGCGTCGTCAAGTTGGTAATGAAGTAGCGCGTGAACTATTAGCAAAGTTATTGCAGCACCTTCAAGTTGCCAGCGTAACAGATGAAGTTATTCGGCAAGCTTTGAATAGCTCAATTAAGGATTTTGAGGATGCGGTAACGAGTGCTGCGGCGCTTACGGCAGGTTTAGAAATAATTGTGACGCGAAACACACCCGATTTTGTGGTTTCTTTAGTTCCGGCAATGCTGCCAGATGAGTTTTTGACAATGCTAATTTGAGTAAGTTCTTGGCAATTAGCATAATCACACAAATGGAACCAATGGTTGGTTGTCGTAACAAAGTAGAATTACAAACACTTGAAAATTTCCTCAAGCAGTTTTACATCATTAAGATTGACCAGGCTGTATCTGACACAGCAGTTGATTTATTGCGGTCTTATCGGCTCAGTCATGGTTTGGTCATTCCTGATAGTCTTATTGCAGCTACGGCAATAGTGTGGAATTACCCGTTTATCACAAAAAACCAACGCGATTACAGATTTATTCAAGGTTTAAACCTATTGCCATATCCATAACACTTAGAATGTCTAACACTTCGCTGTACTGGAGCAGATCAACGAATACGTAATAATGATTAAGATTAGGATAGGTTAAGTCAGACCAGACGTAACTCTTAACTCAGCAGGGGCTACGCTAACAATATTAAAAATATGGAACTATATTTAATTCGTCATGGCATCGCCGAAGACAAGGGATTAGGCATCAAGGATGAGGAACGCAGCCTAACCAAAGAAGGAAGGCAAAAAGCTGAGAAAGTTGCCCAAAAACTTGTTAAATTAGGTTTAAGCTTTGATTTAATTCTCACCAGTCCCTTAGTGCGGGCCCGCCAAACGGCTGAAATCCTCATAGCAGAAAAACTAAGCTCAAAATTAGAGGAATCTAGCCACCTCGCACACAACGGTCAAATTTCTAGTTGGCTCAAAGACTGGTTAGAACCAAGAAATTATTCCCAAAATACCCAACTGGCGCTGGTTGGACACGAACCTGATTTGACCAGTTGGGCAGAAATTCTCCTGTGGGGAGAAGTCAAAGCAAGCTTAGTCTTGAAAAAAGCAGGTATGATTGGGATAAAACTACCAGAAACAGGTTCTCCTCTGGGTCGGAGTCAGATGTTTTGGTTGACACCACCCAAGTACCTGCTATAACAGTTTTTCAACATTTTCGATTGTTGTTAGAACGGCTACTGTTATGGCGACAATAAATTTCTGGTAAGTTAGCTTGATCAGATATTTCACAAAGCGAATGGTGGTGCCATGATGGTGTGCGAATACAAGCCTGGTTTAGAAGGCATTCCCGCCGCCCAATCAAGTATCAGCTATGTTGATGGGCAAAAGGGAATACTAGAATATCGTGGCATTAGGATTGAAGAACTAGCAGAAAAAAGTACATTCCTAGAAACTGCTTATCTTTTAATCTGGGGTAAACTGCCAAGCAACGAAGAACTGGAAACATTTGAGCATGAAGTTCGTTACCACCGGCGGATAAAATACCGCATTCGGGACATGATGAAATGCTTTCCAGAAAGCGGCCACCCAATGGATGCCTTGCAAGCCTCTGCTGCGGCTTTAGGTTTGTTTTATTCGCTCCGCGATTTACACAATCCTGTCTACATTCGAGATTCGGTGGTGCGCCTAATAGCAACTATTCCCACGATGGTAGCGGCGTTCCAACTGATGCGGAAAGGCAATGATCCTGTCCGTCCCCGTGATGACTTAGACTACTCCGCCAACTTTCTATATATGCTCGATGAGCGAGAACCCGATCCTCTGATGGCGCGGATTTTTGATATCTGCTTGATACTTCAAGTCGAGCATACAATGAATGCTTCTACTTTCAGTGCTAGGGTGACAGCTTCCACCTTGACTGATCCTTACGCTGTGGTTGCTAGTGCTGTGGGAACTTTGGGAGGTCCCCTGCACGGTGGAGCCAATGAAGAAGTAATTCAGATGTTGGAAAAAATTGGCTCTGTAGAAAATGTCCGCCCCTACATAGAGGACTGTCTACAAAGTAAATCTAAGATTATGGGCTTTGGACATCGTGTGTATAAAGTGAAAGACCCACGAGCCATAATTTTACAAAGTCTTGCAGAGCAATTGTTTGAGAAGTTTGGCCATGACAAGTTCTATGACATTGCTCAAGAAATGGAACGAGTGGTAGAGGAAAAACTTGGGAGCAAAGGGATTTATCCCAATATTGACTTTTACTCCGGTTTGGTGTATAGGAAGATGGGGATTCCCACAGACTTGTTTACGCCAATATTTGCGATCGCCCGCGTTGCCGGTTGGCTAGCCCACTGGAAAGAACAACTAGCAGAAAACCGGATTTTCCGTCCTACCCAAGTTTACAACGGACTGCACGAAGTTACTTATACACCGATTGACAAACGGTAAATGGGGATTGGGCATGGGGCATGGGGCATTGGGCATTGGGCATTGGGCATTGGGCATTGGGCATTGTTTATTCTCCCAGTCCACAGTCCCCAGTCCCCAGTCCCCAGTCCCCTATCCCCTCAATAGCCAATCTCAATGCCAACCATAAGTAGAAGTTCTCATCTCGCTTCAGGGTGGTCAAACCATCCAACGATATACTAGGCATGGGAATTGGCAACAAATCTTCAATCGGACGTCATCACAGCAAAAATTAAAATGGGTGAATTTACAGTTATTAATTTAACTAATAGTTGTAACTCACCATGACTCATGTCTTAAAGAGCGGAAACATGAATTCAGGAATTGACCTCCAAGGAACTTTTATTGAATCCCTCCGGGATTTAGGCATACCAGCAGGAACAGCCAAAGCCATTTGGATGCCCCTGCCAATGATACTGATGCTGATTGGGGCAACAGTGGGGGTATTAGTTGCTACTTGGCTAGAACGGAAAATTTCTGCCGCAGCACAGCAGCGAATTGGCCCAGAATACCAGGGGCCTTTTGGGTTGCTGGTGCCTGTAGCGGATGGTCTGAAGCTGGTATTTAAAGAAGATATAGTACCAGCCAAGTCTGACCCCTGGCTGTTTACCCTCGGCCCAATTATTGTTGTAATTCCGGTGTTTCTGTCGTTCCTGATTGTGCCCTTTGGACAGAATATCGTAATTAGTAATGTGGGCATGGGCGTATTCTTGTGGATTGCCCTGTCAAGCATTCAACCAATTGGCTTACTAATGGCTGGCTACGCATCTAATAACAAATACTCCCTTTTAGGGGGCTTGCGGGCAGCAGCGCAATCTATTAGTTATGAAATTCCTTTGGCGTTGGCGGTGTTAGCGATCGCTATGATGTCTAATAGCCTCAGCACTGTTGATATTGTCAATCAACAATCTGGCTACGGCATCCTGGGCTGGAACATTTGGCGACAACCAATCGGTTTTCTGATCTTTTGGATAGCCGCCCTAGCTGAATGCGAACGATTACCCTTTGACTTACCCGAAGCGGAAGAAGAAATCGTCGCCGGCTATCAGACTGAATATTCAGGGATGAAATTCGGTCTGTTCTACCTGGGTTCCTACGTCAACTTAATCCTTTCTTCCTTACTAGTAGCAATTCTCTACCTGGGCGGTTGGGACTTTCCCCTTCCCCTCAACCTCATCGCTGGTTGGGTGGGAGTCAGTGAATTAAATCCCGTGTTCCAGATAGTAACTGCGGCTTTGGGTATCACCATGACCGTGTTCAAAGCCTATTTACTAGTGTTTGTCGCCATCCTGTTGCGCTGGACAGTGCCACGGGTACGGATTGACCAACTGTTAGATTTAGGATGGAAGTTTTTGTTACCAGTCGGTTTGGTTAATCTCCTATTAACCGCCGCCCTAAAACTAGCCTTTCCCTTCGCCTTTGGCGGGTAAGCCAATTTTAGGTTTTAGATTTTAGATTTTAGATTAAGTCTGAAATCTAAAATCCAAAATCCAAAATCCAAAATTGAAAAGAAAGAGACACAGAATGCTAAAGTTCCTAAAACAAGTTGGTGATTACGCCAAAGAAACAGTACAAGCAGCGCGTCACATTGGTCAGGGGCTTGCTGTCACCTTCGACCACATGGGGCGGCGTCCCATTACCGTACAGTATCCTTACGAGAAACTGATTCCTGGCGAACGCTTTCGCGGTAGAATTCACTTTGAATTTGATAAGTGCATCGCCTGCGAAGTCTGTGTTCGCGTTTGTCCAATTAACCTACCTGTAGTCGATTGGGAATTCGACAAAGCCAGCAAAAAGAAAAAACTCAACCACTACAGCATTGACTTTGGAGTTTGTATCTTTTGCGGTAATTGTGTGGAATTTTGCCCCACTAACTGTCTATCGATGACAGAAGAATATGAGCTTGCCACTTACGATCGCCATGAATTGAACTATGACAGCGTAGCACTAGGTCGTCTGCCCTATAAGGTAACAGATGACCCAATGGTTACACCACTACGCGAACTAGTTTACCTACCCAAAGGCGTCCTCGAACCCCACGGACTGCCCGCAGATGCGCCGCGTGCAGGTGCGCGTCCAGAAGACTTAGTAGAACAAACAGAAAAATAAATGTCATTTGTCATTTGTTCATTGTCCTTTCCTAATGACCAATGACCAATGACCAATGACCAATGACCAATGACAATTGACTAAGGACAAAAAACAGTGAATCTAGCGGAAGGAGTACAGTTAGTATCACTTGGCATACTAGGCGTGATGATGATTGGGGCGGCCATTGGTGTGGTGCTGTTCTCCAACATCGTCTATTCTGCCTTTTTGCTGGGGGGTGTGTTCATCAGCATGGCGGGAATCTACCTATTGCTAAATGCTGATTTTGTTGCAGCTGCACAAATACTAATTTACGTTGGGGCAATTAACGTGCTGATTTTGTTTGCCATTATGTTGGTGAACAAGCGGCAGGATTTTGTAGCATTTCCTAACTCTTGGGTGCGGAAAGTACTAACAGGTATAGTCAGTATAGGATTGTTTGGTCTTTTAAGTACGATGGTGCTGGCTACTCCTTGGGCTTACTCAACTGCTCCGGTGGTGGGTGGTGAAAGTTCTATAGTTGTGATTGGAGAACATTTCTTCACTGACTTTTTATTACCTTTTGAACTGGCTTCCATTTTGCTGCTGATAGCGATGGTAGGAGCAATTATTTTGGCACGTCGTGAGTATTTGCCAGATATATTGACACCATCCCAATCGGGGCAAACTGTTTTGACTTTGCAAGAACGCCCCAGAGAACTGGTATCAACAACCAGCGAAACAAAAGAGTAATATTTGCGACTTCATTTGCAGATAAACAGCCAAATTGTTCAAGAGGAATACCCAGATTCATGCAACTCCAGTACTTTTTATTACTAGCAGCAGCGTTATTTTGCATCGGCATCTACGGTGTAATTACCAGCCGCAACGCTGTGCGGGTGCTGATGTCAATTGAGTTACTGCTCAATGCTGTTAATCTCAATTTAATGGCATTTTCCAACTTCCTTGACTCAACATTAATTAAGGGTCAGGTTTTCACAGTATTTGTGATTACCGTGGCGGCGGCAGAGGCGGCGGTGGGTTTAGCGATCGTGCTGGCCATTTATCGCAACCGCGATACCGTCGATATGGAGCAGTTTAATCTCCTGAAGTGGTAATTGTGCGTGCAACTAAAGCAGGTAATCATTGCTTATAAAGCGCGGGATGCCCGAAGTAAAGAATGGGCAGAAATCTGTGCGAAACAACTAGAAAGCCGCGATTGCCAAGTGTTGATGGGACCTAGCGGGCCAAAAGACAACCCCTATCCAGTCTTTTTGGCTTCGGCGGGTCAACCAATCGATCTCGCTTTGGTACTCGGTGGCGATGGTACTGTTTTAACCAGTGCCAGACATTTAGCCCCGGCTGGCATCCCAATTCTGGGAGTGAATGTGGGAGGTCATCTGGGGTTTTTAACTGAATCGGTGGAAGAGTTTCAGGATACGGAGAAAGTTTGGGATCGACTGTTTGAGGATCGCTATGCTATCCAACGGCGGATGATGTTACAAGCTGCGGTGTATGAGGGTCACGGGTCTAATTTGGAACCTGTGAGTGAGCGTTACCTCTCTTTAAATGAATTTTGTGTCAAACCCGCCTCGGCTGATAGAATGATTACCTCAATTCTGGAAATGGAAATCGACGGTGAGGTAGTCGATCAATACGTCGGGGATGGGTTGATTATTTCCACTCCCACAGGTTCCACTGGTTACACTGTTTCTGCCAATGGGCCAATTATGCATGATGGTATGGAGGCGATTACTGTCACTCCTATTTGTGCAATGAGCCTTTCTAGTCGTCCCCTCGTTTTACCCCCTGGTTCTGTGGTGAGTATTTGGCCTTTGGGTGATTACGATTTGAGTACCAAGCTGTGGACAGATGGGGTTTTGGGGACTTCAATTTGGCCGGGACACCGTGTTGATGTGCGGATGGCAGAGTGTCGGGCTAAATTTATTATTTTGCGCGAGAACAATTCCTACTATCAAACGCTGCGGGAGAAGTTGCTGTGGGCAGGTACAAGGGTTCACTACAGCAATAATCACCGTAATTAACTAAGTATTTTAGAGTGCATTTACCGCAGATTGCGATCGGGCATCGCAACCAAAATCATCCAAGCCCCTGGATTCATCCGGGGGCTTTCTGCCAGATTTTGTCCTCTTCTTTGATTTGCATTTATAGCTTATATCAAAGGAAAATTTTGTATATTATTGCCAGATTTTTGAGGAATTAATGTCCATAATAAAAGCACTCTACTCCTAATCCAAGAGAGTACAAAAGCTCTCTAGAACACCAGTTCAGTAATCCTGAAAGAACCTCTCCCCCAACCCCTCGACCTTAGCACCAGCCTGCCGTTAGGCAAGCCCCTTTCCTACAAGGGAAGGGAACTGGGGGGTTAGGTTTTTGATTACTGAATAGATGCTCTAAGAGGTTGTTTGAAAAGTCCTCTTCTTGGTAGCAAAACGTTCTAGATCCCCCTAAATCCACGCCACGTGCTTCTCCCAAGGGGAGACGCTGCGCGAACAAGTCGGGGAACCGCAAGGGCGCAGTGGCTACCCGATAAATTGGGGGACTTTGATTCTTCCCCCTTTTTAAGGCTAGGGGGGATCTAGAAGTGCCTAAAATCACAGCTAAATACTTTTCAAACAACCTCTAAAGGATCTTTAATCGAAAACCCTCTCAATCATGCTTCGACACATTAATGCATAATGTGAGCTATTTGTATAATCCCTAAATCCTAGTAGGATATTCTCGCAAATCTAAGTAGGAAGATAGATGGAAGTTTCTGGACGCAACATCAATTACCCACTGAATCCTCTTCCCCCTCTTGAAGATTTTCCAGTCCTTCAAACTGAAAAATATACCCTACACCTAGCTTCAACTGAAGAAGAATTAGAATCAATTTTTCGGTTACGTTTTGAAGTTTTTAATCTTGAACTAAATTTGGGATTCTCTACTTCTAACTTTACCCAGATGGATATAGATAAGTTTGATGCAGTATGCCATCATTTAATCCTGATCTCTAAACAAACAGGTAAAACGATTGGAACTTATCGGATGCAAACCTATACAATGGCTTCTCAAAGACTAGGCTTTGATGCTGCCGATATATTTAATCTTAATGCGATTCCCAATTCTGTGCTTCAGGCATCAGTAGAAGTTGGGCGTGCATGTATAGCTAAAGAATATCGCAATAGTCAGACACTTTTACTACTCTGGGAAGGGCTAGCAAATTATCTCATCTGGAGTAAAAATCAATATTTCTTTGGCTGTGCATCATTACTAACACAATGTCCTTGGCAAGCTACTTGCGCTTATGATTATTTTCGGCAGAATGGCTTGATGCATCCGAGTATTTTGGTTTATCCCAATTCACAATCTTGTTTAGAACTACCTCAAAATTGTCCCGATTCATATAATGTTGAAATTCCGAAAATTTTGCAGGCATATTTGAATATTGGGGCTAAAATATGCAGTGTCCCAGCTATTGATTTGCAGTTTAAGACTATTGATTTTTTAACTATGTCTAATAGCAAAGACTTTGCTAGATGGCGTTACCAAGTTTTGTAAAAATTTGATTTTGCGTTAAAGATTGGAAGTCATAAGGATGATCAGAAGCACCTCATTCAGTCCGCCTAGATTATTGTAGATAAATTATTGGGAAAACTACTTATGCGCCACCTCAAATCTACTCCGAGTTGGTTGCGATTTTTAATTATTTTCTTATTGGTGATGGGTATATTGTTTCGCTTTTTTAATCTTGATAGCAAAGTTTACTGGCAAGATGAAACTTATGCATCATTGCGAATTTCTGGTTATACAGTTAATGAAGCAAAACAGCAACTTTTTAATAATCGTGTCATTGGCGGAGAAAGTTTTACCCAGTTTCAAGGTGCAAATTCCGAAAAAAGCTTAAATGACACAATTATGTCTTTGGCAAAACAAGATGCTTACCATCCACCGTTGTATTACATAATAGCTAGATTGTGGATGGAAATCTTTGGTAATTCGGTGACGGCGATTAGGAGTTTATCTGCCTGCATCAGTTTGCTGGTTTTTCCTTGTGTTTATTGGCTATGCCGAGAATTATTTGATGTGCCGTTATTGGTTCCTGGTGTTGCGATGCCTGCGGCGGGCGTAGCCATCGCACTCATGGCAATTTCTCCAATTCACCTAGTATACGCCCAAGAAGCACAAGAATATATTCTCTGGTTAGTTACCATCTTACTATCCAGTGCGTCTCTGCTGCGAGCCATGCGGCTGGAAGATGAGCTAGCAAAAGAACGACAAAGACCAGATTTATTCGCTATCTGGAGCATTTACGCAGTAACTTTAGCCATCAGTCTGTATACATTTCTTTGGAGTGCATTTGTAGCAGTTGCTCACGGAATTTATGTAACGATCGCTGCCAAATTTCAGTTGACTGAAACCGTCAGAACTTATCTCATGGCATCACTGGTAGGTTTTCTAGCCTTCATGCCTTGGATAATAATTGTAATCGGTGACTTTTTTCAATTTTTGATTTCAGCAGATAAAACAACAACGCAGTCATCTTTGATACCTATATTTCCATTTTTATTGATGCAGTTAAGCCGGATTTTTTTTGATATAGATATTAGTTCAGACAATTCTCTAGGCTATTTAATTACACCAATTTTTTTAATTTTGGTAGGATATTCAATTTATTTTATTTGTCTAACAACTAACTATAAAGTTTGGTTTTTTATCATCACATTGATTGTAGTGCCAGCACTACCCCTAATACTGCCAGATTTAATTGCTGGCGGTATACGATCATCTACCGAACCATATTTTATCCCATCTTATTTAGGAATCCAAGTAGCTGTTGCTTATCTACTAGCTACGCAATTATATAATAGGAGTGTGTCACACCGGGGCTTTTGGCACATAATCATGGCATTAGTGATTATTTGTGGTCTGATTTCTTATAAAGTGAGTTCCCAAGCAGAAACTTGGTGGAATAAAGGTATTAACTATGGCAATCCACAAGTTGCCCAAATCATCAATCAGACGACTCGCCCACTTTTAATTAGTGATGCTTTGGGAAATAATTATGGAAATGTATTTTCTCTGAGCTATTTTTTAGAACCACAAGTGCGATTTCTGTTGGTGAATAACCAAAAAATTCCTAAAATTCCTGATGGGTTTACTGATGTTTTTTTACTTAATCCTTCAGACACCTGGCGCGAAATAATAGAAAAACAGTATAAATTAAAGACAAATATTGTTTATAGCGATAACTATTATTCAGTCTGGAAGTTGGCTAAAAATCGTAATTTCCGCCGACGTAACATCCCAGCTAAGTAGGTAGGCGTAAATAATTATCGTTGGGATAAAGCAGGGAGCAGGGGGAAAAAGAGTTTGAGCCTTGTTTACTTTTCTTTACACAGTGTGGTTTTGTTGTGCCCACTTACTTATTAATAAATTATCTGTAAGTTGGTAGTGTGTAAGGTATGACATATTAGATGCCTCACACAGATGGGTGATAAAAGTATAAAATTATACATTTTATCAGCAGTAAGTAAATCTCACACAGTTGTTTAGTTAGAGTACATAATTGTGTACAAGTTATTGTGAAATTTAGTTATGCGGCATCTCAAACTTGCTCCAAATAAGTTGCGATTTCTCATTGTCGTTCTGTTAATGCTTGGTGTGTTTTTTCGATTTTTTAACCTTGACGGCAAAGTTTACTGGCACGATGAGACTTTCACTTCATTACGGATTTCTGGTTACACGGAAAATGAAGTAAGGCAGCAAATATTTAATGGCCGCATAATTACTAAAGAAAGTTTTGCAAAATTCCAAAGTCCCAATATGGAGAAAGGCTTAATTAACACAATTATGTCTTTGGAAACAGAAGATCCACACCATGCACCACTATATTATGTCATCGCTCGGTTTTGGGTAGAAATTTTTGGCAATTCAGTGACGGTAATTAGAAGTTTATCTGCCTTTATCAGCTTGTTGATTTTTCCTAGTATTTATTGGCTATGTCGAGAATTATTTAAAGAATCGGTATGGGTATCGGAGATTGCGATGCCTGCGGCGGGCGTAGCCATCGCAATCATGGCAATCTCCCCAATTCACCTAGTATACGCCCAAGAAGCACGAGAATATATTCTTTGGATAGTGACTATATTACTATGTAGCGCCTCATTGCTACGAGCATTACGGCTAGAATCAAAACATAAAGTATTACGCATATTAACTTGGGGAATCTATGCAGTAACTTTGATCCTCAGTCTCTATACATCTTTGTTAAGTGGATTTGTCGCAATTGCTCATGGGATTTATGTAATTGCTACTGCCAAATTTAGATTTAATCGGACAGTGAAAGCTTATCTATTAGCATCTCTAGCAGGGTTTTTAGCCTTCACACCTTGGGTGTTGGTTATGATAGATAACTTTTTGCAATTTGACAGTTCAACAACCTGGACAAAAACACAGTTTCCTCTAGAGATTTTAATTAAATCTTGGCTTTTACAGTTGAGCCGGATTTTTCTTGATTTAAACTTTGGCTTTGAAAATCCCTTTAGCTATCTAATTACGCCAATTTTTTTAATTTTTATTGGATATTCTATTTATTTTCTTTGTCGAACAACCAACTACAAAGTCTGGTTGTTTATCGTAACGTTGATTGTGATTCCTGCACTACCTCTAGTGCTACCAGATTTAATTTTTGGGGGTATACGCTCACTTTCCGAACGTTATTTATTAGCTTCTTATTTGGGCATTCAACTAGCTGTTACTTACCTCCTAGCTACTCAACTACATAATAAGAGTCTTGTTAGCCGGAGAATTTGGCAAACAATCATGGGACTAGTGATTATTTGTGGGTTAGTCTCTTATGGAGTGAATTCTCAGGCAGAAACTTGGTGGAGTAAGGTTGTTAGCTATGGTAATCCACAAGTTGCAAAAATTATCAATCAGGCTGCTCATCCACTTTTGATTAGTGATGATTCTGGTATTAATTATGGGAATGTCTTTTCTCTCAGCTATCTTTTACAGCCAAAAGTACAGTTTCAATTAGTAAAAGACCATTCTATTCCCAATATTCCTGATGAGTTCACTGATATTTTTTTATTAGATCCTTCAGATATCTGGCGCAAGGAAATAGAAACGAATTATAAGTATAAAACATTTGTTGTATATAGTGACAATAATTACTTGCTCTGGAAAGTCGAAAATCCACACGGTGACGGATTTTTAAAAAAAATGTAACAAACTATTTATAATAATAGTTTATATGTACATAACATACTTAAATATTTACTTGATTAAAATCAGCTAAAAATCACAAAAGTAAATGTTAAACAGATTCTCATCTGAAATTAATTTAAGTGATGGTGCGATGCTTTAAATTGTTTTTTGAGATAAATTTAATGATTCATTAAAAAGTGTTATATGGAACTAACAGATTTTCTTAGTCTTTTACATCCAGCGATCGCAGTTATATTCGTGTTTCCACTCATCGGGACAGTGGTTAATTTTGCTTGGCAAACACGCCAACGCAGATTGCAAATTTTAGCCGGAAATAAGAGCAAAATTCCTCCAGTGGTGGGTACAGAACATAAGCAGTTAGGTGAATGGCTAACAAGTGCAGTTGTCGGATTAACTTTAATCGGATTAAGCTACCCTATTGGCAAAAATATTATCAAAAATAGCTTATGGAATAAAGCACCTTTTCAAGTTGTTTTTATCCTCTTAATATTTGCTGCAACTATCGCCTCTTTAGTATTTCTTTATCAGGCAAGGCAGCGTTTATGGCGGGGAGTTTTTGCAACTTTAAGTGGTGCAGGTTTAGTAATTTTAGGCTGTCAGGATGGAGTATATCGCGCTAGCAGTGAGTGGTATTGGTCACATTATTATATTGGCATTACCGCAGCACTGCTGATGATTTTTTCATTAGCAATTGTTCAAGATATTTATCAAGATAAGTCCAATCACTGGCGTACTGTCCATGTGATTTTAAACTGCATTGCTTTGTTGCTATTTATCGGGCAAGGCATGACAGGGACACGAGATCTATTACAAATTCCCCTGAGTTGGCAAGAACCCTACATTTATCAGTGCGATTTTGCTAAGAGAACTTGTCCAATGCCAGATCCTCAAGTAGGAAAATAGGTAGGACAGTAGACAAGGGGAATAACTATGCCCAATGAATGCCCCCATACTTGTCTACGAGAGGCTGCGCCAACGACTGCGCGGTAGTTGAGCGTAGCCGAAGTGTCGAAACTCAGTACAAGTGCCCCATGCCCAATCCCCAATCATTGCAGTGGCATAGTTACAATTACTGTTGTGCCAACACCCTGCTCACTTTCTAATTGAATATGACCACCATGTAGTTCCAAACATTTTTTAACTATAGTAAGTCCTAGTCCTGTTCCTTGAATTATACCCACATTACTGGCGCGATAGAAGGTTTGAAACAGATGGGTTTGGTCTTTAAGAGGAATGCCGATTCCCCGATCTCTTACCTGAAAAGTTGCGAGGCGATCTTGACAAATCAAATCAAACCAAATAGTACTATTTTGAGGAGAATATTTGATGGCATTGGAAATCAAATTAGTTAAGATACAATTTAGGAGGTCTTCATCTATTTTGGCTTGGGTCGGTTCCCCTTGAAAAGTAAAGATAATGCTGTGCTGATTACCTGCATTGAGTTGAAGAATATCCGTGAGTTCGCTACAGAAATTTTCTAAATTTACAAGTGTAGGGTTGTATTCGAGTTTGGCTGCTTCCGTTTTGCTCAAAAACAATATCTCATCTAAGAGATGAAGCATCTGGTTGATAGCATTTTGTATTCGATCAAAATATTTAATTCTCCGGTCGTCAGTTAGTTTATCGCTGTTGTATTCAAGGATATCTACAGCTGTCCGAATCGTAGTCATCGGGGTGCGGAACTCGTGGGAAACCATTGCGACAAAGTTGGACTTTAACTCGTTGAGTTCTTGTTCTTTTGCCAGGGCTTGACGGGTGCGTTCTTCGCTCTCCCGTAGTTGGTTGAGAATTTCGCTTCTTTCAATGGCATAGCGAATGGCACGCACTAACCGTTGTATAGTAATTTGATCTTTAACTAGATAGTCTTGTGCGCCTTCTGCTAATGCTTGCAGTGCTAAATCTTCATCATCAAGTCCTGTTAATACCACAACTGGGATATCAGGTACTGCTGCCTGAAATTCTTTCAACGTGTCCAGTCCAATAGAGTCTGGGAGGCTGAGGTCTAACAAAACTAAGTCGAATCTACGTTGCCTTTGACTCACTATCTGAGAATTATCAAGGGCGGACGTGAACTTTTCCCTACTTGCATCTATGGCCTCAGATAGCCGTTCAACATGTAACATCTGCCATTGTTCTTGATCTGCATGTAAAAATATCTGGCGTAGCAGATGGGCATCACTGGCACTATCTTCTACTAATAGAATGTGAATTGTGAGCTTTTCCATAGTACAGGGTTATATCAATTTGTTAGATAATCGCCTGATTTCCTATTTGTCAAATAGGGCTTAATTTTATAGTGCTATGGGCCAATACGGTTCACTTAAGGCTAAAACTCTTTTTTTACGAACCGCAGAGGACACAGAGAGAAGAGAGGGAAGAGAGGGAAGAAATGCTTAACTGAACTGTATTGTGCTATAGGCAACAATTGAAATTTCCAACCCAATTACTTTTGTGGTAATTTTACTGCTATCAGCCAGAAATCTTTGATCAGCTGCACAACCTGAATAAACTGGTATATATCAATGGGTTTTGTGACATAGCAATTAGCACTGAGATTATAGGAGCGTAGGATATCCTGCTCATCAGTTGAAGTAGTAATGATGACAACAGGAATGGACTTGAGATTTGGGTCTGATTTGATTTCTGTTAACACTTCGCGCCCATCCATTCCTGGAAGATTTAGGTCGAGTAAGATTAAATCTGGACGAGGAACATTAGTAAACTCTTCTTGTTCTCGTAAGTAGTTCATAGCACTTTCACCATCTTCAACCCAGTGCAAGTTGTTGGCGATTTGAGCATTTAAAAAGCCTTTGATGGTTAGGTTCGCATCACTTGGAGAGTCTTCAACTAGCAAAACTTCAATGGGTCGCAATGCCTGATGATCAATCATGCGGTTATTAGTGTGCTATTAAGCGGGTGTTCAGTATATATACTAAAGATACCTTAATTTGCGTTGAGGGTAAGATAAAATGTTGTTCCTACGCCCAGTTCTGACTCAGCCCAGATGTTACCACCATGCCGCCCGACGATTTTTTTACAGATAGCTAAACCAATGCCTGTACCAGGAAATTCTCGACGAGTATGAAGACGGCGGAAAACCTCAAAAATCCGCTCAAGATATTGAGACTTAATACCGATGCCATTATCCTGTATCCAGATGAGCCACTCTGAGTGCTGAGTGAGGACTTGTACTGAGCGACTTGTGCCGAGCGGAGCCGAGGTAAGCCGAAGTAGTGAAGAGTTATGAGTTAGGAGTGGGGAGTGAGGAGTGAGGAGTGAGGAGTTATGAGTGAGGAGTTTTTCTTCTGCTTCGCCTGCTGTTCTGAGAAGTGCGCCAATGTGAATCTGGGGTGGCTCTTGTCGGCAAAACTTGATGGCATTGCTGATCAGATTTTGAAATAACTGTACCATTTGGGTTTTGTCTGCGAGTACCTTTGGCAAAGGGTCATGGGTGATGATGGCTTTGCTTTGAGCGATCGCTAGATGTAAATTACTAAGAGCTAGACTGAGTGCAACATTACAGTCAACTAGGGCAAATTCCTGGCCGCGAGTTCCCACACGAGAATAAACTAGCAAGTCTTGAATCAACTCCTGCATTCGCTTTGCCCCATCGATAATATAAGCAAAGTATTCCTGTGCAGACTCATCTAGACGGTCTTGATATTCATTTTCTAATAATTGGGTATAGCCCGCCACGGCTCGCAATGGTTCTTGTAAATCATGGGAAGCTACATAGGCAAATTGCTCTAACTCTTGGTTAGAGCGTTTTAGCTCCTCATTCAGTTTTTGTAATTCCGCCGTCCGCGCCTGTACTTTGATTTCTAGTTCCTGATTAGCCTGTTGTAGTGCTAATTGTGCAAGGTTGCGATCGCGCAATGCAACTTGTTGTTCTGTAATATCGGTGTCAGCGCCCACCCACTCTTGAATTTGGTCGTTGGCATCCAAGACGGGAACTGCACGCACGGCAAAAAATCGATAGCTACCATCTGCAACCTGTAGACGATGCTCAACTTGATAAATACCTTTGCTCTCAAGTGCCTGTATCCAAACTTGTGATGTTCGTTCTCGGTCTTCAGGATGAATTGCATCAAGCCAGCCCCACCCCTTGACTTCTTCTTCACTTTGCCCTGTCAAAGTTCGCCAAGATGGAATGTCTTCTACTACCTCGCCATTAGCATTAGTTATCCAAATCGCTTGAGAAGTGGCAACCACCAATGAGCGATAGCGCCGTTCGTTTTTCTCTAGGGCAATTTCTGCCAATTTTTGGCGAGTGATATCTTGAAAGAAAATTGATATTCCTTCCGGTGAGGGGTACATCGAATATTCAAACCAGCCATCGAACGGTGGATAATATTCTTGCATCTGAATGACTCGCTGTTCTCCCAGAGCGTGAAAATAGGAATGATAAAACTGATGTTCAACAGCTTCGGGAAATACTTCCCAAATATTTTTGCCAATTAAGTCTGCGGACTGGCGGTTGAATATTTGTGCCGCTCTCTGATTGACGTAGGTGTAGCATGAGTTGCGATCGAGGGCAACAAAGGCATCGGTAATCGTCTCTAAAATATCTGCTAGTTTTGCTTTTGCGGCTTGCTGTTCCAGACGAATGCCTTCTTGTGATAAAGCCTTGTTAAGGCGAATTTGCTTTTGCAGCAGTAAGTAAACCACAATTAGCAAAAGTAAACTTAAAGTATACCCCAAACCCACTACAATCAAGACTTGGCCAAAAAGACGATCTGTAATTGCTATTCGCTGTTGCAATAAAGTTTTTTCTTCATTATCCATTGCCTGGAGTTGTTCGCTGATCTCTATACTCCGATTAGCGATCGCTATTTGAGTTGACTTATTTAAACTTTCTTGCCCAACCAAATCGATGGATTGCTCAAGCAAAGAAAATTTCTGTGCAATCAGGGGTTCAAGTGTATCAAGCCGCTCTTGTTGGCTAGGGTTATCACTACTTAGCCGTCGGATAACTTTAAGCAGCTGATAGACGTTCTGCTTCTCATCTTGATAAATTTCTCGGTAAACTGTGTTTTTCGTGAGAATGTAACTACTTCGTGCGCCTTCGGCATTACTGAGACCGATACGCAGATGATCTAGGGCTTCTATAACTTGATGAGTATGAAATACCCAGCGCTTTTCTTCGGTCAACCTTTGGATACTTAAGTAAGAAACTGTTCCGACGCCGCATAAAAGCAGTAATGCCAAGCTAAAACCGCCTGCAACCAACCTTTCTAACAGTTTGTTCATAGAATACTCGCAAAAGTGTAGCTAATAATCACATCCGTTTTAGCTCTCATCGCAAGTTGCTGGCGACCCTTGAATTCAACAATACAGTGTTATTACGTAGGTATAATTATATATCTTGAAGGCTACATTTATGCTGCTGGATGCATTGGGGTTTTAGATTGCGATACCTGCGGTAAGCTACGCTAACGCACCTACCTAAAAATGATGCAGTAATCAAAAACCCCCCAGCCCCCAACGCTCCTAGCGTTGGGGGAGTCAAACTCCCCTTTCCGTTTCGGAGAGGGGTTGGGGGAGAGGTTCTTTCAGGATTACTGAATTGGTGTTCTAGAGATGATGGATGCAGTTTTTGATCCAAAAAAATGAGTGGATAATTATAGCTGTTACACCACATATCCACTCTATATTTACTGTATTAGACTTACAACAAAAGATTCCGCGAGATGATTAAAATTTGAGAAACTTCAAACCAATTAACGAGACTCAGTTCCCTGATTGGGGCTACCTGCGACAGAATCCTCTCCTGCTGCTTCTGGAGTAGCAGTTGGTTTAGCATCACTCTTTTCAGCATCGCCAGTTTTGCGGATACTTTCGTCGATGGGGGTTTGGTAGCCACCAGAAGCGGTAGGCGTAGTTTCTTGATTATTAGATTTTTGTTTTTCTTGTTCAGCCATGACTACATTCCTAATGATTTATTGTTGAGATTATCTTAAAAAATTAGGGGTGTGAGTGCATCTATCCAGAATCTAATTATGGCTGATTCGTTCCTCTATCGTAAGTATTGTTTAGTACTACTCATATATGCTGACAAAATCCCCAAATATAGAATTGTTAACCTGAAAACCCTTGCTATAGTTAAGGAAATAATGATCTGATTGAATAATATAATGTGATGATTGTGATCCAAACTATCAACGTGTAATGGGAGCATGCCAAATGTGCAAAAACCTTGATAGCGCTCATCCCCTAAGCCCTTCTCCCAAAGATGGGATTCGGGGAACTAGAATTATGTCTCCCCTCTCCCAAAGATGGGAGAGGGGCTGAGGGTGAGGGAAAAGATTTAAGCTCTCATTGGGATGCTCCCCGTGTAATTAATGAACCAAAGAAATCTATCGTTACCATTTGGATGTGTCCTTCGGAAGGCAACCTCTGCGGATCAGTGGTCGATTAGATTGCTGGTGTTATCAGCGAAACTCGACCCAACTCAATTAAATTGGCAGCAATTTTGGGTAATTGAATCCGATGAGAATCTGATAGCTTGCGGACAGCTACGTAACTTTTCAGAGGCACAAGAACTTGGTAGTTTGGTCGTTGCATCAGCTTGGAGAGGTTGCGGTTTAGGTACTTTGCTAACGCAGCATTTGATTAATATAGCAACGCAACCACTTTATCTAGAATGTTTAGGTGAACGACTGGCGCAGTTTTACAGTCGCTTTGACTTTGTGCCAATATCTTTTGAAGATTTACCACAATTTTCCAGGACAAGAGGCTTGTCTACACTCAATGGTAAGTTTAGATTCTCGCAGTTAGCTAAAAGGCTGCTTAGGGTTCCTGTGGTGTTTATGAAACATCAAGGTCAGACTAATTCGTAATTAAGATATGCAGAACAAGGCTTGATACAAAATGTTTCCAAGCTTTCACTCTTCCCCATTCCCCATTTTCAAATCGAAGGTTTCGCAAAAATCGTTAGTAAGACAGGCCCTAGTAAATAGTGGTGATTCAAACACAATAGCCCAGCAGAGGAGCCAAGAAGTTGACGTTGATTAGGGCTGTAGAGTCTAATTCCTCGGGGAGAGATTGGCAATAATTGAGGTTCTGCCTCTTTTTCAGAAGTAATGTCAACCAAATAAAACCGTCCACCGGGAGAAAGTACTCGTGCTATCTCGCTAACCACTTGTTTAGGTTCTAAATAGTGCAAGAAGCTGATAGTGCTAAAAACAGCATCAAATTGACCATCAGCAAAGGGAAGAGACTCAGCTTTCCCCTCGATATAAATTAAGCGTGGACGGTAGCGGTTGCTCTGTCTTGCTACCCGCAACATATTAGCAGAGAAATCCAATCCGGTGGCTCGCAGGTCGGGAAACTGAGTGGCAAGGCGCTCAAGTAAGCGTCCAGTACCACAGCCGATATCAAGTATATTTGCTGGCTCTGGTAAATCGACGTACTCCAACAACCGTTTGTGAACAGCTCGATAAAATACTGAAGGAAAGAGCCAGTCATAACTTGGTGCCCATCGGTCAAAAAGTAGCTTTTTATTACTGAAAAAGTCATTAGTCATTAGTTTTCGCAGCTTCCTTAAAACTTGATACTTTTTTAGGGTAAGTTTAGCTACGCCTCCAAAAAGTTGGTTAACAACAAAAGTTAACTGAATTGGTTGTAATACCGACTTTTTGTAGGGTTAGGGACTGACAAGAAATAAATTATCCATCTTGTGGGGTGGGCAACATGAGCGCCCTAAATTTGGGATGTTTTTTTATTTGTCAGTCCCTTATCTTGGTAGAGAACCAAAGTTAAAGGTTTAATTGCAGACTTACGGTTGTTACTTGCTCAGATTTATACTAAGCTAACCTACACTTAATTAGATGTTTGGCTATTGAGTAGCTGGCATCTGGCTAAAGTGTTTCCAGACCGGATTGTTGCTTACCGTACCCTGCTCAAATCATTAACATCATCATGACGCACATCTTATTGGTTGAAGATGAAGTCAAATTGGCAAGATTTATCGAATTGGAATTGAATTATCAAGGCTATCAAGTCAGTGTTGCCTATGATGGATTAACTGCACTCACCGCAGCGCGTGAGTTACATCTAGATTTAGTAATTTTAGACTTGATATTGCCTGGTTTATCTGGATTGGAAATTTGCCGCAGCTTGCGAAGTATCGTTGATAAAGTACCGATAATCTTATTAACCGTCAAAGATGAAGTGAGCGATCGCATTGCCGGCTTAGACACTGGTGCTAATGATTACCTTATTAAACCCTTCAGCGTTGATGAATTATTAGCCAGAGTTGGCACTCACCTGCAAAGAAGCCACCAAATATCTGCGGCATCTGTTTTAGAATTTGAAGATTTGAGTTTAAATCGTAGACGGAATCATATTCAATAATTTTTGCTTATTTCCTCAGTCCCCAAAACCCATAATTATAGGAAGATTTGGGGTTTTTGACAATTTCCGCAAAAACTTATCCAACTCAGAGTTAATTATACTAGGATGCACAAAGCTGTGATCATCTGAAATCTAAAATCCAAAATTGCATGACCTATCTAGAAACAGCAGCGCAATTCTACCGCGAAGTTGCCCAAACCCCGCAAGTTGGACTTTGCTGTGTGCAAAGTACGCCCCTGCAACTACCAGGATTGAAAATTCCTTTGCTGATGCAGGAAATGAACTATGGTTGTGGCACCACTGTTCACCCCACTGAACTAGGAAACCAACCGACTGTGCTATATGTCGGCGTTGGTGGTGGCTTAGAAGCGTTGCAATTTGCTTATTTTTCCCGCTATGCAAGTGGTGTAATTGCTGTTGAACCGGTTGAGGCTATGGGGGAAGCAGCCGCACGTAATTTGCAAATTGCCACTCAAGAAAACCCCTGGTTCGACACCAGCTTTGTCGAAATCCGCAAAGGTGATGCTTTTAACTTACCCGTTGCTGATGCTAGCGTCGATATCGTCGCCCAGAATTGCCTTTTCAACATCTTTGAACCAGAAGATTTAACTCGTGCTTTAAAAGAAGCATATCGGGTATTAAAACCAGGTGGACGCTTGCAGATGAGCGATCCAATTGCTACTCGTCCAATTCCAGCACATCTTCAACAAGATGAGCGACTCAGAGCTATATGTTTATCAGGCGCACTCACATATCAAGAGTATACTGAACGGATTACAAATGCTGGCTTTGGTCAAGTTGAAATTCGCGCTCGTCGTCCTTACCGTCTACTAGATTCCCGGACTTATAATTTAGAAGAAAATCTACTTTTAGAAAGTCTTGATTCTGTTTCTTTTAAAGTTGCAATTCCAGAAGATGGTGCTTGCATTTTCACTGGTAAAACAGCAATTTATGCTGGTTCTGAGCCATTCTTTGACGATTCAGCAGGTCATTTACTTCAGTTAGGTATTCCCGCAGCAGTGTGTGATAAAACCGCCGCTAAACTTGCGGCTATAAAGCCAGCAGAAATAATTGTTACCAATTCAACCTGGCACTATAGCGGTGGTGGCTGCTGTTAATTTCTGAAGAAAGAATTCAGAATAATTCTGTGCGACTGGAGAATGAATGCACAACTGGAATATTTTGCTAATTTGATTCTGGATTCTGACTTCTTCTTTATAAACCCCAAAATGTTGTTAATTAGTCTGTTTTTAGCTACGCTTTTTTTAGCATATTCAAATGGTGCAAATGATAATTTTAAAGGTGTAGCAACACTATTTGGTAGCCGAACAAGTAGCTATCAAACAGCAATTTTATGGGCAACTTTTACAACTTTTGCTGGTGCAATAACTGCGACTTTTTGGGCAAGTAGACTAATTAAAAACTTTTCTGGAAAAGGACTATTACCTGATGCGATCGCTAACGCCCCAGAGTTTCATATAGCAGTTGCGATCGCAACTGGTTTGACTGTACTCTTTGCCACCCTCATGGGATTTCCCATTTCCACAACTCACAGTTTAACAGGTGCGCTAGTTGGGGCTGGATTAGTTGCGATCGGACTTCAAGTTAATTTTACCGCTTTGGGAACTTCCTTTATTTTGCCTTTATTACTAAGTTCAATGATTGCTATTCCCTTGGGAGCAGGAATTTACAGCTTATCTGGCTATATAAATTCAAAATGCCATCTACCAGTCAACCAGAAAATGATTGATAGTTGCCATTTTCTCAGCGCGGCGATTGTCAGTTTTGCTAGAGGATTAAATGATACTCCTAAGATTTTCTCACTCATTCTAATTATTGACTATTTTTCGATTCAGGGAGGAATGATCACGATTGCGATCGCAATGGCACTTGGCGGTTTACTGAACTCTCAAAAAGTTGCTGTTACCATGAGTGAAAATATTACCTCAATGAATCATACTCAAGGACTATCAGCAAATATAGTCACTGGAGTTTTGGTCATTGTAGCTAGTCGGTTTGGGCTTCCAGTTTCCACCACTTATGTTTCAGTTGGTTCTATTTTTGGTGTGGGATTGATCAACAAAAAAGCCAATATACGTGTTTTTTATCAGATATTATTATCGTGGATTTTAACTTTACCTACTGCTGCAATTATTAGTGGAATAACCTACAGATTATTGCAAGGCTAGAAAAATTGAATTGAATATATTTGTGCGATTTTTAAGGAATAGTAAATAATGCCAACTCAATCAATAATTACACTAGATACATCACTCACACCATTTAACCAGAAACTCAATTCACCTTTGACAAAAAAAGGAATCACTGTTTTACAAATTAATCTAGGTAAGCGTTGTAACCTTACGTGTACACACTGTCATGTCGAAGCTAGTCCAAAACGTACAGAAGAACTTTCTCCTGAAATTTGCGAACAATTGATTTCACTAATCCATAAATTTCCCGAAATTAAAATTCTGGATTTGACTGGTGGCGCACCAGAAATGAATTACGGATTTAAGTCATTGGTAGAAGCAGCAAGAATAACTGGTAAACAAGTGATTGTCCGGTCTAATTTGACCATTTATTTTGAAGATGGTTTTGGTGATTTACCAGAATACTTTGCTAAACACCAAGTAAGAGTTGTGGCTTCTCTACCCTGTTACCTGGCAGATAATGTTGATAAAATGCGTGGTGCTGGTGTTTTTGAGAGTTCAGTCAAAGCTTTGCAGTGGCTTAACCAACTCGGCTATGGTAAAGACCAAAATCTAATTTTAGACTTGGTATTTAATCCCCAGTTACCCACGGGTGAAAAATTTTCCTTAGCTCCCGAACAGAGCAACCTAGAACAAGATTACAAAATGTTCTTGCAAGAACATTTTGATATTGTATTTAACAACCTCTTCACCATTACCAACCTACCAGTTGGTAGAACTAAAATGCATTTAGAACGGACAAAACTGTACACCAGCTATTTGCAGTTTTTAGAGTTGCATTTTAATCCCAGCACAGTTGAACATTTAATGTGCCGTGATGAACTTTCAATTGACTATCTGGGCAATGTATATGATTGTGACTTTAACCAAATGATGAATTTGCCTGCAAAAACTTTCAATGGTGAAATCTTGACAGTTAGCAAATTGTTAGAAGCTGGCAGTTTAGACCTAATTAGTGAGGTACAAACTGCTGCTTATTGCTATGGTTGTACTGCTGGGTGTGGTTCTAGTTGTGGTGGCGCTTTGCTCTAAACGTCTGCATTTACAGGCATTTTTAGCTAAAACTTCAGGGAGCATCTCACTTTTGTAAAAAGCCCTAGCGAAATGTTTTTTGGCAGGGGATGGAACTGGAGCCACCGCCACCAGTTGTTGGTGCAGCTGAGTTTGAAGAGTGATGCCTAGGTTGGGCTATTCGGTGTCGCCAGAATTATCCAAAAAAACGCTGAACTCGAACGCCAAAACCTGGTAACAGTGGTGATGTGATTTCGTCATCAGCCAACAAAGTTGCAATCAGTTTTAATTGGGCAGCTTCTCGGCGATAAACTTCTAGCTGCTGTAATTGCCAATTTGCAATCCAATATTCTTGGACTCCTGTGGATGAGTATAGTTTCAGCTTGGCTTCTCGATCTCGACGCTCGTTAGTTGTTCCAGGAGAAAGCACTTCTACAATCAATTCTGGCGCTCCTCTCAAATGCCCTTCGTCATCTAGTAATTGTGCTAAACGCTCATTACCGATCCAAACTACATCGGGTATGACATTATCGGCATCTGTAAAAATAATGCCGGGAGTTGTAATAGGTTCACCTAGTTTACTGGAACGAGACCAAATTTCCAATTCTAAATGAATATTACCAGCAGTTCGCTGATGTTTCCAGTGAGGCGCTCTAGTCACAAATAGTTCTCCGTCAACAATTTCATAGCGCTTCCATTCGTCAGTTGTGAGTAATTCTAAGTCTGAGGTTGTCCAACGGACTTGATCAGATATTATTTGGTTCATAGCACTATTTTCCCATACCTAATTTAGAGATAAAATTCTATTTTCAGAATATTTGCTCAGGATCAATACCTGCGGCTCGTAAGCGTTCTGCCAATATTGCAGCCCGTTCACGTTCCTGCTCTAGCTCTTGATTTGCTTGCTCTAACTGTTGGTTTGCTTGCTCTAACTGTTGGTTTGCTTCTTCTTCTGGTAACATCAAGAGTTGCCCATCAGGGGTAAAAAAGCGTAATTTACCAGACTCAACTCCTAAATACAAATCTAACTGCTGACTCCACAACCAACCCGACTCAGTGGGTACAAGTTCTTGGTATTGCCCATCAACTATGTGAAATCCCTGTAATTCTAGGTTATTTGGGTCAAACCAAAAGTAATCAGGAGTCCGAAATGTATTCTGGTAAATTTGTTTTTTCAAACCTTTATCAACCGAGGCAGTAGAATTAGATAACATCTCAATAATTACATTGGGATATTTGCCATCTTCTTGCCACACAACCCAGCTTTTGCGGTCTTTTTTTTCTGTATCTAAAACCACAAAGAAATCGGGGCCTCGAAATTCTTCTGATTTCTTCTGGTTCGGACTGAAATAGATAGTCAGGTTGCCGGTAGCATAAAAATCCTGACGATCGCGCCACCACCATTTAATCAAACGGATCAGTAAATCAATTTGTTCTCGGTGCAGATCAGATTCCAAGGGGGGTTCGTCACTATAAATGTCGCCTGGTGGGAAAATTATACTCTCAGTGACAGCTTCTAAACTAGGGGTAGTGACAAGGGGCTGAGACATACAAGATACTTTTTCTGTTTGTATCTATGCTATCGTGACCAACCTTTGCATTATGAGTTCGTAGGCGCAGCCCATCGTAGACATCGCAATCCTTATTCCTCATCGCGATATAATTCCTGCAAATCCTGTAACTGAGTTTTCCGCGAAATCCGACGATATTTCTTACTTTCTAACTTGGGTTCGTATTGACTCTGCCCCTTGCCTTTGCTTTTGCTTTTTAACTTCATAGTGGATTCTGGATCAGCTTGTTGATGAAGCTGAGTTTCATGAGCGATCGCAGCGTCCAAAAATTCTAAATAATGTTCATATCGTTCCCAGTTTCCCCGCACCACACACTCAGGCTCGTCTCGATGCAGACAATCACTAAACCGACAGCTAGCAACTGCTAACCGCTTTCTGGCTTCTGGGAAATAACGGATTAATTCTTCTGGGTTACAATTCATGTCAGGCTGATTAAAGCCGGGTGTGTCTGCCAGCAAACCACCTTCAGGTAACTCAAATAATTCTATATGGCGAGTGGTATGACGGCCACGAGCTAGTTTCCCAGAAACTTCTCCGACTCTCAACTTGGCAGAGTCAATTAGCGTATTAATCAGGCTAGATTTACCCACGCCGGAAGGCCCAGCAATTACAGTAATTTTATTACTTAAATATCTCGCTGCTTGATCGGTATTTATACCATCTTTAACACTGATAAATATGGGTTCATAGCCCCAACCAAGGAGGCGATCGCTAACTTGTTGCTGTTCCTGCGGTGAAATTAAATCACTTTTATTCAAGCATAAAAGCACATCTAAGTCAGTAGACTCAGCCTTAATTAGAAATCTACTTAGCTGATAAGGTTCCAAAGGTGGATCGGCAACAGCAAATACCAATAAAATTTGGTTGACATTGGCGATCGCTGGACGATCTAACTCACTTTGGCGGGGTAAAACCTCAGCGATCGCACCTCGTCCCCCAGCCCAATCTGGCTCTTCTACCACAACGCGATCGCCTACCATCACCTGTTGTCCGATTTTTTTCAGACGTGTTCGGCGAGTACAAAGCAGCAGAGGGGGATAAGAAAGACTAGAAGGATCTTGCTCCCCGATCTCCCCATCCAGCTGTACTCGGTAAAAATTAGCCTGTACAGCCACCACCGTACCCAATAACTGTCCACCTGCGGCAAAATTTTCCCCTGTCATTGGCCAGCAACTGGACGGCGCACTAACAGAGAAAAATAACTAGTGCAGTCTGTAATTTGTTCCACCTGAAAACCTGCCATTGTCAGACTATCAGGAACCTGCTCAATCGGCTCACCGGGGTCTAGCCAGACTTCTAACAAACCTCCCAAGGGCATTTTCTCCAGACGTAATTTTGTCCGCACGAAATTAATCGGGCAAGGTGTGCCGCGTAAATCAAGTTGAGCATCGGGAGTTAAAACAGAAGAGGGCTTCATCACTTAAATAAATTTCCCAAGAATCCTTCTAAACCGCCTTTACCAGTGCGATCGCCCTTAATTTTAGCCAGTTTCTCCAACAGTTCCCTCTCCTCTGGGGTGACTTTATTGGGAATATCAATTAATACGTTGAGCATGTGATCCCCACGACTGACGGGATTACCCAAACGGGGTACGCCGCGATTTTCCAACTTCATCACCGTATTTGGCTGAGTTCCGGCGGGAATAATTAGTTCTACCGGACCATCTACCGTATCTACCTCTAACCGACAACCTAAAATTGCTTGCAGGTAGCTAACTTTGATTTCCGAGAGAATATTAATCCCATCCCGTTGGAATTCCTCGTCCTCATTCACGAACAAGTAAACGTACAAATCTCCCGGAGGACCACTACGTTGACCAGAATCTCCTTCACTAGAAATCCGTAAGCGAGTGCCATTATCCACCCCAGCCGGAATGGTAATTTTGAGTTTCTTGGTGACTTGATTTGCGCCCTTACCATCACAGGCATCACATTTATCTTCAATTACCATCCCTGTGCCATTACAGGTGGGACAAGTCGAAACTTGGGTGAAACTGCCAAAGGGTGTTCTAGTGACACGGCGGACTTGACCCGAGCCGGCACAAGTTGAACAAGTCCGAGGGCGGGTTCCAGGTTTAGCACCAGAACCGCTACAAACTTCACAATTTTCTAGATGGGAAATGCGAATTTCTTTTTCGCCACCAAATACTGCTTCTCGGAAGTCTAACTTTAGGTCTAGCCGTAAGTCATCGCCCCTCGCCGGACCACTGCGCCGTCTTTGTTGCGTGGGACTACCCATACCGCCAGCAAAGCCACTAAAAATGCTTTCAAATATATCGGCAAAACCACCCATATCGCCGACATCTTGAAAGCCCGCACCAGCAGCACCAGATACACCATCTGGCCCAAAGCGATCGTAACGAGCGCGGGTTTCGGGTTCCGACAGCACCTCATAAGCGCGGTTAATTTCTTTAAAGCGATCCTCCGCCCCCGGTTCTTTGTTCACATCTGGGTGAAACTTCCGGGCTAAACGGCGATAGGCTTGTTTGATTTCTTCTTTGTCGGTGTCACGAGAGACACCCAGGATTTCATAATAGTCGCGGGCCATATAGCAAAGGTAAAAGTTAGAAGGAAGAAAGCAGAAGTCAGTAGAAGGTCACGGTCACTTGCTACCCCTACGGATAAGTGTTTGTGTTTTGCCTACAGATATGCAAGAGCAACACAGTATCCTTCAGAGGGTGGCTTGCCGGAGGACAGGCAGAAGATAAAATTAATTTTTGTTAATAAATTGATTTTACCCTTTAGCTTTTACAAAAATCACCGACAAATCTAGAGCAACAGGTGCTTTCCTCGTGGGAGACGACAAAAGCTATAGAATTTAAGAGTAGGGGAAGCCTCTGCTCAGACTTCTCACTGCTGAGTCGGCTGTCTCTTTTACAATTGTGCTACGTAGCAGAGGAAAACCCCGCCCATCAACCAGAGGGGCTAGCCGCACCATTAGGTGTGGAAAACCACCCTTATGCAATGGAAGTGCATCTGAACTGACACACTGCCTAGTCCAAAGTAACTTGCTTCTACAATCTAGCAAACGACTGGGGGCTTGTGAAACTTCGCTAAATCTAAATATTTAGATATATTAAAATACCTTCATAAAAATTTGCAACTTTGGGCGTAGGGAGTGGGGAAGAATCAGGGGAGCAGGGGGAAAATTCTTCTCCTCTGCCCAATGCCCCATCCCTAATCTATCGCCTCATAATCAGCCTGGGCAGTACTTTCTTCATCAAAATCAAAGTTGAATTGTGGTATTAGTGTGCCATTCATTGGTGAGTCTATTTCTGGGGTAAAGTGATTACCTGAAGCCTCTTCAATCTCATCACTTTGGCTGTTAGCTCGGTTGTAGACATCAGCACCGATCGCAAACAGGGTTTGTTGGAAGTCGTCTAGGCGCTGCTTAAATTCCACTGTGGAAATACTAGAGTCAATCATTGCAGCTTGGAGTTGTGAAACTTTTTCACTGGCCAAGGTTTTCATCTGGTCGCCGATAAAGTTGCTATTATCTTTGATGGTGGATTCATAGCTGAACAACAGATTATCTGCTTGGTTTCGGAGTTCAACCAATTCTTTACGTCTTCTATCTTCTTCGCCAAATAGTTCCGCCTCTTGGCGCATCCGTTCGACTTCGTTGATACTCAAACCACCTGTATTGGTAATCCGAATACTTTGTTCTCTACCTGTACCTTTATCTTGAGCAGAAACCTTCAGGATGCCGTTGACATCGATTTCAAAGGATACTTCAATTTGCGGTACACCACGGGGCGAGGGGGGGATTCCTGCTAGTAGAAACTTGCCGAGACTCTTGTTATCTCGTGACATTGCCCGTTCACCTTGGAGGATGTGAATTTCTACTGAGGTTTGTCCATCAACTGCTGTGGAAAAAACTTGTGACCTACTCGTAGGAATTGTGGTGTTACGTTCAATAATTTTGGTGAACACTTCACCCAAGGTTTCAATTCCCAAGGATAGAGGAGTGACATCCAATAGTAAGAGATTATCGACTTCGCCACCCAACACACCTGCTTGGATCGCTGCTCCCAATGCTACGGCTTCGTCAGGGTTGATGGAGCGATCGGGAGCTTTGCCGTTGAAAAACTTAATCAGCGCGTTTTGGACTGCGGGAACACGGGTAGAACCACCTACCAAAATAATCCGATCTATGGCTGCTGGTTTGAGATCCGCATCTTTGAGCGCTTGGATCATCGGTTCGATGGTCGCTTCAATTAAATTAAGTGCGAGTTCTTCAAATTTAGAGCGGCTTAGTTCCATCTCCAGATGCTTTGGGCCGCTGTCATCAGCTGTGATGAAAGGCAAGTTGATGGAGGTATTCATCATACTGGAGAGTTCAATTTTTGCCTTTTCTGCCGCTTCCCGCAGGCGTTGCAGTGCCATCTTATCTTGGGAAAGGTTGATTTTTTCCTCTTGCTGGAAGCGTTCCATCATCCAAAGCACGATCGCATTATCAAAGTCGTCTCCACCTAAATGGTTGTTACCACAAGTGGCCTTAACTTCAAAAACGCCATCCCCCAATTGTAGGATCGATACGTCGAAAGTACCGCCTCCTAAATCAAATACTAAAATTAGCTGCTCTTGGTCTTGCTTGTCTAATCCGAAAGCTAAAGCCGCAGCTGTTGGTTCATTGATGATTCGCAGTACTTCTAATCCAGCAATGGTACCAGCATCTTTAGTTGCTTGCCTTTGGGCGTCTGTAAAATATGCGGGTACTGTGATCACTGCCTGAGTGACTTCTTCACCCAAGAAGTTTTCGGCATCCTGCTTCAGCTTTTGCAAGATCATGGCCGATAGTTCTTGTGGCGTGTAGTTTTTTGAGCGAATTTGGACATCAACGGTTTCGTCTCGACCTTTGACACAGTTGTAGGGGACGCGATCGCGTTCTATTTCAGTCTCTTCCCAACGCCGCCCGATAAATCGTTTTATACTGTAAATTGTGTTTTCAGCATTGGTTACGGCTTGGCGCTTTGCCAATTGACCAACCAAGCGATCGCCAGTCTTCCCAAATCCCACAATACTTGGAGTAGTTCGTCCACCTTCAGAATTGGAGATCACAAGTGGTTGACCACCCTCCAAAACGGCGACGCAACTGTTAGTAGTGCCTAAGTCGATCCCAATAACTTTTCCCATAAATATCAGTATTTTTACCGAATTTTTCTACTGTAATATGTCGCGGACTAACTTTTTTGCTAAAAACAAAGGCTAGCGGATAACGTCTGTGCAACCTCTGTTGCTGGTAGCAAGAGAGAAGTTGAAACACAGAGAGTTATCCAAAGCCTTGTTTGAGGTACGCGATGCTCGTCCTTGCTAAAACCCAGGCACTTGAGGTCAGCGAGGCGAGCAATTACAGCTTAACTGAAGGCTTGACTCGACTGATCTTCTGGTGCAGCAGGGCTATCTTCCTTGGGAGCAGCTACTTTGACCATTGCATGGCGTAACACGCGATCGCCCAAGTAATATCCGCGCACTAACTCTTCTAACACTCTTCCTTCAGGATGTTCATCCGTAGGTTCCCGCATTACTGCTTCGTGTAGATTAGGATCGAATTCTTCACCTTCAGGACGCATTGGTGATACACCCAAGCGCTTCAGGCTATCTACTAATTGTTTGTAAACGCCTTGGTAGCTTTTGTGCATGGTCATTTCGCCATCAGATTGTGGTTTGAGGTGCGATCGCGCCCGCTCAAAATTATCCACCACTGGCAGCAACTCCAGAATCGTGTTCCGCTTCATCTGCACCTCTAGGTCTTCTTTTTCCTTGCTAGTGCGTTTCCGGTAATTCTCAAAATCGGCGGCAATCCGCATATATTGAGTACTACGCTCTTCTAGTTGCGTTTTCAGCGACTCGATTTGTTGAGTCAGTTCTGCCAAAGCTGCCCTTTCCAGTTCAGTTTTCTCGGTTGCAGCGACGCTATTTTCTAGATTGAGAGTACCCGGATCTCCTGATGCATTTGTTTGGGCTGTCACTTGCTCTGTCACCTCACTACCAGATTCATTGAAATTAATTTGGGCTGAGAAGTCACTCTTCATTGCTTGCTTTACCTCTGTTGGTTCACCCAATTGCTGGCTTGTATTGTTTATCTGTTTATTTTCATCGATCATTGTCCATTCATTCCAGATTCTATTTATGGCAGTGTATCTCCACAGCTTGCAACCGTCGTCATCCACGACTTGCAACTAGGGCTGATTTTTTTGCCGACAAGTTCCTGGAAGTCATATAACCGTCCTCTTATTGTGACAAATGGTGAACACGTTAGCCCAGACGCGACTAAGGCGGGAACCCGAACGAGTAGCAAGTGGGGGGACTGGGGATTGGCGATTGGCGACTGGGGACTGGTAAATAGATCCGTGCTGTAGGGGTTTAGTAAAAGGGCGGTTAGAAACCGCGCGCCAGTAGCTTCTCCCAGGGGGAGAAGCTACGCGAACAAGTGGGGCATTGCCCGCCCAATGCACTGGCTTGTCTACCAGGCAAAACCCATCTCCGTGGGTTTAAAACACTCAACTTTTCTTTAGTCCGTCTGCGCGGACGAGAGTTTGTGTAGCCGCGAATGACCTTCGCTGGGGCTTAAGTTAACTCAGAACTGTTTCGGTGACTCAGGACTTTTTTGGAAAATGAGAATTCTGTCTTCCCGCCTGGGAATACTTTAATTAGAGGTTTCCCCAAATCAATTGCTCATTTATGAACTCGTCACCACAACGGCGCAGTACCGCTCTAACTACCAGAACAGAGTTTTCGCCCTTTGGCAACAAGCTAGTGCAATCTGGCTATGTCAATACCGAACAGATGAGGCAGGCACTAATTGAAAGCCGCAAATCTGGCCGACCCTTAACGGAAGTACTAGAGTCAATCACTGGGCAACAACTATCGCCTGAGTTGCTCAGACAATACAAAAAACAGCAGCTATTTGAACTGAAAATCCTATACGGAGTTGAATTTCTCGATCCCGAAGTCAACTCCGTTGGCAACACGATGATGGGGAACCTGATTGAAACCCTCATCCCAGTGGATATTTGCCGTCGCCATCGTTTAGTACCACTGTCAAAACACGAAGACCAAACCCCGCCCTCAGTTTTAGTGGCGATGGTGGCTCCAGATAATCTAGAGGCTTCCGATGACCTGAACCGCATCTTGCGCCCCCAAGGGTTGGCGTTGCAGCGCATGGTGATTACCCAGGAAGACTACCAACAGCTAATCAACCAATATTTGGATGAAATGGCTGTTAAGCAGAAGCACCTAGATCAAGAAAAGTTTACAGATATTAATCAGGATTTAGAAAACCTCGGAAATCTCGATCTTTCCGATGCTCCTGAAGAAATGGAGGCTGATCTAGGGGCTGCGATGAAGGGTGCAGAGGATGCCCCAGTCATCAACCTAGTTAATAGAATCCTGGCTAAAGCCTTGCATGAGGGCGTTTCTGACATTCATATCGAACCGCAAGAAGAAAACTTACGCATTCGCTTTCGCAAAGATGGCGTACTGAAGGAAGCTTTCGATCCCCTACCGAAAAAAATTATCCCGGCGGTGACAGCCCGATTTAAAATCATCTCCAATCTAGACATTGCAGAACGCCGTATGCCCCAAGATGGACGTATCCGGCGGATGTTTGAGGGACGCAAAGTAGATTTCCGGGTGAATACCTTACCCAGTCGCTACGGGGAAAAGGTGGTGCTGCGGATTTTGGATAACTCCTCAACCCAACTGGGATTAAATAAGTTAATTACCGATCCAGAGACTTTACATATTGTCCAGGATATGGTTAGCCGTCCTTTCGGTCTAATTTTGGTAACTGGGCCAACTGGTTCTGGGAAAACAACCTCGTTGTATTCTGCACTCTCAGAAAAGAATGATCCCGGTATTAATATCAGTACTGTAGAAGACCCAATTGAGTACAGCCTTCCAGGGATTACTCAAGTACAGGTGATTCGGGAAAAAGGGCTGGATTTTGCTACCGCTCTGCGGGCTTTCTTGCGGCAAGATCCAGATGTGCTGCTGGTGGGTGAAACGCGGGATAGGGAAACGGCAAAAACCGCAATTGAGGCTGCCTTGACCGGTCACTTGGTATTAACTACCTTACATACCAATGATGCCCCAGGTGCGATCGCTCGTTTGGGAGAAATGGGGATTGAGCCTTTCATGGTTTCTAGTTCTTTAATTGGCGTATTAGCTCAACGTTTGGTGCGGCGTGTCTGTTCTGAATGTCGCATTCCTTACACTCCCACAACCGAAGAACTGGCTCGTTATGGTCTATCAGCTTCCTCTGATGTCGCAGTCACCTTTTATAAAGCTAACACCTTGACATTGGATGCGATCGCCGAAGCTAAAACCAAAAATCAGCTTTGCCCAAAATGTAATGGCGGTGGCTACAAAGGGCGTTGTGGTGTTTATGAAGTCATGCGAGTCACCGAAAACCTGCAAACTCTCATCAACGAAGATGCACCCACCGAACGTATTAAGGAAGTGGCAATAGAAGAGGGCATGAAAACCTTGCTGGCTTACAGCTTGGATTTAGTGCGCGAAGGTTCCACCACCCTAGAAGAAGTAGAACGAGTGACGTTTACTGATACGGGTTTAGAAGCCGAGTTAAAAGCCAAACGCAAGACAGGTCTTACCTGCCGGAGTTGCGAGGCCACATTGAAACAAGAATGGCTGGATTGTCCTTACTGTATGACGCCTCGGTTTTAAGACTAGTCATTGATCACTTGTACTGAGTTTCGACTACGCTCAACTACCGCGGAGTCGTTGGCGTAGCCTCTCGTAGAGAAGTATTAGTCATTAGTTGATGCTTACTAACTTAAAACAAATGACAAATGACAAACAACAAATGACAAACAACAAATATTAAAAGGAAGCAGAACTATGGAAATGATGATTGAAGACTTGATGGAGCAGTTAATTGAATTAGGTGGCTCGGATATGCATTTATCCGCAGGTTTGCCTCCCTACTTCCGCATCAGTGGCAAGCTCACCCCCATAGGTGAGCATATTTTGACAGCCGATCAATGTCAAAGGCTGATTTTTAGTATGCTCAACAACACCCAGCGTAAAACCTTAGAGCAGAACTGGGAGTTGGATTGTTCTTATGGAGTTAAAGGTTTGGCTCGCTTCCGAGTCAATGTTTATAAAGAACGTGGTTCTTATGCTGCTTGCTTACGGGCATTAAGTTCTAAGATTCCTAACTTTGAAAAATTAGGTTTGCCAGATATCGTCCGGGAAATGACAGATAAACCCAGAGGGCTAATTCTGGTCACAGGTCCTACAGGTTCTGGCAAGACTACTACCCTAGCGGCAATGATTGACTTGATTAACCGCACCAAGGCAGAGCATATTTTGACGGTGGAAGACCCAATTGAATTTGTCTATGAACCAATTAAAAGCTTGGTTCACCAACGACAACTGGGTGAAGATACTAAGAGTTTTGCTAATGCCTTGAAAGCAGCTTTGCGGGAAGATCCAGATATCGTTCTGGTAGGGGAAATGCGCGATTTGGAAACGATTTCTTTGGCAATTTCTGCCGCCGAAACAGGACACTTGGTATTTGGGACGCTACACACCAGTTCCGCCGCACAGACGGTTGACCGGATTATTGACGTTTTCCCCCATGAAAGACAAACCCAAGTGCGGGTGCAGTTGTCTAACTCTTTAGTGGCGGTATTTAGCCAAACCTTGGTGTCCAAGAAAAGCCCTAAACCTGGTGAATATGGTCGGGTGATGGCTCAAGAAATTCTGATCGTTACTCCCGCTATTTCCAACTTGATTCGAGAAGGTAAAACAGCCCAAATTTACTCAGCGATTCAAACTGGCGGCAAATTGGGAATGCAAACTCTAGAAAAGGTTTTAGCCGATTTTTATAAAGCCGGAACGATTTCCTTTGAAGCGGCGATGTCTAAGACTTCTAAGCCAGATGAAATCCAACGTCTCATCGGTACTTCTGTACCACCCCAAGCAGCAGGTGCGAAACCTGGTGCGGCGGCTAAAGCCCATTAAAGGAAGTGGGGAGCAGGGAGCAGGGAGCAGGGAGAAGAGTTTTCCCCTCTGCCCCCCGCACCCCGCCCCTCTGCCTCTTTTCAATGCCCCATGCCCAATAAATAACAACTATTTTGAATTTATTTATGCCAAACTATGTTGCCCGTGTTCGGGATTCGCAAGGAAAATCCCGAACAGAAAAAATTGTTGCTGAATCCTTGTCACAAGCTCGGACTAATCTCAGAGAACAAGGTCTTGTAATCCAAGAACTCAAGCAATCTCAAGGATTTCAGCCAGATGTTGCCTTAAAAAATTTCCAGAATTCCTTAGTTAAGGTTTCGGTGAAAGACAAAGCCGTTTTTTCGCGTCAATTTGCCGTTTTGATGAATGCGGGAGTTGCGATCGTTAGAAGTCTGGGGGTACTTTCTGAACAGTGTAGTAATACTAAACTGAAACAAGCCCTTGTGGAGATTAGCATCGATGTTCAAAGCGGAATGAATCTTTCAGAAGCAATGCGGAAGCATCCTGACTGTTTTGATGGATTATATGTGAGTATGATTCAAGCTGGCGAAGTTGGTGGTGTTCTAGATGAAGTATTGAATCGTTTAGCTAAGTTGTTAGAAGATGTTGCCCGGTTACAAAACCAAATTAAATCAGCAATGTCTTATCCAACGGTTGTGGGTTTTATCGCAGTTTCGATCTTTCTCGGTATGACTATTTTTCTGATTCCGATTTTTGCCACGATTTTTGTGCAAATTGGAATCTCATTACCACCTCTAACGCAATTCTTGATGGATGCTAGTAAATTTTTGAGAAGTCCGGGTGCTTTCGTCCTTCTTGCTGCTCTTATAGCACTGAAATTTGCTTTTACACAATACAGTAAAACTCCTGTTGGTCGCATCACAATTGATCGTCTTTCCCTCAAGATGCCATTGTTTGGTGACTTAATTCAAAAATCTTCAGTTGCTCGCTTTAGCCGAACCTTTGGTTCTTTGACTCGTTCAGGTGTACCAATTTTAACTTGTTTAGAAATTGTCCGAGATACATCAGGAAACCAAGTAATTGCCAATGCCATAGATGCAGCCCGCATGGAGATTCAACAAGGGGGCATGATCAGCATTGCTTTACAAAAAGATGCCGTTTTTCCAGCTATGGCAATTCAGATGATTAGTATCGGAGAAGAAACTGGAGAATTAGATGGAATGTTGATGAAAGTTGCTGATTTCTATGAAGATGAAGTTGAGCAAGCAGTAAAAGCAATGACCAGTATTTTAGAACCAGTGATGATTGTAGTTCTAGGGGGAATGGTTGGAACCATTTTGTTAGCAATGTATCTGCCGATGTTTGCGGTATTTGAAAAGTTGGGATAAAAGATTAATAGTTAGGAGTTAGGAGTTAAAAATTCTAAATTATAAGTTTTAACTCCTAAATAATTAATTTTATTCTTACAGGTTGTTTGAAAAGTGGTTGGCTGTAATTTTAGGCACTTTTAGATCCCCCCTAACCCCCCTTTTTAAGGGGGAAGAATCAAAGTCTCTCTTAAAAAGGGGGGAGCCAGAATCAAAGTCCCCCTTTATAAGGGGGATTTAGGGGGATCTATAATGTTTTGCTACTAACAAGAGGACTTTTAAAACACCCTCTTAACTCTTCACTCCTAAATGATTAGTTTTGTTCTTAACTCCTCACTCCTAACTTCTAACTATTTAATGAAATGATGAATGTGCAAAAATCTCACTACGAAGCGAGTTTGGCAGAGTACAGCAATCATCTAGCTGCGATCGCCTTACTAAAACAACACCGCCCATACTTAGAGATGATTCCCAGTCTGCGCCGTCCAGATGAAAGTGTCATTACTATACCTTTGCCAATTGTCCGTCTTCGCAACACTGCGACTACAGCCCCACAAACGATTTGCTTACCCTGTGATGTGGCAATTTTGATGTGCGATCCAGAGTGGAAAATCAAAACTGGAGCCGAAATTTTAGTTTTCATTCATCGCGCTCACGAAGACTTTTCTGATTTGTTAGGACGTTGGCGACAAACCCAAGTTTATCTAGACAATGATTATGAGTGGTTGATGCCTCTCCGTCACAGTCATATTTTGAGTGAGGGAGCCAATACTATATATCCTCTGTTTGTCGTTTTTAGTGAGACTTTAGAACGCATCCCAAGAGGACTTGTGGGAGCCGAACTCCCATTTATTATGCAAACACCAGATTCGCTGCTTGAGGAAAATTTCACAGATATTTTCTCTCCACAAGTTCCACCAGCTTAGAAAAATTAAGGGACTGACAAAAAATAAATAATCCATCTTGTGGGGTGGGCAAGATGCCCACCCTGAATATTGGACGGGTGAGGACACGCGTAGCTTGCTTACACTACAAGGATATTTTCAGGTTTTTATATTACTTAACATAGTTTGATTTATTGTTCCCCACTTACTTAGTTATACAAAAATTTATTTTTGCTTTTTGAATTTTTAACAGAAGAGTAATGATGATTTGGTAAAGACCCAGTAGTTTTACTGTTGACAATAAATAATTGTCGTAGAATTAGAGACATTTCCGAGTAGATATTTTATACTAATGGATCGCTTTTGTCAGAAAATAACGAATTCTCAAGAGAGCATTTCACAGCAAACTCAACTTGGTCAGATGTGTGGTTCTAAACGGCTATTTCGCGATCGCTATGAAATACTGCAAGTTTTGGGACGAGGTGGTTTTGGTATCACGTTTTTAGCCAAAAATGCCGTATTACCTGGGAATCCCCTCTGTGTCATTAAACAACTTTCTCCGAAAGTGACTAATCCTCAAAGTTGGCAAAGGGCGTGTATGCGCTTTGAAAAAGAAGCAAGAATTTTGGGACAACTCGGTAGTCATTCGCAAATTCCCATGCTATTAGACTACTTTCAGGCCAATGGAGAGTTTTTTTTAATTCAAGAATACGTGCCGGGTTTGACTTTGGCACGAGAAGTGCGGCAAACTGGCCCCAAAAGTGAAGCCTCAGTTAAACAGTTTTTGCAGGAATTATTACCTGTATTACAGTATCTTCATAAACATAATGTGATTCATCGAGATATTAAGCCCCAAAATTTATTGCGGTGTGAGTATGACGGGCGGGTAGTGTTGATTGATTTTGGTGCGGTGAAAGAGCAATTAGTTAAGGTTTGTGAAAAGTCAATCAATCAAGCTGTAAATACCAACTTTATCGGGACTAGGGGATTTGCACCACCAGAACAGTTTTCTCTACGTCCAGTTTATGCCAGTGATATTTATGCACTGGGTGTAACTTGTATTTATATGTTGACTGCTAGAAGTCCTTTAGAATTTGAGTACGAGGCGAATACTGGTGAAATATGTTGGCGAAAAGAGGTAAATATCACCAACAATTTTGCCCAGATTTTAGGAAAAATGGTGAAAATTACTTTAGAGGAACGGTTTAAGACTGCTGATGAAGTGATGAAAGCTTTAAGTTATCAAAGCTATTCGCCCACTTTGGCTAACTGTCTAACTACCCAAAAATTAAATAATAAAAGTATTACACAACACGAAATTACACAACACGAAATTACAAAATACGAAAATTCTCCCGAAACTCCTGATGTGTATATGCCACCTATAGCCAGAACTGCTAGTGCCATTCGTAAATGGAGGGAAAGGCTCAAGGAAACTAGGTAGTAAAGTGAAATTGAAGCCTTTTTTACCTAAAGTATCAAATGAATAATTAATCAGGGACGATTTAAAATAGCTAAAACAAATTTAGTACGAATTTTAACTATATTTGATAGTCAGTGATGATTAATTAATCAGGGTTTTTCTTCAATACTTAGTCAGTTATCGCTTGCCAAGATACAAGCAAAATTACTAGGTTTAACACTTCCGAAAAATATTTCTATTCAGATTATTATATAATCGATAGAATAATTAATCTTATGGCTCTCGTAGTTTTCCACAGATGAGGAAGACTGACCACTATTTACAAACGCTAACTATATAAGTAATTCCCCAATCCCCAGAGCAGGGTTTTCTACCACCAGTAAGCGAGAGTCAATTTTCTTAAGGGAAAGTTCGGGGCAAACTTAGCCTAAGTTGTCATGCAGTCGCGCCTGTCAGATCATGATCTGCTGCTTAAATCCCGATTGCTCAAATCCCCTGAATCCCAATGGAAAGAAGTTTTGTCAAAGTTGTAGCACCCCACTGGTGTCACTTTTAAGAAATCGCTTTCGTGTCATCCGAGTCCTTTCAGATGAGGGGGGATTTGGCAGAACCTATCTATCAGAAGATGTCGATAAACTCAATGAGCGTTGCGTTATCAAGCAATTAGCTCCAAAATTCCAAGGAACTTGGTCGCAAAAAAAAGCGATGGAGTTGTTTGCTGAAGAAGCGCAACGACTACAAGACCTTGGGGAACATACCCAAATTCCGACTTTGATCGCTTACTTTGAGCAAGACGGCTGCCTATATTTGGTGCAGCAGTTTATTAATGGGGAAAATTTGTTAAAGGAGTTGCAACAGCGCAAGGCTTATAACCCTAGGGAAATTCAATCTATTTTGCTAGATTTACTGCCAATTTTGAAATTTATCCACGATCGCAAAGTCATTCATCGAGATATCAAGCCAGAAAATATTATCCGCAATAAAGGTGATGGGCGATTAAGCTTAATTGATTTTGGCTCTTCCAAGCAATTCACCGCCAAAGTTCAGCAGAAATCTGGCACATCTATTGGTTCACATGGTTATTCGCCCCTAGAACAGATTAGAGATGGTAAAGCTTTCCCCGCCAGTGACTTGTTCGGTTTGGGGGCTACCTGCTTTCATCTGCTAACGGGAAATTCGCCCTTTCAGTTGTGGATGGAATCTGGGTATGCCTGGGTGAATAATTGGCGGGCATATTTGCGGAGTCCATTAAATCCTGAGTTGGATTTTGTCATCGACAAGCTTTTGAAAAAAGATATCCATGAACGTTACCAGTCAGCTGATGAAGTTCTCAGAGACTTGACTCCAAAACAACTCCTCGCATTACCACCAGCCGGTAAGTCATCTGGGAAAATACCACCAACTAAAGCGCCATATTTACCAAAAAGTTATCCCTTGCTGAGAATTTTAGTCTTGGTAAGTGCTTTGATTCTGTTGTTCGGATTCCAAGAATCTTGGTATAAGCATTTTCGCCGGATTCAAACCAGTTTAGTCTCTAGGCTGAGTCAGCATAATAATTCGGGCAAAAATGAGGCGCTTTTAGGTCAACCACTAAAGATTACTTTGGGTAAGGTTTCCTTAGCTAATACCCTTCAAGGACAGGAAAACTCAGTTTTATCTGTCGCCATCAGCCCCGATGGTAAAACCATAGCCAGCAGTGGCGACAATGGCACAATCCAACTTTGGAATCTCGGAACTGGAAAACCAATCTCTTCACTCAACGGGCATTCTCAGCAGGTGAATGTCGTAGCCATCAGCCCAGATGGAAAACTTCTGGTTAGTGCCAGTGATGACAACACGATTAAAATCTGGAATCTGGGAATGCGAAAAAAAATTCGCACTCTTACAGGGCATTTTGATTCAGTTCATGCCCTGGCCATCAGCGCTGATAGCGAGACTCTGGTTAGTGCTAGTGATGACAACACAATCAAAATCTGGGATTTGGCAACAGGAGAGCTAATTCGGACACTGGTAGGGCATACATTTTGGGTGCGATCTGTGGCTATTAGCCCCGATGGGGTGATTCTTGCTAGTGGGAGTTTTGACAAGACGATCAAAATCTGGAATCTGACAAAAGGCTACTCAATCCGCACACTAGAGGGAAATTCTCAAACAGTGACAGCTGTCGCTATTAGCCCAGATGGTAAAACTTTAGCCAGTGCTAGCCGGGATGTCTCCGACGGGCGTAGCCGCGGCACCATCAAACTTTGGGATCTACATACTGGCAGGGAAATTCGCACACTGACGGGACATGGGAACACTGTGACATCAGTAGCCTTTAGTGCCGATGGTAAAATGATTGCTAGTGGTAGCCGCGATCGCACCATCAAACTGTGGAATACAGCCACAGGTGAAGAAATTCTGACATTGGCGGCACACACCAACACCGTGACATCCGTCACCTTCAGTCCTGATGACAAAACCCTTGTCAGTGGTAGTGAAGATAATACTATTAAGATTTGGCAGTTGTCTCAGTGAAATCCAAAATCTAAAATCCCAAATTGCCATGAGTGCTTTAACTTTACAGTTCCCTCCGGCGCTGAAATTGACAGACGAAGAGTTTGAACAGCTGATTGCTGTTAATCAAGAGTTGCGACTGGAATTAACTGCTCAGGGAGAATTAGTGATTATGTCACCCACCGGGGGAGAAACTGGAGAGCGTAACTTGGATATAGAAGGTCAATTATGGTTCTGGAACCGTCAAAATAAGCTCGGAAAAGCCTTTAATTCTTCTACAGGTTTTAAGTTGCCAAATGGTGCAACTCGTTCCCCTGATGCATCTTGGGTAAAAATTGCCAGATGGGAAGCTCTGACGCCACAGCAAAGAAAGAAATTCCCACCTTTATGTCCTGATTTTGTAGTGGAATTGGTTTCTGAAACTGATGATTTAGAAGATACTCAAGCAAAAATGCGCGAATATATCAAGAACGGTTTGCGTCTAGGTTGGTTGATTAATCCTAAAAATAGGCAAGTCGAAATTTATCGCTGTAACCAAGCAGTGGAAGTTTTACAATCTCCCCGAAATCTATCAGGTGAAGATGTACTGCCGGGATTTTTATTAGATTTAGACCCAATATTTGGATAATATTATCCAAATAGAATTCAGGAGTCAGGAGTCAGGAGTCAGAATTCAGAATGAATTAAGAATGGCGAATAGCGCAGCGTAAAGCCTTCTCTACGAGACGCTGCGCGAACGGTATGGCAACGCTTAGAGAGGCTGCGCCAACGCTTAGAGAGTCCGCGTACCCCCACGGGGATCTTGCTACGTGCATCGCTTCGTAGAAAGCATCTTGATTCTGAATTCTGACTTCTGAATTCTGACTCCTGAATTTTTCTTCAATTACTTCTCCCTGTGGTGGATAGTCCTTCTACGATCAGAGATGGAGTATAACAAGAACCATTCCAATCACCATCGTTGCCGAGTGTAACCAATTGCTTGAGGGCTGTGTAGACATTACCAGCAACCATCGTATCCTTAACGCGGCCAATTACCTGACCATTTTGGACGCGGTAGCCTAAATCAACGTTGATGGAAAAATCTCCAGAAATACTGCCGCCACCACCCAGCATTTGATCCACAATCAAGCCATTATCTAATTGTTGAATTAAATCTGGTAGCGATGCCGAACCGGGCTGAATGAGAAAATTAAATAAACCAGGAGTTGGATAGCTGCCTAAACCAGGGCGAAAACCATTTCCAGTGGTGTTAGTACCGAGTTCGCGTCCGGTGGTGCGATCGCCATAAAAATGTTGTAGAATCCCGTTTTGGATAAATACTAAAAATTGAGTCGGAGTCCCTTCATCATCAAAAGGACAACTGTAAGGGCCGGCTTCGGGATCTTGGTAGAGAGTCAGGTTGGGTGAAATTACTGCCTTACCCAAGCGTTCTGCCCAAGGGGAAGCTACTTCTAAGACTCGCTTGCCATTCAATGCTGCTTGCACAGTACCCCAAAGCATATCGGCAGCTTTAGAAGTGAACAAAACCGGGATACGTCCAGTCGGGGGTGAGACATTTTCTCTCGCCCAAATTAACCTCTGTAAAATTTGATTAGCTAATCTCTCCGGGTGGAGTTCGCCCCGCTTAGTTTGTCCATCGGAAACATTCAAAAAATCATCGCCGCGCACCCATTCTGCTGATATGTAGCAATTGAGGGTAGTGTCAGTGTAGTGACAATCTAAACCTTTGGTATTGACTAGTCTAGTGGTTTCAATATCACATTCCCAGTCACCATTGCATACAACATCTGGATAGGCATCACGGATAAGTGCGATCGCTTCTTTGCCCCAATCTACCAAAACCTCTATGGGCACACTTTCCCCTAAATCTGGGAAAGAAGGCTGAAAGTTAGAGGCTAATTCGACTGTTTCCGGTTGATTAAGTTGACTCAATGCTAGAGCTTTTTCCACCATTACTTCAGCTGTGACAGAACCGTAAGCCACCGTGAGTCCTGGTTGCCCATTTCGCCAAAGCCTTAGTGCTGTGCCTTCAGATTGACTGGTTTCTAGCTGTTTGAGTCGGTTGGCCTCAAAAAACACTGGACGAGAAAGCGATCGCGACTGATACACCTCAGCAGCTTCTGCTCCAGATTTTATAGCTAGTTCCAGCAGCTGTTCTGCTAGTGTATCTTGTGACAAATTTTCAGAACCCATGACTCTTAGTGATTGTGGATTTTGAACCGCATATCAACGCTGTCTTTTGAAAATCTGATCCCTAGCGATCAGACTTTCCTGTGATGGACGCAGATAACTATCCAAAAATCATCAGCGTGTTTCGACAGTTACGATTTGAAACCGCAGATCAACGCTGATGGACGCAGTTAATTATCCCAAATCATCGCCATATCTCAACGGATCTAGTCATTAGTCATTGGTTATTCTCCACCTATGCCCCATGTCCCATGCCCCATGCCCAATTTTCAAAGATTCACCTCTTGCAACAGCCAAAAACCAGCAAAAGATTCTGCTTTGGGATCAGACTGTACACCGATAAAATGCACTCCATTAGCTTTTTGCTTGGCTTCTTCAAAACCTTTGGCTTCTGCTAAAATTTGAGGCTTTTTGATATTTGCCACAATCCAGCTTTCAGTTACACCAGTTTCTAAAAGCAATCTCGCCTCTTCGCTGGTGTCAAATCTCAAGAAAGCCAACTCCAAACCAGACATCCAGCCTGCTAAAGGCAACGCTCTAGGTGAGAAAATTAAAATCCCAGGAATACGGGCTTCGGGTGACACCTGCGCCAACTCTAGGGGGAAAGCTTCACCAAAGTCAATTTCCCAGTCTGGCATTTCTGCTAAATCCGCAGCATCTAAGGTAACAAATACCCACTGCTGTCCTTCCAAAGCATCTGGTAAACGTTGCGGCAAAGGTTTCTCCAACCGGACTGAAGGATTAGTCCCCCCTTGATACCCTGATTCTTGAGGATACACTTCTTCCATACGCTGTGCTAACCATTGGTTAAGAACCAAAGTGCGGCGGCTAGGCTGGGCGGGAATACTCAAGTCTTGGCAGGCTTTAGTAATCATATTGTTCATTTGCCGGCGGAAAAAGCGGATTTTAATTGGTGCTTTTCCAGCTTGGTTAATAGCCTCCTGCAACGCTGTCCGCAACCAGCCCGAATTTACCTGGGTACTGGGACAATATTGAGCATAACGAAACAAAGAATCTGCTTTTGTGCCGATATCCAAAGGGCTTTCACAGACTAAGACTTCCCAAATTTTTTTCTGATTATCGTCCAAAATCGGACGGGAGTAAAAATCGATTTCCCAAATACTGCCCATGTTTTGCGGTAAAAATCTGGCTGTTATGTTTTCTTGATATGTTGATCATACGAGTGTTGGGGCGCATTGGGGATTGGGAATTGGGGATTGGGGATTGGGAATTGGGAATTGGGAATTGGGAATTAGACATCTCCGAAAAAGAATGTAGAGACGTAGCAGTGCTACGTCTCTACAATGGTTCTGGGTAACGCATATTTAATTTCTGGAGATGTCTATTGGGAATTGGGAATTGGGCATTGGGCATTGAGCAGTCATCGTCATCGATACCAAAAGTGCTAAGTTGTTGGACATTTAACTTGCATATTACCTGGAAGTAAAACTCTTGTGGGGTGGGCATCTTGCCCGCCCTGCTTATGCAAATTAAAAGTACATTAGCTTACCACCTAAAATAGCGACATAGTTAGCCTCGCTGGGATGAACTTCAGCGTAAAAGTTGCTAGCAAACCCGTAAGTTTTTGCCAGTTGATTAGATTATTGGTGCATTGGGGTTGCCAATAATCTGCTCGGAGGATTTGTTTTCTTCAATAATGACAAAAATGTGTTCGTATTTCGGGGTTGCTTTATCTTCTTTTGTTGAGACGGAAGGTGCTACTGCTGGATTTTCATTTGCGATCGCTTGTGTGGTGGATTCCGTCTTTGTGACTACTTGAGACTTTGACAAACAAGCGATCGCACCGAAGCTAAAACTAAGTAAACAAAGTCCAAAAATAATTTTTTGAGGCGTTTGGCGTGCTGACATAAAAAATAGGGATGTCAAAGTATCTCCCTCATTTTCCCCGGTTGATCCAAACGCCTCTGATTCCAGCTGCTTTAGCTCCCTGATAATCTTCTACAATGCTATCGCCAATATGCCATGCTGCCTCTGGGGAACATTGATGTTTATCTAAGGCGATCGCAAAAATTTGAGGATCGGGTTTAGCTGCACGTACCTGGGTAGAAATGGTGACGGAGGTAAAAAAGTCTCTCAATCCCAAACTTTGCAATACTGAGTAAATCCGGGAATCGAAATTGGACAGCACCCCCAAAGTAACTCCCAATCGCCGCCAGTTGATTAAAGCTGGTAAAACATCGGGATAGACAAACCACGGTTCACCAGTGCCAAAGTGGATATAAAGTTCGCTAAAAAAAGCCGAAAAGTCAGAAAATTCCCTGAGAACACCTGCACTTTCAAAAGTGTTCAGAGCAATTATCCGCCACCAATCAAACTCGCGCTGAGGAATATCTTGCAGTTCTGCATCTGGAAATATCGGCGGTGGCGCGGCTTTAAAGCTTTTAATGAAAGCTGTATTCAATGTTTCGGCTGAAACCGTAACGCCAAATTCTTGGGCTATCTGACTATAAACTTCACCCACACTACCTTTGACATCGAAGAGTGTACCCACAGCATCTAAAAAAATAACTTTCGGTTGTTCCATCAAATTTTGAAAATTTTGAATGTTGAATTTTAGATTTTGGCTTGTAAGAGAGTTCGTGTGGGTAGAGTCTACCATCTGCTAAGTAGCTTGCCATAAATAAAGCAAATTATGGTAGATGTCTTAATTTTTTACCAATGCCCAATGCTCATTAAGTTACCGAGAAAGTGTTTCTATGATTGGACGGACTAGCCAATTAAAACCAACTTTGAGTTGATGGTCTAAAGTTGGCAGCCTATATAAATAGGCAATACGACGGGCGACGGATGCCAAAGGCCCATCTAGTTTAATTCCCAAACCAGTGAGAGTGGCGTTGTCTATTCCTAGTGCCATCATTTCTCCTAACTGTTGGTAGCGGAAGGGAAGGAGGGGGCGATTAGTCAGAGTTGCCCAGATATTCCAAGCAGTATAATCAGCTTGTTGGAAAGCCGCTTGTGCTGTAGCGGGAATTTGCTGCCCTTCAGCATCATGACAATCTGCTAAATCTCCCAAGGCAAAGATTTCTGGATGATCGATGACTTGTAGATTAGATGTAATACTGATTTGACCACGCTGATTTTGCTTGAGAGTAAGAGATTTCACTACGGGCGCAACCCTAGTTCCCACAGTCCAAATTACCAAATCTACGGGAATCGTGTCTAACTGGCTTTTGTACTCTAGGGAAATGGAATTTTGCTCTATTGATTCCACTTTGGTTTCTAAATCAACAAACACGCCACGCTTATCTAAAGCTTTCTTTGCTGCTTCGCGGTTAAACTCTGGGGAAGTTCGCAAAATTTGGTCAGCAATTTCAACGATGCGAAAGCGTCCTCTTTCTCCTAGTCTGTCGGCTAACTTACAGGCTAACTCCACACCACTGTAGCCGGCGCCAACGATCGCTACCCGAATTTTATCAGCATCCGATTCTTCTAAAAATCGCAGCCGTTCTTCCAGCCGATAGGCATCAGAGATGGTGCGGAATGAGTAAGCGTAGGCTGTTGCACCAGGGACTAAATCTAGTGGTGTCTCCCCTCCTAGCGCCAGCACTAATCGGTCATAAGGGATTTCGGGACCTTCATGTATATTTACCCGTTGCTGGTCGATGTCAATTCCCGACACAACCCCTTGATAAAAACGTACCCCAGTGCCTTGTAAAAGTTCTTCAAAGGGTGGGGCAATTTCCCAGGTTTGGAGTTCGCCAGTGAGTAATTCGTAAAGTAAAGGGGAGAATAGGAAGCGATCGCTTTGATCTACTAGAACAATTTCGGGTTTTTGCGTCGATTCCCAAGGTAATTGGCTTAACCGCAGGGCTGTGTAGAGACCACCAAAGCCTCCGCCAAGGATACAAATTCTAGAAGTTTGTTGAGTCATCTATTCTATCTATGGAGAGTCAATACTAGTTGGGCAACTAACTTTAGTCTAGTGAGTTAAAGCAGACTTTTCCAAACCCCCCAAAGTTTATCACGGTTATATAATTGGAGATTCGCTATAGTTAACGGTTAACAGGCAAGGCTAAAAGGAGTTAAAGAGATGGAAATTAAGCCAACTGACCCATCGCTAGCACTCATGGAAATTCCACCTGGCTATCTCAACATTATGGGTTACGTTGATCAGTCAGAAGTTAATGGCCCTGGTTGTCGTGCAGTCGTCTGGGTACAAGGTTGTCTTCGGGAGTGTCCTGGCTGCTTTAATACTAACTCGTGGTCATTTGAGGCTAACCAATTGATTGCTATTGATACCCTTGCCGAGAATATTCTCAGCAATCCCCGCAATATGGGTGTAACATTCTCTGGTGGAGAACCCTTTTGGCAAGCAACTGCACTGGCGTCTTTAGCTCGGAAGGTAAAAGCTGCTGGGTTAAATGTAATGTCTTTTAGTGGATTCACTCTTAAGCAGCTACAGTCTCAATCGGCGCCGCCAGGTTCCCAAGAATTGTTAGAACAACTCGATATCCTGATTGACGGGCCTTTTGTAGAATCTTTGGCAATTAACTCTCCCAACTCTCCAGTTTCTTCTAGTAATCAACGGGTTCGGGTATTAAACCCGGCTTTCCAAGACCAAATTACTTGGGCTAGCGATCAGATTGAGGTTCACATTCTCAAAGATGGTGGCCGCATTGTTACTGGTTATCAAGGTGGGCTGGAGTTGACGTAGAAGTAGTTCTTAAGTAGCAAATGAGTAGGAGTCAAATCAATAAATAATCGGTGCAGGTTGACTGCACCGATTACTAAATGTCACTCGAATTAAACATCCCATTGTTTCAGGCCAATGCTGAAGCTTGGGGTTTGGCAAAAATCATTCTTCCGGCTGTAGTTTGTAAAGCACTGGTGACTACTACTCGCAGTTCACCACCCACATAATTGCGGCCTTCTTCAACAACAACCATTGTGCCGTCATCTAGGTAGCCAATACCTTGACTGGGTTCTTTGCCTTCCTTGAGAATTTTCAAATCCAGGTTGTCACCAGGTAAATAGCTGGGACGGACGGCATTCACTAAATCATTCACATTTAAAACAGGTACTTTCTGAACACTAGCGACTTTAGACAAGTTGTAGTCGTTGGTTAGCAGTGTGCCGCTAATTTCTTGGGCAAAACGCACTAACTTGGCATCTACTGTGGGAATATCGTCGTAATCAACTCCATTAATTAGGATGCGATCGGGATAATCTTCCCTAATGCGGTTAAGAATTTCTAACCCTCGCCTTCCCCGCACTCGTTTTTGGTCTTTGCTAGCATCAGCTACTTGTTGGAGTTCTTGCAAGACAAACTGTGGGACGAGAATTTGCCCTTCTAAAAACCCTGTTTCTAGTAAGGCTTCAATGCGACCATCGATAATGCAACTGGTGTCTAAAACTTTGGTATTGGCGGGTTTTAGCGTTCCTTCCACAACCATCGATTCGACGGTGTTAGGATTAATAAAGCGCAATAAGCCTCGCCCGTGGGTATCCGCCAAATTCATCCCCGTGACGGAGAGGATAATACTGCCGACAACTGCCACTAGTGGCTTAATAAATCCAAAATCCGCCGGGATAGGTAGCAAAAATAGTGGGGCTAGCATCAGGTTAGCTAGTAATAGCCCAATCACTAAGCCGATCGCACGAGTTAAGATCACTTCTAGAGGCATTTCTTTGACTTGTGCCTCCAAGCGACGATATGTCGTCTGGAAACTCAGCCCGATCGCACCACCTATAATAGCGCCAAAGACGGCAACAACTAAGCGTAAAGCTTCTAGATTCGTTACCTGATCTAGCGCCCCATTGGGTAGCAGTTCAATGCTGTAGAACCCGATTCCCGACGCTGCCAGGATAAATGAAAAAATGATAATGGCGTCAAGCATGGTTGTCTTGTTTTCCTGCAACTGTGTTCACCGATAAAGTTAAGTATTTTTTATTTCATCGGTAAGATAAACTCATCAATATTGACTTACACTAAGGGTTTAGTAGCGCAATATCTGCAATTATTATAACTAATGGTTTTTTTCTTAATATTTTTCATTGTTTCGTTGTAAAACGACAAAAACTTCTAAATAAACGACTTATTTTTATTGTCTCTAATTCGCAGTTGGCTTAACTTAATCTTTTCTCAAAATGAGTCAAAAATTTAGTATTTATGAAATTGCCAGTTCTGCGTATGTGCATATTCCCTTTTGCAGACGGCGGTGTTTTTATTGTGATTTCCCGGTGTCTGTTGTGGGCGATCGCTTGCGGGGCGAAACATCTGGTACGATCTCCCAATATGTTGAGGTGCTATGTCAAGAAATTGCCATGACTCCAGCATTTGGTCAACCCCTAAAAACAATTTTTTTCGGTGGTGGTACTCCTTCGTTGCTATCAACGGAGCAGCTAGAACGTATACTCAGAGAGCTAGAGCGGCATTTTGGGATTGAGCCTGGGGCAGAAGTTTCTATGGAAATTGACCCAGCCACCTTTGATTTACCACATATAGCAGGCTATAGCAGTGCAGGGGTGAACCGGGTGAGTTTGGGTGTACAAGCCTTTCAAGCAGAATTATTGCAACTTGCGGGGCGATCGCACTCAGTTGAAGATATTTTCGCAGCTGTGGAACTAATCCACCAAGTCGAGATTCCCGAATTTAGCTTAGACTTAATTTCTGGGTTGCCGCATCAGTCTTTGGATCAATGGCAAGATTCTCTCTTCAAAGCGATCGCACTTTTACCCACTCACATTTCTATTTATGATCTTACCATCGAACCAGGTACAGCCTTTGGTCGTTACTACAAACCTGGTGATACTCCTTTGCCTACGGATGAAGCCACAGTCAAAATGTACCAGATGGGGCAGCAAGTTTTAACTAGTGCCGGTTATGAGCATTATGAAATTTCCAATTATGCCCAACCCGATCATCAGTGTCGGCATAATCGAGTGTATTGGGAAAACCTCCCTTATTACGGCTTTGGCATGGGTGCGGCGAGTTATGTTGAGGGTAAACGCTTTACTCGTCCACGTAAAACTAAGGAGTATTACCAGTGGGTAAAAGCTGGCGGTGTAATTGATTGTGATCTGACTCCCTCAAAGGAAGTATTGTTAGAAACGTTAATGTTGGGGTTGCGTTTGGCGGAGGGTGTGAGTTTGGCGGCGTTGGCGGAGGCGTTTGGGGAAGAGAAAGTAGAGGAAATTTGCAGGTGTTTGCAAGGGTATTTTGATCAGGGTTGGGTAGAAGTTGCAGACGGAAGGTTGCGTTTGATTGATCCCCAAGGGTTTTTATTTTCTAATGTGGTGTTGGCGGAGTTGTTTGAAAAGTTGGGGTGATGAACTGCTTATGCAGAAAAATCAAGTTAGAAAAGCTGTGATTCCGGTAGCTGGTTTTGGTACTCGGTTGTTTCCTGCTACCAAAATTGTGAAAAAAGAACTTTTCCCGATTATTGATCGAGATGGTAGGGCAAAACCTGTGATTCTCGCAATTATTGAAGAGGCAATTAGTGCTGGAATTACAGAAATAGCGATCGTGGTGCAACCGGATGATCAAGAAACATTTGAAGATTTATTGAAAAATCCACCCAAAAAAGAACTTTTACAAAAACTTTCACCACAAAATCAAGAATACAGCCGATATCTCGAAGATATAGGTAGCAGAGTTACCATCTTATTGCAAGAGGAGCAATTAGGCTATGGCCATGCGGTATTTTGTGCCAAAAATTGGGTACAAAATGAGCCGTTTTTGCTAATGTTGGGCGATCACATTTATGCATCTGATATTGAAAAATCTTGCGCTAGTCAAGTTTTAGATGTTTACGAACAAGTTAATCAAAGCATTGTCGGTTTAACTACAATGCCAGCAGAGATTATTTATAAAGCTGGATGTGTAACCGGAGTTTGGCAAGAGTTAAACTCGATTTTGTCAGTTACGCAACTCTATGAAAAGCCTACTATTGAGTATGCAAAAAAATATTTGCGTTTAGAGGGAATGTCAGAAAATGAGTTTTTAGGGATATTTGGCTTGTATTTACTTACGCCGAAAATTTTTGACTTTCTAGCAGAACATATCAGCCAAAATTTCCGAGAACGAGGTGAATTTCAGTTAACATCCTGTCTGGAAAGATTACGTCAGGAAGAGGGAATGATAGGATATGTTGTTAAAGGGAAGTGTTTTGATACAGGTTTGCCAGATGCTTATCGCCAAACAATGATTGATTATAGAAATTTCTAGATGAATCTTAAAAAAGTTAGGGACTGACAAGAAATAAATTATCCAAATAAACGAAGCACAGAGACACAGAGAGAAGTTGCGTGCGCGGGTTCCCCGCGTTGAGCAAACTTCGGGAGAACACAGAGAAAGGAGAAATAGAGAGGGTTTTTGGATCAGTTTTGGGACATTTTTTTATTTGGAAGTTCCTTATGAGGCGAATAGAATTCGCAACTATACGAACAAAAAGATCCCCAACTTCTTCAAGAAGTCAGTGATCTGAGCGTCTCAGTAGCCTTTAATTACGAATTACGAATTACGAATTATGAATTATTTTGCAACGGTTGCTCGCGGATTAGAAACCCTCGCGGCTCAAGAGTTAGAGCAACTGGGTGCCCATTCTGTCGAGCCTGGGTTTTGCGGTGTAGCCTTTGAGGGCGATCGCACTCTACTTTATCGCGTCAACCTCTGGGCGAGGCTGCCATTCCGAATCTTGGTGAGTATCCATGAGTTTCCATGCCTTGATGCCAAGGATCTCTATCGCGGCATCCAGACTATCGATTGGCAAAACTATTTAACGCCAGATATGACGCTGGCGGTAAATACCACTGGCAAAAACGATCAACTCAATCACACCCACTTCACATCACTCCAGATCAAAAATGCGATCGTTGATCAGCAGCAAGAAAATCTGGGCGAACGTTCAAATGTCGAGCTTCATGAACCAGATGTGCGGATCAATGTTCATATTGAACGCGATAGTTGTACCGTTAAACTCGACAGTTCTGGAAATAGTTTGCATCGTCGAGGCTATCGCCCTGCAGTTGGAGTAGCCCCTTTAAAGGAATCTCTGGCTGCTGCGCTCATTCAGCTTTCAGGTTGGCAGCCAAACCAAATGTTCTACGATCCGCTCTGTGGCTCTGGCACTTTACCCCTAGAAGCTAGCTTAAAGGCACTTAATATAGCACCAGGGCTGTTTCGTGAGTCCTTTGGATTTGAAAATTGGCTCGATTTTGACCTGCCCCTTTTAGAAAAGCTGCTCCAAGAAGCGAAAGAGAGCCAACTGGATACCCTACCCGCGCCGATTTGGGGAAGCGATCGCGATGAAAATATCATCGAGCAAGCGATTAACAATGCTCAAAACTGCGGCGTTGATCATCATGTATGGTTTTCTCAAATGGAACTTGCTGATGTTGTCGCCCCCGCAGACAGTGGGGTTTTATTCTGCAATCCACCCTATGGCGAACGACTAGGGCGAGATAGCGATTTAGGGGCGTTCTATAAACTTTTGGGCGATGTGCTGAAACAACGCTTCAAAGGCTGGACTGCATTTGTGCTGAGTGGTAACAAGGAACTGTCTCAATCCATTGGACTAAAATCATCCCAGAGGATTGCCGTGTATAACGGAGCGTTGCCTTGTCAGTTAATGAAATATGAACTGTACTAAGAAAGAATTGATCAGATTTTGCGATTTGTATTACGGTTTAGCGATCGCACAGGTAACAGAGGCATTGCCAACTCCAGCATTCCCAGATACAGACTGGGCGATCAGTTTAACTTCTCCCGTTGCGGTGCGAATGAATCCGGTTGCTTCGATAATCGGGGTATAGGGGGTTTGGGCGATGGGTTGAACTTGGCGTTTAAATTCAGAGAGATCACGAATATCATTCCAGGTGCGTAGGCGTAACCCGTCGTAGATATCGCTCCCTACCGATTCATTTGGATTAGGCGGCAAACCCCCTCGTCCCGTCACCACAAAACTACTGCCTTGAGCATTGCACCCTGTGGCAATTTGTTGGCTAGAATCTGCGAAATTCACAGGCAGTTGCACCACTCCAGTACTTGGATCGACACCCAGATTATTAATCTGTACCGTCCCGCTCACACCAAATTGCGAACTGGCGGTAATATCACTATTGGGCGTGTTTCGGGGTTGAAACTGGAGTCCAAAGATGCCCTGAGAAGTAATCCCAATCTTACCGCCGTTCCCAGTAAACGCATTGGCGCGAATATCGCTATTTTCCGACAACACGCCAACGATGAACCCGTTAGGAGTATTAATCGTAATATTGCCGCCATTGCCCCCCGATTGAGCAGTGCCTGCGGTAGTCGAAATCAAACTATTGCGCCGTAGCAACAACAAATCGCCAAGATCCAGGGTAATATTGCCCCCTTGAGTGCTAGCAGTTTCGGCAGTGAGGGATGCACGGGTATCAAGTTTAAGTTGATTAGCCGTAACCGAGATATTGCCGCCTGCACCACTACCCAAACTACCCACTGCGATCGCAGCCTCATCCTGGAACAAAGCCGTTTTTGCTGCCACCGTAATGTTACCGCCTTTGCCCGTAGAACCCGCAGTTGTAGTGGCAAAAAGTCCAGTACCAGCCCCATTAAGAGTTAGTTGGTCAGTCTGAAATCTAATATCCCCTGCGGCTCCACTGCTAGAAGTATTAGAAGATACTCGCGCTCCCTGGCTCAAGTTGACGCGATCGGCAGCAATCGTGAGGTTGCCGGCGTTACCACTGCCAGAAGTGGAAGCAGATAGTTCCACTCCATTGTTAAGGGTTAATTGCCCAGTGGTGAGGTTGATATTGCCACCTGCACCACTACCCAAACTACCGACTGCGATCGCAGCCTCATCCTGGAACAAAGCCGTTTTTGCTGCCACCGTAATGTTACCGCCTTTGCCCGTAGAACCCGCAGTTGTAGTGGCAAAAAGTCCAGTACCAGCCCCATTAAGAGTTAGTTGGTCAGTCTGAAATCTAATATCCCCTGCGGCTCCACTGCTAGAAGTATTAGAAGATACTCGCGCTCCCTGGCTCAAGTTGACGCGATCGGCAGCAATCGTCAGGTTGCCGGCGTTACCACTGCCAGAGGTGGAAGCAGATAGTTCCACCCCCCCATTAATATTAAATTGCCGAGTTGTCACGCTAATATTTCCAGCATTGCCACTGCTACTGGTTTCGGCAGTTAACTTGCCTGCCCCTGTTAGGGTGATCGTGTCTGGAGCAGTGAGAATTAGGTCGCCGCCCTTACCACTGCCATTAGTGGATGCAGAGATTTGGGATTGGGGCGCGAGGAACACATCTAAAGTCGGATCATTGGCGTAGGGATTAAGCCGCAGCGTGCCAGCAGGGGCTTGTCCTTGGGTATCAGCAAACACGCCAACGATCCCCGCCAGATTCATTTGGGAAGCATTAAGGGTAATGCTACCACCACCTTCGGCGTTGGTTGCCGTGGCGCTAGCTGTGGCAACGATGCGGGCATTATCGGACAAATTGAGACTGGGGGTATTGATTATAATATCCCCAGCCTTGCCTGCATCAGTGGCTGCTACCGAAAGGACGGGGGCAGCGCCTTCCACCTTTGCGATATTGACGGTTGTAGGAGCGTTCACGGTGATGGTGCCACCTTGCCCACTGCCCTGAGTGGCGGCGCTAATCTGTGCGTCTCCAGCAACGAGAACTGTGGGGCTATTGAGGGTAATGTCGCCCGCTTTGCCAGTACTACTGGTGGTTGCAGAAAGACTACTACCGTTGGTGAAGCTGATACCCTGTCCAGTGGTGATGGTGATATTCCCGGCATTGCCGCTATTGCTGGTGCTGCTGAGAATTTTACTCTGGTTGAACGTTGCTAGACCAGGACTGGTAAAGGTAATATTTCCGGCGGGGTCGCTGCCTTTGGTGTTGCTTTCAATCTGGGTATTGGTGAGAGTGAGATTACCTGCGCTGGTAATGCTGACATCGCCCGATCGCCCCGTTCCAGTAACCGGAATTGTGATTGCCCCTGTAAATGGGGTGTTTACTGTCACCTGTTTTCCGGTCAAAATTACGGTATCAGCGATCGCCAAATCTCCCTGCCCATTCACCGCAACTGCCCCCGCCTGTGCTGAAGAAGATGCCGTCAGCATTTGTAGTCCAGACACCTGGTTTTTTGCGTCTAACGTGACATTTCCGCCAACGTTTGCGGTTCCTTGGGGCGCAACCGAAAAGGTATTCAGGGTATTTCCCGCTCCAGTAATATTCCCATTCTCTGCGGTGAGGGCGATCGCGCCGCCATTGCTACTATTGCCAGTTGTTGAATACGAGAATGAGGAAAAATCGCTATTGGTAAGAAGGTTGCCGTTGGTGCTGGTTAGAGCGATCGCCCCGCCATTGCCACTATTGCCGGTGCCTGAGAGCGAAAATGAGGACAAGTAACCATAATTATTGTTGGTGAGGTTGCCGTTGGTGCTGGTAAAGGCGATTGCCCCACCATTGCCACTATTGCCATTTATTGAGTACGAGAATGAGTACAACAAGTTATTGTTGGTGAGGTTGCCGTTGGTGCTGCTAAAAGCGATCGCCCCGCCATTCCCACTGCCAGTTGGTGAGATCGAGTATGAGGACAAGTAACCATTGTTGGTGAGATTGCCATCGGTTGTCGAGAGGGCGATCGCACCACCATTGCCACTATTGCCACTATTTGAAGTTGTGCTTGAGTCCAACACGGCATTATTAGTGAGGTTGCCCTTGGTCGTCGAGAGGGCGATCGCTCCACCATTGCCACTATTGCCACTTGAGGCTGAGTACAAATAACCATTGGTAGTAAGGTCGCCATTGGTAGCAGAAAGGGCGATCGCTCCGCCATTGCCACTGTTGCCACTATCTGAGGTTGAAAATGAGTACAACAAGCCATTATTGGTGAGAGTGCCATTGGTAGCAGAAAGAGCGATCGCCCCGCCATTGCCACTGTTGCCAGTTGTTGAGCCTGATGCTGAGTACAAATAACCATCATTGGTGATAGTACCATTGGTAGCAGAAAGGGTAATCGCCCCGCCATTGCCACTGTTGCCACCATTTGAGCTTGAGAGTGAATACAACAAGCCATTATTGGTGAGGTTGCCATTGTTGGTAGAGAGAGCGATCACGCCGCCATTGCCACTGTTGCCACCATTTGAGATTGAGGCTGAGTACAACGTGCCATTGACATTGAGGTTGCCATTGTTGGTAGAGAGAGCGATCGCCCCGCCATTGCCACTGTTGCCACTATCTGAGGTTGAGACTGAGTACAACGTGCCATTGACATTGAGGTTGCCATTGTTGGTAGAGAGAGCGATCGCCCCGCCATCTCCCCCGCTTTGATTGGACACATCGATACTGGCAACGTTAATATCTCCAGTGCCCGCAATTAGGCTAACGACTCCCCCAACGTTATTAAAAGGTTGCACCAGCACATTACCCATCAGCGTAATTCCACTTGGAACTGTGCTAGTTGTGTAAGTAGGCGGATTGTTTTGATTGCTGCCGCCATAAATCAGATTCGTCTGCCCAGACCGGATGATTAACCCAGAACGGGTACTCAAAATCCCATCGCTGCCCATAAACGTGGAGACTGTATCGGGGGCGGTAATATTAATGTCACCCTGAATCTGCACACTGCCCAATGACTCAATTAGCAGGGACGCTCCTGTGTAGCTACCTGCAATATCCACATCCCCGATACTACTAATAATGGGATCATACAAGCTAACAAAAGTGGCGGGTTGTCCTGATTGACTGCGGATTTGGAACTCACCACCACTGAAAAAATGGGCATCACCTGAAATCGTGCGATCGCTAACCAGACTCAATTTGCCGAGACTCTGAAACTGCGATTGGGGATGGTTCAGGGTAAAAATATCAACGCCCTGATTCCCTTGAATCGTTAAGTCTCTGCCTGCACTGGCTATAAATGGAGTGGTGACGCTATCCCGAATTTGTACCGTCCCTTGAGCCTTCAGCGTGACATCTCTACCTGCTATCAGTTGCCCTTGCAAATCGAGGTGGTTTGCTTCCAGAGTCAGGTCTTTTCCGGTAGTGAGATTACCCCGATTAGCGATCGTCGAATCTGGTGGAATACTGCCCCTTTGCAATCCTAATGGCACGTTGATGGTTAGTAACGGTGGTGCTTGGGGATTGGTGGCGCTGAACTCACTGCCATCGAGAAACTTGAAACTGCTGGTGGTGCTGGCAACAAAGGAACCGCCAATGTTTAACTGAGCATTGGGGCCAAAAATAATCCCGTTGGGATTGAGTAAAAACAGATTGGCAATGCCGTTGACACGAATCAGCCCATTAATATTGGAAAAATTGGTTCCAGTTACCCGTGTGAAGATATTTTGAATCGATGCCGAATTATTGAAAAACGCCTCGCCGCCCGTGGGAACCGAAAACTCCCGGAAACTATGAAACAAATTCGCGCCTCGGATTGTGCCCCCATCAATGGTGCAATTTGTGCAGCTAGGTGTTACCTGGGAATTGACTGGAAGCGTAGAATCGGGAACAATTTGAGCGAGTCCGGGAGTGGAAATTAAACAGGTAAGTAGGACACTACTAAACTGGCACAGCCGAGAAACTGAATTTTGCATTTTAGGTTGGAGTTTGCAATAACAAAAGGGACAATTGGGTGAGAGGTTCCCAACTACTACTAAAATGGCGATTTAACTAGAAGGGCGATTATAAATATAGTTCCCGCTTCCTGTTGGGAATGAACATCGTATTGAGCCGAGAGAAGTTCGGCGAGTTGCAAGAGTTTTAAAACTTTATGCTGCAAGCTTTTAGGGCAATTATCTTCTCTTTTCCTCTTGCCTCATACCTAAACTAGGTAGACTGGAAAAGTAAAGATTAGACCAGTCTATGCAGAATTCCACAGCACTGCCAAAGATCATCCGCGCTCATGTATTCATTTCTGGCCGAGTCCAAGGTGTGGGCTATCGCTATTCCACTGTGGATACAGCTAGCCAGTTGGGATTAACTGGTTGGGTGCGGAATCTCCCTGATCATCGAGTAGAGGCAGTTTTTGAAGGGGCGCGAGAGGTTGTAGATGACATGGTTCGCTGGTGTCACTCTGGGCCACCTGCTGCTGTGGTTAAAGATGTTGTGGTTGAGTATGAAGTACCAGAAGGGTTGCAGAGATTTGAAGTTAAGCGAGGTAAATAATTAATTGCTCTGGCATTAAGTAATTAGACATCTCCAGAAATTAAATATGCGTTACCCAGAACCCTTGTAGAGACGTAGCAGTGCTACGTCTCTACTTTTTCGGAGATGTCTAGTAGGTGAGAATAAATCAAAGTAGATTAAGTAATGTAAAAAGTATTGAGATGATTTAGTAGTGTACCCCTTCGGGGATCTTGCTACGCAAAGCGTCTCTGAGAGAGCGGCTCGATCCCTCAAATTAGGACTAAAGTCCTGACTACAAACCTTGAATTATTGACGCTGCTCTACTGACATTGAGTTTTTTATGTCAGAAGCTGTTTTTTCTGGGTTTCCCGAAAACGGAAAAACTAAGACACTCTTGATTTTTTGGTTATCAACTAATTCTTTCAAATGACCTAGTTGCCGATCTGTAATTGCAATTCCAGCATATTTTTGAGCATAATTTAATTCCTCAAGAAAATTACTATCGTTATAAGCTTGAATAAATACCCGATCCACACCCCATTTTTCCCAGTCAGCCGCAAAATATTTTTTAGCCCAATAGGGGTTATGATGGCAAATATCAAAGCTTACCGAGGGATTAGCCTTTTTCATCGAGGTGATCATTTGTTGCACAAAACTGGTTAATTTTGCAGTGTGGTCAACTTTCCCAGGTAATTCGGCATAATAACCTAGATAATCATCCCATTGAACTGCATCAATATTTGGATATTTTTTGACAAACTCTACTAAGATATTGGTAAAGAAGTTAGTCACTTCAGGAATCTCGACATCAAGTACATAATGATCGATTCCAGGGTAGGTTTTATCGATTCCTGGGACAATCCATTTTCTAGCGATCGCTAAATCAAAAATGGGACTATTCTGATCTATTTTAATCCCCTTCTCAAAGTAAGCGTGAACTTGCATTCCTTGTTTATGGGCTTCATCAATCAACCAATTTAACCATTGTTCTTGAAACTGGTTTGGACAACTTTTATACCCTAGAGTTTGCTGCATAACGTCGCTATTGTACATCGTACAACCATTACCCCAAACACCATGAATAATTGTATTAATTCCTTGAGAGCGATAATAACGAACTCTTTCACGAATTGTTTGCTCATCAGCATTATTAGTAATTTGGTAGCGAGTTAAATAAATTCCTCTAATTACTTTCTTTTCCCAAGGAGTTTGAGATAATGGTGTTTTTTGATCTGGTATTGTTTTCAGCGAAGCTTGGCTATTAGTGTCAGGGGAATTTGGAGTAATTGATAAAGAGGGAGTGGGAATTGATGAAGCAGTTGGAGTTAGAATGAGAGGGGGAGTGGGAATTGAAGAAGCAGTTGGGGTGGAATTCAAAATCGGAATATTTATTTGTTGATTCTGAGGTAAAAGCTTGCTGATATCTAGATTTCCTTTCTGGCTGAACCACCAATAACCACCGCCAAAGACAAGTATGATTACAGAGATCGGAATATTTGAGCATCCACATCCAATTGGCTTTTTCTTTTGGGACGGCATAATAATATGATGATCGCATAGTAATTTATTATACATATTCATCAAAATATGCCATCCCGTAAGAATTCAGCACCTTAAATCCGTTGCAACGCCCCAGAACTCCTCAGTTCTGCTAAGGTTGCATTGCCTGTACAAAATAAAGCTGTTTCGAGTTCAGCAATCAGAACTTCCACCAACTCATCAACGGCGGCTGACGATTTGACGGCGGCTTCTAAAAAAGGTCGAGCTAAACCTGCTAAATCGGCTCCTAAAGCGATCGCTTTCGCCACATCCAATCCGTTAATTAGCCCGCCAGAAGCAATCAAGGGAATTGTCGGCGCGATCGCTCTGATGGAGTTCAGACACTCTGCGGTTGGTAAACCCCAATCAGCAAAAGTTTGTCCCAAACGTCGCTGCTTGTCGTCTTGAGCGCGTTGGCTTTCCACCTTTGCCCATGAAGTTCCACCGGCTCCAGCAATATCAATGGCTGTCACTCCTGCATCAATTAACTTTTGTGCCATTGGTGCAGAAATGCCATTTCCGACTTCTTTAACAACAACAGGAATGGGTAGTTGCTGACAAAGTTGGGCAATTTTACTCAACAGCCCCCGAAAATTTGTATCTCCCCGTGATTGTACACACTCTTGTAGGGGGTTAAGATGCAAAATCAACGCATCTGCTGACAAGGAATTTACCAGATGCAAGCAATCATCAAGCCCACATCCATAATTTAGTTGCACAGCCCCCAAGTTCGCTAACAACAGAATGTCAGGAGCAAAGGAGCGCACAGCAAAAGTAGAGGCTAAATCAGGCTGTTCAATCACAATTCGTTGGGAACCAACTCCCATTGCTAATCCGTAGCGTTGAGCAACAGTAGCTAAACGAGTATTAACTAGCTGCGCCAATTCTGTTCCTCCTGTCATAGAAGAAATTAGCAGGGGAGCGCCAAGTTTTTTGCCCAAAAAGGTTGTTTGCAAATTAATGTTACTGCGGTTGATTTCAGGAAGACAATTATGAGTAAAGCGATAGCGCTCAAATCCACTAGTTACTTGCTGAAACTGCACATCCTCCTCTAAACAGACGCGGAGGTGATCGGCTTTTCGAGTCTCAATTTCAGTTACAGCATTGACTGATGGTACAGTAGTAGTCACAATTGCTTCCTTTGGCGAGTGATTATTGGCAGTTTAGCAAGGAACACCAACTCGTTGAGCGACACTAAATTTATACTATAGTAATGATAGTGGAAAGGTAATCAACCACTTAAAAAACCTAGCTGTCGAAAGACAAAGCACTGAACCTTGATAATTGAACGGCAGTTGCTCTACTTGGGGAAACCCCAAGACCGCACTGCCTCATCTATGCGGTTCTACTGCATTTTTCTAGTTTCCTCCTAGCAGTAGGTAAAAGATTCATAGGGGCTAGACTTGTGTTGAGCGAAGTCGAAACACGACTCAGAATTTTGGAACAAATTGTTTCAAGTAAAACAGGACTTGCACGGCAGTTGCTTCAAGTCGGCATAGCCGCCCAACGCACTGCCTCAGCAATGCAACTACCGAGGGGCACTCGGAAAGTTAACGCTTGGGGAGAATCCCACCTCTGGTCTAGATGACGCAAGGACTCTAGGTTAAGTGGTTTCGTTGAACCAAGAATCCCCGTCGATTTATCGCGGGGAGTGTCAAAATGCAGATGTCCACTAGGCGGCGTGCTGTCTATCTACCTAAATCCTGAAGAGACTTGATGAGTAATAAACTACAAGACTACAATCCGAGCGGCGTAGGTGAAATAAATGGCAACCTCTTAGGTTTACCCTGCGATTACGAGTCTGCAAACCTGATTGTCTTTGGTGTGCCCTGGGAAGTCACTGTTTCCTATGGTGCTGGTACTGCTAAGGGCCCACAGCGAATTCTAGATGCTTCCACTCAACTGGATTTGTTCGATTTCGATAACCCTGATGGCTGGAAGCAGGGAATTTTTATGGTGGAAATTTCCCAGGATATTTTAGAGAAGAATACATATTATCGCACCTTGGCAGCAAAAATTATTCAGCGATTAGCCGAAGGTAAAGAACTATCAGATACACCAGATTTAACACCTATCCTGACAGAAATTAATCAGGCTGGTGAACAGGTTAATCAATGGCTGTTTGAAAATTGTCAACAAGCAATTAATAATGGTAAGCGAGTTGCAGTCATTGGTGGAGATCACAGTTCGCCTTTAGGTTATTTTCAAGCATTAGCGGCTAACTACCCAGACTATGGCATTTTGCACATTGATGCCCACGCAGATTTACGCGATCGCTATGAGGGATTTGAGTTTTCCCATGCATCGATTATGTTTAATGCGATGAAAATACCACAAATTTCTAAGCTGGTGCAAGTGGGTTTACGTGATATTAGTCATGATGAAGTGCAAATGATTGACGAATCTGATAGTCGCATTATTGCTTATTACGACCCAGCTATTAAACAAAAGCTTTACTCTGGAATCACTTGGATCGATTTATGTCGAGAAATTATCAGTCATTTACCTGAGGATGTTTACATTAGCTTTGATGTTGATGGTCTAGATCCAAAACTCTGTCCGAGTACAGGTACTCCTGTTCCAGGTGGATTGGAATTAGAGCAAACTTTTTGTCTGTTCCGGGAATTAGTCAATAGTGGAAGAAAAATTATTGGCTTTGATATCTGCGAAGTTGGTGATGCTGAGTGGGATGGTAATGTGGGAGCGCGGATAGTTTACAAGCTGGCAAATTTGATGGATTTATCTCAATAAGTTGCTCCACATTTAACTTGCATAATGAGGGCGCTCATGTTGCCCACCCCACAAGAGTTATATCTCACATTCCGCACTTCAATAAATTCTACAAAAAACCACTTATCTAATTAAGTATTAACACTGATGCTTGCTAGGCTTTTAGCGTAGCTCATCGTAGACATCGCTATTCAACTACCATTAGCCCAAAAAATGTAGTATTAACATACTACATTGTGAAGTGTGAAAGATGGGTTAAATCATAAAGGAATATAAAAATTTTGGCAGAAATTTTGGGATGAGAGTATAGTTTGGAACATCATCAGTCGTCGTCATGATGTTTATACTTACGTACAAGTAAATAAAGCAGGTGCAATATGAAACTACAAGATTTTCTGGGAAAAGATGAGAAATGGGGATTTGAGGCGATCGCTAATGACACAGACTTGACTCGTCAGATTCAGGTATTGCTAATCGGTTTAGATTTGCTGGAATCCCCAGCCGATGGGAAGTTAGGGCCTATTTCTGTGGCAGCTATCAAAAAATTTCAAGAATTAAGGAAGACTGGAGAGAGTAACTTTTTAGGAGCAGTTACAGCTAAAGAACTGATTGAAACCAAACTAGAGGATCTACCTAAATCCCCCTTAAAACTAAGCAATAGCATTGCCAGTAGAATTGTAAAATACTTGCTATCCAAAGATTACCAGGTATTCAGTGGCACTAAAGAATACAACATTGTTTATGTAGAAGGCATAAATGAAGACTGGAGTTTAAACAGTGATACACCCAATGAATTTAACGATCGCCGCATTGTCATTGAAGTAGTAGAGGGTGTTCCTAAAATTGTGAATCACTGGCAAGCTACTACAGAACCAGGTAGTCATTATACTTATAATCCCATGAATCCTCTAGGGGCGGCTAGAATTAAGTTTGGGCAATACAAAGCTTGGGCTGTTGGTATGCACGGTAATGCAGAACGTCACGAAGCATTGGTACAAGTTGCACCCATCACTGTTTACCGAGATTTCGACAAAAATTTTCAACGGACTGGTGACAAACTTGATACAGGTCTTTTCTTAGTAAATCAACACTGGGGTTATGATGCTCCTGCAAATGATATCAAGAATGCTAGTGCAGGTTGTTTAGTAGGACGTAGGCGCGAGGGACATCGAGAGTTCATGGCGATAATTAAACAAGACCGTCGCTATGTAGCTAATAATGACTATGTTTTTTATACCACAGTCATTCCTGGAGATGATTTAGTGAAGACGTTTCCAGCTTAAGGTAATGAATAGGTTAGCACAGCTAACTGTGCTAACCTACTGTGAGATAGTAATGAGTAATGAGTAATGAGTAATGAGTAATGAGTAATGAGTAATGAGTAATGAGTAATGAGTAATGAGTAATGAGTAATGAGTAATGAGT
>NZ_JBALEA010000066.1:0-69656 GCF_036917135.1 Nostoc sp. | reverse complement strand
TTGCTTACTTTTTGCTTAAGTTGACACCAATGGGCAATGCCGTGCCCCTACACCTCGTGATGTAACGTTGTACTGCATCTGAATGGGAACCGCTAGAAGTGGATACTAGTAGTCTATCAAGTGTAAATTGATGTGTAATTAAGTTCGTAGTAAGGACTTTAGTCCTTATTTTCTAAGGATTAAAGTCCTTACTACAAACCCTTCATTACTGCCTAACTAGACAAAGTAGATGATGGGTTTTAACAGTATTAGACTTAAGTATAAATAATCAAGCAATCTTTAAGTGACATAATATATAAATTACCCACTATTGACTTTTGAAACTAGCGATGAAAAAACGGCTACAAATCCACAAAAAAGCTGACTCATCCGCTTATTCGTCAGAGCAGGATCAGTTGCGAGCGCATCTGTTAACTACTCACTCTCCCAAAAAGCCTCTTGTGCAGGCGAAAGTAGAGAATCAAAAATTTCAAGGGGAACAGTTTGAAGCAACCAAACTCCAAATCCAGGCGAAGTATGGCACCATAACCCCACAGGGACGGGAACGACTCACTGTATTGCAGACAAAAATGAATGAGTCGTTGCAGCAAAACAAAGAACACTCATCCCAGTTTGGTCACAACTTCAACAGAATGGCGATCAAACGTCCAAATAGTGAGTCCTCGCCACAAATTCAACCCTTTTCGGAACCACTAATACAGCCAAAACTCACTATCAGTCAACCCGGAGATCAGTATGAGCAAGAGGCGGATAGGGTAGCTAATTCTGTAGTTAATCAAATAAATATACCAACTCTGCAAAACCAGGATACACAGCAACCAAAACTATCAGCGAAGACTGAAGAAATATTAACAGCAGATAACTCAGCCGATAGAAAACAAAAATTTTTACAAGAATACTCTCTAGCGAAAACACTAGTAAATGGCATAGAAGAAACATTAGCAGAAGATAAAATTCTAGAACAACTTTTCAAAAACTTTGAGAATATCCAATTTAAATATACAATGGTGAGCAAGAGTCATGAAACTCTTTTAAAAGGCTCTCCCGAAGGTGACTGTCAGACATTAACACGCGCCTTTAAAAAAGTAGCAGAAGAGTATTTTGGCATCAAAAAAATAACAATTGAAAGTCTCCCTAAACCTTTTATTAGTGAAGGTGGGAAAACCCCATATCGAGGACAAGAGCCAAATTGTGATGATGGCAAACGATGGTTTTTCCAAAATCATTATTGGGCTGTCTGGAACGGAAAAGTTTACGATGTTTTATTCCTCAGTCAAAAGCGAGTAGAACCAGATAAGGCAAAACAGGATCGACCCCTGAGATCAATGCTAATGCCTGAACAAGAGTACTATGAGACAGAAAAAGGCAAAGTTGTATATCCATATCAAAATAAATATTCCACTGTAGAACTAGCTGTATTTGAGAAAGTAATCAACTTTGTCAAAAACTTAAATAGCTCATTATATAGAAATATCGATTCAATGATTAATAAAATCCGGTCTTTATTTACTAAAAGTGGAAGCAGCAACGATTTTGATTCTTTGTTGAGAGAACTTGAAAACGATAACAAGAATCAGGTGACATCAAACAATCAAAGTTAGTAATGGGAAACCTGAATTTATTCTCAAATAATTATTGATTTTAACCCGCAGATTTCCCACAAATTTTGCTAAGTAGTGGCTCTTGTTTCTCCCGAATGATTCAGGATTACTATCGGTTGTTTTATGATATCTTTATTTTTAGCTGGTCTGGAATTGTCAAAAACTTTTTGGGTTTTGAGGTTTCAACTTTGGGGTTTTCAGCCAATATTCTGATAAAGCTTCACACGATAAACCATCAGGAGGAAGGATTGGGTAAAATTAGCGATCGCATGATGCCCCAAAAGAAAGCAGCGACATCCAGTTTTTCCAATCCGTCGTTGCTCTTATCTAATATTCCGACGCTGGCGAACCCGGTACGCGGCTTTGGTTTACCTCCTGTGTCCAAAACGGCGACTCAAGAATCAATCAGCCTCCAAGAAGAACAGCCCGCCACTGAGCAACTATCAGAATCAGAAACTCGCCAAAAAGCGCCTTTGAGTCATGATATTAGCCGAATGTCATTGCGTTCACAATCAAGAATCAACTTCAGTTTCCCAACAGACCCTGATGAACAAGAAGCGGATTCGATGATGCCAAAGGTAATGCGCGTAGCTGTGCCAGAACCACTGACAGGGGTTGATGAATCCATAGCCCAAGACATATTACAGCCCAAATATGCAGCCCGCGAAGAAGAAGAAGAAGAAAAATTGCCAATGCAACCATTGCTGCAACGGGTAGCAAAGGACGGTGGCTTGGAAGTTGATAATCATCTGGAAAGTCAACTGACAAATACCAAGGGAGGGGGTAGCCCGTTAGCGGATGAAGTGCGGACTTATATGGAACCGCGATTTGGCAATGATTTTAGCCAAGTGCGGGTGCATACTGACAGTGCAGCAGTGCAGATGAACCGGGATTTGAGCGCTCAGGCTTTTACTCATGGTAGTGATATTTACTTTGGTGCGGGTAAAAATCCGGCGAAGGATGAGTTAACTGCTCACGAGCTGACTCATGTTGTACAGCAGACGGGAGGGAAGCAGCAAAATTCCCAAGTGCAGCGACGACTTCAGTCAGAGCCAAAATCTGAAGTATCTGATCAAATTTCGGCAGTTAGCTCAAATAAAGAATCGTTTAAACAGCCGCCAATGGATAAGCAAGAAGCTTTGGCGGACAAGGTTGCACAAGAACAATCTTCTAAGGGAACAGAGAAAGAGCAGCCCCAAGGCAAACAGGCTAATGGTAATGTCGATTCCAATAAGGCCGAAGAAAACAAAAATCAACCCCAACCTCAAAATCAGCCGCAAGTTGAGCAGGTTAACCCGCAACAAAGTGGAGGTGGAGGGACAAAGGCAAGTCAGTCTATGGGATCTCAGGGACAAGCTAATGAGGCTGTTGCTCAACAAGCCGCTCCTTTGAATGCAGAAGACCCCGGTCAAATTCTGGAACAGCTAAAAAATACACCGCCTACCCAAGCTTTCGCCACCTACACCCAAGCCGAAACCGCTTCCGCCCAAGCTTTAGACAATCAAAGGCAACAACTGCAAGCGACTATACCAGAAATCCCCGCGCCCACCGGCTTATCACCTCAAACGGCTGATGCAGCGCCAAAGAATTCAGCACCAGCAACACCACAATTGGGAGAGCCAGCTTCAGCACAAGGGCAAGTAAATCCTGTAGCCGATAGTGCCGGTGGTTTATCTGGTGCGATCGCCTCATCAAAATCTAGTCAAAATCCCGAAGGATCTAGCCAAGAGCCTGACATTAACGCAATTAGCACTAATGCAGGAGAGCGTCCGAAAGTAGATATGACTGGGGAAGCTGACCCATCACAAATGCATGGGGAGCAAGCGGAATCCCTTCAGCAGGTGCAAGCAGCTAAGGGGAAGGCGGCTAGTACCATTAGTCAGGATTTTGGTGAAAATAATATCTTCCCTAAAGCCAGCAATCAAACCCTCAAGGCGAATAAAGAATTATCTAAAGTTTCGCCATCTTCTGGTAAAGGTGGTGAAATACCCACCATTTCACCTGAAATTGTGGGCGGTTTAAATCAAGGTTTAACTCCATATTATCAAGCCAAAATTGCTCCCGAACAACAGAAATATCTCACAGGAAAACAGCAGTTTGAGGCTGACTCAGGCAATGCTAGACAAGATTCTAACCAAAAAATTACTAATTTTAATGAAGAAGCTAAACAAAAACAGTTAGAGCAACAAAAACAAAGTCAAGAAGAAGTTGCTCAAGCCCGGCAAAATTGGAAGTTGGAGTTAGATAATACAGAAAAAGATTATCAGGATAAAGCCGGAAAAGCAACTAAGGAACAGCAGCAGAAAATTGACGAAGAGAAAAGAAAAGGTGAGCAAGATGCTGACAAAAAACTAGCCGACGCAGAGCAAGAAGCGGCAGATCAAAAGAAAAAAGCTGAAGAAGACGCAGCCAAAGAGAAAGAAAAAGAAAAAGAAAAGGGAGAGAGAAAGTCCGGCTGGGACAAATTTTGGGGCGGGGTTAAAGATATTGGCAGTGCTATTGTTGAGGGCATTAAAAAAGTTGTTAATGCTATATATGACGGTTTACGCAAAGCAGTTAAAGCGATTTTTGATGCTGTAAAAACAGTAGTGACAGCTATCATTAATGCAGTTCGTACCATCATCGTGGGACTGATCAAAGCCTTTGGAGAAATTCTCAAAGGACTAGTACAGATAGTTTTTGCTGCCTTCCCAGAAATCTCGAAGAAATTCACCGATGCAATTGATAAGGCAGTTAATAAAGCTACAGAAATAGTCAATAGTGTAGCGGACTTTTTGCAGAAAGCTGTTTCTACTGTTCTGGATTTCTTGGCAACAACATTAGATAAGTTGCTAGGACTAGTTCAAGGTATTTATAACGCCGCTTTCACCATCATTGGGATGATTGTCAGAGGTGAATTTGGCGAATTAATCAAACGATTCGGCAACTTAATTGAAGGTGCCAAAGCAATGCCTGATCAGTTTGCGACAGCAGGATTAGAAGAACTGATGGGAGGCGGCGAACTTGACTTAGATAAACCCCTGGCACCAGAAGAACTCGCCCAAGCCAAACAAGCCGGGGTGAGTATCCCTGGTATGGGAGGTGAAAATACCCCAGAAACTGGTGAAGCTGGAGAAATGCCTAAGGCACCTTGGAGTGAAGAAAATGTTGGGGTGGATGCAGTTGAAGACAATATGGAGCTTTCCCCAGAAATCGCTGAAGAACTGATGCAGCAAAGCAATGGTGAAGGCGAGGTGATGCTTGCAGAGTCTCAGGAAGAAAGCCGCTCGATGGATGCAATTGTCTCTGAAACTGGAGAAAAGCAGGTAGGAGGACAAGAACAACAAGAGATTCCCGATGATGGACTATCGCCACAACAGCGAGCCAGCATTAAATGGGAGTTGATGAAAGATGGAATTAAGCAGTGGTTCTCTAAAAACTGGCCGACTTTACTTGTTGCATTGATCGCAGCATCTGCGGTTATTATAGCTGCGATCGTTGCTACTGGTGGTGCAATTTTGGCAGCACTGCCAATACTTATGGAAATTTTGACTGTAGTGTTTGCCGCAGATACCATAGCCAAAATTGGTGGATATTTGAGCGATTATCTCTCTAAATCTTGGGAAGGGAATATCCAAGGTGGCGGTAAGAGTTTGGCGAAAGCATTAGCAGCTGGAGCTATTGAACTTGCCATGTTGTTAACTTTTGAGGCTGGAAAAGCCGCTAGCAAAGGTGTCAAAGCGGTAGCGAAGGGTGCAGCTAAGGTTGCTAGAAAAGCTTCTCGTGCAGTCATTAAGGGTATTAAATATATTATCAAGAAAGGTAAGGTTCTCTTCAAGGGTATTGCTCGTTCGGGAGTTGGCAAACAGTTTAAGAAACTCGGCGATTTGGGTAAAGCGCTGTTGGATCGGATGCGGTTTAAGGGGTTCCGAATTCGGGTAGCTAACGGCTGGTTCCGACTAGAAGGTTTAATTAATCCTTGGGTGCTAATTGCTGAAGGGAAAATTCAGCCAGTTAAGCAAGGTACAGAAAATGCTGTAGAAGTTACTGAAGATGCTCTCGAAAAGCTCAATAAATTTATGGGGCAACGCGGCAACCTTAAAGATCCGGATGCCATTAAATTCTTTGACCAAAAATATAACGCCATAGTGGGCGATGCAACCAATCCCAAAAAAATTGATGCTTTTGAACGTTACCTTAATGCTACTGCAAAAAAACAAGGTGACGATTTACAAAAGGGTTTGTTAGAAGAATACAAAAAAGTTAACAAGCCTCCTGAAGTTAAAGCTCCTCATGGAAAAGGGGTTTCCGAACTACCAAGGCTACGTCAAGAAGCCGAAAATTTAAAACGGGACATTAAGACTTGGTTAGAGACAGAACCTGATATTAACCGAGTAGAACGAATTATTAAGACGATTGACAGAGATTTAAAAGGCCCGATGACAAAGATGGAACAAGGGACATTAGAGGCTACTATAGAGCGTATTGAAGGCTTTAACAATAATCTTAAAGGTGCTAGAAGTGAGTTTGAACAGGCAAGAACAGCACCGCCTGGTACAGAAATTGGTGTCCATAAGACATTTGAAGGTAAAAAGATTGAGATTGATCAAATACGTCCTGATGGAACATGGGTCAATGTTAAGAACTATGAACTGTTTGGGAAAGAAAGTAAAAAATTTACGGAATTAGAGAAACAGGCACAAATGAATTTGCGTGCGGCTCAAGCCAACCCTCTTCCGAATGGTAAGATACCAACAATTCTTTTTGATTTCGGTGAGAAAGGTGTAACAACTGAAGTTGCAGAGGCGCTTAGAGCTATCAACGTAAATGTTACTGGAAGAGAGATACCTTGGCAGCAATAACAATTAAGTACATATAATTATGTTTTTTAAAACCTTAGTAGCAGCTTTCTTTATTGAGCATGGAAGTAATAATTTTTCATTAGAACAGTTACTGACGCTGGCTGAAATGAAAAATCTACAATACTTGAGTGAAGATGAAAAGCTAGGATTAGGTATACATGATCCAAGCCTGGAAGTGATTTATGGAGAATGGGGCGCATTTGAAGATGCTTGGGCAAGGCTTGATAGAATTGAGTATCACAACTGCTTACAGATTTATTTTTCCATGAACCACTTTCTTGATCTAATTCCTGAGCTACCAGATGATCAAAACCTACCTTTGAAAGAAGATCCGTTATTGCCATTGGCATACACTTTCCGCAATGCCTGTGAAAAATTACAAGCAGAAGTTGCTTTTGTAGATACTCATGCTCACTATGGCGATGAAGCTTGGGAAAACAAGCAAGGTAATCGGGATTGGATTATTAACTACTACTGGATGCTCCTAGAATCAAACGTCAATGCGCTAGCTGATGAACGATTTGGACTTCTCTATTTGAATGAGTACATGAATCAACTCTGGGACTCAAATCCAGTCCGTGACGATCGCGACATCATACCCCTCTCTCAAGGACGTTTAGCGTTTGCTGGACGAGGATCTGCACGGTGGTTGTAATTTTAGAGAAAAATATTGGTAGTTGTTTTGAAGTAATATTCTAGAATCTACTAAGACTTACACATTGCTTAAAAATATATCTGGCTAAATTTTTGCTCGTAGTATAAATCCCAAAATTCGAGTTACTTATGTGATTAGATACATGGAATTAAAGACTAAATCTTTTCAGTTAAACACCGAATTAACATTATCCGAATCCTCAGAATCGCCGTTAACAATTCGCGCAGTAACTCTTGCACTAACTAAGGATGTCCATAAAGTTATCGAGTGTCGTCTCACTTTCCAAGTTAGCCCAGAACTTTACCAGCGCATCGACACCGAAGCTTTATTCAACCTCAAACCAGAAATTCGTACTCCCCTATCTGGTGGAAGCTTTCAACCCTCACCCGACATCCAAATCGAGGCTATTCTCGACTCTGATTTATTACCACAACTGGCAAAAAATGCGAAAACCTCTAACCAAGTAGCAGCCTATCTTCAAAAGTTAAGTAAAGAACAGCCCAATCACCCCTTATTATCGCCCTACAGTTGGTATGGGCTGCAAGTTAAACAGCAACAGGAAAAAGGTGAAACAGGCTATTCTACTGTTTGGGCATATCTCAAACCCTCTGATATTAGCCAAGATGGTATTGATGGCAAAAAGCTCAATGATGCAATGTTTGATTTTGCTAAAGAATGGGCTAATAGTAATCAATCAGCAAGTTCTGATGATGTGATTTCTCAAACAGTTGAGAATATGACACAAACTTTTACAGAATTGATGAATAATATCTCAGAAAATACTGAAAAAGTTGTTTCTGAAACTCTTGAAGAAATAGTTACTGCTTTTGAAGAATTAGCAGAAGGTATTTCTGAGATAACTGAGGAAATTACTTCTGAAGCAAATATTTTTGAGACAATAGTAAAATTCTTTAAAGAAGAAGATTGGCAATTCCAGCAAATTTCAGGAGAGCAAACTTTACGCCTCGCCTACCAAGGAAAAAACGGGAAATGGAACTGTTATGCTAAAGCCAGAGAGCAAAAGCAGCAAATGGTATTTTACTCGATTTGCCCCATCGTAGCGCCAGAAATTAAGCGGGGTGATGTAGCAGAATTCATGACTAGAGCTAATTATGGTTTAATTATTGGGAACTTTGAACTAGACTTTGCAGACGGGGAAATTCGCTTTAAAACCAGTATTGATGTAGAAGGGGACAATCTCACCTCAGCCCTAATCAAAGGTTTGGTTTATGCCAATATAACGATGATGGATGAATATCTACCTGGAATTATCGCTGTGATTGAGAGTAAGGTGTCTCCAGCAGAAGCGATCGCACAAATTGAGAGCTAAAATTGAGAGCTAATTTAATTATAGTGCTGATGGTGCGATCGCCTCCCGATACTTTATGTCTCAAATAGCACCTTCACCACTGCCCGGAATTATCCTCTTGTTGCAAACCGATCAACTGTCGCCGCTTCCAAGCATAGTGAAGAATATTAATTCCTAATTCTTGAGCTGTACGAATAGTCAATCTGGGTAACGTGAAATCTCTATCCAGTCCCCAAGCAGTTGCTAAATCTCCAATTGCTAAAATAACTCCTCCACCAATTAACAGTTTTATCTGCTGTTGATTAACCATTGGCAAGGCAGCAAATAAGAAAGGTTTTGTCCTTAAAGGATGACTCCGTTGCAATTCTTCTAAAGGTCTTAAAGGACTTTCTAACTGTTGTGCCAATGCTTGAGTACTCTCAATTAAAGCATTAGCATTTGTTGGCGCATCAACTAGAAGCACACCACCTAAATTTAAGTATCTTTTTAGGGATTCAAATTCGAGACTATTTAAAGAAATTGCCTGTCCACCTGTTAGATAAAGTATGTCATAGTCTTGGATATTTTCTCCTAAAGAAACCTGACCTGGTTCATCAGCCCCTCGCAAACTAGGGTATAAGGGTTCTACTGCTTGTAACAAATAGGAAAGGCTGAAAAAATTCCGCGCACATTCAGGATCACTATGATTAGCCTGTGCCATACATACAAGTGCTTGGGGACGCATTTGTGCTTGACGGCGATAACGCAAATCAATATTGTTATATCCAGGAAAGAAAGCATCCGCAGGTTGGGTAATTTCTGTATGTCCCGGTTGTAAAAGTATGCGGCATATTTCTATTTCTGAACTACCTGGTGTAGAGTTTATTTGGTCAATTCGATAAGTCTCTTGAACAATATCTCTTTGCTGTCCGCGCCGCAATTCATCAGGGTCTACATAGCTAACTACTAAGTAGATCATGAGCGGTTCAGAACTTGCTACTTCTAGATCAATGGGAAAATCATAAGCAGTCGGTATAACAATTAGATTACCTGCTAAATCAATTGCAATACCTGGTTGAATTTGTACCCAACGTCCATCTCGATATCTAGCTTCAACTTGGCTTGGCGCAGTCACATCTCTAACGCCTAAACCACAGACTATCCCTGGTTGGTTTAAACTTTGATATTGAGTATTTTGCCGATTACGGTGGTAATCATGGGCTGTGCGCCAGCGTTCCGCATTAATTAGTAACCCGTCTGCGGCTTGTAGCCGTTCAAGAGATTTGATTGGTGGGGGTGGGAAAGGATGGGACATCGCAATTTTGGATTTTGGATTTTAGATTTTGGATTAGATGTAGGGTGTGTTATGCCAAAGGCTAACGCACCTTTAATTATTGATGGTGCGTTACGCAAAGCGATAACGCACCCTACTTGTATCAATTAAGTACAAGAAAGAAAAACGAACCGCAAAGGACGCAAAGGACACAAAGGAAAGAAAGAAAGTTAAAAGGGTTTGGTGTAACCTCGCAAAAAAATGGTATTAATTAGGAATTATTTAATTAGTGGGATTCTCGATAGATAATTCGTAAGTGCAGAAAGCGGGTTTTTCTTGTTCGATGATTCTTTGGATAAGTTGTTCGTTGATGATGCCACTAGAAATGTTTGAACGCAAACGCACGATAAAATGATATGGTTGTCCACCTGCTAAAACGGCATTTCCAATTTGTGCGTCTCCGATAATGAAACTTGGGCCAAAAGGCTCTGTGATACTAATATGTTTATCAGCTTCATTAGTTAAATCCTCATCTAGCGGTAAACCAGTATAAAGATGTAAGTAGAGACGCAATCCTTTACGAGTTCCCCGCCAGCGATAAAGTTCTACGGCTCGACGAATTAAACGCCGTTGTTGCTGGAGATCCCAAACGGAATCTACTTGCCAAGCAACCCAATGAGCCATAAAGGGTAGTAGTGCTTGGGGTGCTGTCAAGGGATCGAGGTTTGCCCACATGACGTTATAACTATCAACTATTGGTTGAAATGCTTGCTCAAATATCTTCATGAAGCGACCAATAAAGTCTACTTCCCGATATAAAATTGGCAAGAATTGCATATAGGCGGTGTAGGGACGGATATATAAATCGAAATACTCGCTTCTGTGGATTTGTTCGTTATCTGTGCCTGTGTCTATATGTAGAGTAACTAAGCTGCGAAAATTGAGCGTTAGTCTATCTTTTTTTTCAGGGGAAATTTCTTCTTGGTCTTCAAAAAATGTGTCGGGAATTAAGAAGTAGAGAACAGCATCCATTTGTCCACGAGGCGGTATCTCACTGCCTTCTGTGCCAATCTGACACCACTGGGGCGGGAAGTTTCCTTCAACGCTTAAGCTTACCCGCAAAGGATGTTGTTCTAAGTTTTGCACTTGCACAATCATCTCGCTTGGGTGTCCAGGATGCAAGAGTAAAGTCCGTCCTGCTACATCCATACCCGCGTTTGCAAATGCTAAACCTGCCACAGGTAAAGCTTCGGGAATTTGCATTGGCGTTAATTGAATGCTTACAGCTGGACTAGAGCGACTTTGAACCATAGGATTGGGGATTGGGGATTGGGGACTAATGAGTAATGAGTAATGAGTAATGACTAATGACTAATGAGTAATGAGTAATGAGTAATGAGTAATGAGTAATGAGTAATGAGTAATGAGTAATGACTAATGAGTAATGACTAATGACTAATCAGCGATTAATGATCTGGATGTCGTGACTTGAACGCAGATTTGTATCAGCCCAAGAACATATTAAACCTTCCGATCCTGGGTCAATTAATTGTTCTGGTGATGGTTGTCGGCGCCAATTTTCTCCTTGCTTGCGGATGGGAAATAGCAGGACGGGGCCTAAATGACGCACGCCTGGGGTTTGTTGCAGTAAGGCTACAATATCGGATGTATAAACGGGTCGTCCAAATGGCCAACCTTTGCCCTCGATTCCTCCAGTTAAGGGATTCAAGTATTTATACAGTAATACCCTTAAATTCCGGCGAATTTCTTCTCTGGCAAAAGGGTTGTTGTATGCTGGCTCTAAAGCAACTTCTGTCTGTACAGATACACCGACATAATTCGGTTCTTGTAAGTCTATTTGTACTCCTAATAAGCGTCTTTCATCTAAGTAACTCAAGATTTGCTCTTGCAGTGCATTGCTGAGGGCAAATTGTTCTGGTGCCATGCCATCGCCTTGAGCGATCGCATCTGTATTTGCAAAGGGTACTATCAGTAAACTAACTATACCAGCTTGTCTGCGAGAATTTGCTGGCAAACATCGGACGCGAGCGATCGCACCTGCACCGGCCTGTTGAGCTAAAACTTCAAAATCTTCGGCAGTGACGGCGCGATCGCGTGTGCGGAGGATGCGGGGAGCCTTCATTACAGCTTGTTCCAGTGATTCGGCATCGGCACCATTGATTGCTGATACCCGATTGACCACACTCGCAATGTATGGATATGCAGACTTCAAAAACTGGATTGCCCCAGTTTGAACATTCCCTTGTCTACCACCGCCTGTACGATAAGCAACCATTTTTATCTCGGAACCACGGGGAGGAATCGCCCCATATTGGTGTTCAGACTGGTTATTTTCTAGGGTATTAAATTGTACAGATGTGTCATCTAATGATGGTTGCTGAATTCGCGATCGCATTTGGGTATGCTGTTTAAGTTGGCTAGGTTCCCGAATTAGCGGCCCAAATTGGATCGTACCAGTGATGGAATCGATGGTGTAATGAAAGTTATGCGGCCCAGAATCAGCAAAATCTCTCACCTCAATCCACTTTTGAGGCAATCCCCCACTGGGGGTAACTAAAATATACTCATTTTCTCGGCGTTCTAAAATTGGGGAAGTTTGTAACTGGAAACTCTGACCGGGTGTACCATCACTAATTCCCAATCGCTCATCTTGAATCAGCGTACTATGACTAGCCCTAACAGTACCGCCAATTGACCGCACTGCTAAACCAATAATTCGTGGCGGACGATTATAACCAGATTCATTGGCTTCTGTGGAAATAAAGCTACAGCGTAACCAGCGACCCCGGTATGAGGTAAAGTTAGCCACAGGCCAAACTTGCGGTAGATGCAAACGTACCTCTGCACCTTGAGATGGGTTTCCACCCTGTTGGGCGATTTCATAAAAACTGAAGCCACGAGTCTTATCATCTGACTCTTGTAATAAAACTCGTTGCCAATTTTCTCCATCCCAAGCTTCCCACTTCCGGGGCGGTTGATTGGGGTTAATTCCAGCAGGGGTAGCCGCAGCCCCTTGGAAAATAATTTCTAAAACATTACCATCTAAAGGATCATCAGAAGCGATCGCTAAATAAAAGCAGTTACCGGGCTGGGGTTCCTCTTCAAATATCGGTTGTTCATTACCTGTCCAGTAACCGTTAGATTGACGAGTCCATGAAGTTGTGACTCTTTCGCGCAGAGATTGGGGAATATCTTCGGTAGTTTGGGCAGTTAATAAGTGTTGGATGCGGGGTTTGCCGATAATTAGCGGAGCATCTGTACTAAAGGTAATCGCTTCTGTGGTTTCAGTGCGGATAGTTGAAGCTTCTAATCCGGCTGGAACCGTGTAGGCTTCAGGTAGTGCAGCGCTTAAATAAAAAGTTAATTCCGTGCGGGCTGGGGCGGGAGGCTGGAGACGAATACCCAGTAATTCTAAGAAAGCGACATAATTTTTTCGAGGTACTTGGTTAAATCTGAGCAACATCTGGTCAGTTAACCAAGCAAATAACTCAATTAGCGTAATTCCTGGGTCACTGAGGTTGTGGTCTGTCCATTCTGGACAGTAGCGAGGAATACGCATAATACATTCTTCCACTAAATCGTCGAAGGCGCGATCGTCTAAGTTGGAAGAAGGTAATTTCGGTAAAAAATCAAAGTTCACGATTCCTCCCCAGCTGAAACCAAATAATAAGGATAAACAAAACTATAAATATTGGGACTATCTTTGAGTCGATAATTGATGATGATGTCTACTCTGCCACGCACAGGGTCAGCATCAGTAATAATTTCATCGATTGTAATGCGTGGTTCCCAAACTTCTAAAGCTTCCAAGACATAAAGACGGATTCGCAGTAGGGTATCGCTATTCAAAGGTGCAAACGCCAGTTCCGACAAGCGCGAACCAAAGGTAGGTCGATAAACCCGCTCACCTACTCCCGTGCGGAGGATAATCCAAATAGATTCTTTAACTTTTTGATCTTCATGGCTAAGTTGTATCCCACCTTGCACACTTAAATGCAGTGGATAAGCCCAACCTTTTCCCAAATAGGCTCGTTCACGACCATAAACCATATCTGGCACTTAGACAGTTTTTACATGGATATCTTCAAAGATATCGGCACAGAAGGTTTAAGCCTATTCGCCAAAGGTCGAGGTTGAGGAGGCGGGGTGCAGGGGGCAGGGGGCAGGGGGCAGGGAGATGATGGATAATTAGCGTTTTATGAGCCAGGGGAATGGATTGTTGATTATGATTACTAGAATGCCTAAAACTCGGTTGTAATTTCCATAAAGTTCTCTACCTGTATCAACATCTAAATAACTACACTTGACAGCAAATTTTAACCAAGTCTGAGTCTCTGCTGCCTCTGCTTCCGAATCATTTAACTTAGCTACAAAAGCAGCTTCATATCGACGTTTTCTCCATGCCTCCGCCAGATTTGCACATACAGAACGTGACGATCTACGAATTTGGTGAAGCAGCGCGGTCTTGGGGGTTTCCCCCATGAGCGACTGCTGAACCCGGAGGGTCGGTCAACGAATATCTCTCTTCTACAGGAAACTTCTTGGATAGTTCAAATATTTTCATGGCTGTATCAAATGCCATTTTGTATACTTCCAAGTCTTCATGACTTTTAATTGGTTCTTTTTCCATTCCCCTGCCCCCTGCCCCCTGCCTCTCCAATCAGCCGCCAATCAAAACAGTAAAATCACCTTTGGTAATTTTATTCGGTGGCCCTAAAGCTTCTAAAATGGTGTCGCCCATCCGAGAAGCCGGTAGGTTGTTAATCAGCACAGTCTGACTACCGTCAATCACAACCCCAGGGCCGTGGGGAGGTATGGGTAAAGGTGTGAGGCAATTATGAATATCAGCACCGAGAGCAGCAGCTGCGATCGCACTACCCATAGTAGCTGCTGATGTGGCCTTTGTAGTTTGTTCTGCGGCTAAAGCAGCAGGTGCCCCCGGTGTACCCGCCGCCGCCTTGGTAGCAGTCTCAGCCACTTGAATAGCTACATCAGAAATTTGTTTGGCGGATTGCAAAGCTGGTACTGCGGCTGCAAGCACACCTCGCCACGCAGGTAAAGACCCAATCAACACATTGGGACTACCCGGACCTCCTGTTAAAACTGGCGGTAAGGGATGCGCCACATTGTCAGTAATTCTTGCTGCTGCTTTACCCATGACAACCTCCGATAGTGTTTTTAATTAGGGACTGACAAATAAAAAAATACTCAACTACTTCTTGTGGGGTGGGCAACATGAGCGCCCATATACAAGGGCGGGCGAGACGCCCACCCCACAAGATTGGGTAATTTATTTGTTGGAAGTCCCTTACCAAACTTGAAAAAAGCCTAATTAAGGCGAATCATCGCACCTTTAACTGTAATCACGCCGTTGGCTGTAATATCTATATTGCCGGCAGCATCTAATGACATATTACCTGTTGATTTCACTGAAACAGATTGACCCATGTCGTCCATTTTGATTTTATGACCGCCTGTGGTTTCAATTTCTATACAGCGATCGCTATCATTGAGATATATTTTGTGACCCCCTGTAGTTTCTACGCGAATACCTTTTTTACTACTTCCTTTATCCTCTTCGACAAACTGGAGAGTATGACCCACACGAGTCTTAATGGTGCGTAATCTGACACCGCTTGTAACTGAGTCATCCACGCTTTCCGGTGGTGCATCCTTACCGTTCCATACCCCGCCAATGACGTAGGGACGGTGGATATCGCCATGCTCAAAACCTACCAAAACTTCATCGTTTACCTCTGGTAAACAGTCAAAACCTCTGTTGGGGCCTGCTCCCAAAGCGACAACTCTCGCCCAGTCACTTTCATGTTCTTCTGTCATTGTGGGAAACTTGACCTTGACTCTACCCCATTTCTGTGGATCTTTGTTATTAGTCACAATTCCTACTAATAAAGTCTCAGATGGCTGTAGGCGTTTTTCTGGAGATAGAGTTGTGAATAAGTTACCAGAACGTAGTCCCCGGACGCTGAAATCAGTTTCATAAACCCGCCCACTGAAGAAATGGCGTGTTTCTGTAACATAATACTTCCCATTATAGCGATCGCCCATACCCTTAAGAGTCACAACTCTTCCTGGACGAATCTCAGGATTCCCTACTGCTTTGGCATCTGCATAAACAAATTCTCCTCCCAATTCATCACATAAAGCCTGAGCCATAGCCTTTGCTTGATTTTCACTGGCAACAGGTTTATCTACAACAATCATTTTGGGAGACTTAAGATTAGAAAATGCAGTACTGGTACTACTTCCTAGTTGATTACCTGTCTCGGTTACTTGCTTCTCTTTATTAGCTGTTTGGCTAATCAATTTTTTATTAGTATAGTCCCAGGCACGTACTTCTACAGAACTCACCTGTTCAGCACTGGTGACGCGGCTACTAAATTTACTAATATCATCTAGCCATTCTAATGCTAGAGATTTCTCAATTTTTGGTTTGCAAAAATTGATTTTTTCCTCTGTAACAAATAGTTCAAAACCATTACGCGCTGCCCTTTCCCGCAAAAACTCCATATTAGTTTGGTTTTCTTGGAAGACATACTTATTAACTTCGCCTGTTGAGTCGATATCACCAGTTCGTATACCTACTTCTTGAACTATTTTTTTAACTATATCGCTATCAGTTTCATTCAAAAAAGAGCGATTATAACGACCTCTGTGAAGACGATGGGAAATATCATAACCGCGAACAATGATATCAGCTTCAGACTTTTCATTAAAGTGAACTTCCATCGCTGTAATTTCGCCTTCAATCAGGAAATCTCCTACCTCATCTTGAAAATTATTATCTAGAGTAGTACTGGAAGTAAAACCCAACTTAACTTTTTTACCAATCTTAAACAACTGCTCATATCGCCAAGGCTTGTTTTCTGATCGAGCAGATGTGGGAATATAGCTATTATGTATTACTAGCGTAAACATTGCTGGTAAATGAAGGCTTTCTTCGATTGTGATTTGCAACAAATCCTTGATTAATTCAGGAGAAGCCGGTTGTCCATCTATCTGGATTTTAGGTTCGCTTAAATAAAGGCTTTTTTTAGTCATAAGTTACTAATCTATAAATTTAAATTAAAGTTTGTAGTCAGGACTTTAGTCCTAATAATCCTTGCTTGTAGGGATGAATAGCTCACTAAAAATTTAAATTTGTTTTTTACAGCCTTTTATCTTCCTGACGAGCGTCGCCTTTAGATGCAGATTCACGTCCTCCAGGAAGGTTATTTTTATCTACTTCTTGCAAGGCTATATCTACCAGTGCCCTAACTGGTGTACCATCACTCATAAACATATTTAAAGTATAAGTTAAACTCGTAATTACACAATAAAAATATTCACTTCCCCATGTAAATATATAAACTGGTGGACGTTTATCAGTTGTTGTATTGATAGTTTCTACACCTTTTTTAATGTTGTCTATATACTTCTTCATCACCGATTCTTTAGTTTCATAAGTATCATATAGTAACTGTTTAAGTGTAAACTTGTAAGGCTCAACACCAGAAAAGTTTACCTTAGGAAGTAGAGTCGTTCCTCTATTACCGTCCTTACTTTCCCATTTAACAGTTCGAGCGAAACTAATATCTGTAGGATTAAACATTAATTCGATATCTGGCGCTTCACCGTTATAAGCTACAAGTTTGGCTTTTTCAAGTTGTGGTTGACGTTTTTGAATAACAATAATTGCTGGAGTTGCCATGTGAGTATTTCTCCTAAAAATTAATTATTGAATGGTGATTTACCAAGATAATCGACCTGAGGAACCGCCATGACGTTCTCGCTCAATTTCTATCCGTTGTCGTAATCTATGATAAATTTCACGAGCTAGAGCTTCCAAATCAGCCGGATCATCTTTGTGATTTCCTTGAGAAGATAAAGATGCGCTCTCTATCGTCTCAGTTACCGGTTGTATTTCTCTAGATATATCCGGTGGGGTAACTTCTCCTCCATCAGCAAAACCTCTAAATGAAGGAAGGTGTTTCGCAAAAACTTGTGGCGATTCGGAAGCATGAGAAAACTCAGAATTTTGGCTATTAGATTCCCCGCCACTAAAGTTAAAGTTAGTGAATTCATCATTATTTCCATTTAGTAAATCTTCCACACTTGACCATTGAGAAGGTGTGTTTGACCATTGGGAAGGTGTATTATTGGTAGGATTTACTTTTCGGAAAATCATCGGAGGCGATGAGTATTGAGGTGAGGGTTCATCCACACCAATAGTTTCGTTTTGCAGAGGATTAAGCTGTGGAGAATTGAGTATCGAAAGCTTTTGTCTACTAATATTCAACCCCAAAGAAGAAGGAATTAAAGAATTAGATATCTGAGGTGAGTCAGTCTCAGCGCTTTTTAGCTGCAATGAAGTGTCAGGAAAAGAATCGACTTTAGTCGGAGTTTCTGGAGAAGTTGTTTCTTCTGGTTCTGTGGCATTGGGTGTCTGTAAACTGGGAAGGATAATATCTTGCGGTGTTCCACCAGTATTGATGTGATGTAGTAGAGGTAAATGCTTCTGTGCATCTCTGGTATTAATCACAAACTCCCCAGGCGTAAGCATTGCTGGTACTGTATCCGAGGGTGCTATCTGCTGGCGAATTTCAACGCGGGAGTCTGTTACTTGACCACCAGTAGCATAACCTTTAAGTGCTGGCAAATTTTCTGCGATCGCATTTTGCTCAACTTCAGGTGGCGTGCTTACCTCATTTTGTGGGGAAGTTGGATTTTCTGAAGTATCAACAAAGGTTGACATTTCAGGATTTGTTACCACAGGGAAAAATTCTGATTCCACCGTTGGTTCATTGTCAATAATTTCCCTGAAAATACTTGCAGTTTCGCCAATCTCAGGTGATGTGGTGCGAAGTGGTTCTTCAATAATCTCAGGTGATGTGGCTCTAACTACTGGTAATTCATCAATCTCAGATGATGTGGTGGGAACTGGTTCTTCAATAATCTCAGATGATGTGGCTCTAACTATTGGTAATTCATCAATCTCAGGCGATATCGCTCTAACTACTGGTAATTCATCAATCTCAGGCGATGTAGTGGGAAATGGTTCTTCAATAATCTCAGATGATGTGGCTCTAACTATTGGTAATTCATCAATCTCAGGTGATGGAAGTGGTTCTTCAACAATCTCAGATGATGTGGCTCTAATTACTGGTAATTCATCAATCTCAGGTGATATCGCTCTAACTACTGGTAATTCATCAATTTCAGGCGATGTGGTGGGAACTGGTTCTTCAATAATCTCAGATGATGTGGTTCTAATTACTGGTAATTCATCAATCTCAGGTGATGGAAGTGGTTCTTCAACAATCTCAGATGATGTGGCTCTAACTACTGGTAATTCATCAATTTCAGGTGATATCGCTCTAACTATTGGTAATTCATCAATCTCAGGTGATATCGCTCTAACTATTGGTAATTCATCAATCTCAGGTGACGTAGCGGGAAGTAGTGCTTCATCAATCTCAGATGATGTGGCGGTAACATCAACTGAAGTAGGTGTTAACTGAACAGGCGCAATGGCTGGAGGCTCACTCGTGACACTGGAGCCAATTTCTTGTTGTATTTTAATAGCGCTTTTTGCAACTGAAGACTCAGAATTACGTACAGTAACGTCCGCCTCTACGGTATTTTCATCATCTGCTAAAGGATGGAGTATTGTAGGTGCTTCATCAACATCGTCTAAGGTAAATGCTGAGGAAAAACCTGCATTTTCTAGAAAATTATCAGCAACACCATTAACTGTGACAAAATCATTTGTGGTGCTTTCTGATATTAAGTTTGCTCCAACATCTTTAATTGCCTCAAAACTACTATTTGTCTGTGATAAGTTTTCTGTCGGCGATGGAGAGTTTAAGCTTGGCGATGCCTTTTTAGCTTGGATTAAATTTGTTGGAGAAGCAGTGGTTTGATTATCAACTATCGAAGGAGCAAGAGAAGTTTCGATATTCTGTTTTGATGGTGTTGGGCTGACTGGGATATCTGATATATTAAATGATTCTAATACTTCAGCAACTACTTGTTGTTCATTATTGGGAATAATTGACTGGGTAAATATTTCCTCATTATTAGGCTCAGTAAATTCTCCAAGTGAGGTTCCTGGCAATTCACTTGTGTTTTCATCTAATTCATTTTCTTCTTGTAATTGCGAAATACTTTCTCTTCCAGACAACTCGGCACTAGGCAAACTAGATGATAATTCAGATTCTGCTAGTTCATCGTTAGCAATATTCCTAAACAAAGTCGATTCATCTTCAAGAATAGGCGAAGTGGATGCCGTTATCCCAGATATTATAGTACTAATAGAATCATCACTAATTAGATGATTGTCTGAAGCAATATCAAGTTGTAAATTAGGATTTTCTAACCTAGCTTTAACGGACAAAGGCTCATCTGATGCTAATAAGTTATCTCCATTTAAATTAAAATTAACATTGGTTTGATCAACATTCTTAACTGCTGATGATTTGGCTGCTTTTTTAGTCTTAGATTTCGGCTTTGACTTTTTTTCTGTTGGCTGTTGAGATTTATTTGTTTTTTTTGATTTAGATTTACCTTTAATATTTAGTTCTGATGATGTATCGTTACTCGTATTGTTCTCAATGCGAGTTGGCATTATCTCTGGAGTACTGTCTTTTACTGATTTATTAATATTACTATTTTCTGCTGGAGCTTCCAAAGAATCAAACTCAAATAATGGAAACTCATTGTTTATATTTATATCCTGAGTATCCCAACCTATTAAGGGTTGAATTGATGCTTCATATTTACGAGACAAGAAAAATTTTGAGGATGTGGCTAATGGTATTTTATTTTGTATAAAAGGTGAATTGAGAAAGTTAGACTCCTTTCTCAATACCATGTTGTGAGAATTAGATAAAGATGATCTAATCCCAAGAGGATGAATATTGTTTCCTAATAAAGGTTGAATAATTTGCATATAGTTGAATAATCACCAATTAGCTAGAAACAAAATACCCTGTTTTTTGATTTCGTTGTACAGAAATGCCTCCTCCTGTAGCTCTTGCAACTTGTAAACCTTCATAAGCTAAAGTTAATTCTTCAATGCCAACTGCCTTTCCATCTGCTTGGAGTGCAGGTGTTTTCCAGGTTATAGGAATAGCACCAATCAAAGTCCAACTCATCATGGTTTCGCCAGCTTGATTGAAAATCAAAATATTTACATTGCGTCGAGATGTTTTCTTTTGTTCATCAAAAACTGCATTGATCCAGTTCCAAAAACCAGGATGATCGGTAACTCCACGTTTAAGAGTTACGTCTGCAAATTCTGTATGACCTAAATAAATTCTTTGCTGGTCGTTGACACCACCTTCCTGAAAAACATTTTTCTTAATTTGCACACTTAATGCTGAACATTCTGCGAAAGATGCAGCAATAGAACTGTCTATCTCAACGTAGAAACGATTAGTAGTGACATAATTTAATTCGTGAGTAATGTTGCCATTATTAGCGCCTGTAGCCATCACAACCACCTTTGGGAACTATAATTACCTGTCCTTTCTCGCTGCGATCGCAAATCTTCAAGCAAGAGTTTATACACGCGTTCTGTAAGCTGGTTCATCAGCATTGAGTCGTTGAGGTATTTACTTGCCGTTTTAGCCGTCTTGTTAGCATCAGACATCGCCGAAACCCCAGCATAGCCAGCAGTCCCGCCAACATCTCCATCAAAGTTGAAAGAAGTTTTTTGCTGATTTGAGTCCATAAATAAAAAAACTCTCCTAGAATCCAGGCTAAAGCTAGTGCATCAGAATCAAAAGTAGCCAAAAGTCGAACTTAGTTTTTGCCTGGATTTAGACTTTTGAGTAATTGTGTTATGAGTGCGATCGCAGTACCCTAGATGTAAGTAACACCAAAAATATTTATTTAGCTACGGCTTGGGCATCTGGAGAAGAAAATGAGAGAATATGTCAGTCGGGAGAAAAAAACAACTACTACAGGCTTCTCAATTCCATCCCTGAAACACCCGATACCTGGCTTTGGTTTGAAGTCGTCGGCAATTTCACGCCAAGCGGTTCCTGGTATACAACCACTTCATAAACCAGTTACTCACGATATCAGTCGCATACCACTGCGTACCCAAGCAAAACTCTCAATTAGCCAGCCTGGAGACATTTACGAACAAGAAGCCGATAGTGTAGCACAACAGGTAATGCAAAGAATGGCGCAGCCTGTAAATAGTAAGTCTATCCAACGAGAAGAAGCGCCAGAGGAAGAAGAAGAATTGCAAATGAAACCTCTGAACATTAGCACATTGCAACGAGAAGCGTTGCCAGAGGAAGAAGAAGAATTACAAATGAAGCCTCTGGACATTAGCACATTGCAACGAGAAGCATTGCCAGAGGAAGAAGAAGAATTGCAAATGAAACCTCTGAACATTAGCACATTGCAACGAGAAGCGTTGCCAGAGGAAGAAGAAGAATTACAAATGAAGCCTCTGGACATTAGCACATTGCAACGAGAAGCATTGCCAGAGGAAGAAGAAGAATTGCAGATGAAACCTCTGGACATTAGCACATTGCAACGAGAAGCGTTGCCAGAGGAAGAAGAAGAATTGCAAATGAAGTCTCTGGACAATAGCACATTGCAACGGGAGGCATTGCCAGAGGAAGAAGAAGAATTGCAAATGAAGTCTCTGGACAATAGCACATTGCAACGGGAGGCATTGCCAGAGGAAGAGGAAGAAGAATTGCAAATGAAATCTCTGGACAATAGCACATTGCAACGAGAAGCATTGCCAGAGGAAGAGGAAGAATTGCAAATGAAGTCGATGGTGCAGCGTCAGTCTAAGGCTGGGATGGCTGCTGCGCCAGACTTGGAAGCGTCCATTAACCAAGCGCGGGGGGGTGGAGTGGCGATCGCAGACAACATCCGCGAACCGATGGAACAGGCGTTTGGCGCTGATTTCAGTGGGGTGAAGGTTCACACCGATGGTCAATCTGACCAGTTGAATCGGTCAATTCAGGCGCGTGCTTTCACGACGGGACAAGATGTGTTCTTTCGGCAGGGGGAATATAATCCTGGGAGTCGCGGCGGGCAGGAGTTGTTGGCGCATGAGTTGACCCATGTGGTGCAGCAAAAAGGCAATCATATGCAACGAATGACTAATGAAAATGAAAGTACAGACCCGGTGGAAGTCGGGAGTATCGAGGATTTATCAACGGTGATTACGGAGATTATGACGGAGAAGGGATGGGATGGAAGCAACTATGGCGAGGAGTGGCAGTGTAATACGATCTCCGACTTGCTATGCAAGAAAGTGGTTGGATGTGAGGCGGTTAATAGTCAAAGCCATGTGTTAGTAAGAGGTGGAACGATACCAGGCGGCGACCGAGATGGGAATACGAGGGGACTAAGATATTGGTTTTTTGAAGAATACCACGCATATGTACGTGTTGGAGAATTAGGGTTATACGATCCAACATTTAACAGACGAATTGAGGAGGGCGACGTAATTACGGGTGTTAAAGAAGATGGGAAGACGGCTACCGAGATAGAGTTTGAATATTTTAGGTTTGGAGAGATGTGTGGCACATATACGGAAGAAAACGATTTGTTTATGTACAAATCTTTGGAGGATCTCTCTCAAGCGGTGGAAGACCCAACAACGGCTGTCGGAAAATATTGGAATGATGACTCTGAATCCGAGTCCGAAGCGGGAAGTGCGATCGCCTGATATTGTAGAGTGCGATCGCAGATCTTGTAGGGTGCATTAACGAAGTGTAACGCACCTTATTGTTGCTAATATTCGGTGTGTTACGCCGCGATCGCTAACACACCCTACGTTTATCATGGTGCGATCGTCGATCTTGTAGCGACTGTCTTAATAGTGCGATCGCCTGATCTTGTAGCGTGCATTAATGAAATGTAACGCACCATCTATTGATTTACCAATGAGCTATTATTAACCGTGATCGTTGATCTTTTAAAACCATGCGGGTGATTAGTCGGAGGACTTTGCGAGAATTTTGGGAAAAGCACTCAACAGCGAGAAATAGCCTATTATTATGGTATGAGAGAATCGGTAAATCTGACCTTGAGAACTTTGCTCAATTGTGTCAACTGTTTGCCTCGGCTGATGTGGTTAAGAACTTCACCGTTTTTAATATTGGTGGCAATAATTATCGCTTAATTACTTACATTGACTATCAAGCACAGATCATTTTTATTCGTGCCGTTTTAACTCACGCAGATTACGACAAAGAGAACTGGCAAAATGACAACTGGTTTAACAACTCCTAGCCCTTATTACCTTAATTTAATCACAGAATTTGCCCCTCGTCCTATTACCAATGAGGCAGAATTTATGGAAACTCAACAAAGAATTAACTCAATAATAGATCAAAAAAATCTTAACCAAGATGATCGAGATTATCTCAGGGTATTAGGAATATTAGTGTATGATTATGAAGAAAAAAATGAACCTTTTCCTAAATTAACCGATAGCGAATTATTAAAAACATTAATGGACGAGTATAATCTGAAAACACAAGATTTATTAGGCATATTTGAGCAAGAAAAAATAATTTTAGACATATTAAACGGAAAACGTACCTTAACTTCTCAAGAAGCTTTTAAAGTGCGATCATTGATCTTGTAGTGCGTAGGCGCAGCCCAACCCAGGCATCGCCAATCTTGTAGAGTGTGAAGTGCGAAGTGCGATCGCTGATATTGTAAGTAAGTCGGCGCAATAAAAGCAAACTGTATGAAGAAAAATCGCTCTTGTCAGGTGCGTTAACAGGTGCGGAATCAATATAACCGACGACAGTTACCTTTGTTTGGCAATAGACTTTGGGTGAATTGTGTTATGAGTGCGATCGCAGTAGTCTAGATATATTAACCAGCAAATACTCATTCACCGACTGATCGGGCATCAGGAGAAGTAAATGACAGAACGCGTAACTCAGCCCAAAAAAGCTCCCACAGGTTCCTTCTCAATACCTGCATTCAAACAACCTACACGCGGTTTTGGTTTAGATTCTCCTGGTACTTCGTCCCAAACAGTTTCATTGGTGCAACCCCTCAACAAACCTGTAAGCCACGACATTAGTCGAATATCACTGCGTTCACAAACCAAACTCACAGTTAACCAGCCAGGAGATGTTTACGAGCAGGAAGCTGATAGAGTACCAGGGCAGGTGGTGCAGACGATGAGCAAACCTGTAAATCAACAATTCCTGCAACGGGAAGCATTGCCAGAGGAAGAGGAAGAAGAATTACAAATGAAATCCCTGGCGGGTTCCAATATTTCCCTGCAACGGGAAGCATTGCCAGAGGAAGAGGAAGAATTACAAATGAAATCCCTGGCAGATTCCAATATTTCCCTGCAACGGGAAGCATTGCCAGAGGAAGAGGAAGAATTACAAATGAAATCCCTGGCAGATTCCAATATTTCCCCGCAACGGGAAGCATTGCCAGAGGAAGAGGAAGAATTACAAATGAAATCCCTTACTGCTTCGCCTCAAGCAGTTACTGGGATGCAACCCTTAAACAAACCTCTCACCCACGACATTAGTCGAATGTCACTGCGGCGTCCACAAACCAAACTCACAGTTAACCAGCCAGGAGACGTTTACGAGCAGGAAGCTGATAGAGTAGCAGGGCAGGTAATGCAGAGGATGAGCGAACCGGGAAATCGCCAGTCTATCCAACGAGAAGCATTGCCAGAGTCAGAAGACCAATTACAAATGAAATCCCTCGCAGATTCCATTACTCCTGTAGTACAGCGTAAAGGTAGAGGGGGGATAGCAGCAACATCAGAGCTAGAAAGTTCTATCCAACAAGCTCGTGGAAATGGGCAGCCCCTGGGAGATGATATTAAGCAACCAATGGAGCAAGCATTTGGGGCTGATTTCGGCAGCGTCCGGGTTCATACGGATGCTCAATCTAATAGTCTGAATGAATCTATACAAGCTCGTGCTTTCACCACAGGGCAGGATGTATTCTTCCGTCAGGGCGAATACTCACCGGAAAGTAATGCAGGCAAGGAATTATTAGCCCATGAGTTGACGCACGTTGTCCAACAGAATGGCAGTGCAGTACAGCCGAAATCCCTTCATGTAGCACCAAAAGAAAATAAACTCCAGACAAAACTGATGCCGACAACCTCTGCGGGGAATCGGCTACCTATCCAACTGCGGGAGAACTCCCAAAAACCAGCTGAGGAAGATAACCAAAAAAATTCAGACGCCGTAGAATCCAAAACTGATACAGAAAACGGCCAACAACAAAATCAGGCGACGACACAAAAATCTCAAGCTACTCCCACACCACCAGATGATAAAGGTAATGGGGCAACAGATCCACCCCCAACAAAAAAGGTTGATGCAGCAGTAGAATCTTCTGGAAATCCATCAGCAACTCAAAAACAGGTTGAGGGAAATCAACCAAAACAGCCGGAGTCAAAAGATACTAAAGCTAATACAGAAAAAGTCGATTCACCACAGCAAGCTAAAAGTCAAGCAGCATTACCAGGAGCCGATCCAGGATTACCTGGAGGAAATGCAGGGAAAGCGATCGCAGCATTACCGGGAGCAGATATAGCCCCTGGGTCAGTAAAATTACCTGGTGCAGCAGTTGCTGATGGTGAAAAAGCTCCAACTTCCCCTAAGGATGACCCAGCATTCCAAGCAGTAGTCGGCACTGCCAAAGAGGTTGCCGGACAACAGAAAAAACACGCACCTGCCAATAGCAAAGCCCAAGAAGCTCAAGGGGCGGCCTTACCCCCAGGGAATGAAGTAGACAGCAAGGCACAGGCTAATCAAGTTGGTGAGATGGAACAAGCCCCAACACCAGGATTTGACGGGGCCGCCTTCAAAGCTAAATTGATGGAGCGCATTGCTGATATGGCTCCCAAAAACTTGGAAGAGGCGGACAACTTTAAAAATAACAACAAACTTGACTCTGTTAAAGGCGATTTGAGTGGCAAGGTCAAAGAAGAGCAGAAAACCTCTCAAGGTCAGGTAGAAGAGAAAACTAAAGAAAAACCTGATACCAGTGGCATTGAGGCCAAACAAGTAACACCACTGCCACCAAAAGACCCAGGGGCACCGCCGGCACCGATTGGGGCAGATCAAGCTGCACCCAAATCTAAGGGACAGGGTGAAGTTGAAGCACCACTGCAAGATGACAGTAAAAAACTTGACCAGCAAATGAAAGAGGCGGATGTTACCGACGAGCAATTAGCCAACTCCAATGAACCGGAGTTTAAAGGGGCACTCACAGCCAAGAAAGATGCCCAAACTAATGCACAAGAAGCGCCGCCACAATATCGCCAGCAAGAACAAGGCATACTCGCAACCGCTCAAGCTACGGCGGAAGCTACAGCCCAGCAACATCTGCAAGCAATGCACGGTATCCGTACTCAAAACCTGGGTCAGGTAGGAGAGCAGCAGGTGGGTGCCAAGGGCAAGGATGAGCAAGCACGGGCAAAAGTTGCAGGGGAGATTAATAAAATTTATGACAAAACCAAAGGCAAAGTTGAGAAAACCCTCGGCGATCTAGACGGACAAGTTATACAAGCCTTTGATAATGGTGCTGCGGAAGCCAAGAAAGTCTTCGAGGATTACGTTGGCAAGCGGATGGACGATTATAAGAGCGATCGCTATAGCGGCATTTTGGGCCCAGCAAAATGGGTGTGGGACAAATTGGCTGGTATGCCCTCAGAGGTTAACGTCTTCTATCAAGATGGTCGCCAGCTTTACATCAATCAGATGGATGGTGTAATTAACAACGTTGTCGCCATTATTAGCAAAGGACTAACCCAAGCTAAAGGAGAAATTGCCAGTGGGAAGCTGGAAATTCAGAATTATATTAACCAACTGCCGCAAGACTTGAAAGGAGTTGGTCAACAAGCCGCCGCAGACATTGACAGCAAATTTGAAGAATTGCAACAAAGTGTTGACGATAAGCAGGATGATCTAATTGACACCCTAGCGCAGAAGTATAAAGAAAACCTGGATGCTGTAGATGCCCGCATTGAAGAGATGAAGCAGGCAAATAAAGGTTTTATTCAAAAAGCTTTCGACTTCATTGTGGGAGTCATCAAGACGATCATTGAACTGGCCAAAATGCTCTTGGAAGTGCTAGCGCGAGTTGCTGGCGTAGTTGGGAAAATCCTCCAAGACCCCATTGGTTTCTTGGGTAATTTGATTCAGGCGCTGAAGCAAGGCTTCCTCAACTTTATGAATAATATCGGGAAGCACCTCCAGCAAGGATTAATTGGCTGGCTGACAGGCACAATGGGAGAAGCTGGTATTCAAATGCCAGAAAACTTTGACTTCAAAGGGATCTTTAGCCTAGCAATGCAGCTTTTGGGCTTCACTTACGAAGCAATTCGCGCCCAAGCTGTGAAACGATTGGGCGAAGAAAAGGTCTGCCGATTGGAACAAACTGTTGAGATATTTCAAGTCTTAGCCAGTAAGGGAGTGGCTGGGATGTGGGAGTTTGTCCAAGAGAAAATGGGCGACCTCAACGCCTTGGTGATCGAACCCATCAAGAACTTTATCATTGAAAAGGTGATTACAGCCGGGATTGAGTGGGTTATCAGCTTGTTAATACCGGGGGCAGGCTTCATTAAAGCTGCTAAGGGGATTTATGAGATTGTCAAATTCTTTATTGAACGCGCCCAGCAGATTGCCGATTTAATTAATGCGATACTGGATGCCATTGGTGCGATCGCTAGTGGTGCGATCGATCAAGCAATCAAGGGTGTTGAAAATGCCCTAGCTAAATCTTTACCAGTTGTTATCAGTTTCTTGGCAAGTCTTTTGGGCTTAGATGGAATTGCCGGCAAGATTCAGGGAATATTCAAGAAGCTGCGGAAACCGATGGAAAAAGCAGTTGATTGGGTAATTGATAAAGGTGCAAAGGCGTTTAAGTCTGTTGGCAACAAATTTAACAAGAGTAAGGTTGGAAAGAAATTCAACGCTGCTAAAGATACGGCGAAGGAGAAATATCAAGCCGGTAAGCAGTGGGTTGAGGATAAGAAGGAAGCTGGTCAAAATTGGGTTAATGATAAGAAAGCAACAGCCGAACAGTGGGTTAATGACAAGAAAGAGGGTGTCAAGAATAAGTTTAAAAATAGCAAGTTTGGTAAGAAGGTAGGAGCCGTTGCAGAATCAGCGAAGGAGAAATATAAAGCAGGTAAGCAGTGGGTTGAAGATAAAAAAGAAGCTGCCCACAATTGGGTTGAGGGTAAGAAGAAATCCGTCAAGGACAAGTTTGACAAGTTTGGCAATAAGGTCAAAGATAAGTTTGGGTTTGGTAATAATACTGAGAAAAGTAAGGACAATAATAAGAAAACTGGCAAAAGTGGCAAACTTGATGATCGGACTGCCCAGCAGAAACAAGCCGACCTTAAACAGGGCGTGGCAGCAGCCCATAAGTTGTTGCAAGACGAAAAAATATCACTTGAGGAGGTTAAGGAAAAGCTACCTACTATCAAGAGTAAGTATAAGATGACCTCGCTCAAACTTGTTATAGATAATGAGACAGCTAAAGAGGAAACTGTTCACATTGAGGGCAAAGTCAACCCAGAAACAGAAGGACCTCCAATTAAAAAACAAAAGGTCGATACTTCTGAAGTATTTGATTTATATCGGGGAACTAATCTTGAGGGACAGGAAAAACGATATCAGGATTTAGATCCACAAGTAAAAAATATATTGACAAGTAGTAAGTCTACATTCAGTGAAGCAGCCATTGGTCTTGCAGTAGAAAAAAAAGATAAAGATAGTATATCTCAACTAACGGAAGCTGATTTGGAAGCAAGTGCCGAAGAGATACGTCAGAAATTAAGCGAATTGAACGAATCGGGACAAGTTAAAAAGTGGTGGAATCTCCAAGATAAAAAAGACAAATTCAAGACTTTCGATAATATGGAATACGCTTTACTTCAAAGGTATATTGTTACGTACAATAAGTTTAAGGAGGAACTGTCTGCAAAATCTGGGAACAAGCTGAAGAAAAATCCATTTATCTCTACCTCTAAAAACCCAGAAATAGCTGCTAAGTTTGCCTTAGGAACGGTAAGCATGGATAAATTAAGTGCTTCAAGCAATAAAGGAGCAAAAGTTGGTGAGCTATCTGTATATCTATTTGATGCTGATTACCTGAAGACGAAAGGATATGATGTACAGCAATTAACAAAGAATAAAAAGATTAAACCTTCTCAAGCGACGTTTAACCAACAAGAGATCACCTTTAGCGGTAGTATTCCCGGACAATATCAGGTAGACAAACTCGATGCTACCTCTGATAAAAATGAGACACAATTAGCACAAGAGGCAAAAGCAGCAGCAAAATCCAAAGCAGGAGGTAAGCTAGGCGCATGGTAATCTTAAACTATGAAACGTTTCGTTCACAAGTGTCTCAAGAACTTAACAGGATTGTTATACCTCAAGGACAAGTTCGCAAACTAGGTGCTTTAGAATATGCTGATAGCTTTACTGACTACATTCAAAGCAACTTAAATTCTGTAGATGATTTATTGAGGGATGGAGGATTAACTTTCAAAGAAGCATCAGAATCTGTTACTAACAGAGTTCTACAGATAACTTCCTTTCTTTACTCAGTAGGAGCAGAGCATACTGTATGGAGACACTGGTCTTCATTAACAGCCTTTGGCCTTTTTCTTAATGGCGACATTCACAATGCTGCTCAATATGCTGTTCTTGGAAGTGAATGGGACTTTGTGAAAATTCTTCCAAATCAACCTGTCATGAGTCAACAAGTATCAGAGCAAATAATCTGGTACTTGATTGCGGGGTATCCTGCTCCTGAAGTATCTGCAAATATAGATGATGAGGAAGAGGATTCTTGGCTCAAACTTTCTCAAAGTATTCCAACTCGTAACCATAGAGAAACAGAAGAGGCTCTCAAAGTTATTGCTGATTACTGGATAGGAGAATCTGAGGGAGACTGGATCAACTTTCATCCTAATTACTATCCTGAATTCGAGCCATCAGTCTGTGCTGCTGCGGCTTTAGCTCGTCATTATGGCTTTGAACCTACATCCTTAACACCTGAGCAATATAGCTTTTTGGAAGCCGGTCTTGCTATACCCGAACCTTCACCTATGTTTTCCAAAATCTTTACTGTACCAGAATCTTCAACAGCATCAGTAATTTGAATTATGCCATTAATCATCAAAAATCGGCGTGCATCTATTGATAATTTGTCTAAAGTTTATCCTGATGCAGTAATCATTGATGTTACTTCCCGTGGTTCTGAACCTTGGGTTCGCTTCAGTCCTTTTTATCCTCATGGAGGAATACCTGTTCCCTTCTCCCCAGGAGAATTTACCATGACGGTAGAAGGGATTTGGCAGGGTTTAAAAGTTTTTGAAACCGCAGATGTAGACCCTAGTAAACTGTCAATTGCTGATATGAAAGGCATCAAGCGTTCAGTAAAAAAATATGGAAAAGTATTGGGACATCGTACTGGTTTAACAGGCGATCAACTACTTTCATATCAAGAAGCGCGACAACAAATATACTTACCTACTTATCGCTGGGTACTAGAGAACTGTGTTCCAGACTTAATAGACAAATTAAAAAAACTTGCAGCACAGACAAATGTTGTTTTGCTAGATTACGAAACTAACTCTGACATAAACAACTTGTCAAAGCCTTTATCACACGCAGGTCTGATTAAGCTATACCTAGAAGATAATTGGCAGACTTAGCCCAAATCGAGGAACAAGCAGCGCGATCGCACTTGCCACCAATCCAACTGATAATTGTGCAATCAGCGCAAAACCCAAAAGCGTTGCCTACCGCGGCTCCTTTGGAGCATCGCCTGATAGTGACTTGGCAGTGGGATAATGTGTAGAGCGATCGCGCCTTTTGGTCTTATATTTAGTCCAAAAGCCTCGTTTCATCTAAGTTATAATTCTGACGACTGGTTGAATTGCAATTCTATGAAAACTATTAATGCAAGCATAATTTTGTAGGATATGGTAACTGAAAATCATCAATTAGACAGTGAGCTAACCCTACACGACTCCTCGCAATCTCCCCTAACCGTTCGTGCGATCGCCATTAACCAAGTATTAGCGGCTGATACCCTTGGATGTAGTTTAGGGCAATAGCAAGCTATTGGGAAGTGCGATCGCGCTCGAATAATCAGAATCATCCAGTGGTAACTTCCTAGTTTCGCCCCTTAGTAATGCAAGTATAAATATTCAAACCAAAACTTACAAAGCAGAATCAAAAATTTGTTGTGCTGTCAAGTTTAGTTGCGGGAATAAAGGTGATGTAATAAAATTATTTCCCCTAAATACAGTCATTTGATAATCTCCGTCAACTAATTCGCAAATTGTAATGGTTTGCTGTTTAGGATTACCAGTAAATCTTTTGCCACCGATCGCAGCATAGTCTACGATCCAATACTCAGGAATCCCCATTTCTTCATAATCCCTGAACTTGTCATAGTAATCGTCTCGCCAGTTGGTGCTAACCACTTCAACAGCTAGTGGGATAGATGCAGCTTGAATAACAGTCGATTGCTTGCTCCACAGAGGTTCATTCACGAGATTGTCATGATTTAATAGCAAAATGTCGGGAGAATAGGTTGAGTTATTGCTCTGAATTTTGACAAAGGCAGTTTTGGGGATGCGAAACGGAAGTCCCATTTGCAAGAACTGGAAGGTTATCTGTGCCGCCAAAAATCCAACAACATTTTCGTGTTCACCAGTTGGGGGTGGCATTTCTACAATGACTCCTTTATGTAGTTCGTATCGCACGCCGTTTGAGGGGTACCATTCGATAAATTCTTCAAAGGTTACTAACTTGGTTAGGGTTTGAGTCATAGTTACCACCTTCACATATATTTGACTTTACCATCGCTGCCCCTGGATTGTGCCGTAACTTCATGCTGAACTTGTTCTCGTGCTTCTTTTGAGATAGTCATGCCGAAGATCGAACCGCCACAAGTATTAGCAGCTTACCCTTGGATGTAGTTTAGGGAACTCCAAGAAATAAATTATCCAATTTCACTCCTTCAAAACGGCTTTTTCTCCCCCTGCTCCCCTGCCTTAAAAGCGATGGGATATTTATTTATCTGGAAGTCCCTTAGGGCGATAGCAAGATTTTGGGAAGTGCGATCGCGCCAATCTAACTGATAATACTGCAATCATTGCAAAACCTAAATGCGTTGCCTACCTCGGCTCCTTTGGAGCATCGCCTCATAGTGACTTGGCAGTGGGATAATGTGTAGAGCGATCGCGCCAAAACCCGATTTATTACCGAAACACATTCCACTAACTCAGGTGAGCAATACTCACCAACTCAGTCTGCTATTAATTATCGAATATATCGGCGATCGCTGAGATTTAGTGCGATCGCGTTTGACACCAATCCAACTGATAATGATGCAATCAGTGCAAAACCCAAAAGCGTTGCCTACGGCGGCTCCTTTGGAGCATCGCCTGATAGTGACTTGGCAGTGGGATAATGTGTAGAGCGATGTTTATGTGCGTATTTTGGCGGCTGACTCGCTATTATTACTAAATCGTCCTCGGCTGCATGAAGTTTGGAAACAAACTTCATCAGATGAAAGCACTTGCATAATTGAAATAGCAAATAAAGCACTTCACGATTTGCAAAACTCTCAAAAACTAAGCGAGGTTAGTTGATGAATGCTACTAATTAGGTGCTAAATTATCAAGTAAAATTATCAACCCTAAAATAATCATATATGTACGCGATCGCAAAGACTGAAACTCATCAACTTAACACCGAGTTAACCCTACACGACTTCTCCCAAACCCCCCTAACCGTTCGCGCCATTACCCTAACCCTCACCAAACAAGACAACGAACTCATCGCCTGTCGCCTCACCTTTGAGGTAACACCACAACTCTACCAACGCATCGACACCGCCGCCTTATTCAATCTCAAACCAGATGTGCGTAACCCCCTATCATCTGGCAAATTCCTCAGCGAACCAGATATTACAATCGTTACCAGCCTGAAACCGGATTTATTACCATTACTAGTAGAACACGCCGTTAACATTGATGAAACTGCCAAATATATCCTGAATTTAAGCCAAAAACAACCCGATAACCAAATCCTCTTCACCGAAAGTTGGTTGGGTTTATCTGTTAAACAGCAACAGGAATCAGGCGAAATTGGCTATCGTACTCTTTGGTCTTATATTACTCCAGAAAATCTTGCTAAAACAAGCGCGTCTGGTGAAGGAATTGCTGAAGGTATTGTCAACTTTTTTAAAGATTGGACTGAGGCAAATTTATCTGTCAAAACTCAAAAATCTGCTACCAAAATGCTAGAAGGGATCGATAAATTTTTGACAGAATTAGCTGATATTAACCCAGATGAAATAACACAAAAAATAGAGGCAAATTTTCGCCCATCTCCTACAGATGATAGTATTTTTGAAGCAATAATCAATTTCTTCACAACCGATGATTGGCCTTTCGTGCAACTTCCAGGAAAGCCAGCTTTACAAATATCGTTTCAAGGTGAAAATGGCAAATGGAATTGTTACGCTAGGGCGAGAAGTGAACAAAGTCAATTCGTTTTTTACTCAATTTGTCCAGTCAACGCACCAGAAAACAAGCGGCTGGCGATCGCAGAGTTTTTAACTAGAGCCAATTATGGTATGATGATCGGCAACTTTGAGCTAGATTTTACCGACGGCGAAATTAGCTACAAAACCAGCATTGATGTCGAAGGTGACAGACTTAGTTTTGCACTTATTCAACGGGTGGTTTACGCCAACGTCACGATGATGGATGAATACCTACCAGGGATTTTGTCTGTAATCTATGGTAATCTCTCACCAGAGGAAGCGATCGCTCAAGTTGAAAGGTAAGCCAATTATTCGTAGTGATACCTACAAGCTAAAAAATCAATCTGAGTGTTTCCTACCCGATACACAAGCCGATGCTCTAAATCAATTCGCCGTGACCAAATATCTGCATCCATATATTTTAATGCTTCCGGTTTACCAATACCCTCAAATGGGTCTTGCATTACAGCCGTCACCAAATCCAATATTTTCGATGCTTTCTGGAAATCTTGCTTAAACCACCAAGCTAAATCTTCTTTGAATTTAGAACTAAAACCAGGACTTTTATTAATAACAAGTGGCTTAATTTCACTAGGTTCAGCTTTCTTTTTCTTCTTGCTCAATTCCCAACTCCTGCTGAAGTTCTGCGAGGAGTTGAGGTTGGATATTACCAGTTTTCGACTCCTCTATTGCATCTAGTAAACGACGCGCATTAGCAGGGGAACGCAAAAGATACACCGTCTCCAGCAAACTTACCAAATCTGATTCAGCAATCAAGGCTACATTTTCACCATCACGACGATTGATCATATATACCTGATGATTTTCGACTACCAGTTCTAACAACTTAAAAAAGTCATTTCTGGCATCGGTTGGAGATGTGATTTTGTAAGGCAACATTACATGATGTACATACTTATGTACATATATTATAAACTATTTATGATCTTGCAAAAGTCCCATCAGAAATTAAAGAGATAGCCAATAAGCCAAGGCACTGCTGAATAATAGACTTCTTGCATAAATCAAAAAAAAGAACCCCACCCCGCCTTTAACTTACGTCAAAGTCTCCCCTCCCGAAGAGCGGGGTGGGGTGTTAGGGGACTTTTGCATGCTTGTCTAATGAATAATGAGCCTTAAGAAGCCGATCGCTGCTGGTCAATTTGCAGTGGAATATTTTCCCGCACGAGTTGCCAAAAGTGCTTGATGGGGGGAATTTGCAGACGGTCTTGAGTTGTTACCATAACTACCCGACGAGTTAAACTAGAACCATCTGCTAAACCACTAGTATTATTGCTGGCTAAGGAACGAATCGCCAGGGTAGGGTCAAGACGAGCTTCTAGTAATGCTGATTGAGGTAGCAAAGCTATCAGTTCTCCTTGGCGCACGACTCCCCGGAAGGCATCTAGGGTATTTACCTCTAAACCCGCCTGGAGTGGAACTTCCATTCGCTCAAATCTATCTTGTATTAAGCGTTGCATTCCATAACCATCTTTAAAAACCACTTGCGGATAACGAATTAGCTCCGACCAAGGGACGAATTCATATTGGGCTAGTGGATGATTGGCTCCGGTTAGAACTTCTATAGGTTCATCATAAAGTACTTCTACGACCATTTCTCTACTAGTGGTTAAAAAGCGATTATTCATCACAATTGCTAAATCCACCAATCCATCTTTGAGGACTTTCAGGGCGCGATCGCTTCCCAATGAAGTCACCCGCAATTGCACATCTGGATAATCATGACAAAACTTTTGCAACACTGGTGGTAAGTAAGATCCACACAGCGAGTGAATTACGGCAATGCAAAGTTCTGGTTGCTTGCCGGCGATTAAATCGGCTAATTCTTTTCTAGCAATCTGCCACTCTTGGCAAATTTTGCGGACGCGGGGTAGCAAACGTTCACCTCCCAGTGTCAGCTTGGCATGACTGGTTCTGTGAAACAGTTCTATCCCCAAATCTGCTTCTAATGCTTGGATTTGCCGGCTAATCGTCGATTGGGTAACACCACATATTAGCGCTGCTTGTTGAAAGCTACCGGTTTGGGCGATCGCTAGAAAGGCTTGCAACTGCTCTAAGCGCATTTTTATGTAGCCTGAATTACATTTATCGGTTTTATTAAGTTAACGGATTTTTATCCATAATTTAGTAGAGTTTGTTACAGGTCTTATTCTCTGATTTACATTTAAGTGAATCAGTTTTTACCGCCTTTATTGTCAAATATCCGCTTGGCACGGATTTTTTCGGAAAATATCGCCAAAAAATAATTGACTATTTTCTGGTAAAATATATAAATTTTTAGATAAGATTTTCACTTCATCACATTTTTGTGACGGATTATCAGGTCACAGCAACACAAGTTGTTGTGCAGACTCAAACAAATAGCCGTACAACTTGTGTATACGGCTGCGATCGCGTCAGATTTGCATTTACAAATTACGAATTACGAACCCAAATATAAGCCAACCTCAAGAGCCTTTTTGTTAGTAGAAATTGAAGTTGGCACAGACGACGATTCTACGAGGTGTAGAATGTGGTCAATACTATCTAGAGCGAGAACCGGTTACTTCATCAGGATCGCTATAAGCCCGGACTTTTTCGCGATTACGAACCAGACCTCCTAAACCGGCGAGACCAAGCAAACCTAGCCAACCCCAATCGAAACCGCGATCGCTGGTTCTTTGGGAAGCTGTGATGCCTGCATTCCTGTTAGTATCTGTGGTACTACCGCTTGTAGTATCAGCACCTGTAGTTCCACTGCCTGTAGTATCAGCACCTGTAGTGCCGCCGCCTGTAGTGCCACCGCCTGTAGTATCAGTACCTGTAGTGCCGCCACCGCCTGTAGTTCCATTACCTGTAGTGCTGCCACTGCCTGTAGTTCCATTACCTGTAGTTCCATTACCTGTAGTGCCATTACCTGTGATGCCACTGCCTGTATCATTGCCAGTGCCACTTCCAGTGCTTGTACCAGTGCCCATAGTTCCAGTGCCTGTACCACTACCTGGGCTAGTACCTGTAGTTCCATTACCTGGGCTAGTACCTGTAGTTCCATTACCTGGGCTAGTACCTGTAGTTCCAGTACCTGGGCTGGTACCTGTAGTTCCAGTACCTGGGCTAGTACCTGTAGTTCCAGTACCTGGGCTAGTACCTGTAGTTCCAGTACCTGGGCTAGTACCTGTAGTTCCAGTACCTGGGCTAGTACCTGTAGTTCCATTACCTGAGCTACTGCCTGTACCAGTACCTGTAGTTCCAGTACCTGAGCTACTGCCTGTACCAGTACCTGAGCTACTACCACCACTACCACCACTACCACCACTAGAGCCTCCGCTACCGGAGCCTCCGCTTTGGGCAAAAACAGAAGGAGGTAAGGACACAGAAGTAAAACTGATGGCAAAGACAGTAGCTAAAACAGCTTTAGATAAATCAAAAGGCTTCATGCTTAGGTTCCTTTTATGTTCTAGATTTTTTGGTGCTTGATTGATTTTCAAAACCGATATTGCCTACTCAATCCACTGCTAAATTAGGTAAATTTTTACAAGGCAAATTGAGATGATTTCACCTAGTTTATTCTGGGAAAATTGAAAGCATTTGAAGCTCCCACAAAAAATTCCTACTCGCCAAAGTAGATTAATTCATAATCAGTAATTACTAATTCAGGATTATAAACCCACGACCAAAGTCATTTGCTCACAAGAGACAAGGGAGAATAATTTTTATAAAAAAACTCCCTTGTAGTATCCTCATTTTTAATTACTTATTATGAATTATTTTGTTCTTCTTATTTAAGATAACTGCTAGTTTTTTGCCTGGCTTCTACCATAGGAATAAAACCAATATACATCGAAGGAATTAATTTGGGATTAAAGTTAGTATAGGAGAATGAAGAGAATTACACATTTCGGAGCGTTGCACAAGAATAATTTATAAATTGCGCTATCCGGTTTTTCGCTCAGAATACCCAACTGAATTCTGACTCCTGAATTCTGTTCAATAAATTTTAACCATCTAGATGATGCCAGTGATTGAAACTCTATTTGCAATACTTCATAATCCTATTTCACCTGAGAACTTATAACTTCATACTCCAGGTGTGTCTTACTTTAGACTTAAGGAATATATATTTTTAATTTATTGTCAATGGGTAAGTCTTAAAATTTACCACTCTGCTAAAGCGATCGCTATTCCTTGTTGCAAATCTGGTGTGAGTGCGGCATTATTTGCTAACTGCTGCAATTGTTGATGTGTGGCTTCACTGTCCAGATTTTTTAGTGCAGCGATCGCATGCAGTCTCACCGATGCATTAGAATCAGCTAGCAGCGAAATCAATGGTTCAATTGCTTGCATTTTGCCTAACTGCCCTAAAGACAAGGCGATCGCACTTTTAACACTGACAATCTCTCTGGCTGGATGTTGCGATCGCAGGATTTGCAATAATATTTCTGTAGCTGGTGTAGTTTGCGGCTTTTGCACTCGCCCCAAAACAGTAGCAATTTCTTGCCAAAGTGTCTCTGAAGTGCTTCGATTAAATGCTGTTTGCAAATATTCCAAACTGGATGATGTTCCCACCCAAACCAATGCGCGGATGGTTTGTAATTGCAGTGGTAGCAGTGTATGGGGTGATATTAGCAGCTTAAATAATTGCTGGGCTGCCTGATCACAACCCATCCGAGAAAGGGAAACTGCGGCTGCACAACAAACATCAATATTAAAGTCGTAAAGCTTGGGTTGCAATCTCGTCACCAAATCTAAGGCTTCGCACAAGTCGGGGCGAAAACCTAAACCAAGCACTGCTGCACGCCTAACTGTGGCGGCTATATCATCCAAAGCGTTTAACAATACTGGTGGTACACGTTCGTCATGAAAGCTGCTGAGGGCTTCAATTGCGGCGGCGCGGATTGCTGCTTGTGAATCTTGCACTACACTCAATAGTGGTGTGATGGTTTCTGGTTGCCGAATACAACAAAGCGATCGCACTGCGAAAAACCGTGTATCTTCATCTAATAGAAGTTCAGTGAGTGCAGTAATCGCAACAGTACCCATTTGCCCTAGTACTGTAGCTGCGATCGCTTTGAGTTCTTCATCCTCATCGGTTTTCAATAATTCAACCAAAGGCGCGATCGCTTCTGGGTGCTGAAATTCGCCCAAAGTCCTTGCTGCATACCAGCGTAATTCCTCTTCTGCGTCTTCATCTTTTAATATCTCAATGAGTGGTGCGATGGCAATATTTCCTAAGTTAGTCAACACTTTGGTAATTTCCCAGCGTTGTTGAAAATCCCCCATCTCTAACATTGAAAGTGCTAATTTCAGCAGATTTTCTCGGTTTTTAACTATCTCTGGATGTTCAGAGTTAGCCCCTAAGATTAATTGTTGCAAATATTGAATTAGCAATGACCAATCAGCTGCATGATATGCTGCCTCTGCTTGCACCAAAAGTTGGTTGATGTTACTCACATGAAACAACCTGTTAGAAAAGAAGGACTAAAGTCCTGACTACGAACTTGCTCATCCATCAATTTAAACTTACGAATTTTTAATGCGTGAATTCCGCCTTGGGGGGCTAGGTTGGCTTGACTACAACTGAATTACCCTCAATTTTGACGGCGTAAGTTTTCAGAGGGTCTTTTGCTGGGCCTTTTTGCACTTTACCATCAACGCCAAATTCTGAACCATGACAGGGACAAGCGAATTTTTTTGCCTCCGCTTTCCATGCTACAGTACAACCTGCGTGAGTACAGGTAGGGTTGACAGCAGTCAGACTTCCGGCTTTAGATGTGCCGACTACCAGCACGGGTCCAGCAGGTGAGTTTTTCGCCAGCAATTGACCTGTTTTATCTAATTCTGCTGATGTACCTACTGTTTGCCAATTGTTAGATACTGGAGTTGTTTGAGAAGAACAAGCTGCGATCGCTACAGGTAGAGAACTCGCAATCAAACCCAAGCCTACCCAATTTATAAAATCACGACGTTTCATCTTTGACACCTAAAATTCTAAATTTAAACTTAATTTTAAAGCCTTAGAACCATTATTCTGTCTTCTCAAGTGTAAATGTAACCTAGTACCTGTGATCAATTCGGCTAAAAACTGTTATTTTGAGAAAATTTTGGGGAACACTATATTTGTCAAGGCTCTTTGCGTGTCTAATCAACTGATATGCTTGTTATTTTCAAATGTTTACCTCAGAAAAATAATAACCGTTCATGGCGGTAAATCATTATTATGAAAATTAGGCACAAGCTGATATCTGGATTTATTGGCATTTCTTTATTGACAGCTGTTGTTGGAGGAGTTGCGATCTCCCAGCAGTTTCAGATATCTCAAAAGTTAGCTATTAAAGAATCTCAACAGGTTGCAGAAACTATTGCCAACTTTCTGACATCTACACATAAATATAAATCAGATGAAACCGGAAATTTCGTATTTTATCAAGACTCAGAGGAAGTGCAAAGCTTTACTGAAAAATTACATAATTTACAGAAACGCGACATTGTAGTTGTTGACATCAAAAAGCATATTTTAGCAGATGCTGTACCTGAAAACATTGGTACAACTTTTGATCACGACCGGAATAATGAAGTATCGAAAACGATTCAGGATGGAGTCTCTAGATATTTTATTGAAAAAAGCAGAGATTATCCACAGGGAATCAAACTTGTTGCCATTCCTCTGAAACTAGAGGAAAAGCAAATAGTCGGTGCGATTATTTTAGAATACACACCTATATATCAGGAAGCATTGGCAGCAGCCCAATCTACTACAATAGCGATCGCTATAACCAGTTTAACTTGTATTATATTAGCACTTGTTCTTGGCAGTTTGATTTCTCAAAGTATTGCCAATCCTCTCCAAGTCGTGACAGATATTGCCCAAAAAGCCACCAAAAACTCTGACTTTGAACTACAAATCGCTGTCACTACAAACGATGAAATTGGCATCTTAGCCAATTCTTTTAATGAACTTATCCAGCGAGTTAAAGAACTTATTCAGGAAAAAGAGCAACGAGCAGATGAGTTAATAAAAGCCAACAAAAAACTCCAATCTACCCAAAAACAAATGATTGCTCAAGAGAAACTTGCTTCTCTGGGTTCTCTCACTGCTGGTATCGCTCATGAAATTAGAAATCCTCTCAACTTTATCAATAACTTTGCTGAACTCTCTGTCGATTTAACTCAGGAGTTATTAGACGAGATTGAATCGCATAAACAAGCAATTGAACCAGAATTCGCGGAAGAGATTACTGCTATAATTAGCGATTTGCAAATCAATTCTAGCAAAATTGATTTCCACGGTAAACGTGCTGAAAATATTGTCAGCAATATGTTAATGCATTCTCGCGGTGGTGAGAGAAGTTGGCAAGGAACTAATCTTAATAATCTGCTACAAGAAACACTAAATCTTGCATATCATGGAATGCGGGCAAAAGATGTCTCATTTAACGTTGCTCTGCAAACTGAATATGATCAGACAATTGGCGAAATTTCAGTAGTGATACAAGATATCAATCGGGCTTTTCTCAATATCATTAGTAATGCTTGTTATGCTGTTTGTCAAAAGCAAAAAGAAATCAGCCCAGACTTTTCACCCTTAGTTAAAGTTAGCACCAAAAATCTCGGCGAAAAAGTCGAAATTCGCATTTTTGATAATGGTTCTGGTATACCACCAGAGATACTCGATAAGATTTTTGAACACTTTTTTACTACCAAGCCGACTGGTGAAGGCACAGGTTTAGGTTTATCTCTCAGTTACGAAATTATCGTTCAACAGCATCAAGGAGAGTTAAAAGTAGAATCTGATGTGGGTAGTTTCACACAGTTTATTATTTATCTGCCGAAAAAATAAATTTGATCTTGGATTAAACATGATGAAAGTTTTGATTGTAGACGACGAAGCTGATGTACAACTGTTGTTCAAACAAAAATTCCGAAAAGAAATTAAAGCTGATCTAATTAAATTTTATTTTGTTCTCTCAGCAGAAGAGGCATTAGAGTTTCTCAAATCTCCAGAAGCATCATCTTTAGTCTTAATTCTGTCTGATATCAATATGCCAGGGATGAATGGGCTACAACTCCTCAAAATTATCAAAACAGAATATCCTCACCTCAAAGTATTTATGAATACTGCTTATGGCAATGATGGAAAGCAAGAAATAGCCATGTTATACGGGGCTGATAGTTATATTAATAAGCCACTAAATTTTAGTAGCTTAAAAGAAAAAATATTTCAATTGATTAGTAACCATTGTTAATAGAAGTAAAAAAATACGAAGATGAAAAAAATACTTTTTGTTGACGACGAGCCTGATATTGAGATTTTAATCAGGCAAAAATTTAAAAAAAATATTAGTAAAGGTGAATATCAGCTAATTTTTGCTTCTAATGGTATTGAAGCTCTCGAAAAAGTCAAAACTAATACCGATTTAGACCTGATTCTGACTGATATTAATATGCCAGAAATGGATGGACTAACTTTACTTGCTAAACTTCAGGAACTAAATCCGCTTTTTCAAACGATAGTTATATCAGCTTATGGTGACATGAATAACATTAGAATGGCGATGAATGCCGGTGCATTTGATTTCCTCACCAAGCCGATTAACCTCCAAGATTTAGAATTTACTATCCAAAAAGGACTGCAACACGTAGAACAAACTAAAGAAACCCAACGACGACTTTACAAAATGCAGATGCAACTAGCTGAAAAAGAAAAAATGTCTGCTCTTGGTGAATTAATAGCAGCAGTAGCACAGGAAATTACCAACCCTCTGAACTTTATCGTGGGTAATCTCCAACATACCCAAGATTATATTCAAGAACTTCTGAAACACTTGCAACTTTATCAACGGCACTATCCCCATCCCTCACCCGAAATTGAGAACCATGCCGAAGAGATTGATTTGAAATTGATTTTGCCAGACTTACCTCAGATAATTGCCTCAATGAAGACGGGAACTGATCGTATTAGTAAAATCAGTACATTTGTCAGAACTTTTTCTCGCTCAAGTACAAAATCTAAAGAGATTTTTGATATTCATAAGGGTATCAATAGTACTCTGATAATTTTAGATCACCGCCTGAAAGCTAACGTCAAGCGCCCTGCTATTAAAATTATCCAAGAATATGGTAACCTGCCTCTGATAGATTGCTATGGCAGTCAGCTTAATCAGGTATTTATGAATATCCTTACCAATGCTATTGATGCGTTGGAGAAATCTAATCAAAAGCGGACTTTTGCAGAAATTGAAGCCAATCCTAATTTAATTAAAATTCGTACAGAATTTAAAGAAGACGATAATCGTGTGATTGTGTCAATTAAAGATAATGGACTAGGTATGTCAGAGGAAAATAAACAAGCTTTTGACTACTTATTTAATATTAAAGCAGTAGGTAAAGATATAGGCTTAGGCTTGCCAATTAGTCGCCAGATTATCGAGGATAAGCACGGCGGGAGGTTAAGGTGTATTTCTCAACTGGGAGTGGGAACCGAGTTTGTGATTGAGCTTACAGCAGATTTCAGGTAAATCAAGTACATATATAAAACCCGAAACCTTGTAGAGACGTAGCAGTGCTACGTCTCTACGTGTATTCGATTAGAGCGCAATCTGCTGTACTCTATGTGCGATCGCGATCGCTATTCCCTAAGCTTCTACATCACTGCTTGGCTGAGATTGATGCAAAAAATGCATAGCATTCATGCATTTTTCGCAATCCTACCCGAAAAACGTAACAATTTATACGATTTCCATAGAAATTTTCTCTTAACTTGGTGAGTATCGAGATTGTTACATAAACATTATCTAAATCTGCTTGACAAATTCCCAAGATGTGAGTCGGGGCAAGTTTACCTTAACCAACCGTATTCCCCATAATTCAAAACAGTTATAAATTTTCATCCTTAGCCATCGTAGATACATCAGTTGATGTAACTACGCATTGATTGGTATTGGGTAATTACCAGCATAGATCCTGATCATATCAGTAATTTGCAACCAGAGTCAGCTTTATGACAGATACAGCAACTACCACCAGCCTCAATAAGTTCGAGAAATTAAAAGCAGAAAAAGATGGACTCGCCATCAAGACTGAGATAGAGAAATTTGCCGCCCTGGGTTGGGAAGCAATGAACGAAATCGATCGCGATCATCGACTCAAGTGGGTGGGTGTGTTTTTTCGCCCAGTTACCCCAGGTAAGTTTATGATGCGGTTACGGATGCCTAACGGTATTCTCAGCAGCAGTCAGATGCGTATTTTAGCCCAAGTGGTGCAGCGTTACGGTGATGATGGTTGCGCTGATATTACTACGAGACAGAATATCCAACTACGGGGGATCAGAATTGAAGATTTACCAGATATTTTTAATAGATTTGACACAGTTGGTTTAACCACTATCCAGTCAGGGATGGATAACGTCCGCAATATCACAGGCGACGCGGTGGCGGGGTTGGATGCGGATGAGTTGTACGACACACGAGAGTTGGTACAGCAAATTCAAGATATGCTCACCAACAAAGGAGAAGGGAACCCAGAGTTTAGCAACCTACCACGAAAGTTTAATATTGCGATCGCCGGGGGAAGAGACAATTCAGTTCATGCTGAAATCAACGATTTAGCTTTTGTTCCAGCATTTAAGGAGGGGACTGGGGAATGGTTACTGGGTACTGGGCAAGAAGTTTCCCAATCCCCAATATTCGGCTTCAATATCCTTGTCGGTGGCTTTTTCTCAGCTAAACGTTGTGAAGCGGCAATTCCTTTGAATGCTTGGGTGGCTCCAGAAGATGTGGTAGCTGTATGTAGAGCCATATTGGAAGTTTACCGCGATCACGGATTACGCGCTAATCGGCAAAAATCCCGCCTGATGTGGCTAATTGATGAATGGGGTTTAGAAAAGTTTCGAGCCGAAGTAGAAAGCTGTTTGGGTAAATCATTAATACCCGCAGCAGCTAAAGACGAGATCGACTGGGAAAAACGCGACCATATCGGGGTATATAAACAAAAGCAACTAGGATTAAATTACGTAGGCTTGAACATTCCAGTTGGTCGGCTGTATGCCGAAGATATGTTTGAAATTGCTCGGCTAGCAGAAGTTTACGGCACTGGCGAAATCCGGTTTACAGTTGAGCAAAACATTGTTATCCCCAACATTTCTGACTCGCGTTTAGCAACATTTTTAACAGAAACCTTACTAGAAAGATTTTCCATTGATCCAGGTTTGTTGGCGCGATCGCTAGTATCTTGCACAGGCGCACAATTTTGCAACTTTGCCCTCATCGAAACCAAAAACCGCGCCCTGGCAATGATTAAAGCCTTAGAAGAAGAATTAACCTTCGCCAAACCAGTGCGAATTCACTGGACAGGTTGCCCCAATTCTTGTGGACAGCCTCAAGTTGCAGACATCGGCTTAATGGGAACTAAAATTCGCAAAAATGGCAAAACCCTCGAAGGCGTTGACATATATATGGGCGGCAAAGTTGGCAAAGATGCTCATTTAGGAACTTGTGTTATCAAAGGCATACCATGCGAAGACTTGCAGCCAGTATTGCAAGACTTACTCATCAAAAACTTTGGGGCAAAATTCAAGCAAGAAGCCTTATTAGTTAGTGACTGATTGGGGATTGGAGACTTGTACTGAGCGACTTGTGCCGAGCATCTCGACTTCGCTCGATGGAGCCGAAGCCGAGGTAAGCCGAAGTATTGGGGATTGGGCAAGACTGACTAAAGATTCAACCTTAAAGGTTCAAGTTCCGAGTTCAAAGGCTCAAGTTCCGAGTTCAAAGGCTCAAATTTCGAGTTCAAAGGTTCAAGTTCCGAGTTCAAAGGCTCATCTTCCGAGTTCAAAGGTTCAAGTTCCGAGTTCAAAGGTTCAAGTTCCGAGTTCAAAGGTTCATCTTCCGAGTTCAAAGGCTCATCTTCCGAGTTCAAAGGCTCATCTTCCGAGTTCAAAGATTAAAGTTTCAAGTTCAAAGGCTCATCTTCCGAGTTCAAAGGCTTAACTTCGCCTACTTCTTCTCTGTGTTTGATTCAATTTAGAAAGATTAGAATGCTTAAAAAATTATTTTCATTCAGCGATCGCTACCGCATCTTACATCAGACTTGGTTTGCTTTCTTTCTCACCTTTGTTTGTTGGTTTAACTTTGCTCCCTTTGCTACAACCATTGGCAGAGAACTACATCTAGCGCCTGAGCAAATCAAAACTTTAGGTATCTGTAACCTCGCGCTCACAATTCCCGCACGGCTAATTATTGGGATGCTTCTGGATCGTTTTGGCCCCAGAATCACCTACTCAATCCTGCTGATGTTTGCGGTTATTCCCTGTATGGCGACGGCGCTAGCACAAGATTTTAATCAACTAGTCATCAGTCGTTTGCTGATGGGAATTGTTGGATCTGGGTTTGTGGTGGGTATCCGCATGGTGGCCGAATGGTTCCAGCCGAAGGAAATGGGAATTGCCCAAGGTATTTATGGCGGCTGGGGCAACTTTGGAGCTTTTGGTGCCGAGTTTGCCTTACCGATGCTTGCAGTTTCTACTAGTTTTTTGGCTGGTGGCGCTTCTAATTGGCGATTAGCGATCGCACTTACAGGGATCATCGCAGCCATCTACGGCGTAATTTATTACAATAGCGTCCAAGATACGCCCACAGGTAAAGTCTACAAGAAACCTCAAAAAAATGGTTCTCTAGAAGTAACCAGCATTAAAAGCTTCTGGGCGATGATTGTCTCAAATTTTGGTTTGATTTTAGCTCTAGGTTTACTAGCTTGGCGCTTAGAACAAAAGAATATTCGCTTCCTAACTTTGAGCCAAATGTACCTGACTTGGTTGCTATTAGTAGGATTATTTGCTTATCAAAGTTACAAAGCTTGGGACGTAAACCGAGAACTTCTAATTGGCAAGAAAACTTATACTCCATCAGAACGCTTCCAATTTGGTCAAGTAGCCTTACTAGAATTTACTTACATCACTAGTTTTGGTAGTGAACTAGCAGCAGTTTCCATGCTCCCAGCATTTTTTGAAAAAACCTTTGGTTTAGAGCATGTTGTAGCTGGGATGATTGCTGCTACTTATCCTTTTTTAAATTTGGTTTCTCGTCCCAGTGGAGGCTTAATTTCTGATAAATTTAGCTCTCGTAAGTGGACAATGACAATTATCAGTGCTGGTATTGGTGTTAGTTATTTGATGGCACATTTTATTAGTAGTAACTGGCCGATTCCGGTGGCGATCGCAGTGACAATGGTTGCTGCTTACTTTGCCCAAGCTGGCTGCGGTGCAACCTATAGCATCGTACCCCTAATTAAGAAAGAAGCCACTGGACAAATTGCCGGTAATGTGGGAGCTTACGGTAATTTTGGTGGCGTAGTTTACCTGACAATTTTTAGCTTAACCGACGCTCCCACACTCTTTTCCACAATGGGTTTAGCTGCACTAGTCTGTGCTTTTATGTGTGCCTTCTTCCTCAAAGAACCAAAAGGTTCCTTTGCCGCCGCAGAGGAAGATGAAGCATCAAAAACCTCAACAAGTATCTTCTTAACCGAAGAATAATCAACTGGAAAAACAGGCGATCGCTACATTTTTGAGAAGTTTGTTTTAGCTGATTAGAGAGCATTTATCAATTGACATCCTCACCGACCTAAAGGCGCTCTTAAGAAGGAGTAATGAGTAATAAGTAATAAGTAATGAGTAAATACCCATTTTTCATCCACTCATTACTCATTACTCCTTACTCATTACTTTAAAGCATTGCGTGAAGCACGGGGCTTTAGACCCAATTCTTTGGTAAATCTTAAGTAGGGTGTGTTACGGCTTTAGCCTAACGTACCGCTAGATTACATAACCCCGAACATATTTTGAAATGTTTTCCCAATCCCCAAGAAATCTAATTAATCAACAATTCTGGTGCTACCAATCCTTTTTGGATAGCTAAGACTGCGGCTTGAGTGCGATCGCGTACTTCTAGTTTCTGTAAAATAGCATGGACATGAACCCGCACTGTACCAGGGGCGATGTAGAGAATCTCAGCAATTTCTTGATTGCTTTTGCCAGTTGCTACCAGTGCTAAAATTTCTTGCTCCCGCTTCGTTAGGGGATTTTCTACAGTTCCGTCAGTTTTTGCGGGCTGCACTACAGTAGAATTACCCTCAAAAGCGGCTCTAATTTCTGTTGTTGCCGTTTGATCCCACCAAGAAGCCCCTGCTGCAACCGATCGCACCGCCAATATTAAAGACTCAGCAGGAATACCTTTAAGGCAGTAACCTTGGGCACCTGCGGCAATTAACCGCGAAACCAGGGGTTTTTCAGAACGAGACGTTAAAACCAGAACTGGTAAAGTTGGGTGCTTCTGCTTGATTTGGCGACAAGCCTCAATGCCGCCAATTCCTGGTAAACCTATATCCAGCAACACCAAATCCAAAGGATAGCGATTTGCTAATTCTACAGCTTGTTCCCCATCTTCCGCTTCTGCGACAATTTCCAAAGTGGTTTCTTGTTGCAACCGCATCCGCAAACCAAGCCGAAACAATTCATCATCTTCAACAAGTAAGATTTTTGTCATTAGTAATTGGGCATTGGGCATTGGGGACTGGGGATTGGGGACTTGTACTGAGCGACTTGTGCCGAGCGAAGCCGAGGTAAGCCGAAGTATTGGGGATTGGGGACTTGTACTGAGCGACTTGTGCCGAGCGAAGCCGAGGTAAGCCGAAGTATTGGGGATTTGGGATTGGGATTTGGGATTTGGGATTTAGGATTTGGGATTGGGCATAGGTTATTCTCCTTGTCCCCAGTCCCCAGTCCCCAGTCCCCAGTCCCCAGTCCCCAATCCCCCTCAATTCCCCGGTGGTGGACAAGCAGGGAGTCGAAAACCAAACAGTGCGCCTCGTGGTGAGCGATTCTCTGCCCAAATTGTACCCCTATGAGCAGCAATAATTTGCCTGGTCAAATAAAGCCCTAGTCCAGAGCCGGAGACGTGGCGATCGCTATGTCCTTGATAAAACCTTTCAAACAAGTGGGGTAACTCTTCTTCGGTAATCCCGGAGCCAGTGTCGAGTATTTTTACCACTTGATCGCTAGAATAACCTTCAAGTACTACTTCCACTTTACCGCCACGAGGGGTATGATTAATACCATTAATCAGGAGATTGGTGAACACTCGCCCAAGTTGCAAAGAATCGCCATTTACCCAGATAAAGCTCCGAAAATCTGATTCGCCATAGTGTAGAGAAATATAAACCTGACGTGTTCTCGCTAGTTCATTCAGAGTAGCGATGCTCTCCTCCGCCACTGTCACCAAGTTAACAGGTGATATCTGTAGTTTCAACCCTTCGGCATCATTGCGGTACACATCTAAAAGTGTTTGGACTAATTTCAGTGTACTCCGATGACTACGAGCCATTGTTTGTAAAACTTTTGCTTGCATTGGCGTAACTTCACCAAATTGCTCATTTTGAAAATATTTCAGTGTTTCAATTGCTCCTAGTAGGGGTGTTTTCAAATCATGCGTTAGGGTAGAAACAAAATCTTCACGCATGATAGCTAGTTGTTCTTGGGAACGTAATTGTGCTTGAGTATAAGCGATCGCTTCTTCATTGCGGTGGTTGCGATCGCTCAACCAACCCGTTACCACCAACGCCAATACTGCAATCAACCTATTTGCCAACGCTGGGAGATGAATCGCTTCTCCTCCAGGGACAAATAAATTTAACAATGTTAATCCTGTAGCTGCAACAGTGATCCCCAATACCGATCCCCGATTCAATCGAGAATCTGCTAACAAAATCGTCCCTGTGTAGAGGTAGCCAAATACGTATTCAGGTGGTGTCAAATATTCCAACGCTATCACGATGGCAAAGGCGATCGCTATTAGCCCATAAGTCTCACCACGCTCATTTATAGTTTCTTTCATAGTCAATAATCGACTTAACATTGTCATTTATGATTTACTAAAAATCTGTATAACTATTTAATTCACCAATTATGATCTATCTGCCATCTATATCTGCAAATGCCAACTTGAGAGTTAACCCGAAAATTACGATTATCCAGTAGAGACGCGATTAATCGCGCCTGTGGTAACTGAGTATTTGCCCACAAGGAGCGGGCTATTTACCACAATCTTGCCAATCCTTAATCCCATTAATCAAATAATCTAGGATATTTATATTCTTTGAAAGTAGCAAACTTGCAGAATCTATTGTATAAACAAATAATCCTAACTAGTGAGATAGATGAATTAAGAGTAAAAAATAAATATTCTTCACAATAACTTTAACAAGTATCTGGAAAATAGTCCTAACTGAAAATAGTAAATCCCTCGGTATTAAATACTCCAACAGTTAATTTGTTATTTCTAAGAATTGGCTTGCTAACACTTAAATTTAATTTAGCGCAAATTATATGGGACAAGGTTTTTTGCAAATTGGCTTAACGTTGTGTATTGTCATAGCAATCACACCGCTACTCGGAAAATACATAGCGCGTGTCTTCTTGGGAGAAAGAACACTACTTGATTTTTTAATGAACCCCATAGAGCGAAGTATGTTCATCCTGGCGGGTGTTCGGAGAAAGGATGATATGACGGGTTCGCAGTATATCCGGGCTGTATTGTGCAGCAACATCGTCATGGGTATTTCAGTGTACTTGCTAATATATTTCCAGAGACACTTACCCTGGAATCCTAACGGCTTCGGTGCGATTAAGTGGGATGTATTGCTGCACACAACCATTTCCTTTGTTACCAATACCGACCAGCAACACTATGCTGGTGAGACAACCTTAAGTTATTTTAGCCAGGTAGCGGCTTTAGGCTTTTTGATGTTTACCTCCGCAGCCACTGGTTTAGCCGTGGGAATTGCCTTTATTCGCGGGTTGACAGGTAGAAGACTGGGCAACTTTTACGTCGATCTCGTCCGGGGAATTACACGAATATTGCTGCCGATTTCGATTATTGGCGCGATCGCTTTGCTGGTAACAGGTGTACCACAAACATTAGCTAAAACTCTCGATCTGACAACCTTAGAAGGCGGGACGCAATATCTGGCCAGAGGCCCCGTGGCATCCTTTGAAATGATCAAACTTTTCGGTGACAACGGCGGTGGCTTTTTTGGCGTCAACTCAGCACATCCCTTTGAAAATCCCAATGGCGCTTCTAACTTGATAGAAATGATTGCCATGATTTCTATCCCAGCCGCCTTAATTTACACCTACGGGATATTTGCCAACAACATCAAACAAGCTTGGCTACTTTTTTGGATGGTGTTTGTAATTTTTGTAGTTTTGGTGGGAGTGACAACAGTGGGAGAACTGCAAGGCAATCCCCTAGTTAATACCGCCTTTGGATTAGAACAGCCCAATTTAGAGGGTAAAGAAGTTCGATTTGGCTGGGCACAGACGGGATTTTGGGCAGTAATGACTACTGCTACTATGTCTGGGGCTGTCAATGGGATGCACGATTCTTTGATGCCTCAAGGAATATTTTCCACTCTCTTCAACTTATTTATCCGAGTTATCTGGGGTGGACAGGGAACCGGAACAGCTTACCTATTTATTTACTTAATTCTCACAGTATTCCTAACTGGACTAATGGCGGGACGCAACCCAGAGTTTTTAGGACGCAAAATTGAAAAGCGAGAAATCGTCCTCGCCAGCGTCGTGCTGTTGATTCATCCAATTCTAGTTTTGATTCCCAGTGCGATCGCATTAGCTTATCCCATCTCCCTCTCTGGAATTAGTAACCCTGGCTATCACGGCATTTCCCAAGTAGTCTATGAATACGCCTCAGCAGCAGCAAATAATGGCTCCGGCTTAAAAGGGTTGGGGAATAACACCCTGTGGTGGAACTTGAGTACTTTAGTTAGCTTAATCGGAGGACGCTACATTCCGATGATTGCCATCCTGCTCTTAGCTGATGGGATGTCTCGCAAACAACAAGTACAAGAAACCCCTGGTACCCTGAGAACTGATTCTCTAGTATTTACTAGTATCACGGCTGGAGTGACACTGGTTTTAGGAGTCTTGACTTTCTTTCCAGTTCTGGCTTTAGGCCCCATAGCTGAGGGTTTAAAGCTAGCATCTGGCAGTTAGGAAAGTTATAAGTTATGAGTTATGAGTTATAAGTTTGGAATTAAGAGAATACTAAAAAATAAGTAAATTATCCGGTTTCGTAGGTTGCGTTACTAACCCACCCTACAGTTCGGATATTTTTCTATTAGAAGCTCCGAATAACTCCTAACTCCTAACTTCTCACTCCTAACTCCTAACTTTACTTATGAATCAAGTGGCAACTAACTCCAAAGCTAGACGCCCAAATGCTCGTTCTGGCGATCGCCGCCAAGGACGTAAAAAGCCCAGGGCAAGTAATAAGTGGCTGTACTTAAGGGCAATTAGAGATGCTTTTATCAAGCTTAACCCTAAGTATGCAATCAAAAATCCAGTGATATTTCTGGTTTGGGTGGGGACAATCATCATCCTATTGCTCACAATTGATCCCAACCTATTTGGCCCAGCCCTCCAAAAGAACCCGCAGCTTTTCAACGGCTTATTGTCGGGGATTTTATTCTCGACAGTTTGGTTTGCCAATTTTGCCGAAGCAGTAGCAGAAGGGCAAGGTAAAGCCCAAGCCGATATCTTACGGTTAACGAAATCAGAGACGATCGCTAAAAAACTTGCTCCCGATGGCACAATTAGCGAAACTTCATCCACCAGCCTCAAGGAAGGCGATACCATCTACGTCGTTGCTGGCGATATCATCCCCGCCGATGGCGAAGTAATCATGGGTGTCGCCTCGGTGGATGAATCGGCAATTACTGGCGAATCCGCACCAATATTAAAAGAATCAGGCTCCGATGTTGCCAGTTCCGTCACTGGTGGGACACGGATTATTTCAGATGAACTGATTATTCGGATCACATCTGATGCCGGCAAAGGCTTTATTGACCGGATGATTGCCTTGTTAGAAGGGGCAGAACGCAGCAAAACAACCAATGAAATTGCCCTGACAGTATTCTTGGCAGTTCTCAGCTTATTGTTTTTATTAGTCGTGGTAACTCTCCCCGCACTTGCCTACTATGTCAACAGTCCCATTGGTGTGCCAGTTTTAATTGCCCTATTAGTAGCGTTAATTCCTACTACCATTGGCGGTTTACTAAGTACCATCGGCATTGGTGGTATGGATCGAGTTGCCCAATTTAACGTCATTGCCACCTCTGGACGAGCAGTTGAAGCCTGTGGTGATGTCAACACTTTAGTTCTTGACAAAACAGGCACAATTACCATCGGCAACCGTTTGGCTGAAGAGTTTATTACCATCAACGGTCATTCAATGTCGGAAATTGCTAATGTTGCGTGGGCTGCTAGTATTTTTGACAATACACCAGAAGGTAAGTCAATTGTCCGACTGGCAGAAAAGTTAGTCGCACGGTTTGATTTTGACTCCAGTCAGGCAGAAGGAGTTAGTTTTTCCGCCAAAACCCGGATGAGTGGGACAAACTTCCCTGGTGGGTATGAGGCCAGAAAGGGATCAGTAGAAGCCATTAGAGGATTTGTCCATTCTCGCAATGGATATGATACGCCAGAATTAGATGCCGCCTACGAACGAGTTTCTCGCTTGGGAGGTACACCCCTAGCAGTCAGCCTAGATAACGAAATTTACGGCGTTATTTATCTCAAAGATGTAGTTAAACCTGGTATCCGCGATCGCTTTGAGCAACTGCGACGGATGGGAGTGAGTACCATCATGGTAACTGGAGACAACCGAATTACAGCTTCAGTGATTGCCCAAGAAACTGGGGTGGATGACTTTATTGCTGAAGCCACACCAGAAGAAAAAATCAACGTCATCAAAAAGGAACAAGCAGCAGGTAGACTGGTTGCCATGACGGGAGACGGGACTAACGATGCTCCAGCATTAGCCCAAGCCAACGTCGGCGTTGCCATGAATACAGGGACACAAGCGGCAAAAGAAGCCGCCAACATAGTTGATTTAGACTCCGATCCCACAAAACTGATCGATATCATTAGTATTGGCAAACAATTGTTGATTACTCGCGGGGCATTAATGACATTTTCTATCGCTAATGATATTGCTAAATACTTTGCAATTATCCCAGTGATATTTGTCGCTGCTAACCTGCAAACCCTGAATATTATGAATTTGACTAGCCCGAAGTCTGCTGTACTATCAGCACTGATTTATAATGCTTTGATTATTCCCGCTTTGATTCCCTTGGCATTAAAGGGTGTGCGGTTTCGACCTCTGACAGCTAATCAGCTACTCCAACGTAATATCTTAATTTATGGCTTAGGTGGATTGATTGCGCCCTTTATTGCCATTAAATTGATCGATATGCTGATTTCAGTTGTCGGCTTGGCTTAAGGATAACACAAGTATAAACGTAGCGAAGCGATCGCACGCATCTTAACCAAAGTAAAATAATAAACATTTTTACTTTTACCTGTTGAGAGGCAAAACAACAAGAATATGAATAAATATCGTTTTCACTCAGCAGAGCTTTGGCGATGTCCTTTATTTAGTTGCAATGGCGTAAACAACACCTACCACTCGCTATTTTGATCGTGCTGTGCTTGAATGTGGTTACTGCCCCAGTTGTTTATGCTGTTGCTAACAGCACCCTGTAACGTCCGGCTGGTGGGCAAAAGAATTAAAAATTAAAATTAAAAATTAAATTCTTAGGAGCAATTAGAAAACTTATTATGGCTATTATTCGAGAAACTATCAGAGCAATTTTCATAACTTTGATGCTTTGGTTGTTGACTGCAATCATCTATCCTCTAATAATTCTGGTAGTCGGTCAAGTTTTTTTACCTTATCAAGCTAACGGCAGCATCATGCTGAATCTAAATAATGAACCAATTGGTTCGGCTTTAATTGGTCAGGTGTTCACATCTGATCGATATTTCCATCCTCGTCCCAGCACCGTTAGATATAGCCAAGGAAAAAAAGCCAAGCCAACTGGCATATCTGGAGCTAGCAATCTCGCTGCTAGCAATCCAGAACTACTAAAGCGGATTCTAGAAGAGGCAAATCAATTGCGAGACGAAAATCTTCAACCAATAGCTGATATGATTTATACCTCTGCTTCTGGCTTAGATCCGCATATTTCCTTTAAAGCAGCACGGCAGCAATTGTCGCGGGTTGCTGTTGCCCGGAAAGTAAATGAAGATGAGATCCTACGTTTGATTAATAAGTATACTGATAGCAGATTTCTATTGATTTTCGGCGAACCAGGAGTCAATGTTCTCCGATTGAATTATGCTCTGGACTTGCAAGATATTAATCGTCAGCAGAATCAATAATTGGGCATTGGGCATGGGGCATCCCTTCTCTACGAGACGCTACGCCTAGCTTGCTTAAGAGCAGGGGTACGCTCAGGGCAAGTGGGCATGGGGCATTAGACCGTTTTGCTTTCCGATAAAATAGGATTGCTATAAGAACCAAGAATAAAATGTCAGATAATAGTAATACTAGTTTGGCTGGCACTCCTTTAAATTCTGCAAGTTACTCCCTTTATCCACCACGACGGCGGGGCAAGCATAAAATATTTATTGGCATGGCTCCTGGAGTCGGCAAAACTTACCGGATGCTGGAAGAGGGACACGCACTCAAACATCTAGGAATTGATGTCGTCGTTGGGCTTTTGGAAACCCACGGACGGAAAGAGACAGTTGAGAAGGCAGAGGGACTAGAGATTCTACCCCGTAAGGAATTTAATCGGGATGAGTTGACGCTAACGGATATGGATACAGATGCTATTTTAAAGCGATCGCCCCAATTAGTCTTAATCGATGAACTTGCCCATACCAATGTCCCTGGTTCTCCACGCGAAAAACGCTATGAAGATGTAGAAATAGTTTTAGCCGCAGGTATTGATGTCCACTCCACAATGAATGTCCAACATTTGGAAAGTCTCAACGACTTGGTAGCTAGAATTACAGGTGTGGTAGTGCGTGAGCGTGTTCCTGACAGAATTCTGGATGAAGCTAGCGAAATACTAGTAATAGATGTCACACCTGAGACATTGCAAGAACGGTTATTAGAAGGCAAGATCTACGCACCGCAAAAAATCCAAGAATCCCTCGATAATTTTTTTCAACGCCGCAACCTGATTGCTTTGCGGGAATTGGCTTTGCGGGAAGTGGCAGACAACGTAGAAGGAAATGCGATCGCCACTACCCCCAATGGGCAATCCTGTAATATTCACGAGCGGGTTTTGGTATGTGTATCCACCTATCCCAACTCAGTGCAGCTATTACGCCGGGGTGCGAGACTAGCTAACTATATGAACGCGCCACTTTATAGCTTGTTCGTTGCCAATCCAGAGCGCTTCCTCACCAAGGAGGAAAGCTTACACATTTACACTTGTGAGAAACTTTGTAAAGAATTTGAAGGTACTTTTCTTCGTTCTACCAACGGTAACGTAGCCGATGCGATCGCAGAAGTTGCCGAGAAATATCGGATCACCCAAATTGTGATTGGTGAAAGTCAGCGATCGCGCTGGCAAATGTTCCTCAAAGGCTCTTTGACGCAAAAATTGGTACGCTTGCTCAAAAACATCGATCTGCACATCATTTCTAGCGAAAAAATGGTTTCACCCAAATAAGAGATCAAATTTTCCCCAAAAACCTCAAAACTTAAGCTCCTATGCAGACTAGATGGGAGCCGCAAAGCATACAGGCAAGTTATAATTCTCTTGCGGTGCAACGTCACAAAAATTTATGAGTAACCCCCTTGTGCAAGCCTTTTTCGTAGGCAGAGCAGTAGCTGAAGTAGTTAATGAGCGTTTAGAGGTCGCCTTGACCGATGCTTTGAGTGATTTAGGCAAATTTGATGCCGAAGCTAGAGAGCAATTGCGCCAGTTTACAGAAGAAGTCCTAGAACGTGCAAATCGGTCAGCAGAATCAGCTAATGCAGGTCAAGCTACCACAGGTAGTGGCCAAGCTAGTTCTGATTCCGGTGACTTGCAAGCAGATATTGATGAATTACGAGCCGAAATTGCCCTGTTACGAACAGAATTGCAACATCATCGCCGAACTTCTGCATAAATTTTAGTCATTGGTCATTAGTCATTGGTCACTTGTACTGAGTTTCGACACTTCGGCTACGCTCAGTGCATCGCTACGCTCAACTACCGCGTAGTCGTTGGCGCAGCCTCTCGTAGAGAAGTATTGGTCAAAAATTATGCACAAATGACAAATGACAAATGACAAAGGACACTTAAGAAAAAATAGTTTAGGAATCAGAGTGTCTTTTCTTCCAAGTGATTCGGTTGCAAACCAACGGTACACAAAGTATATGGAACAAGGTTATTCAGAGAAAGCATACCGTTGGAATCGGGAAAAATACTCTAGCAGACGGCGTTTTGTGGATATTTGGTCTTTCGTCTTGACCTTATTATTCAAACTTTGGCTATACAACAAATCTTGGAGTTATCCGGGTGGTGTGACTGAGGTAAAGCAAGCTGCAAGACGCAAAACCCAAGCGGTGTGGATTCGGACTACCTTACTGGATTTAGGCCCAACCTTCATCAAAGTTGGGCAATTATTTTCTACCCGTGCTGATATATTCCCTGGTGAATATGTAGAAGAACTAGCCAAATTACAAGACAAAGTACCGGCATTTAGCTATGAGCTAGTAGAAGCGACCATTGAGAAAGAATTAGGCAAGAAAATTCCTGAACTATTCCATAATTTTGAACCGATTCCCTTAGCTGCTGCTAGTTTGGGGCAAGTACACAAAGCTGTGCTGCATACTGGAGAATCAGTTGTTGTCAAGGTGCAACGTCCTGGACTAAAAAAGTTATTTGAAATAGATTTACAGATTCTTAAGGGAATTACCCGCTACTTTCAAAACCATCCCAAATGGGGAAGGGGACGAGATTGGCTGGGTATTTACGAAGAGTGTTGTCGCATTCTTTGGGAAGAAATTGATTATCTTAACGAAGGTCGAAATGCTGATACTTTTCGCCGGAATTTTCGTGGCTACGATTGGGTAAATGTACCGAGAATATACTGGCGTTACGCTACTTCTAGAGTGCTGACTTTAGAATATCTCCCTGGAATTAAAATTAGCCAATACGAAGCTTTAGAAGCAGCAGGTTTGGATCGAAAAGCGATCGCTCGTCAAGGCGCTCAAGCCTACTTACTCCAATTACTCAATAGCGGCTTTTTCCACGCCGATCCCCACCCAGGCAATATTGCCGTTAGTGCCAGTGGCGCTTTAATATTCTACGATTTCGGGATGATGGGGCGGATTAAAGCCAACATCCGCGAAGGATTGATGCAAACACTCTTTGGGATTGCCCAAAAAGATGGCGATCGCGTTGTCCAGTCTCTCATCGATTTAGGCGCGATCGCCCCAACGGATGACATGGGACCAGTACGGCGTTCCGTCCAGTATATGCTGGACAATTTCATGGATAAGCCCTTTGAAAACCAATCAGTTGCCGCAATCAGTGACGACCTTTATGAAATAGCTTATAATCAGCCATTTAGATTTCCAGCAACTTTTACTTTCGTGATGCGAGCCTTTTCTACCCTAGAAGGGGTAGGCAAAGGCTTAGATCCAGAGTTTAACTTTATGGAAGTTGCCAAACCCTATGCAATGCAGCTTATGACCGATATGAATGGTTCTGAGGGGAATAGCTTTCTTAACGAATTAAGTCGCCAAGCAGCTCAAGTAAGTACTACTGCCTTTGGTCTACCACGTAGATTAGAGGATACGCTAGAAAAGCTAGAACGGGGAGATATGCGCTTGCGCGTTCGATCCATAGAAACTGAACGCCTACTGCGGCGACAGAGCAGTATTCAGCTTTCAATAAGTTATGCTCTGTTAATCAGTGGTTTCACACTTTCAGCTACGATCTTAGTGGTTAGCAACCATCTATGGTGGGCACTAATGCCTGGTTTAATTGCAGCAGGGCTTTCAGTGATCCTGATCAGACTAATTTTACGCCTTGACCGTTACGATCGTATGTATTAATTGTTGCAAAAAAAATATGAAACTTAATTTCACGGGTTTTAGCGATCCGGGACTTATTCGATCTAATAATCAGGATGCTTACTATATCGACCCAGAAGGGCGGTTTTTCGTTGTCGCCGATGGCATGGGTGGTCATGCGGGAGGTGAGGAGGCGAGTCGGATTGCTACCGAAGAAATTCAGGCGTATTTGGTAGCAAATTGGGAATCTCCTAAATCTTCCCAAGAATTGCTAGAGCAAGCTTTGTGGGGTGCCAATGAAGCGATTTTGCACGATCAGCAAAGTCATCCCGAACGCGCCGATATGGGTACAACAGTTGTAGCGGTAATTTTCCGCGCCCCAGAGTCGCCCTGGTGCGCTCATGTTGGCGATTCCCGGTTGTATCGCTTCCGGGAGTCCTACTTAGAGCAGGTAACAGAAGACCACACTTGGGTAGCACGAGCAATCAAAATCGGTGACATCACCTTAGATGAAGCGCGATCGCATCCTTTTCGTCACGTATTATCGCGCTGTTTGGGGCGTGAAGACTTGCATCAGATTGATGTGCAACCAATGGATGTAAAAGTAGGCGATCGCTTGCTGTTATGTAGCGATGGTCTTACAGAAGAACTTGTCGAACAGAAGATTGCTAGCTGCCTCCAAGATACTCCTTGGGTTGATAAAGCTGCCATCTCTCTAGTTGAGGCTGCCAAAGAGCAAGGAGGGCACGATAACATCACAGTTGTCATCGTCTCACTCGAAGAAAATAGTCATTAGTCATTAGTCATTAACGCTCTTTTATTACTCTCGCCAGATTAAATTTGAAACCCTATTTTGGCGTTAGTCCGCACAGGCGGACGAGAGTTTGTGTAGCCGCGATTTCTAATGGCTTGGATTATTCTCTCTTCAGAGTCATAGAAGAGCATTAGTCATTAGTCATTAGTCATTAGTCATTGGTCATTAGTCATTAGTCATTAGTCATTAGTCATTGGTCATTAGTCATTGGTCATTAGTCATTAGTCATTAGTCATTAGTCATTAGTCATTAGTCATTAGTCATTGGTCATTGTCCAAAGAGAAAGGACAAGCGACAAATGACTAATCCGGTAAATATACTCAGTAATTTGTTCAGTGTGAGCATTTTTCCTTTTTACAATTTGATACAAATACTTTTATCCTCCAAAGTCACATTAAGAGGCTAAATTTGCATCAATTGGTAAATTGACATCTTGCACGTAATAAGATAAAGCGGCTATAATTCACGCTTATTACCATTCATTCCCCAACCTCCTTAAAATCCCTGCCCTCTGAAGCTTCCTCCATACTGGGGGAGACAGCATCTTAGTTTTTCTTAAACACAAAACCTAAGACGCTTTAGGATAGCACCTACTCTTCTCCTCAAAGGAGAGTTGGGCAAAGTAGGAAGGAGTCAGAGAGGTAGTTATATCTATCTATCTGAGGCCAAACAGAGCCTATTTTCCCGAATATGGTTCGGCTGACTTGGGTGGTATATCAGTAGGATTAGGTGCAAGATATCAAAGCAGAAAAATTCCACACTTTGGATGTGGGCAAACCTGTCAAACAATTGTTATCTTTCTTAATACGGAGGAACAAATGTTGGACAGATATCAGTCCAAAATATTATCCCATTTGGACTTCTGTGAGCGATATCACCTTTACACGTTGTTTTTTCGGAGTTAACTATGAATCAACCCATGAAACTATCCTTGGAACAGCAATTCAGCATCTGCTCATTCTCTACTCAGGTGCAAAACATGAGCCACGATCAAGCTAAAGATTTTTTAGTCAAGCTTTATGAGCAAATGGTCGTGCGCGAGGCAACTTATCAAGAACTTCTTAAGCACCAGTGGGGCTTAGATTCCGGTTCCACTATGGCATAGAGTCTTTCTGATGTCGCAGTGGGCGACCTCCTTCTCTTGCTTGGTTCCAAGGAGGAAAAGAGCTGGGGATGTCGGGGCGTCAACTTCGATAAGTAATTCCACAATATCAGTACAAAAGTTCAATTAGGGAAACCTAACTAAGAATAAGTAAACATTGTCTACGGCATACTTTTTTGAGTCTAGACATAACTTTAGCATGGTAAGCTAAATTCCTTGTTTGCTTTAGCCAAACTTCTTTTTGTTTCGTCTAGTCCGAGAATCACACCTGCGTAATTTCATAAATCTCCTGGAACATATACACAGGAATATTTAGACATAATTTAGATCAGATTGCTTTGACTGCTTAGTGATTCCACTATTTATACATATAACTAGAACTTACATATTTATATATATTTTGTTTATAAAAGTTTACATTCTGGGAGTGACTACCCCTTACTTACATCTAAAATACGTAACATTAAGAAATTATTGTTAGCTGGAAAGATCATAAGGAGAATCTGTATCAATACTTTTAAGTTTTGTGATAATTTGGGGCTTAATCTTTTCGTACTCGTTTTTGAGTAAACTTTTACTGATTTGTGGGTCGGCAGAGGACATTAAGGTGTTGCTCATTGCGACCCACTCTTGTAGTCGTTGGCGCTGGGCAGAAGCGACGCTAGAAAGTAAAATATGGGTACAGCGACTTGGTGTTTCTCGGGCAAAGAATAACAGGCGGTAGTAACCTGTGTGCTGAAGTAACCGAGCAATTTCCTGGCCAGCACTGGTTTTGAGATCAAGGTAATAAGGTAACCATTTGGCGTCATGCTTACGGTTGTAGATGACAGTAATCCATAGCAGCATGGGATGGGGAATAGAGATGAACAAAAATTGGTTATAGCGGGTACAGAGTAAGCGCTTTTGAATTTCTTCTTGCGGTAGCATCACCCACAGAGCTGGTAAAACCTCCCCATTGGTATGAATGGGCTGGGGAAAAACAATATCAGCAATTGGTTTATTTTTAGGCCAGGAAATGGCACGAGCGATTTCATCGTTAGACCATGATACCCGCAAATCGGCTTTAGTCTTTTGTTCAACCTCATTGCTCACTATATTAGTAGGAACTAGAGCATGGCTGTCTTGCTGAATTTTACGTGTATGCTCAGGCTTTTCTAGAGATCCTAAAACTCTGAGGATTTCAGTGATACTTTGGGGGCGATCGCGTGGTAACTTAGCTAGACAACTCATCACCAAATTTTCGATTTCTTTTGGTAGTTCTAATCCAGGCACAACCTCAGCAAAAGAACGCGGTTTTTGATAGTGATGTGTTTTATACCACGCTCCAAAAGAATGAGTTGGTGCCACCAGTGGCATTTTGCCTGTGAGCATCTCAAACATCATCACACCCAAACTATAAATATCAGCACGATTGTCTAATTCTTTACCCTCCATCTGTTCGGGAGAAGAATAAGCCAATGTCCCCAAATAGAATTTTGTATGGTCGCCATCTGACTGTAATAACTTAGCAATCCCAAAATCTAGAACCTTGACCAATTCTCCGAAGCTGGGATCTTGAATTACCAGCATATTGCTTGGCTTGACATCACGATGGATAATTGGGCAAATAGTGCCCTCAACTGGGATGCCATTATGAGCGCACTGTAACCCCAGACTGAGTTGACGCGCCATACTCAGGAATCTTGGTAAAGGCAGTCGTTGCTTGCGAATAATATTGTTCAGGCTTTCTCCTTGTAGGTATTCCATGACGTAGAACGGGGTGTTATTGTCATCTACGCCATAGTCCATAACTCGGACAATGTGAATGCTTTTTTGCCCTAGTAAAGCACAGGTTTTTGCTTCTCGCTCAAAGCGGTCTTGCAATTGCATCTTTTCATTTTGGATTGATAGAGCGAGAAACTTAACCGCAACAGGTACACCCCCCAATAAGGTATCTTTAGCACGATAAACCCGACCCATTGCTCCAGTACCGATTAACTCCTGGAGTTGGTAGCGTTTGCTGAGTAAGCGACCAATGTTTGGGTCTGACATAGAAAATTCAACTCCAAAAGCAGGTTGTAAGTGTTTGGGAGGAAAAGTGCATTCAAACTGATATCTGAATTATTGCGCCCATAAATGACTTTCTCGGCTTGTACCGCGAGGCAGAAGTTGGAGGGCAAGAAGCTTACAGAGTAGGCTTTTGTGCGATTTCCAATCGTTGCTCTATTTAGGTGGTGCTGTACTAGTTTTTTTCAGTCCTCTAAAAGAGGATTGAAACCATTATCTGCCAGTTTGGAACCGAGACGGTTATTACAACTGGTGCAACATCCTAAATCAAACAAGTAGAAAGGGTATATTTATAATGACGCTTTGTACCATTTTGCACTTTAATTATGGTGTAATTTTAGTTTGCCCAATTTTGACTAAATAGATAACTTTAGGATCTGGCAAAAACCTTAATCACGTAGTACCACACTCACCACAAAGTTCTGATAACTGAGTAATGAGTGCAGAATTTTGAATATCAATCAAGCCTGATGCGGCGACATGAAGCGGTGCTGGGCAGGTTTTATCAGATCCAAGCCCTTATGTCTCGTAAATAATGCTCTAACTTATTAGGATTTATAACTGTTATTTTAGTGGTCAATGACCCCTAACTAAAGCTTTTTTAAATTAGTACTTTCCTCGTCCCTCCAGCAAGGCTCTCTTCTGCCTTTGTTTTGTAAGTAGGGATAATGAAAGATACCCTTTAATATCATGTCCGCTTGATTACTTATTAAACTCGAAGAACCCCAAAGAGCCAAAGCTATGCTTTGTCTCCCCTCCTGCTTGCGGGGAGGGGATTAAGGGGAGCTTTGGCGGTCTTCTCCCTACAGTCCTTCGGGCATCCTACGGCAGGCGCTAGCCTCTCCCTTTGGGAGAAGGGGAGACGCTAAAAGCGATAGCGCAGCCTCTTCGAGTCTGCGTTCGCTTTTAGCGTCTCGTAGAGAGCGTCTGGGGTCTCCCCAAGTGGAGCATCTGGCGTGTGGGGTGCAATGACGGTGGGAATCATAACTAATTATTCGGACATGATATAACTAGCCAGTTATTTGGGAGCATCCCAAATAACTGGCTAGTTATATCAAACTCAGGTTATAAATTGTCATTGCGAACACTACGCTGTCGCTTCGTACCCAACTCTCGCAGAAGGAATACGCAATGACAAATATGTTCTTGCAAAATTGGGATGCTCCCAGTTGTTTAACCTTCTGGCTTCTCCTGACTCATAACGAATCTATTATTTATTTATTGATAAATATATTTTATAGCAATGGGACTTTATTAATGAAAAGTTTTCAGATAAAAGCCTTGCTGAACAAGGATTTTAGTCTCAGTATGCTGATCGTTATTCAAATCTGATTCCTCTAATACTAATTGGTAGTTTTTCGTTTTATCTGTAGGTTATAAGACATATCAAAAGCTGATTTATTACCCATTATATAGTATTGGATTCGACGTTCGATAATTTTGTTAAATCGGGAAAGAAAATAAGGAAAAAAGTGCGGGTTCTTCCTTGCTTCTGTTAATGCTATGAACCATTTTCCTTGCTTTATAGGCACTACAACTTCAAAGTAAGCTAGATTCTTCTTAAAGGCTGCAAGATTATAAGACAGAGCATGTATTAAAGCTGGATTTTTTTTGACAACTTCTTGTTGCATGAAAGAATTAGTAGCTATGCAGTATTGATTGAGAATTAACAATTTGCTTTGATGTAGAATAGAAGTGGTACGTGAGCGGTAGAAATAATAGGGTTCTGGCACAAGAAAAAAGCGAGCGCCATTAATTAAGCATTTCAGATCAAGCCAAAAGTCTTCACCTGTCTTTACGGTTTCATCGTACTCAATTCCGTGCTTCACCAGAAATTCTCGTTTGAATATAGGCTTGCTTAAACCAAGATGTAACCCTACTTGTCCATAGACATCAGTTTCTACAAAATGAATGATATCAATTTGGAGAGTTTTATCTATATTTTGTCCACTTTCTTGAATCAATGTACTCCAAGGAGATGTTGCACCATCTTGAATTAAATGAAGATCGTCAGCAATCATATCTGCATTTGTCTCTTCTGCCAGCAACACCAGCTTTTCTAATCTTTCAGGAGCATACCAGTCATCTGAATCAAGAACAGCAATCCATTCTCCTTGGGCTGCTTCGAGGGCACGATTACGCGCAGCAGAAACCCCAAGGTTTTGTTGATTAACTATCACTTTGAGACGTTGGTCAGTAAAGCTTTTAGCGACTTCTACAGTTTTATCAGTTGAACCATCATCGACTATGATAACTTCAATATCAGTGAGGGTTTGCTCTAAGGCTGACTCTATTGCTTTGGCAATATAAGCTTCAGTATTGTAAGCAGGGATAATGACTGAGACTTTAGGATTCACAAAACTGAACTCCTGACTACACGGTTAGGTAAAAAGGCTAAAATCCTGCTGATAATTTAACAATTGCCTTTTTACTATACATTACTACATATTTAGTATAGATGCGAATAAATCAAGCTTTGTAGTCAGGATTTAGCCTTCAAAATAGGGCTGAATCCCTTACTAAAAGCCTATCTAATTAAATTTACATTGTGAACATAGTTTGATGTATTCTTGTCTACTTACTTACAACTTCGTAGTTAGATAAAATAAACAATTACTCGTTAAGGTCAGGTATGAGACATTACATAAGATTACAAACTTTTCTCCAAGGATGCTGTCAGCTTTTGTAGTCTGTAATACTTTTGTTAGGCAGCGATGGTTGCTCTATCTTTGCCGTGATGTACTAGTTACTTAACTGCCATTAGGTTGACTGACGTTCTAGGCTAGCTTCCATTGTGTTAGTTAAAAAATGACCAGCCAAGATGCCACTACTGAGGTAGTATGTGTCTTCCGAAATCCGATGCAGGGTTTCAAAGCCACTACGACGCTGACGATCGCTTAGTACCCAGTAACGCTGCACAATAGTATCTAGACCAATCCAGCCTTCACCTTCAACCTGCCCTAAAAGATTATGTTGGAGTAAAAAGGTATACTGTCGCTCTCCCTCATGCAGCCGCCCTTTATATTGTAGAGAGATTTCGGAGCGATCGCTACCTGGAAATATGAGTTTTGTAGCCATAGTGAACCAGTTATCTCGATTCCAAGCTACCAACGTCATACCCTTGACGCTGATTGGCATACCATTGCGTTCCAGCCAATTTCCTTGTATTATCCAGCGTCCTGGTTCCAATAAAAAAGTATGAGCCACCTTTTATATACCCTGCCTTGATCGAGTACTGCGAAGACTACAGTTATAGCAGGGCTGAGTTGCGTTAGCGATAGCGGGGCGTTGAGCCAGTGCTGAGTGAAGAATCAAAATGACCTTGGTAAATTTCTCCCAAAAGCACTTCTTGAGGTGCCCCAGTGGCAGTAGGTAGGTTGCCAGGAATGTCCAAATTTCGCCAGTAGGCTAAAACCGCAAAGGCGATCGCTTCTTTAAAATCTGCACTCAAGCCGACTTCATCTGTAGTCCAAATTGGTATTGATGCCAACAACATCTGTAATCTTTGTTTCAAATAGAGATTGCGACTACCACCGCCACATAATAGTACCCTCTGTGGCATTTCCGGCAAAAAAGCGCGGTAACTATGAACAATTGAAGCAGCTGTAAGTTCTGTAAGAGTTGCCAGTACGTCGGCAGCATTGAGTTGGTATACTTGGGCATCTTTTAAACACTCATGCAGGTAAGTCACACCAAATAACTCTCGTCCAGTGGATTTGGGTGGCGGTAGATGAAAGTAGTCTTGCTTGAGCCATTGTTCCACCAATGGATAGCAAGGAGTACCACTGGCTGCCCAATTGCCATTTTCATCGTAAGTTTTCGCACCATCGCTTAAATGCTCCACTGCCAGATCCAACAGACTATTTCCTGGGCCGGTATCCCAAGCGCGAATTTTTGAGAGCCAGTCGTCAGTCCGAGGCGGAATATAAGCAACATTGCCAATACCACCAATATTTTGAATACAACGCCCCTCCTGGGGATGACTGAGTAAATAGGCATCTACTCTGGGCACGAGAGGCGCACCATGTCCACCAATAGCGATATCAGCAATGCGGAAGTTACTCACAGTTGTAATGCCCGTAAGATGGGCAATTAATGCACCGCGCCCTAGTTGCAGACTGTAACCGAGTGGGGAGTGGGGAGTGGTTTTCTTCCCCATTCCCCTATCCGCAGGTGGTCGATGATAAACTGTTTGACCGTGGGAGCCAATGAGAGTGGCTGGCTGATGACCAATTTGAATATTTTGGGCGGCTTGAGCAAAGACAATGGCGATCGCATCATCTATTTCTGCCAATTCTGCCATTGAGATGGCAACACCTGCACCAACTGCTAATATTCTTTCTCTGAGTTCGGCGGGATAAGGATATATTGCCCCGGCTAGCAACTCAACTTTGAGATCCAATTCTGTACCGGAAATCTCTACCAACGCAGCGTCTATACCATCTACGGATGTGCCACTAATTAAACCGATAACGCGAGTAGAGACAGCAACTTCTTCAGTCGGATGCATTGATCAAGATTCTTTTGTTGATTGCAAGAGGTAGTTTAATTCATGTTACTACCGATGTCAAAAAAACTCAGGTGGCATAGTTGACTAGAGAAACACGAGGATGGAGAGCAAGGGAAGAATGTCAAAATCAAAGAATCGATATGATAGAAAAGTAAATAAAATTTAAAAAATATTTATCAAATGGTGGTTCAATCATCTGGCTTGTCCAAGATCAAAGACTCATTAACACAAAAACTCTTCTTGGGTAATGAACCCAATGCAGAGTTGATTGCAATTCTCACCGTTTACTTTGTTCAAGGAATTTTAGGGTTATCGCGTCTAGCCGTGAGCTTTTTCCTCAAAGATGAACTGCTGCTGAGTCCTGTGCAGGTGTCGGCGCTATTGGGAATTGTCTTCCTACCTTGGATGATTAAGCCGGTGTTTGGTTTTATCTCTGATGGCTTGCCGATCTTTGGCTATCGTCGGCGTCCTTACTTGATTTTATCTGGGATACTGGGATGTGCTTCTTGGGTGAGTTTGGCCACAATAGTTCATACTAGCTGGGCAGCTACCTTAGCGATCGCCCTTGGTTCTCTTAGTGTCGCCATGAGTGATGTCATAGTTGACTCGCTAGTTGTGGAACGAGTTAGAGGCGAATCCCAAGCAAAAGCCGGTTCATTACAATCTCTATGCTGGGGTGCTTCTGCGATCGGAGGTTTAATAACAGCATACTTTAGCGGTCTGCTGCTCCAATACTTTACTACCCGTACTGTCTTTGGAATTACCGCCTTATTCCCTCTCATTGTCTCAGGGGTAGCTTGGTTAATTGCTGAGTCCCCCGTTAGCAAAAATGCTGAAGATAGTAATCACACCAACCCTTTACCAATCAAACATCAACTGAAGCAGCTACGCCAAGCCATTACCCAAAAAACAATTTGGCTACCAACGGCGTTTATCTTCATCTGGCAAGCTACCCCAAATGCTGAATCAGCCTTTTTCTACTTCTCTACCAACGAACTACACTTTGAACCAGAATTTTTGGGGCGGGTGCATTTGGTGACAAGTTTCGCTTCTTTAGCAGGTGTTTGGATTTTCCAACGTTTCCTCAAAAGCATTCCTTTTCGCGTGATTTTTGCTTGGAGTACAGTCCTTTCGTCAATTTTGGGAATGACGATGCTGTTGTTAGTGACTCACACAAACCGGCGGTTGGGTATAGATGATCACTGGTTTAGTTTGGGTGATAGCCTGATTCTCACTGTGATGGGGAAAATTGCCTTTATGCAAGTGATGGTGCTAGCAGCAAGGCTTTGTCCCTCTGGTGTGGAAGCAACATTATTTGCTTTGTTAATGTCAATATTTAATTCAGCAGGAACGGTTTCCCATGCATTCGGGGCATTAATCACCTATTGGCTAGGGATCACCGCAACGAACTTTGAGTCACTTTGGCTATTGGTGCTAATTACTAACCTCAGCACGTTGTTACCTCTACCATTTATCAACTGGCTACCTGCTGCTGATGAGCAAACTGAGACACCTAAAGATGGGGAACAACCATTTTTGCCAGATTTGATGACTGAATGAAATCGGAGTGAGTAGGGGTTATTTTTAGGGCAATTATCTGATTTAAAAAATGATTCATTTATAAGCTCTTTTCTGATTTTACACTTCGTTAGATAGGTTGATTTTTTAACGCCGACTTACTTAGTATTGTGCTAAAAACTTAGTCCTTTGTTATTGATCGCTGACCAATAACCAAATTTATGCAGAAGTTCTGCGATTAAGCTAATCGGCATTTAACTTGCATAATCAGGGCGGGCAAGATGCCCACCCCACAAGATATTAAGAAAATTTTAATATGCAAATTAGATGTGTTTTATAGCGGTTCCCATTCAGATGAGGTACAACATTATATCGCAAGGTGTAGGGGCACGGCACTGGCCATTGGTGTCAACTTAAGAAGATAAAGCCCAAATTTGTTGGGTGTAAGCGTCAATGTCTCGATGACGCTTACGCCTTGCTTTAACTAATCCAAA
>NZ_JBALEA010000065.1:0-3413 GCF_036917135.1 Nostoc sp. | reverse complement strand
GAGTTAGGAGTTAGGAGTTAGGAGTTAGGAGTTAGGAGTTAGGAGTTAGGAGTTAGGAGTTAGGAGTTAGGAGTTAGGAGTTAGGAGTTAGGAGTGAGGAATTTAAACTCATAACTAATTCCTCCTAACTCCTAACTTTTTAAATGTCGCCGCGAATTTCTTCTACAACGCCATCGCGCAGAACGATTTCGACTTGCATTTTGCTAATCAGGTTATCACCAGTTTCTACCCGAAAAAAGCCTTCCATTTGGAATTGGTTGACTTCCTGATCTTGCTGGAGAAACTGCACTTGCTGGAGGTTTTGCAGCAACTGATTTTTTTGCTCTAGGAATTCACTTTTCTTTTGATTGACTTGGAGTTGGATATTATCAATTTGTTGGAGGGTTTGGGGTCCAGGTGGTTGCAGACTCTGCTTTTGAATTGCCGCGATCGCTCTTTGTCCTTCAACGTCTAGCTGTTGTAGTTGCTGATCAAGTTGATTGATCTGCGTTTGCAGCTGTTGTTGTACTTCCTCTTTCCAGAGAGGAGTCACAATAACTTTGACGTTAACGACGCGTTTCAGAAGCAAATTAGATTTGGAGGCATCCATAAACATTTCACGTTCACTCTTTACAATTAGCAGGTGGAATCAATCATCAGGCAAACATGCCGTCAATAATATCGTGATAGCGTTCCGTTACGATATGTCGTCGAACTTTTAGTGTTTGCGTCATCAAACCATTTTCGATAGAAAACGGTTCCAGAATCAGTTTAAACGTTCCGATGCGGTCATCCGGTCGATAGCCTGGACGATTTTGCACTTCCCGATTTAATTCTTGCCGAAATAAATCCTGGATCATTCTACTCTCCAAGTCAATTTTTTGACTATCTGAGGAAGTTACCTGATCTTTCGGCGTATCCAGGATCACATTCTGACTTGCTGCCCATTTTTCTATAGCTTCGACGTTGGGGACAATTAAGGCTCCCAGGCTGCGCTGATCTTGGCCGACGAGCATAATTTGATCGATGTATGGCGATCGCAAACACGCATCTTCAATCGGCTGTGGCTCGATGTTTTCCCCGTTAGTCAATACAATCGTATCCTTTGCCCTGCCAGTCAGCACCAAGTCATTTTGTGGTGTCAGCCAACCCAAATCGCCGCTATCAAACCAACCTTCCGCGTCAATTGCTTTCGCTGTCGCTTCGGGATTTTGGTAATAGCCTTGCATAATCTGTGGTCCCCTCAACAATACTAAACCTCGCTTCTCTACTGGTAGAGGCGCTTTTGTCTCAGGATCGACGATTTTAGCTTCTGTGGCCGGAAGTGGTAGCCCTGATGCACCAATCAAATTTCGCCAAGGACGACGTACATGGGTAACAGGAGAAGTTTCTGTCAAGCCATAGCCTTGCAAAATCTGCACACCAATAATTTCAAAGAAGTTATCGATGTGTCTAGGAAGGGCACCGCCGCCGCTAATCATCTGCTTAACTTCTCCTCCTGTGGCTTCCCGCACTTTGGCATAAACCAGGCGTTCTCCCAAGGTGTGGAGGGGTAATAAAGCTGATGCTTGTATCCTAGCTGCTAATCGTTCAATGGCTGAAGCATGAAGATTATTTAAATTCAACCCTTGAGCAACTCGCCGCGCTTTGATATATTTCTCACTAATGCCCAATAAAAAGTTAACTAGGCGTTGCTTATTTGCTGGTTGTTCACGGAATTGCTTTTGCACTCCTTCATAAATCGATTCCCACAGCCGGGGTACACCCACCATGTAGTTGGGTTTAAATTTTCTCAAATCCCCTTTCACCGAGCGCAAGTTGGTATAAACTTGCGTACACCCTTGAGATAGTAGGTAATATTCAACAGTTCGTTCGTAGCTATGCCAGGAAGGTAGGATGCTGAGAACGATATCGCCCGCATTTGGTTGCAATACTGTCCCAAAACTGATTATTTGGTGCATCAAGTTGTTATAAGACAGCATTACACCCTTGGGTTTGCCTGTGGTGCCAGAGGTGTAAATTAGGGTTGCTAGGGCATCACGATTTTGCTTGACTGGCACAAAACTATGATTTACCCCAATTTCGAGCAACTGGGTAAAGTTCAGCACCTTTAGGGTTTGGTCTGTCGGTGGTGCTTCATCAGAAAGTAAGATTACCAGTTGAATTGGTAAATCATTGAGACGTTCTTGCAGTTTTTTAAGTGTTTTTAAATCCTCAACGACGATCGCGGTACTGCCACTATTGGCGATGATAAACAGCAGTTCTTCTTTTTCCGCTTGGGAGCTACGCACCACATCAACCCCTCCAGCAGTCATGATGCCTTGATCGGCAATAAACCACCGAGGACTGTTGTCAGCAATTAGGGAAATGCGATCGCCTACCTTTACTCTCAACGCCTGCAACCCAGTAGCAAATAGTTGGATTTGCTCTGCTAGCTGGGTATAAGTAATCACTATCTCTGGTTTGGCGTGAGGGTTGCGGAGGGCGACAACATCACCAAATCGTTGAGCTGCCAAAGGCCAAACTTCTGGCAGCGATTCTACATTTGTGTAATCTACTAACCGCTTTAATGCCTGCCGTTCTCCCTCACTGATGTTAGATAAAAAAGAAGACGCGGTTTGGGTTTTTGACATAACATCTTACCTAAAAATTTAAACTGACTTACAGCTTATTTTGTTATTCTGCTACAATCTGCGTCCTTATTATCCACATTCCCTTCTGTGTATGATAATTCCAGGAATTCCACCTTTATATTTACAAAAATTTATGTTAAAGTTGATTTACATAGAGTGCAAGCAATGATTGTGTTTGCATCTAAATAACAGCGATGTCTACGACGGTCACTGAGCGCAGCCGAAGTGCGGGCTACGCCTATTTTTCACAGGAGATAATTACCTATGAATTTGATAGACGCTATAGTGCTAACGCTGCTAAATATTGCTGCTTGCATGGCGTTGCCTAAGCTTTTAGCTATCTTTCTGGCTGAGAAAACCAAACTTACTGAAGTGTTACCGAATGGTTCCAAATTACAAGCAGCCAAAATTGAACTTACCAGTTTTCCTTATTGTACAGCTTATCAGTTGACAGGTAGCCAATATTGTAAATTCAGTCCTGATTTTTGTGCCAACTGTTCTCCGAATTAATGGACTGTTTGCCAGGAAAAATTCCTCAGTACTTCCGACAACCAGCTATTCAATAACGCCTTGGATCATAGAGATACGCTTTCCATCGGGAAACTCAGTGACAAAGCGTGCTGACAGCGTTGCGACACGAGGGATTTTAATCCCCGTGGTATGAGTCTATATTAAGTAATAAGTAATGAGTAATAAGTAATGGGTATTTACTCATTACTCATTACTCATTACTCATTACTCATTACTCATTACTCATTACTCATTACTCATTACTCATTACTCATTACTCATTACTCATTA
>NZ_JBALEA010000064.1:0-40452 GCF_036917135.1 Nostoc sp. | reverse complement strand
TTACTCATTACTCATTACTCATTACTCATTACTCATTACTCATTACTCATTACTCATTACTCATTACTCATTACTCATTACTCATTACTTATTTAATTATTGAGATGTGGTGAGAAATCCAGGTATAGCCCTTTCAAGGTGACAAACGAAGATACGTTGTTTTAGTGTGATCATCATGAGTTATCCGCTCAGATTTTGGGCTTTTTGAAGATTGAAATAACCAATATTGGTTCCAAATTTCACCACCTTGAAAGGGCTAGTCCTAAACCCGTTTTAGTTTTTCTCTGCTTATATGAAACCATCGTGCTTCCCTAGGAGCGTTGGGGGAGAGGTTATTTCAGGATTACTGAATTTGTGTTCTAGACCCTTCTAGTTACCGAGACTCAGGAGGTTGTTGCAGACGTAAGAAGGTATTGTAAACCTGCTCTTTTAAACTAATATTATTATTTTGTAATTCTAGAGTAATTTTGTTGAACTTATCAATGCTCAAACCATTATCTTCGACAATTTTTTGAGCGCGAGTACAGTAAGTCGTGGCGATATCTTGAGCCTTCTTGGGAAGACCATTAAAGCTGTTAGAATCGTTACAAACAATCTTAGGAATTTCTCCATTGCCAATAAGTTTTTTAATTTCTCCAAAGGCATTTTGACGTACTGGCTCCATTGCTAGCACGGCTTGAGCGTAGCTGTTGATTTCAGTATTGTTAACTATTGGTGATGGAGTTTGAGCGTCAGCTTTGTGAGTCAATGAAAAAGCGTTGAAAATCACACCCACAGTAGCGATCGCGCCAAAAAAGAATGATTGGTAAAGGATTCGCTTTCGGCTAGATCGGTAAAATAAATTGGAAATTTTCTTCATATAGTGTGTGATACAAAACTACATCAGGGATATTATGAGGACTTTGAATTACTTTCGCCGTTGGAAGTTCCAGCAACGGCTCAATACATCAAGCTTTTATATTTGATTGTCAATTTCCTCGGCAGACTTGACAAAGTTCGATTATTTTAGTCTGGAGTGTTGACATTTCTGATGCTCCTTGCTTGAGGCTAACTTCTAACTCCAGTAGTAGGGGTAAGCAAGAAATTAACTGTTGCACAGAGAGCAGCCTGATTTCTTGCTGTAAGAAGTAGAGCCGTTTGGGATTACCGATATCAGCAGCAATAGCGATCGCTTGTTGATTGCGCTCCCCACCTTCTATCATAATCTTCACCCATAACCAGGTGCGAAATTGTCCAATCAGCGTCGCAACTATCCGTAATCCCGGTTCAGAAGCATTGCTCAAATCTGCCAATGTTGTCAAAGCTTTAGCTGTATCTCCAGTTCTGATTGCTGCTGCTAATTGTAAGCTATTTTGAGTAGTATTTCTGACTAACTTGGTCACAGTATCTACGTCTAAGGGCTTGTTGCTACCTTGGACATATAGCCGCAATTTCTCTAACTCATTGTAGAGTAATCGTGTATCATTTCCTACAGATTCTGCCAACAAATGGGCAGTATTTGCAGTCAGTTTCACGCCCACAGTCTGGGCTGCTTGAGTCACCGATTGCACCAGTAATTCTGTTTTCCAAGGGGGGATGAGGGGAAATTCTCGGAACTCGGTGGCAAACTGCTTTAACAATTTCGTCGATTTAAGGCGTTCATCAGGCTTGTTGCGACTGGTGAGCAATAAAAATGAGTTTTCGGGAATTACAGATAGCGATCGCACCAATTCTGCTAATACATTCTCTGGACAGTGCTGACACAGAGTAGTATTGATCAGCCATACCAAGCGCCCACCAGCGCCAAATGTCGGTGTCATCACCTCATTTAACCCCTGGATAGCAGCATCAGCCTGATCTGGGGAGAACGAAGTGTAATTAAAACTTATCCATTGGGGATCGAGGACGCGATCGCGCAGCATAGCGATCGCCTTCTCTATAGCAAAATCATCCTCACCCCAGTAAACATAGATTGGCATAGACTAACCTTTGGGTATCCCTTCGGCTCCGCTCAGGGCAAGTGGGCATTGGTGAAGAGTTAATATTTATAACTCTAAACTCCTAACTCCTCACTCCTCACTCCTAACTCCCCACTCCCAAAAATAAAATACTTTTAAAATCATTCTGTTAATTGCGGTAATTTTCCCTAAAATCTATCAAGTGAGAGCATGAGGCCATGAAGATTGGACGACAACTATCAAACTTACTTAAATCGGCTAGCACGACTGACGCTACCAGAAACCTACAGATCCCAAGCCCAGCATATTCAGGAATCTTCTAAATTTCAGCCAAATTCTGGGTTGAGAGAACCAGCATCCTTTCCTGGCTATACGCTAATTACCCCGCCGGCAGAAGAAGAATCACAGAACTCGGCTTTCTACGCCAAATTACAGACTTACCAACAGGAACTTTTGCAGTTGCCTGTAAACCGTAATTTGATTGTACCTGTACCTCCTGCTAGCTTACATCTGACTTTAGCGGATTTAATTTGGGACAATGCTTATCTTGATGCCTCCGAAAAAAATCCCAAATTCGATGAGGAGTTGCACTCTTGTTTAGCCGAAATGTTTCAGCAATATCAACAATTGATGACAAATAGGAGTCATCCGATTAAATGGCAAATGCTGGGACTGATACTGATGCCAAGAGCTGTAGCCGTTTGTTTAATACCCCAGGATGAACGCTGCTATGAAGAAATTATTAAATTTCGCCGAACAATTTATCAAAATCCCAAGTTAATTGCCTTGGGTATTGAGCAGCATTATCATTTGACAGCCCATGTTACATTAGCCTATTTTGGGGAGGTTCTATCTGACTTAGACCGCACAAACTTCAGCACGATGCTGTCTGAATTAAATGAAAAATGGCTGTTGGATTTGCCAGAATTTTTGATCAATCGCGTCGAATTACGGAAGTTTGATAATATGACGCGCTATTATCGGGAAACAGACTGGCCAGTTTTAGATTTTTAAGTAATTAGTAGTCAGTAGTCAGTAGTTTCCACTCACTAACCACTGACTACTGATTATTAGTTATGTTCATTATTTATGTCTTCCTGAAAATGAAGCAATTAGGGTTAGCTGATTTAGAGTAAGCAGTTGTGAAGCGTTTTTGACCATAGTAAAGATTTGTAGCTAGACTTAAACTAATAAGATTAAATTAGAAAAACAACAGAGCTAGATAATGCAAATCACTGTTGAGGTATCTGAGGAGCTAGGACAGCAATTACAGCAGTTCCCAGACCGATTACAAGAGATAGTAGAACGCGGTCTCCAAGAGTTGTTAAGCGAACAGTCTGGCAATTTTCTTGATGAGAAGGAGATTATTGGGTTGTTGGCAAGTCAGCCTACACCAGAACAAATTTTAGCAATTCGACCCTCAGCAGAATTCCAGACTCGTGTCAGTGATTTGCTAGCACAGAGTAAAGCAGGAACACTTTCAGCCAAAGGTGAAGCTGAACTAGAACGCTATCTGACCATAGAACATCTTGTGCGTATGGCAAAAGCTCATGCATTCGAGCAATTACGCCAAAACCCATGACTTATGTATCAGCCCACTTGCGGAAACTCGTAATTGAACGAGCCAAGCAAAGGTGTGAGTACTGCTTATTTCCTCAGAGTGCTGCACTATTTAGCTTTGAGATGGAACATATTATTGCCGAAAAACATCGTGGCACTACTGAGGCAGACAATCTAGCTCTCGCCTGCCCATATTGTAATCGTGCAAAGGGTACTGATTTGGGGTCAATCGATCCTGAAACGGCGAAACTAACACCTTTTTTCAATCCAAGGACTCAAAAATGGACTGATCACTTTCAGTTAAATGGGGCAGAAATCGCACCATTGACAGCAGTTGGGCGAGTAACTGTTGCAATTCTCCAATTTAATCAATCAGAGCGGTTAGAAGAACGGAAGAGGTTGGTTTCAGCAGGTCAGTATTCTTAGAATCACTAACTATTTAATTGACTTGCGTAGACGCAAAGCGGCGAGTTAAAGTGCTAACTGGGTTAACAGCAGCGCAGAGAGCAACACTCTTGGTATTAAGGCATAGGAGGAGGTTAGGACTGTTCTCATTTAAATAAAAACTCCAGCCTAAAATTCTGGTTGTTGATATCCAAGGTAAACAGCTTCTAAAAAAACATCAGGTGTAACAACTTCTGGCAACTTTTCTAAATTAAGAATAGCAACAACTTGCTCGGCTAACTTTAGAGATAGTGAGGCTCTTGCCTTTAATGACATTGCACCACGTCGCTGCAAATACTCACGAATCACAGCAAAATCATCGGGCATCAATGGTGATAAATCGGCAGTTTTTACTAACTCTTCATGGAGTACTTTAGCCCGATCTGAAATTGTCAATGTTGCAGATGCAGTGGGTGTTTGGGCTTGAATGACAATTGTGCCAGCAACCAAATCACCTAAGCGTTTTTCGCGGCGACCTAAGATAATTAAAAAAGCGCCAATAAACAAAGTTTCATCAAAGGGTCGCAGTAAAGCACGTAGCGTTGCTTGTTGTAGCCCGATGAGTCTACCATCATCTCGAACTACGCGAATTTTAGCAACTCGTTTACCAGGGGTTTGTCCAAACCATAAGGTTTCAAAAAATACAAAATAGCCGATGTAAATAATAAAACTAACAAGGAATGCGATCGCCATCAACCACAAAGTCACAGATGTACCGAAAATATCTACCCAAAAATCTCCTAATGGGACTGAAATAATAGACCAAGCTGTGAAAAATCCTACCAAAATCACAGCCAAAACGTGATAATCAATGAGCAAAGCCCAGGCACGATTTCCGATTCCAGCAAGAGTAAATTCTAGTTCTACGCTTTCTGGAGTATTAAATTTAACATTATTGAAAAGGTGCATAATCGTCTTTTTACTGTCGTTTAAACTTCGCGATCGCGTAACTTCAAGCCTAACCCTTCACGACGACTCCGCAGGTCATAGTAAATAACAGCTTTAATTGCTTGCCAAAATGGTAAAATTATTGCCCCAGTACTAAAACTTAATGCCAGGATAAACACAGCCAAAATCGGAGCAAAAATAGTAGAATTCTGATTGATTAAGGGCAAGAAAATCGCCTGAATCACAGCAGAAACAATCTGGAGAACAATTTGAGCAGGTATTGTGATCAAAAAGGCGACAAATGAGATAGCTAGAATTCGCCAGACGTAACCTTGAGTTAATTCCCAGCTACGGCTAATAGTTGATATCCCATCAACATTCTCTTCAATGGCAAGGGGCACATCTGCTAAATAGAATCGTGTAAAAAACCAAAAAATTGCCACAAGTGCCACAATACTCACCACAATGGTCAGCAAAATAAACAGAATATAGGTAGCTGGATTTGCTTGTTGTCCCAACCCTAAGAAGGCTGAGAAAAAACCAACCAAGGCAAATAAAATTACAAAACCTAAGCCAACTCCTATACCGATGAGAAACATTAACAGCATTGTCACTAAAAACTGCCACAATCGGGAATTGACGTAACGCTGACCTGACGAAATACTTTCGGGTTGATTGACCAACTCGCCAAAGGCCAAACGAGAAATCAGCGCTGAAAGAGCATAAAATTTAGCCCATCCATAAACTGGAACCAGTACCCAGACGTAAGCTTTCAGTGCTAGTAAAAAATAGTCTTTCAGGTGAGAACGATACAATCGCACCGCAGCACTGACAACATTTCCTACACTCAGTGGTTGTATCTGACCAGGAGATCCAAAGTTTTCAGACATGATGGCAAATTTCCCTTGAAAGTACGGAGGTGAATTTGAGGCTATCTTAAGCTAAGTTAAACTCAGTGTTAGCAAAATTCATGAATATTCAACGTTGGATTGCGCGACGAGAACCGAATTGGCAACGTCTGGATGCCCTATTAAGGCAGATAGAAAAAAAAGGGTTAAAATCTTTACGGGCAGCAGAAATTAGAGAGTTAGCGAGTTTGTATCGTTCAGTGGCGGCAGATTTGGCACGCGCCCGCACTCAGCAAATCGGCAATACTTTGATCCAAAGTTTACAATCTTTAACAACTCGTGCCTATACGCAGATTTACCAAGGTTCCCCGCGCCAGGAATGGCAGGCAATTTTAAAATTTTACCGATGGGGATTACCTGATGTAGTCCAGAAAACATTTGTATACATTGCGGCGGCAACGGCGCTGTTTTTATTAGGGGCATTAGTGGCTTGGTGGTATTCCTGGCAAAACCCCAGCTTTATGTCGTTGATCGTACCTGAAAGCTTGATTAACAAGGTGCGAGATGAGCATAAATTATGGATGGGGTCAATTGTCGGCGTTGAACCTCTGGCATCGAGCAGTATCATGATCAATAATTTGTCAGTGTCTTTTGGGGCTGTTGCTGGTGGCATCACCTTTGGGGCATCCACAGCTTATTTGATGATATTTAATGGTTTATTAATTGGTGCTGTTGGTACTTTAGTTAGTCAAAATAATCTCGCTTATCCTTTTTGGGCTTTTGTGTTGCCGCATGGTTCTTTGGAATTACCCGCCATCTTTTTTGCTGGGGGTGCGGGATTTTTATTAGCCAGAGCAATTTTATTTCCTGGTAAATATCGCCGTGGGGATGCACTGAAATTTTACGGTTCTCAAGCGGTACAACTAGTATTTGGGATTGTACCAATGTTGATTATTGCTGGTGCGATCGAAGGCTTCTTTTCTCCTAATCCCAGCATACCTGATGCAATTAAATATCTGGCAGGAATGGGATTGTTTGTACTTTTGGTAATGTATTGTAGCCGCAAGCAAACATCAGCAGTGCGATGACGGTAAAATTTGAAAATACTGAAATTGTTACCTACCAAAAACTTTTAGTGAAATTATAAAGTAATTGAATGATAGCTTTTTCAAAAAATAGCGCTTCTCATTTCAATGATTAGAGACGCACATCTGTACACCCCTACTTCTGGGCACCATATCTAGAAAAATCTGGAAGACCGCTCTTATGGGTTCCTATCAATGATAATTTTAAGCATTGGGAACCCCTAAAAATCAAAGTTTATGAACGTAGCCGACGACAAAACGATTGTTCGCGAGTATTTCAATTCCACAGGGTTTGACCGTTGGAAGCGAATCTATGGCGATGGCGAAGTCAACAAAGTTCAACTAGACATCCGCAATGGACACCAGCAAACCGTGGATACAGTTCTCGGTTGGCTGAAGGCTGATAACAATTTACCAGAGCTATCAATCTGTGATGCTGGGTGTGGTGTCGGTAGTCTCAGCATCCCTCTGGCGGTAGATGGTGCCAAAGTCTATGCCACCGATATTTCTGAAAAAATGGTGGAAGAAGGAAAGGATAGGGCGAAGCAAACTTTGGGAAATACTGAAAATCCCACTTTTGCTGTGCAGGATTTGGAATCATTGAGTGGTAGCTACCATACTGTTATTTGCTTGGATGTTCTCATCCACTACCCCCAAGAAAAAGCCGATGAGATGATATCTCACCTCTGTTCTTTAGCACAATCGCGGATAATTCTCAGTTTTGCGCCGAAGACCTGCGCCCTAAGTATACTCAAGAAAATTGGCAGTTTCTTTCCTGGGCCAAGTAAAGCCACTCGTGCATATTTACACCGTGAAGCTGATGTGGTAAGAATCTTGGAAAGTAATGGCTTTTGTTTGCAAAGAAAGGCGATGACTAAGACTCGCTTCTATTTTTCCCGCATACTGGAAGCTACACGTAATTAAGGTGAAAACCGCAGCAAGGAAACTACTAAGGTGAATTCTAGTAATAAATTTACCATAGCCGTTGGTTTCGACTACTTCGACTTCGCTCAGTACAAGTTCGCTCAACCAACTGAGTGGCCGAGAGTTGAGCGACTTGTGCCGAGCCTGTCCTGAGCGTAGCCGAAGGGCGGAGCCGAGGTAAGTCGAAACTCGTAAACATGGTATTTTTTTAATCAGAAATCACCTAAGCTGTTACGTATACAACTTGCATTATCAGGGCGTTCATGTTGCCCACCCCACAATCATATTGAAAAAATATTAGTGCAAATTAAAGGCGCAACAGCTTATACCTTTGCTGCGATTTAAGAATCTCAAAGGAGAATTATCAGAAAGGAAGCGTGATTCCAGTAATTAGCCAGAATATACCTCTAGTCAGATGAGTTTTATTCTTGGAAGCTGAACTGGAACCTTTGCGAAAGTCAGGTTAAAATCACTAGCAAAGTGTAAATCTGATGTGAAACTATGAAGACTGCTGAAAAATTAGCCGCCGGCTGGCTACTGACACTCGGATTCATGTTTTTAATGCTATCAGCAACGGCGGCATTGGAAAAATTTGCTACACGTAAGGTGTACATACCAGTGAAAGATGCGTATGAATTTACTGCACCAAATGCTACTTACCAAGATGACAATAGTGCTGTCGGTGGTCTAATTTTTGGCGTTCCTACCCTCACACTGGGCACATGGTTAGCATTGGGATTGTACCGTCAAAGCCGACAGGAGAAAAAGGTGCTTAATCAACAAGTTAGCGATCGCCTGCAATCGATTTTTTATGAGATGCTACAAGAGAATCAGGGTCGCTTAACTGTTTTAGGCTTTGCGATGCAATCACAGCTACCCGCAGCCCACGCCAGACAATATTTAGATGAAAAAGCTAAAGAATTCAATGCAAACTTTCAGGTGAACGAAGAAGGGGCTGTATCATATCATTTTGATGTCTAATTGTCATTGGTCATTTGTTATTCACTAATGACTAATGACCATCTTCAATTTACGGCTAAGTCTAATGACGCAGATTTTTTTGAGCATAGCTGCCATTTTAGGCGGCTTGTCAGTTACTGCTGGTGCTTTTGCTTCTCATGCATTACGGGAAAAGATTAGTGAGCGATCTCTAGAAATTTTTGAAACTGGCGCTCGTTACCAAATGTATCACGCTCTGGCACTTTTTTTAGTAGCACTACTAATTAGTCGCACCGAATTTCCTCAACCCGCCCTCATCGCCAGTGGATGGTTATTTATCATTGGTATTGCTATTTTCTCAGGAAGTTTGTACGCTCTTAGCTTAACTGGTGTAAAATCCTTGGGTGCAATTACACCAATAGGCGGCGTAGCCTTTCTTGCCGGTTGGGGTGCTTTAGCTTTTGCTGCTTGGAATCTCAAGTTTTAAAGAAGTTAGGAATTAAGAGTTAGAAGTTATCACTTAGGGACTAACAAATAAAAAAACATCCCAAATTTTTTGTGGGATGGGTGTCCCCAGCCGTCCCAGATTTAGAGCGCTCATGTTTCCCACCCCACAAAATGGATAATTTATTTCTTGTCAGTGCCTTAACAACTCTTAATTCCTATCTCCATATCCGCCAGATAACAGCCAGAAAATGAGTTATGAATTCTCAGTTTATAATTTATAATTACCCACTCTCAGCCTTACCAAAAAATTATGCAAAGCCATATTAGCTGAAGGTGCTTCAGGTAATGGACTGGATTGATATGCTTCTTGCAACTTATTACGCAGACGTTCATATTCTCTTTGATGAAAATCTACATTAATATCTGACAAAATAGACCTTTCTGTACCTGCTAATTTTTGCGCGATTAAATCAGGAATATATGGTAAATTAAAAACCTCATTAAGCTTAATTAAATTAGCTTCAATTATCCCTGTCTGCATCAGATAAATTCCAGTTAATAAGACTCGATATACATAAAGTAATGGCTTGATGCGATGGGTATGTTCTTTCTCAAAAAGTTTCCATTGGGTTGCAGAAAAACCCAGATAATGGTAACTATGATGACGGGTAATACAATTTTGGGCAATAACTTTCAACTCTTCATGTTCTGGTGAAGTTGTCAATATTAAAGGAGAATACAGTTGTTCTAACACATAACCATTCTTTTTAAGTAGCATCAAAAAGAACTTTTTGACATCATGAGTGACTAAATCAATTTCTAAAGACTGGCGAACTTCTGAAACTTCAATAGTTTCATTCTTAGTTTCTAATCCCACCACTTCTTGAACTGGTAAGATATGCACACCACGCAAATCATAATCAGAATCAGGTGACGGAAAACCATATAAGTGGGAACCACTAATGATGGTGAATAAAAACGGGTAAGGCTGTTGCCCAATAATTGTGCTAATAGAAGGTGGAATATTCATCATGTGCCGTTTACTTGCTTACCTCGGTTCGCCTATTTCCTTGGAATCTCTTCTATATAAACCAGAACACTCACTGATAGTCCAGAGTTATCAACCCCGCGAAATGACCTCCGGGTTGGTAAATGCAGATGGCTTTGGTGTGGGCTGGTATCATATTCAAAAAGATATCGAACCTTTTATCTACAAAAATACCCTACCTATTTGGAATGATATAAACCTACCCAGTCTCAGCCGTTACGTTGAATCAAAGTGTGTACTTGCTTATATCCGCAGTGCTACACCAGACGAATCGGTAGATTTTGTTAATTGTCAGCCCTTTAACCATCAACAACAGCTATTTATTCACAATGGACTAATCGAAAATTTCCGCAAAACATTACACAGAAAAATCCGCAGCACTTTAACCCAAGATTTTTACGAACAAATTAATGGCAATACTGACTCTGAACACATTTTCGCATTGTTGCTTTCACAAAGTCAAATTAACAAACATCGACCTCCAGAATCTGCTTTACGCACCACATTATTAACGCTATCGGAGATGGCAAAACGCTATCAAGTAGAAGCCTCACTCAATATAATCTCTACTGACGGACATCGCCTAATAGCTTCTCGCTTTGCTACCACTTCACCACCTCCATCTCTTTACTGGATACGAGATGATCCGACTTTCCCCAAATCTGTAATTATTGCGTCTGAACCTCTATTTAGAGGTAATTGGATTCCTTTTCCAGAAAATAGCATCATTAGTGTGGGAGCAGACTGTGAGATCCAAATTGAGCAAATCTAGTGCGAAAAAGTCTTAGTTATCTTGCTTATCAAAACTCAAAAATCAGTACTCTCAAGAGAAATGATTAAAATCTCATCTGGTGAATTTTAGCAGGGGAGAATGATTGATTTTGAACCCTGGGACAGGTTTTTGCATCAGTATAGCTGAAATTTTAGTGATCTCCAACAACAGGCATCAATTGCGATCGCTACCCGGTAGTAAAACAGGCAAAATATAGCCAATGGTAACAATGCAAAAACTCCTTTTTCATGACAAAGATAGATTTAGAGCGCAAGCCCTATTCCTGGGTAAAGATATTAACTTACAGATGTTGGAGAATTACATTTGCTTGGCGACGATGCCAGTAATGGTTACAGTCGGTGAACAAGGTTGTGCGGTACTTCTGGGCTATGGTGCAGTTGTGCTGTTTAATCTTGAGCCTGGGGAAAAGGTAGCCTTCTTGACCAAACTATCCTCTCAAGTTCGTGACTCTTTTGCCAACCCGGAAACAGAAGAAGTGGAAATTCATCTCAACGTTGGCGAGAGTGAGCGAGTTAAAGAAGGAAAAATTTTGCTCCATGAATTTAGTGTAGAACGCTTGCAGATAGTCGCTGATATTCTCGCCAAGAGTGTTGTGCTGTCTCATTATGAAACTAGCCTAGCGACTGTATTTGATCAAATTGAACCCTTTGCAGCTAGTCTCCAGCGTGAAAACAGAAGTGGGCGCCAAAGTCGGGAATTACTGCGTCAACTTGGGACTACCCTATTAGTTCAACATAAGATTGTGGGTCGAGTCGAGATTATCGATAAGCCGGAGTTGCTCTGGGAATCCCCACAGCTAGAAAACTTATATCTGCGTTTGGAGGATGAATACGAAATCCGTGAGCGTCACAGCGCCTTGGAACGCAAACTAGAGTTAATTTCCCAAACCGCCCAAACAGTGTTGGAGTTCATGCAGCATAGCAGTAGCCAGCGAGTAGAGTGGTATGTGGTAATTCTGATTGTGGTGGAAGTTCTGCTGTCAGTTTACGACATCCTTTTCAAAAGCTAACCCTAAATTTTGAGACGGTAAATAAGCTGTCGCGCAAATAAGATTGCACAACTAGGGCGCTCATGTTGCCCACCCCACAAGAGATTTATTTTTGGAGGATGCAAATCTAAAAGATTTTTAGCTTATCATCGGTTTACATCCCACCAGGTGATGACGACGAGCAAGCCGACCTCAAGCGATCGCAACCAAAGAAAACATTCTTCCCACTTCTATATAATTAGCGAGGCGGGTTGATGTCAAAAAGACATCTCCAGAAAAGATTTAGATACCACACAATTACACGCAGACCTAACCCCCCTTCCCCCCTTCCCTACCAAGGAAGGGGGGTTTTAAAGCCTCTCTCCGTTTCGGGGAGAGGTTTGGAGAGGGGTCTTTTTCTTTTCTGGAGATGTAAAAATATCAGACCAAGCTGTTTAAGCCAATAGTCAATTTTGGGCTAAAACTGGGGTAATGTAAAAAGGTCAAGGTGTTTACAAAATAGCTGTGTTGAACAAAAATTAGGTTGTGCGATCAAAGTAGATTTTATCCCACGAGGACGAGGATCTTCTAAATAAGCATTGACTTCTATAATTGTGATTTAACCCACGGGTGTAGATACATTAAACGGAATTTGCGCTCCTTTATGCCATATATAGATACCTTTTTCCTTCACGACTGGAGAGCAAAATCTTGGGAATAGAACTACGCAGTTTCGTATTTCTCGACAACCTGCAACCTCAACATGCAGCATATATGGGAACAGTAGCCCAAGGCTTCTTACCATTACCAGGAGATACATCACTGTGGATTGAAATCTCTCCTGGTATCGAAATTAACAAAATTACCGATATAGCCCTGAAATCTGCCTCTGTCCGTCCAGGAGTACAGGTAGTTGAACGACTATACGGACTATTGGAAGTTCATTCTAGCTCCCAAGGGGAAACGCGAGCAGCCGGTCAAGCAATTTTGGCAGCATTGGGAGTCAAAAGAGAGGAATGTCTCAAACCGCGTGTTATTTCTAGTCAGATTATCCGCAACATCGATGCTTATCAAACACAACTGATTAATCGCACGCGCCGGGGACAGCTACTACTAGCAGGACAAACACTATATGTATTAGAAGTGGAGCCTGCTGCTTACGCTGCACTGGCTGCCAATGAAGCGGAGAAAGCAGCGAGGATTAACATTCTTGAGGTTCAGGCTGTAGGTAGTTTTGGACGGCTTTACTTAGGTGGACAAGAACAGGATATTCTAGCAGGTGCTCAGGGAGCGTTAACGGCCATTGAAAGTGTAGCAGGTCGGGCAAATCCTCTGGGTGGGCGTCAGGAGTAAAGGAGAGAAAATGGCAAATCGAGAGCATCTAGCTTTACTCAAAGCCGGTGCAGTTACATGGATTGAGTGGAGAAAGAAAAATTCCCACATTGAACCAGACCTCAGCGCCGCCAATCTGCAAGGCGATAACCTCAGAGGCGCAAACCTCCAGGGGGTAAACTTGAGAAGAGTGGATTTGGGTAACGCTTTACTGGTGCGAGCAAACCTCAGTGGTGCTGACCTTAGTAGTGCCAACCTCTACAAAGCCTTACTCATTGAAGCTAACCTGAGTGCGGCTAACTTCAGTGTTGCTAACTTGAGTGGTGCTATTCTTAGGCAGGCTGATTTGAGTCATGCCAATCTGATTGGAGCCGACTTGAGTGATGTGGATCTTAGAGGCGCTGCGATCGCTCATGCTAATCTAATTGGAACTGACTTAAGAGGCGCTAACTTGAGAGATGCCGATTTGGGTGCAGCAAAGCTGATGCGGACTAACCTTTCTTTTGCCAATCTCATTGAAGCTAACTTGATTGCAGCTGACCTCAGCGAGGCAAGTTTGTACGAAGCAGAAATGTTGGGAGCTTATCTTTACAAAGCTGACCTTTACAAAGCTAATCTGAACAAGGCTCACCTCACTGGTGCATACCTGTTGCGAGCTAACCTCAGTGAAGCTGACTTGAGTCAAGCTAACTTAAGTTGGACTAACCTCAGAAGCGCAAATTTGGCAGGAGCGAATCTCAGAGGAGCTAACCTTAGAGGAGCCGACCTTAGAGGAGCCAACCTCATCGGCGTAAATATTCAGGAAGCAATTATGCCTGACGCTTCAAAACACAATTAGGTGACAAAAAAGTAATTAATTGACCTTTAGATTCAATTTTTGGAGTTTAAGTAGTCGGACAGAATAGACATAGGAGTGAAAATGAATGTAGAGACGTAGCAGTGCTACGTCTCTACAAGGGTTCTGGATAAAGCATATTTAATTTCTGGAGATGTCTAATTAATTACACAATTTCAAAAGCCAGTGTAACATTCGTCGAGCGCCTTGTAAAGAAGTGAAAGGTTCCCAATGACTGTAAATATTTTTGTCCAGCTACTTAAAGTTTTTCTCAGAATTTTAAATATATCATAAAGTACACATATTATATTTTAAAGATTTGGTAAATAAGTTGACGTGACCTTTCGCTCATGGTAATTAAATAGTTACATCTAAAAATTAAAAATATTCTCAAAAAAACCAAAGCAAATCAATATTTGACATAGTACACTGTGACGAAAGTTTGCCTGGATTTAACAACGGACTTGAACAATTTGTTGTCTAGTTAATTGAGATGGTAGCTAGATTTACGCCGTGGTGTAGTAGTTACTTACCATTTGCGTAATCGAATAACCAAATCAATAAGGGACTGACAAGAAATAAATTATCAATCTTGTGGGGTGGGCATCCTGCCCACCCTAAGTATGGGACGGCTGAAGAAAACCATCCCACAAAAAAATTTGGGAGATTTTTTGATTTGTCAGTTCCTTAATTAATACTTTGCAAGTAGTATCAACTAGGTTAATAAGTTTGTCTGCATCTAAATTTACAATTTAAATTAATCCACATTGAACTTATAAAGAGTTCTTTGACTGAGGGCGAACTTAGGCATTAATTATAATTTCAGGGAAAATACTATGGCAATTATTTACGGAACTACATCTGCTGATACCAGAAATGGAACTTCGGGAGATGACACGATATATGGTTGGGCTAATGGTGGTAATGCCAATAGTCTTTCCGGTAACGACACCCTAAATGGTGCGGCGGGTAACGATAATCTCTTTGGTGGGACGGGAAACGACAGTTTAATCGGTGGACTAGGCAATGACACACTTGATGGCGGCTTGGGTACTGACAGCTTAAATGGCGGAGTAGGCGATGACACTTACATTATTGATAGTGCTGCTGATATCATTACCGAGGCTGTGAATTCAGGCACAGATACCGTCCAGTCTTCTGTCACCTACACACTAGGTATCAATCTAGAGAATCTGAGGCTCACCGGGACAGGCCCCATCAACGGGATAGGTAACAGTCTTAACAACTTCATCTTTGGTAATAGTGCTAACAACACTCTGAATGGAAGAGCAGGCAGTGACACCCTAGATGGTAATTTTGGTAATGATACCCTCAATGGTGAGGATGATAATGATAGTCTACAGGGTGGGCCTGGCAATGACATACTCAATGGTGGATCTGGAGACGATATCCTCATCGGTGCTTGGCCTGGTAGTCCACTCTCACCCGGATTAGGGGAGATTGATACCTTAACTGGCGGTGCTGGGCGAGATAGATTTATCCTTGGGGATGCTAAAAATGTCTACTACGACGATAAAAACACTAGGAATGCTGGTTTTGGGGACTTAGCTACTATTACTGACTTCAACGGTAGTGAAGATCGAATAGAACTCAAAGGCCCCCCAAAGGACTACCGCCTACAAGTTGTTGGAGCCAACACACAAATATTCTTAGACAAACCTGGAGCAGAGCCAGATGAAATTATTGGTATTGTACAGGGCGTAGTTAACCTCAGACTTGATAGTGACGACTTCCTTTTCTATGAGCGGGAAAATGCTGGACAAGCTACAAACAATACACTAGCCAGCGCTGAAGGATTGGGTTCTTTATCATCCGGCTCAAACGTTAATATCTCAGGTGAATTAGTAACAGTTCAACCAGGGAACAAGCCCGATTTCGACTTTTTTACATTTTCTCTAGCAAGTCCAAAAACTGTTACTATCAGTACAGTGACAACCGATGATACAGTTATCGGACTGTTTAACAATGCTGGGACTTTACTGAAAAGTGACGATGATAGTGGCCCTGATTTGGGGTCATTAATCACTGCTTCACTAGGTGCTGGTACATACTCCATTTCAGTGAGTAAATATGCTTTATTTCCTCAAGATGGCGGAACTTTTTCTGGCTCTAGTGACAACAACTCTGCTCCTTATACCCTAGGAGTCAGTTTGTCACAAGAATAGAATAATAGCCATTAATAACTTCACTCTGTAATCTCTAAAAATTTTTCCCTCATCAACAAGATTTAGGAACAAAATCATCTGAGTATTTTATCAAGAAAATAATGAATAAGACTAAATCATCCAACCAAGTTCAACGCAGATTTACCGATAATTTCCCTCTAAAACGGTTCTTTTTCGCCGTTCAAGCAGTGTTATTTACAATAACGCTGTTATTTACAATAGTTATATCAAGTCATAGCACTATTGCAGTCAATCCTACACCTGTAGCCCTGCGTCCTGATATTCAGGTTCGCAATATTCTGAATACGTTATCAGACTCTCCTTCTGTTCGGATTGTAAAAGATCCACGAAACAACACCCTTTATTACCTCAAACAAAATGGTGACATTTATCAAGTCAATTTAGGCTCCTCTACTAGTACACTTGTCTACAACTCTAGCAATCATAATGTCGGTGAAACTCAAGGTATGGCCATTGGCCCTAACGGGACAATTTATTTGGTTGGCAATGTAGACCTGGTGAATAACCAGACCAAAGCAATTATTGTTAAAGGCGTAATTAATTCGGCTACAGGACAGCGTATCTGGTCTGTCTTAGCTAAGAGTACAGGTTATCCCAAAAGCAAAACAGCTTATGACCATCGCTTCAACGGCGTGGTTGCTAGCCCAGATGGTAACTATATCTATGTCAATAGCGGTTCTCGCACCGATCATGGTGAGGTTCAGTCTGTTAATGGTCTATATCCTAATACTCGCGAAGTAGGATTAACCGCCTGTATACTCCGCCTTCCTACTAATGGCACAAATCTCTTTCTTGCAAACGATCGAGCAACCTTAAAGACAGCTGGCTATATTTTTGCAGAAGGAACACGTAATACTTTCGATATGGCTTTTGCACCCAATGGGGATTTATTTGGTACAGAAAATGGTCCCGATCGCGATATGTCAGAAGAATTAAATTGGCTACGTCTAGGTGGTAATTACGGCTTTCCCTGGCGGATTGGTGGAACAGATAATCCCCAACAATTCCCCAACTATAACCCTGCTACTGACCGATTGTTAAACCCCAAATTTGGCGCAGTCATAAAAGGCTACTATCGTAACGATCCAACCTTTCCTACTCGCCCTGTAAACTTGATTGAACCAATTCCTAATTTTGGCCCGGACGCAGACAATTACCGCGATCCTCTAGATGGTAAAGTCAAAGATGCTAGTGTTCTTGGGCAAAGTATTAGCACTTTTACAGCACACCGTTCTCCTTTGGGCTTGGTTTTTGATACAGTAGGAGTAATGAGTCCAGAATTCAAGAGAGATGGATTCATGTTGAGTTGGACACCAGGCGATCCTACTGGCGAAACATTAGCAGGCCCTTTTAAAGATGCCAGCCAAGACTTACTGCATTTAAAGTTAACGAAAGTCGGAAATACCAACTATAAACTTAACGCTACGCGGATTGCCGCAGGTTTTAGTAATCCCATTGATGCTGAGATTATCGGCAATAAGATTTATGTTATAGAATATGGTGGAAACCAAGGAATTTGGGAAGTCTCTATACCCACTACCTAAAGCAGATTGGGTATTTTGCATTACTTATAGGACTTACGCAAAACTACACGCACTCTGAGTCATTTTCAGATGATGTTTTAAAAGTGTTTTGCTGTGATTTCAGGCATTTAAATGATCCCTCCGAACAAGCTTTAAAAAGGCTACCGTGTTTATCGAATCACAATCAGTCTGTTCAATTACCCCACCCTAACCCTCCCCTTATAAAGGTGAGGGAACTAGATTTCTTGGTTTCCCCCCAATATATCGGGGGGATTAAGGGGGGTAAATGTCTTGGGCTTGACCATTGGCGTTCCTGGAAGATTGCGTGACGCAAAAAAAGCAATAATGCTATAATATTTCAGGAAATACATTAAGATTTCCTTGACTTAACAGCATTTGAATCTTGAATAGATATTCAAATGTCTGAATATATAGCTGGAGAGGTGTCCGAGTGGTTGATGGTGACGCACTCGAAATGCGTTTTGGGGAAACTCAACGGGGGTTCGAATCCCCCCCTCTCCGTTCAAAAGATGACGAATTAGTTAATAGGAGCCAGCGTGGTGGTTAACTCACTACGCTGCTTCACCAAAATTCAAAGTTCAAAATCTAAAATTTACTAGTAGTCTGTCAAGTTTAAATAGATGGGTAAGCAAGTTCGTAGTCAGGACTTTAGTCCTTATTTTCTAAGCACTAAAGTGCTTACTACAAACCCTCAAAACCAACTTGACAAAGTACTAATTATTATCATCTTGTGGCTTTTCCTCAAACTTGTGAACATTCTGGGGTTGACTATTAGTTGGTGAATTTTGCTTTTCCACCGTTGGTACTACTACAGCAGAAGGATCTGATTGTTTCGATTCCGTTGATGGTGCTGCTGGTATAACCACAGGTTTTGACGGACTCACGGGTTGAGGGAAGGGAGAATTTTGACTAGAGGCGGGTAAGTTATTTTGTGGGAATGGTGCGGGTGAAGCCTTACGAGATGAGCGGATCGCCCGTAGTTTCTCCACTAGCGAGGGTGTGGGTGAAACGCTCGGTGCAGGTGTAGATTGTTCGGAATTGCCCCGTTGCAATTGTCCTGTAGGGCTGGGGCTGGAAGATTCTTGCTGGGGAGAACGACGATTCCGCCGGCGCTGCTTGGAATTAGACGCAGGTGCTGTTTCGGTTCTTGAGGTGGTGTTAGTATCTTCACCTTCGGGTGAAGATGTTCTATCGAAGTTAGGCACTTTCGCGCCTGGTTCTGGGGTTGGCTGTTCAAAAAGCGGCTTTGTAGTTGGCTGTTGCGGAGATTTGGGTAATATGCTCGTGATCCCAAAACCTGCTGTAGCCGCAACTAGAGCTACACCTATACCAATAAGTACCTGTGATGACCCCAGCTTTTTAGCTACTACTGATCCCTTAGCCATGCTTGGGTTGGGCTGCGCTAACGCAGATGGTCTATTAATCCGATTTTGGGCAGTTTTCCCAATTACAGTTGCTGGCTGCTGTGCAGATAAATTGACAGTTGGCACCGCGTAAGTAGCTAAAGCTTGCGGTGTCGTATGCAACCCATTTCCAGGTAGCAGTTGTAACCACTCAGCAACCGTCGCTGGCCGAAAACGAGACTCTACCGCCATACCGCGCATTACCGCCTGGTTGACAGCAGCACTCAAGTGTGGTTGCAGTTCGCGGGGGGAAGGCATTTGTTCGCGATCGCGCAATAATGCTGGTATGGGAACTTGGGCTGTCAACAGTGCATACAAGGTTGCTGCTAAACCATAAACATCTGTGGCAGGTGTGCGTGCTGCTTGCGTCAAGTACTGCTCAATGGGAGAATAACCCTCAGAAACTAAACCCGTATGAGTCTGCCTCACACTGCCATTAAATTCTCTGGCAATGCCAAAATCAATTAATACTACTTCCTGCGTTCCCTGACGAAGAATAATATTATCTGGTTTGATATCTCGGTGTAACAAACCATTGTTGTGTACTACCTGCAAGGCTGCCCCAATTTGCCAGATGTAATGAATTGCTGTGGTTTCAGGCATTGGTATTCCTGGTAATACAAATGCGTCTCCCAAGGTTTCGCCAGGAATGTATTCCATCACCATGTAAGGCAGTCCAGATTCCACAAAAAAGTCACTAACTCTGACTATATTTGGGTGGATACACGTAGCTAATCGTCTGGCTTCATCTTGGAATTGGCGCTCAAATTTGGCAAAATCAGGATGTTGTTGCAGCCGTTCATTGATGGTTTTCATCACCACCTCCTGATCCAAGTAGTGATGCGTAGCTTTAAACGTAATGCCAAAGCCACCCCGCCCTATTTCTTGAATTAGGGTATATTTTCCATCCTGCAAAATTGTGCCTGCTAACATAAAGAGTCCTGAGTCCTGAGTGAGCAGATAAGTAGCGAGTCCTGAGTCTTGAGGGATTTCCCAAAAATTTTCCCATATTTCTTATAGGGCAGGGTTCTTGCCTGTCTATATTAGGGGATAATTTAGTTGTTGGAATACCTGAAGTGAGAAAGACCTCCCCATGATCACAACAGTTTTATCTTTCTCAGATGATAACGCGGGGAGTGCGGCAAGCCGAAAGCGGAAGACGGGCTAATACCAATTCTGGATGAAGATACGCTAAAGTTTTATTGCTTTACAAAAGCGACAAATTGCTAGATGATAGCAACGAAAGGGAAAATGATTAGTAAATATCTAATTGTTTAACTCTCGGTTGTGGTGTGAAAATCCTGTAATTACAAGGCTGGAATCGGTTTGAGTTTCCCTCATAACCTTAGCTCGAAGTAACAAAATGGCAACGCTACATACCTCACACTTCCAAGCAAATCCGGCAATTTCCACCTCCTATAGCCAGAGTATAGTCTTCATCGATATGGCCGTTGAAGACTATAGTGATTTAGTCAATGGCGTGCTTGATAATACCCAAGTGTTTGTGCTTGATTCGACACAGAACGGTGTGGAACAAATTACGCAAATTCTGGCCAGTGGCGTAGACACCCAGGGGCTTGTCCTTAGACATGGCTCGAATTTGACTAACATTCATATTGTGTGCCACGGTGCCCCCGGTAGCTTAAAATTGGGCAACAGCCATTTAGGACTTGATAACCTCGACGAGTACAGCCAGCAACTCCAACAATGGCAGAAGATATTTTCAGCCTCTGCTAAAAGCAATAACTCGTGGAACCTACTCATCTATGGTTGCAATGTCGCTTTGGGTGATGCGGGAGCAGAATTTGTCGAAAAACTACACCAACTCACGGGAGCCAATATTGCCGCTTCGCCTCAGCAGATTGGCAATGCAGCATTAGGCGGTAACTGGGAGTTAGAAGTCTGCACTGCTGAGATGGAAGTGATTTTAGCATTTACAGAAACGGCGCGACAGGCTTACGCGGGAGTGCTGGCGACGTTTACGGTAAATAATACCGGAGACGCAGATGATGGTGATCCAAACAACGGCATCACTACTCTTCGGGAGGCAATTAACTTAGCTAATGCGACTCCTGGGAATGATGCGATCGCTTTCGGCGGAATCTTTACTGATGCCACCCCAGATGCGATCAACCTTACCTCTGGGCAATTGACCATTACTGACGATCTTACCATCTTTGGGACTGGGACATCTTATCTGACTGTGAATGGAAAGAATGCCTCTCCAGTCTTCGAGATATCGGGACTAGCGACAGGTGTCACCATCAATGGCTTGGCGATCGCTGGCGGCAGTATTAAGGTTAATAGAAGTTCCATCCTCAGCCTAACTAAAAGCAGTGTGTCTGGTAATACAGCAGGAAGTGGCATCTATAATAGCGGCATCCTCAGTCTTACTTACACCAGTGTCTTTGGCAATACGCAAGGCGGTATCTATAATGGTGGTACTCTCAGCCTAACTAACAGCAGTGTTTATGCCAATACCGGGGGAAGCAACATTTTTAATGGCAATACTGCCGGAGGCGGCATTTTTAATGACGCTTCTTCTGGTAAAACTGGTATTCTCAGCCTAGTTAACAGCAGTGTCTCTGGCAATACGGCAAACTCCGGCGGTGGCATCTATAATCAAGGCGGTACTCTCAGCCTAGTTAACAGCAGTGTCTCTGGCAATAGGGCAACCTCCGGCGGTGGCATTTTTAACGGAAATGATGGTGGTTATAGTTTCGGATCAGCTACTCTAACTAATAGCACCATCTCTGGCAATACAGCGTTAGAGGATGGCGGTGGCATATACAATGACGGAGCCTATGTCGGTAACAACAGCCTCACCCTAATCAGCACTACAATTAATAACAACACAGCTGACTCAGATGGTGATGGTACTGGCAATGGCGGGGGTGTTTATAGTTACTTTACTTCCTTTGTTGACGACAGGGTTAGTAACACCATCATTGCAGGCAACTTCGACAAGTCCACCTCCGCTGATATACACCCCGACGTGAGTGGTGGGTTGATTGACTCCGGCAATAACCTGATTGGCAATAATACTGGTAGCACTGCCTTTACCACCAGCACCCTCGTCGGCACAAGTGCTAGCCCCATTGACCCCAAACTCGGACTGCTGCAAAATAACGGTGGTGCAACCTTTACCCAGGCGTTACTTGCGAAAAGCCCCGCGATTGATGCTGGCAATAATTCCCTACTTCCTACTGGTGTCACCACTGACCAACGCGGCACTCGATTTAACCGGATATTCAACGGTGTTGTTGATATTGGTGCTTACGAAGTCCAGGTTCCCATCACCCCGCCACCTGTTAATACTACTACAGTGGTGACTAATACCAACGATTCTGGCTCAGGGTCATTACGGCAGGCTATTCTCAATGCCAATGCGACCGTTGGGGCAGATACGATTACCTTTGCGGGCGTGTTCACCGATGCCACCCCAGATATCATCACCCTGACCTCTGGCAAATTAACCATTACCAATGATATTACCATTTTGGGGACTGGGGCATCTAACCTCATTGTGAGTGGGAATAATTCATCAGGCGTGTTCGAGATATCGGGTTCTGGGACAGATGCCAACATTGATGGTTTGAAGATTGCTAATGCTAACGATCCCTTAGGCAGTATTTTGCTCAATAGCAATACCAGCCTCAGCCTGACTAACAGCACTGTCTCTGGCAATAGAGGGGAGGTAGGCGGCATATTTAACAGAGGCACTCTCAGCCTGACTAACAGCACTGTCTTTGGCAATAGGGGGTCGTCTTTAGGCGGCGGCATCTTTAACAAAGGCAACCTGAGCCTAACTAACAGCACTGTCTCAAGCAATAATGCAAACGTCGATTACAACACAGCCTATGGCGGCGGCATATTCAACACAGGCAAGCTCAGTATAAAGAACAGCACTATCTCTAATAATAGTGCGTTCGCTACGGGTCTTGAACGGGGAGGCCCTGACCCCTACCCATCTTACGGCGGTGGCATTTATAACTTAGGCACTGTTGATATCACTAGCAGCACTGTCTCTAATAATAGAGCGGCAGACGGCGGTGGCATATCTAACTCAGGTACTTTTAGCCTGATTAACAGCACTGTCTCTGATAATAGTGTATATTACACCGGCGGCGGCATCTTGAACAGTGGCACTCTCACCCTCACCAATGACACCATTACCAATAATACAGCAGAGGGCTTTTACGGTTCTATTGGTAACGGTGGGGGTGTTGTCAGTAATGGCGGCACTGTTATCGTTGGCGATACCATCATTGCAGGCAACTTCTACCCAGGTCCGCGCGATTCCGCTAATTCCCGCGACGTTGCCGGCAACTTCACCAACGCTGGTAATAACCTAATTGGCGACAACACAGGTAGCACTGGCTTTACCACCAGTACCCTTGTCGGCACCCAAACCAACCCCATTGATCCAAGACTCAGCCCCCTGCAAAATAATGGTGGTACAACCTTTACTAATGCCTTACTTGCGGATAGTCCCGCCATTAACGCTGGCAATAATGCTTTGATTCCAGCAGGTATCACCACTGACCAACGGGGTGGTACATTTAACAGAATCTCTCAGGGTAAAGTTGATATTGGTGCATTAGAGTTTAATGGACTGAATGGAACCAATGGCGCTGATAATTTAGTGGGCAACAGTTATAGTGACATAATTAACGCTCAAGCCGGGAACGATACCATCACAGGTAATCAAGGCAACGACATCCTAACTGGTGGCGGTGGCAAAGATAAATTTGTTTACAACTTAGGTGACGGTGTTGATACCATTACCGATTTCGGTGGGCTAGGTAAAGGCTCAAATCCATCAGCAGCAATCATTGCCGAAGTGGATATCCTCAAATTCCAAGGTGCTGGATTCACAGCCAGAAATCTGCTACTTACCCAGAATGCTAACAATCTGGAAATCACCTTTGAAGGGGTAGCTGATGACAAAGTTATCCTCCAAAACTTTACCCTGGAAAACCTAGAGAACGTATCGGCAGTGGGCAATATCCTGTTTAATGGGCAAACCAGCATTAGTGAAAGCTTTGATGTTTTGGATGCCAACTCCACCCAAAACGCTATCTTCAACAAGAACACAGTCACATTTCTCAATGACCTGAACAACAATGTCAATGGCTTTGACAACTCAGCAGATGTGATTAATGGTCAAGGGGGCGATGACCGCATCGACGGCAAGGGTGGTAACGACCTGCTGCGCGGTGGCGCTGGTAAGGATACCTTGCTTGGTGGTGATGGTAATGATACCCTGCTTGGTGGTGATGGTAATAATAGCCTCATTGGAGGTGCTGGTAATGACATCCTCATTGGCGGTGATTTTAGTGATACGCTGACTGGCGGTAGCGGTAATGACCAGTTCATCTACCAAACCCTTAGCAATGGTGATACAATCACTGACTTTAATAAAAGCGAGGATAAGTTAATCCTTACTGACTTGTTTAAGAGTAGAGGCTACATTAGCAGCAATCCTATCTCAGATGGTTATCTGCGGTTTGTGCAATCGGGTACTTCTACAGAAGTTCAGTTTGCCTACTTGAGTAACAATTTTTATACCTTTGCAACTTTGAATAATTTCACCGCTACAAATCTGGTAGTCGGTACTAATGTCATCGTCTAGCGCTCGATTCTAGCGATCTGCCTATGTTTTTCTAAGAGAATAAGACGCCCAGTAGGTCACTTACAAGTAATAAAATGGCCAGTTGGGACTTTTGCCAACAATATCATTGAAACGGCTGGGCGTTTTATTTTTTGCATGTCTCCAAACTACGCGAGCTAAAATTAGGCTTTTTGAAGAATGGGGTGAAACTTCACGATTCATTAACGCAGAGTTAGGCGAAAAGGGCGATTTAATAATTATTGAGCAAGATGGGGGCAAAGCTGCGATGCCTAGGTTGGTAAACTACGCATATTGGGACGATGAAGACGATGAATTTAAAGAAGATTTGGATTTTAGATTTCAGAGACATCTAAAATCCAAAATCTATAACTCTTACAGTTGTCGCACTAATGGCTGACCATCTTTGACTTCTCCAACTAAAACTAAATCGACACAGTTAACGAAGATACCATTTTCCAAAACGCCGGGAATGTTATTTAATGTCTTTTCTAGTCCGGCTGGATCTTCAATAGAGTCAAATGTGACATCTAAGACAAAGTTACCTTGGTCAGTGATCACTGGGCCAGCTTTTCTTACACCCATGCGGAGTTCTGGTTTGCCACCGAGTTTTTTGATGGCATTGGTTACGGGAGTAATTGCCATCGGAATCACTTCCACAGGCACAGGAAAACTAGAACCTAAGCGGTCTACCAACTTACCACTATCTACCACGACAATAAACTGTTCTGCCAAGTAATCTACAACTTTTTCGCGGGTATGTGCTGCACCACCGCCTTTAATCAAATTCTTGTGTGGATCGACTTCATCTGCCCCATCAATGGCAATATCGATGTGGTCAATAGCATCTAAGGTGGCGAGAGGGATGCCGTACTGCTTCGCTAGCACTTCTGACTGAAAGGAGGTGGGTATACCAATGATATCTTTGAGTTCACCAGACTTGAGGCGATCGCCTAAATACTGAATCGTATATGCTGTAGTTGAACCCGTACCCAACCCCACAATGGAACCCGACTTGACTAAGGCGGCGGCGGCTTTGCCAACTTCTTGCTTCATCAACTTTACGGGATCTGCTGCTGCGGTCATTGCCAAAACTCCTGAAAAACTGACTATAGTCCATAGTAGTGGGCAGATAACGCCAAAAGATGAAAGGTAAAAAACAAGTTTTTGCTAATTTCTATTTCCTTGATTAGGGACTGACAAAAAATAAAACATCATATTATCCCGGACAAAGGAGATGACTAGTGGTAGAGTAATGTATTGCAATATACAAAAATATGAGCAAAACTCAGTACACTTACCAGACTTTTGAGCAACTTTTCGCTGAAATTGACCCGAAAGTAGCAAATACCTTTACGGTGGAGCAATTAGAAGCGATAAAAAGTGGTTTTGCCTCTCGTGGTTGGACACGTCATCCTTTAGATATAAGAGTTTCAGTACCAATTCCCAAATTAAGGTTTTATCTGGTGTTGCTAGCAGGTTTAGAACGTCGCTCTCAAGTGCGTTTACGTTCTGAAAAAAGTTTATATCCTTTTTGGACTCCTGCCAATATCTTGTTCCTCATAGGATTTCTAATCATTCTATCCACTTCTAGCTACACTATATTTTCTTCTGTATTGTCTTCACTTACTCCTATATCTAGCTCCTTTCACCCTACTTCAATTCCTTGGATTGACGATAAATCCGAATGTGAACACACTGGTAGAATTTGGAATAATGGGAAGTGCTGGGATTCTGAACACAGTCCTAATTTTTAAAGTTGATAGCCACACCTTACATAGCTGGAGCAACATTGCCCACACTAAATTCGTCACTAACTGAGTTACAGGTTATTAGGAATACCAAATTTTGCGTTAACCTCAGTAACGTAGTTTTTTAAATTCACGTTAGCAGCTAAAAGTGGTTATGGTGATGCGTCAGCTTTCAATTACTTTATCTTTGGTAGCACTACTACAAAACTTGCCAGCAATTGCTCAAGGGACAGAAACTACTTCTGGAATCCCATCTGATTCCATTCAACAAGTAATTACTGCCAAATGGATGACAAACTTTTCTGATGGCAAGTTTTATCCAGAAAGGTTACTGAGTAGGGCAGAATTAGCGTCGATTATGGTGAAAACATTTCGGCTAGATAAAAGACAAGCTATTACTAAAGAAAATTTAGCGATTCCAGACGTTCCTCGTTCTTATTGGGCATTTAATGATATACAGATAGTCTTAAAAACTGACATCATGAAAGGCTATCGCGGCGATGAATTCTTCCCTAACCAAAAGGTGACAAGGGCAGAAGCTCTGGCTATTTTTGCCCAGGCTTATGGTGTATTTCAGTTTCCCGATGACGCGGTGAATGAGATTTTGGCTACACATCCAGATGAAAAGTCTATCCCAGATTGGGCGAGAAAAGCGATCGCTACAGTAGTTACCGAGGGATTTATTAACACAGATGCTCAAGGCAATATTTCTCCATTAAAACCCGTCACCCGTGGGGATATGGCTTATGTATTGAGTAAATATTTGCAACGCCAAAAGCAACAACCCGAAACGCCAGAGGTTCCCATTATTCCAAATAGCCCACAATCTCCTTAGCTGAACTTTATTCAGTTAAAATCAGTTTTGACCCGGACTTCTATACTTGTCTCGAAGTTGGCGAAGATATAAGGAATTAGACTGTGTTGGTTGCTGCTGCACGTAATTCCCATAATTAGATTGTGATGGTTGCGCTGGTTGCTGCAACCCATAATTCCCATAATTAGATTGTGGTAGTTGCGTTGGTTGCTGCAACCCATAATTCCCGTATGCCGCAGAGTTTGTGGGTGTGACAACGCCTTGACTCAGATTCGGGCTAGAGTAAGGTGTAGTGATTGGGGGTGTTATTGGTGCTACATTAGGCACTACCTGACCACTATTTAAATTATTGTAGGGATTTTGCGGTAAGTTCGTACCCGTTGACGTATAACCTGCACCAGTATTTAACCGATTACTTGGCAATACCTGACCGTTATTTAAATTACCGTAGGGATTTTGTGGTATGCTCATCCCCGTTGACGTGTAACCTGTCCCAGTATTTAACCCATTACTTGGTAGAGAATTCTGATTGGGTAAGCTGTTGATAGGTGGCATTAACGTTGTTCCTGGGTCAGAAACTTGCCCCAAGGTATTTGTCTGAGTTGGGGTACCATTGAAGCTAGACAATTTCTGATTTGTCGATTGGTTGAGCGCCCCTTGCAGAGGGGTGAGAGGAAGAGAATTTTGATTTTTGTTGGTTTGATTAGTGAATCCAATACCCAGACCAGAGGATGTTTGTTCTCCCCCTGCTGTTTCAGACGGTGCATTTAAGGTCTTGAGACCTAGAAACTGGTTATTATTATCACCTGTCCCAGTACGCAATAAATTTTGTGTTTCGACAACAAAGGGGTTTTTTAACTCTGGAGAGTTGTCGCTATTAACGGCTAAACCAGGATTTAACTTGGTATCACTATCAGGCTTTTGCTTGCTAGCTATATCATCTAATAAGTCTGTACTCTTTTTTGCCTCAGTCTTTTCTTTCGGGGTATTTGCCGTTGATGAAAGACTTCCTTGCTCAAAGTCATTAAATAAAACTGGCAAGTTATCAATATCTGCTGCGATCGCTCTGTTTTCTTCTGACAGAGAGGAATCCGCAGGCTGTTGTGAAACGACTGGTTTTTTTTGCTTATAAACGAAGATATCTGGGTTTGACCAGTATTCCCAGGTTATTAGCCCTACTAAAGATAAAAAAATTGCAGTTCCCCAAAAAGCAGGTCGCCCAAGATTCCATAACCTGGCTCTGAGATAGCGTAAGTAGGCGGGAGGATAATGACGATTTGACATAGGATTGGTAATTTAAATTTACTATAAATTGGTAAAATTTCAGGAAATGTTTGATTCTTTTACTTGCCTGAGCCGGAAATATCTCAACTTAAGTTTGATTATGATTTCATCCTAACTTCTCAAGAAATGATTAGTCATTAGCAAGTCAAAAATTTACTCATGCTCAGAGGCTTAAGCAGTTTTCATGTATTTAAACCACAATTATCAGACAAGACCTAACCTCCAGCCCCTTCCCTACAAGGGAAGGGGAGAAAATCAAAGCCTCTCTCCTCGGAGGAGAGAGGTCTATTTGTGGTTTATTTGCCTGAAAATCGCTGTAAGCAGCCGTAAAACCTTTTTAGTGGGTATGCTCGTGCTTGTTATATGCTTTAGTCTAGTAAGCGTGCGTTCATTTGGGCAATCAATTATGACATCAGCACCCCAACTGCTCACCGACCCATTTTTGCAACTACCAACTGAAACCTCTGTGCAAGTAGTTTGGTTTACTGAGTTTGCTGGTGTTAATCACACAGTAAGCTACGGGGAAAATCTCAAACACACTGCAAAGGCAAATACTACCAAACTCACTCGCACGCGTGAAGACCAGGAATCAAGAGTTGCAAACCAAACCAAGGACGGACAAGTTTATCAAAAACCCGTCCAGCGTGATATTTGGCGACATGAGGCTGAGGTGACTGGGTTAACTCCTGGTGTGCGGGTAAACTATCGTGTCACGAGTGCGCGAAAAGAGGGCGAGAGTGTTAATAGTGATGTTTTTACCCTCGCAGCTACTCCCAAGTTAGATACACCACTAAAAATTTTACTTACCTCTGACCATCAGTTAAAGCCGATGACATCTGCAAATCTGCAAAAGGTGGTAGAAACAGTGGGACGAGTTGATGGAGTGTGGTTTGCTGGTGATTTGGTCAATGTTAGCGATCGCGCCTCAGAATGGTTTGATGATAACAGTGGTGGTGCCTTGTTTCCCGGTTTACAAGGTCGTGCTAAATATGAAATGACGCACAACGACGTTAAGACAACCTACACTGGTGGACAAATAATTCAACACGCACCCATGTTTACTTGCATTGGCAATCATGAGGTGATGGGGCGCTTTGCCAGGACAGGAAGTTTAAATGGTGAATTTGATGATACAATTCCCCGTGTCGTTGCTCACAAAATCTACCCAGACAACTCTTTAATAGACAATTCTTTTAATACTAATACTTATGAAGAGATTTTCTCTTTACCAAAAAGTAAAGAGGGTGGAAAAAGGTATTATGCAGTTAGCTTTGGTGATGTGCGTTTGGTGGTACTGTTCGCTACCAATATGTGGCGCACTCCCAAGCTAGATGGAAAGCATAAGGGTAGATATCGAGAAGCCGAAAATGATTTAAATAATCCTGAAAATTGGGGTTATGGACAGCTAATTTATGAGCCAATTGCTAAAGGCAGTAAGCAGTCTAATTGGTTAGAGACAGAACTCAACAGCCCTGAGTTTAAACAAGCAAAATACAAAGTTGTAATGTTCCATCATCCACCCCATACTTTGGGTGATAATATAGTTCCTCCTTATACAGAACCAGTACAAATAATTGAACGGGATGATCATAATATCAAAGCAGTGCGTTACGAATACCCCAAAGACGCAGATTATATTATCCGCGATGTTGTCCCAATCCTTGAAGCGGCTAATGTGCAATTGGTATTCTATGGGCATTCCCATTTATGGAACCGTTTTGTTAGCCCCAGTGGAATGCACTTTCTAGAAACATCTAATGTGGGTAATACTTACAGTGCTGCTTGGGGTGAGAGAAAGCGAGAAGTGCCAATTGGATATCAAGAAGATTATGTTAAGATTGGTGATCCTAATGGGTTAGAACCGATAGTACCAACAATTTCTCCCTTATTGGGCGAAAATGGAAAGCCGATGCCTTATATTGCGAGTAATGATATTACAGTTTTTAGTATCTTTGATACGGGGACTGGTACCATAAGTAGTTATCGTTTTGATACTCGCAAGCCTGATTCGAAAGTATTAAAGTTTGATGAATTTAAGTTGAATCTTCAGTGATTCATTGAATAGACCTATTGCAAAAGTCCTCTTAGAGGTTGTTTGAAAAACAAGTTATGGAATCACAACCAGTCTGTCGAATTACCTTGGAGCGAAAAAACAGTATTATTAAAAATAAATCGTCGCCAATTCAAATGTAATAAATAAGTTGACAAGCTCCCATTGCGGTTGAACACGTAAATCAAGAAATTGTTTATTTTTTATCCCAAGTTTCACGTGCTTGTCTTGATCTAAAAGATTGACTGCAATTTGCCTGAGAACCGCAAAATTTTGTCCTGTATTAAACGCTAATTTTTACCAATTAAGTTGGTAGCGCTTTCGTACTAAACAAATGCTCTGTTTATTGTAATTTCGGGCTTTTGAGCCAAAAAAGGTGCTAAAAAGTAACCACCCGCAAAAATAATTTGCGCTTCGCAAGCAAACTGGCAATTTCTGTGATAGTCTTTTTATATGGGGAATCAAGACAGCGAAAGCACAGTCATGTCGTCAAAGAGAAATATAAACTCAAAGACTAGACTTTCGCCTTGGCAGATGCAATGTTTAAATCCGCTACGGCTTTTTGAAACTAAGAGACAAAGCCAATGAAGCAGGATAGTGACCTCCGTAATAACTTGAAGTCCATTAGAACTCGCTTAGGCATGAGCCAACAAGACTTGGCTAACATCGCTAGTGTAACTCGTCAGACTATTAGTGGTGTAGAGTCGGGACTATATGCTCCCTCAGTAGCCATCACACTTCGCTTGGCCAAAGCGCTTGGCTGTCAAGTTGAGGATCTATTCTGGTTAGAGCGAGATTTACCTGAAATTGAAGCCGTTCTTGCTAAACCTGTTCCTAATGGTCAGCAACTACGAGTTAGCATGGCTCGTGTGGGAGGACAATGGATAGCTTACCCCTTAATTGGTAAGGATGCTTTTCGCCAAGACATGATTCCGGCTGATGGTGAAGGCACAAGCCTTACAGGTACAAATAAAGTTCGAGTCAGGTTACTAGACGATAATCTCGACACACTTCACAATACCGTTGTGATTGCTGGTTGTGCGCCTGTAATTTCATTATGGGCAAGAGCCACCGAACGCTGGCATCCCCAACTGCGAGTCCAATATAACTTCGCCAATAGCATGGCTGCATTACACAGTCTATGCAGAGGTGAGGCGCACATCGCTGGGATGCATTTGTACGATCCTGAAACTGGTGAGTATAATACTCCCTTTGTTCGAGATGTTTTGGCTGGGAGGGAAGCAGTTCTGATTACCCTTGGTGTCTGGGAGGAGGGACTTTTGTTGAAGTCAGGGAACCCAATGGGAATTAGAACAGTTAGCGACTTAGTGGCTGGGGGAGCGACTATTGTTAACCGCGAAATAGGTTCTGGTAGTCGGATGCTTTTGGAACAAACACTCCAAAAGGAGCAGATACCGTTCGATGCTGTTCAGGGCTTTGACAATGTACTCAAAAGTCACCAAGATGTTGCCCAAGCTGTAGTCAGAGGAGTTGCCGATGCAGGTATGAGTACGGCATCTGTAGCTACCGCTTTTGGACTGGGATTTATCCCTTTACATCAGTCACGATATGATTTGGTGATTCTCAAGGAATATTTAGAAGAAGCACCTGTACAGCAGTTGCTCAGTACTTTGGGACATCGGATGGTTCACTCACAATTTGAAATTCTTGGCGGTTATGATATCAGTAAAATTGGTGAAGTTGTAGCGACTGTTTAGAGTGGATTGCAATGGTTGGTTGCGTGGTTAAAGGAAAACTCTGCGTAAATTTAAATTCCTGCTGCAACCATTCTTTAGGTATGAGCAACCTTCAGGAGATTACAACAACTGATAATGCTGAATTCGTAATTCGGATTGAATTTGAGTTTCCAGCTTGGAATTTGTAGCTTTCTTTTTTGCAATTGGTATTACTACCGCCAGAGAAATCATTTGAGTAAGCGGATAGTAATACTTGCAATATTCCTTGAGTGATGTCTTATTACTCTAGCTATTAGTCAGAAAAAACAATGACTAATGGCCAATGAAAACTGACCAAAACTTGAATATGTTTTTTCTTCAGACTCTTTTTGCTGTAGAACGAGCGCCTCCAACGACGTTCTACATCAGGTCACTGCTGTAACTTGACAGCACAAGTACCTCCGGTAGGCACAAAGTGCCAACGCCTCATAAATCGACAGACTCACCAAACAAACAATTACAGGATTAATCATCATGTCCGACGGCAAAATTAGACAAATTGCTTTCTACGGGAAAGGCGGTATCGGTAAATCTACTACCTCCCAAAATACCCTCGCTTCTATGGCGGAAAAGGGTCAACGCATCTTGATTGTGGGTTGTGACCCCAAAGCTGACTCTACCCGATTGATTCTACACTGTAAAGCGCAAACCACCGTGTTGCACTTGGCTGCTGAACGGGGCGCTGTGGAAGATATCGAACTCGAAGAAGTGGTAATCACTGGCTTCCGGGATATCAGATGCGTAGAATCAGGTGGACCAGAACCTGGTGTAGGTTGCGCCGGTCGGGGTATCATCACTGCCATTAACTTTCTTGAAGAAAACGGCGCTTACTCAGACGTAGATTTCGTATCTTACGACGTATTGGGCGACGTTGTGTGTGGTGGTTTCGCCATGCCAATTCGTGAAGGTAAAGCCCAAGAAATCTATATCGTTACCTCCGGTGAAATGATGGCGATGTTTGCAGCGAACAATATCGCTCGCGGCGTTCTCAAATATGCTCACACTGGTGGTGTACGTTTGGGTGGGCTGATTTGTAATAGCCGTCAAACTGACCGGGAAGATGAACTGATTAGCACCTTGGCTGCCAGATTGAATACCCACATGATTCACTTCGTCCCACGTGACAATATCGTGCAACACGCCGAATTGCGCCGGATGACAGTGAACGAGTATGCACCTGACAGTAAACAAGCTAATGAATACCGCACATTAGCGGACAAGATTATCAACAATACAAATCTTACAGTTCCCACACCCATCGAGATGGATGAGCTAGAAGATTTGTTGATTGAATTCGGCATCCTTGAAAGTGAAGAAAATGCTGCAAAAATGATTAGCCAAGCAGACGCTGCTAAAAAGCTAGAAGACGCTCAAGGCGAAGCACTAGAAGCAGTAAAAAAAGGAAACGTAGAAATAGTTTCCGGTAGCTAGAAGAAGTAAGGTTCTTGTTCAGACTCCGGTGCTAAATACAAAGTAAATATTAGGTGGGCTATTCTCGCCCACTTTCTCACCAATCTTTTAAAATGGAGGTAATCGAATAGCTAATCTTAACCTCTGAGTATTTTATCATCACCGTGTTAACACTAATCTACTAAAGTATACACAGCAAGATTAATACTTTAATAGTTTAGTTCGTGTTTTTGTTTTCTCCTTCTCTAACCTAGTTGATGTTTATATTTTAGGGAATGATAAATTATCTTTCTCATTCCCTTTTATTCCATGTTTTAGATACATTAATAAATGAAAGTCCTATAAAAGCCTTTGGGAATTCAGTTAACATCTAACAAATTCTACCTATTGTCACCAAACAAATGAATCCCACGCCAGAAAAAATCAACGATTCATTCAGTGAGTCAAATTCCGAAAATGCTCCTCAGCAACAGAAACTGCATAAAAAAAAGTCCTCCACACAATTACCCCAACCTGGAACTACTCAAGGGAGTTGTGCTTTTGATAGTGCAATGATTACCCTAGTACCAATCACTGATGCTGCTCATGTAGTTCACGGGCCAAGTGGCTGTGCTGCTAGTATTTGGGGAAGTTACAGCAGCCTCTCTTCTGGTTCGATGCTGTACAAAATACGTTTTACTAGCGACATAGATGAGAATGATATCATCTTCGGTGGAGCCAAAAAGCTCTACAAAGGCATTTTAGAATTAGCAAGACGCTACAAACCGACGGCGGTATTTGTTTACTCCACTTGCATCACCGCCCTGATTGGAGATGACATCGAGGGAGTTTGCAAAAATGCCACCGAGAAAACAGGAATACCCACTATCCCAGTACATTGCCCTGGATTTATTGGGAATCAAAATTTGGGCAACCGTGTCGCTGGTAAAGCTTTGTTAGAACACGTTATTGGAACAGCTGAACCAGAGACTAGTACACCTGATGACATCAACCTAATTGGTGAACATAACATCGCAGGTGCAATATGGAATGTTCTACCGTTATTGGAGAAATTAGGTATTAGAGTTTTGGCTAAAATTACAGGCGATGCTGTCTACAAAGAAGTTTGCTATGCCCATCGCGCCAAACTTAACGTGTTGCTTTCTTCCAAAGCACTAATTAACATGGCAAAAAGCATGGAGAAAAAATATGGCATTCCCTATATTGAAGAGTCTATCTATGGTATAGAGTCAATCAACCAATGTTTAAGGAATATTGCTGCCAAGTTGGGTAATTCTGATTTGCAAGAACGTACAGAAAAACTAATTGCAGAAGAAACTGCTGCAATAGATGAAAAACTCGCTTTGTATATCACTCGATTGCAAGGTAAGCGCATTATCCTTTCTATTGGAAGTTTCAAGAGTTGGTTGATTATCTTTGCTGCTAAGAAATTGGGGATGGAAGTTATTGCTATTCTTACTAAGAATAATAATGAGGAGGATAAAATTAGAGTCAAAAGTTTGCTGGGCCAAGATGGCATAATTCTAGAACAAAATAGTCCTGAAGAAATTTTACAGATAATTAACGAAAATCAAGCTGATATGTTAATTGCTGATAAACGCCATCAAGATACCTCTCTCACAGCTAGAATTCCATTCCTAGATATTAATCAAGAACGCAACCATCCTTATGCAGGGTATGTAGGAATTTTAGAAGTAGCACGAGAACTGTATGCCGCTTTTTACAATCCTGTGTGGGAGCAAGTGTATCAGCCAGCCCCGTGGGAAGCTCTTGAAGTAGGAAATTCTCCAGAGGAGGAAATTTGATGGCGATTATTAGCGTTACGAGTACATCTGTTGCAGTTAATCCCCTGAAGCAAAGCCAAACTGTGGGTGCAGTTTTAGCCTTTTTGGGGTTGAAGGGAATCATGCCTTTATTACACGGTTCTCAAGGCTGTACTGCTTTGACTAAGGCGGTATTGGTACAGCATTTCCGTCAGACAATTCCCCTTTCCAGTACGGCGATGACCGAAGTTGCAACGATTTTGGGTGGCGAGGAAAGAGTTGAACAAGCAATCTTGACTTTGGTGCAGAGATCCAAACCAGAAATTATCGGTCTTTGTAGCACTGGACTCGTGGAAACCAGAGGTGATGACATGGGACGCTTTGTTAAGGAGATTCGCCACCGTCACCCAGAACTGGATTATTTACCAATTGTGCTTGTCTCTACACCGGATTTCAAAGGTACGTTACAGGATGGCTTTGCTGGTGCAGTTGAGAGTATAGTCAGGGAAATTCCCCAAAAAAACTCCAAGCAAGACGCTTGTGCCACACAAATCACTATTTTGGCGAGTTCTGCCTTCACACCAGGGGATGTCCAAGAAATCAAAGAGATTGTTACCTCTTTTGGACTTGTACCTATTGTTGTACCTGACCTTTCTGGCTCACTAGATGGTCATATAGAAGATTCTTCTAGTGCCATTACAGCCAATGGCACTACATTGGCACAGTTACGCTCAATTGGCAGTTCTGTATTCACTTTGGCACTAGGTGATAGTATGCGGGGTGCAGCACAAATTTTGGAGCAGAGATTCAATATACCTTATGAGATATTTGGTGAACTAACCGGACTAGCAGCAGTAGATAAATTCCTGCAAGCATTGGCGGATATCAGTGGTGTTAGCGTACCGGATAAATATCGCCGTCAACGCCGTCAGCTACAACATGTGATGTTGGAAAATCACTTTTACTTTGGTTGCAAGCGAGTTTCTTTAGCGCTGGAACCAGATTTACTTTGGTCAACAGTTGCTTTTTTGCGATCGCTAGGAGTTGAGATTCACTCAGCAGTGACAACAACACGCTTTCCTCTGCTAGAAAAACTTCCGATTCCCACCGTCACTATTGGCGATTTGGAAGACTTTGAGCAACTGGCGGTTGGATCTGATTTGCTAATTACCAACTCTCATGGAGTGGCGATCGCTCAACGCTTAAAAATTCCTCTCTACCGTCAAGGGATTCCCATTTTTGACCGCTTAGATTATGGTCAGTTCACCAAAGTTGGCTATCGAGGTACTATGCAACTTTTATTTGACATTGGCAACCTGTTTTTAGAGCAGGAAGCAAAGGTTAAGCATTAATACAGAGCCAATTCTAACTGTTTATCCCAACATTACCAATAATATTGGTAAGGAGTGACACAAAATACAATCTTGCCGATCAACTTCAGCTTTGATAATTAGTATCAAGCCGTATACGTCCATTAGTGAATATACTAACCAATGTCAGCAAGCTCGTGCCTAGCTCCTGCATTGACTCAAATTAAGTCTTCTTCATGAATCCAGCACAGCTAAAAAAAAACAACTGCCAAAGCGAGTCGTGTTACAAGAAAACTTCGCTGCCGTTTTGACCTTACAGAATCTGTCATTACACCATATGGGCTCACTTGGTTCGAGGTGATTGGCTACACAGTTTTATTAGAGCCAGATATTGCTTTGGGTAAACATCAGATAGGGCACAGTAATTATACTGAGGTGGTTTTGTATGAGCGCCTTCATAGTGCATTGCAGAGAATTAACGCGACAAAATCGGATAAGGCGATCGCCGCAGCTATACATATAGATAGTGTGATGAAAACACGCAGGAGCGTTGTATTTTTTTGACTAACAATTCCCAATCCCTAGTTATTTACTATGAATAAATTCCCCCTTCCCGCAGATGATTTGCCTCCAACTGGAGCACCTATACTTAACGAGTTATTCTACAGGCAACTAGAAGAAGCTACTTGCAGGCGATTTTATCAAGCTTGCGGCCCAATTATGCGAGTTTTACTATCAAATTGTCACTGGTATTTCAAGATAAATACTAGTCCTCTGATGTTACTCATTATCTGCTATGACATAGAAAGTTATCTGCATATAGTCGATGCTATTCCCCAGTTCATCAAAAAGTTGAAGCAGTTTTCTAACAAAGGCAAAATTCACCTTTTTTCACCAGATTATAAAGGAGAACCTTGGGAAATTGACATTCAAGAAACATCAGATGATGCAGGGTAAGCTCATCTAATTTGGTATAGGGTGAGCTTGACAAATTAACTAAGATAAGAGTTTGACACCGCATTAAGCTGTTGCGCCTTTAATTTGCACTAATATTTTTTCAATATGATTGTGGGGTGGGCAACATGAGCGCCCTGATAATTCAAGTTGTATACGTAACAGCTTTATAAGCATAATGAATCAGCATTCGGGGCATTTCGGAATAGTTAGAACCCGAACCGTGCAGTGTATTGGCATGGAAAAACGGTTCTTGCGTACTTAGCGTGCTAAACTTGTTGAAAAATAAGCTTAAAACCCTTTCTGGGCTAGAAAGCCAGCACTCAAAGAATAGACAACTATTTAATACTGGATAATCATTTTTTGGTAGGCTTTTCAGGATATCTTTGACAATTTTGACAAGATCATATTATAATCATAATCAAACTAATATATTTTAAGCCTTCGCCCAAAATTACCATATTTTGGGTTCTTTTTCACACCTCCTGATGTGACTGCGGGGTTTGGCGATCCGGCGATTTATGGTGTGCAAGTCAGGGTGAATTTGTGATTTCTAGATAGGATTGAGTCTGCTAGGGGGGTTTCTTTTATTAGTCACATGATTGAAACAACAACCCTAATGAATGGACGGGTAGCAGTGAGGGTAAAATCCGTCAGCAACTCATTGAAGAGAATTTGCTGGATGTGGTGATTGGGTTGCCGAGTAATTTATTTTTTAGTACTGGTATCCCGGCGGCGATTCTGATTTTTAAGCGAAATAAAATAGATAATAGATAAGAATGTGGTTTTTATTGATGCTAGTCGTGACTTTGCTAATATCAAAACCCAGAACAATTTACGAGAGCAGGATATAAAGAAGATTGACTAAAGTAGAATTTACCATTCCCGTTCATTCTGTTAATAATACCATCAGACAAGAAGCAGAAACTAAAGCCAAAGAAGCTTACCCCTCTTTTGTCACTCTCCGGAATAAGCAAGTAGTTCAGGAGCTAAATCATCCAGAAGCATAAAAGGGTTTAAATTGATTCATGGCTGCAATTAAATGATTGAATCCCAGTAACAACTGTGAATTAGGGAAAATACTTAACCAGGGATAAATTAACCAAAATAGTAAAAGTGGTTGGATAATGAGACGCAGATTATTTAAAGTATTCTTCCATCCTGATTCATGATTCCATTGCGGATGATTAGAAAAATCAATATCACTATTTTCTTGTGCTTCAGTCTCAAGTTGACGAGATTGATTGAAGCCTAAGAAGACTGGAAAATTTAAACTAATCATCGTGTAAACACAAAAAATAATCTCCCACCATCTCTCAATATGTTGGAAATTAGTGAAACGATAATCTGTCCAGCCTAGTTCCTATTTACACTGTCGAAACCCATATTCTACCCAAGTTCTTAATCCATATAAATCGCCTAAAGTCTTCTTCAAATTCCCTTGAAGATTCGTCATCACGAAGGAGGTAGAATTTTCTGGCATAGTTTCTGGGTCAGTAGTTATTTCCCAGTAAGTTATGGCTCTTTTTTTACCATAAATTCTTTCCCTAATGTATCTAATTTCTGATTTCTGATTGCTAAATCTTCTCTCAAATTTACACCACTTATTCGCCCTAACCCTCTGTCCTGCTGGCAACCAGACTCCATGATTACTTCTTATTGCTACGACATAATCTAATTTATATTCAGCTATTTTTCTAATAAATTGGCTACTTTCACCATATAAACTATCTGCTAATACTAATTCAATATTAAAGCCTAATTCGATTAATTCAGTAATAATTTCTGATGCCAACTCTATTTTAGTTTTATATTTATCTGACTCCTTTAGGGTTCCTTTTGGTTTAAATACTTTTACAATTAATGGGAAAGTTATGTTAGAGCAAACTCCATAAGCATTGACTGAAACTATCCCATTATCTACCTTACCCACACTTCCTAAATATTGCCTAGCCACATAATCAGTCTTTTTACCTTTTTTCCTATCTCCTGTTTCATCTATTACTACTGTAATTGCCTGACCATCTAATTCTTTCTTTAATTTATTTAATCTTCGTTGCTTTAACTTATTTACTGACCAATCTGAATTGGCTAGAAAATGATGTAACGACTGTGCAGAGTTTATACTTACTACTTTCGCTATCTCTGGTAATGATTTTCTTTGAATTTGGGACATTATTCCCAGATGTAAATATTTGAAGCACTCATAATTTCTTACTTCTTTAAACAGGTTTTTATACTCTGCACAATATTCATCTATGGTGGCAACTGTTGGGTGAGCATCCCTTGCCAAATGTTTCAAGAGTTGTAATTCTACATCCATTGCCCTACTTACCTTTCAGGGTTTTCTTTTTTTATTCTTTTATTCAGAATACCCGGAAAGTGACAAAAGAGGGGTATGTGATGACTCTACTTAAATATGGAGAAATAGTCCTTACTTAGTACGCCCCAGAAATAACAAAAGCCTCCTCAAATTATCATGAGGAGGCTTTTGTTTAAATTATGATCCCTGGCATCGAGCTATTTTTGCGTAGGGCTACCCCTAAA
>NZ_JBALEA010000063.1:0-178299 GCF_036917135.1 Nostoc sp. | reverse complement strand
AATGAAATTGGTGACAAACAAGCAACAGAAGACACGGTTTTTAATTTCATTATCCCAGACAACACCTTTCGGGATGTCGATGCTGGCGATCGCCTTACCTACACTGCAACCCTAGAAAACGACGATCCACTCCCCAGTTGGTTAATTTTTAATCCTGCTACCCAGAATTTTAGTGGTACTCCTGCGGTGGCGGATTTGGGTAAGCAGAATATCAAAGTCACTGTCAATGATCTTTCTGGGGATGAAGTCAGTGATGTTTTTGTACTGACAGTTGTTGATGTCAATCATGCACCAATTGTAGATCAGGCGATCGCTGACCAAAAAGCCACAGCAGAAACTACCTTTAACTTCATCATCCCTGAAAACACCTTTAGCGATGTGGATCTTGAAGATACCCTAACCTACACTGCTACCTTAGAGAACGGCGATCCCCTACCCAGTTGGTTAACCTTCAATGCTAATAAGCGCACTTTCAGTGGCATTCCTACGAATAATAATGTGGGTAGCTTGAACATTAAAGTTATTGCCACAGATCCGGTTCTTGCTCAAGTTAGTGATGTGTTTGCACTCACAGTTGCCCAGAAGACTACTTCTATTATCGAACCAACCAGCCTACTCACAAGAATTACAGGTGATATCTTTACTATCAAAAGTCAAGTTAACGATGAAAAAGCCAAACTCTCAGTCAAGATTAAAAGCAACACTTCTCAAGAAGTTAATGAAGTGGGTGTGTTTGTCGTTGACGATGCAGAAGGTAGGATTGACGGCATAGCGCCCGGTGCAGCAAATTACACCGAAGTAGCTCTCCAAAGAGCAACGGTGCTTTTCTCATCTCTTGCCAAACTGCCCAATGGCTTTAATCCTAGCGATCTGACAACTCTACTGGAATTTAATTCTGAGAGTAATCTGAGATTTTATTTAATACCTAGTAGCACTACTCAGGCGGTGCTATCTGGACAAAGCTCGTTTTCTCAGGTGCTTTTTTCCTCAAGTACGAATGTGGACAATGGAGGGTTCTCTCTCAATTTCCAGAATTTGGCTATTAAGATTGAAGCAACAGATCAAAACCCACCTCTAGGTATCAGTCTTCAAGGAAAATCTGAAGCCGAAATGATTGATTTGCGGGATGTAACACAATTGGTGAAAGCCGACTTTGTGATTCATAGAGAAGCAGCTTTTAACAACTTTGTCGGCTTTTATCAGGTAACTGATCAAAATGGTGGTATTGATACCAATGGCGATGGTAAAGCAGATGTGCTTGTTGGACAAGCAGGTTATACTCAAGCAGCTATTAGTAACCGTGTTGCTGGTATTGATTTGAGTGTGGCTAACCAAGGTACAGGGAATTTCGCAGGTACTTTCCAACCTGGTGCTATTTTCGCCCCCTTTCTCATCGTTAATGCCGGGACTGATGCAATTCTTGATCGCAATCCCAATAACGATCCGGCAGTTTACTTCTCATTCTTGGGCGCTAAGACCGACAAAGCGGATCATATTCGCCTGTTAGGGAATAACGCTTTTGGCTTTGAGGATTTGGCAAATGGCGGCGATAAAGATTACAACGATTTGATTGTCCGAGTTAATTTGAGTATCGCTTAGTCTCAAATTACGCGGTATGAATGTACTAATAAAACCTGTAAGCTAATGAATACAGGCTTTATTTTTTGAAAAAATCTACGTATATGTAGGATGTATTTCAAAAATCAAACATGAGTTCTATATATAGAGCGATCGCACCGATGTTTTAGTGAATCTGTCATTTGCCAGAAGATGCGATCGCCGCAAAGTATTACACTGATTGAAACAAATGTGTGAGAGTAGACTTATTCACTTACCCGGAGACATAATTATGGTTTTTGCTGGCAAACGACCGAATAATTTAGGTGTTAGCAACGGTAAATTAGCATCCTGCCCTAACTCTCCTAACTGTGTTTCCAGTCAAAGTACAAATGCAACCCACAAGATTGCACCGTTGACTTTTACATCTACCCCAGATCAATCAATCGCTAATCTTAAAAAGATTATTCAGTCCTTACCAAGAACTAAAATCATTACCGAAAGTAAAGATTATTTATATGCAGAATTTAAAAGTGCTTTACTGGGATTTGTAGATGATGTAGAATTCTATCTAGACAGAAATGCTAATGTTATCCAAGTGCGTTCAGCCTCACGCTTAGGTCAGAGCGATTTAGGTGTCAATCGTCAAAGAGTAGAGACGATTAGAGCTAAGTTAAAGTAATTCGTAATTCGTAAATTTAATTAGCTGAGGATTTATAGCCCAACAAGTAAGTTGATCCGTTTTTAAGCTGAGTGTTTTAAATCGTTACAAAGATGGTGATACGCGGTGACGCAAAGATGCAATTGGAATGACGATTAGCTTAAACACCAACCATTTATTTTACAATTAGACATTTGGTGAAAAAGAGACGTAGCACTGCTACGTCTGTACAAGGGTTCTGGATAACGCATATTTAATTTCTGGAGATGTCTATTTGATGTGGTGTTTCACCGAAAACTAGGAATTAGAATTAGTTAAACCAGACTAGATAATATCTGCGATCGTAATATTTGTGAAACTTAATTTATTTAAAAACTTCGACTCCCGACCCCGATTAATAATTGCTATCGGACTGGCTGTATTAGTTTCAGTAATCCTTCCGTCTTGGCTGCACTTACCAACTCGCATTCTCTGCGCTTGGAACTCTGGAATTGACTTCTTCTTAGCCATAACCTGGTGGAAAATGATCAGGGCTACCCCAGAAAAAATCCGCCGTTATTCTGAGAGTGAATATGAAGGACATTTGGCTATATTCATGCTAGTGATTGCTGCGGCTTGTGCGAGTGTTTTAGCCATTGGGTTTTTACTAACTGATAAAAAAGGGTTGTCAACAATTCTGCTTATCCTACACGTCATACTTTCAATTATGACCATTGTCGGTTCCTGGTTATTAGTACATACAATGTTTGCAGTGCAATATGCACACAGCTATTACAAATATATTAATCATCGTCATAGTGAAGAAATCACCGGAGGTTTAGATTTTCCTAATAATGAGAATCCAGATTACTGGGAATTTTTATATTATTCTTTTGTAGTTGGCATGACTAGCCAAGTTTCAGATGTGCAGACAACATCACCCGATATGAGGCGCTTGACTCTGTTACATAGCATATTATCCTTCTTTTTCAATACTACCATTTTAGCTATGAGTATTAATATCATTGCATCGCTCATTTGAATTGGGGATTGGGGACTTGTACTGAGCGTACCCCTTCGGGGAAGCAAGCTACGCGTAGCGTCTCGTAGAGAAGCCGAAGTATTGGGGATTGGGGACTGGGCAAGAAATTGCTTTAAGATTTGGTTGGCATCTGAATCTAGATACTTATATTAAGAGGATGTTTTAAAAGTCCTCTTGTCAGTAGCAAAACGTTTTAGATCCCCCTAAATCCCCCGCTCAATTGGGGGACTTTGATCCGGTTCCCCCCAATTGAGCGGGGGGTTAGGGGGATCAACAAGTACCTAAAATTACAGCCAACCACTTTTAAAACATCCTCTAAAAGTCCCCAATCCCCAGTAAAACCAGTTCAAGCCTAAGCCGAGGCACTCTTTGATACCAATGGCATCTCGCCCATTCCACAAGAAGATATTTATCCCACAACAGCCGGACTTACTACTTTCTCCTCTCTTTGGGAAGGTGGACGCATTCCCAAACCAAGTAAATTCAGCATTTCTCGGTCAGTATCATAATCTGGACAGGGAGTTGTCACCGTCAACATCTTGTTGTCGTCGCTAGAAAAGATCGAATTGGCTCCTGCCATAAAGCAGAAAGCTTGTTCAACCTGAGAAAGTCTTGCCCTACCAGCACTAAGACGCACATCAGAAGCTGGCATTAAAATTCTAGCTGTGGCAATCATCCGCACAATATCCCAAATGGGGACATCAGGCTGATTTTCTAAGGGTGTGCCCGGTACTTGGGAGAGAATATTAATCGGTACGGACTCTGGATGGGGATGTAAGTTTGCCAAAGTTTGTAACATACCAACACGGTCATCGACAGTTTCGCCCAAACCCAGGATACCACCAGAACATACAGTCACATTCGTCTGACGGACATTCTCAATTGTGTTTAAGCGATCGCTATAAGTCCTCGTGGTAATAATTGTGCTGTAATATTCCTGTGAGGTATCTAAGTTATGGTTGTAGGCGTAAAGTCCCGCTTCTGCCAATTTCCTAGCCTGATTTGCCGTCAACATCCCCAGAGTACAGCACACTTCTAAACCCATTGCAGTCACATCCTTGACCATTTCCAGGACTTCTTCAAATTGTGAGTTATCCCGTACTTCCCGCCAAGCAGCACCCATGCAAATGCGACTAACACCAGTTTCTTTAGCTTTCTGGGCGATGTTAACTACTGTTTCCTTTTCTAGGAGTGCTTGCGCCTTTACCTCTGTTTGATAGCGGGAAGATTGGGCACAGTAGCTACAATCTTCTGGACAACCTCCGGTTTTAATCGATATCAGCTTACAAACTTGGATTTTTGTTGGGTCATGATATTGGCGATGCACGCTAGCAGCTTGATAAATCAGCTCTAGCAATGGCGTGTTGTATATCGCCCTAATCTCTAATTCCTGCCAATCGTAGCGTATTCCCACCAGATCACTATCCTTCTTGTAGACTAGGTTATTGAACCTCGCATGTTAAACCTATTTTACGGCGCATTTTTTCAATTTTACGGGCATCAGTGCTGTATTCAGTTAGCTGATATTCTGCAATTTTCAGCAGTCGTTCTAATTGGCACCATCGGGTATTTTGATGCAGCTATTAAGCCGAACAATTGTTAATTTTTATTCACCATAGCTTTGCATTTTATAAATCTCAAATTTAATAGGGGAAAAATATACTAGCGGTTACGTACTAACGAATCGAGTATTAAGTTTAAAAGGTAATATTTATGGCTACAGTATCTAGAAGCACTTTATCTCAATTTTCCCAAGAGCGATCGCTCATTCTCTGGTTTGATGAAATTGGGATTGCTGATATCCCTGTAGTTGGTGGTAAAAACGCCTCACTGGGGGAAATGATTCAGCAGTTAACGCCCAAAGGCATTAACGTTCCTACCGGATTCACCACCACTGCTTACGCTTATCGTTATTTCATCAAATCAGCAGGGTTAGAGGCAAAGCTACGCAAACTCTTTGCAGATTTAGATGTTGAGGATGTCAAAAATTTACGAGAACGCGGGAAAAAAGCGCGATCGCTATTAATCCACACCCCATTTTCTGTAGAATTGCGGGAAGCGATCGCCACAGCATACCATAGTCTCTGTGAACGATACCATGCAGAGACAGATGTTGCAGTCCGTTCTAGCGCCACTGCTGAAGACCTACCCGATGCTAGTTTTGCCGGACAGCAAGAAACTTACCTCAATGTTGTCGGTGTCCAAGGAGTTTTAGCAGCTTGTCATAAATGCTTTGCTTCCCTATTTACCGATCGCGCTATTTCTTATCGCCACACGAAGGGATTTGACCATTTTAGCATTGCTCTGGCTGTAGGTGTGCAAAAAATGGTGCGCTCTGACTTAGCAACATCTGGAGTGATGTTCTCCATTGACACAGAAACCGGCTTTAAGGATGCGGCACTAATTACAGCCGCTTACGGTTTAGGTGAAAATGTTGTCCAGGGGTCTGTAAATCCCGATGAATATTATGTTTTTAAACCAACTTTAAAAGCTGGTTTCCGCCCAATTATCGATAAAAAATTGGGCAGTAAAGAACTGAAAATGATTTATGATGACGGCTCCAAATTTACGAAAAATGTTTCGGTTTCGGCCAGCGAAAGAGGTAAATTTGCCCTGAGTGATGAAGAGATTTTACAACTAGCAAATTGGGCGTGTTTAATTGAAGACCATTATTCTCAAGTCCACGGTATTCCCACCCCAATGGATATCGAGTGGGCCAAAGATGGCATTACGAACGAACTTTTTATTGTGCAAGCGCGTCCCGAAACCGTCCAGTCGCAGAAGACGGGAAATGTGTTGCGGAGTTATCGGTTGTTATTGGCGAATCGAATCGGCAATGGGGAAAAATCTTCCCAATCCCCAATCCCCCTTGTTACGGGAAGTGCCATTGGGGAAGCAATTAGTCAAGGAAAAGTACGTCTAATTTTAGATGTTCAGAAACTCGAACAGTTCCAAGTTGGGGAAGTTTTGGTGACAGAGAGAACTGACCCCGATTGGGAACCAATTATGAAACGCGCCAGTGCAATTGTCACCAATTCTGGGGGACGAACCTGCCATGCAGCAATTATTGCGCGAGAATTGGGTGTACCTGCGATCGTGGGATGCGGTAATGGTACGGAAATCTTAAAAGCTGGTCAAGAGGTAACAATTTCTTGCGCTGAAGGAGAAGAAGGAAAAGTTTATGCAGGGTTATTACCTTTTGAGGTTGAAGAAGTCCCTTTAGAAAACTTACCGCGCACCCGCACTCAAATTTTAATGAATGTGGGTAATCCCCAAGAAGCATTAAGTTTATCGGCAATTCCCAACGATGGCGTAGGTTTAGCGCGGACAGAATTTATCATCGCTAACCAAATTCAAATTCATCCAATGGCATTGATTCATTATGAATTGTTAAAAGATGAATTTGTCAAAGCTAAAATTGCTGAAATTACCTCACTTTACGACGATAAACCCCAGTATTTTGTAGATAAATTAGCCCAAGGCATCGGTAGAATTGCGGCGGCATTTTATCCCAAACCAGTGATTGTCCGAACGTCAGATTTCAAAAGTAATGAATATGCCAATTTGTTAGGTGGCCGACAGTTTGAACCCCATGAAGAAAACCCTATGCTAGGTTGGCGAGGTGCAGCGCGTTACTATGATGAAGGCTACAGGGAAGCTTTTGCCCTAGAATGTCAAGCCATCAAGCGGGTACGGGAAGATATGGGTTTGACGAATGTGATCCCGATGATTCCTTTTTGTCGCACTCCTGATGAGGGGCGTTTGGTTTTGGCAGAGATGGCAAAAAATGGTTTAAAGCAAGGTGTTAACGACTTGCAAGTTTATGTGATGTGCGAGTTGCCGAGTAATGTTATTCTGGCTGAGGACTTTGCTGAAGTATTTGATGGCTTCTCCATTGGTTCTAATGATTTAACTCAGCTAACACTAGGTATAGACAGAGATTCGGCGTTGGTAGCGAGATTGTTTGATGAACGCAGTCCGGCTGTCAAGGAAATGGTGAAAATGGCTATAAAAGCTGCAAAAAAACATCACCGCAAAATCGGCATTTGTGGACAAGCACCCAGCGATTACCCAGAATTTGCCCAGTTTTTGGTTGAACAGGGAATTGACTCGATTAGTCTGAATCCAGATTCAGTTTTAAAGACGATGCTGGAAGTGGCAAAAGTCGAGGGTGTCAATGTGCATTAAATGCAAGTTGGGTTTCCTTACCGAAAAAATGGGTTTAGAGCTACGTGCTTCACGCAATGCTTTAAAGTAATGAGTAATAAGTAATAAGTAATAAGTGAATATTCTTACTCATTACTCATTACTTATTACTTATTACTCCAGAATCACCGTTGCTTCAGTCCGGTGAGGATGTCAAGTCAACCCAACCTACGTTGAATCCATCTGAATTTTATAATGGCGATGTCTACAACGGGCTACGCCCTCCGGGAAGAGTCCGCGATCGCCTTTCTTTAACCCCTACTTCCCTGCCTTTGTGGTCTGAATTATCAAAAAGCGTTACAACTTTGTCCCACACTCAGCGCAGAAGTTATGGGTAGGAGCATTTTTGGCATTGCAGTGGCTACAATACACTGGCTCTGGTGCAGCTTTCGTCCCTTGCTTCTGCAAGCCGACCATTTGAGCGTTGCTCTTGCCAGGGACTACCATTGGATAACAGTTTTCCTCTCTGGTGACAAGGGCATTCACAATCACAGGGCCTTTGTGTGCCAGCATTTCGGCGATCGCATCTTTTAATTGACTGCGATCGCGGATTACCATGCCTTTAATGCCATAAGCTTTTGCTAATAACTCTACGTCTGGCATCCCTACTTCCATATCTGAGGATGAGTAACGCTCACCATAGAAGGCTTGCTGCCACTGACGCACCATCCCTAGCCAGCCGTTATTAATGATTAATGTTTTGACATTTATCCCATATTGTGCAAGTGTTCCCAACTCCTGCAAACACATTTGGAAGCTAGCATCACCACTGATACAGATGACTTCTTCATCAGGAAACGCTACTTTCGCGCCCATTGCCGCAGGTAAGCCAAAACCCATCGTTCCCAAACCGGCGCTAGAAATCCAGCGCCTTGGGCCATTCTTCAGAAATTGTGCTGCCCACATTTGATGTTGTCCGACATCTGTGGTGTAGAAAGCGTGGGGTGCTTGGCGACTGACTTCTACGATCACTTCTTGGGGTGAAATGCTGTCGGGATGGTGCGGCACGATGAGAGGATACTCTTCACGCCAACGGTTAACTAAATTTAACCAGTCTTGGTTTTGATTCGGTGTAGCTTTAACGCCTGTTTCTTGGCAGCGACGCAACAAGTCTACTAAGACGTTCCGCACATCGCCAACGATGGGCACTTCGGGAACGCGGTTTTTCCCGACTTCTGCGGGATCGATATCGATGTGAATTACTTTAGCGCGGGAGGCAAATTCATCTAATTTACCTGTAACGCGATCGTCAAATCTAGCGCCGACACAAATCAGCAAGTCACAATCACTAACGGCGAAGTTAGCGTAAGCGGTACCGTGCATCCCCAACATTCCCAAAGCTAGGGGATGATGTTCGTCAAATGCACCGATCCCCATTAAGGTTGTGGTGACAGGGATGTTGAATAATTCAGCTAGTTCTTTGATTTCTTCATGGGCACCAGCTGCGATCGCACCACCACCCACATACAATAGGGGACGACGACTTTCAGCAATCAACTGGATCGCAGCATTAATCTGCCGGGGATTTCCCTTCACGGTGGGACGATAACCGCGTAACTTCACTGAACCTGGTTTTACAGGTATATAGTCAAATTCTTCTAAAGCTACATCTTTGGGGACATCAATCAAAACTGGTCCCGGACGCCCAGTACTAGCGATGTGGAAGGCTTCAGCCACAATTCGCGCCATATCCTTGGGGTCACGCACTACATAAGAGTGCTTGACAATTGGCAGTGTAATTCCGTAAATATCAGTTTCTTGAAAGGCATCTGTACCAATGGACGGACGTGCTACCTGTCCTGTCACCACAATCATCGGAATCGAATCCATGTAGGCGGTGGCGATGCCTGTCACCAAGTTAGTTGCTCCTGGGCCAGAAGTACCAAAGCACACTCCGACTTTCCCCGTGGCACGGGCATAACCATCAGCAGCGTGGGCTGCACCTTGTTCGTGTCTGACGAGAATGTGCTTCATAGCACCAGTTGCTTCTACCTTATACAGGTCGTCGTAAATTGGCAGAATTGCTCCACCGGGATAACCAAAAATATAATCAACGCCGTGGCGATGAAGGCTGTCAAGGAGAGCAAAACCGCCAGATGCACGTTTGGGCACCACTGGCGGGCTAGAAATACGGGACTGTTTCTGATTCTCAGTTTGGGGGAGACTAATTTGGTCAAGCGATCGCACGGTCAAACCTCAGACTATAGCTAAAGTTAATGCTGAATTCTGTAGTTAAGATTTCATTTTAATTGAAAAGTTCAATCAAAATCTGATTAATTTTTATATTCAATATAAAGCTAGATTATTAGCCTACATTAGTTAAATTACATCTTGCAAGACTTTGCGGGTATTTTTCCAAGCCCAAACACCGACAACCACCACAACAACACTCATTCCGACAAGCACAAATCTCAAGCCCAGAGCATCAGTTAATGGCCCAGTAATGGCCAGAGGTAACGCCAGAGCGATGTTGACGGCATGATTTTGAAAGCCAAATACTTTACCGTGCATGGTAGGTGGTGTTTGCTGTTGAATTAAAGTTTGCATGGGTACACCAATTAAGGCAGCACCTACACCCAAAAATGCACAGAGTGCTAGCGCCAGCAACAAGTTGTGCATAAAAGTGAATACACCTAAAACTAGTGCAATCATCAAAAATCCAATTAAAGGTAGAGGCTTGTGATGCAATTTCTCACCCCAATGGCCTAAAATTGCTGCACCAAATACCATACCCACCCCTGCGGCTGCCAAGAAAAAGCCAAACTGTTTTTCTTTTAAACCAAACTCCTCGGCTAATCGAATTGTCAGCACAGTTAAGGCTGCAAATACACAATATAAAGTTGTCAGTTGCAGCATAGCATTCAAGATCAAAGGGTTTTTTTTGAGATAGCGTAGGCTTTCGGTAAATTCAGCCCAAGGGTTATTTGATGCCCGATGTTCCCGGTGGGGTTTGTCTTCTTTAAACTTAATTGGCTGCATAATCGCAGCCGATAATATGTATAATCCACCAACCACAAGCTCTTGACCGTATTCTTCTCCCATCCAGCTTTTCGCCAAACTCAAAATCGGCTCTCCGATCGCAAAGCCAACAATTAAAGCTCCCATCATCGTACTGGTAAACAGTGCATTGGCTGCCAACAAATTCTCTCGCTTCACCAATAAGGGAATCGCTGCTTGTTCGGCTGGTGCAAAAAACTGCGTCACCGTGGAAATGGCAAAAGTCAGGATTAACAGAATTAGAAAGTGTCGTGGTAACAAAGGGAGACACAACGTTAATATTCCCCGCACGACATCTGAACCGACCATAATCAGCTTTTTTGGCAAGCGGTCAACAAAGATGCCACCAGCAGAGCCGAACAAAATTGCTGGTATTGTAAACGACAGCATCAAGGTTGAGTACATCGAGTTTTGTGCCAACCCAGGAAGCGGTGGGTAGTTCTCCAAGAGAGCAATCAGCAAAACGAAGAAGACCTTATCTGCTAACTGGGACAGCAGTTGCCCAATCCACAGGAGCATAAAACCACGGTTTTTGAACAGTGCGCCAAACCCGTTATTAACAGCAGCTGGTTCAGTTGGAAACATTTAGATACTTTTTTTTGGGTAGATGGGGAGTGGGGAACTAATGACTAATGACTAACTCCTGTGTACTTACTCCATTGTCCGGATTAATTTGCTTCATAATGCTTTAACAGCATAAGCAAAAATTCAGCTGCTGTCAGACGACCTTTGGGTGGAATAATTTCAATGGAAGAATCTACCCAGCAGCCTTGTACAGTTTGGGGAGATTTCCAAATCAACAAATGATCAACTGCGGGATCAGCATAAAAGTTATTTTGTCCATTACCTAACAAACATGAACTCCAATGGGTGAAATAATCATGACTCATCCGATGAATAGGGAAATTCCCCTGTAGTGGTACTCCCCATCCATCTATAGCAATAAATGCTTTGACACAACCACCCAAGAGTTGCCACAAATGCGCTGCCCCTATTGCCCCGACTACGCCAGCACTGAAGCTAATGAATATAATTGATGATTCTGGAGAGTTGGTCAAGGGATACCTGCGGTGAGCTACGCTAACGCGCAAAAATTGCAAAATGTGCAAGGCTGATAAAACCAAAACATCTTTACCCGGATAAATCAGTATATTTGCGGAATTGGGTGCGTTAGCGTAGCTCACCGCAGGTATCGCGCCATGAGAAACTAAATCTAACAATCCGACTCTAAAGCTTTCAGTTAATTCTGGCTCATGAATTCCAGGGCAAATAATTATACTCATTTTTAATATTACCTTTCATCACATGAAATCTATCTGCTACCACTTAAACATTAGGAATTAATTCTGCTACTAAATTTTTATAGCCTTGCTATACTGAGAATCGTGAAGGCGATACCGATCCTGGATATCCCGATCCAGTACTCTTCAGCCCAAATGGCGAAATTTTAGCAGTCACAGCAATCGCCAACATCACATTATGGCAAGTTAGCTCTGGAGAAAAAATACGCACAATTTATCGTCATAATCAAGATTTGGGAGGCTGCTTGGCTTTCAGCCCCAATGGACAAACCCTAGCGTTTAGTGAGTTTGCCAATGGTGTGTTCAGTATTGAACTTCGTGATGTAGAAACTGGCAGCAAGACTTGTACTCTTCAACAAACCTTGTATAAGATCACCTCGCTTGATTTCAGTGGTAATGGAGAAGTTTTAGTGAGTAGTTATAGTGATGGCACGATCGCAGTATGGCAGCAAAAGGAAGATTTAACCTGATGAATGGAGTAATGCGATCGCACTTTCAGTATGTGATTGATGAGAGCGATATTGGCGGGAAACTACAAGATCGCACTATTCACCAACAAGTCTAAGTGCTGACTCCAAAACTTGTGTACTAACTCTGAACCCAATCTGAATCAGTTGTTCAAAAATTGGTCTAGCAACTTTTATCCTACCTTCTTGTTTTGCTAGTAAAATCACACCTAAAGTTCCTCTGGTAAGCATCCCTAAAGCAAGTGCGGCAATTTTTGCCGCCCGATCATCCAAAATTGCTTCATAGCCTGGGTTGTTATGTATCCAGGTAAGAACTTGACTTTCTCCTAAACCAAGATCCCACGCTGCAATCATTGAATCAACTTGTTCTAAATCTCGAACATAGCTAGATCCTTCATTCAAAATCGAGAACTTTGCAGGATCATTATCCGGTGCAACGGAGATTTCCCGAACCACACCACTAGGAATAATAACTTCATCACAAAGTTCAAAAAGCAGATGAACCTGATTAATCTTAGCCAGTACAATCAATGGAGAAGCATTCACAACCCATCGCCTAGTCACGTTCTAACTCCTCTGCTAATTCTTCTGGAGTCACCTGGAAAGGTGAAACGTTATAACGATTGAGTGCTTCTAGAAATTGGTGACGACTGACTCCTGCGATTTCAGAACCCTTAGATTGGGAAACTATACCAACTTCATACCATTTGACAGCAGCTGCTAAACGCATTTCCTGAACAAAGGTTTCTGGGTTACTGCGGAGTGCGGAAAAAACATCATTTGGAAGTTCAATATTAATCTTTATTGTCATGAAATCAGTTGGTTCTCCAGGTTATTTTTAGGCTAACATTAATTTACTATAACTGCAAAAAAATAAGCGATCATTTGCATAAATTCTTGATTTACTATATGCAATCTCAATCTTTTATTCTCAATTTCTAACCTTTTGTTTTCCTGTTATATCTTAATCACCATCTCTTGCAACTCTTACACTTAGACATTTTCTTACACTTGCGTTTAGAAATAGGTTTTATTTTTAAATTACTTAACTCTGTAACTTCTAAACTAGAATATTTATACAAAACCCTAATTACTGTGATTAACTCATTTTTGACACTATCTGATGATAGACAAAATTTCATTGATGCTATGAAATTCCCTCATCTTCTCCAGAGGAGGACATCTAATGGCGATTATTAAAGATGGGGCATTGATTCAATTTTCAATGCCCCACGTAAGTTTTGTATATCTTTTGATGTATTATCTTGATTTTTCCACCTATCCTATCCCCCTGGATGGGATAATATTTTACTAGTAGGGAAAATATTTAAGGTATTCCCTAACGTCATGTCTCTCTGCACTCTGCTTATATTGAGGAACTCATTGTGGTTGCCACGCCGGAAAAAGTACAACATACTCACGAGCATCTATCAGGTAAAGACCGTGTAGCCGTATTGCTCATGGGCTACGGCGAAGTCGAAAGCTATGAAGATTTCGCCAACTATAACGAACAGGCTTTAAATCTACTTACAGCAAAATTTGCACCAGTACCAACCTGGATTTATCCCCCCCTGGCAAAGCTTTTGGCACTATTTGACCGCCACGAGTGGGGACACACACACCACGATTTTATTTCCCCACACAACGCCATTTTTGAACAGCAGCGTGCTGGGATTGAGAAGAATTTACAAGAAAAATGGGGCGATAATATCCAAGTTTTCAAGGCTTTCAACTTCTGCGCCCCTTTTCTACCCAATCAAGTTTTAGCAGAAGTCAAAAACCAAGGCTTCGATAAGCTGCTGATTTACCCACTACTGGTAGTTGATTCTATCTTTACCAGTGGGATTGCGATCGAGCAAGTTAACAACGCTCTGGTTGAGTTGACTGATGGTGAAGAACACTGGGTTAAAGCACAGCGCTACATTCCTTCTTTCTTCAACGAACCAGCTTACATCGATTTGATGGCTCATCTGGTTGAAGAGAAAATTGCTGAGTTAGCCGGAGCTTATCTCCCTTCTCAAATCGGTATTGTGTTAATGAACCACGGCTGTCCCCATAAAGCTAAAGGCTTTACTTCTGGGATTGCCGAAAGTGAAGCAATGTACGATTTAATTCGGGATAAGTTGATTAATCGTTATCCTTTAATCTCCGTGGGTTGGCTCAACCATGACACACCCCTAATTGATTGGACACAGCCAAATGCAGAGCAAGCAGCAAATAACCTGATTCAATTGGGTGCAAAAGTGGTAATTTTTATGCCAATTGGCTTTGCTACAGAAAACCACGAAACTCTATTGGATGTACACCACATCATCCATGCTTTAGAAAAACAGCATCCTGGTACAAACTACGTACAAATGGCTTGTGTCAACGACCATCCAGAATTTTTGGCAATGGCGGCTCAATGGGCTGATGCTCATATTGCAGAGTTGCTGTCAGAGGAAACTTTGGCAGTTAATCCGCAACTAGCAGGGCATCATCACCACCATCATTAATTCGTAATTAGTAATTAAGAGGGACAAAGCAAGCACTGATTAAGCTAATCGGCATTTACAGCTATTTTCAGGTAAATAGACCACGCGGTAGGGGCACAGCATTGCTGTGCCCCTACGACAGATGTGGTTCAAATACATGAAAACTGCTGCAAGTTGCATAATCAAGGCGCTCATGTTGCCCACCCCAGAAGATGTTGAGAAAATCTTAATATGCAAATTAGATGTGTTTTAGCTAACAACTACGAATTACCTTAATACTCCCACGCCTTGAAGCGTGGGATTTTTTGTAACTTAATCATTCATTTTCTGAGTTAGCTCATTTCAAATCATCTGAGTCAGAAACATCGGAAATTTCTGAAAGAATCTGCAACCAAGTAGGAATTTCTATCTCAGATGGCAATTCCCTAGCCGCCAAATATCTCAGTAAAGTTTCTTTTTTTGAAAGATTTTGCAGACTAGGAATAATTTGATCCAAAATGCCTTCTAGTTCAGAATTAATTTGCTGATTAACTTCGCTAACATACTGCACAAGATGAAGGCTAGCACTAGCATTAATTTCATCTCGCAGTCGCAGTACTAAAAGTTGGTGATTGCTCGATCTGGGTAAGCCTTGGCTTTTTTCTGGTGCCCAATCAAAGATTTGACCAACGTTGTGTTTATCGTCTTGACGTGCTAGTGGAAAGATGATTTCGGGAGCAACTGTTTTGTCTTTGCTACTGATTTCAGCGATGATTGCCTCTTTCCATTCGTTAGGATCGCATCCTAGCAATAATTTGTAAAAGAGATCAGCATCTTCAAAACCAAATTTTTCTTCGATTTCTTGTTCCATTTCTGGATGGAAAAATGCCTGTAATTGTTCGCGTTCTGGGGCTATATGATTTGATAATTGGTTCAACAAATCTACCACGGCTTGCTGGATGCGATCGCGGGCAAAATCTTCTACTTCTTTAACGGTTTTCTCAAATACTGGGTAAAAATCATCACTTTTAGTCGGAACGGAAGTATTTACACGGTTTCCCCGATCAAATAATTTCCCAGCTGCACCTTTAGATTCTGCCAGAGCGATCGCTCCATTGTTGGCTTTGTTGAAGAGTAAAGTCCACTGGTTCCAATTGAGGATTCTAAAGGTAAGTTCGTCTTTTACTACATCACTGACGACAAAACCACGCCTGTCTTTGAGTGGTTCTTTCCCTAAATCTTTTTGAAAATTCCTATAGATTTTATCCAAGCTTTCGAGTACAAAGCGCAATTCGATAAAAGCGGGGCTATCGCCTGTGGGGATACCTTGCTCGTGAATTTCATCTATGATATCCTTCAAGTGATCTTGTTGCTGGCTCACCACATCAGCAGCTCGGCGAGTATCTTCATGTAGTTGCTTCAGACCATGAGTAGCTACGTGGGTTTGAATCAATTCCCGTAGTTTACTAAGTCCCCCATCTTGACCAAAGTAACCCAACTGTCTGCCTAAATAACTACGAGGATCAGATTCTAGCAGCCGTTCACTTAAGCGTTCCCATTTTTCTTGTAGCCGTTTAGACCGATCTAAGTAATCAGGATAGTCTAAGTTAGCCAAAAACTCTGGTGAGCCGGCTTTCACTGTCGTAGAACGTTTTGCCAATTCAGCCAATCCCAACAATGGCGACAGTAAAACTATCCGGTCTTTTTGGGTTGTAAAGGCTTCTGCACCATCAACGGTAGTTTGCAGAACTTTGAGTTTTTGGAAAACCGTTTCTTCCTGCAAATGTGTGCCATTTTCAATCAGTTGGTCAAGTTCTCTTTCGCCACCCTCGCTGTCTAAGGGTAGTTGATCGAAGCGACCTACACCCACGAGAATTAAATCTTTCAGGTCTTGTCCCGGTCGCTGCTGCTGCATCATGGTGAAGATTTTATTGGCGCGATCGCTCCCTGGAGATTTACCATTTAGCAATACCAAAATTGTCTGTACTTCTGCCAATTCCCGCAGTGACAAAAAGGTATCTCTAGCCCCCGAATTCGCAGCCCCCAATCCCGGAAAGTCGATGAGAATAAATTTAGCTGCGCCTGCAAAATCCCAAATTTCCCGTGAGATTTTCACATCGATATCTACGCGGCGAATCAGTGGGAAACTGTTTTGTAATAACTTTGTTGGTAGCCTTTGGGGTGGACTCGGTAATCGGATGTGCGCTGGGGGTAAATCCTCAAATTTCAGAGTTTGGATTGCCATTGGCTGTTCGACTAGCTGTAGCCCTTCACGGGCGGTGATGGCATCAATCTGGTAGTGCCCACCACACATAACTTCCCCATAAGCTTGATAAGCCCGCAGGAACAATACCAACTCCCGCAGTAAATAACGTAACTCTAAATTGTTGCTACTATTCCATGCTTCTTCACACCAGCTAATAATGTCTTTCCCAGAGTTGAGTTTTGATACTGGTATCGGAGGAAGTCCGGCTGCTGTTGTTCGTTTATTGGCTTCCCCTAGCATGAAGCGTAGACACTCGTGTACGCCTTCATGAGAAAGATACTCTACCGTAAAGTTACTTAATTGCGTAGTTGCAAAGTCGTCTTGCGGGATGATATGTATGGCGGTAACATTACCTGTAGTGGGGTTTTCACTCACTGGCAAAGCATCTGCATATCCAATTAGACTGCCTAAAAGTAAAGTTTTCCCACTACTGAATTCCCCCATCACCCCAATTTTCACAGGTGAAGTTGCCAGGTCTACAGTTTTCTGAGCAGCCGACCGCAAACGCAAAAGACAGTCATCAAGACTAGCTGGAACCCAATCTTCTTGTTGAGAAGGGTACTGGGGCACAGAATCTATCTTTCGGAGGATGAATTCGCCGTACTCCTTAAAACGGCCTAGTTGATCTGGTTCCATAAAATAGTTTCCGCCTAACATGAATTTCTGTGAGCTTTATAACATAATAAAATGCGTAAGCGCAGATCGTCGTAGACATCGCTAGCCATTACAGCAGATTTCAGGTAAATGAAGTACATATATAAAACCCAAAACCTTGTAGAGACGTAGCAGTGCTACGTCTCTACGTGTATTCGATTAGAGCGCAATCTGCTGTATTGCAATGTGTTGATATCACGTTTAGCATTTCTCTCATTTAATTGGCGATTTTAGATCAGGAATTTTGAATGGTCAAAGTTCATACTAAGCACTAAAGTCGTTACTAAAAACCTTCAAAACTAGCTTGAAAAAATACTATTGCCAGGAGTCTAATTCATGCTGAATTCTTTTTGATAAAAAATCAATATTTATTTAGTATGAAATTCTTGATTATTGTAAATTTCTTATAAAGATATGAGTCACTCACAATAAATTATATAGTTTTCGTGAAGCTAAATCAGGTTTTTGGGCAATGCAATTACATAGCTAAGATGAATTTATCGATGATTTTAATAAAAACAAAGTCAAACAACTTCCCTAAGAGATGGGTAGTTTGAAATTTATCAAAAATGCGAACTTATCATAAAGAATAGCTTCAGTCTTTTTACAATTTATTTACATTAAAACCGGAATTTTTGCATATATAGAAACAAATAAAGTATTAAGATAAAAAATAGATTGGCATGAAATTATACACATGTATTAACAAATACTATTTCCCGAATATTAACTTAATAATTTAGGCAGAGCAGGCAGGCAAAAGTGTTTTCTAAAAAGGTGCAGAGCTACGTTAGCCAAATCATAGTTGATGAGGAAGAAATACAACAGGATGAAAAAGTATTTTGCCAGCAGGCGGATACTGCTCCTCTGATGATTTGGATGTCTGGATGCAATACACTTTACTGTTACTTCAATTCCAGTTGGCTGGAATTTACCGGAAAACATCTAACAACACCTGCGTCTGCATCTGAGCGAGAAAAGGAGATAGACAATATCTGGACTTACAACGTCCATCCAGAAGATAGACAGCGATGTGAAGATATCTATCTGGGAGCATTTGCGACCCATGATTCCTTCCAGAGACAATATCGCCTGCGTCGGGCTGATGGTGAATATCGTTGGATTTTAGATACAGCTGCGCCACGATTTGCAGCAGATGGCAGCTTTGTCGGTTACATCGGTTATTGTGTGGATATAACAGAACTGACCATAGTGGGAAGCCAGGCTTCCCTAACACCAAGCTGCTCACCATCGACAAATTCCTCTTGCTGCCTAGGTAAAATTACGGGAAGACAAAAATCACTAGAGCAACTGCAAGCTGAAACTGCAAAACGCCAAGCAGTTGAAGTACAGTTACGCCAAAAAACCTCAGAATTTGCCGCGATTTTGCAAGTGCTTCCTGATTTGTACTTTCGTCTTGATGCTGATGGAACTATTCTGGATTACAAGCCAGGATTGATGGAGAGTCTGTATATTCCACTAGGAGATTGTCAGGGTAAGAGTTTGCGAGAATGCCTACCCCCTGTTGTAGGCGATCGCTTCCAGCAAGCAATAACTCAAGTATTGGAAACTCAATATGAAGTCAGTTTTGAATATACCTTAACCCTACCAGAAGATAACAATAATTTTGAAGCGAGGTTATTACCATTACCAGATCAGCAAATCATAGTTCTTGTCCGCCACACCCGCGACAACATTCAAGCAGCATTAATAGAAAGCGATGGGAAATTTCGCAGCATTCTTGAAAACGCCAATAACGTTATTTTTGCACTGACACTGGAAGGAATATTTTCCTACGTTTCTCCTAACTGGACTGAGCTTTTTGGGCATGAGGTTGCAGAGATTGAAGGCAAATCCTTTATTCCCCTTATACATCCTGATGATGTATTTATCTATACCGATTATTTTCAAAGAATTTTGACAACAGGTAAGAAACTAGACGCAATTGAATATCGGGTAAAACACAAAAATGGTAATTGGCGATGGCATACAAGCAACTCATCTGCTATTAGAGATGCCAATGGCAATGTTTTATACTTCGTTGGTATTTGTTATGACACCACTGAACGCAAACAAGCAGAAGAAGCTCTAGCAGAAAGAGCGCGTTTAGCAAATTTTCGTGCAGATGTAGACGCAGCCCTTGCCCAGAGTGACAGCTTACAGAAGATGATGCGCCGTTGCACTGACGCTTTAGTTGAACATATTGATGCAGCTTTTGCTCGCATCTGGACGCTGAACAAAGAAGACAATGTATTGGAGTTGCAAGTCAGTTCGGGGATGTACACCCACATTAATGGGCCTCATCAACGTGTGCCAGTCGGTCAATTTAAAATTGGTTTGATTGCCGAAGAGGGCAAACCCCACCTAACTAACTCTGTGCAGACAGATCCCCGTGTGGGTAACAAAGAGTGGGCACAGCGAGAGGGTATGATCGCCTTCGCTGGCTATCCCTTGATTGTTGAAGGTGAAACTGTAGGGGTGATAGCGATGTTTGCCCGTAAAGCATTGACAGAATCAACTTTCACCGCACTGGAATTTGCCGCCCAGGAGATTGCCATTGGCATCAAGCGCAAACAAGCAGAAATTGCACTCAGAGAAAGCGCCCAGCGAGAAGCACTACTTAATCGTCTTTCTAATCAAATTCGAGCTTCTTTGGATCTTAATCACATTGTGGAAACGGCAGTGCAGGAGATTCACAACTTATTTCAGATCGATCGCTGCGCCTTCTTTTGGTATCGACAAGATACTGATGTACCATACTGGGAAAAAGTATATGAGGCGAAAAGTCCCTTTTTACCCTGTCTGCTTAACGATAAAGAAGCAACTGATGCCGAAATCGAACTAATCGCAGCCAAAACCTTGAACGGAGAAATCATCTGCATTGATGATGCTGAGACTGTGGGCGATTCCATAGCACAACAGTTTTTGCAGGATTTTGGTTTTACTGCCTTTATGTCGCTGCCAGTACACACCCAATCTGGCGAAATTGGCACATTTAGCTGTGGTTATTGTAATGGCTTTCGCCCTTGGCTGCACAACGAAGTAGAATTATTACAAGCAGTTACAGTTCAACTAGCGATCGCTATTGACCAAGCTAAACTTTACACCCAAAGTCGCATTGCTGCCCAAACTGCCCAAGACAAAGCCCAGCAACTAGAAGCGGCGCTGCTAGAACTTCAACAAACCCAAGCGCAACTGATTCAAACTGAAAAAATGTCCAGTTTAGGACAATTGGTTGCAGGTATTGCCCACGAAATCAATAATCCCGTCAATTTTATCTACGGCAATATTACCCACGCCCGTGAATATACCAAGGATTTGCTGCACTTAGTAGAACTTTTTCAACAGAACTACTACCCACCAGTACCAGAGATTGATCAACAAATTGACACCATTGATTTAGACTTTCTCAAGCAAGATTTGCCCAAAATTCTGGATTCTATGAAGATGGGAGCCGAACGCATTCGGCAGATTGTCCTATCTTTACGCAATTTTTCTCGCCTTGATGAAGATGGTGCCAAGGCAGTGGATATTCATGAAGGGATGAATAGCACCTTGCTGCTGTTGCAAAATCGCCTGAAAGCCAAACCAGGACATCCCGAAATCCAAGTAATCCGAGACTACGGCAACCTACCACCAGTCATGTGTCACGCTGGACAGATGAATCAGGTGTTTATGAATCTGTTGACAAATGCGATCGATGTTTTAGAAGAGTCATTTGTCATTAGTCCTTTGTCATTAGGAAATAACAGTGAACAAAGGATAAATACTTCGGCTTCTCTGCCTGACGCTACGCGTAGCTTGCTTCCCCGGAGGGGTACGCTCAGTACAAGTGACCAAGGAAAAATGACTTGTCCCCAGATTCGCATTCGCACCTTCATCGAAGAAAACCGTGTAATTATTAGCATTGCCGACAATGGTCGAGGGATGACTGAGGAAGTACGCAAACGTCTATTTGATCCCTTCTTCACGACAAAACCTGTGGGTAAAGGCACGGGTATGGGGTTATCAATTAGCTACCAAATTGTTGTCAACAAACATGGTGGGAAAATCCAGTGTATTTCGGCACTGGCAGAAGGTGCCGAGTTTATCATCGTCATTCCACTAAAAAAGTAAGTCTCAACTTAGATATCACACAACCTTGATCTAAACTTAATTAAAAGTTAACCAATTGGTTGTTAACTAAGATCAATTCACTTTTTGCTGCAATAAATATTTTAACCCCCTCAATGACCTAGAATTTACACGAGCTGGGGGGATTATTTCTCTTACTATCAAGAATTAAGAGTAGTAATGTTGCAGTTGAATCGATTAAAAAACGTTGTAATGGTAGTACTATGTTTGCTTAGGTGTAGCCCAATCCAGGCATCGCACCGTTGAAAAAATCCCTGAGTACAAATTACAATAGAAGGCTGGGATGATACAACCCCAAAATCCAAATAGTATCACCTACACACGCGTTATCCACCTAAGTCATATAATTGACCTAGATATTCCCCAATGGTCTGGAGATCCCACAGTAGAATTTGAAACTGTGGCGGAACTAAATAATGATGGCTATTACCTCCGGCGTTTCTCTTTGGGGGAACATAGCGCTACCCATATCAACGCCCCTAACAGTTTTCATCGTTCTGCCGTGGGAATTGACCAATACCCAGCCCAGTCTTTGGTTGTACCTGCGGTAGTCATCAATGTTTGCCAAGCCACAGAGGTTAATCCTGATTATGCTCTGACTATTGCTGATATCCTGGCTTGGGAAGAAGAATACGGTGAGATTTCTGATGGCTGCGTAGTTATACTGAATACTGGCTGGCAAAAAAAGTGGTTTGATAAAAGTGCATTCCTGAATCATGATGCTCAAGGAATTGCTCACTTTCCAGGGTTTGGCAGCGATGCGACTCAATTTTTACTGAATGAACGGCAAATAGCTGGAGTAGGAATTGATACTCATGGTGTAGACCCTGGACAGGATAACAGTTTTGCCATTAACCGCCTAGTTTTAGAACAACCGCGCATTGTGTTGGAGAATCTGACAAATTTGGATCAACTGCCACCAAAAGGTACTACTCTAGCGATCGCAGTTCTGAGATTACGTGGTGGTTCTGGTTCTCCTGTAGGGGTGTTGGCCTTAGTGCCTTAATTTTTATCGAAGAGAATTCAGGAGTCAGGAGCTGACTTTTCACGGTATCTGCAAAACCTCACTTCTATTTCTCTCTCCTTTTAGGAGAAAGACTTTGAATTTTCCCCCTTCCCGACGCGGGAAGGGGGTTAGGTGTTTCGTGGCTTTTCCACATAACGTGAAAAATCAGAGTCAGGAGTCAGATGAGAAATTATGAATCAGAATATTGTAAGTAGTAGAATTTCTATTATTATTCCAGCTATTAATGAAGCGGTAAATATCAAAGAAGCTAACGCAACTACCCAACCCAGCACAAATATAGAAGTGATTGTAGTAGATGGTGGCTCAAAAGATCACACACCAAAAATAGCTCAGTCTTTAGGTATCAAAGTTATCTCATCATCTCCGGGTCGGGCTGTGCAAATGAATGCGGGTGCTTTAGCAGCTAGTGGTGATATTCTGCTATTTCTTCATGCAGATACCCGTTTGCCAACTGGGTTTGATGAGATGATTCGCACAGCACTACAACAGCCTGGGACTGTGGCTGGTGCATTTAACTTGCGGATTGATGCGTCACTTTTGAGTTTACGATGGGTAGAGTGGGGAGTAAATTTGCGATCGCATTTTTACCAAATGCCCTATGGCGACCAAGCAATTTTTGTCACAAAAGAAGTATTTGAGCAAATAGGCAGCTTTCCCCAATTGCCCATCATGGAAGACTTTGAATTCATCCGTCGTTTAAAACGCCTTGGACGCATTGTAATTATCCCCACACCAGTTGTCACCTCCGCCCGTAGATGGTTGCAAAAAGGAGTATTCAAAACTACGTTACTTAATCAAATAGTAATTATTGCTTATTTACTCGGCGTTTCACCTGAGCGAATTCGTAGCTGGTATCGCCAAGAAAAATTTAAGTAGGTAAATTAAAAATTTCTCTTATCCGTCGAAGTTATGAACAAGCAATTTATCGTAAATCGATTTAATTCTGGAGACTTACGGAAGTTTTTGAGATTGATTGTATTAATATTACTAGTACTTAGCTTTGCTTTCTCATTAAACACAGACCTGGCTTTGGCACAAGAATCTGCAAATCCAAATTCTTTCAATCCCCAAGCAATTTTACCGGACGCTTTGCACTGGATTGATAACCTTGGTGCGGTGGGAGCCATAGCTTTTATTGCTCTTTATATTATCGCTACCGTTGCTTTTTTCCCAGCTTCTATTCTCACTTTGGGAGGTGGTGTGATTTTTGGTGCAATTTGGGGTTCTTTGTACGTGTTCATTGGTGCAACCCTTGGCGCTACAGCTGCTTTCCTCGTCGGACGTTATTTAGCAAGGGACTGGATTGCTCGTAAAATCGCCGATCACAAAAAATTTGCCGCCATTGACCAAGTGGTTGGAAGAGAAGGATTAAAAATTGTGCTGTTAACGCGACTATCTCCCATATTTCCTTTCAATTTATTGAACTATGCCTTTGGCATCACAGGAGTTTCACTCAAAGATTACTTTATCGGCTCCGTGGGCATGATTCCTGGAACCATCATGTATGTTTATCTTGGTTCCCTTGCAGGTAATCTTGCCATGATTGGCACTGAGACTCAACCTACCAACCCTACTTTGCAATGGGCAATTCGCATATTGGGTTTGTTTGCGACAGTCGCCGTTACAGTTTATGTCACCCAGATTGCACGCAAAGCTTTAGAAGAGGAATTGTAGGGTAGGACAGATGGATTTGCAGGGCGTTGAATTGCCAGCCTGGTGAGCTTTTGGAATACGCACCTTTAGGTGCTAGTAGTTCTTTTGTTCTAACAAAGCTGAGATGCTCCCCTATGTCACCCGGATCATGCAGGGTAAATTTAAAGCTCAGGTAGCAGCAAGCGATCGCCAAGCTTGCGTTTTGTACCAAGAATATCTTACCGCAGCTAAAACCGAACTGATTCAAGAATTAGAATCAAAAGCCGTTATTTTGCAAAGTCTGAAATTAGAATCCGCACCCGCCGAATACCGCATCTTGGTACAAGCTTATCCTTATCTAGATACCATCAAGCGCTTGGAATTTGCGGCGATTATCTCCGCCGACAGCAAAAAAGACCCCCAAACCTGGAAACAATGGACTGATGAAAATAACCACACCACCTACAAAAACCGCTTCTGGAAAAACTTAGATGAAGACGGTTTAGCTTTTTTAATTGTGAATAATAAATTGCTGGTAGGCTTCGACGCACCTTTAGAACAAGTGCTATATGTAGACCGCAGCTTAGTAGAACATGACTTATTACAAGCGATCGCTCGTACTAACCGCACCGCCGAAGGTAAAGACTACGGTTTAATTGTAGACTATTACGGTATCGACATCGCCGCCGCCATGAGTGTCTACGATCAAGAAGATGTCGATGGCGCTTGGTTTGATATCCAAGAAGAACTACCCAAATTAGACGAAGCCCACCACCGGGTAATCAACTTTTGGCAAGAACGCAACTTAAATATTGACGATGACAAAGAAGCTTGTGTAAATATCCTAAATCATGATGAGCGATCGCGCGCGGAATTCTACCAACTGCTGCGGGAGTTTCTGCAAGCAATGGATGCCTTTTTACCTCGTCCCCAAGCTTTGCGCTACCTCAAAGATGCCAAAGAATTGGGGGAATTAAAGAAATTAGTCGATGATATTTTCCGAGATGAACGCCCAGAAGACGCGAAAGAAAAAGTTCAAGCGCTGATAGACGAACACATTCAATCTCAGGGTATTAACCTCAAAGTCTCACCAGTAAATATTTTAGACTTGGACTTTGAGCAACGGGTACAACAAAGACATTCCGTGCAAACTCGCGCGGCGGAAATGGAACACGCCATCAGATACCACATCCGCACTCATCTAGACGATGACCCAGTTTATTACCGCAACCTGAGCGATAAACTAGAAGAAATTTTACAACGTTTGGGTGCAAATTGGAATGCGATCGCTACAGAATTTTTAAACCTAGCGCAAAAAGTCCGAACTGAACAAACCGAAGTTAGCGAAAATCAACCATCAGCCCGAATTCGCCCCTTCTTCAATGCTCTCATAGATGCGCTAGACTCACCAACACCGGAAATTTCCACCCAACTCCAAACCTTTAGCACCGAACTGGTAGACTATATCTACAACCAAAGTTATGTAATCGGCTTCTGGAACGATTTGGTAGCCAGAGAAAACCTCCGCAAGAATATCTGGCTGAAATTAGAAGATTTAAATGTCTTCCCAGATAGTAAACTGGATGGTTTAGCAGACCAAATCACCCAATTAGCCGAACGACACGATGCAAATCGAGGGCGATGAAAACCATTAATGTTGGAGAACTCTCCTTTGAACTGCGCGAAAGTCCCCGTCGTCGCACAGTTGAAATTACCATCGAACGCGACGGTCAACTAATCATCACAACACCACCTCAAGTCCCAGTAGAAAAACTAGGACAAATTATCGAACAACGCCGCTTCTGGATTTACAGCAAACTGCTCAAAAAATCAGCAATCAAACCGCCATCTGAACAAAAAACTTATTTACCTGGCGAAGGCTTCCACTATTTAGGACGCAGCTATCGCCTGAAATTAGTAGACACCGCAAACACCCCACTTAGACTTTACCAAGGACGCTTTGAACTTTTGCGATCTGCTGAAAGCAGCAGCGCTTCGCTATCGCATCAACAGCAAGATCGAGATTTATTTATTCAGTGGTATCGCGGTCATATTCAACAGCATTTAGAATCAATTACTACATCAATTTCTAACCGAATCGGCGCAAAACCTACTTCTATCCAAGTGCGCGAACTCGGTAATCGTTGGGGTTCATGTAACCCAAAAGGTGATATTTATTTCCACTGGCGGGTTGCTTTGCTTCCTAGTTCCATGATTGAATATGTGGTAGTGCATGAAATGGTTCACTTAGTGCAACCCAACCACAATAGAGATTTTTGGGACAGGGTAGAGCGAATCTTACCTAATTACGAAGATAGAAAAGAGTGGTTAGCAAAAAACGGCGCAATTTTTAGTTTATATGTACATTCGCACATTATATGTCGTAATTCGCAGATAGTGTCGCAACCGCATCTAAATAGCTGAAACCTTTACTCTGTAAGGATTATAAACTATTTACTCACATAGAAAATAAATTTGCATAATTCGCATTTTCTATGTCGTAAATCCTAGATTATCAAATTAAATGTCGTTTGTTAAGATTTAGGCATTTATCAAATTGTATGTCGCATTCTTAGTAAATTAATGGTACATTAGTACCTTAATTATTCATGAGTGTTTTTCACTCCAATGGCAGACAAACAATTTGAATTCACGGAAGAATTAACGCAAGCTCCAGATGCTATTTTTCTTGACAAGAGTAATTTTGTTGTAGATCCATCCCAAATTATTCTGGAAACATCAGATAGGCATAAACTGACATTTAATCTGATCCAGTGGCTTGCTGAATCACCAAATCGCACGATTAAGTCTCAGAGAAAGCAGGCTATTGCAAATACGCTTGGTGTTTCTACTCGCCAGGTGGAACGTCTCCTCAAGCAATACCATGATGACAAGTTATCAGAATCAGCAGGAGTACAACGCTCAGATAAGGGAAAACATCGAGTCAGCGAAGACTGGCAAGAATTTATCAAAGCAATTTATGAAGAAAGTCTTAAAAACAAACATCCAATTTCACCAGCATCTATAGTTCGGGAAGTAAAGCGACACGCGATCGTTGACCTGAAGCTGAAACCAGGAGATTATCCTCATCAAGCTACTGTTTATAGGATTTTAGATCCTTTAATCGCACAACATAAACAGAAGACAAAAGTGAGAAATCCGGGTTCGGGATCTTGGATGACAGTTGTAACACGAGATGGACAGCTACTGAAGGCTGACTTTAGTAACCAAATTATTCAATGCGACCATACCAAACTGGATATTCGCATAGTTGATAGTAATGGTAATTTATTGTCTGACCGTCCTTGGCTAACTACTATTGTGGATACTTATTCAAGCTGTATTGTTGGTTTCCGCCTATGGATCAAACAACCAGGTTCTACAGAGGTGGCTTTAGCTTTAAGACACGCTATCTTGCCCAAAAACTATCCTGAAGATTATCAGCTAAATAAAGTTTGGGAAATATGCGGGACTCCTTTTCAATATTTTTTTACTGATGGTGGAAAAGATTTTCGCTCAAAACATCTTAAAGCCATTGGTAAGAAACTAGGATTTCAGTGTGAACTACGCGATCGCCCTCCTGAAGGCGGTATTGTAGAACGCATTTTTAAAACTATTAATACTCAAGTTCTCAAAGATTTACCTGGTTATACAGGGTCAAATGTTCAGGAACGACCCAAAAATGCAGAGAAAGAAGCGTGTTTGACAATACAAGATATAGACAAGATCCTAGCTAGTTTCTTTTGTGATATTTATAACCACGAACCATATCCTAAAGATCCCCGCGAAACAAGATTTGAGCGCTGGTTTACAGGAATGGGAAGAAAACTACCTGAACCTTTGGATGAGCGAGAATTAGATATCTGTTTGATGAAAGAAGCGCAACGAGTTGTTCAAGCGCATGGATCTATACAGTTTGAGAACCTGATTTATCGAGGAGAATCACTCAAGGCATATAGAGGTGAATTTGTAACGCTTAGATATGATCCAGACCATATCCTGACTTTATATATCTACAGCTGCGAAACTAATGATAATTTAGAAGATTTCTTGGGCTATGCTCATGCCGTCAACATGGATACCCATGATTTGAGTGTGGAAGAATTGAAAGCCTTGAATAAAGAGCGAAGTCAAGCTCGTAAGGAGCATTTTAACTATGATGCCTTATTAGCATTAGGTAAACGGAAGGAACTTGTAGAGGAACGTAAAGAGGACAAAAAGGAAAAAAGACGCTCAGAACAAAAGCGTCTACGTTCAGCTTGCAAGAAAACCTCAAATGTTGTTGAACTGAGGAAAAGTAGAGCTAATGTTTCTTCAAAGAAAGATGACAAACTGGAACTCTTGCCACAGAGAGTTTCAAGGGAAGAACTAGAGCTTCAGAAAACAGAACTACAACCAGAACTATCTGTTCAAGTTGACACTCAAGAGCAGGAAAGACACAAGCTGCTTGTCCCTAACCGTAAACAACATTTGAAAAAGATTTGGTAATTCTATGGCGCGATCGCAACTTGCTATTCAGTCCTCCGTTGAAGCCTTAGCTCCTGAGCTAGATTTAAATGCCCAACTTGCTAAAGTCGTTGAAGTTGAAGAGATATTCAATAATTGCTTCATACCAACTGATCGTGCTTCAGAATATTTCAGATGGTTAGATGAGTTGCGGATACTGAAACAATGCGGTCGAGTAATTGGCCCTAGAGATGTGGGGAAAAGTCGAGCGTCTCGTCACTATCGCCAAGAGGATAGGAAAAAACTTTCCTATGTAAGAGCTTGGTCAGCATCAAGTTCCAAGCGCCTATTTTCGCAAATTCTTAAGGATATTAACCACGCAGCACCAACAGGTAAGCGGGTAGATTTACGTCCAAGATTGGCTGGTAGTCTTGAATTATTTGGGATAGAACAGGTCATTATTGACAATGCTGAAAATCTCCAAAGAGAAGCACTGCTAGACCTTAAACAACTTTTTGACGAATGTCATGTTCCTGTCGTCTTAGTTGGAGGACAGGAGCTAGATAAAATCTTAGCCGATTTTGATTTGTTGACTAGCTTTCCAACACTGTATGAGTTTGACCGCCTAGAATACGATGATTTTAAGAAAACACTAAGTACAATTGAATTCGATATTCTGGCTCTGCCTGAAGCTTCTAATTTATCTGAGGGAACTATATTTGAGGTTTTAGCTGAAAGTACAGGTGCGCGAATAGGACTGCTAGTCAAAATACTGACGAAGGCAGTTTTACATTCACTCAAGCATGGCTTTGGCAAAGTTGATCAAAGCATTTTAGAAAAAATCGCTAGTCGGTATGGCAGAAAATATATTCCCCCAGAAAACAGAAATAGTAATAAATGAAGATTATGACATTCTGCCAAGGTTGGGTTATGTTGAGCCATACCCAAATGAAAGCATCAGTCATTATCTAGGACGCTTGCGCCGATTTAAGGCTAACAGTCTTCCTTCAGGATATTCTTTAGGAAAAATTACTGGTCTTGGTGCTATCACAACGCGATGGGAGAAGCTTTATTTCAATCCATTTCCGAGTCTTGAGGAATTAAAAGCTTTGAGTAAGCTAATTGGTGTGCAGGTCGAGAGGTTATATGAGATGCTGCCACCAAAGGGTATGACTATGAAACCCAGACCAATTCGGTTATGTGGTGCTTGCTATGCAGAAGCTCCTTGTCACCGCATTGAGTGGCAGTTCAAGGAGAAAATGAAGTGCGATCGCCACCAGTTGGGTTTATTAACAAAATGTACTAACTGTGAGACAGCATTTCCAATCCCTGCTGATTGGGAGCTAGGGGAATGCACCCATTGTTCCCTGCCTTTTGCAAAAATGGTGAAGCGTCAGAAGCGCTATTAACATATAATGCACGTAGTTTAATTTATCTCTCTATGAATGGGGAGTGTTAGGAACAGTACCTAGAATATTATATTTGTTGTCTACTTAGCCAGTGACGGAAACTGGAATGATAGAGGCTGTAATGGATTTCTTCAGCAATTCGTTGCTGCTGTAAAAACTCAAGCCAATTTTCTAGTACTTCCTCAACTTCATATTCATCTGCATCAATTATATGAGCGATCGCTTCTACTGATATTGGTTGTTTTTGTTGGACTAATACATTTAGCACAGCTATGTTAAAGCCTTCCTCTTGCTCAAATGAAATCATATTCTGTAAATGCTGCTGATAATATGCTCCTAGAACCGAGGTTAACTGGTTGTACTGGAAAGGTTCCGGGTAAAAACCTCCAAGTGTCGCACTTATAATTTGGCTAAGGTACATGAAATTATTTTCGCTGTCAGTGGTGAGGCGATCGCAGAATTCTTCCTCATTAATCTGGTGATTACTCAGCCAAGATTTAAAACTTGACCTCTCCCCCAACCCCTCCCCTACAAGGTGAGAGGAGTAATCTTGTCCCCCCCTTCCCTCATAGGGAAGGGGGGTTAGGGGGGTTAGGGGGGTTAGGTAACTTTGAATATAAGCTTGAATATCCCGCCGATTTTCTTCTGGATAATCTGCCAAATCAAGACTTTGCGACGGCGTTTCAATTAATAAACCCGACTTCTCGCGCAAGAAAGGTCTACGAGTGAGGAGGAAATAGACCCCATCCGGGAGATAGCGGGGGAGATAAAACAGATTTGTACTAGGTGGTTGGCTGTTGCGGTCAATGCAATTCAACCCATCAATGGCAATTATCAGTTTTTGATGAGGTTCTAACTCATCGCTGATTTGCTGAAGGAGAAGAGACAAAAACCAACTCCCCTCAGTCGCATTATCTGGAACTCCCCCTAACTGGGAAAAATCTTGCTCCTTCCTCGCTTGCGGGGAGGGTTGGGGTGGGATTCTTAAATCTTGCTCCCTCCTCGCTTGCGGGGAGGGTTGGGGTGGGGTTCTTAAATCATGCAACCAGTCGATTAACTGAGTACAAACAACCTTGAGAAATTCGTCAGCACGATTTTTACCCTCAAGTTCGGCATTGTAATAAATAACTTGAGGATTGTTTGTCACATATTTGGCGAGGATGGCACTTTTACCGCTACCGGGTGCGCCAATGATAGTGAAGTAACCGTGGCGATGGCGGTCGAAAAAGTTATTAATACCCGTGAAGACAAATTCACGACCGACAAAGTTTTGGCTTTTTTCTTGAATGATTTGCTCAAACTCCCTTGGATGTCCTCTGAGATGATTAGTAGTGGGTGGTCTGGGTGGTGAATTCATAGTTATTTTTGTACCTATTCTCCAGCCTGTTGTTTAAGCAAATTCACTAAAGTATCAGATAACCATAAACCTGCATCACGTAAAGCTTGAATTCCGGGAGATACGCTTAAAATTATGCCGCGTCGTTTTGCTAGTACTAGTAAGCCTCCTGTTTATCAACAACCAACAGCCGCAAGATATCAGTTGATGCAAAAGTTCGCTAGTGGTCAAACTTTATCAATTAAAGCTTTCCCCGATGTAAACATTACCGTCAATGAAATCTTGGTTAGATAAAATTACTTTTCTCTTCATCCCTCTCTTATATTTTCAAGACGCAAAAAATGTACCCTACCTAATTGTTCTCCTACCACAATTGTCATGTGATGGGGTGCAACTGCACAGCAAAGGATGGGACTTTCTCCTGTGAAAGTGGCGATGACTTTCCCAGTTACCAGATTCCAGACTTTGAGAGTGTTGTCATCGGAGGCAGAAATTGCCTGTTGCCCGTTGGGGATGACAGCAACGGTATTTACGGAGTTTGTATGACCGTTGAGGGTGAATATTTCCTCCCCTGTCACCAGATTCCAGACTTTGAGAGTGTTGTCATCGGAGGCAGAAATCGCCTGTTGCCCGTTGGGAGTGACAGTAACGGTATTTACGGAGTTTGTATGACCGTTGAGGGTGAATATTTCCGCTCCCGTTGCCAGATTCCAGACTTTGATAGTCTTGTCATAGGAAGCAGAAATTACCTGTTGACCATTCGGGGTGACGGCGACAGCATTTACAGAGTTTGTATGACCGTTGAGGGTGAATAGTTCCTCCCCTGTTGCTAGATTCCAAACTTTGAGGGTGTTGTCATAGGAAGCAGAAATCACCTTTTGCCCATTGGGGGTAACGGCGACGGCATTTACCCAATCACTATGACCCTTGAGGGTGAATTGTTGCTTCCCTGTTGCTAGATTCCAGACTTTGAGGGTTTTGTATGCAGAAATTATCTGTTGTCCATTAGGAGTGACGGCGACGGTATTTACCCAGTCGCTACGATCTTTGAGGGTGAATTGTTGCTTTCCTGTTGCTAGATTCCAGACTTTAAGAGTCTTATCATCGGATACAGAAATTAGCTGTTGTCCATTAGGGGTGACGGCGATGGCTTTTACCCAGTCACTATGACCATTAAGAGTGAATAACTCCTCGCCTGTTGCCAGATTCCAGACTTTAAGCGTGTTGTCATAGGAAGCAGAAATCACCTGTTGTCCATTAGGAGTGACGGCGACGGCATTTACCCCTGAACTATGGCGATTGAGTTGCCCTTGAAAAAATAAAGTCATGGCAGAAAAAATATCTTCTATCCAAGAATGATTCCAGACTTTGAGGGTGTTGTCAGAGGATGCAGAAATCACCTGTTGCCCATTGGGGGTGACGGCGACGGCATTTACCGAGTCACTATGACCGTTAAGGAGAAATTGTTGGTTTCTTGTTGTCAGATTCCAGACTTTGAGGGTGTTGTCAGAGGATGCAGAAATTACCTGTTGCCCATCGGGGGTGACGGTGACTGCATTTACTGAGTTACTATGACCCCTGAGAGTCAACAGTTCCTCCCCTGTTGCCAAATTCCAGACTTTGAGGGTGTTGTCAGAGGATGCAGAAATTACCTGTTGCCCATTGGGGGTGACAGCGACAGCATTTACTGAGTCACTATGACCCCTGAGAGTGAATAGTTCATCTCCTGTTGCCAGATTCCAGACTTTGAGAGTGTTGTCAGAAGATGCAGAAACCACCTGTTGCCCATTGGGGGTGACAGTGACGGCATTTACTGAGTTACTATGACCATTGTTAGCGTAGCGTTCTGAAGGAAGGGTGAATAGTTCATCTCCTGTTGCCAGATTCCAGACTTTGAGGGTGTTGTCAGAAGATGCAGAAACCACCTGTTGCCCGTTAGGGGTGACAGTGACGGCATTTACCGAGTCACTATGACTCTTGAGGGTGAATTGTTGCTCTCCTGTTAGCAGATTCCAGACTTTAAGGGTGTTGTCACAGGATACAGAAACTACCTGTTGCCCATTGGGAGTAACGGCGACCGCATTTACCCAGTGACTATGACCCTTAAGGGTAAATTGTTGCTTTCCAGTTGCCAGATTCCAAACTTTGAGGGTGTTGTCAGAGGATGCAGAAATTAGCTGTTGCCCATTAGGGGTGACAGCAATGGCATTTACCGAGTTACTATGACCAGTGAAGGTGCGGAGTAAGTGTCCTCCTGGTGGCGTTAAACTAATATTCAAGGGACACAGCCAAGGGGTAGTCGTGCTTCGCTTTATTTGTGCTAATAATATTTGAACCTCCTTTGAGGTTTTCTGATTTATTAACCGTCCGTGCAATTGACTCGCTAATTGCTCCTTATCCACTACTAAGATATGCGCTGACAGTCTTAATGCCCCTTGAATCAATTTGAGATTTTTGACTTTCTCTGAGTTGTATCCTGGGTAATTGAATGTATCTGCATCATCTAACAAATCATAATCTTCAATTAGCGACTGCACTCCAAACTCAGCATGGTTGATCTTTGCTACCAGAAAATCAAAATTAGTTAGGGTTTCGTAATACTTGTCCAAATTTCTTGACTTCACCAAGCTTGGCGCTAAACTACCCAAGTAAGCACGTTGAAATGCAGGACTTTGTGCCGCTAATTTGTCAGCAAATTCTCCCATTTCACGCCATCTTCTCGATAAGGTAGTCTGCAATGCGTTGATTAACCTCTTGAAATAGCTTCCGTTTGGAATCCAAAACCCGTTTTGCTTTCAAAAAGTCTAAAAAACTAGCGTGATAAATGCTATAGCAGATTTCTCCTTTTATATCCTGCTGCTTCAAATACTCAACCCACTCTTCTAAAACTGATTGCACATCATCTTCATCTTGTTCGGCAATATCTGCTATCATCTTCCAGGTAATTGGTGTGCCAATCTCCACTAAAATAAACAGGATAAATACTTTTACTTCTTGGGGCTTTGCATCCATCCCCATCCGTCCCCAATGAACTTGATAATAGTCCTGAAGACCATCGGGTAATTGCGTTAAACTCAGGTCTTTATAGTCACCTTTAGCAATTCCTGGCAAGACATAGCGCAGGTACATGAAATTATTTTCACTCTTAGTTGCTACCTGCTCAACAAAATCATTCTCATCAATTTTGCGGTCTTGAATCCATTGTCTAAGTGCCTTCTTATGGTCTTCATCGACATTCAAAAATAACCCAATATACTTTTTGATATCTTCACGGCTCAAATTAACATAGTCATTTGCCCTTAAATCTAGCTCCTCCATCGGGACATCTGGTGCAGACAAGCGTTTTTTATCTATAGTATATGGTCGTCTAGTCAGCAGAAAATAGACACGTTCCGGTAGCGCCGTTGGTAAATCTAAAAGATTACCCCCAGTTTCTTGCTCCACTTCATCCAAAGCATCAACTACAATTACCAGACGTTCACTAATAGGAATTTTCTTACTAACTTGTTCTAGTAAATCAGCTAAATTAGCCTTTTCGACATTCTGCAACTGGTAACGCTTACTTAATTGCTTGCGAATACTTTCAAGAAATAGCTCCGCTCGATTGCTACTAGTTTGGCGAATATTAAAATAGCATGGTGATTTATGATCCCAGACGTATTTAGCAGCAATGGTACTCTTCCCCATCCCCGCATCACCCACTACTGTAAAATAACCACTGCGATTTTTAGTGCAAAATTGTTTAAATGCGTCAAAAACAAACTGACGACCACAAAACGAGCGAATTTTTTCTTTAATTAATGACTTAAATTCTGTTGGATACTCATCTAAATTCCATTCAGGGAAAGGCTCAAACTCTTTTGATTTACTTCTTTTAGCAACCTTAATAAATATTTCCCCAAACTCCTCTAACTGCGATCGCAGTTCAATTCTCATCAATCGGATATCAAATTCTGAATCCTTCCCCTGCAAAAACTTTTCTACTTCCTTGTAGAACCCCAAAGGATTATTTGAAGTATAAGCACTCCAAAAAGCATTTTTAATTTCTATTTCTCGAAAAAGATTCAGCAGTACTTCGGGCTTATCCACACCATACTCAATTAAAGAATAAACATAAACACCATCAACATCTTTAGGTGGTTGTACTGGGTCAAAATTGAATTGTTTTAAGGTTCTAACTACAGTTTCATTGCGTTGAGCTTGATTAATAACAAGAGAAGCCGCAGGTTTAGCAATACTTTTAAGTACATTAGCTACAGGGTCAATATTCATCTTTGCTAGCAGTAGAGATAATTTTTACACCTGTAACATATCCTAACGGCAGATGACAACATTTAGCCTACCCACCGCCATCTAATAGCGATCGCTCTTTCTTAACCTCTTCCTCAGCCTTCTCTCTACCTCTGCGATTTGATTTTTATAATCATTTGACAAAGTGTTTAGGCGTAGCACATCGTAGACATCGCTTTTTGTCCTTGATACCTAAAAATATCGCGTGTTCGCATAGCTGTTTTAAGTGTTAAACTCACAGCTTAAGATTCAAAAGTACAACCTCTACCCTTAAAAACTTAATATTTTGCAATTTTACACAAAACTTTAAACCAGAAAAAGACGTGAGTTTAACCACGTCTCTAGGCGATAGGAAAATTTTTTAAGGGCTTACGCTACATCTGCTACTAATAAGCCATTGACAGCTATGATCAACAACTGCGCTTGCAAAGAAGTTTCACAACAAGGTCTTTCATCTCTATTACAAGGCTGCGCTATCCATTTACCCTCCAGATTTTGATAAAAAGTACCTAACAGTTGTGAACTGTTCCAAACTCGATACAGCTCTCCAAAATCATCGGTCACAGAATCAATTTCTATTTCTGGTGCTGGTGGGTCAATTAGCTGGTCAACGTAGTCTTCAAACTCTGATGACATCAAAGTTTGGTCATCAAATGCCTCTTGTGTAATCATGTGAATAACCTCACTGATGGGGTTTTACAAAAAGCGATCGCAGCCTCTTCCCGGAGTGGCGATCGCTTTTATTTTTGTCTACAGCTTAATCTACGTGACGCGTAGGATTACGTCAAGCGTAGATTAATAAAACTTAGAATGTTATATATCTACTTGTAATCTAGATTACTGACGAGTAGATAAATCTACATCTAGCAGCGACTAAACTGGTGATGTAGTCTATGTCTGAGAATCAAGTGATTCGTTGGAAATTAAATGAAGTGATGGCGCGAAAGCGGATTAAGAATAAGGATTTAGCTAAGATACTAGGTATAACTGAAAACTCAGTTTATAGATTGCGTAAGGTTGACGAAATGCCAAGATTAGCACCAGAACGATTGAATGGCATTTGTAAAGCGTTGAATTGTCAACCAGGGGAACTGTTGGAATATTTATCGGATGAAAGTGAAGGGAATGTTGTTTCTCAGGTTGATATAGTTTGAGCGTGATGGATTTACAAATCACGTAGGCGATCGCTAAACAATTAAATCCCAGGAATGGGAAGCAGGATTTTATGGGATACCAAAGTGTCAAACTGTAACCGCAACGCTTGGGCTGTCGCTGAGTCAGTAAGTAACACACCTGCTTCAATATTGCGTTCGTGGGCGGCTTCTGTAAAGTTGGCTGATGTAATCAGCACAGATTCTTCATCTACAATAATGCTCTTGGCGTGGAGAGATGATTTTTGCTTAACATTCACTGCTAGCGATCGCGAATCATAAAAGACTTCTGGTAATCTGTTTCCTGTCCAGATATCGCGGCGGAAGGTATCTGCAAATTCTCTCAATAAAATTGACTCTGCTACTTCGCTGTTATGAGGGCGTTGGATGTTAAGAAACATCTGTACATATAGTTCCGGGTTAGCATCCATGCGTTCTGCAAGTACCTGGAATAATTTCCGTGCTTTCTCACCTCTATCAATGGCAAAGCTGGAGATGAGAACGCTTTTTTTCGCGTTACTAAACAGTTCGCGGACAACAACGCTAGTATCACGGCTTTGAGAACCAGTTACCTCTGGGCCAGTCCATACCAACTCAATGCGATCGCGTATTTGTTGAGATGCGCTTCGTTCTGCTGCTAGCAAGCGTAGGGTATAAGCAATATAGCTGCATTTTACGCCTTCAGAAGTTAGATGATTAAGTTCATCAATTACTGTTTGGCTTAAAGTTGCGGGTACGTAGTTAATAATTGCTGATACCAGAAAAGGAGGGGATAGCCTGCCGTTTTCTAGCGCTATTGCTAGTTTAAGCAAAGTTGGGCGGCTCAGTTGCAAAAAAACCATTGTGTTTATTCTGGGAAAAACTCTGCTCCTAAACCCTCAACTGTGGAGACAACCAAGGCACGGTCAAGAAATTCATTGCGGCGTTCGCAGGATGTTTCTGCAATCAGCAAGCATCCGTGACAAGCGGAACCGTGCAGAAAACGCTCCTCTTGCTCATTATCTGGTCGATGTTGAGCGCATACTGGGTCATTAGAGCATAATCTTCCTTGCTCTATTGCTACTTCCAAATGGTATTCAATACGTTTGCCAACTTCTACTAGTCCGCCTAATGTCCCTTCTGACCCAGATGAACCTGTGTATAAAAGAATTCCATATCCTGTATCACCAGCGTAGATACGTTCGCGGATGGAACTGGCAGCATAGCCGCATTCTAACGATACAGCCACAATTAATAAATGCGATAGAGAATGCAGCATAATATATGGCAAAGCAGGAAAGTTAACTTTTTGCTTTTCTTGGTCTATACCTTTACGCGCACACCAGATATCAAATCCTCGTGATAATTCTCGTCCACGTTTTTTGACGGCTTCTCGCTTTAACCAATCTTCGATCGCTTCCTTACGGAAAGCAATAAATACACCTTCACCTTTATTCTCAATTGCTGGAACCCAAGTGGTTTCAATATCCAACGCAGCACGCCTGACGCTTATATCAAGTTCGCCGTCGATATCTGGCATTTCCGCTTCAAAGCGGGTAAAACCCACCTGAGCAATTACTTCACGCAAGCGATCTACTAAAACAATTCGTTCAATGCGGGAGGAAAAAGCAGGCTGTAAATTATCTAAAGTACGTGATCTAGCGTGAAAGTCACCTTCTGGTACATCTTCTCCAATTTGGATGGCGCTAGAAAGTAGTGTTTCAATTTCTACTTGCTTAATGCTTTTATGTTGGTTAACCTGTCCGTTTTGTCGGCGTTCAATTTCTTGCCAAACAGCTTCATTGCTAAATCCTTCTAAATTTGTGGATACCTTAGACATTAAACTCTTAACAAGAGCAAGTTGTTCGAGTGTTGTTATGTTTTTAAGAAAATCTTCGTAGACTGAATTCACTGCTTTTTGTAAAGCTGCGTCTGAATCAGGCAGGGAAATAACGCTAAGAACTTGTGAAAAATAAGCGTTGCTGGCAGACCTAACTAACAAGCGGTTGTATTCTGGTAAACCAGTCGATTCACGAATACAGAAAGGTTCCTGGGCAAATGAGCCAAGCCAAGGGCGATGTCCCTGACATGGGCCTAAAACTTTACCATTGCGGACTGTTGCATCAGCAAGGGGACGGCGTTTTTTACAGGCTTCGCAACGCACGTAAATCTCAGCGAAGTCGTTACCTGAACCACCTTCGTCCAACCATAGCTGACCTCGACACTTGTTTTCAGAGTCATTATGTACAAAACGATACCAATCAATATCGCTGATATGACCTTTAACGCAGGCCTGGACGAAGCGGACAGGTACAACAGGTTTTGATTTTTTCTCGGAATTAAGATATTCACCCCTTACCAAATTACCCCACGGTAGCAGAGGGCGAGTGCGGTAAATTTTTCCTGGTAGTAATTTTCCTTGCTCATTTGCCTTAGGCCAAGTTTCCTTTACTTGAGCTAAAAACCAAGTGGGAAAAGTAAAAACATTAATCCCAGTGCGAGGAGCTTTGGGGTCTTGTTCATGAACTGGCGGTGCATACAGCTTGACATAATTGACTTGTAAAATTTCAGCAACTCTCGCCGCCAGCCGCTCTTCAAAAATGCGTCTTCTGTCGCCACTCCAGTGATTTAAACCAGAAATTAACACGGAATGTTTAGGTAAGTCTACCATCGCCCCAGGCCCAAAGGTAGAGAGAATCTGACTTTGGCGCACTTGCCCTTGTGACCGTTTATTTTTATTAGATTTACTCATTTTCCTTCCTCCTCTACCTCATATCCATAAGGATTAATCACCCACAGGTTGACTGTTGGTTCGACATCGCGCAAACTTCGCTGGGCTTTGAATTTTTTTCTTACTTCTGGGGGTTGATTCTCTAATTCAGGGTCGAGGGGATCAAATATTAGTGGTGGTGCTTCGCCTACTTCACGCTGATATTGGAGGCTAATTTTTCCATTGCTATTAGCAATGCTTTCCCATGTATCTAGTAAGTTTTTTACTCGTCCTTTGACTTTGTGACGTGTTTCCTCTGCATCATCCTCGTCGTTTTTACAAACCTCTGCGCGTTGTGCAATAGTTTCAACAACAAACTCTAATTCTTGCCGATGTTGAGTAATATCGAAAGCGCGGAGTGGCGCTGTCATCTTAGGATGTCCGAGACGTGCTAAAGCAACGGTAATGGCTGCAATACCTCGATCAATAGCGCGAGGTGAAAAGGGAGTTACGCTGGTAGCTTCCACAGCCCGATAAAATGTTGAATGCCAAGCACAAAAGCGTTCATAATGAGAGCGATCGCGCGGACGATGAATATTCAGTAAGGTCACTACTAACCCTGGTCTTTCCTCATCTCGTCCCACACGGCTGGTAGCTTGGATATATTCGGCGGCTGTCTTGGGTTGACCAAGAACTACCATTAAACCCAAGCGAGTAATATCCAAACCTACGGAAATCATGTTTGTTGCTAAAACAACATCAACCTTTTCATCTTTATCAAAGGTTGATTCCATTCGCCGCTTAGTCTCTGCAACGTCGCTAGTGCTGACACGAGAAGTTAATTCTTCTGGTTCGTCATCAATTTTACGACCAACAAATAATCCTGATATTTCACCTACTCGCTTACGCTGGCTGTAGCGCACAAGCCCGGAATTTACTTCATCTTCCACAATACGCCGACTACCACCTAGCTCACGTAGGGAATTAAAGTAACCTAACAGCGTCATGTAGGGGTCGGCTGGGTTATTAGAATTTTTCTTCCCTCCTTGTTCGAGCCAATACTTCTGGGCTGCGCCTAATAATGCCAAATAGCTACGCAATAACACTACTTTTAAGCTGCGTCCTTGAGCAGTAATTCCTACATAGGTGCGGGCGTTTTTCTCTGTAGCGGGGACGGTTTTGGCAAAGAATGAATTACGTCTATCTGGGCCTGGTGGGGGAAATATATCGACTTGGCTGCGACCAAATAAAGCTTGAATTTGCTTGCTGGCGCGGCGGACTGTTGCAGTTGAAGCAACTATTTTCGGACGAATTATTTTACCGTCTATCTCTTGGCTGCACAAAGCATCAATGGCTGTTTCGTATAGTCCTACCATTGTTCCCAATGGGCCGGAAATTAAATGTAATTCGTCTTGGATAATTAAGTCTGGTGGTGGTAAATAACCGCCAAGGGGTTTCCCGCGACCTGGTTGAGTAGGGCCGTAAAAACCATCATTATCGTAGCGGTCTACTCGTCCAAATAATGCACCAGTTTCTCCCACCCAAGGCAGGCTGGCGAATTTATCTACTGTAGAGATAATAAAACAAGGTAAACGACGATATATTGGCTCGTCTACGGCGACTATTGGTAAAGGATTATCACCACGAAAATGACAGTGACGATTGGCACAAAATACGCGTAAGTTTGTTGGTTGATCGGTATTTGGTAGTAATTGGAATGAGTTGCGTTTAAATTCTGCATCGCACCAAGGACACTTTTCTAATGGGATGGGTGATGGGTTGTTGCGGTTATTGTTTTGGAAGTCGAGAGTCCGCTTTCTAGCACTGTTATCGTCGTTATCTCCTTTTTTACCCATGCGGTTGGGTGTTGCTGTTTGTCCCACCCATAGTCCAATTTCAAACGGCCAAGTTCCCAGTTTCTCTGGGTTTTTCTGACGTTCCAATTCTAAGGCGCAAATCATCGTCGCCGCCCGTCCGAGTTGGTCGAGAGTCAAAAGACGCAGGGTATAGCGCATGAGGACGCTTAAACCAGCCGATTTGATACCGGGATAACGCAGCCGTCGTAGGACAAGGGTGAAGGCTGCGAGTCCTAAGTAAGCTTCGGTTTTACCGCCACCTGTGGGGAAGAATAGCAAATCGACTAATTCACGATCGCTATTTTCGGGATAAGCTATTCCTGCTAAGTTCATCAGTATAAATGCTAGCTGGAAGGGTCGCCATTCAGGTGGTGCAAGACTTTCAGGAGTGATATTTTTACCATGAGTAGCACGCTGACGCACATACGTAGCAATAGCTCGATTTCCTATTTGAAATGCTTCAAATATTTGTGGATCACTTAATGCTTTGATACCTGCCTCGATGCGCTTGTTGGCAATTTCTGCATTGTTTAGCAAACTTATGGCCATATTTAACCGCTTGAGTTCGCTAGGGCATTTCGTGCGTTGTTCCTTAATCCAATCAGCGTAAGCATCCACCATTGGACTCAGTACATTTTGCAATGCTTCTGGTGTGGGTGCATCGGCTAAGGCTTCCATTCCCAACTCAACGTTTTTTACTTGAGTGGCTATCACCTTTTCCACATCAGCAGTTGGTATCCAAGCGGTACGCACTTCCTGACAACTACCATCGGGATTGGTTAGTGCGATCGCAGAAACGTTATGACCTACCGCATATTCATAATCATCGCGGTATTGTAAATCAGCGACGTTTTCATCCCAATCATGATTATCTCGTCCGCGTAAGTTGGGACGGGGTACTAATGCTTCTGGGGTATGGATGATTAAACTAGCTTGAAAAATATAGCTAATATCGCGCTGTTTATCTGAGGTGGAGAGGCGATTATTGACTAGAAATACAGAAACGGAACGAGTCCCCGCAGGTACAAGTTCTTTGGAAGTTACAGGACGGATGGAGACGACGAGTTGTAAACCGTTGCTATCAGCTATGGGAATAGTTTTTGTAGATTGGCTTTGATGAAGCGGTAATTTTAATTGTTTAGGACTACTTAAACCTAAACCCAATTCTAGTTGTTCGGGATTGCGATCGCCCATTAGAGGAACAGTGATTTGGGCTTGGCGTGGAATCCGCTTCCAGCATCCCAATAAACTGTTATTTGATTCTTCTTGGGGGATTGTCGTTTCTATTTCCAGGGGTAAATGAATTTTCTCCTCGCCAGAATCATTCTGAGATTCTGCTACAGAATTATCTTTGATTGGGAAATAATCACCCCATTGCACTGTGAGATTAAGTTGACTGGCATTTTCAGCAACCAGTAAACTTAAACCCATCGATGAAGGGAAAAAAGCTTTCTTGGCGAATGCTTTGTCTGGGACATTTTCATCTTCACCTGCGCTACCCTTCTGTAATTGATCTAAATCATCATCAACCGTATCATCTCCACGCTGTTCGATGGGCGCACCATGTGGAACAAGAAAGCCTGTAAGATACCACTTTGATGGTGCTTGGTCGAGAATTTCTTCTGCGTGGTCGATATCATCAGGGGTGGGGCCTATGAGGTCGAGTTGTAAGGCTTCGATGAGGTGCGATCGCACTTCGGCTGAATTGGTTGTTACGTTATTTTTTGTCACAAATTTTTCACATTATGTATCTAAATCAATAAGAATTAAACTTTAAACAGTAAGTTACTCTGGTTTGTAATCATAAATTTTCAATTTTTTCGGCTTTTTTTTGAAGAACAACATTATTTCCTCTATCGATTCTTTAAAATCATTATTCATGGGCGAGTTACTCTTATTGTCAAAATATTTTAATTTTTCTATTTTTGCCGATAAAATTTCAATATCTAAAGGTTCGGGCTTACATATTTTTTTTGGGTTTTCCTCGTGTATTTTGTTCTCATTACATATATTTGAACTAGTATGTCTCCTATTTCCACTTGCAGCTTTTATTGAAAACCGGAGTAGTTCTTGTTGAATCTCCCTTTTAATTTGACTGTTAATTTTAAATTTAATAAGTTCTAATCTATATTTATTTATAGAATTTAGATCAGCAGTAGATATATTGGTTATCTTTTCTAAAAATCTTTCTGAATATTTTAATCCTCTCTCTGCTATTTCTAAACTATTTTCGGCTATTCTGTGTGATAATATATCTTCTAGTTCGACTGATTTATTTGTATTCTTTTTAAGAGAACTGCATAAATTTTCTTGTTTGATTTTGCTATATTCTTTTAAGAAAATGATAGCTTGTTTTAGTTGACCTATTATTTTCTCTTCCTCTTCAATTAAAATGTCCTTAACTGTCTTATATTGTTTTTTATAATTAGTTACTGCTTGGACTTGCATCTCATAAATATTTTCTTTAATCCCAAAAATTTTTGCAAATGCGCTAGTCAAGTATTTAACAGTATTTTCATCACGATATGCCCATATATAAAGTGGTTCAGCTTTTTTGTAATTTTCTTCTATAATTTCTATTTTTTGGATTTTATCATCTCTTTCTCTCAGAAACTGGGCTATCTTTGCATCTGTAGATGTTAAACCATATTGATCCATACAACGTTCAATGATATTTTCATATTTATCTATTAGCGTATATTTTCGGTCGTCAATTTCTTCGATAGTGCTATATAAATTCTCTGCAAAAAGTTCTTCGCACTTTCTGATTGCATCAACGCTACTTTTGATTTGGGCAGGATAAAAATAATCTTCATGCTCTATAATTACATCCCACTTCCAATGTATATCTGCAACACTATTAGAAGGTGTTTGCCAAGCTTTAATGTTGGGTAATACATTTAAAGCAGAAAGTACAATATCAACTGTATACTGCCCTAATTCATGGGCTGTAGTATCAGTATCATAAAATGCGGAAGATTTCTGGCTACATAGTTTTTTAACAAATTCTTTTGGTTGTGAATAACAAGTACCAAAAATACCAAATAGCGGAAGGTCTATTTGACCTATAATAGCCTTTCTAGGTTCTGCTTCAATTGGTAAAATCTTGCCATAATCTACTAAAAAATCAATTAGCTCTATAGTTATTTGCCCACTTAACATAAGTATTATATTTTGTAATAATGTAAACTTAAATTTTTGGTAGTTTTTAAGGACAATAAATTACATTTATCTTCAAAAAATGTGATTTATATCATGGTTAAACCAGGAATAGTTGCAGATTTGGCTGCTGTTTTACGTAAATTTTTACTTTTGTTAGTATTCCCTTTTACCTTACTGGTATTTACAGCTTTACCACCTAAGATTTCTGCTTCGGCGCGTTTTTGGTTTAAATCAAGCAAGCGTGCTAAAACTTCATCGTGGATTTCTTCGCGCCAACGATAACGCCAGGGTTTTTTCTTTTGTCGTCCACTGCTGTTTTCTGTGTCTTCTTCCTCTTCGTAGTCGAGGATAAAATCGCAGTCGGTGGGGATATTTGACCAGCCGTAAGCGTCGAGGACGGCTTTATCCATTGCGGTGTGGAGTTCGCGGAGTTTGAGTATTTCGGGGTCGTATTCGTCGGGGTCGTGGAAGCGGTTGTAGGTGTCGGTGAGTCCTTGGTTGTTGCGAACCATTAAGGCGGCGCGGTATTCGTAGTATTCTTTGCCTATGGCTTCTAGGGTGAGGTTGGTTTCCCAGTTTTCAGGGAAGGGGAAGGTTTCAAAGCAATCGGACGGAGTGTAGCGAAGCCTATCTTCTAAGGACGCACTAAAAAACTTAGCCCACACTTCATGAGGGTAAGATTGAATAGTTGCAAAAGCAGAATAGTTAGATACAGCAAAAACATAATGAGGCCCAGCAACAATTACGTTGGCTGGGACAAAAGCAAAAGACATATATTTGGATACATAAGCATGAACTAACACACGTTCGAGAGGTGCGATCGCTTTAAACAAAGCAGGTGTATATCTTCCGTACAGCCACCAATTTTTTTTACGACGTTCTGCATCAGCGTTTCCTCCTAGCTTTAATCGTTCTGGTTTTACTTTTTCCTCAACTATTTTCATTAAATTAGGATAATTCCTTGCTTCATATTCACTCATCTCTGCGAAATTAATTACATATCTATGATGTGCGTGGATTGGACTAGAGTTAACCTCTTCTCCACCAATATAAGGAAGAATTCGCTCTTGATTTTTAGGATTTTGTTCAATCAAACGGTGCATTTCTGCAATAGGTGTAGCGTCTGGGTTGGAATCATCAAATGTAAAACCCATACCCAGCACAATGTTACCCTGAAAACTTTTATCAGCATTTGCTAATAAAACAGCAGGGTTTTTATTACTACCTGACTTAAATAAAAATGCAGAAATTAAATCAACTTTGCGCCCATCTAATAACTTTACACTTTGATAATCGCCTTTAATAACATTAACCACACTAACAACAACGGCGGCTAAACCTGGCCACTTTAACCGCTTTTGAGCATTGTAAATAGTACCGCCATTCTCACAGATATATCTCAACCCAGTGCTACGAGTGTCGCCTTGAGCAATAGTATTCGTAGCAATCAAACCAAAACAACCTGATTCTCTTAAAAGCGCAAACGCCCTACGGTAAAAGTGAGCAACTAAATCAGAATTACCATGTGATTCAGGATTAACCACTTTCAACCAATCCATATATCCATCAGCATGAGCATTTATCGCTGTATTCTTACCTGCAAATGGTGGATTACCAACAATCGCATCAAACCCTGGGTTTTCTCTATCAAATACCTCTGGAAATTCAATTTCCCAATTAAACGGCTTCACAGGTTTATCTGCCTGCTGCAATCTTCTACTAACATTTAAAACTTCTGCGTTCTCATCTGGATTTCGTCTATATTTAAAATATTTCTGAAATAGTCCATTTCGCTCATCTTTCCTCCCTTTATCTTTCTCCGCAGCAAAGAAAGAAGCAATCACTAAATCGCCTTTGAGCCGAGGGTCATGTAATAATTCCTCCGTCGCCTGATAAAAATCACGCTTCGCCTCGTAATTATCATCACCTAAGCTTTGAATTTCATCACGGTTAAACTTAACCTTATTTATTCGCTCATTAAATAAAGGTAATTCTTTATCATCATAAGTAGTATCTTTTTCCCAATTAAAGTTAATCAGTTGCTCACGAGTTAAACCTACCAACGAATCACCACATTTCAACGCATGGTCTAGAAACGTAAAAGGATGCTTCTTCGCTAAAGTTACCAACCACAAAGATAACTTCGCCAAATTCACCGCAAACGGGTTTTTATCTACCCCATACAAACAACGCTGCGCCACCAAACGCCGCGCATAAAGTAACGGTTCTTCATCCGAGGGAACTTCTGAAATCATGCCATGTTGGTTCCAAGCTTCCACTAATTTTTCTGCCAACTGACGACAAGCTTCCACCAAGAACGCAGCCGAACCAACAGCTAAATCGCATACCTTTAAACCCAAAATTTGCTCTGGTGTAGGACGTTCTCCCAACGCTTCCAAAACAGGTCTGAGGGTTTCTTTGACAATCGGTTCAGTCAAAGCACGGGGCGTATAATGAGAACCACTACGTCGCCGTTCTTCCCCTGGTTGCAAATACAATGAACCAGCCGCCAGTAAAGCGGGAGTTTGCGGCGATATCTTCCGTCCTAAAGCTGCAATTAAATCCTCTGCGGTTTTCGCTTGCTTTAACTCCGTCAGTGATTTACCAGAGATTTCACAACCTGCAACTTCTTTTAAATACTTCGCCCTGTCATTGGCTTTGGTGTTTAAAACCTCATCGACGCTAACAACGACAGTAACAGAGGTTTTCGCACCCTTGGGTTTACTCCATACCCCAATCGATTTTGAAGTAGCATTATTTACTTCATAACCCATTATCGCGGAGTACACTGATCCAATTTGCTCTACATCTAAAGCCCGGTAAGATAGGCGTTCACCATCAAGCACGAGTAACCCTCGCAATACCTCATGAACTACGCCATCAGAAATGCGTGGCGGTTCAATTTCCATTTCTTTATAGGTAGTATTGCGAGAACGACCTTCTAAAAATGTGTACTCATCCGGGTCAAAAAGCTGTCCGTGACGCGCTGGCAAGTATAAATCAGCATGACAACCGCCATCGTAAACTAAGCGAAAAAGACTGAGTAACCATGCCCAAGCACCATAACGCTGTTCCATCGTGTCAGGATAGTTACCCGCATCCTCGCGCAATCTCTCATAAAGCCCTGTTACCGAATAGTTGCGTGTGTAAATCGAACCCTGCGGCATCAAACCCTCATCTTCCGCATACAGCAGAAACACTAACCGCAGCAAAACTGTAATTAAGCCACCGTAGATATGTTGGGGTTCCTTTTTGGCAATGTCATCAAGCAAGAATCCGTTAGCAGTTGCATTTGCAGTTTGAAAACCACGCAGTAATTCCCACAGCGCATCAACTACCTGTTCTGATAACTTGGTAGAAACCTCGTTTTGGTACTTACGGCTATTTTGCAGCAACGCTACCAAACGGCGGTCAGTTGGCGCGTTGAACACTCGCTGTTCTTCCAACAACATCTGCATTGCACCTAAAACTAGCCGTCCCGATACTTCGCACATCGCCTGTACCGGAAAGGTCAGGTGTCCAGAAGATTCGCCGCGTGGGGCATATACCAAACGTAATTCTGTACCATTACACAAAATACCTACAGGAATTTCCTTCTCCCGCAACAGTCGCTCAAATTTCCCTTGAGGGGTGGCGTGCCATCCTGTAGATTTGGTATTTTCGCTGACTCTATCAAGGTCAGTACCAGAGGAAATGACCTGTACCAGCATCAGCCAACCACCGTTATCCGGGTTGGGTACGGCATAGGTTGGTTGTAAAGTCTCACCGTATTCCGGTAGTGATACCGCCAAATCCTCTAGACTTTCGACTAAATCTGTCGGTTGCCAACCAAGAATTTCAACTGTGAAAGTAGGAAAGTCAGAAATTACAGAGGTGTAGTTGGTGCTGTCATCAGAGGAATCTCGGCTAACTACTTCGCTTAACCGTTGTTGTAACTCAACAACGTTGCGATTTACCGACATTTGGGCATTATTTAACGCCGTTGGGGACACTACCAACCCTACTGGCTGAAGGAAGCCCAACCATTCCTTATGCGCTTGAATTTCTCTATCCTTAACCATACTCTTCACCCCCTTAACCCGAAACTGGCCACAAATAAATCAATCCCACAGGTTCAACTCGCACCGCCCTAATTTCGTAGGAAGCCTCAATTCGGGTAGGTTCAGAATTAATCTCTTCAACAAGTTTCTTCAGTCGCTCTTCCCAGTGGCGGCGGTCTGCGTCTAACTGCCGTTTTTCCTCGACTGGGAACTCTGCAAATGGAATCGATAACTGGATAGCTTTAGTTTCTTCAATTTCCTTTTTGCGTTGGCTAATACGCTGCTGCTGCTGTTCGAGAATTTTTTTCATCTCCGCAGCTTCTTTCTTGCCCCGTTCGGTTAACTGTTTCCCAGCCTTTTGAGCTAAAACATTAGCACGACGTTCTAAATGGGGAATCAAATCATCAATATCTTGGGCAGCATTCTGTTTTAGCAATGCTTTGACCGTCTCAGATGCTTTTTGCAAACGAAGGGAAGCTAAAGAATCTTCCAATAAAGCCATTACATTCTTTTTCTCGCCTTCATTGAAGGGTTGTAGTTTCTTGCGTCCCCTAGCTACTGGATCAGACCATTCCGCAGCGATCGCAATTACTTCGTCATGCAGCCGTGATGCACCCTGTCCGTAAACAGATAAGCGTCCCAAGGCGATAATTTTAGGAATTGGGTCATCAGTGAGGCAAACGCAAGCACGGGTTAACTCGTCATGTAAAAACCCTTGCGCTAAAAATCTCCCTAAAAGACGCTGTACAACTCGGTGTTCTAAATGCAGGTGAACTACATCCCCATCTAAGGAACAAGGATCGCGAAATACCACCGGACGAATCGGTGCTTCCCGTCGCCATTCCCAAGGCTTTTGCCCCCTCTTGCGTGGTGGTCTTAAGGTATCAAGAGTATTCGCCCATGTGGGATCTGCGCGTTGGTCAAGGGGTGGAAGCGTCCAACGTGCAGTTGCGGAGTCTTGGCAAGCTTCATTGCTATTGACTGGGGTCAGAGGAGTCGCGCCGAGAATTTCTAAAGAAGCAGAAATAGCATTGCGGAAGTGTTCGTCACTCAGTCCCAACCAATCCCGTGACGTTTTCAGCATCTCTTGCAACTGGGATAATTGCTTGGTTAATTCTTCTCTCCGCAGTCGATTTTCTTCCAATTCCTCATTTACTATCTGTAAGTTAGGTAAATCGGCTTGTTCTATGGAAGCAGTAATATTAGTTACCTGATTGTGGCGAATACCACCTTCTAATAACCGCGATAAATTCTTCTGCACAACTGGCGAAAGCGTTCCCAATTCTTTTTGAATTGTTTCGGTCTTCTTCACTAGCACTTTTAATACTTTGTCCTCTGTCCGTTGCGCTAAAACAAAGTAGTAGCAGCGAACAACAGGCGATCGCTGTAATTTCCTGTCAATACGTCCGTTACGCTGTTCCATCCTCGACGGGTTCCAAGGCACATCAAAATGGAATAGGTCAGCACAATTGTTTTGCAGGTTGACCCCTTCCCGTGCTGCATCTGTGGCTATGAGAATGCGGAGGGGGTGACGCGATGGGTCAGCATTGAAGGCATTTTTGATAGCTTCCCGGCGTTCTTCTCCAATACCACCATGAAATACATCAATGCGATCGCGTTCTTTATCTGAACCTGCGATCGCTTCTTGGAGTTTTTGCTGCAAGTAGCGTTTGGTATCTGTATATTCAGTAAATATAATGACTCGCTTCTCTACCCAAGCAGCATTAGGTTTACCCAAATCAGGACAGAGATTTTGTTTAATCCAAGCCACTAAATTTTCAACTCGTGGGTCTGCTTGATATCTAGCTTGGTTGGCTACATCGGTCATCTCTTCTAAAATTTCCAATTCCCGACTGCTTAACCCAAAGCTTGCAGCCTGCCCAGTAGCCACCGTTACCTGAGTATCTTCTTCTGCTTGTACTTCTTCTTCTGCTAGTTCAGCCCGTTCATCGTCAGCACCAGGGGATTCTAACAGCAACGGTAAATTATCGATGGCGTTTCCAGAACGGTTAATAGATTGCTTTTCAATCGCCACACGATGAACTTTTAAAGTGCGTGCAAAAGCTTCAATAGAAGACAGCAGACGCTTTTGCAGCGAGGTAATTACTAACATCGCCGCATTTTGGGTTGACCTTGATGCTTCCTTGAGTCGTTCTTCCCGCAGGTTGCGATACTCTTGTAGTAAGCGCGATAGCTTCAATTCCGGTGCATCTTCTGGAAGATGATCGATGACAATAGGAATAACCCGCCGTTCGGGAAACTCTTCGCCAATCTCCCGTAAATCTTGCTTTAACCGCCGCACCATCACCGTATCTAAAAGCTTGCGATCGCGCACGGGTACACCTCGACAAAACCGTTGCGGGTCGAGGATTTCTAACAAAGCTGCAAAGCTATTGGAATGTCCATTATGGGGCGTAGCAGAAAGGAACAATTTATGTTCAAAGCGTGGCGCAATATCGCGGACAGTGCGTGTGAGTTGAGAATCTACAGCATACTTCGTACCACTAGCTGGGGCTGCGTTGTGTGCTTCATCAAGAATCAACATTGATGCGCCTGTAAAATCTCCCAACCAATCACGCAAAGGAGCAGCATAGCTTTCATCGCGTAACAAAGCATGAGAAATAATGAAGCGGCTGTGAGTTGTCCAAGGGTTAATTCCATAACCCCGTTCTTGACGACGACTAGCTACAAACTCACGGTCAAAAATTACAAAAGTTAGCCCGAAGCGGCTTTCCATTTCTTCTTGCCATTGCCGTACAACCGACGGCGGACAGGAAATCAAAACACGGCGAACTTTTTGCCGCATCAACATCTCTCTTAAAATCAGACCTGCTTCTATGGTTTTCCCTAAACCAACATCGTCAGCAATAAACAAAGCAACTCTAGGCATTAATAAAGCCTTGCGTAGCGGTTCAAGCTGGTAAGCTTTGACTTCAATACCTGCACGGTATGGTGCTTGAAACAGTTTTGGGTCAGTTGAGGTAACACAATTCCAGCGCAGAGTATGGAGATAAGCCGAAAATAAACGGGGATTGTCAAAACCTCGGTTTGCTATGGACTCCCACGAAGTTTTACCTATGACTTTGGCATCAACTTCTCTTTCCCAAAGAACTTCTAACTGTTCTCCTAACGCGTCATCTTCTAAACACGAAAGGCAAACTAAAGTGTCTTCCTTCACCAAAGGTTTAGCCACTACATCTTCTACAAGATACTGCCGCGATCGCACCCGCACAATTTGACCAGTAGCAACACTCATCCCCTACACCCCTTTGCCCTGTTGGAACCCCTGCACCAATCACAGAGAAGCTATTTTTTGCATGAAAAATTACCTGTTAAGCGATCGCTTACAGTTACAAATCCGCAGATTTTAATTGAGTATAAAAATTTAGGATTTAAAATACTTGTAAATTTACTTAGCCAAAAACTAATGTATTTTTTAATACTTAATTTAAGAGCATATTAATTTACATTATTTAAACCATTTGAGTCTATTTAATGAAATATTGATATATTTTGCCCATCAAAGCCATACATAATTATGGCTATAAGCGTGAGCAAGTATACCAAGTTGTATGTTTAAAATGTAGCAATTTATCCTGTAAAACGTATCAGCATTAGTACGGATGTTACTATAAATTCCAACCCAGTTAGTCAGGCTTATATGTGATTGTGGTAGTCAGATTTGATGAGAAATTGCGATCGCACTGCACCGTCTCTTGAGGATTTTGATAGGAATTACCGGAACCAAAACGGTTCCAGAATATAGCCGCCATTACGAAGAATTAGTTAACCCAAATAAAACGTCTATCGCTTCTAAGTGACTTTATTTGTCACTAGACGTAGACTCATGTTTTTTCAACCATTCCTTAATAGCCTCCTCCAAAGCCGCAGTCTGCGTCAATTCCAGACGCGCACAGGCAATTTCAAAAGCGATTTTTAAGTTTTTAGGGAGTCTCCCCCGAACTTCTCTAGTTTCTTCTGCCATCCTAATTTGAAGCCAAAGCTTGCGGCTTTCATTTTTGCATAGCCTCTCAGTAAAAAAACATTTGCGGCATTGCGCTATTGCGGCATTGCGCTATAATATTAGAAGTAAAAAAACAATTAACAATCCTGTCAGTGTTACCCAATCTACAAAGCTGAGGACACCATGAGCGTTATTACAATTCAATGTCGCTTGGTTGCGGAAGAAGACACTCTCCGTCAACTGTGGGAACTTATGGCTGAAAAAAATACACCACTTATCAATGAATTGTTGCTACAGGTAGGAAAGCACCCAGAATTTGAAACCTGGCTAGAAGAAGGCAAAATACCTACTGAATTACTTAAAAAACTTGGTAACTCCCTCAAAACTCAAGAGCGTTTTGCTGGTCAACCTGGACGCTTTTACACTTCAGCGATCGCTTTAGTGGAATATTTGTATAAATCCTGGTTCGCATTACAGAAACGAAGAAAGAACCAAATAGAAGGGAAACAGCGTTGGCTAAAAATCCTCAAAAGCGATCTAGAACTGCAACAAGAAAGTCAATGCAGCTTAGATGTAATTCGGACTAAAGCCACTGAACTTCTTAGCAAATTTACCCCTCAGTCTGATCAGAATAACAACCAGAAAAAGGGCAAAAAGACTAAAAAATCTACAAAAGCTAAAACATCTTCACTTTTCAAAATTCTCTTAAACACTTACGAAGAAGCACAAGACCCTCTTACTCGTTGCGCTCTAGCATATCTGCTCAAAAATAACTGTAAAATTAGTGAACTGGATGAAAACCCAGAAGAATTTACGAGAAATAAGCGCAGAAAGGAAATAGAAATAGAGCGATTAAAAGACCAACTCCAAAGCCGCATACCTAAAGGTAGAGATTTGACAGGAGAAGAGTGGTTAGAAACTTTAGAAATGGCGACTCTCAATATCCCTGAAAATGAAAACGAAGCAAAAGCTTGGCAAGCAGCACTTTTAAGAAAAACGGCTATTGTCCCATTTCCTGTGGCTTACGAATCTAACGAAGATATGACATGGTTAAAAAATAATAAAAATCGTCTCTTTGTTCGCTTCAATGGTTTGGGAAAACTTACTTTTGAGATTTACTGCGATCAACGTCATTTGCACTATTTCCAACGCTTCCTAGAAGATCAAGAAATTAAACGCAATAGTAAAAACCAACACTCAAGTAGTTTGTTCACTCTGCGTTCAGGAAGACTTGGTTGGCTTCTAGGTAAAGATAAAGGTGAAGCCTGGAAAGTAAATCAGCTACATCTTTACTGTTCTTTAGATACTAGGATGTGGACTAATGAGGGAACTAAACAAGTAGTTGAAGAGAAAATTACGAAAATTGCTAAAACTTTAGATAGCACAAAACAGAAAGATGATCTCAACGATAAACAACAAGCTTTTATTACTCGTCAGCAATCAACACTAGCTCGAATTAATAACCCTTTTCCTCGTCCCAGTAAACCTAATTATCAAGGTAAACCCTCAATTCTAATAGGCGTTAGTTTTGGACTAGAAAAACCAGTCACAGTAGCTGTGGTAGATGTTGTTAAAAATGAAGTTCTAGCTTATCGCAGTGTCAAACAACTACTTGGTGAAAACTACAATCTTCTGAATCGTCAGCGACAACAACAACAACGCCTATCTCACGAACGTCACAAAGCTCAGAAACAGAATGCGCCAAATTCATTTGGTGAATCAGAATTAGGGCAATATGTGGATAGATTGTTAGCTGATGCAATAATTGCGATCGCAAAAACCTATCAAGCTGATAGCATAGTTCTTCCCAAACTGCGGGATATGCGGGAGCAAATCAGCAGTGAAATTCAATCCAAAGCAGAAAAAAAATGTCCTGGTTACAAGGAAGCTCAACAAAAATACGCCAAAGAATATCGGATTAGCGTTCATCGCTGGAGTTATGGACGATTAATCGAGAGTATTCAATCTCAAGCTGCACAAGCTGGAATCTCTACTGAAATGGGGACACAGCCAATTAGAGGCAGTCCACAGGAAAAAGCGCGAGATTTAGCCCTCTTTGCTTACCAAGAACGTCAAGCTGCACTAATTTAGTTTACTAATCCGAACCTTGAAAATATAATATGGATACAACAGTGCCGCAGTTCATGTTCTTTAGAGCCTCTGTACTGTGAAAAATCTGGGTTAGTTTGGCAGTTGGAAGACTGTCATGCTTTCTGACCCTGGTAGCTGCCCGCTTCTGATGCTGCCATCTGTAGAATTCTATAGATGAGATAGGTGCGCTCCCAGCAATAAGGAGTAAGGCTTTTAGCCATAGTCGTTATTTATAACGATGTGGATTTCCACAGTGGTGGCTACTGAATCACCCCCTTCGTCGGGGGAATCCTCCTAAACATTTTTTTTGGCGAACCAAAGCGAGGGCAAAAACCCTGGGGGTCTGCCAAAATCTTGAATCCCTTGTCCAGTATTGATTTGACTCATTTGAGTATTAATGAATGTCCTCACTTGAGAGCAGAAAAACAAGTTTTTAAACAGGTCTGCCAAAATCGCATCTGGAAACCTGTATTGGCAAGGGTCTAGACGGGCGGGGTTTCAATTACCATCCCGACTAGGGGTGGGTTGAAAGATATCCTGCAATCTCTCAACCCGAATACTTGTACATTCAAGGTTTCAATTACCATCCCGACTAGGGGTGGGTTGAAAGAATTCAACATCATCCTCATCGTGCAACCAACCATTGGTTTCAATTACCATCCCGACTAGGGGTGGGTTGAAAGTATTCATCCTTTGAATCTAAAACATCGCAAAGATCAAGTTTCAATTACCATCCCGACTAGGGGTGGGTTGAAAGCTAAAAATCGCATCGTAGGCGTGGGGTAATACTTGAAGTTTCAATTACCATCCCGACTAGGGGTGGGTTGAAAGATTAAACAGTAATTCTCGTTCTGAATTAGAAATTGTGTTTCAATTACCATCCCGACTAGGGGTGGGTTGAAAGTATCCAGTCGGAGATTGTGGGCTTGAAGGAAAATTCAGGAAGTTTCAATTACCATCCCGACTAGGGGTGGGTTGAAGATAGGTTGTTAACTTGTCTTAATAAGACTTTAAAATGGTTATAAAATAGGGCTGATCATGGGAGGGTTGAAAGGAGTGCTGCGATCGAACAAATATAAATAATCGAATAATGCACTTGCATTAATAACTTATTGTGTAGTCAATGGTAAGATCAAACGACATTAATTTGCGAAAACTCAGGATAATCGAATTGACTCCGAAAAATAGTCCCAGCGACATCAATTTGAGAAAAACGACATTAATCTGCGAATTGCGACATATAATGTGCGAATGTACATTTATAAACAAATGGAGAATAACGGATTTGAACCGATGGCCTCTGCGGTGCGATCGCAGCACTCTACCAACTGAGCTAATTCCCCAAAATCTGTACTAAGTCAAGAGTAATATTACTCATTAACTCGATACACCATCACCATATAGTATTCTAACATTCAGTTGCCGATGGCTGAGGCTCTTTTTGAGAATAAACTTTCTGGACGCGTTCGAGTTCCAAATCACTGAGATAATCAACAGTCCAGTTACAGCAGCGCTGGAGTATATGGAATGGGTAAGTATTCGCCACACCGACAACTTGCATTTGCGATCGCTTCGCCGCTTCGATACCTGCTGGAGTATCTTCAATTGCCAGACACTCGTATGGTTGAAGATTTAATTCAGGATATTCTTTATTCAGGCGTTTCACTGCCAATAAATAACCATCGGGTTCTGGTTTATTGGTGGTGATGTCATCACCCGCAACAATAATTATAAAATGCTCGGCTAGTTTAGCGCGGTGGAGTACCAATTCTATTTCTTGGCGAATCGCGCCACTGACTAATCCTAGTTTCAGATTCCGCGATCGCACTTGAAATATTAAGTCTTCTACGCCTGGATATAAAGGCAGTTTCTCGATTTTCTCTAGTTCCACCACATAGGCTTGGGCTTTGCGGTACAACAACTGAGTTAAATAGTTTTCGTTAGCTACTCTACCACGATTAGCGAGTAGTTGCCCAAAATAAGCGCGATCGCTGCATCCAAGAGAAGCTTGACGCTCACTCACTTTTTGGGGTTGGAGATTTTCTTTAACGAGAATCTCATCTATCAGTTGCAGGTGGATTGCCTCATCGTTAATGATGACACCATTAAAATCAAAGAGAACTGCCTTTAAACTCATGCGATTATGCCAAATACTGGAGATCCAAGTCCCTCCAAATCATTATTATCTATTGATGCGGGAGTATACCGACGGATATTTTCGGTTGCTATTGGTTTAACGCCGCTAGTTACCTGATTAATCCACCATACATCCTGCGATCGCACAGCTTCAAATCCGGCTGCACCCATATTCGCATCTATACTACCAGCAGCATACTCACGAATATATGGCTCTTCAAAAACATCATTAAGCCATTCTAACTGACGCAGAGTTTTTTGATTCCCATCCAGAATTAATACTTGCCCCCCAGTTACCAGCAACCGGAAGCTTTCTCGCAAAATTTCTAGAGACACCGCATCTGGTGTTTCATGAAATAGTAAAGAAGCTGTCACCAGATCAAATGTTGCATCCTTCAAACCAGTTTTTTCAGCATTCCCGTGTCGCCAGACTATATCTAAACCAGCATTTCTCGCTTTATCTTCCGCCCTTACCAGCATATAGGGTGATAAATCTAAACCAATAACTTCCGCTTCGGGGAAAGCCTGCTTTAACATTAAAGTAGTGGAACCTGTACCGCAACCTAAATCGAGTATGCGTCGTGGTTTCACCTTGACGGCATCAACTAAAGCCTGACGGACAATAGTTTCATTCGGCGGTAGAACGTATTGGGTAATGGGATCGTAAGTAACTGCTGCATCGGAATTGAGATATCCACCTGTAACACCGTGAAAGTTTTGATTACTGTAGTATGGCGGAATTATCACATCATCTCGTCGATAGCGATCGCTCTGTTTCTCCCAGTCAATACTATCAGCGTAACGCTGCAACCCGTCTTCATCAATCAAAAGACGCACTACAGGGGATAAAAAACGTTCCCAGATTGTATCTTGACGCACTGCCATATTGTGTCAGTTTTTGTAAAGGATTATTTCAATCATCGTTATTTTCTTTACAAATTTTAATACATCTTTTCTTCCAGTGGCATCGATTTGACACTTATAACTTTTTGTAGTATATTCGTAGTATTGACGTGTTATTCCCTAAAAGTAGTTCTTCAGCTCCCCGAAAATTGAGCTAGGCAAATGAAAGACAATGCAACATTTAAATTGCTACAACTAACTAGGTAATGGGTTATAAGTCATACCGATAATTATCAGTGCCCTATACCCAATCTAAAATTTAAAATCAAAAATAGAAAAATTATGCCTTACGAAAAGTTAGAAATTACCACACCAACACCCGTTTTATCTTGGGCAAATCACTCTTTGGGTTCAGAAGAAACCAAGATGGCAAAGAATATGGCATCATTACCATTTGTGTTTAAGCACATAGCTTTGATGCCAGATGTTCACTTAGGAAAAGGTGCCTTAGTGGGTTCTGTAATTGCGACGAAAGAGGCAATTATACCAGCTGCTGTCGGTGTGGATATTGGTTGCTTCATAGGAGATACCTTAATTCCTGTAGTGGATGGTAAATCCTATCGTATTAAAGACCTAATGGATTGGGGTAAAGAATTTATTGTTTATGCTTGTACGCCAACAGGAAAAATCGTTGCGGCTCAAGCAACTGCTAAGTTGACTAGACGAAATGCTTCATTAGTGAAAGTGATTCTGGATAATGGCGAAGAAATTATTTGTACTCCCGATCACCAATTCATGCTTCGGGACGGAACCTATAAAGAAGCTCAGTTGCTTCAAGCAGAGACTTCCTTAATGCCCTTTTATTCCAAGACTGACAAAGATGGTTACACCCTGATTAGTCAGCCATACTCCAGCAAATGGCAAAAAGCACACTGGATTATTGCCAGGTCTGGATTACTCGGCAAGATTCCGAGATTTGAGGGACAGAAAACAGTTATTCATCATCAGAATTTCCATGAATCTGATCATCGACCAGAGAATCTTGAATTCATTGCCGAATTTGAAGAGAAAAGAATTGCATCCCTTGCTCAAAAAGCAAAAACTCCAGAAGGATACCAATACTATGCTGAACGGGGAACTAAAAATATCCTTCAGTACATGGAACACCAACCAGAGCATTTTAAAAATGCAGTCGCAGGTAATGGTAATCGGGGTAAACAATATCTAGTTGAATATAATAAGAGTGAAAAAGGGAGAGAAAAGTCTCAAGAGATTGCTAACCGATACTATACCTGTGAGATTTGTGGTATAGATGTCAAAACTCCAATTGGACTCCACAATCACCGCAGAAAAGAACATCAATGCAATCACAAAGTTGTAGCAGTAAATCCACTAAATTACACAGAGGATGTTTACTGTCTAACAGTACCGCAGTACCATAATTTCGCGCTGAAAGCCGGAGTATTTGTTCATAACTGTGGAATGAGCGCTATCAAAACATCATTTACCGCCGAACAACTAGAAGGTAAACTAAAGAAAATCCGCCTGGATATTGAAGCCGCAATTCCGACTGGATTCAACGAAAACAAAGACGTTGAAAAATCTGTCAGCAATTGGCAACACTGGGATGATTTTAAAGACTTGCATCGCGGTGTGCAAGACCTCCAAGGTAAAGCAATGAAACAGATGGGTTCTCTGGGTGGAGGAAATCACTTTATTGAAGTGTGTCTCGATACAGAGAATCAAGTTTGGCTGATGCTGCATTCTGGTTCGCGTAACATTGGTAATAAACTCGCCCAGTGTCATATTCACACAGCCAGAGAATTAGCAAAAATGGCTGGTAATAAATTGCCTGACCCTGATTTGGCTCATTTTGTCGCAGGTACGCCAGAATTTCAAGCATACTGGCATGATTTGCAATGGTCACAAAACTATGCGCGTGTCAACCGCGATGTGATGATGGCGCGTTTTAAGCACATAGTTGAGAGGCATATAGCAGGTGGGAAGGCAACTAAACCTTTATTGCAGGTTAATTGTCATCACAATTATGCCGAAAAAGAAGTGCATTTTGATGAGAATGTATACGTTACTCGTAAAGGTGCAGTCCGCGCCCAGACTGAAGACTATGGGATTATTCCTGGTTCCATGGGGGCAAAGTCTTTCGTCGTTAAGGGTAAAGGTAATGCCCATAGTTTTTGTTCTTGTTCTCACGGTGCAGGGCGTTTGATGTCTAGAAATAAGGCAAAAAATGTCTATACACTGGATGATTTGATAGAGCAAACAAATGGCGTAGAATGCCGCAAAGATGAGGGAGTTTTAGATGAGATTCCTGGTGCTTATAAACCCATAGAACAAGTTATGGCAAATCAAGCAGATTTGGTTGAGGTTGTAGCAACACTCAAGCAAGTTCTTTGTGTGAAAGGATAAATTTGTAGAGAATATCCCAATTTGCCAAAAATATGAGAGAGAGGGCAAATTATTTGCCCTCTTATAGTTTATTCTGTTTAAAAATCTCTATCTACTTTGTAAGCTTGTAATAAGTATTGTCCATTGAAGTGAATGAGATGAGTAGAATCTTCAGCAACCCAAACATCGGTTTCCCAAGCAATTTCAGCTAAATACTCCACCATCGCTTTCCGACTTAAAAAGGTTGTTACCATTACAAGAGGAATTTTTATATCAACAAAAATAACTTCCAGTTCTTTCTTTGGTTTAGGGTTAATTGGGCCATGAGAAGTTACAGCTTCAATTAAAACTAGCCAATCATTTTTTAGATGATGGATAATCACATCAGGCATTTTTCCGTGAGAATCAACAGTAACGCCTAAATCTCTCAAGGCAACTTCATTAAAGTGGGCAAATTTTTCATCCGTATCACCAACATAAATCAATTTTCCTCCAGGTGTAAAACGTTCTGCGAACTCCTTAATAATCTTCTCAATCAAAATATTCTGTCCACCTGGAGATAAGGTTTTTATCTTCCCCTCAATCACAATAGGGATACGTGATAGTTCCCGCTCCTGAGCATATCGTTTTTTCAAAGTTTCAGATGAAGCAAGGTAAGTGCCAAGGCTCTTTTGCCATTCAGTGGTTCTATAAGTACGTAATAGCTCAAGCGCACTTTCTTCAATCTTATATACCGTTTTGGGACTGTTAATAGCGCGGTCAGGAGCATCTGGATTTGCAATTATCAAAGCTGCGTCTAAGAATTGATGGACTGTTTGACGGCGAACAGTTTCCCGCGTATTAGGTTTATATGTTTTGCCATAGTGCTGTGCCATAAATTCCATCATTGGTGTAATTCCCATTAAGGGAGATGCAGCAGCTTTCCAAGGTTCAGTCGGCTTTAAGTCAAGTAGAGCCAAAAGGGTTAAGGCTGAACGTTCATTAAGTTGTGCCCGTGGAAATCCAAGTTCAATTAGTATTTGTAGTGCTTCATCAATACGGGTTTTAATTATTAAGGGGTTGTTTTCAGACTGACTGCTCATACTCAGTAACTTTTCTTGCACAAGTTGATCAATTTCTTTCTGTGATGGGAAATACTCAGTAATACATCGCCCCACGGTTATTAGCTGTGCTATTGTAGGATATTTTAAATTTCGTAAATCAGTTGCATTAACCTGAGTATGACCATTAAATAAACGAAAAAATGTGTCCACGAGGCTAGAGTTAAGATAAGCAGTAAGACCACGTGCTAGGGTAAGATTTAGTCCCCTTCCCTCTTTGTGAAAATAATTAAGATGATTTTCAAAACCTACCCAATAACAATCAATCTGGTTAGCATCATATACAACGGCAACCACTCGTTTTTTTTCCTCTTTTGACGAAAATCGTTTGGTCAATACATAATTTTCATTTGGTACTAAAAGAGAGACTGTTTGTTCTGTATATACTAGAGCTTGGTGTTTTCTAGTTACCTTTGGATACTCAATATATCCTCCTGAGAAATTCAATGGATAAATCAAAGGAACAGAGTTTTTTTCTGGCATTAAACACAGATATTCTTTGGCACGAAAATCTACAACACGTCCAGTTGATACGGTCAATCCAAGGTCTTTTAATGTGCAGGTAAAATTCGCCATTTGTCGAATGACCTGCTGACTTAGTGTATCTGGGATAATATGGATGAATTGTTGCGAATCGTCGGGATGAACTACCTCTGTATAAGGTGAGTCATTTGACATAATAAAATCATCATCAACACTCGATATCGTATTGATGAGTACATTGTCAAATTTTGGTTTTTGTTTGACAGCATGAATGATAATTGTTTCTTGCAAAACTTCATCATCACTAAAAGCTTCCTGTCTGGATTCAAAAATATGTATTTGGTCTAAAGCCATCATTTCCAAAAACATTCTGCGGAAGTCTCTAAAATATGGACCATTACAGAAACTACGCGGCGAGATAGCTACAAGTTGCCCTCTTGATTCAAGAAGTTGAACTGTAGCAGCGATAAAACCTGTATATAGATTGCTGGCTTCTAATCCTATAGAACGTAACAAACCACGAACTTTGGAATGAGCGTTAATTTTTAAATATGGGGGATTGAGAATAGCGTGAGTAAATCTGCGATTGTCAGGATTATCGAATAAACTAAGTCCAAGAAGCCTGACGACATCCTCAATAAAATCCCTATCTCGAATCTCATAGTTGAAATAGATCCCAGCTATTTGACATTCTCTGGCACATAATTTCAATGTCTGATGCAAATACACAATCAGAAAAGGATCAATTTCATAGGCAACAATATCTAAATTGGCTGGACGTCGTTTCCTTTGACAAAGGTTAGCCACAAAAGCTGCAAGTAATGAGCCAACTCCTGCACCAGCATCAAGTAGAGATATTTGAGGAAGATCAAGCTTATCAAACATCCCAGCCATTAATTCCGCTACTGGAGCAGGAGTCAAAAATTGTCCAAGTTTTCCCTTCTGTTTTTGCTCCTGTTTCAAGCTTGCAGCAATCCTCAGAAGGTCTACTTGACCAAGTAAGTTTCTGGCAGAAGATTTCGACAAGCTTTTAAATTGCAACGGCTTGTGATGATAGTGCAAAATTATTATAGTTTGTCCAAAAAAATTGAGATGTAGGTATTATTTATTGTTAGCGCTATCACCGAGAAGCAGTTTTTCCTAGAGTAGCGCTAACATTTAAATTTGGTGTCTTTTCAAAATTACATTGTCAAAGATTGAGGATTCGTCTCAATCAATTTCGCTAAATCTTGCAAGAACGCCGCAGCATGGGCACCGTAAATAATCCGATGGTCAGAGGTGATATTAACTTGCATTTGTTGCCGCACGGCAAATAAACCATCGGGTGTTGCTACCACTTGCGGACGAGATGCCCCGATCGCTAAAATTGAACCTTGTCCAGGTGGTAAAATCGCATCAAATTTGTCTACGCCAAACATCCCCAAATTCGACAGGGTAAAAGTACCACTGTTGTATTCTTGGGGCTGTAGTTGTTTTGCCCTGGCACGTTCTACCAAAGACTTCCAAGTGCGCGATAGAGAATAAATATCTACTGCGTCGGCATTTTGTAGTACAGGTGTAATCAATCCGCCATCATCCATCGCTACCGCTACGGAAATGTTGATATCAGAATGATAAACAATACCCTGGTCTGAGTAGCTGGCATTTAAAAGTGGGTGTTTTTGCAACGTTACCGCTACAGCTTTCGCCAGTAGCGCTGTCATTGTCACGCCTTTGGATTTAATTTGTTTATAAAGTTTGTCTAATCCATCGGTGGTAATTGTATAACCGACACGGAAGACGGGCACGGATATGGTGGCTACCATGTTCCGCACTACAGCATTTTGGAAGGTAGTTAGAGGCACGATTTGACCAGGAACAGCCGCTACTACTGGTGTGGGTGCTGGTGTCCGAGGTGCTGGGGGTGCAACTGGGGCGCTGGTTGCTACAGGTGCTGCTGGGGCAACTGGGGCAGAGGCAGGTTGTTTGCCCTGATTAGACAACGCTTCTACATCTTCGGCGACAATGCGACCGTGGGGGCCACTACCTTGGAGTGTAGTTAAATCAACTTTGAGTTCTTTGGCTAACTTGCGGGCACGGGGTGAAGCTACAAGCCTTCCTTCTTTGTGGTTAGACCCGTTTTGAGAGGCTAAGGCAGGTGTTGTAGCTGAGGCTGTGCCGGCGGCGATTGGTTCAGGGGAAGAGGTAATAGTAGCAGCCGCGCCGGAGGAATTGGCGAGAGATTTCGCCTGTTCAATTTCAGCTTCCGTTTCGGCGATGAAGGCGATCGCAGATCCTACCGGGGCAGTTTCACCAGCTTCAACTATGATATGGGCAAGAAAGCCTTCATAAAAGGTTTCTACATCCATATCTGCCTTATCTGACTCTACAACCACCACTGTTTCGCCTTTTTCCACTTTGTCACCTGGCGATTTCACCCAGGAAACGATTTTGCCTTCGGTCATGGTAGAACTCAGAGCCGGCATAAATACTTCGTGAATGCTCATAGGGTGGTTTGGAAATCAATGGTTTATGGACTTTAACAGCTTTTGTCAGATCGAATTGTATCTTGGTGGGAGGGTTTTAGACTGTTTATATTTTAGGTTGGGTATTGGGCATCCCTTCTCTACGAGACGCTACGCGTAGCTTGCTTCCACAAAGTGGTACGCCTTCTCTACGAGACGCTGCACGAACGCTCCAAATTAAAAATTAAAAATTATTATTCTTCTTACAATACCTCTGCCAAATTAAGAGGGTTCAACGCCCGTAGAAACCTTATGAATACGTCCTAAAGAAGTAAGCTTGGCAAAAATCTGGGTTAATAAAATAGGCTCAGGGATTTCCAATAAGTTAGCCAAGCGAGGATATTGCAGATCATGATACCTTGTCGAACTCAATATAGAGGTGTTTCAGTGTCCGCATAAGTACGTTCGGTAAATATTCGTATCCTTCTTGCGCCAAGCGAATGTCCTTCAGCCGTAGCAGCAAACGCTGATATGCGATCTCCATTTCCTTACGAGCAAGCATAGCGCCCAAACAAAAATGAATGCCATGACCAAAAGATAGGTGGTTGCTGGCATTATGGCGGCGCACATCGAAACGCTCACCCTCAATAAATTTTATGGGGTCGCGGTTAGCAGCATCAAAGCGGAGCATCACTAAAGACCCAGCTTTGAGATCAACATCTGCGAGTTTTGTATCTTGCGTCACAACTCGCCACATTCCTGCTGTCGGACTTTCCATTCGTAAAACTTCTTCAATAAAGTTCTCTAACAGGGAAATATCTGTTTGTACCAACTTCATCTGCTCTTTATTATTTGTCAGCAATAACATCCCACCTGCAAGCGCACTCGTAACAGTCTCATTGCCTGCCACTAATATTTGCTGAATTATACTCAGCAGTTCAGCAGTGTCGAGCGATCGCTCTCCATCGACTTTTGCCTGTACCAAGTCAGTGATCAAATCATCTTGAGGCTGTTTTTGGCGTGACTCTATGACATCACGAAAATAATGCTGGAAAGCGACAACATCTTTAGCACACTCGATCTCCTGCTCTCTAGAAAGGATATGACCTAAACGCGCAATAAAAGCATCAGACCATTGCTTCAACTTTGGCAGATCAGCTTGCGGTACACCTAACTGTTGAGCAATAACTTTGATCGGTAAAGGTACGGCAAACTCACTGACGAATTCACACTTGCGCTGAGAAATGAAACTGTCAATTAGTTCATCAACAATCTGCTCAATCAAGTCACGCATTTTATTGACACGCGACGAGTTGAATGCCTTATTTACCAACGATCGAAATCGCTCGTGTTCTGGCGGATCTGCCGTGAGTAGGGTATTCATCTGAGGCCAGCCTTGAGCCGAAATTTTCTGCAACTCATCATCATGCTCTTCTTTGCTAGCCAGTAAAGTCGAGAAATTGCTAGAGAATACTCTTGTATCCTTAAGAATTTCGATCGCTAAGTCATAGCGAGTGACGAGAAAGAGTTTCGCTCCCGTTCTGGGACTTGGTAGCTCCATAATTGGTGCTTGCTCCTGTGCCAGCTTGTAGAATTCATAAGGGCACACAAGCACTTCTGGGTCAAAGAAGTTGTAGTCTGACAGATGCTTCATGCTTCTAATGGTGGTCAGTGATGGTTTGCTTTGAATCAAAATCAAGTCAACATCATCTTAACAGCTTACTCACTGTTGACTCATTTTTGAGGGGTTAGAGGTAACTATGTCTGCGATCTGCCAGGATGATTGCCTGAATCCTACTTGATGACAAAGTTAGACGGGTCTTGATCTCGTCGATGCTTAGTGGGAATGGGGGTTGGCTGCCCATCACCCGCAAGGGCTGCGGTTTTCTCCAGGGATTCCCTCAGTCGCTTGGCTGCGTAGATGGACATGTCTCGGGGTACATTAATGCGATCGCGCAAATATCGGAGAGCGACATCAGCTCCCGATGGAGGTACACAGTCTTCACCTGTCATCATCTGTGTTAAAGCACAACGTAGCGCTTGATCAAACAATTTATCATCTAAGGGGTTGACTCGGATAATATTGATGCGGTGTTCGATAGTTCGTTGAAGAGCTTCCATGCGAGAGTTTTCGGGTTCTGGATAAGTAACATCTGGTAGCCCAAACCAGGGACCGTTATCCACCCGCGCTTTATTGACAAGCATCTGGGTTTCGCCGTTTTCCCAACAGCCCCCCATCTGGGGCGGCAAATCATGTGCGTGGGTGTGAAAGTCGCTCTGAGTACCGCAGTAGGTCGGTCGGCTTTCCATTGCCGCAAACCATGCGCTCAAGCGAGGGTTTTCTTCTCGCAGGGAGTAGCCCTTGTAGTAGTAAAGGCTCGCATTCATCCGTTCGAGATATGGCGTAAAAATGACATCCACGATGCCGAAGCTATCTAGAAAATAAGGGCTTGAGGTGCTACCCAGAGCCGACTCAACCTTAGCCACCACGGCCATAAATTGTTCTCGGTTGCGTTGTTCTTGTTGAGAGGAACCGACTCTAGAGCAGAGCCAAGCGCACCAGGCTGCAAATAAAAGTCGTTCTAATTGACGTAGAGGAATCACCGTGCGGTCTTCCATCCCTTGGCTCAATGGAGCAAAAACCTTTTCTAAAGCGATTAAAATGTCATCGCTTTCCTTAATAATCCGTCCATCTAGCTCGATCGCGGGGAGCATTCCTGATGGTACTTTGCGTTTGTACCAACTTTCTTTCTCCCCGTAGCAGAACATTGTCACTTTTTCGATGCGGTAGGGGATCTGTTTTTCCTCTAGCCATAACCAAACCTTTTGACAGTAAGGACACCAGGCGTGGTTATCGCGGTACAGCGTTACCCGCACATCAGATTCTGGCTGACCAAACAAGCGCAACCTGGCTCTAGCGTTGGTGAGACCATTAATGGTATCTATTTGGTAGTCCGTGAGAGTTTCTAGTTCTTGCCAGCTTAAGGGTGCGGTAGTCATAGGGTGAATTGCGTAGGGCAATACTTAGGACAATTCTGTACTTTACAATATTTTCAATTACGCCAAGGCTTAATTTAACGTGTCGCGCAAGTTCCCACCTTCAATGTACTCATAAGCTGGGGATTTTGAGCGGGGGATAAGGAGCATTGACATCCTCACCGGACTGAAGCCACGGTGATTCTGGAGTAATAAGTAATGAGTAATGAGTAAGAATATTCACTTATTACTCATTACTTATTACTCATTACTTTAAAGCCGTGCTAGAAGCACGTAGCTCTAAACCCATTTTTTCGGTAATCTCGCCCCCGGCAACTAACCGCTCAAGGATTTGAAAATAAACTTTTAAAATACCTTCTAAGAACTATTTATTTGCTAGACACTTGAGTTAGCTGCCCAGGCAAAAAAAAGCAATATATGCTAGGATTGTATCAAATTATAGCAATTATTCAAGAGCAATTTAGAATAATTTTGCGCTTTGTTGAGTAAAAAAGCTAAAATCTACGATTTTTGGAGATTTTTAGGTTATGACAACCTCACAGGAGAGGATTATCCCGATAGACTTGCGAACCGAAATGTCGCAGTCTTATCTGGAATACGCCATGAGCGTGATAGTGGGTCGGGCGTTGCCAGATGCCAGGGATGGTCTAAAACCTGTGCATCGTCGCATTCTCTACGCAATGCACGAGCTAGGTCTACTTCACGATCGCCCTTTTAAGAAATGCGCCCGTGTGGTGGGGGAAGTATTAGGTAAATATCACCCCCACGGCGACACGGCAGTATATGATGCCCTGGTGCGGATGGCACAGGATTTTTCCATGCGATCGCCCCTAGTTAACGGGCATGGTAACTTTGGATCGGTAGACAACGATCCGCCCGCCGCCATGCGGTATACAGAATGCCGCTTGCAAGCTTTAACTAGTGCTGGTCTACTCCACGACATCGAATTAGAAACCGTAGACTTTGCCGATAACTTCGACGGTTCCCAGCAAGAACCCACAGTTTTACCAGCACGGATTCCCCAGTTATTGCTCAATGGTTCCTCTGGAATTGCCGTGGGCATGGCCACCAACATTCCCCCCCACAACTTGGGCGAATTGATTGATGCTTTGGTGGCTGTAATCCACAATCCAGAAATAAGTGACATCGAGTTAATGCAGTATGTCCACGGCCCAGACTTTCCCACTGGGGCGCAGATTTTGGGCACATCTGCCATTCGAGAAGCTTACACCACCGGGCGTGGTTCCATCACCATGCGTGGTGTCGCTAACATTGAAACCGTTGAACAACGGGGACGCCCAGATAGAGAAGCAATTATCATCACCGAATTGCCCTATCAAACCAACAAAGCGGCGCTGATTGAAAAAATCGCCGAAATGGTGAACGAGAAGCGTCTAGAAGGCATCGCAGATATCCGGGATGAAAGCGATCGCGACGGGATGCGAATTGTCATCGAACTCAAGCGTGATGCTTATCCCCGCGTCGTTCTAAACAACCTCTACAAACAAACGCCACTGCAAGCAAACTTCGGCGCAAATATGCTGGCGTTGGTGAATAGCGAACCCCAAGTACTCACCCTCAAGCAGTTCTTAACCGTCTTTTTGGATTTCCGCATCGAATCCATTGCCAGACGCACCCGCTACGAACTGCGGAAAGCTGAGGAACGCGATCATCTCCTCCAAGGGTTATTAATAGCCCTGTCCCAGTTAGATCCAATTATCGTCTTGATTCGCCATGCTCCCGATGCACCCACAGCTAAAGGCGAATTAATCACAATTTACGGACTCTCAGAAGTGCAAGCAGATGCGATTTTGCAGATGCAATTACGGCGGTTGACTGCCTTAGAAGCAGACAAAATTCGTCTGGAACACGATGAGTTACAAGCGAAAATTACCGACTTGCAAGATATTTTGGCACGTCGGGAGAGAGTGCTAGAAATCATTGAAACCGAAGTTGGGCAACTAAAAACTAGCTTTGCCACACCTCGCCGCACGGTGATTTTACCAGGGGAAGGGGAATTAGATGACCGTGACCTAATTGCCAATGAAAAAGCGATCATTTTGGTGACAGAGCAAGGTTACATCAAACGGATGCCAGTCAACACCTTTGAAGCCCAAAGCCGTGCTACCAGAGGCAAAGCCGCAGCGAAGGTAAAAGATGATGATACCGTTGAGCATTTCTTAACTTGCTGCGATCACGACAGTATTTTATTCTTTAGCCAGCGTGGTGTCGTTTACTGCCTGAGAGCGTATCAAATTCCAGTGAGTTCGCGTACCAGTCGGGGGACACCAATTGTCCAAATGCTACCGATTCCCAAAGAGGAAAAAATCACCTCCATTGTACCCGTTGACGAGTTTAGCAACGAAGAATATTTGGTCATGCTCACCAAAGGTGGCAATATCAAGAAAACCGAATTGGCAGCCTTTAGCCATATTCGCGCCAATGGCTTGATTGCCATTTCCTTAGAAGAAGGCGACCAACTGCGGTGGGTGCGACGTGCCAGAGTAGAGGATAGTGTAATCATTGGTTCTCGTAACGGCATGGCGATTAACTTCCGGTGCAACCACGAACAATTACGTCCTTTAAGTAGGGCAACTCGTGGAGTGAAAGCCATGAAACTCAAAAATAAAGATGAACTGGTGGGTATGGATATTCTGCCCGCAGCAATTCTGGAAACTTTGGATATAGTTACAGAAGCCGAAATTGAAGATATCGAAGTTATCGAAGCAGAAGATATCGAAGTTATCGAAATTAATGAAGAAGCGGCAGAAGTACCTGCCAACGCCAGTATTGGCCCTTGGGTGTTGGTAATTACAATGGGAGGATATGGTAAGCGCGTACCAGTTGCCCAGTTCCGACTGCAAAATCGTGCTGGTCAAGGTTTAATGGCGACCAAGTTCAAAAACCGCAAACACAAAGATAAGTTGGCAACCCTACGCATTGTCAACAACGATGACGATGAAATCATGATGGTGACAAATCGCGGTATTATCATCCGTCAAGCGGTAAATGCGATTTCTATCCAATCGCGATCGGCGACTGGGGTAAGAGTGCAGCGTTTAGATGAAGACGACGCGATTACCGGAGTGGCAATAGTTCCACCTGATGCTGTCGATGCAGAAGAAGCAGAGTAAAAAGCAGGGTGACCAGGGGAGGCAGGGGAGGCAGGGGGAGAGGTTTATCTCTTTACTCCCTTGCTTAATTGCCTTAGCTAGCGGCATTTTAATGGGGCTAACTGTAGCCCCAGTAGGTGCATGGTTCTTGGCTTGGATTGCCCTAGTCCCCTTATGGGTGCTAGTTGTCACTTCAGCCAAACGCAAAAATCAATCCCCCCCTGCTCCCTCATCTTCCCCTGCTCCCCCTGCTGTCTTCTGGGGTATCGGTTATCACGGTGTCGCCCTCTCGTGGATTACGGGAATTCACCCGATGACTTGGTTGGGCGTTCCGTGGTGGCCAAGTTTGGCAATCACCCTTTTTTGTTGGGGATTTATCAGTGTTTTAGGAGGGATATTCGTTGCTATTTGGGCGGCTGTGATGGTTCGCTTGGGTGGACAAAAACCGTGGCTACGTATACTGATTGGTACAGCCGTGTGGTGCGGATTAGAAAGTCTATGGAGTGCTGGACCTTTATGGTGGAGTTCTCTTGCTTACACACAAAGTCCGCATAATCTCGTAATTTTACATCTTGGTCAACTCTCTGGGCCTAATACTGTGACAGCCGCAATAGTTGCTGTTAATGGGTTAATTGCTGAAGGATGGACGAACCGCAGAGACGCAGAGAGCGCAGAGAGAATTTCCTCTGTGTCGCGCCAGTTGCTACAAGTCGGGGAACCCGCCCAACGCACTGGCTTCTTTGCGCCTCTGTGGTTCGTTAATAAATACTTTGCTACGGCTACAGGACTATTAATTACCTTACACCTCATAGGTTTTATCTTATACAGCCGCCCCATCGCTCAACCCCCAGAAGCCGCCTTGAAAGTGGGGATTATTCAGGGTAATATTCCGAACCGACTTTTACGAAGTTCCGAAGGGTTTCGTCGCGCCCAAGAAAATTACACCAGTGGGTATATAACTTTAGCAAATCAAGGTGTAGATGCAGTCCTCACCCCAGAAGGAGCCTTACCTATTTTTCAGCGTAACTTGCTCTCAACTGCCTTAGTCGCAGCAGTGAAAGAAAAAGGCGTAGTTGCTTGGATTGGGGCTTTTGGCGAACGGGGAGACAGTTATACAATTACTTTGTTTACTTTTAATACTAAAGGTGAAATTGTCAGCCGCTACGACAAAGCCAAATTAGTACCTCTGGGGGAATATATTCCCTTTGAAGGCATTTTAGGCGGAATTGTTCAACGTTTGTCCCCACTGGATGCACACCAAGTTCCTGGTTCAGCAAATCAGATATTTGATACTCCTTTTGGTCGTGCGATCGCTAGTATATGTTACGAATCTGCTTTTCCTGAACAATTTCGCCGTCAAGCTGCTATGGGTGGGCAATTTATCCTCAGTTCTTCTAACGATGCCCATTACACTGCATCCATGCCATTCCAGCACCATGCACAGGATATCATGCGGGCAATTGAAACTGATCGATGGTCAGCACGAGCAACTAACACCGGATATTCAGCCTTTGTAGATCCTCACGGCAAAACCTTGTGGATGTCTGGATATAATACCTACGAAACTCATGCTGAAACAATTTATCGGCGACAGACACAGACTTTATATGTGCGTTGGGGTGATTGGTTAACACCGTTATTGTTGATCTCCTCTGGAGGCGCTTGGCTAGTAATTAAAGGTAGGGGCGTGATTTTGTTCAGACTTTAATACCTAATTTTACCCTTGCCAGTGACTCAAAAGTTGAGCAAAGTGGAAGCGATCGCTGTGGCAATGAAAGCTAAATTCTGGACATCCATAGCGACTCATTTAAACCACTTTTGAGGCTTTCCCCAAATGAATAAATTACTTATTGGCATTGGAATGTTTTTGGGATCTACTATTGGCAGTTATATCCCAATATTATGGGGTGGAAGTTTGTTCTCGATTACCTCGATCCTCTGGAGCGTTATCGGGGGACTTGTGGGTATTTGGATTGGGTATCGCATCTCAAAATATTTAGGGTTTATTTGAGTCGCCTTGGTTGGAGGTATAAACCTGTTAATCGGTTAGTTTCGATACATTTTGTGGGATAGTGAGAAGTCTGATTTAAGCAAGCCTTAAATCAAAATCTTGGGGCATCTCCCCCTTGCTAAGTAAGACTTTCTCAGCTATTTCACCAAAAAAAATGTCGTGTATTAAATTAATAAAAGCTATACTTTTTCGATGTGAAAAAAATTACATCTTGCTAGATAATAACTATTTATATACACATATATAAGAAATTTGCCATTATCCATAAGGGTGAAATTGCAATAGACAATTTCATACCAAATTAAGTTTAAAAAAGTGTGTGAGCGATAATTCCCGGATTTTAAAGTGTTTTAATAAAGTTATTAACCAAAGTTTAGAGAAGCAAAAACATGAAAGGTTTCAGGAAGCTATCCTCAATAGCAATGTTGCTATTTGCCTTTGTGTCTCCGCCCTCATTAGCTGAAGCGAAGGATATTTCTCTAAGCAATGCTCTGAATGAACAGAGCGTTGCGCCAGATGCCAACCTGGTTGGAAATCAAACGGGAGAGCTTTTGATTGCTCAAGGGCGGTTAGAACGACGGCAGATGATTCGACGACGGGAGCAGTTAAGACGACGGGAGATTATTCGACGACGGGAGCCGTTAAGACGACGGGAGATTATTCGACGACGGGAACCGTTAAGAGAACGCCAGATTATCCGACGACGGGAGCAGTTAAGACAACGCCAGATTATCCGACGAGGATATTGAGGACTGGTGATACAAATAACTAATGGTTAGTGGTGGTTATATTACAATACAGTTCAGAATGAGCAACAAAATACTTGTAGAGACGGCGATTTATCGCGTCTCGAAAACCAAAAATTGTTGCCAGTAGCCCTTAACCCAAGCGTATTGGGTTATATTACAGTTATTTTCAGGTAAATAGATCACGCGGTAGGGGCACACCAATGAGCAATGCTATGTCCCACCGATAAATGTGGTTCAAATACATGAAAACTGCTGTAACCACTAACCATTAACTATCGTTATGTTCTAAGGGAACTCCAAGAAATAAATTATCCAATATTGTGGGGTGGGCATCCTGCCCGCCCAGTCCATAGGGCTCTCGTGTCGCCCACCCCACAAGAGTTAATTGGATATTTTTTTATTTGTCAGTCCCTAAGGCAATAGCAAAAAATAAATTATCCATAAGACATCTCCGAAAATTAAATATGCTTTGTCCATAACCCTTGTAGAGACGCGAAATTTCACGTCTCTACTGGAGATGTCTATAACATGAAGGTACGTTATGCTTTAGCCTAACGCACCCTACATTGGATATTTTTTAATTGTCAGTCCCTAATGGGTTGCCACTACCTCTCCTTCCAGGCGAACGAGTCGGTCTGCTAAAAGTTTTTCAAGGTCTTCTAATGCCTTGGTAAAACCTTTGATACCCTCGTCTAGTTTGTCAGTTGCCATGCGGTCGGCAGCGTGCATTTTGTCATAAGTAGCTTTGTCAACGGATATCTTGGCAATTTCCAAGTTTGCTACTTTGGCAGGGTCAAGTTTGCGTGGCAGTTCTCCAATGGTTGCTTGCAATTCAGCCAAAAGCGATGGCGAAATTGTCAACAAGTCACTACCTGCAAGTTCAGTAATTTCACCAACGTTACGGAAGCTAGCTCCCATAACTTCGGTTTTATAGCCGAATTTCTTGTAGTAGTTGTAGATTTTGGTGACTGACAAAACTCCTGGATCTTCGGCTGCTGGGTAGCTATCGCGTCCACTATCTTTTTTGTACCAGTCGAGAATGCGACCAACGAAAGGAGAGATTAGGGTAACGCCGGCTTCGGCACAAGCGATCGCTTGGTGAAGACCAAACAACAAGGTAAGGTTACAGTGAATACCTTCTTTTTCGAGAATTTCCGCAGCGCGAATGCCTTCCCAGGTGGTGGCAATTTTAATTAACACGCGATCGCGGCCAATTCCAGCTGCTTTATACTGGGCAATTAAGTCCCGTGCCTTAGTCAGGGTAGCTTCGGTATCATAGGACAAGCGAGCATCCACTTCTGTAGACACGCGACCGGGAATGATTTGCAAAATCTTTAATCCAAAGGCAACTGCCAAACGGTCAAAAGCTAGAGAAACTATTTGTGCTTGGGTAGCTCCGGCTCCAGCATCTTTCTTTGCTTGGAGTAAAGTTTGATCGACAATTCCCTGATATTCTGGCATCTGCGCCGCAGCAGTAATCAGAGAAGGATTGGTGGTGGCGTCTTGGGGTTTGAACTTTTCAATTGCCTGAATATCCCCTGTATCTGCGACTACAACAGTCATTTGTCGCAATTGTTCCAGTAAATTCTTAGACATAAAATACTCCGTGATGAATGTTACAGGATTTACTTATTCCCCAGTTCTCTATAGCGGTTCTCGTTTACGTGAGGTACACCCGTAGGGGCACGGCACTGCCGTGCCCCTACACCTCGTGATTGTTGTACCGCATCTGAATGGGAACCGCTATACACTCTTTACTGTCCCTTCAATTCTGATTCTGGCAATTTTTCTTAATCATTGCCCAATTTTGCTTACTATCTTGAGCCACAGACCTATTTTAAGTGCCTTATGCCGAAATTGGCTGTCCAATGGAATGCACTTTGATTAAACTAGTTGTTCCCGATTTACCAATTGGAACACCAGAGGTAATTACCACCTTATCGCCCTTATTGGCTAGACCCATCTCTACAACTGTGTTCACCACATTGGTAAACATCTCTTCGGCATTGTGGACTGGTGGAATGAGCAAAGCTTCCACACCCCAAGAAAGCGCTAGTTGGCGATAAGTGGTGATATCAGAGGTGAGGGCAATAATGGGAGAAGTTGGGCGATATTTAGACACCATTCTCGCCGTATTTCCTGAAGAAGTGTTACAGAGAATTGCCCGTGAGCCTGTTTCATAAGCGATGCGACACACCGATTCTGCCACAGATTCGGTAACGGTGAGACTACCCGCTTCATGACACCAGGAATGTTTGCTACCTTCATCTAGAGCCTGTTCTGTCCGCACGGCGATATTGTGCATCATCTGGACGGCGGCGACGGGATATTGCCCGACGGCTGTTTCACCAGAAAGCATGACTGCATCCGTACCATCTAAGATGGAGTTGGCAACATCGGTGGCTTCAGCGCGGGTAGGATCGGGGGCGCTAATCATCGACTCTAGCATTTGGGTGGCTGTAATCACCGGCTTGCCAGCCAGATTGCAACGGCGAGTTATATCTTTTTGAATTAGAGGTACTTCGTGAATTGGCACTTCCACCCCTAAATCGCCACGGGCAATCATAATCGCGTCGGCAACGTTCAGAATGGAGTCAAAGTTTTCTACTGCCTCAGCTCTTTCGATTTTGGCAATTAAGCGGATGGAAGCGCCAGCAGCTTCAATCATCCGTCTGGCGGGTTCTAAGTCTTGTGGCGATCGCACGAAGGACACCGCTACCCAGTCTACACCCAACTGAATCCCAAAGCGCAGATCCAGCAAGTCTTTTTCGGTGATGGAACTGACAGGTAAAGGAGTTTGGGGCAGGTTTACGCCTTTGTGCGTGGAAATTAGCCCGCCAATCTTCACTTGTGCCCGAATGCGATCGGCATCACGATTGGTAACAATCAACTTGACGCGACCATCATTAATCAAAATCGGTTCGCCTGGTCGCATCATGGCGAATAAAGTCGGCAATGGTAGAGGTATTTCCTCAATACTCTCACCCTTTTCTTGCAAAACAAAAGTGACTTCACTACCAGCTTCCAGATTTAACCCTTCCGGTGGTAAAGTTCCCAAACGAATCTTCGGACCACACAGGTCTTGCATAATTGCGATGGGCTTTTGCTTCTCAGTACTAATCTGCCTGAGATAGTGAGCAGTTTGGGCGTGGAATTCATAAGCGCCGTGGGAAAAATTCAGCCGCGCCACGTTCATTCCAGCTTCTACTAAGGCTTGTAGCTTTTCAGGGGCAGATGTAGCAGGCCCAACAGTACAAATGATTTTGGTTCGACGCATAGGGATTAGGGGTTGAGGAGTAACCTGCAAATTTGGATGCTTGGAGCGTAGGCGTAGCCCGTCGTAGACATCGCCCAAAGCATCCAAATTCACACGTGCTTCATATCACTGATTTGCTAAAAAAAAGATACTAGATAAAGTTTTATTCTCAGGGTATTTACCACCTGACCCAAATCCCAAATCGGGTACTGGGGATTGGGGATTGGGGACTGGGGGAGATGAGGGAGAAATCAATTCAAAATTCAAAATTAAAGAATTTATTTCTGCCTCCTGCCTCCTCTTTCCCAATTCCCAATTCCCAATTCCCAATTCCCAATTCCTAATCAAACCACAGCTGCTGTCGATGCAAGTTTTTCTTTCTGTGACATAGACAACATCAGGTCAATCACGCGATTCGAGTAGCCCCACTCGTTGTCATACCAGGCAATTACCTTGAAGAAGTTGGAATTCAACTCAATACCAGCACCTGCGTCGAAGATACTAGAATGGGTATCGCCTTGAAAATCTGTGGAAACGACTTCTTCATCGGTGTAGCCCAAGATACCTGCTAGAGAACCTGCGGCAGCCTCCTTCATGGCAGCACAGATTTCCTTATAACTGGTAGTTTTGGCAGTTTTGAAAGTTAAATCAACTACAGAGACATCGGGAGTCGGAACTCGTAATGCCATCCCAGTCAGCCTACCCTTCAACTCTGGTAAAACCAGGGCTACGGCTTTAGCTGCGCCTGTGGAGGAGGGAATAATATTTTGAGATGCACCTCGACCACCGCGCCAGTCCTTCTTACTAGGGCCGTCTACGGTTGGCTGGGTGGCAGTCATGGCATGGACGGTGGTCATCAATCCTTCCGTCAACCCAAAGTTGTCATTGATCACCTTAGCGATGGGAGCTAGACAGTTTGTGGTGCAGCTAGCATTGGAGACAATAAGATCCTTGCCGGGGTCAAACAGGTGATGATTTACGCCCATTAATAGGGTAGGAACTGTATCAGGGTCTTTGGTGGGAGCGGAAATTATCACTCGCTTTGCACCTGCCTTCAGGTGGTTTGCAGCCCCTTCATAGCCAGTGAAGAGTCCCGTAGATTCCACCACATAATCTGCACCTAATTGTCCCCAAGGCAATTCGGCTGGATTTCTCACCGATACACAAGGAATGAAGTGCCCGTCAATGAGGATGCCATCTTCCTTGGCTTCAACCTTGAACTTTAATCTACCGTGGGTTGAGTCGTACTTTAATAGATAAGCGAGGTTATCTGGTGGTACTAGGTCGTTAATGCCCACAAACTCAATATTGGGATTATCGATGCCAGCACGAAGCACAAGCCGCCCGATTCGACCGAAGCCATTGATACCAACTTTTAATTTAGTCAAGATTAAACCTCCCGTTGTGGAAAGCTGAACAAAAGGAGCAAGTTAAAAGTCAAAATAGATTGCCTTTTACTCTTTACACTCTGATCCTGACAGTCTCAGTCAGCTAAGGCATATTTACTTGGCATCTTTTAAGGATTGGGGCATTGGGAATTGGGAATTGGGGATTGGGAAAGAGGAGGCAGGAGGCAGGAGGCAGAAATAAATTCTTTAATTTTGAATTTTGAATTTTGAATTGATTTCTCCCACTCTCCACTACTGAAAGGCGATCGCACTGGTCACTATTGCGGGAAACTAAAAGCAGATATATTAGGAAAGGAGAACCTAATGAGCTGGACTAAAGTTCTTGCAGTCGAAGCACTTTCCCCAGGTGCGCGAGAAGTGGTAAAAGTTGGGAACCGGAAAATTCTACTTTTAAATCACGAAAATCAGCTTTATGCTGTAGATAACACCTGTCCTCACTTAAAATTACCTCTGAAAAGTGGGAAAATCAAAGATGGGGCAATTGTTTGTTCTTTCCATCACAGTGCTTTTGACCTGCGGACTGGCGAGGTAAAAGACTGGTGTTCTTGGCCACCTGGTGTAGGTAAGGTACTCTCCTTGGTTTCACAACCAAAAACATTGCCAGTGTTTCCGACTCGTGTAGAAGAAGGTAGCATCTGGGTTGATGTACAAGAGGAATAACAACCTCTCTCTGAACTTAGGGACTGACAATTAAATGAGTAATGAGTAATAAGTAATGAGTAATGAGTAATGAGTAATACCCATTACTCATTACTTCAAAATCAAAGACAGTTGGAGTCGGGGATTTAGCGAGAAACGCGGTCTTCTCCCTTGGCGCTAGCCTCTCCCTTTGAGAGAAGGGGAGACGCTAAAAGCGATGGGCTTTGCCCCAAGTGGAGCCATTTCTCAAGACAAACCCCAACTCAACTGATACTACGTGTAATGGTTGGGGTCTTAAACCCTTGAATTTACGATAAAAAAACATCCCAAATTTTTTGTGGGATGGGTGTCCCCACCCGTCCCAGATTTAGAGCGATCATGTTGCCCACCCCACAAAATGGATAATTTATTTCTTGGAAATCCCTTACCGAAACAGTGCTGAGTAAAAAAAGCAATAAAAACCCCAGCCGATGAGTTTCGCTGGGGTTTTTATCAAAATTGACCTATTTCAGAGATATAGGAACTATTGATTGAGAAAATAGAACATCTTCTCAAGTAGTTTTAAGGCTTTGCTGTGATCAAATGTTGGGTTGTGTATTACTGACTGCTTCTATAGAACCTGTAGCATTTTGAGACTCGCCTAAATTGACTTTGAACACCTTGTTCTGCTCTTGCTCCAGTTTGGGTAAAGTCAAAATTAAAATCCCATCTTTCAGGTCTGCCTTAACTTGTTGATTCTGAACTTTGGTTGGTAGAGGAATTACTCTAGTGAACTTGCCATACCGGAATTCAGAATGAACTTTAGCGTTAGATTGGGAATGTTTTTGGTAACGATGCTCACCAACAATGGAAACTGCATCTTGAGTGACCTGAACATCCAGGTCTTTAGCCTCAACGCCTGGAATCTCAACTCTTAATAGCAACTCTGACCCATTATCAGATAATTCAACAGCAGGAACCCACGCTGTTATCGGTGATGTAGAAGTTTCAGAATTGCCGCGCTCTGCGACTGTCAGATCAGAAAAGAGTTGATCCATTTGACGACGTAGAATCTCCATTTCACGGAATGGTTCCCAACGAATGAGTGGCATATTTCAATCTCTCCTTAACTTTCTAATTCACTTTTGGGTAATCAAACAAAGTTTTAGAGGTATTTAGAGGTTTCAGATATTTAAGCAATTATCGAACCTCCAGTTTTTTAGAGAGGAGCTTTATTTCTCTCTAGTAAGTAATTTAATAAAAGAAAAACCTAAAAACAGTTGGGTAAACCGTACAGACATCGGTTGTATTTACCGTATCAAACTAACTGAATTTTCACGATATCTGGAAAACCTCTCTTCTATTTATCTCTCCTACAAGGAGAGAGACTTCACTCTTGTTCCACGTGGCATCAGAGACGAATGAGTTAAGATACAACTCTCGTCCTGACTGCTTCCCAGCTTCTAGGCTAGGAACCCATTCTTGGAGGGCTGCCGCCTCCAGTACCTTGTGATCGGAGCGGAGGCAGCAGCCCTCTTTGAATACATTCCCAGCCTCTAGGCTGGGAACGAGGCGAACGAGGTGACACAAGCCTTTGGGTTTTTCTTAGTGCCATTCGCGTCAGAGACTTTGAATTTTCCCCCTTCCCGACACCTCCGGTGTACACACAAGTCGAAAAAAGCTCGATTTTCCATTTCTCTCGTTCCCAGGCTCTGCCCTTTTGCGACACGTTAAGAACCGTGTTTTGATCACAGACAGAGCTATAGAACTAGTATTTAATTTTTGAAGTACACCTAGGGGAGCTGTTGCGTTGCGGAGGTTCCTTCCGTTGTCCCAACTGGCGTTGTGTTAGCGCCGAAAGTAGGGTACTACAAGCTCTGATCAAATCGGCATGGTTGGTGTATGGGCGATGTCAGCTTTGTTGTATCTTCGTACTTCGATCTTCCATCACAGAGATTTGCCAGTATTAAGCACTTCTCCTGCTTCATCTGCAACTTTTTCAGACATCTTGTGCGGAAGGGATGGTGGCAAGAAACAAGGATTTTATTTACAATTTTCTAACAGAGTTTTGCTTTCTGATTTTATGTTCAGTTTAATTAAATAAATTACTCTTGATTCCAAATTAACTTAGTAACTGATATATATGGATGCTCAAGAAATAAAAATTTTATTAGTTGATGACAACTTAGAGAATTTACATTTTTTATCAGACATCCTTCAACACCAAGGTTATCAGGTACAAAGTGTCATTTCTGGACAATTGGCAATCAATAGGGCGCTTGCTTCTTTGCCTGATTTGCTATTGCTAAATATTTTCATGTCAAATATGGATAGTTATGAAATTTGTCAAAAGTTGAAAACTAACTTTAAAAGTCAAGAAGTTCCGATAATCTTTTTCGGTGTTTTAGATGAATTACCTGAAAAAATCAACGTCTTTGATTTAGGAGATATTGACTATATTACCCAACCATTCAAAACTAAAGAAGTTTTATTACGCGTCAAAAATCAACTTACTATGCAAAGGCTGAGAAAACAGTTAAAAGAAAAAAATGTCCAACTGCAACAGGAGATTAAAGAGCGTCAACGGGTTGCAGTTGAGTTAGATATTTGCAACAGCCAAATAGAAGATATTTTTAAAGAAATTTCCGTTAGCATTAGCAAAGCCTTTTATAGAGAAGTTTACCAAAGCCAACGTCTTTTAGTCGAAGCTGCCTTAAAAAAGAGTGAAATTCAATATCGCTACCTAGTGGAGACATCCCAGGATATGATCTGGTCGGTAGATATTGATGGACTAATTACCTTTGTCAACCCGGCAGTCAAGCAGATTTATGGCTACGAACCCCAAGAAATGATCGGGCGTGCCTGGACTGATTTCATCTCGCCTACACAACTTGCTGAAGATCGAGTAGTCTTTGAGCGTGTTCTTCAGGGAAAACCTATCTTCCAACATGAAACTACCTGTATCGCTAAAGATGGTACCTTACTTTATCTGATGTTTAATGCGATCGCATTACGCAACGAAGAGGGTTTAGTTATAGGCATGACAGGCACTGCTAGTAATATTACTCAGCGTCGAGGAGTAGAAAAATTACTCCAAGAAAGCGCAATTAAGCTCCGCAATCATAACCTAGTGCTAACACGACTAGCACAAAATCAGACGCTTTATCAGGGTGATTTGAAAACAGCCTTGAGTAAAATCACTGAAACAGCTGTCAAGAATATTGGGATGGAACGAGCTAGTGTCTGGCTGTATGACGAAACAGGCATAAAAATCCAGTGTTTTGATCTATTTGAAGCCAGTCACAATCAACATAGCGAAGGATTTTCCTTATCAGCAGCAGACTATCCAGCTTATTTTGGAGCTTTGCAGCAAGACCAACCAATCGCTGCCGATGATGCCCGTACCGATGCCAGAACTAAAGATTTTTCTGCGTATTACTCAAGATTAAACATCACCTCTATACTCGATACACCCGTTAGGCTGGAAGGAAAGACTGTAGGAGTTTTATGTCTGGAGGCAGTGGGAGTTACTCATCATTGGACGCTAGAAGACCAAAATTTTGCTCGCTCTCTGGGTAATTTAGTGTCCTTGGTGTTGGAGGCAAAAGAACGCCAACGCGCAGAAGCAGCGCGGCGGGCTTCTGAAGAAAAGTTAGCATCAGCTTTTCGCTCATCTCCCGATCCCATTGCCTTAATTACTGTTGCTAACAAACGCTACATCGAAGTTAACGACAGCTTTTGTCGGTTTTTTGGTTATTCTCGTTCTCAGGTGATCGATCGCACCGATGAAGAATTGAATATTTGGGTGAATCCAGAAGAATATAATTTTCTCACCCACATCTTGCAACAAACAAAAGCTATCCGCAATTATGAGATTGATGTCTGCACTTCCACAGGAGTAATCAGGACAACACTGTTGAGTGCGGAAATGATCGAGATTGATGGGCAATGGTACGTGCTGGGCACCACGAAAGACATCACTGAACGCAACCAAGCAGAAAATGAAAGCCGTTTGTTGTTGTTGACTACCCAAGCCATAACTGGCGCGAGTGATGTCAACAGCGCTTTAGCAGTGGTTTTGCGCTTAATTTGTCACACCATTGGCTGGGATTTTGGTGAAGCATGGATACCTAATGAAGATGGGACTGTTTTAGAACACAGTCTCAGCTGGTACGGTGAGCAGAGCAGTTTAGAAGAGTTCTCCCGCAAAAGCCAAACTGTGAAATTTCCTCTGGGATTGGGACTACCAGGAAGAGTTTGGCAGAGCCAGGAGCCAGAATGGATAGAAGATGTTTCTTTAGTTACAGAGCCAGTTTTTTTGCGATCGCTACAAGCCGCAAAGGTGGGATTAAAAGCTAGTTTTGGTGTTCCCATACTAGCTGGAAACCAAGTATTAGCTGTTTTAGTGTTTTTTAAACGTAGCTCAGTATTGATAGATCAGCGTTTGCTCTTGTTAGTCAGTGCTGTTGCAGCTCAATTAGGTGGGTTGATTGAGCGCAAAACCTTAGAACAAGAACTCGCAATCAGAGAAGCTCGCCTCAATGCCTTTTTTAGTAGCGCTCCCGTTGGCATGACCATTATAGATACACAGCTGCGGTATGTGCAAATAAACCAACTGCTGGCAGAGATTAATGGACTACCCCAGCAAGATCATATTGGCAAGACCATCCATGAAATCTTACCTCATATCGTCCCTTTAGTAGAACCAATTTATCAACAGGTTTTGTTGACTGGTCAACCCATTCTCAATCAAGAATTAAGCGCCCCATCAATTCAAGAACCAGATATTATCCGCCACTTCTTAGTTTCTTATTTTCCCATTCCTGGTGAAGACCATCACCCCTCTGGTGTCGGCACAGTTTTAGTAGAAATAAGCGAACTACAAACAGCGCTACGCGAACGGCAAGCCGCGCTATGCGATCGCAAACGTGTCGAGCAAGAACTGCGTTTAGCCAACGAACGCCTACAATATCTCCTCACCTCTAGCCCTGTAGTCATTTATAGCAACAAAACATCAGAAGATTTTAGCACTACTTTTATCAGTGAGAACGTTAAAGAAATGGTGGGCTACGAAGCGCAGGAATTTATGGAAAATTCTAGTTTCTGGCTCAATCGCGTTCACCCACAAGATATTGAACTGATCTCAGTCAAATTTTCCCATCTTGTTGAGCAGGAATACATTGACTACGAATACCGTTGGTTACACGCTGATGGAACTTATCACTGGTTCTACGAAAAAATGAGGTTAATTTATGACGAAGCTAACTACCCGATAGAATGTGTTGGTTATTGGGCAGATATTAACGATCGCAAATTGGCAGAATTAGCTTTGCAGTCGGGTCAACAACAATATCAAATTTTAGCAGAAGCTTCACCAGCTTGTATATTTCACGCAGATATAGATGGGAATGTCTTATATTTTAATCAACGCTGGAGTGAGATTAGTGGATGTAGTTTAGAAGAATCTCTGGGCGCAGGTTGGTTAAATGCAGTACATCCAGAGGACCGAGAGCAGGTATTGCTGGGATGGAATCAAGCAAGAATCGGTAAAAAAATGTATAAGTGCGAACATCGCTTTGTGCGTGATGAGAGTACAGTCGTCTGGGTAATTTGTCAGGCTTTGCCAGAATTTAGAAATGATGGAGAAATTAAAGGCTACATCGGCACAATTACAGATATTACCGAGAGAAAATTGGCAGAAGAAGCCTTGCGTGAGAGTGTAGAACGAGAAAGAGCGATCGCCCAAGTGATTCAAAGGATGCGCCAAACACTGGATTTAGATACTATATTTGCAGCTACAACCGAAGAATTGCGGCAAGTACTCAACTGCGATCGGGTTGTTGTCTATCGTTTCAATCCCCAGTGGAGTGGTGAATTTGTCTCTGAGTCGGTGGGTAATGGTTGGATTTCTCTAATAGAAGAACACAACAATGATCCTGATCTCACAGAGGGTGTCTTACAAGATGGCCGTTGCCTAGCAAAAATTTTGGATAGCGCAAATAACCAGGTGGAAGATCCTGATCTGCAAATAATCCAAGGTGCAAGTTTCCTCAGTATCCCAGACATTTACAACGCGGATTTTCATCCTCTTTATATCAACCTGTTAGAGCGCTTTCAGGCAAAAGCCTACATTATTGTCCCTATTTTATATGGTACTCAGCTTTGGGGATTACTGGCGAGTTATCAAAATTCCGATGTCCGTCAATGGAAACCAGGAGAAATCAACATCGTAGTTCAAATAGGAAATCAGTTAGGTGTTGCTTTACAGCAGGCACAATTGCTAGCGCAAACTCAAAGGCAGTCACAAGCATTGCAAGAAGCTGTGATTATTGCTGATGCTGCCAACCACGCCAAAAGCGAGTTTCTCGCCAACATGAGCCACGAACTACGTACCCCACTTAACGCCATCCTCGGTTTTACCCAAGTCATGAGCCACGATCATACTTTATCCCCTGAACATCAGCAAAATCTAGCAATCATCAATCGTGCTGGCGAACATCTCCTGAATTTAATCAACGACATTTTGGAAATGTCTAAAATTGAAGCCGGCAGAATCACATTAAATCTTAACAATTTTGACTTAATTCGCCTCTTAGAAAATCTGGAAGAGATGTTGCGTTTTCGCGCCACCTCCAACGGATTAGAATTGATATTTGAATATACATCTGACCTCCCCCAGTACATCCAAACTGACGAAAGTAAACTGCGTCAAGTCTTGCTTAACCTTTTGGGAAATGCAATCAAATTTACCGATACTGGGAAGGTAACGCTGCGGGTGGGACTGGGGATTGGGGAGCAGGGAGCAGGGAGCAGGGGCGAAAGAGGCAATTATTCATTCTCCCCCTTACCCCCTGCTCCCTGCCCTTCTGCCTCTTCAACCCAATCCCCAATCCCTAATACTTCGGCTTCTCTACGAGACGCTACGCGAACGCTCAGTACAAGTCCCCAATACCTAATCTTCGAGGTACAAGACACCGGTCGCGGTATTGCCCCGCAAGAAATTGACTTGCTGTTTGAGGCTTTTGGGCAAACTGAAACCGGAAGAAAATCGCAACAGGGAACAGGGCTAGGTTTAGCAATTAGCCGCAAATACGTGCAACTAATGGGGGGAGATATTAGCGTCACCAGCACTATTGGCAAGGGAAGTAAATTTGCTTTTGATATTCAAATTGGTCTAGCCGCAGCTAGCGAAATCCAGATCAAAAAAACTAAAGGCCAAGTTATTAGTTTAGCGCCCGCTCAAAGCGAATACCGCATTTTAGTGGTTGATGACTCCATAGACAGCCGTTTAGTACTAGCGAAAATTCTCACGTCTATCGGCTTTGCAGTCGAGGAAGCAACAAATGGTATCGAAGCGATCGCACTTTGGCAGACATGGCAACCACATCTGATATTAATGGATATGCGAATGCCGATTATGGACGGCTATGAAGCCACAAAAGTTATTAAAACTAGAGAAGAAACCTCTATCCCAAATCGCAATACCATTATTATTGCCTTAACTGCTAATGCCTTTGAGGAACAACGAGAGGCAATGATCAAAGCGGGTTGCGATGATTATATTAACAAGCCTTTCCGCCAGGAAGAATTACTAGAAAAATTAAGCGAATATTTAGGAGTTCAATATATTTATCAAGAAGAAACCTATCAGCTAATAAACGCAAAACAACAAGGAATAAAATCAATGCTGACACTTGCAGATTTAGTTCCTTTTTCATCTGAAATCTCACCTGAATGGGTGAAAAATGTGTACACTGCCGCCGCCCAATGCAGCGATAATCTAATTTTAGAATTGATTGAGCAAATCCCTTTTGAAAATGCCTTACTGCGAGACTTTATAACAGATTTAGCTCATAATTTCCAGTTTGATAAAATTATGGAATTGATGAGTATTGCCGGACTATTATCAAGTTAATAGGAGTTGTCAATTGGGTAGCAATAAGATCCCCCTAACCCCATTTTTTTAATTTGGATAAATACATTGCGCTCGCCGCTCTTAAACCTTGGGGCTTCAAGTTAATTTAAGTAAAGCAGCGTAGATATTTAAAGGTTTGTAGTATGCCCCTTTGGGGATCTTGCTACGCGTAGCGTCTCCTAGAGAGGAGTTGAGTCCAATTGTCAAGGCTGAAGCCGCTCAATACAAAATAAGGGACTTCCAGATAAATAAATATCCCATCGCTTTTAAGGCAGGGGAGCAGGGGGCAGGGAGCAGGGGGAGAAAAAGCCGTTTTGAAGGAGTGAAATTGGATAATTTATTTCTTGGAGTTCCCTAATCACAAACTTCTTTACATTACTTAACGTACTTCGATTTATGCTATTTTTCAAAAAAAGATGCAATCATTGCATCGACACACCCTGATTTCAATCTTGGCGACTTGAATCAGGATTATATTTTTGTTAACATTTCCAGAAAATTCAGGTTAAGTAACTTTCAAGACAAAAATGTGTCAATAAAAGTAATCAAATGTAATTAAGGATACAAATCATTGGTGCTTAGGAATAAAAAAAAGTGTTGAAGAAAGTTGTGATCGTTGGGGCTATGACTCTACTGTTTTTGGGAGGACCGTTGATGGGAAATGCTTTTGCCCAAACACCAGTCGCTGCGGTGCCTGCTGCTGATACTGGAGATACGGCATTTATGCTGATTTCAGCAGCACTTGTGCTGCTAATGACACCAGGATTGGCGTTTTTCTATGGTGGGTTTGTGCGATCGCGCAATGTGCTAAACACATTGATGATGAGTTTTGTGTTGATGGCGATCGTGGGAGTCACTTGGATTCTATGGGGCTACAGTCTTTCCTTTGCGCCAGGTTTACCATTCATTGGTGGATTGCAATGGTTGTTTGGCAATGTGGGGTTGGAGACTCAGGGTTATTTGCCTCATCTGCCCTATGAGGATGCCCTGAAAGCAGCAGATCCGAAATATGCTGATTTAACCTCCTATGCCGGAACCATACCTCACCAGGCATTCATGATCTACCAAGCCATGTTTGCCATTATCACCCCAGCCTTAATTTCTGGAGCGATCGTAGAACGAATGAGTTTCCGCGCCTATTCGCTGTTTGTGCTACTGTGGTCAATCTTTGTTTACGCCCCCCTCGCCCACATGGTATGGGCGAAAGGTGGATTTTTAGGTTTGGCTGGTGGATTGGGTGCCCTCGACTTTGCCGGTGGGACAGTCGTTCATATTAGTTCTGGGGTTTCAGCCCTGGTAGCGGCGATCGTCCTTGGACCTCGGAAAACCCATCCCGATCGCCTTAGCCCACCGCACAATGTTCCGTTTGTTTTGCTAGGTGCTGCCTTGCTGTGGTTTGGTTGGTTCGGCTTCAACGCTGGAAGTGCCCTATCTGTTGCGAGTGGAACATCTGGTAACTTAGTTACAAATGTGGCAACAACAGCCTTTGTCGCCACCAATACGGCGGCGGCGGCGGCGGCTTTAATGTGGTTAATTTTGGAAGCGGCTTTACGGGGTAAACCAACCGCCGTGGGAGCAGCGACAGGAGCCGTTGCTGGTTTAGTAGGCATCACCCCCGCCGCCGGATTTGTCACACCGTTATCAGCGATTTTAATTGGTTTCATCACCGCCTTTGTTTGCTTCTATGCCATCAGTTTCAAGCACAAGCTAGAAATTGACGATGCTTTAGATACCTATCCCGTGCATGGGGTTGGTGGTACAGTGGGGGCAATTTTAACGGCAGTCTTTGCCACGACTCAAGTCAACGGTGGAGGTAGAGACGGAGTACTGCGTGGTAATTTGGGTGAATTGGGAGTTGAACTAATAGCGATCGCCGTTGCTTATGCGATCGCAGGTGTTGGTACCTGGATTATTCTCAAGGTGATCGATGCGACAATCGGGCTACGAGTCAAAGAGGAAGCCGAATTACAAGGTTTGGATATCAACGAACACGGCGAAGAAGGTTACAATTCCGAGTTTGGCGATCGTCCCATTCAATAGGGAGTTTGGAGAGACGCGATTAATCGCGTCTCTACGTTAAGAGTTAGGAGTTAGGAGTTAGGAGGAAAGAACTTTCTGTTTGCTTCTCCAGTCCCCAGTCCCCAATCCCCAGTCCCCAATACTTCGGCTTACCTCGGCTCCGGCTCCATCGAGCGAAGTCGAGATGCTCGGCACAAGTCGCTCAGTACAAGTCCCCAATCCCCAGTCCCGATTTTAAAATTGTGTAATTTGCGATCGCTAGCGTTAAAATTTGATTCAAATAACTGGTAAATTTCGCTAGTCGTGTCTACTTCTTTTAAAACCTTTCCTATCTGGGCATTTTTTTCGCTGTTAACCAACGGCATCCTAATGTTGGCGGTCATTCTGCTAATTTGGCAACAGCAGAGATTGGCCGCTTTTTTTGGGATAATAACATCCCCAGAGTCAATCAACTTGAACAACTCAACCCAAATTGCTACATCTGATTTGGGTCGCCGCCATCAACTCACTTATCAACAGTGGGTAGACATCCTCAAGCAAGAAGCCAAGGTCGCTGCTGACCAACATCCTCCGCATTTAACTATCCTGGTGGGAGATTCTCTGAGTTTGTGGTTTCCCCCGGAATTATTACCCGAAGGTAAAAATTGGCTCAATCAAGGGATTTCTGGCGAAACCAGCAATGGACTCTTGAAAAGATTGAAGATATTTGACCGCACCCAGCCAGAGGTGATTTTTGTGATGATTGGCATTAATGACCTAATTCGGGGGGTAAGCGATGGGGTAATTTTAGATAATCAGCAGCAAATTATCAGTTACCTGCAAAAGACGCATCCCACAGCGCAAATTGTTGTCCAGTCGATTTTGCCACATGCGGCAGAGTCAGCAACCTGGAAAGGACGAGATAAACTTCTGGCTGTTACTAACAGTCGCATTCGTGAGTTGAATCAGCAACTACAAAGCATATCTACCAAAAAAGGTGTCAAATATCTCGATTTATATCCCCTGTTTACCAACAAGCAAGGAAATCTCCGCCGCGAATTTACTACTGATGGCTTACACCTAAGTCCTGAAGGCTATATAGTTTGGCGTTCGGGATTGCAGATTTATAGCGAGATCGAATTAAAATCCCAGCATCAGGGAAGAGGAGAAGGGAAAAAAGGCTAAAGCACAAAAAGAAGTAATATCTTTGAATACAACTCTGTATCAATCGCGTCTTGGCGCGAGAAAATAAGAAATAGTGGTTTAAGTAGACAAATCTAATGGATACAAAAGCTTTTAAGCGCAGCCTCCAACATTCCGAAAATTACAATCGCAAGGGCTTTGGTCATCAGGCAGAAGTTGCTACTCAGTTGCAGTCTGAGTATCAGAGTAACTTGATTCAAGAAATCCGCGATCGCAATTACACTCTGCAACGCGGTGATGTGACAATCCGACTAGCACAAGCCTTCGGTTTTTGCTGGGGTGTAGAACGGGCTGTAGCGATGGCTTATGAAACTCGTCAGCACTTCCCCACAGAACACATTTGGATTACCAACGAGATTATTCACAACCCTTCTGTAAATCAACGAATGCAGGAGATGGAGGTAGAATTCATCCCCATTGAAGGAACTCAAAAAGACTTTTCTGTTGTTGGCACTGGTGATGTAGTCATATTACCTGCTTTTGGGGCTAGCGTTCAAGAAATGCAGATACTTCACGAGAAAGGCTGCAAAATTGTTGATACAACTTGTCCTTGGGTATCTAAAGTTTGGAATACAGTAGAGAAGCACAAAAAAATCGATTATACATCAATTATTCATGGTAAATATAAGCATGAAGAAACAGTTGCGACTAGTTCCTTTGCTGGCAAGTATTTAATCGTGTTGAACTTGTCAGAAGCAGCTTATGTTGCTGACTATATTATTAATGGTGGGAACCGTGAAGAATTTATCACAAAATTTGCTAAAGCTTGTTCAGCCGGATTTGACCCCGATCGAGATTTAGCAAGAGTTGGCATTGCCAACCAAACTACCATGCTTAAAGACGAAACTGAGCAAATCGGCAAGCTTTTTGAGCGGACTATGTTGCAGAAGTATGGGCCAATCGAGTTAAATCAGCATTTCCAAAGCTTCAACACTATTTGTGATGCCACCCAAGAACGGCAAGATGCTATGTTGGAATTGGTGGAACATAATTTAGATTTAATGGTAGTAATTGGTGGGTTTAATTCCTCCAATACTACTCAATTGCAACAAATTGCTTTTGAGCGGGGAATTCCTTCTTATCATATTGATACTGTTGAACGGATTAAATCAGGAGATTCCATAGAACATCGGCAATTAAATGGGCAGTTAATAACTACAGAAAACTGGTTGCCAAATGGAGAAATTGTTGTGGGAATTACTTCTGGTGCTTCTACGCCAGATAAGGTGGTAGAAGATGTGATTGAGAAGATTTTTGCTGTGAAGGCAATAGCAGCAGTAGTTTAAATTGTCGGGGCAATTCATGAATTGCCCCGACAGCGTGTAGTTTTGCGTAAATCCTATAGCGGTTCTCGTTTACATGAGGTACACCCGTAGGGGCACGGCATTGCCGTGCCCCTACATTTCGTGATGTAATGTTGTACCGCATCTGAATGGGAACCGCTATGAATAAATTACTTCTGAGATATCGCTGCGCGTAAACTGTAACTACCAGATTCTCCCGCTTCAAAAGTGTTAGCCAACAGATAATAGACACCATTTTCTGGTATAGTCACAGTCAATCGAGCATTAAAATTCTTTGGGGAAATGTCGTCATTTTCTGCTACAAGTCGTTCTTTAGCAGGAAGCAGCAAGTACAAGTGAGGGTCTATTTGGTCACTATCCATCTCAATAGTTATCTGTTGACCTGCTTTACCTTCAAAGACATAAGTGTGAAAATAGCTATTATTTGGTAAAGTGCGATCGCCATTTTTAAGGCTTGCTTGTAAAACTTTACCATTCATGGGTAAATCCGTGTCTTCATTATTAGTAGGTTGTTTACGCCCACTTGCTAACTGAGCATTACCTTGTTCTACGGCTACCAAAAAAGGCTGAATTAATTCAGTAGGAATTGCAAAACTAATACCAATAAATCTTTTTATTTCGGTGTCATTGAAAATTGCACTATTAACACCAATTACTTGCCCATTAGAGTTGAGCAATGGCCCTCCAGAATTGCCAGGATTCACAGCAGCATCGTGTTGGATTAAGCCCAATTTTTTATCAACGCGACTGATCACACCATAGGTTAAAGTATTTTGCAATTCCAGACTCAGGGGAGTACCAATAGCATAGACAGATTGACCTACTTGTGCTGAACCGGATGTAGCTAAACGCAGGTAAGGGAGATTTTTTTGATTGCGAATCTTGAGTGCGGCTAAATCTAAACCTCCAGATCCAAAACCAACCACATCAGCTAAAACTTGTGTACCATCAGCCAGTACTATTGCAACAGCTTTAGAACTATCTTCGACAACGTGAGCATTAGTTAAAACTAGACCATCTGGACTCACAATAAAACCACTACCATGTCCGAAACCAGTAGCGATCGCAACTACAGCCGGACTAGCTTTTGCATATAGCTGAATCCGGTTTTGTTCTTCAGAATTTTCGGCGACAAGAATAGTTGATTTGATTTTTTCAGCCTGTTTACCTAATAAAGTAGGTTCACATTCTTGAGGGCTTTTGGCAATAGCAGGTAGTTGGCAACCAAATAAACTACTAATAGAAACTCCCCCAATAACAGTTGTCAAAATTGCTGAAGTTCCTATTGTTAAAAATTTTCTGTTCATTTTTCAACCATCCTTAATAAGTGAAATAACCTTAGTAAAAAAAAAATCCGCGTGCTTTATGCTCAGGAGACGATTTCAAAAATTGTTCTTTTCCTTACTCTTCTCTGCACCTCTGCGTGAGACATAAAATATTTAACTTCTTCTACTAACAAGTATCTTATTCTGATTCACCGAAGCAACTCGCAATTTGAGAATAAATTCACCAATAGAAGATATTACACTATTTGAGTGAAGTTTTTTTCAACATTATCAGCTTCAGTTTCGCTAACAGACTTCAGTCTGAGGGTACTCCTAGACCCCCAGAGAGAGGTTTAAAGGAGGGTACAAACCGGGAGTATCTCACCTTTGCAAATATACCAGGCGATTAGAAATCGCGGCTACAGAAACGAAGTCCGCCTACGCGGACTCAAAGAATTTGAAACCCATGCAGGTGGGTTTTGTCTGTATAGCCGCGAATTCCATTCGCCAGGGCAGGTGTGTTTTTACAGCGATCGTAAATAGACCATGCTGTAGGGGCACAGCAATGCTATGCCCTTACGAAAGATGTGGTTTTTAAACTTATCCATATTTGGTATTTCTTCTCAATGCGTAAGTCCTATAATCGTTTACGATCCAGTGAATGAGGTGATTGTAGAATGGAAAAATTAGAGCAATATCGAGGTTATATTCAAGAGTTATTGGCAGCTTATGCTAGTCGAGGTTCGTCAAAAAGTGAAATAGAAAAACAAGTCATTTTTGATACTATTCACGATCACTATCAATTAGTCTACGTAGGCTGGAAAAATCGACGACGGCAATATGGCTGTGTTTTGCATCTTGATATCAAAGATGGGAAGATTTGGATACAATACGATGGGACTGAGATTGGCATTGCTAATGATTTAGTAAAATTAGGAGTCCCAAAGGAAGATATTGTTTTGGCATTTAATGAACCGTTGGTAAGGCAATATACGGGATTTGGTGTGGGTTGAAATAATTCGTAATTCAGTTTTGCAACGGGGATTTAGAGCAAAGTTGAGCCAGTAACTATTGTTTTGTTCGCAATGCTTGGATAGTAGGATGGGAAAGGAGTTTTCGCGCCTCATCAATTAGGTGTGTTCCCCAAAGATTTTGCTTGAGAACCTCGACATCAGCGAAGCTTTTATCTAAACGCAAAGCGGCTTGTGCCATGTTGAGAGCTTTTTGTTGCTCACCTTTGGCATATAAAGCAACGGCCAATGCCATTTGTGGTTCTGCTAGACTAGCATTAATTTGCACTGCTTTTTCCCACTGCTGTATTGCCCCATCTACATCTCCATTTTCATATTTGATGTAGCCAACATTGATGATAACTGCTACTAATTTTGAATCTTTAGCAAGCGCCTGATTGTATTCTGAGAGTGCGGCGCGATCGTTTCCTTGTTTCTGGTAGACAACACCCCGCCCAAAGTATGCGTCGGCATTATCAGGCTGAAGTTTAATCGCTTGACTATAATCAGCTAATGCTGCTTGATAATCTTTCAATTGAATGTAAACATTACCCCGCGCAACATAAGCTTGTGCATTCTCAGGCTGAAGCTTAATACCTTGACTATAATCTGCTAGTGCTGCTTGATAATTTTTTAGTTGAACGTAGTAAACATCACCCCGTCCAAAATAGGCGTTAGCATTATCAGGCTGAAGTTTAATCGCTTGACTAGAATCAGCTAATGCTCCTTGATAATCTTTTAACTCAGAACGGACAACCCCCCGCGCAACATAAGCTTGTGCATTGTCAGACTGAAGCTTAATACCTTGACTATAATCTGCTAATGCTGCTTGATAGTCTTTTAACTGAACGTAAACATCGCCCCGCACAACATAAGCTTGTGCATTGTCAGACTGAAGCTTAATACCTTGACTATAATCTGCTAATGCTGCTTGGTAATTCTTCAACTGATTTTTGTAAACATCACCCCGCCCAAAATAGGCGTTAGCATTATCAGGCTTAAGTTTAATCGCTTGACTATAATCTGTTAATGCTGCTTGGTAATTCTTCAACTGAACGTAAACATAGCCCCGCACAACATAAGTTTGTGCATTGTCAGGCTGAAGTTTAATCGCTTGACTATAATCAGCTAGTGCTAAATCCCATTTTTTCTGCTTAGTGTAAAGATACCCCCGATTCTTGTAAGCTTGGGCATACTCAGGATTAATCCTAATAGCTTTAGTGTAATCAGCAAGAGCTAAATCCCATTTTTTCTGATCATAGTAAAGATCCCCCCGATTATTATAAGCTTGGGCATACTCAGAATTAATCGCAATGGCTTTGGTATAATCAGCAAGAGCTAAATCTGATTTTTTCTGATCATAGTAAACATCCCCCCGATTGTTGTAAGCATCAGCCAACTGAGGATTAATTGCAATGGCTTTGGTATAATCAGCAAGAGCTAAATCCCATTTTTTCTGCTTAGTGTAAAGATACCCCCGATTTTTGTAAGCATCAGCCAACTGAGGATTAATCGCAATGGCTTTGGTATAATCAGCCAGCGCTCCCTGATAATCTTTCAAATCAGAACGGACAAGACCCCGCACGAAGTAGACTTGTGGATTATCAGGTTCAAGTTTGATTGCTTGATTAATATCAGCTAGTCCGCCTTGAGTATCTTTCAACTGAACGCGGATATCACCCCGCAAGGCGTAAGCAAGAGCGAATTTAGGCTGGAGTTTAATCACTTGATTGTAATCTGAAAGCGCTCCCTGATAATCTTTCAACTGAAAACGTACAACGCCCCGTGCTGAGTAGACATCAACATTATCAGGCTGTAATTTAATTACTTGGTTGTAATCAGCCAGCGCTCCCTGATAATCTTTAAGCTGATAGCGAAAACCACCCAGCACGAAGTAGACTTGTGGATTATCAGGTTCGAGTTTAATTGCTTGATTAATATCAGCTAGTCCGCCTTGAGCGTCTTTCAACATATAGCGGCTACCACCCCGCAAGAGGTAAGCAAGAGCAAAGTCAGGCTGGAGTTTAATCACTTGATTGACATCAGATAGTGCCCCTTGATAATCTTGCGACTGAAAGCGTATAACACTTTTTAGTAAGTAGTTAAAATAAAACGGCTGAATCTGAATCGCCTTATCAATTGTTGCTAGCGCCTCTGGATAGCGTTGTAAGTTGAACAATATCAAACTCCGAGATGAATAAAGGCTCCCATCGTCGTCATTATATTTAATAGCTTTGTCAATGGCTGCTAAAGCCAAGGGATATTTTTTTAAGTCTGATAATAGACTACTTTTTCCCTTCCAAGCTTCATAATAATCAGGTTTGAGCATAGTTGCTTTATCGAGAGCAGCTAAAGCTTTTGCAGGATCTTTACTTTCAGTTGAAGAGTCTAAAGCTGCACCAAGGACAAAATAAGCTTGATAGAAATCTGGTTTACGTTTAACAATCTCTTGTATAACAGATATTGTTTCTGAAATTCTTTTAATACGCCACATTTGATTAGCATATTGAAACAAATCCTTTTCACTAGCATCTGCTGATGGTTTTTTGATTGCAAATAATGGATGATTCGCCAATAAAGCAATTTCTGAATCCTTGAGGCTTGGTGGCTTAGTACTAACAACTTTTAATGATTCCTTCTTCAGTCCTGCTTGTGTAGCTAAACTCAAAATGCTACTACTGGGTACTCCATATCCAAAACCGATTACAGTTTGGCTGATTTTTCTATTTTCACTACCTGCATTAATCCCAATCACTTCTCCACTAACATCTAGCACTGGGCCACCACTCATTCCAGGTAGTGACAAATTGGAATATGCCAGTCTATATCCTCCCTCTACGAATGCCTGATACAAAGGATTACTTTCTGCATTAACAACTAATCTTTCTCCGACTGAAAGGTATCCAGGAGATAGTTTTCGCTTACCTTTATCCTCTCCTGGAAATCCAGATATAAATACGCAAGATGCTTCTATATTGCCCAAATTAGAGCCGTTATATTTAGAAAGTACCTCTCCTACGGAAAGATTATATTTAGAAATTGTGGCGACAGAGTAAGTTTGATTACTAGTAAATTTAACCAAAGCTGCATCTATTCCCTCTGGTTTAAATATATTCTCTTGCTGCACTGCATAATGCTTACCATCAGGGGTAATAATTTCGTAATTGTCGGGATGCTTGAATACATGACGTGCAGTAGCTACATAGTAAGTTTGTCCTTCTTTTGCAATAATTACCCCTGAACCATTCCCATTATTTTTGGAATCAATTCTTACGGTAATCTGTTGAGCAATGTTATCAACCTTATCAACGAATGTATTACCTGCTGGTTTTGTCGCTTGTTGCTGATTGCGCCATTGTGGAGGAATAATTGCTAAGTTAGGCGCAACTTTCGCTAAAGTTTGAATGGGGACTGCAAAACTTACTTGTCGCAATTGCTGAAGTTTTTCTGCACTAGGTTTTGTGCCATCTTGATAGGCATAAGCATCAGTTAAAATGGCATTGTTTGTTAATCCATTTATCCCGATTAATTCACCTGCTTGATTTAATAAAGCCCCTCCACTCATTCCTTGTCTAACTTCGTTGGTATAACCAATTTGATAACCCCCAACTAATGGTTGAGTAGATAGCAGGGAGGTTTTGCCATTACTGATCACTAATTTTTTGCTATCATCAGGAAACCCAGCAGCAAATACTTCTTGATTTTCTGATACATTTGAGGTACTAGCTAAAGGTACGATTTGATAGTTTTCTTGGGATTGAAACTGCAAGACGGCTAAATCATTACCTTTTAAAGAATCACCTTTACTAATAACTGTAGCCGTATATATTTTTTCATCAGGTGTTTGAATTCTATAACTTCCCTTATTGCTGATAACATGGGCGTTGGTAAGAACGGTGTAAGTTTGCCCTTGTTTACTAATTAATACTCCACTTCCACCCTTGCTGTTACTCAATACTTTGACGGTGATGGCTTGGGCTAGTTGACGAATTCCTTCTGAGGATAGAGAATTATTTGCCAATACAGAAGTAGGTAGATTAGCTACTTGCTGGGATGTCGCAGCGTCGGTGATTGGTAGTAGGAAGCAAGTGCTTAAGATGGCAATAATCAACGAATTGAATTGGTTCATTTTTGTATTTAGATAAAATTCCGGCATTCCTGAATAGGAATATAAATTTTTATTTGCGCCTCTGTGTGAGTTTTTCATACCTTCAATCCGCAACGCTTTCATCGTGGCGAATTGAGGGTTGATTTTGAAACGCAGAGGTCAGCGCAGAGGGGACGCAGAGTTTTATTTAGCCAAAGTTGATCTTATTCCTTCTCAACGGGGGCTGTTTGCAGAAACTTCTTGATGTCAATTTTGTAGTAGACTGGTTCTTGTTTAGTGCTATTCTCTAGTGGTTTAGTAGCACGTCCTCTAAGAGTGTCTTTGAGTTCATCAAGAATTTGTAGAGGATCGTCTTGAGGTCGTAGAGTTAGCAGTGTGGTATCGCAAGCAGCGTCTTCTTTTTTAGCTGTGCAAATCACTGGTTGATTATTGACTGTACCGTTAGTGATATAAGCCAAACTTTGATTGTTGTAAGCAGTCTGGAATCGAGACGATACTAGTTCACACCGTTCTTCTGGGGTAACAGTCTTACTATTAAACCATGCATATTTCCAACGTATAATGGCAATTTTGCCGCGTTCTGTCCAAGCGTAAGTAGTGGGGAAGCGCAGATTAGTTGCTTGGTCGTAACCCGAAGCGCAGATAAAACGAACTTCATCATCCGCTTTCGCTTGACTAGGTATAGAAGTGATACAAGCAGTAGCCAAAGCACAGCCAGTCAATAAAGAAACGATTGGTTTTAGTTGCATAATTTTTCTCCTGAAATCCTGAAAAACAAGGCTTTTGGAATAATTGCGAATTAGATATTTTCTCACAAGCAGTACAATTAGTACAGATGAAAATCAAATTTGATTCTTGAGATTCATCTTAAAATGAGATTTACATACAACTACATATTTGAGCAAAATTTCATCTATTTGATTGACACAGCCATTGAGGTGAAGTTTTCTTCACCATTTTTAGCGTGTAGCAAAAACTTGATAAACTAAAAGTTACAGCGTAATTCAAGAAGTAAATATTAATTTTTTTGATGATAGTTAACAAAGTATGGTGTATTAAGACGTAGGTTGGGTGGAGCGGAGCGCAAGCCAACATCCTGATATATGTTGGGTTACGCAAAGCCTCCACCCAACCTAGAATTTTTTTCCTACGCGGGTTTCAAACCCTTAATTTGGCGTTAGTTGGCGTAGGCGGACGAGAGTTTCTATAGCCGCGTTCGCCCTTGGCGTGCCGGAGGCATTATTCTAATCGCCAGGGCTAGGTGCAAGATATAAATCTCTGTGCCTCTGCGGTTAGACTTCCAAATAAAACAATATCCAACTATTTATTGTGGGGTGGGCGACACGAGTGCCCGTAATCATGGGCGGGCAAGACTTCGGCGTGAGCGCTCAGTCGAACGCTGCCCACCCCACAAGATTGAAGAATTTATTATTAAGTAGAAAAATGTTGATAAGTCAAGAAAAGTTTGAAAAAATATATCAGGATGAATTGACTCCGAAACAAAAGAAAGTATTGCCCTTATTTTTAGCTGGACAAACAGATGAACAGATAGCTAAAGAACTTGGCGCTACGCATCGTTCTACAGCTAGCCATCAACTGAGAAATATATCCACAAAATTTGGTTTTCCTCCTGAGACTGAACCAGATTATCGTTGTAATTTGATTGAGATGTTTGCTAAATATAAGCCAGAGTTAGTTAGTGTTAAAGCTTTAGAAAAATGTGGGCATATTATCCAGAATATTCGCTTCCCAGAAGGTCTGGAACCACTAAATTCTGCTTTTTATCAAGAACGTTCTCCTATTGAATCTCGTTGTTATACTGCTATTAAAGAACCAGGCGCACTAATTCGGATTAAAGCACCTAAGCAGATGGGTAAAACTTCGCTGCTGAAGAGAATTATGGCTGAAGCTAAGAAAAGTAGTTATAGTACGGTTTATTTAAATTTTAGCTTAATAGAAACAAATAAATTTACTAACGCTAATGATTTTCTTCGCAGTTTTTATGCTTATGTGATTAATCAATTACCTTCAGCACCTCCTTTAACAGTGTGGGATACAGACATTCCGAGTATGGTGAACTGCACTCGGATATTTCAAAGTTTGCTTAAACAATTGGATGGCGTTTTAGTTTTAGCTTTAGATGAAGTAGATAAATTGTTTGAATACCCGGAAATTTATCAAAACTTTTTTCCGATGTTGCGTAATTGGAATGAAAATGCTAATGAGTCAGATACATGGGAAAAATTGCGGCTATTAGTAGCTCATTCTACAGAAGATTATGGACGCTTAGATATTAATCAATCTCCTTTTAATGTGGGATTACCAATTAAATTGGAAGAATTTACTGAAGAACAGGTGAAGAGTTTAGCTATCCGACATGGATTAGATAGTAAAAATATTCTTCCAATTATGTCTTTAGTGGGGGGACATCCTTATTTAGTGCGGTTAGCACTTTATTATTTGGTATGTCAAGATGCAACTATTGGGGAATTGCTGCAACAGGCTACTACAGATACAGGAATTTATAGTGAACACTTACGCCGACATTTGGAGACTTTTCAAGAAAATCAAGAGTTAGGAAGGGTATTTAAAGAGATAGTGAGTAATACTCAAGGAATTAAAATAGAGCGTAAAAATCGGCAAATTTATCAATTAGATAGTATGGGAGTGATTAAATTTAGCAATAATTTTGTGATGCCACGCTGTAGATTGTATCATGAATATTTTGGCGATCGCTTGTAATTATAAATCTCACGCGGAGGCGCAGAGGCGCAGAGAGAGGAGGAATGGAATTTAGTAATTATTATAAAGTCGGTGGAAGTTTAAATGCTAATCATCGCACCTATGTAGTCCGCAAAGCAGATGCACAAATCTTTGAACTGCTGAAAGCTGGGGAGTATTGTTTTGTATTTAACTCGCGTCAGATGGGTAAATCTAGTTTGCGAGTTAAAACAATCAAAAAACTTAGAGCAGTAGGAATCAAATGTGCTTGTATTGATTTAACTATTCTTGGTAGTCACACCAGCCCAGAAAAATGGTATAAAGGTTTTGCTAATCAGTTATTATCTAGTTTTGAAATAGATGATATAGATTTTAATAGCTGGTGGTTACAGTATGACTCTTGGACGGAGGTACAGAGATTAAACTTACTTTTCGAGTTATTGCTGTTAGATAAATTTAGCTCTAATATTATCATTTTTATCGATGAAATTGATAGTTTAATCAAAAGTAAATTTAAAGATGATTTTTTTGCTTTAATTCGCGCCTGTTATAATCTCCGGGCTGAATCTCCAAAATATGAGCGTTTAACTTTTTGTTTGCTTGGGGTGGCTACACCAGGAGATTTGATTCAAGAAAGGGAACGCACGCCGTTTAATATTGGTAGTTCAATAGAATTAACTGGGTTTAGCTTTACAGAAGCAAAGGATGCTTTAATTGCAGGGTTAGAAAGTCAGGTAGAACATCCAGAAACAGTATTGCAAGATGTTTTAAGTTGGACTGGTGGACAACCATTTCTCACTCAGAAGCTATGCAGTTTAATTGTCCAAGAAACAGAAAATAGCTATCTCAATGTTAATGAGCTAATTCAAAATTATATCATCGACAATTGGGAAACTCAAGATGAACCTGAGCATTTAAGAACAATCCGCGATCGCATTCTACGAAATGAGCAAAAAGCTGGCAGATTACTAGGATTATATCACCAAGTTTTACACTCAAGCAAGGGAGTTTTGATAGATGGCAGTCAAGAGCAAACCGAATTAAGATTATCAGGTTTAGTAGTTAAACAAGATGGTTACTTAAAAGTATATAATTCTATCTATCAATCAGTTTTTAATCAACAATGGCTCAGGGAAGAATTAGATAAACTTCGTCCTTACAGTCAAGCAATTAATAACTGGTTTAATTTTCAAAAAGAGCAATCTTGGCTATTGCGAGGAAAAGCCTTAGATGAGGCGCTAGCTTGGGCGGTTGGCAAAAGTTTAAGTAATTTAGATTATGAATTTTTACAAGAAAGTCAAAAAGTCGCTACAGAATTACAAATTGAAGTAAATCAGAAATTAGCCGAAGCTAGTCAAAGGTTAACTCAAGCTAATCAAATCGCTAAACGAAAATTAGCTGATGCGAATAAAAAAGCAAAATACATAGTTTGGATTGGGGGAGGTATTGCAAGTATCCTTATATTAATAAGTGTGATTGTAGGACAAAATCAACTACACACCGCCAACGAAGCTAAAAGACTTACACAGGATGGCTATAACGCCATACAACAATTTCAATCTAAACAACTTGAAGCATTATTTTTAGCTATGAAGGCTGGACAAGATTTAAAACATCTGGTCAAAAATCAGTCTGATTTGGGAGAATATCAAACAATCACTCCTTTGTCTGCTTTACTAAATATTTTCGTCAATCTTCATGAATATAATCAATTTGATAGTAAACAAACAACACTCAATCATCTAACTTTCAGTCCTGATGGTAAAATTATTGCTTCTGGTAGTGATGATGGGACTATTAAATTATGGCATGAGAATGGAACTGCGATCGCTACTATTTATGGAGATAAAAATAAGCTCAAAAGTATTAGTTTTAGTCCCGATAGCAAAACTATTGTTTCGGCTAGTGAAGATGGAACTATAAAACTTTGGCAGCAAAATGGTACTTTGATTAAAACCATCTTTGGACATCAAAGCTGGGTAGTCAGTGCTAGTTTTATTTCTGATAAAACTCTCGTTTCTGTCAGTAAAGATGGAACTGTAAAACTCTGGCAACTAGATGGTACTCTGATTAAAACTATCTCACTCAAAATTCATGAAATTACCAGCGCTAGTATCAGTCCCAATGGTAAAATTCTTGCTGTTGGTAATGAAGAAGGAAATATTGAACTACGGAAAATCGATGGTACTTTTATCACAACTATTGTTGGACATCAAGGTTGGGTAACAAGCATTAGTTTTAGTCCTGATGGAGAAAATATTGCTTCTGGTAGTGATGACAAAACTGTTAAGCTTTGGAAAGCTGATGGTACTTTAATTAGAACTTTTAAGGGGCATACAGCTAGGATAAATACTGTCAGTTTCAGCCATGATGCTCCCATAATCGCTTCTGGTAGTAGTGACCAAACTGTAAAAATCTGGCAATTAGATGGTACTCTAATTAATACCCTAGTTGGACACGGTGATTCAGTCGCTAGCCTGAGTTGGAGTCAAGATGACAAAATTATTGCTTCTGGTAGTGCTGATGGAATTGTAAAACTCTGGAAGCTGAACGCAGATATAATGACTACATTAACTGGGCATAAACGCGGGATAACCAGCCTCAATTTTAGCCCTGATGGTAAAATAATTGCTTCCGGTGGTGAGGATGGTACTGTGAAACTATGGCAGCAAAATGGAAATTTAATTCCTAACCTTACAGGGCATCAAGGTTGGGTAAATAGTATCAGTTTCAGCCCCGATAATAAAACTATTGCCGTTGGTACTGATAAAGGAACTGCTAAACTTTGGCAGCAGAATCAAACTCTAATTCATACTTTAACTGGGCATGAAGTCGGGATAACAAGTGTTAGTTTCAGTCCAAACCTAGAAATAATTGCTTTTGGTACTGATCAAGGAACTATTAAACTCTGGAATTGGGACGGAATTTTAATTAAAATTTTTACTGGGCATAAAAACAATTGGGTAAAAAGTGTCAGTTTTAGCCACGATGGTAAAATTATTGCTTCTGGTGGTGATGATGGTACTATCAAACTTTGGAAAAAAGATGGAACTTTAATTACTACCCTGACTGGACATAGAAAGGATATTAATAGTATCAGTTTTAGTCCTGACGACAAAATTATAGCTTCTGGAAGTACAGATCAAACTATCAAACTTTGGAAAAAAGATGGAACTTTAATTACTACCCTGACTGGCCATAGTGATTCTGTAAATAGTGTCAGTTTCAGTCCCGATGGTGAAATTATAGCTTCAGGAAGTACAGACAAAACTATTAAATTTTGGAAAAAAGATGGAGTTCCCATCACTACATTAATTGGACATCAAGGTGCAGTAACCAGCGTCAGTTTCAGTCCTGATGGAAAAACTCTTGCCTCTGCTAGTAAGGATGGTAAGGTAATTTTATGGAGTTTGGATTTAGATGATTTATTAACACGGGGATGTCAATGGCTCGATGACTATTTTATAACTCATTCGGAAACTCGTAATAGTTTGGGTCTATGTAACTAAAAATTATAGAATAATGTGAGTCTAAAATTTTTTCACAGACTTAAAAAAATGGCTGTTTATATGTACGTTCTGGAATTTCTACGTTTGCTTTGTTAGCTTCTGCGGAGGAAATCGCCGCAGGGTGTCAAAGGCTAGCAGCAGATATTAATACAGTCCGCATCACCAAGATTGTCAATAAATATGAAAACAATCATGGCGATTACTTGTTTGTAATCGCCGATAAAGTAGTAAAATCGGCTAAAGAGTGAAATATGAAGCAAAAATATTCTTATTCAATCAGCGTCTCGTACTCATCATGTGACCCAATCCAGATCCAGTAATAATCTTCACCTTTTTTAAGTGCTAGTGCCCGATATCTGCCACTAATCCTGACTGACCCCAAATCATCTCCTACTTTTTTGAAATCCAAAGATGGATGAAATTGATTATTAATCCAAAGGCGATATAGGGGTTCTCGTTTACGTGAGGTACACCCATAGGGGCACGGCACTGCCGTGCCCCTACACCTCGTGATGTAATGTTGTACCGCATCTGAATGGAAACCGCTATATGCTTTTCTAGCTTGCTCTTTAAGTTCAGATGAAAATGCAGAATATGAGCGCCAAAAATCAGGGGTTGTTAAGGACTTCATCTAACGGTTTCACACGATTAGCATCAATATCTGATTTGGCACGTTGGATTAACTGATCCAATCGCCCAGATTTTGCATCTGCTTCAATTTGATTGTCCCAGGAATCATTAAGATATTCTTGGAGCCAGTTCGATAGATCCCGAATTTCACCTTCAGACAGTTACATAATAGCAGCTTCGATTTCTGGGAGTGAGTTCATCCAGTTATCCTCAATCCACCACTATGCACTCTATACTACCAAAATTGACGGAATAATTCCGAATTAGAATTAGTGTCAAGTCTTAGTTATGAAGTAATAATTATTAATCATGAATTAGCATGACCCAAAAATGGCTTTCGATCGTTGGCATTGGAGAAGATGGATTACAGGGGTTAAGCCTGATCGCTAGTTCTCTAGTCAATCAAGCTAAAGTAATTGTGGGAGGCGATCGCCATTTAGCAATGCTCCCTACAGACGATCAACGTGAGAAACTAGTCTGGACATCCCCCATTAACGCCTCAGTAGAGGAAATCATTCAGCGTCGCGGTCAGTCAATTTGCGTACTAGCAAGCGGCGATCCCATGTGTTACGGCATTGGTGTTACCTTGATGCGGCGAATTCCCGTCTCGGAAATGACGATTATCCCTGCACCTTCAGCCTTCAGCCTCGCCTGTGCCAGGGTGGGATGGTCTTTAACTGAGGTGGAAACCTTGAGTTTGAATGGTCGTCCATCCTCCCTACTCCAGTCTTACATCTATCCAAAAGCGCGGCTCTTGATTTTGAGTGAAGGGAAGGACACGCCCGCCGTTGTTGCTCAAATTTTGACAAATCGCGGCTATGGTGGCAGCAAGATTACCGTCTTGGAGCGTATGGGCGGCATTCATGAAAGAATTATCGAAGGTATGGCTGCATCCTGGAGTCAAACTGAAGTTGCTGCCTTGAATGCGATCGCAGTTGATTGTATTGCTGATGTTGGTGTTATCCCATTACCAAGATTACCAGGACTACCAGATAACGCCTATCACCACGATGGACAGTTAACGAAGCGTGAAGTTAGGGCAATTACCGCTTCTGCTTTGGCACCTACACCGGGACAACTTTTGTGGGATGTTGGCGCGGGTTGCGGCTCAATTTCTATCGAATGGATGCGGAGCCATCCTCGATGTCGGGCGATCGCGATCGAACAAAACTCCTCTAGACTACTTTACATTGCCGATAATGCCGCAACTCTCGGTACTCCAAATCTACAAATCATTGAAGGTAAAGCGCCTCATGCCCTGAAAGACTTGCCACCACCAGATGCAATTTTTATTGGTGGCGGAGTAACAGCAACAGGACTTTTTGATGTTTGCTGGGAAGCACTGAGGACGGGTGGGCGTTTGGTAGCAAATGTGGTAACGGTAGAGGGTGAGCAAACTTTATTTCAATGGCATGAACGAGTCGGTGGTGATTTAACTCGTATTGCTATCCAGCGCACAGAACCTATTGGTAAATTTTTGGGCTGGCGAGCAATGGCACCTGTAACGCAATGGGTAGTTGTGAAATCTGAAAAATTGAACTGGGGAGTAGGGATTAGGGACTAGGCATTAGGGACTAGGCATTGGGGATTGGGTTGAAGAGGCAGAAGGGCAGGGAGCAGGGGGTAAGGGGGAGAATGAATAATTCTTTCGCCCCTGCTCCCTGCTCCCTGCTCCCTGCTCCCTGCTCCCTGCTCCCTGCTCCCCAATCCCTGCTCCCCAATCCCCAGTCCCCAGCGATGCACTGAGCTTGTCGAAGTGTCCCCAGTCCCCATTTAGCTATTCCTGTGCAACCCATGCACCATGAAACCCATAAGGCACCCTCTGGGGAATTATTACCCGCGCTACAGGTTCAGATGTTATGTCTTGGGCATTCACCACTACCAATTCTGAAGTGTTTGAACCCTCATCGTGGACGAAAGTTATAAGCCAACCGTCATCTTCAGCAGTTGCACCAGGACGCGGCGCAAACACAGCTTCACCGCCATAGCGCCCCTCTCCAAATTCATGGGTTTGGGACTTTCCACTGCTGAAGTCGTACTTGATAATACCTTCAAATAAAGGTAGGGGACTGTTTGCCACTTTGTTAGTGTAGCCATATCGGGTTTGTCGCCCCAATAGGTTTTCGTTGACGCGAGGGAATTCGGAAACGACATCATCCAACATTTCTTCACGCACTGTCCCCGTGCTGAGGTTAAACCGCCAGCGATACAAACGGGGAATATTTGCATTTGGATCAGGTTGCGAATCATCAGAAATCAAAACAGTAGTAGAACTCATACGACAGGCGATAAGCACCACTTCGTCTCCCTCTTCGTAGGCGTTGAGGGTATGGAAGACGTAGCAAGCAGGACTTTCAAACCAGCGAATATTACTGTTGTCACCGTGACGTGGTAGGATGCCAAAACGACTAGAGCGATCGCGCTCAAACATCATTACAGGTTCTCCGCGTTGCGCTCTTTCGGGGCTGAAAGTCATGGGCAAATCCATGAAAATCGTGTAGTTTTCTGTGATGGCAAAATCGTGCATCATCACCCCTATTGGCAGTTCAATTGGCACCGTCCGCAACAGTTCCCCTTGTGCTGAAACCACACCATATTGCAGGTACGGTGGCACGATGGGAGAGTAGCCAAAGAAGATCATTTCACCTGTCACCGGGTCTACCTTGGGATGGGCTGTGAAGGCAGAAACCAGTTTGCCATTGTAGCTATACTCGCCAAGGGTTGCTAATTCAGGCAGCTTGATGGCGTGAGGTTTCCCCCCCTCGTTCAGCGCCAACATCTGACCAGCATGCCACACCAAGGCAGTGTTGCCGGTATTTTTGTAACCACCCTCAGGATTATCCATCTTTGGTGGTTCTAACAACCCACTCCAGAGAGGCTTACCCACTTCTCGTTCTTTTTTCCATCCGGCTGTCTGCACGTAGCGGTTACGATAAGTGGCTATGCCGTTGCTAATTTGCACACCATGCAACATCCCATCACCATCAAACCAATGATATTGACCGATAGGTGTCCATTGAGGGTTAGGGCCATTCCGTACAAACATCCCTGATAGTTCAAGGGGTAATTCACCGATGACTGGCAATTTGTCGGTGGTAATTTCTTCATTAATTGGAGCAAAGTTGCCATCGAGATACGGATTGACTGCTATTGTTACCATTGTCTTGATTTAACTGTACATTTGAGTTTGCGATCGCGCCCACGTAGAATTTTTGAGGACGTTGGGAAATTTTTGCCATCAATCTCCAAATTAAACCTTTTTCTCTAGCGATTTAATTTGTTTGATTTGCAGGAAGTTCCACTCATCTTCAGAAAAGGGTGTGCTAAACCAGGTATCTAATATTTCTTTAGCGATCGCTTCTGTAGTTGCACGTAAACTTAATACAAGGACATTCAGATGATTCCAGATACAAGCCCCTCGTGCCGTCTCAGCATCATGGCACAAAGCTGGATGTATCCCAGAGACTTTGTTGGCGGCAATAAGCTGATGTGCAGCTAAATTGCATAACACGAAAACGTAAAATTATTGTAGTGCGGGCAACATGAGCGCCCTGCCCCTCTTCAACTAAGGCTTCTGACTACCCACTTCTTGCGGTGCAGGAGTAATGGGAGCGCCATTAGTTATGTTGAGAATACCCGAAACAACAATTTTGTCCCCAGCTTTTAGTCCTTGGATAACTTGATAATTATTTCCCTCAATCACTCCCAATTTCACGGATTTCTGTTGAGCTACTAAAGATGGCGCTCCAGCTTGCGGCTTTTCGGCTGACGCTTCAGCTTGCGGCTTTGACGTTGGCGCTTCAGCCACAAACACAAAAGTCTCCCCACCCAAACGAGATACTGCTGTAACTGGAATCAAAATTCCTGGATGTTCGTCCCAGATGACTTTGGTTTGCGCTGACTGAAGATTAAGCAGTCGATTTCTCGAATTGCCAAAGTTGGCTTTCACCAAAACTGTTTGTGAATCTGAACTGGCATTTGGGGAGATAAAACTGATCTTACCCGTTGCGGTGGGTTTGCCTTGGGCATCTAACATTTGTACAGGTAATCCCAAGCGCAACTTTCTGGCTTGATTTAGCGGAATGGATATATTCAAATCTAAAGAGTCATTTTTGGTCAATGTGGTGAGTTGATCACCTTGTGCCACATACTGTCCTACCTTGACTGGGATATTACCAACAATACCTGTGAAAGGAGCTAGGACTTTTGTGTATTGTAGTTGCACTTGAGCCGACTGCACTTGAGCCACCGCTTGGCTTACTTGCGATCGCCCTTGGGCAATATCTTCTGGGCGATTGCCGTTCACCTGCTGCCTATAGTATTGTTTCTGCTGTTCTAAGGCAGCACCTAGCTGCTGGATATTAGCAGTTCTGCTTTTGCGGAGTTGCTCTAAATTTTTCTGGGCTGCAACCACCGCCGCTTCAGCACTAGCCTTGTTTTTCAGGTATTCATCTAGGCTATCTTGGGAAGTTGCCCCTTCTTTTGTTAATTGTTCGTATCGTCTTGCTCGTGCTTGTGCTAGTACTAGATCGGATTTGGCGGAATTAACTTGAGCTTCGGCCTGCTGAATTTGTTGTGGTAGCGATCCAGATACGGCATCTTGATATTTTGCTTGGGCTTGATCTAGCTGGGCTTTGGCTTGGGAAACTATTTCTGTTCGAGTCCCGGCTTTGAGTTCAGCAAGATTTGCCTGTGCTTGTTCTAGTGCTGCTTGTTTTTGTCGTAGCTGGGCTTGGGCATCATCAAGTTGTAGGCTAATAATTACTTGCCCTTCTTGAACACGGTTGCCCTCTTTGATGAAAACCTCAGTAATTCGTCCTCCAACCTGTGGCTTAATTGGTACAGAGAGTGGTGCCTGAAATTGGCCAATATACTCCGAACTCTCCTGGACAGTTTCAGTTTCCACAGTTGCTAGCTTCACCGGAATTGCCATCGGTGGACCACCAGGCGCTCCAGCAGCCGATGGTGCTTTGCTAGCATTACTAGTTTGCCACCAGCGCCAACCAAAACCAACACCTGCAATTAACAGGATAATTCCTAAAATTACAGGCCAACGCCGCTTTTGAGGTGGCTTTGGCGATCGCTGTGGCAATGGTTGCGACTCTTGACTAGAATCATCAGTAACAGTCGGCTGTTCTATTTCAACGGGAAGGGGAGAGTCAGGTAACTCAGAATAGGACATCTTCGTTTTCTCGTCTTGTGGATTTAGACTTGGGCAATCTACTCTTCGCTAAAAAAGCATTATTTGAATAGTTTTTTAGCCCTTGTTTTTCTATATTGGTGACAAAATTTTTGGGTATTTGGGCGATCGCTCACGATGTCTAGCACCTAAAACGAACCAATATTCTTAATCACATTATGGTTATTTTGTACATTACTTAACTCCTATTTTTAAACTGTAATTTATAAAACTTTCTTAGTCACTACAAACCCAGTGCCTTAGCTCAGAGAGAAAGGACGGTTTATCTTGTTGTAGGCAGTCAACTGAACCTCCTGCTTCCTTCAATGGCAAACTGCTATTATGCTCTTCCATCATCTGCTTACAAAGCCTGACATCTAAGTTTTCCATGAGTGTTTGCAAGCGCTTGCTTGCATTATAACCACATAGCAGACAATATTGGTATAATCTACAGATGAGTTTATCGCTCTTAAGCCCTAGTGAATACTGATCTTAGGGAATAAAAAGGTATGGAGCGATGCCTTCTCTGCGAAACGCTACGCGTAGCAAGATCCCCGAAGGGTAGGGTGGGCTACGCCTACGTTAGTTACAGCAGTTTTCATCTATTTGAAACATATCTGTCGTAGGGGCACAGCATGCTGTGCCCCTACAGCGTGGTCTATTTACCTGAAAATAACTGTAATTCAGCTTTATTAATCAAGGTTGCGAGTTTCATCAAGTTATCGTCACCAAGAACCAGTTTTTTCTACAGTCCTATTTTTGACAAGTCTTAACTTCCTACATTTAGGTCACCCGATCGGTTGATTTTGAACTCACCCGAATGGGTGATTTAATTTATCCCAATCAAGGTTTTGTCTGTCTTGCCAAATCCAGTAATCCTCAATAGACATCTGAGTGAAAAAGAAGAGACATAGCACTGCTAAGTAGAGCGATGTGAAGAATTCAAGGTTTGTAGTAAGGACTTTAGTCCTAATTTGTTCGCGTAGCGTCTCGGAGAGAGCGGCTCCAGCCCTCTCTCCGAGACGCTACGCGAACACTACCGCTTCGTACCCAACTCTTGGAGAAGGAGTACGCAATGACAAATATGTTCTGGCAAAATTGGGATGCTCCCTATTTAATTTCTGGAAATGCCCAATCCCCTTCAACCATCCATAACTGAGTCCTTAGAATCCAATTTTGGCAAGATCCCCACAGTTGATTTTCGGTGAGCAACAATATGAGAAAGCAGCCCTTCATACTTATCAAGTGCTTGCTCCAAGGAGTAGTTTTCTTCAGCAAACTTTCTTCCTGTGTTACCTAGCCTCGCACCTAAAGCCGGATTAGTATATAAATCATGCACCGCAGCGGCCATTGCATTGGGTGATTCTGGCTCAACAATTATCCCACCACCACTGAGATCGATCACTCTAGCAGCAGTACCAGTGGCGGGAACTGAACCCACAATTGGGCGACCACTTGCCAACAACAATGGTATTTTTGAAGGCATATTGAAGGAAATCACATTGCGCTTTTGCACAATCAGCCCGACATCAGATGCTGCTAGCATTTCGGGTAGTTTTTCTCGCGGTTGTAATGGTAGCAGCAAAACATTATCTGCTCCATTTAAGAGACAACATTCCTGCAACATTTGCAATGCTCTTGATTCGCCAACAATCACAAAGACAATATCTTTGATATGACGCAAGCAAACGGCTGCTTCTATTACTGTTTCTAAACCTTGCGTGAGAGCAATGTTGCCCGAATAAAGTACTACAAATTTCCCATCTAGTTTATGATTAGATATCCAGGAGTTTTTCTCTTTTGGTAAAGGGCGGATAAAAGTTATATTCACCCAATTGGGAATACAAACGATTTTATTAACAGGTACTCCCTTATTCACTAAATTCTCACGAAACCCATCGGCGATGACACTAATTGTGTGTGCAGTCCGATAGGCAAATTTCTCTAGGGCTGCAAGAATTCGGATCATCCACTTGTTTTTCAATAACCCGATACGCACGGCAGCTTCTGGTAGAATATCTTGCACATTCAGAACTACTGGGCAGTTGTATAACCAACCAAATATTGTTGCTGGTAAAATACCTAGTAGAGGCGGGACTGTTAAGATAATCACATCCGGGCGTCCGCCTTTAAAGGCTTGGGGTAAGCTCGTGAAAATAAAGCTTAACTCCAGTAACAGCCGATCCAGGAGATTAGGTTTAGACTTAATCCGCAGGTAACTTCGTTGAATTTTGACGCCATTTTTTTCTTCAGTCAGATACCACTTATCCCGATACCCATCGTAAATTTCGCGCTGAGGATAGTTGGGCATTCCCGTAATCACTCGCACTTGGTGACCTCGCTTTACTAGTCCTTCTGCCAATTCAGTCATTAATGGAGCAATTCCAATTGGCTCTGGATGATAGTTGTAGGAATAAATCAGAATGTGCATGAGCTATTTGTGAATTTTGTAAAGACAGCCTGAGATGAGCAGATTTATTCATTAATTAATAGCCACTAGGGTCTGCTACTTTTATTACTTGTTTTAACTTGTAAGATTGCTTGATTGAAATTGGTTTAAACATTGCTTCTGAATTTTCTTAGTGATTTTAAAAAGATAATTTTTATACTGCAAAAAACACTTAAGCATCAAAATATTAACTTGTATAAACAGGTGAGGTTCTTATAGACATAGGCTTTAGTTTCTAGTGATTATGACAATAGTTGATCTGGTTGATTCTGACTAATGCCTAAATTTACACTTGGGGGATTGTAGCATTATATTCAAGGTTGTGCATATAACCCTCATTCCGCCCTTTAAACTGGCACATTAACTATTTTTAACCAAGTCATCAGTATTGTATTCATTTGATTCACTCAGTATTGGCTCAAGCCTAGCTAGGCGCTAACAGCAATCTTTTCAAGAGTGTTGATGACGAAGCAGTGAAGTTGAATGATAACCCCACCAGTTCACTGAACTAGTGGGGCTATAATAGAGATTCAGTAAATTTAGCAAGCTCTGACTAAAAAGCCCTACTTTCTAGAAAGAGGCTTGCTTTTTCTTGAAAGTTGAACCTAGACCCAAGGTAGCTAATGTTAGTAAACCTAAGATAGAAGCAGGTTCAGGGACTTTGGATACCTCTATAGAGCCAGGATTTTGATCTACTAGTGTTGATGTTCCTTGTTGATCGACATCCTTACGTAATTGCAAAGAGTCGCCAATCGTTCCCTGGAAGAAATATTCTCCAATTACACCCGTCCCTCCTGCTACATCAAAGGGGCCAAACAACTTCTGAGTGGAAGTATCAAAGTTGAAAGCGAAGAAGCTAGATTGTGACACTCCAGCAGTAACGGTGTTATAAGTTCCCAGAAGATTTTTAGATGGGTCTAAGAAGGAGACATTCAAGGATTGTAAAAAGTTGGTTGCTCCACTACCAGCTTCGGAAATGATTGTTGGTGCTGTAGCTTCGTCGTAGCTGAATGAACCTGTGGCTGAATAACCACCATTACCTAGCCAGTTGAAGTTTAACTCAATAGCTTGAGCTGGGTTGTTAGCAGCAGCGATGCCTTCGGCGGGCTACGCCTACGCTACACTAAAAGCAGCACTGGTTGCTGCGATCGTGGCGATTTTGGTGAAAATGCTTTTCATTGCCATAACTCCAAGATTGATTGAGATGATGCAGATATCAATTCATCAAACAACACTAAGCTTACGATAGAAATATATATACGTAAATACCGCATAAAACTACCGTGTAAATGTAAAATTTCCATGAAGTGAAGTACTTTTTTTATGAAGCTTTGCGTAAAATACTAAGTCTATCTAACAAACCTAAGCTCGTCTTTATTGATAAAGATGTATTGCCCCGGAACCAATTTTTAGCCGAAACCAAAGGTTATGCTTGCGATTGGCTAAATCCTTCTAAGGGTGGTAAGTATAAAATAACTTAGCTTTGATCTTGCACCTGTAAGATGGTGAAAGTTACGAGCGATCGCCAGATAATAACTGATAAAGTTGAGCTACGCAAAGTTGAAAACAGTGTAATATGCCTGGGTTTCTATTAGAAGTTGGTACAGAAGAACTACCTGCAAGTTTTCTCAGTGATGCTTTAGTGCAATGGCAGGAACGCATTCCCCAAAGCCTGGAAGCAAACAGCCTCAAGGGTGAAAGCGTCCAGGTGTATGGTACTCCCCGGCGGCTGGCGGTAGTGATTAAAGGTCTACCATCCCAGCAACCAGACCGAGAAGAAGAAATTAAAGGGCCTCCAGCCCAAGCCGCCTTTAAAGATGGTCAGCCCACAGCCGCCGCCGCAGGCTTTGCCAAAAAGCAAGGTGTGGAAATTGATGCGCTGTTCCTTCGCCCCACTGACAAAGGGGAATTTGTCTTTGTTCTCAAAAAAATTCCTGGCCGTCCTGTGGCGGAAATTTTGACAGAACTTATTCCCCAGTGGATTTGGGCTTTAGAAGGTAAGCGATTGATGCGTTGGGGTGATGGAGATGCAAGGTTTTCCCGACCAATTCGTTGGCTGGTAGCTTTGTTAGATGATACAGTGCTACCTCTAGAATTGGTAAATGGTTCTAAAACGGTTCATAGCGATCGCATTTCTCAAGGTCATCGGGTTTTACATCCTGAACCTGTGACAATTGCCCAAGCTACTGATTATGTTACCACTCTCAAGTCTGCATCTGTCAACGTTGACCCAGTAGAACGGGCAAATATTATCAAAGAGCAGGTAAAGGCAGTAGCAGAGAAATTAGGCGGGTATACGGTAATTTACCCCGATTTGTTAGAGGAAGTAACCAACCTTGTAGAATATCCCTCTACAGTTGTTGGGAAATTTGAACCAGAATTTTTAGAATTACCAACTGAGGTAATTACTGAAGTCATGGTTACTCATCAACGTTATTTTCCTGTATTCAAGCCAGGTAGTTTTCAGCAAGAATTATTGCCCAATTTCATCACCATTTCTAACGCTGATCCCCAAAAATCAGATATTGTTGCCGTCGGGAATGAAAGGGTAATTCGCGCCAGATTAGCTGATGGCAGATTTTTCTATGAAGCTGATTTAACGAAGCCAATAGATAGCTTCTTACCACAGTTAGAAAAAGTCACTTTCCAAGAAGAATTGGGTTCGGTGCGTGCCAAGGTAGATAGAATAGTTAAGATTGCCGAGCGAATCAGCACCCAATTAGAATTAGCGGAAAATCAAAGCCAAAGAATCCAACGTGCTGCTTTATTATGTAAGGCAGATTTAGTAACTCAAATGGTGTATGAATTCCCGGAATTGCAAGGCATTATGGGAGGAAAATACGCCTTAGCCAGTGGTGAAGATGCGGAAGTCGCAAAGGCAATTTATCAACATTATTTGCCAACAGGTGCCGGTGATAATTTCCCCGAAACTCTCACGGGTAAAATTGTCGGTTTGGCAGATAGATTAGATACTTTAGTAAGTATCTTTGGTTTAGGTTTAATTCCCTCTGGTTCTTCTGATCCCTTCGCTTTGCGCCGTGCGGCTAATGCTGTAGTTAAAATTATTTGGTTTGATAATTTGCTGATAAATTTAGATGATTTATTAGCGCAAATAGCCACAGACTTTGCCGCGAAATATCACAAAGATCAGGCATCGTTAACCACAGCATTACAAGAGTTTTTCTTGCAGCGCATCCGCACTTTACTACAAGAAGAAAAACAGATTGATTACGACTTGGTAAATGCAGTTTTGGGAGAAAATGACCCAGAATACACAGAACGGACGTTAAAAGATTTATTGGATGTACGCGATCGCGCCTTATACTTACAACAAATCCGCAACGACAGTACCTTAGATCACATCTACGAAACTGTTAATCGTTCCACACGATTAGCCGCCCAAGGTGATTTGGATACAAAACAGCTAGAACCGACAACCGTAGTTCGTCAAGAATTATTCCAAAAATCCTCTGAGATGGCTTTGTATAATGCCCTAATCGAATCAGTACCACAAACTCAAGCAGCACAGGAGACCCGAAATTATCAACTATTAGTAGCAGCACTAACAAAAATTGCTCCCACAGTTAGTAACTTTTTTGATGGCCCAGATAGCGTTTTAGTTATGGACTCCGATCCAGAAATTAAGCGCAATCGATTACATCTGCTGGGACTAGTTCGCAATCATGCCCGTGTTTTAGCTGATTTTGGGGCGATCGTTAAAAATCTGTAGCGTAGGTCAACAAAAACTTGTGTAATTTTTGCCAATAAACGCTACTATAGGGAGTGCTTAACCAGGGACTTCTAGCTGCAATCTATGTCCAGAGCTACTGTAATTGGATTGGGAAAGTCCGGTGTTGCTGCGGCGAGATTGTTGAAGCGGGAAGGTTGGGAGGTAGAGCTAAGTGATGGCAACACCTCCGAAACCCTCCTGCAACAACAACAAGAACTCGCTGCCGAGCAAATAACCGTAAAACTAGGCCAATCCCTAGAATTGAATGGTGCTAATTTACCGCAATTAATAGTCGTTAGTCCTGGCGTACCTTGGGATATTCCCGTATTAGTTAAGGCACGCCAATTAGGTATTGAAACCATTGGGGAAATAGAACTTGCTTGGCGAAATTTGCGATCGCTACCTTGGGTAGGAATTACAGGTACTAACGGCAAAACTACTACCACAGCTTTAGTTGCTGCCATTTTCCAAGCAGCACAATTAAACGCACCCGCCTGTGGTAATATTGGTTACGCTGCCTGTGATGTTGCCCTATCTCAGCCAAAGAGAGCAGCAGAAAAATTTGATAAATCGTCACTCCTCACTCCTAACTCCTCACTCGATTGGGTGATTGCCGAAGTTAGTAGCTATCAAATAGAGTCTTCCGTATTTCTTGCTCCTCGTATTGGTGTTTGGACGACTTTCACACCAGATCACCTCAGTCGTCATCAGACTTTAGAGAACTATTACAATATCAAAGCCAAGTTATTACGTCAGTCACAGTTGCAAGTGTTTAATGGTGATGATGCCTACTTGAGGCAGCTAGGACTAAATGCTTGGCCTGATGCCTATTGGACAAGTGTCAAAGGAAAAGATTCCCTAATTAGCGAAAAAGGCTTTTACATTGAAGACGACTGGGTTGTGGAAAAATTGACTGCAACCTCTGCACCAGAAGCGATTGTGAAAGTATCTACTTTGCGGATGGTGGGAGAACATAACCTACAAAATCTCTTGATGGCAGTCGCAACGGCAAGATTAGCGGGAATTAATTGCGATGCGATCGCGCGTGCTATTGTTGAATTCCCCGGTGTTGCCCATCGTTTGGAGCATATCTGTACTTGGGAAGGGATTGATTTTATTAACGACAGCAAAGCCACCAACTACGATGCTGCTGAAGTTGGTTTAGCATCCGTTAACAGTCCAGCGATTTTAATTGCTGGTGGAGAAGCCAAAGCAGGTGATGATACTGGTTGGCTAGCAAAAATTCACTCCCAAGCTGCTGCTGTATTATTGATTGGCTTTGCTGCGCCCGCATTTGCCAAACGTCTCCAAGAGGTGGGGTATTATTCTTACGAAATTGTGGAAACAATGGAAAAGGCAGTCCCCAAATCGGCGGAATTAGCCAAGCAGTATCAAGCGCGTGTAGTGTTGCTATCTCCAGCTTGCGCGAGTTTCGACCAGTACCCGAATTTTGAGGTGCGGGGCGCTCGTTTTCGTCAGTTGTGCCTTGCTTGGGCGGGAGGAGAGAAGCTTCAATACAACTCGATTCTTTCATCTCCTCTGCCTAATTAATTCACCCTGTAGTTGCAAGTCACACAGGGAATGAATTATGTAAAATTATTAACAATTTTTGTATTTGGTAGCAAATAACTGTATTCTACACACCTGAGGATAATACTGTGCAGGCAGGAGAGATTTATGAAAGTGAAAATGATCGCAGCTTGGCATATTGCCAAGAAAATTTTTGTTTTCCCAAAAAATATTCTATTTTTTGGGTTAGTACTTTTACTGATTTTAGGTTTTAGTACGATTGTAAACTTCACACCATTGGCTCAACCTGCCGTAGCTCAAACGGGTCTATTCCCAACCACTCTTTCACATTATGCTATAACCGCTGAATTTGGTAGAGATAGAAGCGGTAGCGATTACATATCTTTTGCGAATTCACCATCCGCTTCAGCTTGCCAGCAAGCTTGTCTTAATGACAATCGGTGTAGTGCTTATAGTTATAATGTTATAATAGGTCCTGGTGCTACTTGTTTTTTAAAATCTGTAGCACCAGTATCAACCCCAAGTCCATACACTATAACCGGTGTGAAATTGTAAGCTAAAAATGCGGTGCGAACTTCCGCCAATCTGTACTATAAGGATTGTTTAGAGCTAATTTAGTGGTTTACTATAATTATGTTTTGCTGTAGTTTCCAACTTCCACCTCATGAGCGATGCTGGTAGGTTTAGGAATAAGTAAACCATCTTCTAGCATTCCTTCTAGATGAAATTCAATAGCTTCTGTAATCATCTGCTTGACTTCTTCTAAAGTTTCACCCACAGCTACACAACCTGGTAAATCAGGGACATAAGCGCCGTAGCTAGTTGCTCCCTTTTCAATCACAACTGTATAACGCATCAGTCTTCCTCCAATTGAGCTTGTCTCCAGATATTTTTCAGAGTACCAATTGGCACATCCACATTTGGCTTACCAGCCACTGTTACAGTACCAGGTTTATCAGGATGTTTGAACTGTCGATGACTACCTTTAGTTCTAGCAAGATACCAACCATCAGCTTCCAGTCCTTTGATAACTTCGCGTACTTTCATGCTACTACTTATCTGTACAGTTGAAATTTCTGTTACAGATAGAGTCGCTAATTGAGAAGTCAAAAGTCAATAAGATTTTCTATTTTCGGACAATTTTATCATTTGGGAAATATTTTGTAGGGTGCGTTAACGAAGTGTAATGTACCTTTATACTTGAGCAAGCTAGGTTTAAGTGCTTGGCCTGAAGCCTATTGGACAAGTGTCAAAGGAAAAGATTCCCTAATTAGCGAAAAAGGCTTTTACATTCAAGATGGCTGGGTTGTGGAAAAATTGACTGCAACCTCTGCACCAGAAGCGATTGTGAAAGTATCTACTTTGCGGATGGTGGGAGAACATAACCTACAAAATCTCTTGATGGCAGTCGCAACGGCAAGATTAGCGAGAATTAATTGCGATGCGATCGCACGTGCTATTGTTGAATTCCCCGGTGTTCGTCACCTTTTAACCATCTATCAAAAGTTATCTCAACTTTTTTAGGGACTTACCGTAGCACTTGAGAGTGAATATCTTTGTAAGCTAATGTACTTTTAATTTGCATAAGCAGGGCGGGCAAGATGCCCACCCCATAAGAGTTTTACTTCGAGGTAATATGCAAGTTAAATGTCCAACAGCTTACCACGGTCTGTCTATTTTGAGTTGAGTTAATGATGCTTTTTGATTATAGTAATTTGACTGTTAGTTTAACTCTAGTATATGACAAATCAAAGGACATCTATCAATTAATTGGACAACGGTTTTCCTCATACTAATCAAACCTTTGAGCAAGCAAATAATTAAGCTAAATCAAGTTTTTTAAGTCATCTCGGCGATTATTCAAGACGTAGTATCTTTTGAATCTACGAAGGATAAACAATGCGGCTTTCAGATCCAGGACAACAAGTTTTAGTGTCTGGGGATTCTACCTAAATATCTAACTTAAAGACACATTAGCTTATTACTTATGATAGTTACTAGAACTCTCTTGGATAGGTGAAAGTGATGAGTGAGAGTAAATATACTTAGTAGCTGAGGTTCAAAGCATGGACTCCACAGGTAAAGTTCAAATTGTGGACTCGTCCTGGTACGTTCCACTACCGATGAAAGAGTATGCAATGAGCCGAGTAACTGTCTACTTTTATAGCGATGGGTGGGTTCCAATTAAATATTGTTCTTTGGGAAAGGCAATTTTGCTTCACCAAAAGGCAAGCTTAGAAGGCAAGGAAATTTTATTATTTCCTGCTGATTTAGACCCTAATCAATTCTCAAACTCTTTTAAAATGCATTGAGGTAGACTATTTTTCCAAATTATTGGCAACGAATTAATCGGCTATAGAGGCGTATATATCATATATACGCCTCTATTTGTTAAATGGAATTAAAGATCACCAGATAATCAAACCAACCCAGAACGCAATGCAACGACTGCTGCTTGCACGCGATCGTCTACTGCTAATTTATTCATAATCCCTCGGACATGAGTTTTGATGGTATTGGGACTCAGGTAGAGTTTTTCGGCAATCTCTGGGTTACTCAAGCCGTCTACCATGAGTTTCAACACTTCTAACTCGCGCCCAGATAAGTTGGCGGTGTTGGTGGTGGGTGAAGGCGGTTTGAGATTATCAATTACTCGCCGCGCAATTTGAGGATCGAGATAGGCTGCACCATCAACTGCGGCTGCGATCGCATTTAACAATCGTTCCACACTTGCACCTTTAATACAATATGCATCTGCACCGCTAGATAGTGCCGCGATAATTTCTGTCTCTGTTTGATGAGATGTCAGCATCACCACATGAGTTGCTGGTAGCGCCGCCTTAATTTGCTGTGTGGCTGCAATGCCATCCAATCGCGGCAACCCAATATCCATAACCACCAAATCAGGTTTCAGTCGCAGTGCGGCTTGAACTCCCAAATAACCATCTTCAGCTTGTCCAACTATCTCTAACTGAGGATGAGCCATTAACGATTGCTCTAATCCGAGTTGCATCATCGGATCATCTTCGACAATTAACACGCGCAACGGCGGAGCATTGGCTGGTAAATTTAAAGGATAGCGAGTATCTAAAGACATTTTTATTATCTATAAGTCCTTTGTTCTTTGCCTTTTTTCCCTGCCAATGACCAATACTTCGACTTCGCGGTAGTTGAGCGTAGTCGAAACTCAGTACAAGTGACTAATGACCAATGACTAATTTATTCTTCCACCCGATAGCCTAACTCTGCTAAACTGAGCCGCGACTGTCGCCATTTTGGTTGGACTTTGACAAATAATTCTAGGTAAACTTTACCAGCGATTAACTTTTGGATTTGTTCGCGGGCTTCACTACCAATTGCTTTGAGCATCGCTCCGCCTTTACCAATGAGTATGCCTTTTTGGGAATCACGCTCGACGTTAATGGTAGCAAGTACACGAGTAATGCTGGGAGTTTCTTCTACTAAATCAATGGCGATCGCTACTGAATGGGGTACTTCTTCACGAGTCAATAATAAAATTTGTTCTCGGATCAATTCACCCATAATAAAGCGTTCTGGCTGGTCAGTTACCAAGTCTGGGGGATAATATAATGGCCCAATTTCTAGATGTTCAATTAATAATTCTTGAAGTTGGGGTAATCCGGCACTAGTCTTGGCAGAAAATTTCACGATTTCCCATTCATGAGACTGGGCCATCTGGGCGTAGCTATCATCTAGATACTGAGAATCGGTGGGTTGTTGATCGGTTTTGTTCACACCGATAATTATGGGTGTTTTACTGCGACTGAGCAATTCGGCAATATAGCGATCGCCTGCACCACAAGCTACTGCTCCATCTACCACAAACAGTAATACATCTACTGATTCAATGGCAATTTTCGCATTTCGCACCAATACTTCGCCCAATTGATGATGGGGCTTATGAATTCCTGGCGTATCTACAAAAATTAACTGTGCTTCTGGTGTAGTTAAAATGCCACGCAAACGGTTACGTGTCGTTTGCGCTACAGGGGAAGTTATGGCAATTTTTTGTCCTACCAATTGATTCATCAAAGTAGATTTACCGACATTTGGGCGACCGATAATGCCGATAAAACCTGACTTGAACTCAGGAGGAGCCTGGGGGATTGTTACTTCTCCTGAAAAAGAGAAGGTGTAATTATCAATACTAGTCACCTTTGGCTCCACCTTTATATTTTACAGTTGGGATAACTTGGTTTTTTATTAAACACAAAACAAGCATAAAAACACCCTAGCATTTTCGGGCATTGCTTTTGCTTAGGTTTAATCTACTACTGGCTCTACACTTATATTTTACAGCTGGGATCACTTGGTTTTGTTTTTAGACATCAAACGAACGTGAAATTACTTTGGTATTTACAGGGAAGGCTTTTGCTGAAGTTTAACCGACATTCTGTATTTCAAGTTGAATTACAAAGAAACTACAGTAAATAAAAAAAACCAAATTTTCTTGTGGGATGGGTGTCCGCACCCGTCCCATATTCAGGGCGGGCAAGATGCCCACCCCACAAGATGGAGAATTTATCTCTTGTCAGTCCCTAAAGTTCTGACTACGAATTTGTTCACCCCTAACTAATCAGACAGACCATTTGTGACCGAAAACGACTCATGATACAGAGCAACTAAATTTATTTATGGGGATCAAAAATTATTGAATTTTGAATTTTGAATTCGGAGCGTTCGCGGAGCGTCTCGTAGAGAAGCGACGTGACTATTTGGCTTAACTGCGGTAAGCGATGACGGTATAAAATGGGTCTCCTCCAGCTGCACCCAACCACTGTAAGAAATTCGGTAATGTTGACTTATTAGCTATAACTTCTGCGGTTGTAAATCCTGGGACTGAGGCGAAGTACTCTTTGACTAATTCCACTCGAACTGCTTCTGAAGCCTCCCGCCAAGCCTGAATCGCCTTTTCAAAAAACATTCGGTTAGAAAAGCTGATAATTGCCACACCGCCGGGTTTCAGAATGCGGTAAATTTCGGAAAATACTGCTTCTGGATATTGCACATACTGCACAGATACGCAATTGAGAACAGCATCAAAATCTTCATCTGGTAAGGGTAGCTGCGGATTTTCGTTAAGATTTTGGACAAAGTAATGATTTAAGCGGGGATTACGTGCTAATTCCTCAGCGTTGAGTCCGTGTCCCTCCACATGGGAAAATTCTATATCTTCTGGCAGATGAGACACCCAGCTGCTCATCATATCAAAAATACGGCTGTTGGGTTTCAGGCGATCGCGATATAAATCTGTTAGCTGTTGAATAAATCCTTCATCGACATGGGTGACGAAGCGCGGATAGGCATAGAACAGCTTATCGTCTGTGTCGTCTAATTTCAGGCGTTGATTCGGTCTTAACTGCATAAATATCTGTTTTGGAGAACTTTTTCGGAAAATTGCGGCAATTTCAGGTATTTTTCAACAATCACTATGTAACATATTCTAATAACATCAGAACACATAAACGAGTCTAAATAGCAGCATTTAATTTTATCAATTCAATGTTCTATAAACTACACTTCTTGCAGCATATTTGCCGACAAATCCGCCTAGTCGGATTATTACCTTATTTGAGTTTGTTAGCTTGGATACTGCCCTTATTATTATTTACTTCTGGACACGATAGCCTGATGGCACATGATGAAGCCCTTTATGCTTGGCGGGCGCGTCTGATGTTTGATTCTGGTAATTGGATAACTCCTTGGGAAAGAGCGCATCATAAAACCCCTGGCCCTTATTGGTTAATTGCCAGTTTTTACAAGCTGTTTGGTATGAGTGATATGAGTGCGCGTATTCCTAGTATGATTGCGGGCATTTTTAGCTTATGGCTTGTGTATGAAATCGGCAAAATTATGCTATGCAAAAAGTTAGCAAGGCTTGCTGCTGGAATTTTAAGTGTGGAGTTTCTCTGGTTGCAATACTCTCGCTTAAGTACACCTGATGTACCGATGATTCTCTTGGTACTTTTAGCGATTTGGTCTTTAATCAAAACGGAATTACATCCTAAATATCGCTATTTTTGGAGTTTTTTAGCTGGTTTAAGTTTAGGTTTGGGCTTCTTAGTCAGAAGCTTTATGATTTTTTTGCCAATTGTAGCTTTATTGCCTTATTTAATTGGCGAACATCGCCGTCATCATCATCTTAGTAACCCAATTTTATATTTAGGCTTTTTTGTCGGTTTAACACCTACCTGTATTTGGCTGTGGTTAAGCTGGCTGCACTACGGAAATAATAGTTTTGAGGAGTTGCTCAAGTTTGTTGTGCAGCTAGGTTCTGAGGATCAGAATAATAATGGGCTGTTGTTCTATGTATGGAATATTCCTTTAAAATCATTACCTTGGGCTTTTTTCGGACTTTTAGGTTTAGTTTTGACTCTCCATCGTCCTATTCATCGTTACCATTTGATATTAGTTGGTTTTCCACTTGTCCTATTTGTAGAACTTAGTCTTTTTACCACTCGTTTCCCTCACTATAGTCTTTGCCTTTATCCGTTTATAGCTTTGTTTGCATCTGTGGGTTTAAACTGGTTAGGCAATATTTATAATACAGGAATTCCCCCCAAATTCCCTCTTCAAAAGAGTAAAAAAAATATATTAACCCTTTTCGCCAAGAAGAATCTTCCTCGAAATCTCAGTTATGTCTTTGGTGGTTTAGGTGTTCTACTCGTTGTAGCGAGTATTGCTATTATTCGTTGGGGTGGTTCTGACATTCGCAAGTATGCAAGTATTGGCTTGGCTATGGGTTTGGGTTGGTTCATTTTACCTGTGGTGTGGATTAGTCGTTACCACTTTGGCAAAAAGTTTCTCACCGCACGTTATTGGATTGCAGGTTGGTTAATTCCCTGTTGGCTGGCTTTGGCGACGACAGGTAGCATCGGTCTTTTAGGTGACTATAACCCTGTTTTGAAAACTTTTTTACAAGAAAGTGCGATCGCTCCTATTCTCCAATCTCATCCGATCTACTATGTGCAAATAGACCAAAAAACCGAAGTACTACTTGATTTCTATCTTTCTATTCACCCTCAACAGGTAGTCTCTATTTCCTATGTACCCACTTTGAGCTATGCTTTGATCTATACTAACCAGTCCCCTAATTTATCTCGCCCTCACCGCCTTGTTGGTACAGTCGAAGAGTACCAGTTGATTCAAGTTCTTCCCTAAGACAGTTGCAAAGCAACTGTTGCTAAAAAATATTAATCTAGATATAATAGTACGTACACTAAGTAATTTGTGATATGGTTTCTACATCTAATCACTCCCCAGCTTTAGAGTCGTGGCAGCAGAATCTGGCACCATACAATTTGGGCTACAGAATCAAACTAGTCTCACAACTACTCGGACGCAAGTTTACTGAGAGGCTAGAACCCTTTGGACTGACACCATTTCACTGGTTGGTGTTGTGCTGTCTTTGGCAAGAAGATGGTTTACCTACTTCTAGTATTGGGGACAAACTCAAACAAGTGGGAGGGACTTTAACAGGCGTACTAGATCGGATGGAAGAACGTGGCTTGGTGCGTCGAGAACGCGACACCCACGATCGCCGCATTTGGCGCATCTGGCTAACGGATGCAGGTAAGGAATTAGAAGTTGTATTACCGCCAATCGCCGCAGCCGTGCGTGATGAAGCGATGGACGGTATTTGCTTTGCCGATCGGGAAGTGTTTTCCCAAATTTTGAATCGGGCGATCGCTAACCTCTCCTAAAGATGATCCCATAATCACCCGTTTGGGTGAGGCAGTATGAAGATTTGTTTTGAGATAATATTACGCATACTAAGGAAATAAGATTTTTTTCCGGGAATATTACGCATTCTAAATAAACGATTATCAATCAAATCATTGAACGAAAAAGGAAGTTAACAATCATGGGTGCCAATACTTTGAACGGACGCAACGGACACAAAACCCCAGTTTTAGAAAAAGAAGTGATTCCTGATTCAGAGACTCTAGAAGTTCTTACCACAGAGACATCCACAACAGCCGAAGCACCTGTTGTCACTCCTGAGATTGAGAAAGAAGTTCCACCGAAGCGGAAAAAACCGACTGGTTTAATTTTGGCAGCATTAGGCGTGGGTGCGATCGCCGCAGGTACTTTTGGTTTTCACTATTGGCAATATGCCTCCACCCACCAGGAAACAGACAACGCCACCGTTGCGGGAAACATTCACCAAATTAGTACCCGCATTCCCGGAACTATAAGTGAAGTGCTGGTGAATGATAACCAACTGGTGCAACCTGGACAATTATTGGTGAAGTTAGATCCACGAGACTATGAAAGTCAGGTACAACAAGCACAAGCGTCCCTACAAAACGCTCAAGGACAGGCGCAAGCAGCCCTTGCAAATATTGCTTTAAGTTCACAAACCACTACTGGTAAGACAACTCAAGCGCAAGGAGATGTCAGTGGTGCAGTAGCAGCAATTTCCACAGCCCAAGCAGCAGTACAAGAAGCCCAATCTGGGATACCAGCCGCCCATGCGGAAGTTCAGTTAGCCCAAGCGGGGATTCCCGCGGCCCAAGCGCAGGTAGCGCAAGCAAATGCGAATTTGGAAAAAGCTAAAACAGATTACAATCGTTACAACGAATTGTATAAAACAGGTGCAATTCCTCGTCAGCAATTAGATACAGCCAAAGCAACTTATGATGTGGCGACAGCACAAAAAAACGCCGCTATTCAGGGAGTAGAACAAGCCCAAGCCAAATTAGCCTCCGCCAAAGTTGGTGTCGCTAAAGCCCAGTCTCAATTAGCACAGGCGCAAGAAAATGTCACCAACGCCCAAGCTAAATTGGCAGCATCTAAGGGAGGATTGCAACAAGCTACCGCAGGTGGACAAGATACAACAGTAAAACGTAGTCAATACGAAGCGGCAAAAGCAGCGATCGCGCAATCAGAAGCATCCCTCAAAAATGCACAGTTGCAACTATCTTATGTTAATGTTACCGCCCCCAGTGCCGGACGCATCGGTAGAAAAAATGTGGAAATTGGCAACCGAGTCACAGCCGGAACACCATTAATGGCGATCGTGGATAACAACTATTGGGTAATTGCCAACTTCAAAGAAACTCAATTAGAAAAGATGCGTCCCGGAGAGCCAGTAGAAATCAAGCTGGATACCTTTCCTCATCATACCTTTATTGGTCGTGTTGACAGTATTTCGCCAGCTTCCGGCGCTCAGTTTGCCCTATTGCCACCGGATAATGCTACAGGTAACTTTACTAAAGTTGTCCAACGCATCCCAGTAAAAATAGTATTCGATCAAAAGAGCATTCAAGGGTACGAATCGCGGATTACTCCGGGGATGTCTGCGGAAGTTGCAGTGGAAGTAAAGTAATAAGCTAAAACACATCTAACTTGCATATTAAAATTTCCTCAATATCTTGTGGGGTGGGCATCTTGCCCGCCTTGAATATGCAACTTGAATGCCGATTAGCTTACCATGTTCGGTAAATTACTTCTCATTCCCGAAAAATCCCTCCCCACTCTTCGGGCTACGGTGTACACACAAATATTCTAAAGTTGTCCCCCAGGCTTTTGATCCCCCCAACCCCCCTTAAAAAGGGGGGCAAAACTTCTTAAAGTCCCCCAATTTATCGGGGGATTTAGGGGGATCTTCCCAAATTGGCTGCAAACAGATGAAAAACCTCTTTCTAGCTGTGATCTGTTTCTACATCTATAGAGAGGCGTATAGAGATGAAGTGAGATGATATTTATCAAAACAGATTGGTATAAAGCAAGCCATAGATGAAAAAACCGCTACTACCCGCATTAAGATCAAAAAACTACCGTCTGTTTTTTGCTGGACAAGGTATTTCCCTAATTGGGACGTGGATGACACAACTTGCCACGATTTGGCTAGTTTATGACTTGACAAATTCCCCATTAATGCTAGGAATTGTGGGATTTTCGAGTCAAATTCCGAGCTTTTTTTTAGCTCCCTTTGGCGGAGTCTTTGTAGATCGTTTTTCTCGGTATCATACCTTAATTGCAACGCAAGTCTTGGCGATGATTCAATCGTTAGCATTAGCAGCACTCGCGCTAACTGGTGTGATTCAGATATGGCACATCATCGTGTTGAGTTTGTTGCAAGGATTTATTAACGCCTTAGATGCGCCAGCCCGCCAAGCATTTGTGCCAGAATTGGTTGAGCGTAGAGAAGATTTAGCCAATGCGATCGCGATCAATTCCACGATGTTCAACGGTGGGCGATTAATTGGTCCTGCGATCGGGGGTTTATTAATTGCTGGCGTTGGAACTGGCTATTGTTTTTTAATTGATGGTTTGAGCTACATTGCTGTCATCGCCGCTTTATTAGCGATGGAAGTTAAACCTTGGAAAAATTCGGTAACTGTCGGTAATCCCTTGCAAAAAGTCAAAGAGGGATTTGTATATGCCTTTAGCTTCCCACCTATTCGATCCATCTTATTACTATCAGCTTTAGTCAGTCTTATGGGACTGCAAAATACTATTCTTGTACCAGTTATTGCCGAACAAGTTCTCAAAGGTGGTGCAGAAACTCTGGGGTTTTTGATGGCTGCATCTGGAGTTGGAGCCTTAACGGGTGGTATTTACCTAGCTACGCGCCAAACAATTTTAGGGATTGGTAAATTGATTGCCTTGGCTCCAGCCATTTTAGGAATTGGTCTAATTGCCTTTTCTTTGTCTAGATTTTTACCGCTTTCTTTATTCACAATGTTATTTGTTGGCTTGGGAACAATTCTTCAAATTGCTGCTAGCAACACATTTTTACAAACAATTGTTGAAGAAGATAAACGTGGGCGGTTGATGAGCTTATACACAATGTCATTTTTGGGGATGATTCCCATTGGTAATTTATTAGGAGGTTTATTAGCAAGTTATATTGGTGCGACGAACACTTTAATAATTGATGGGATAGTTTGTATTTTAGGGTCGCTCATTTTTAGTAGACAGTTACCTGCTTTAAGGAAAATAATGCGTCCAATTTATGAGCAAAAGGGTATTGTTACGACTTAGGAAGTTTAAGATAGATAACGGCAGTTAAATTTAGACTTATGTTATACCAGTTTGCAGTTGAGTCCAATACAGACCTAACCCCCAACCCCTTCCCTTGTAGGGAAGGGGAATAAAATTCAAAGCCTTTCTCCTTTTAGGAGAGAGGAATGGAAGTGAGGTCAAAACTGTACTGCACCCAAGTGAAAACGTCTATAATGAGCTTTTTTCGACTACTTATATTGTAATTTCGCCGCGCTGAAAGCAAGAGAAGATTTAATAATAGATTTTTTGCTACTTAACTTTGAAACAGGAAAAACACTATGACTAATACAGGTGTAGTTCATCAGCAAGGGCAAAATCCTGCTATACCACCAGAACGTGTACCGCTAAAAATCTGGATTGGTGTATTAGCCAGTATGCTTGGTGCATTTATGGCAGTATTAGATATTCAAATAACTAATGCTTCGCTGCAAGATATTCAAGCAAGTTTAGGAGCAACTCTAGAAGAAGGTTCTTGGATTTCTACGGCGTATCTCGTAGCAGAAATTGTGGTAATTCCTCTAACAGGATGGTTATCACGGGTGTTTTCTCTGCGACGTTATTTGTTAGTGAATACTGCACTATTTATTTTCTTTTCTATCTGCTGTGGTTGGTCGTGGGATCTCAATTCCATGATTTTCTTTCGGGTATTACAAGGTTTTAGCGGAGGAGTATTAATTCCCACTGCTATGACAGTTGTATTAACAACTTTACCTCAATCTAAACAATCAGTTGGACTGGCTGCATTTGGGTTTAGTGCAGTTTTTGCACCTTCAATTGGCCCGACATTAGGAGGTTGGTTAACAGAAAATTTTGGTTGGGAATACAACTTTTATATAAATTTAATTCCAGGGGCATTAATGTTGGCTGGTGTTTGGTACGGAATTAAGCAAGAAAAACCCCAAATTAATTTATTGAAACAAGGTGATTGGTGGGGAATTATTGCGATGGCTATTGGGTTAGGTTCCCTGCAAGTTGTTTTAGAAGAAGGTAGCCGTAAAGATTGGTTTGGTTCAGCGTTGATTGTGCGCTTAAGTGTCATTGCGGCAATTTTTTTGGCGATATTTTTCTATATTGAATTAACTCGTAAACAACCATTTATTAATTTACGGCTGGTGTTTCGGCGCAACTTTGGTTTAGCGAGTATTGTCAATGTATCGCTGGGAGTAGGATTGTATGGTTCAATTTATATTTTACCTCTGTATCTTGCCCAAATTCAACAATACAATGCGTTGCAAATTGGTGAAGTATTAATTTGGGCTGGTATTCCCCAACTGTTTATTATTCCCCTCATACCAAAATTGATGCAACGCATTGATGTGCGGTTAATGGTAGCTGTGGGTGTGACTTTGTTTTCCATCAGTGCATTTATGAACTCTGGAATGACTAATCAAACTGGATTAGAGCAGTTACGCTGGTCGCAATTTGTGCGGGCAATGGGACAACCTTTAATTATGGTGCCGCTTAGTTCTATTGCCACTGCTGGATTGAGTCAAAAAGAAGCAGGTTCGGCAAGTGGTTTATTTAATATGATGCGGAATCTGGGCGGTTCTCTCGGAATTGCATCTTTAGCAACTATATTAAGTAACAGAGAGCAATTTCACTCGAATAGATTGGGTGATGGAGTATCTTTATATAACCCAGAAATTCAACAACGAATTGACCAGATGACACAGTATTTTATCAGTCGGGGAGCCGATTTGAGTACAGCCCAAAATCAAGCGATCGCATCTATATCTAACGTCGTCCGTCGGGAAGCATTTGTAATGGCTTTTAACGATTGTTTCTACTTTATTGGCATTGCATTATTACTCAGTGGAATTGCAATTTTATTCTTAAAAAAGGTGAAGCCAACTGCTGGCGCTGTCGCTCATTAGATTTGTGAGGTGGGTTGTAAAGTACAAGAAAGAAAAACGAACCGCATTCGCGCAGCGTCTCGTCAGAGAAGGACGCAAAGGACACAAAGAAAGAAAGAAAGAAAGAAAGAAAGAAAGAAAGAAGTTAAAAGGGTTTGGGGCAGCCTCACAAAGAAATGGTAGAAGTCGAAGAAGTCCTGCTTAATTACCAGGTAGATTATTTGGATCTACACCTAGAGAACGTAAATACTGCGCTAATTGTTCAGCCCTTTGCCGTTCTTGTTCAGCCCGCGATCGCTCCTGTTGTGCCTGTTCTCCATCTGTCAAATACCGGTTTCCTTGCTCATCGTACCAACATAAAAATTCCTGTTGTATACCAGCAATTACAGCTTGGTGTCGCCCAATACCTAACCCCACCTCTGGCATCAAATAGGGTTCACCTATTTGTAGTTGGTAGTTTCCATCGATCAACTTATACACTTCAAAGGGTTGATGTTGGTCGCGTCGCCAAAACTCAGGGTTATAAATTACGTAGTACAATACACTGAGTTTTCTGTATATATCTATCTTCTCGTCGTATTCACCTCCTGGGGTGTGGGATACCATTTCTAACGTGAATATTGGAACTATCCCATTTTCTTCCCAAACAGCGTAACTTTTGCGTGATTTACCACCCTTTTTCCGTTCTACTCCCACACTTAAAAAAGCATCTGGCACTACAGGTACTCTGGGATTTACTCCTGTGGTGTGATACACTCCCATATCTACTCCGAAGTACCAATCCATACGATTTGCCCAAATGGAGTTGAGCAAAAAAAGTAAAATGTTGGGCAAAAAGTTTTGGTCTTCGTTATCCACAGGTGTATCGTCTGAACAAGGAAGTTCGTCAGTAGTTGGTAACGCATTTTTGAGATCAGGTGAGAGCATAACCGTTGTCTCGCTGGCCTTTGATGCCTTTATTATAAATGGGTGACGAAAAGTTTAACGTTTGGGTGGAGCTTCACCAAACTTAATTAAAAGCGCGATCGCAATACTAACAAGCAAAATTAACGTCATACTCAAGGCTGAACCAAATCCCCAATTTTGGGTTGCTCCAAGAAACTGGTTATAAATTAACCGCGCCGCCGTCATACTAGAAGCACCACCAAGTAATTCTGGATCGACAAAATCCCCCAAACCTGTGATGAATACAAGCATGGAAGCAGCTGCAATTCCCGGAAAAATTTGTGGTACAGTTACTTTGTAAAAAGTTTCTACAGGATTTGCACCTAAATCAGCTGCTGCTTCTAATAACCGCTTGTCTAGCTTTTCCAGAGAAGCATATAAAATCAAAACCATGTAGGGTAATAAGCTGTAACTCATGCCAATAAATACAGCTTGACTCTGATTAAGTAATTCCAAAGTAGGTAAGCCTAAATTGCTGAGTAAACTGTTAAATAAACCAGTCGGACGAAGAATTGTAATCCAAGCATAAGAGCGAAGTAACGAGGAAGTCCACAAAGGTAAGACAAAGCCTAACACCAGCAAATTTCGCCAACGCTGCGGTGCTATCTGAGCAATCCAATAGGCCACAGGGAAGCCCAAAATTAAACAAATGATGGTGGTACCAAAGGCAAAAAATAGCGATCGCCCAATTACTTGTACATAAAGGGGGTCAAATATTCGGATATAGTTTTTGAATCCGTTGGGATTGACCAAATCTCCCGGTCGAATGTCTGCAACTAAACTTAACTCGAAAATTATCAAAGTTGGCAGCACCAACAAAAGTAATAACCAAATCCCAGATGGTGCAAGTAATACCAAGGGTTGGAGCCAATTTACTCGTGGGCGATGCAATTCTTCTATTTTAGAAATATCATTTTTTTCCAAATTAATCACTCCTAACTCCTAACTCCTAACTCCTAACTCCTAACTCCCAAATTATTTTAACTGCTAGTTAATTGAGTCCAATAACGATCGTAAACATCTTCAAAATCTCCTACAGGAGTAACACGCTCACAATTTTTTAAAAGGGACTCTGGCGGAAACAAATTAACGTTGTTTTGGATTCTTTTTGGTAATTGCTCAAATCCGGCGCTATTGGGGGTAGAAATATTTAGGCGTTGACTGATTTGGGCTGCTATTTCTGGTTGCAAAATCATGTTAATCCAAGCATAGGCTCCAGCCTGGTTGGGGGCTGTTTTGGGAATTACAATAGTGTCTGTCCATAATGAAGAACCACTGCGAGGAATCACATATTTGAGTTTAGGGTTTTCTTGAGAGATTTTCACTGCATCTGCTGAATAACACATTGCCAGTATTAAATCTCCTGCCAGAATTTGATTTTGCCAAGCGTCGGTGTCAAAACGTGCGATCGCAGGTTTTAGCACCTTCAACTTTTCATAAGCTTGTTTGATTTCTTGTTCATTTTTTGAGTTGTAAGAATAACCTAACATTCGTAAAGTTGCACCCATCACTTCTCGAACATCATTAAGCAAAGTCATTCGCTGATTAAGTTGGTCTTTATTTTGCCAAAGATAATCCCAGTCTTGTGGTGCATCTTTAACTTTTTCGGAATTGTAAAGTAAACCTGTCGTCCCCCAGTTAAAAGGTATACTGTAGCGGTTATTGCGGTCATAACTAGGATTCTGAAACCTGGGAAATAAATTTTCTAGTCCGATTAAGCGCTCATGATTTATTTCTGCTAACAAATCTTTGTCTACCATCTTCTGCACCATATAATCAGATGGGTTGATGATGCTGTAAGTGCCACCGCCTCCAGCTTGCAATTTAGCCAGCATGACATCATTGGAATCATAGACATCCGCTAGCACTTTCATGCCAGTTTGGGTGCTAAAAGTTTTCAGTAATTGGTTGTCAGTATATTGTGTCCAGGTAAAGACATAAAGTTGTTCACGTTGACCATTCGTATTAGAATTAGCACGTACTTCAGCCAGCCTCCAGCCACAACCAGCTAAAGATAAGCTAGAAAGTGCTGCCACCCCTTTTAAAAATTCGCGTCTGTTAGTCATTAATTTAATAGTCAATCATCTTCTGTGTTGTTGCCGATTGATTCTAGATATGGCTTTAATTGGGCTGTTCATAGCTAGTTTAAACATTAACTTAAGTGTATCTACCTGTGCAACTGTTAATAATTTACAGCTATCAACTAGTTTAAGGCACGATTTTTAATCTATATAATCAAGCTTGAGCTATAAAAATTAACAAAGCGATCGCTCGTAAAATTATCAAGGAAACCCAGTCTTGGGCTAACCCCATAAGCCAATACGCCCTTGGCATTGTGAAAATTTATCTGTTAAGACAGGCAGCGAGAGAGAAAAAGCTTAACCCAAGCGTAATCAAAAAATGAATATATCTGGGAACAATAAATCTGTAAATCGTCAGGGTTTGGCTTTTAATTGCCGGAGGGAAGGAATTATAAAATGTCTAATTGGCAAAACTTTCGCTCTCTGTTGCAGCGAGTTCGATATTATCTGATTTTCTTGGCTGCCATTTGGTTGAGTTTAGGGATTCCGGGTTGCAGTTTCTTGTCACCCAATTCTCAAACAGCTTCATCTCCTCAAACTACCGAGATCAAGACGACTGCACAACGCTTTGACGGTGTGACGATTAATGTCATTACCCAAAAAGGGGTACTCGATGTTGCACTTAATCGGCACATCGGTAACTTTGAATCTCTGACTGGTGCAAAGATCAATATGGTGGCTTTTCCCTTTGGAGACCTCTACCAAAAACTGCAAGAGGACTGGTCGAGCCGCACTCCTAAGTACGATATGGCAGTAATTCTTTCTAAGTGGTTGATTGACTTTATCGATACTCACAATCTAGAAGATTTAACCAATCGTGTTCAGTCAGACTCGGCCTTGCAATGGCAAGATATTGCTCCCATCTTTCGGGATGTGAGTGCAAAGTATAAAGACCGCATTTACACCATACCCTTAGACGGTGATTTTCACATGGTGTACTATCGCAGCGATCTTTTAAAAAACGCTGGATTAACGCCGCCGACAACCTGGGACGATTATCTGGCGATCGCTAAACAGTTTCAGGGCAAAGACTTAAATAATGATGGCGTACCAGACTACGGCTCTTGTATGGCAAAGGGTCCTCGCTTTGGCGCTTACTTGCTATTTTCCTCAATTGCTAGTTCTTTGCTGCAATCTCAGGGAACGGCACAAGGAGTATTTTTTGACTTGGAAACCATGAAACCCCTGGTTCAAAATCCAGCTTTTGCTAAGGCGCTGGATATCTATAAAAAAACGATGGAGTATGGGCCACCCAAGGAAGCAAATTTGGGCATATTTGAAGAAAGACAAATGTTTATCAGTGGTAGATGTGCCTTGACCCTCGAATGGGGAGATATTGGCACATTAGCCATCGATCCTGTCAAGTCTAAAGTAATTGACAAAGTAGGCGCTGTTGTGACTCCGGGCAGCACTGAAGTACTCGATCGTCAAACAGGGAAATTGGTTGCTTGTGATAAGTTTACCTGTCCATACTCCCTGGCTGGGGTTAATCATGCGCCTTCTACTGCCTTCGTGGGTTGGTCAGGTGTTGTTCATGCACAGGCAGCGCCAAGGGTCAAAGATGCCTCATACTCGTTCATTTCCTATATGAGTCAGCCTGCTCAGGCAAATGTTGATGTCACCATTGGTGCGACTGGTGCCAACCCTTACCGAAGTTCTCAATTTCAAAATACTGATGTCTGGGTGAAGGCAGGGATGTCGCCCGATGCTGCTAACAACTATTTAAGTGCCATCGGTGTCAGCCTAAATAGTCCAAACATGGTTTTGGATCTGAGGATTCCCCATAACCAGCAATATCAACTGGAAGTCCTTGATGGTGTTCTCACCAATTTCTTAACAGGTAAACTGACGAAAGAGCAAGCAATGCAGCAGATTGAACAGAGATGGGAGCAGATTACCAATAAAGTGGGACGTAAGTCTCAACGCGCCGCTTACCGCGCCAGCCTTGGGCTAACCCAATGAGGGAGAAATCAATTCAAAATTCAAAATTAAAGAATTTATTTCTGCCTCCTCTTTCCCAATGCCCAATGCCCAATAACCAATTGTTAATTTTACAGATGAAGTGGGCATCTTAGAAATAATTGGGCATGACTGATAATACACTTATTAATCTCAGTAGTTTGGGGCAGTAAAAGGAGCCACACAGTGCGAAATTGGAACCTCAGCACAAAAATTATTGCTTCCTATTCAGTGCTAATCGCAGTGATGGCTGCAACACTAGCATCGGGGATGTATTGGCAGTTGTACTCTAGTCAACGGCAGGCAATTCGTAATCGTCTTTTGGCAATTGTCAGTTTGGCAGTTCCCCAAATCGATAGCGATTATCACGGATTGGTTCTCCAACGCAGCGATCGCACCTCGGCATTTTACAAAATTAATCAAGATAGGCTTGTAGCTATTCAAGCAACTAGTAAAGATATCAAACGTATTTATACGGTACGCCAGCAACCAAATAAAAAATTTGTTTATGTCTTAAACTACGACCCTGCTGATCAAGACAAAACTGTATTGACTGGCATAGATTACATCAAGTCCTTAGATAATTTGGATGCAGCCGTTGCCCGCAATGCACCCTTTGTTGAGCAGGAATTTCAGCAAACTACAAATGGCGAAATCCTTCTTTATGGCTATGCCCCAATTGCCAATCTTCAGGGACGGGTGAATGGATTTTTGGTGGTTGAACTGGATGCAAGTTCTGTGGTGCGCCAAGAATATTCCGTGGCCGCATTTGCTCTGGTAACTTTTTCGGCTGTGTTGTTACTGACGGTACTTTTAGTGCGTTGGCTGTCGCGATCGCTTGTAGTGCTACCTATTTTACAACTCAATAACGCCGCCAAGCAATTAGAAACGGGGAATTGGAATGCAACCCTACCAAGCGATCGCACCGATGAACTTGGAGAACTTTCGGCATCTTTCAATAGTATGGCCAAACAGTTGCAAACCTCCTTTGCTACCTTAGAACAAAAGGTAGAAGAACGGACACTAGAACTAGCAGAAGCCAAAGAAAAAGCCGATACTGCAAACCAAGCCAAGAGCGAGTTTCTGGCTAACATGAGCCATGAACTGCGGACTCCACTTAATGGCATCCTGGGCTATGCCCAAATTCTCCAAGGTGGTGAACCCTTAACAGAACGAGGTAAAAAAGGTATGGATATCATCTATCAGTGTGGCAATCATTTGCTCAATCTGATCAATGATATTCTTGACATCGCCAAAATCGAAGCCCGCAAGTTGGAACTTTACCCTGATGATGCCCATTTCCCGGCACTTCTGGAAGGCATTGCAGAGATGATGCGCGTTCGGGCTAATCAAAAAGGAATTCCCTTTAACTATCAACCTGATTCTGATTTACCCGTGGGAATTACAGTCGATGAAAAACGCCTACGCCAGGTGTTGATTAACTTATTGGGGAATGCCATTAAGTTTACTGAGGAAGGCGGGGTGACGTTTCGCGTTAAAACTGACAAACTGATAACTGGAATCTATCGAATTCGTTTTGAGATCGAAGATACAGGAGTCGGGATATCGCCATCTGGACTCACGAAAATCTTCCAACCCTTTGAACAAGTGGGTGACGTGAAGAAACAAGGAGAAGGTACTGGACTAGGATTAGCAATTAGTCAGCAAATCGTTTCGATGATGGGTAGCACCCTAAATGTGGAAAGCCAACTGGGACAAGGTAGCACCTTCTGGTTTGAGGTCGAACTTCCCGAAGCCAAAGAATGGGCGGCAACTCTGCGAACAACTAAGAAAGGTAAGATTGTCGGATTTGAAGGCAGCCAACGCCAGGTGCTGGCAGTTGATGACCGTTGGGAGAATCGGTCAGTTTTAGTTAGTTTACTAGAACCTTTGGGTTTTGCAGTTATTGCCGTCAGCAATGGTCGAGAAGGATTGGAAAAGGCGAAGGAGATTCATCCCGATCTGATTATTACAGACTTGATGATGCCAGAGATGGATGGTTATGAGATGCTGCGACAGTTGCGACAGATTCCTGAGTTGCAGAATGTTCCAGCGATCGCCTCTTCAGCTAGTGTATTTGAAAGTAACCAAAATGAGAGTATCACAGCTGGAGCCGATGCGTTTTTATCCAAGCCTGTAGAAGCCTCAGCGCTACTGAAGTTGTTGGAAAAATACCTAAATCTGAAATGGATTTATGAGCAAAACTCTATGGCTGTAGAGCCGATGAGTGCCAACTCCGAGGCAATATCTTCATCCACCCCAGATGAGATCGTTCCCCCGACTGAGGAGGTTTTGTCGCAGTTGCACACATTGGCCTTGCAGGGACGCTTGATGGCCATGGAGCAACAGCTAAAAAGTTTGGAAAAAATAGATGAGCAGTACCAACCATTTGTGAAAGCAGTACGTGAGTATGCAGATAATTTCCAGACTGAAAAAATCCGAACATTCATTGAGCAGTATCTTCCCGAACAAAGGGACTAGGGACTGTTTTCAAACTCGGAGATCCCCCCTAACCCCCCTTTTTAAGGGGGGAAAAGAAATTCTAAGAGCAAGCCTTTTTTAAGGGGGGTTGGGGGGATCTCCAAAGACTCAGGTGCTTCAAGAAGGGTTTGAAAACCCAATGCCCAATACAACTCTTGGAGAGGCTGCGCCAACGGCTTCTCTACGAGACGCTACGCGTAGCTTGCTTCCCCGTTTGCGTAGCGTCCCGTAGGGAAGGGGTACGCTCAGTACAAGTCCCCAATCCCCAATCCCCAATCCCCAATTCCCAATCCCCAATCCCCAATCCCCAATCCCCAATCCCCAATCCCCAATCCCCAATTCCCAATCCCCAATCCCCAATCCCCAATCCCCAATCCCCAATTCCCAATCCCCATTTTTGCCATGACAGCATTCTCTGGAAATCCCATTACATATAATCAGTTTGACAATGGCATTATTCTCATTGTCGATGATGTACCAAATAACTTGAAGGTGCTTTCAGATACCTTAGCCAATGCTGGTTTTGAAGTTGCGATCGCCACCAGTGGTGAGGGCGCTTTACAGCAACTAGAACATACTCCTGTATCTTTGATTTTACTAGATGTGATGATGCCAGGTATGGATGGCTTTGAAACCTGTCAGCAGATCAAAGCCAATCCGAAAACCGGAAATATTCCGATTATCTTTGTCACCGCCCTTTCTGAATCGGTAAATAAAGTCAGAGGCTTTGAACTTGGAGCCATTGACTACATCACCAAACCGTTTCAACAAGGTGAAGTTTTAGCACGGGTGCGAACTCACTTAAAGCTTAACCAATTAAGCCAGTCTCTTGAAGCCAGAAATATAGAACTGCAACAACTCACCCAGCAACTAGAACAACGAGTTAATGAACGAACACAGGAATTATTTGGATCGATTGAAACCCTGAAGCAAACTCAACAATTGATGCGCTTAGTATTTGATACTATTCCCCACTGGGTAGGCTGGAAAGATATCAATTCAGTTTATTTGGGCTGTAATCAAAGTTTAGCTGATGTACTAAACTTAAATTCGCCTGATGAGATTGTGGGTAAAACCGACTATGATTTACTGTTCAGCAAAGAAGAATCCGATTTGTTTGTGATGTACGATCGCCACGTCATGGAGTCTGGTGAACCAGAATTTCATATCATTGATCAATTGCAACGGCCAGATGGTCAACAAGTTTGGTTGGATACAAGCAAGATGCCTCTACGCGATGCTAAAGGGAATGTATTCGGCATTTTATTCGTGACAGAAGACATTACCGAACGTCGCCAAGCTGAAGACCAACTCAAACAACAAAAACAAAATCTAGAAAAAGCACTAGCAGAACTTCAAGGCACTCAAGTGCAATTAGTGCAAAGTGAAAAAATGTCGGCGCTGGGAAACCTTGTCGCGGGGGTGGCACATGAAATTAATAACCCTGTCGGCTTCCTGGGCGGCAATATTCAACCCGCTTTGGATTATATCAAAGATATATTTGGCTTAATGGATTTGTATCAACAGGAATATTGTACTCCCAGTAGAATAATTCAAGACGAAATTGAAGCAATTGACCTCGATTACATCCGCGAAGACTTACCTAAGTTAGTGGGTTCTATGCGAGAAGGTGTGAAGCGGATTCGGGATATTAGTACTTCCTTACGAACCTTCTCTCGCGCTGATAGCGATCGCCCCGTTGCTTGTAATATTCATGATGGCATCGACAGCACTATTTTGATTCTCAAACATCGCCTCAAAGCTTCGGAAAATCGCCCAGAAATCCAAGTTATCAAAGAGTATGGTCAGATCCCATTATTAGAATGTTTTGCTGGGCAGTTAAATCAGGTATTTATGAATATTTTGGCAAATGCTATTGATGCTTTGGAAGAGTCAAATATTGGACGCAGTTTTGAAGAGATTAAAGCTAATCCCAATTGCATCACAATTAGTACTAAAATTACCGATGATCAGCAAAAATTAATTATTAAGATTAAAGATAATGGTAAAGGGATGAATGAAGAAGTAAAACAAAAGGTTTTTGGTCATTTATTTACTACCAAAGCCGTTGGTAAAGGTACTGGTTTAGGGTTAGCGATCGCACGTCAAATCGTCGAAGAAACCCACGGCGGAAAATTGAGTTTTAACTCTACCCTGGGTGAATATACTGAATTTTTCATTGAAATTACGGTATAATTTCCGGCTTTTTTTGATAAACAGCTTCAGATATTTGGGAATACTAAATCTGAAAGTCTTCAGGATTTAGCTGTATGGTAAGTATAAAAGTCAGTATTCCCGGATATCAAGTCAGCGAACAACTCTACAATGGTTCCAGAACCCTAGTTTATCGAGGGTATCGAGAGGCTGACTCATTACCTGTAGTAATTAAGCTGCTAAAAAATCCTTATCCCAGCTTCTCTGAACTCTTGTCGTTTCGTAATCAGTACACCATTGCTAAAAATCTCAACTCACCTCTGATTGTCCAAACCTACAGCCTGGAACCTTACCAAAACGGCTATGCGTTAGTGATGGAAGACTTTGGGGGGATTTCTCTCAAAAATTATTTCGCCTCTAACCAGACGCGATATATTGTGTCTCTACAACAGTTTTTAGAAATAGCGATCGCACTCTGCAATACCTTAGATATACTCTACCAGGAGCGGATTATTCATAAAGATATCAAACCCGCCAATATTTTAATTAATCCCCAAACCAAACAAGTTAAATTAATCGACTTTAGTATTGCATCTTTACTGCCACGGGAAACGCAGACATTAATCAATCCCAATGTGTTGGAAGGGACACTCGCTTACATTTCCCCAGAACAAACAGGAAGAATGAATCGAGGGATTGACTACCGGACTGATTTTTATTCAACCGGTGTGACATTCTACGAGTTACTTACAGGAGAGTTACCATTTGCGTCAAACGATCCGATGGAGTTGGTGCATTGTCATATTGCGAAACTTCCACCACTTTTAGGGAACAGGTTCACCCTGAGCGGAGCCGAAGGGGAAGAGATTCCCCAAGTACTTTGTGATATCGTGATGAAATTGATGGCAAAAAATGCTGAATCCAGATATCAGAGTGCTTTGGGATTGAAGTTTGATTTAGAAAATTGTTTACATCAGCTACAAGTTTCTGGTATAATCAAGGGTTTTGAGATTGGGAAACGGGATGTTTGCGATCGCTTCATCATCCCTGACAAACTATATGGACGAGAAACCGAAGTTCAAACATTACTTGATGCATTTGAGCGAGTCAGCTTTGGTGCAACAGAAATGATGCTGGTAGCTGGTTTTTCAGGAATTGGGAAAACTGCGGTTGTCAACGAAGTTCATAAACCGATTGTTCGCCAACGTGGTTATTTTATCAAAGGCAAATATGACCAATTTCAACGGAATATTCCCTTTAGTGCCTTTGTGCAAGCATTCCAAGATTTAATGGGGCAGTTGTTAACCGAGAGTGATGCACAGATTCAGCAATGGAGAAACCAAATATTAGATGCGGTTGGAGACAATGGACAGGTAATTATTGAAGTCATCCCCGAATTATCAAGAATTATTGGTGAACAACCACCCGCCATAGAATTATCAGGAACGGCGGCACAAAATAGATTTAATTTATTATTTCAAAAATTTACCCAAGTTTTTAGCAGTGCTGAACATCCATTAGTGATGTTTTTAGATGATTTGCAATGGGCGGATTCAGCCTCACTGAAATTAATGCAGCTATTAATGGCTGATACAAATCATCTTTTATTAATTGGTGCGTATCGTGATAACGAGGTAAACCCAGGACATCCCTTGATGTTGACTTTGAGTGAAATCCCAAAAACACTCTTCACGATTAATACGATTACTTTAGCACCACTCAATCAAGAAAAAGTTAATCAATTAGTTGCTGATACACTTAAATGTACAGAAAGTTTGGCATGGACTCTTTCTGAATTAGTCTCTCAAAAAACCCAAGGTAATCCGTTTTTTGCAACCCAGTTTCTCAAATCATTATATCAAGATAGGCTAATTGAATTTAATTTTGAGTCAGATTTTTGGCAATGTGACATTGTACAAGTGATAACTTTTGCGGTTACAGATGATGTTGTGGCTTTTATGGGTTTGCAACTGCAAAAACTGCCACAATCAACTCAACATATATTACAGCTAGCTGCTTGTATTGGCAACTCTTTTGATTTAGAAATTTTAGCAATTGTTTCAGAACAGTCGGAGGTAGAAACGGCTGCGAATTTGTGGAAAGCGCTGCAAGAAGGGTTAATTTTACCAATTAGTGATGTTTATAAGTTTTATCAAGGAGAAGAACGCGAACAATTGGCGCTGTCAAAGGAGAATACCAGTAAAAAATTAGCCAAATATAGATTTTTACATGACAGAGTACAGCAAGCAGCTTATTCCCTAATTGCCGATGAACAGAAAACAGTAACTCATCTCAAAATTGGACAGTTACTCCTGCAAAATACCTCTGAGATAGAGCTGGAAAAAAAACTGTTTGATATTGCCCCGCATTTGAATTTAGGAATTGAGTTAATTAGTCAAGCAAGCGATCGCCAAGCATTAGCTCAACTAAATTTACAAGCTGGAGTGAAGGCGAGAAATTCTACAGCTTACGCCGCAGCCAGGGTTTATTTGCAAACAGGGATTAAGCTACTTGAGGCAAACTGCTGGCAAAGTCAGTATGATTTGACTCTCAATCTCTATGTGGCGATGGCTGAAGCTAGCTATTTGAATGGTGACTTTGCAGACATGAAGCAGCAAGCCGCAGTGATATTGCAGCAGGCACAGACAATTTTCGACAAAGTGAAAATCTACGAAATTCAAATCGCGGCACAAACGGCTCAGAGCCAAATATTAGAGGCGATCGCAGTGGGAAGAGAGGTGTTGAGTCAATTAGGGGTAGATTTACCGAGTGTGCCAGATCAAGCCCAAATAGCGAAAGCGCTACAAGACCTTAACCACCAACTCCAAGACAGAGAGATTACAGGGCTGATTGACCTACCGATGATGAGCGATCGCGCCGCCATCGCCGCAATGCAACTGTTAGGAATGTTGTTTGTACCAGTGTTCGTGGGAATTCCAGGTTTAGTACCCCTGTTGAGCGCGACGATGGTGAAGTTATCGCTCCAGTTTGGCAATGCCCCTGCCTCGACGGTCGGCTATGTGATTCATGGAGTGGTACTGTGTGCCTTTTTGGGCGAAGTCGAAACAGGCTACAGCTTTGGTCGGTTAGCGCTCTCGTTGCTGGAAAGGTTTAATGCTCAGGATATGAAGTCCAGCACTCTCAGCCGATTTGGGGCTTTTATCCAACATCACCAGGAAGCACTCTTGGCAACGCTACCAATGCTGAAAGAGGGCTACATGACTGGTATGGAAACCGGTGATTTTCTCAACGCTGGCTACAGCATGACAGGTTATGCCTGTACTGCACTTGTGGCCGGTGTCAACCTGGACACGTTATCATCCGAATTGGCTACTTATAGTGCTGCCCTGGCTCAGGTGAAACAAAATTCGGCACGTATTTATTTGGACATAAAGCGGCAAACAGTGCAGCATTTAAGAGAAACTGTGAGCCAACCTGATTGCTTAAGGGGCATCGCCTACGATGAAACGGTAATGCTGCCGAAGCACCGGCAGGATAACGATCTCAGCGCCCTCGCATTTGCCTACAGTTACAAACTGTTCCTTGCCTACTTTTATGGTAATTATCAGGCGGCGCTGGACTACATCACCCAACTCAAATCCTATTTGATGACAGTATCGGGATTGGTTTATATTCCCATTTTTCATTTTTATACTGCGCTGACGCATTTGGCACTCTTCCCCACACAGCCAGAGACAGAGCAAACTCAAATTCTTCTTCAGGTGCAAACCCATCAAACCACTTTGCAACAGTGGGCGCACAATGCCCCGATGAACCACTTGCATAAATGGTATCTAGTGGAGGCTGAACGTTATCGAGTTTTGGGTGAAAAAGTCGCAGCCAGTGAGTGTTATGACCAAGCCATAAATCTTGCTAAAGAACATCATTTCATCAACGAAGAAGCCTTGGCCAATGAACTCGCGTCTAAATTCTACCTCGACTGGGGCAAACAGCGCATAGCTGGGGAATACATGACGAACGCATATTATTGTTATGCCCGTTGGGGTGCTAAAGCCAAGGTTGCCGACTTGGAAAAACGCTATTCCCAAGTGCTTGCTCCCATCCTAGAGCAAACCCGTTCTCTGGTCTCTCTTCTATCAACTAGCGAAACTATCTTTGCCTTGGGGAGTGTCACATCCACCTTTTCTGTCACTTCTAGCAGTAGCAGTGTTTCGGATACCCTAGATTTAAAAACTATTCTCAAAGCTTCCCAAGCTATCTCAGGCGAAATCGAACTGGAAAAATTGCTTTCATCGTTGCTGAAGATCGTCATCGAAAATGCGGGGGCTAATAAATGCTTGTTAATGCTGTTGCGAGACGATCGCCTGTTGATCAAAGGGTCAATTACCCAAGGCTCGGAGCCAGTCGTGTTGCAGCGCCTTCCCGTTGAGGACAGCCAGGATATTCCCTTGAAGCTGATTTATAAAGTTAAGCATGATAGGCAGACTACTGTGCTGCTTGATGCAAGTGCCGATCCGACCTTAGCCAATGACCCCTATATCATACGTCAGCAGCCTAAAAGTATCTTGTGTAGCCCGATTTTGCATCAAGGGAAATTGATGGGTATTTTATATCTAGAAAATAATTTAGCGACAGGGGCATTTTCTAGCGATCGCGTCGAACTACTTAATTTACTCTGCGCTCAGGCCGCAATTTCTTTAGAAAATGCCCGACTTTATGAGCGATCCCTAGAAAATGCCCAACAGTTAGAGCGATCGCTTAATGAGTTAAGTGCTAGTAATTCTCGGTTTGAGAAACTTGTAGACAACGTTCCTGGTGTCGTTAATCAATACTACATGAGTGCCGATGGGGTGATCTCGTTGAGGTACATTAGTGCCGATTGTTATAGCTTGCTGGAAATTACCCCAGAGCAAGCGATGTCCAATGTAGAGTTTCTCGAAAATATCGTGCATCCAGACGATATGGCAAGTTATCTACAGTCCACAACTGATGCCATGCAAACTGGATCTCCCTGGCACTGGGAAGGGCGAATTGTCACCCCATCAGGAATTATTAAGTGGATTCACGGACGATCACGAATAGAACAGTTTGCTGATGGCTCAGTGGTTTGGGATGGATTACTTTTGGATATCTGCGAGCAGCAAGCTGCGCTACGCGATCGCAAATTAGCTGAACTTGCCTTGCAGCAAAAATCGCAAGATTTACAACAAGCGCTAACTGATTTGCAAAATGCCCAATTACAAATGGTGCAAAGTGAGAAAATGTCTGCACTAGGCAATTTGGTTGCTGGTGTAGCTCACGAAATGAATAATCCCCTCGGTTTTATTGCTGCTAGTCTAAAACTTGCTAAACCTAGCATCGCTGATCTTGTTGAACATCTCGGACTATATCAAGAAAGTTTCCCCAACAAAAGTGAGGAAATCAAAGAACACGCCGAAGAAATCGACTTGGAATATAGCTTAAAAGATTTGCCCAAGATGATTGATTCTATGTCTATGGCGTGCGACAGGCTCAAAAATATCAGCACCAGTTTACGTACTTTCTCCCGTGCCGATCAAGATTACAAAGTGCCATTTAACATTCACGAAGGCATTGATAGCACAATTTTAATTTTGAAACATCGTCTCAAGGCTAATGAACAACGTCCCGCCATTGAGGTTGTCACTAACTACGGTAATTTACCTCAACTTGAATGCTTCCCAGGGCAATTAAATCAGGTATTCATGAATCTTTTAGCAAACGCTATTGATGCCTTAGATGAATCTAATCAGGGACGCAGCTTTGAAGAAATTCAAGCCAATCCTAACTGCATTAGAATTACAACCTCAGTAGCTGAAAATCTAGTTAAAATTGCCATTGCTGATAATGCTAAGGGAATGAGTGAATCAGTCAAATTAAAAATATTTGACCATTTATTTACTACAAAAGCTGTTGGTAAAGGAACGGGATTAGGGTTAGCGATCGCTCGTCAAATTGTTGAATCAACTCACGGCGGAAAATTGAGTTTTAACTCTGTTCTGGGTAAGGGGACAGAATTTATCATTGAAGTTCCGGTATGATTTTTCGCTCTTTTTGGTAAATAACTTCAGATATCTGGGAATACTAAATCTGGAAATACTCAGGATTTAGCAGCATGGTTAGCACTTTAGTCAGTATTCCCGGATATCACATCAGTGAAGAACTCTACAATGGTTCCAGAACCCTGGTTTATCGAGGCTATCGAGAGGCTGACTCATTGCCTGTAGTGATTAAACTGCTGAAAAATCCTTATCCCAGCTTCTCTGAACTCTTGTCGTTTCGTAACCAGTACACCATTGCCAAAAATCTCAACTCACCGCTAATTGTCCAAACTTATAGCCTGGAACCTTACCAAAATGGCTATGGGTTGGTGATGGAAGACTTTGGGGGAATTTCCTTGAAGGAATGGGGAATCAGAGGAAGGCAACAATCTCTACAAGAGTTTTTAGAAATAGCGATCGCACTGTGCAATACCTTAGATATACTCTACCGCGAACGTATCATACACAAAGATATCAAACCCGCCAATATTCTCATTAATCCAGAAACCAAACAAGTTAAATTAATCGACTTTAGTATTGCATCTTTGCTACCACGGGAAACCCAAACGCTAATCAATCCCAATGTATTAGAAGGGACACTCGCTTATATTTCGCCAGAACAAACAGGCAGAATGAATCGGGGAATTGACTACCGAACTGATTTTTATTCTTTAGGTGTTACTTTTTACGAGTTACTTACAAGAAAGTTACCTTTTGCGTCAAATGACTCAATGGAGTTGGTACACTCTCATATTGCTAAACTTCCACCGCTTTTAGGGGACAGGAAAGAAATTCCCCAGGTGATTTCAGATATTGTGATGAAATTGATGGCGAAAAATGCCGAATCCAGATATCAGAGTGCCTTGGGATTGAAATTTGATTTAGAAAATTGTTTACATCAGCTACAAGAAACTGGTACAATTAAGGATTTTGAGATTTCACAAAGGGATGTGTGCGATCGCTTCATTATCCCCGAAAAACTTTATGGAAGAGAATCAGAAGTATCAACCCTACTCCAAGCATTTGAAAGAGTTAGTCTTGGTGCAACAGAAATGATGCTGGTAGCTGGTTTTTCGGGAATTGGAAAAACTGCGGTTGTCAACGAAGTTCACAAACCAATTGTCAAACAACGTGGTTATTTTATCAAGGGGAAATATGATCAATTTCAACGCAACATTCCCTTCAGTGCATTTGTGCAAGCCTTCCGAGATCTAATTGGACAATTGTTAAGTGAAAGCGATGTCGAAATCCAGCAATGGAGAAACCAAATATTATCAGCAGTTGGAGAAAATGGACAAGTAATTATTCAGGTTATCCCCGAATTAGAAATAATTATTGGTGAACAAGCATCCGCCATAGAATTATCAGGAGATGCCACACAACATCGATTTAATTTATTGTTTAAAAAATTTATCCAAATTTTTACTAGTGCTGAACATCCATTAGTGATATTTTTAGATGATTTGCAATGGGCAGATTCAGCATCACTGAAGTTAATGCAACTGTTGATGGCTGATACAAAGCATCTTTTGTTAATTGGTGCGTACCGTGATAACGAAGTCAATCTAGGACATCCATTGATGTTGACTTTGAGTGAAATTCAAAAAAAGCAACCAACGACTAACACCATTACTTTAGCACCACTGAGTCAAGGGCAAGTAAATCAGTTAGTTGCTGACACACTGAGATGTCCAGAAAGTTTGGCATGGACTCTTTCCCAATTAGTCTCTCAAAAAACTCAAGGTAATCCGTTTTTTGCTACACAGTTTCTCAAAGTATTGCATCAAGAACATCTGATTCAATTTGATTTTGAGTCAGGCTGTTGGCAATGTGATGTTGTACAAGTGACGATTCAAGCGGTTACAGATGATGTTGTTGCTTTTATGGCATTTCAATTACAAAAACTGCCAGAATCAACTCAAAACATATTGCAGTTAGCTGCTTGTATCGGCAACCAGTTTGATTTAGCAACTTTGGCAATTGTTTCAAAACAATCGGAGATTGAGGCGGCTGGTGATTTGTGGAAAGCATTACAAGAAGGGTTAATTTTACCACTCAGTGATGTTTATAAGTTTTATGTTGGGCAAGAAACTCTTGTATGTACACCGGAAAATCAAGAGACTGTTACATACAAATTTTTACACGATCGCGTCCAGCAAGCTGCCTATTCTCTGATTCCCGATGACCAAAAACAGATAACCCATTACCAAATCGGACAACTGCTTTTACAACAGATTTCCCCAGAAGCAAGAGAAGGGCGCATTTTTGAAGTAGTGAATCAATTAAATCATGGAACTTCTTTAATTACCCAACAAACCGAGCGAGATGAATTAGCTGGGCTTAACCTCACCGCCTGTCGTAAAGCCAAAAGTGCTACCGCCTATCAAGCAGGGCGTGAATATGCCAGCACTGGATTATCAATACTGGGAGAAAATGCTTGGGAGCAGTACTATGAAATAACTCGGTCATTCCATGACGATGCGGCGGAATTGTCAATGCTGTGCGGTGACTTTGAGGCGATGGAACAGTTCATTGAGACGGTCATTGCCCATGCAGACTCTTTACTGGAAAAGCTCAATGTTTACCGCATTAAAATTCAAGCAAAGACCTCCCAGAATAAACTGACCGAATCCATTGCGATCGGTATCCAGATCCTGCAACAGTTGGGTGTCACCTTTCCACAAACACCTACACCAACCGATATTCAAAAGTCAATCCAAGAGATTAGCGAACTGATTGGAGATAGGGAAATTGCAGATTTTATTCATCTCCCAATGATGACAGATACAAACAAACTTGCAATTATCCAGATGGCTAGCAGTATCATACCAGCAGCTTACCTCTCTGGCTCTCCCCTGTTCGCATTACTGACTTCCTTATCAGTCAAATTGTCTTTGCAGTACGGAAACATAGCTACTTCAGCTTACAACTATATTTGCTATAGCATCATTGTCTGTAATCTATTGCAAGATATAGATTTAGCCGTAGAGTTTAGTCAGTTGGCATTGAATCTTGTCTTAAAACTCGATGCTAAAGCAACTAAGCCTGAAGTATTACTGATGCGGGCAGGGTATATCCGACACCGCAAAGCTGACATCAAAGAAACTTTATCACTCTTCAGGGAGAGCTATGGAACTTCCCTAGAAGTCGGAAACCTGCTAATTGCTGGACATAGTGGCCATTTTTTCTGTTTGCATTCCTTTTGGTGCGGTCAGCCCCTTACCACTTTGGAGCAGGATACGCACACCTACTACAATGGTTTGGTGCAAGTTAACCAATTGACAACAGCCAATTACTGCCGGCTCTATTGGCAATCTGTTTTAAATTTACTGGGAGTTGGGTCACATCCCACTATTTTATCTGGGTCAGCCCTCCAAGAGGTAGAATTTCTGCCCCTCCTGTTGTCTGCAAATGACCTATTTGGGTTGTATTTATTCTATTTGTATAAGCTGACCCTTTGCTTTTTATTTGGGGAAGTTGAACAAGCTAACAACCATGCAGTTGAGGGCAGAAACTATTTAATGACTGCTGCGGGAATAGTCGGCGAACCAGCATTTTATTTCTATGATTCTTTGATTGCTCTAGCACAATTGAGTCAACCGTCAGCTGAGGTATCACAAGCATTAGAGCGGGTGGCACAAAACCAAACCCAGTTACAGCACTGGGCGCACTATGCCCCCATGAATCACCAGCATAAGGTTGATTTGGTAGAAGCCGAAAAATGTCGAGTGTTAGGACAAAAAGCCGAAGCCATTGAGTTTTTCGACAAGGCTATATCTGGAGCCAAAGCCAACGAATATATTCAAGAAGAAGCCCTCGCTAACGAACTCGCTGCCAAATTCTACCTCGACTGGGGCAGACAGCGCATAGCTGGAGACTACATGATTGAAGCCTACTATGGCTATGGTCGTTGGGGTGCAAAAGCCAAAATAGAAGACCTAGAAAAACGCTATCCCCAATTACTCCAATCCATTCTGCAACAGCAACGATTTAATCTCAACTCCCTAGAAACTATTAGCTTTCGTGGCACTTCCTCATCTACTCGCACTTCTAGCACTGGTAGCAGCAGTATTTCCGATTCACTAGATTTTACCTCTGTCCTCAAAGCTACTCAAGCTATTTCCAGTTCTCTGGAATTAGATCAACTCATAGCCAGCCTCACCCGCATTATCCTAGAAAACTCCGGCGCGAAAAAAGCTGTACTACTGCTTCCCCAAGATGATACTTGGAAAGTTCGAGCAATTACCTTTATTGCTGATGATCAAATACAAACCATTCTTGAAACACAATTACTTGAGAATTGTCAAGATATTCCTGTAAAAGTGATCAATTACGTGAAAAATACTCAACAAACAGTTGTGATAGACAATTGTCAAACAGATATTATTGGATTAATTGGGGAATATATGCACTCCTCACAACCAAGAAGTGTATTGTGTACACCAATTATTAATCAAGGGCGTTTGGTGGGGATTCTTTATCTAGAAAATCAACTGACTCAAGGGATATTTACTAGCGATCGCCTTTCTGTGATAAATTTCCTTTGCACTCAAGCCGCGATTTCTTTGGAAAATGCCCAATTATATAATCATCTCCAGGAGCGAGGAAAGTTTCTCAGTAGCATTTACGAAGGTGTTGGCTGTCTCGTCTTTGTGACTGATATCCGTGATAATGGTAAGTATGAGTACACAGGATGGAGTAAATCGTGTGAATTAGCGGTTGGTATATCTGCTTCGGAAGTCCTGGGTAAAAGTCCGCAAGAAATAATGCCTCCTGATGAAGGTGCAGCAGTGGAGCAAAAATATCTGAGTTGTTTCCAAACCGGAATACCCATCACCTATGAAGAATGTCTCACATTTAATGACCAGAAAACTTGGTGGTTAACCACACTCAGTCCATTAAAAGATGAGACGGGCAAAGTTTATCGCGTAGTTGGGACAACTATTAATATTAGCGATCTCTACGAGGAGCTTCGCTTACGCAAACAAGCTGAATCAGCAGTAACAGAAAAATCTCAAGCACTGGGAACAGCCTTAGAAGATTTACAACAAGCCCAATTACAAATCGTTCAGAGTGAGAAAATGTCTGCACTGGGTAATTTAGTTGCTGGGGTAGCCCATGAAATGAATAATCCTTTGGGCTTTATTGCGGCGAGTCTCAAACAAGCTAAACCCACTATTGCTGATGTTGTGGAACACTTGAAGCTATATCAAGAAAGTTTAAAAAATCCGAGCGATCGTATTCTCAATCATGCTGAAGAAATCGACTTGGATTATAGCTTGGAAGACTTACCCAAGGTAATTGATTCAATGGTGATGGCGTGCGATCGCCTCAAAAATATCAGCACTAGTCTAAGAACTTTCTCCCGTGCAGATAAAGATTACAAAGTGCCATTTAATATTCACGAAGGTATTGACAGTACAATTTTAATTCTTAAACATCGCCTCAAAGCAAACGAACAACGTCCAGCAATTGAAGTAATAACTGAGTATAGTAATTTGCCCAAAGTTGAATGTTTTCCTGGGCAATTAAATCAGGTATTTATGAACATCTTAGCCAATGCCATTGATGCCTTAGATGAGTCGAGTAATGGGCAAAGTTTTGGAGAAATTAAAGAAAATCCTCATAAGATTATAATTCAAACTTCATTGAAAGATAATCAGGTTCAAATAAAAATTGCAGATAATGCTAATGGGATGAATGAAGAAGTTAAACAAAAGATATTCGACCATTTGTTTACTACCAAAGCTGTCGGCAAAGGGACGGGTTTAGGATTAGCGATCGCCCATCAAATTGTGGTTGATAAACACAGTGGTTCAATTCAAGTGGATTCCCTACCAGGTGAGGGCACTGAATTTGTAATTTTCCTACCAATTAAGGCAAATTATAATAATTCGTAATTAAAAATTATTATTGAGTAATCGCTAAACAATCACTTTCTCCCCACCAAGCGTAGATAGGCGTGTCGCGGTCTGGTAAAGCGCCAATGGTATTAGGTTGCAACACATTGATGCTAATGCCATTTGTTAATTCCACAACATAATTAACGTGTGTACCTAAATACATAACGTTTACAAGCCGCCCTTCAAAACAATTAGCTGGCAAGTTCGGTGGATAAAGTGAAAGCTGTATTTTTTCTGGGCGCACACTGACGACTACCGCTTGTGATAATTCAGTTGGTGTATCTTCAGCGCGGCTAATGACAATTGAAAGCCCCGTTTTTGTCGAAATTTGGACATGAGAAGAGTCTACCCCGACGATTTCACCACTGAATAAATTAGTATCGCCAATAAAATCAGCAACAAAAGATGTTTGGGGACGTTCGTAAATTTGACTGGGAGTGCCAACTTGTTCAATTTTGCCTTGATTCATCACGGCAATGCGATCGCTCAAACATAATGCTTCTTCTTGGTCGTGCGTCACCATCACAAAGGTCAATCCCAAATCTTTGTGTAAATTTGATAACTCAACCTGCATTTCCTTACGTAGTTTTAAATCTAACGCCCCTAGAGGTTCATCCAGTAATACGACGGTGGGACGGTTGACTAAAGCCCTGGCTAAGGCGACCCGTTGCTGTTGACCACCAGAAAGTTGATTGGGAAAACGCGATCGCAAACTTTCCATTTTCACGAGTTTTAAAGCTTCTTCGACTCTACTTTCAATTTCCGATTTGCGTATTTTTTTTAACCTCAGTCCAAAGGCGATGTTATCCCAGACATTCAGGTGGTTAAATAAAGCGTAACTTTGAAATACAGTATTGACGGGTCGGCGGTAAGGCGGCACATTAGTCATAGACTGACCCTGAATCAACACCTTGCCAGCATCAGCAATTTCAAACCCAGCAATTAAGCGCAGTGTTGTTGTTTTACCACAACCGGAGGGGCCTAAAATACTAAAAAATTCTCCTTGTCTGACATCCAAATCGATTCCATGTACTGCTGGTTCTTGATTAAAAAACTTGAACACATTACGCAGTTCAACATCAAGTGGCTGAAAATTTGTTATCCCCCTCTGATTCTGCATGGAAATTTGAGCCATAATCCTCAGTATAATGCCGTGATCTTCAGTTATTTTGTCAATTAATATAGTCTATTGGGCAAACTAGATTTGACACTTTGGTTTATTGTATCCGCCAAAAACAATTGTTCAAGAATATACTCGCCCGATTCTTTCATCCCCAGTATTGGCGTAAAATTAATGTAAATATCTATACTTGTATTAGTACTTAGGTATTCTTAGATTCAGCTAATAAGCATTAAAATAGGCTAGCTAGAATTGCGTTTATTCATTTTGAATTTTTAATTGATACTTATGTCTTTATTCCCATCACTTGGCGCCAAAAAAGATACACGTACCGTTGGACGTGGTTTCCAATCAATATTTTTAATCGTATTTACCCTATTGATGACCTCTGGTATTGGGGCGCGTTTGGCATATTTGCAAATTGTTGAAGGGCCAAAACTCCGGGAACGAGCCGAAGCGAACCGAATTCGGATGATTCTTAAACAACCAGAACGGGGCAATATTTTTGACCGAAATGGCAAACTTTTAGCCACTACTCGCTATCCTAGCTCTGTATATTTGTGGCCGATGGCACATACTAAGCCTTCCTGGTCTGTAGTCGGCCCCCGTTTAGCGCAAATTCTCAACATTCCACAAGATGAGATGGAAAAGAAATTAGACCAAGCAGGTGCTAATTCTTCTTCACTGATCCGCATTGCTCGCGATCTCAATGAAGCAGAAATCACCGCATTAAAGGAATATAAAAATGAACTCCCAGAAGTGGAAATCAATACAGATTCGGTACGTTATTATCCCCACGGCAAGGAATTGGCGCACGTATTAGGTTATACAAGGGAGTTGACCGCCGACCAGTTAAAAGACAAGAAGGAGCAAGGCTACCGACTAGGAGATGTAATCGGTCAGATGGGGGTAGAAAAAGCTTATGAAAAAGTGCTGCGGGGCGAATGGGGCGGTCAGCAGGTGGAAGTAGATGGTGCGGGTAGACCAATCCGGGTTTTGGGAGAGAAACAGGCAAAATCTGGTAACGATTTGCACCTGACTTTAGATTTAGATGTGCAAAAGGCAGCCGAAAAAGCTTTGGGAAATCATCGAGGTGCGATCGCCGCAATTGATCCGAAGAATGGTGCGGTTTTAGCAATGGTATCTTACCCCACCTTTGACCCAAATATCTTCTCCAAACAAAAACTTTCCCAGAAAGATTGGGAAAATCTGCAAGGTAAGGATCATCCCTTGGTCAATCGTGTTTTGAGTGCCTTTCCCCCCGCCAGTACCTTTAAAATTGTTACTACAACAGCCGGACTGGAATCAGGTAAATTCTCTCCTGACTCAATATTACAGACCTTTGGTTCCCTGACTGTTGGTGGGGTGACATTTGGTGAGTGGAACCACGCCGGATTTGGACCATTGGGATTTCCCAGAGCGATCGCGATGAGTAGTGATACTTTCTTCTATCAAGTTGGCAGAAAAGTCGGTGGTCCAACTTTAATCGAATGGAGCCGCAAATACGGGTTTGGTCAAAAAACTGGCATTGAATTTCAGGGCGAAGAATCAAAAGGCTTGGTTCCAGATGAAACATGGAAGCTGAAAGTTTTGAAGACACCTTGGAGTGTAGGCGACACCATTAATATGTCAATTGGTCAAGGTGCTTTGCAAGTGACACCCCTACAATCGGCAATTATGTTTTCTGTCCCTGCTAATGGCGGGTATCGAGTTCAGCCGCATTTGCTCAAAGACAACGAAGAAGCAAAAAGTTGGCGCTCATCGTTAAATATGAAGCAGGAAACCATCAAAGTTCTCCGTGACGGACTGCGGAAGGTGGTGAGTGAGGGTACAGGTAAGAGCTTGAACGTGCCGACAATTCCCCCAGCTTCTGGAAAGAGTGGCACTGCTGAAGCCGGTGTTGGTCGTCCAAATCATACTTGGTTTGGTGCTTATGCCCCCAGTAATCAGCCGGAAATTGTGGTTGTGGCCTTTGGTGAAAATACTGGCGAGCATGGTGGTACTGTTTGCGGCCCGATGGTTTTACAAGTACTGGAAGCTTATTTTCAGCACAAGTATCCAGGTAAGTATCAAAAACCTCAGCCTGACCCATCAGAAGCTAAAACCCAGAGTTCAGGACATGGCACTGGAGATTAGCGCTCTGTCCCCAAGGGGTGAATAAGTTCGTAGTAAGGACTTTAGTCCTGGATTTTTAAGCACTGAAGTGCTTACTACAAACTGATCATATTTAATAAGACAGGTCAATTATGATTGACGACTATATTCGAGCCATAATGACTAAAAACCAGATTCCTGGACTTTCTGTTGCAGTGGTGCAGTCAGGTGAACCTGTTTTAGTTAAGGGCTATGGACTAGCGAATATTGAACACTCTGTTACAGCTACTGAACACACAGTTTATGAAATTGCATCTGTCGGTAAAACTTTCACCGCTACAGCCATAATGATGCTGGTAGAGCAAGGGATAATTTCGCTAGAAGATGCGATCACAGACTATCTCGATGATCTACCCCTAACGTGGCAAAATGTCACAATCGGGCATATTCTGTCTCATCAGTCTGGAATTCCTAGTTATACCGATGCCCCAAACTACTGGGAAATTACCCATCTTAATTTATCGAAATCTGAAATTTTGGCTCTAGTTACTCACCTACCCCTGAAGTTCCAACCGGGTGAGTTTAGCGCCTATGACAACACAGGCTACTATCTACTGGGTTTGATCCTAGAGAAGGTAACTGGACAATCTTATGGAGATTTGTTGCGCGATCGCATTTTTGCTCCTTTGGGAATGAACACAACCGTAATGAATGATCCCAAAGACATAGTGCTACTCCGATCTTCTGGCTATCGGTTGTCAAACAGCAAACTCGTTAACAAACCTTACTACAGTCCTTCTGTTACCTATTCTGCTGGAGGTCAACTTTCCAGTGTAGAAGATATGGTGAAGTGGGAACAGGCCCTTTGTGGTGCAACTCTACTAAAGCAATCAACCCTTGATTTGATGTGGACTCCTCATTTTCCCAATCAGGGCGATGATTGGGAAAAGTTGAGATATGTTGCAGGTTTAGGTTGGTGGGTATTTAATTATGGCGATCGCCGCGTAGTTGGTCATAATGGTTCAATACTAGGATTCGCAAGTAACATTACCCGCTTTATTGATGACAAAATTACCGTAATTTTACTTTGCAATCTCGATAAAATTTCTCGACCAGATGCGATCGCTAAGAAAATTGCTGAATACTACTGTCCAGTTCTTACGGAACTAGTGCTTCAGCCTCCATTAGGGGAGTAGGGGGCAAAGGTGAAAATAACTAATCAGAAATGAGTCTTAGAGTCTTACCCGAATGGCACATTTGGCTATTTTGAATACTTTAGTCTGTAGAACTTTTGTATTCAAAATTCTACGCTTTTTCTTCATGCAGCCCAGTAAACTAGACCAAATGTTAGGAATAGAATTACAGCGTCGTCGCACAGAGAAAGGTTGGTCACAGGAGTATCTTGCAGAAGTGACAGGTCTGCACAGGACTTATATCAGCCAGCTTGAGCGAGGGCTAAAAAGTCCATCTGTTAGAGTTCTTAGCCATATTACCAATGCTTTAGGTATGACAATGAGTGAGTTTTTACAAGCTGTAGAGGAATCCCTCAGTGTTGACGGACAACGAGATTGAAAGATTAACCCAAGCCATTATTGCTACCATTGCATCTCCAGTCATCGGCTCGATAGAAGATTATACGTGGGAAGCAATTTTTCATTATGTTAAGCATATTCCTTTATCAGATCCCGCTTTGGGACGTAGCAAGCTTCTCTATGATGCTGTTGACTTGGTGACTAAAACTGGTTGGTCGCTCAAATCCCTGCAACTCAATAGCCTCAACTTTACAAATCCATTTTTCTTTGTAATTCAGAGAGCAGATGTCATCAAGAAGTCTGTCCAACTGGGTTTTCCTGGTCTGACTGAGCAATCTTTGCCTAATGAGCTTGGATCAGCCATTATCCAACATTGGAACGAAAAAATTATTTTGAATCAGGCAGTACAGGGCGTTATTAATAGTTATGAAGGCATATTACTGAAAACTATCAAAGGCTATGAGTATATTTACTGCGAGTTTCCACTCTATCCTCTTGACCCAAATACCTTTTCTTGGGCTTGGACGGTAGATAGAACTACTGGGGGATTAGGTGCTGGACTACAGGGAAGCGTTGCAGGCAAAACAGAATTGGTTTGGTACAAAAATCAGAAACAACTTTTTCGAGCTAGAACTATTCCTACACAGGCTGTTCGGATTACAGTTGCAAGAACTCGTCTGACGCTTGATCGATATGTGGAGACAGTTCTCTCTGCTTTGCAAGATCAAATCAATACCCAATTTTCTGAGGATAGGTCTGAAGAATAGATGAAGCGATCGCTTTACCTAGCAGGGGAGGTACAGATTCACCAATTTGAGAAGCCATCTCAGTATATGTTCCCAAAAAGTGAAAATCATCTGGGTAAGAGTGTAATCTTGCAGCTTCGCGTATTGTAATTGTTCGATCTTGAGTTGGATGAAAAAATCTACCCGATCCTGGATGGAAGACCCATCTGGTGATAGTTCTCGCTGGCTTATCCCAGCAAAGTCTCCCGTATGCGCCGCTATAGTGTTTCTTGGGAGCTAATTCAGGAGGTAAGTCTCTAGCATCTTGTCCTTCAGAAAGAGCGCGAGCTCTCGAAAATTGAATTGGACTCAAAGCGCGAGCAACATGATTAACAATTTTTATGCTTTCATGACGCATCATTGCTTGATATATACTTTGTGGAGGAGAAGGATAAACTTCAGCCTCATAGTCTTGTCCTGCATCGAGTGGTGGTAAGTCTCCAATGGCATCTCTAACTGTGACAAGTGGAGAAATATTTGCTTCTAACAAATTAAGCTGATTACAAGATTTCGTACTTCTATAGTCGCTCCTAATATCACCAAAATGTGTTGGTTCAGGAAAATGAAGGGAGCGATCTAGACTAGCTATAAAAAAAGCTCTGGTTCTCGTTTGTGGTATTCCATAATGTGCAGCATTTAATGATGAAGAGACAACTTTATAGCCCAATGATTCAAGTTTTTCTGTTATTTCTTCTTTAATTACGCCATTATAAGCTTTCAATATTTCAGGCACGTTCTCCATTACTACATAAAGGGGTCTAAACTCCTCTACGAATTCCAAAAACGTTCGATATAGCAGGTTACGCGAATCATTGAGGTAGCGATAACCAGCAGGAATATTTCTGGAAAATCCTTGACACGGGGGACCGCCAATCAACAGTATTGGTGCTTCTCGCCGCAAGCCCAACGCTAATCGTAAGTCATCAGGACTGACCTGACGTATGTCCTGATGAATGATTTTGGTTTTTGGGTAATTGTGCTTGTAGGTCGCCAAGGCTTTTGCATTTACATCGATTGCACATAGAGATTCAAAGCCCGCCATGTGAAACCCTTTTGTGAAGCCACCAGCACCAGCAAATAAGTCAATAATCTTGTATGTCATTTATGAATACTATAGTATTCGTAAACTATCGTCAAGCAACTCCTTGATAAAAAGATACTAATCTCTAGATCAACTTTTATTAAGGTATTTTAGCGGGTTTCAAATTTCTGGCTTTGTAGAACATTTCCAAACTATTGCGATCGCCAACGAAACGCCAGTGCCAAGGCTCATAACTCACACCTTGAACATTATCTTTAGGAAAAGACATTTCAAAGCCAAAACGCGCGGCATTTGCTTGCATCCACTGATAAGCCTTGGTATGGTCAAAGTTAGTTTGGAGATTAGTTGCTGGTACTGATCCGTCCCCAATATCCACAGCGTAACCTGTGTGATGTTCGCTATGACCAGGAGGAGCGCTGAGGGCAGCTCGTTCTGCTGGCGTTTGATTTCGCTGGGCACCGACAGCAAAAAACAACTGCTCCTGGTCTTTGACTGAGCGGAAGCCAGAAATTGGGACTACAATTACACCTGCCCTCCGCGCGGTGGCTACCATCTCCTCAAACTTTTGGGCAGCAGCTTTTCGCATTCTAATGCCCCTATTTGCGGAAATGCTTACTAGTTCTGACTCAGGCGCTTCTGAGTATGGAAAATGCCCTAACACAGTATCGTTAGAATTATTAGATGCTGCGGGAATCGTAGGAGCCGAAGTCGCTGGTAAAGGTTGAGAATTGGCGGTTTTTTTGGGTGCAGTGATGAAAAACAAAAAACCGCTAATTAAAGCCAGCAGGATAAATCCCACTACTCCCCCAATCAGCACCATTTGGGGTTGCAACCAAATTTTCGGTCTGGCATTGGGGGTATCGCGTACAGCCACTGGAATATCATCACCAGAGTCATTCGATGAGTTTTGCGGTTTTCCAGAAAACCCTGCCTTATTCAAGGGTAAACTCCTGTTTTTGTGGGATAGACATAACAGATTTTGCACTGGACAAAAGTAGACGTAACAGGTAGCATTTTACATCTGTGGTTTTTAGGCGCAATCTTGACAAACCTTTTAGAACTATACGTCAAGCTGGGAGGATTAGTCCTGGTAGGTTTTATTCTGGGACGCAAACTACCTGTGACAGTTCCTACACGTTTGGGACAGTTTCTTTTTTGGGTGGGAGTACCCATAAGCATAGTATCGTTTTTACGTCAATCTAGCTTGTCTGGGCAAATTTGGCTTGCACCTGCCTTCGCTTACCTTGCCATTTTACTCGGAGCATTTTTAGCTTGGTTAGGGATTAAAGCCCAAGCCTATTTTAAAAATACCGTCCCTCAACAATCAACTCAGGCTAGCTTGATATTAGCAGCAATGTTGGGTAATACAGGTTATCTTGGTTATCCCATTGCCTTAGCAATGGTAGGCAAGGAATACTTTGCTTGGGCGCTATTTTACGATTTGCTAGGTTCATTCCCCGGAACTTATGGCTTGGGTGTGTTATTAGCAGCGCGTTTTGGCGGCGGTGTCCAGAATTATTGGCAGACTGCTAAGGCCATCTTAATTAATCCTGCCCTGTGGGGTTTCGGATTTGGCTTGCTGTTTCGGGAGGTGACAATTCCCACAGTTGCGGAATTTTGCCTGGATAAATTTGCTTGGAGTAGTGTAGCTTTATCTTTGATGTTAATTGGGATGAGACTGGCGCTGCTCAAATCTTGGGGTAGTTTACCACAAGCAGGCATGAGCTTGGGAATCAAAATGCTGCTAGTTCCCTTGATATTGGGGAGTACTTTACCACTGTTTGGATTAACTGGGGCGATCGCAAAAGTCATTGTCCTACAAATGGCTATGCCTCCAGCTTTCGCCACACTGGTAATTGCTGAGACATTTAATCTCGATCGCGATCTGGCAGTTACAGCCTTAGCTGCTGGGGCGATAGTATTGCTGGTGACTCTCCCAGTTTGGCTGTGGCTATTTTGATTGGCGATTTATGTGGTTTTGTGCGATCGCATTTGTAAATCCGGTCAGTATTAATTGAGTTATGGGAGTATCTTTAAGCGACTCTGGAAATGATTTCAGAGTCAGAGCAACTAATATATATTATTGCCAGTAATTATAAGTCAAGTGTTGTATCACTCATGCAAACTTCAGGTACACCAGCAGCACCTACATCTTTAACTCTCAAGTTATTTACCCCAGCCAGAACTGATTCACCACTCAATTTACCCTACTTTAGTTTTACAGACACAGTAAGTAATAAATGTCATCTCCAATGGGTAGCCCCTGCTTCTAGTGGTTCCGGTAGAGAAATCACAAGTTATTTAATTGAAAGTAGTGTTAATGGTTCTAGCGGATGGACAACAGTTATAAACACCGGAAACACTAACTTAGCAGCATATAATCTCACAAAAGCTGCGGGGACAATATATTTTCGGGTTAGTGCTATAAATGTTTCAGGAGTTGGAACACCTTCCAATGTTTTAACCGTGGCAAGTTCTACTTCAACTTGTGAAGGTACTATGGTGCGTCAAAATGGCGTCTGGACATTCTTTACAGATCCGAGAGCAATTTGTTATCGGGATAATACTTATATAGGTTGGGTTGATAATAGAGGAGTTGTTGGGGTTACAAAAGTAAATAACACAACTAAAGAATCTACCCACTTTGATTTAGAAGATGTCTCAACCTATGTTACCCAACTTGGTGGGGCTGAAATTGACGACCATGATAATGCGGCAGTATTCATCAGGTCTGATGGCAGAATTACTTGTTATTATAGTGTTCATAATGACCCATCTGGTATTAGGTCAAGAACCACTATTTACCCAGAAGATATTACACAGTGGTCTCCAGCAATTGTAGATAGCCCTGCTAACACCAATTCAAGCCCAAATATTAATTTACCAACTTGCTATAGCAATCCCAGGTTATTAGAAGATACTGGAATTTTGCTTAATCATTTCCGCACTGGTACACCACCTAAAGCCCCACACGCTATTCTGTTTGCAAATACTCAAAATCCCCCAAATTCTACGGCATCTGATAGTGATGCATTACCTTTAATTGAAAGTACCCTTGACCCTTGGAAAAATCAACGTCCCTATGTAAAATCTGTAGCCAATGGTAAAAACCGTGTAGACTTTTTCTTCACTGATGGTCATCCAGGTGACTCAGGTACAAGAAAGAATGGAAATGGCACGAGTTTATATCATTTCTATGTACAGTGGGATAAAGCAGCTAACAAAGCACGTTATTATACTTCTGCTGGTGTAGAAATGGTTAACCCCTCAGCTACAGGTGAGCAATTCCCTAGCTTGCCTATACGACCTAAACACCGTGGGGGTAGTGACCCTACTATGGTTTGGAATGGCGTGAATGTTAGGTCATGGGGCTGGGATATTGTAATCGGTTTTGATGGCAACCCATCTGTATTATTTACAACTTATGATAATGGGTCTGGTAGCTTTGGTTACACCAATCAACGCTATATGTTCTCTAGATGGAATGGAACAGCATGGATAACTCCAGTTGATATTACCGGAGCTAATGTTGTTCCCTCTATTCAACCTAAAGTTACTAAAGAAGCAGAGGAGCAGGGGAGCAGAGGAGCAGGGGAGAAAAAGAAAATTCCCCTCAATAATATATGGTACAAGTCCCTGGTTTTAGCTATGGAGAAAATAAAAATATTTATTTCGAGATCAAAATTACGAGAAATAATCCGTCCTTATTTAAATTATTTCAAGCCCTTGGCTTTAGCTATGGGGTTTCTCCCCTACTCCTCTGCTTCCTTGACCTTTACTCAACCCACAGTTAGAGGAGTTGCTGTATCATTTCCAGGCATGGGTACTAAGGGAGTAAATGGGTTTCCTCTTGATGAACCTTGTTACACAGGTGGTTGCTGCTTTGATGGTAATAACCCGAATATTGTGTATTTGGTTAATACTGTAGTTCAGAATCCAACTAATAATTCTGATTTATCATCTACAGACCTTACTGGAATCAGAGAGTTACAGGAGTGGCGTACAACAGATAATGGCTTAACTTGGTCAAAAGTCAGAGATATCACTACAAATTCCTTACCTAATATTATTAATGGTCGTCCTTACAGCCCTAAAAATCATGATGGTAAGATTGCTGTTGTGTGGTGGCGGGGTGCTTACTCTGGATGGGTACGATGCTTTAATACTAATATTTGGTGTGCCCCTGCTTCAGATATAGCAGTTCTCGGTTAATGGTAGCAAAACGTTTTAGATCCCCCTAAATCCACGCCACTTGCTCATGGGGGAAACCCCCACGCAATGGCAAAACTGGCGCTAGTCGATGAGCAGTGATGCTGATTGCCCGTGGTTCTCATTTGGAAGCAATTACGACTTACGCATTAACAGAAAAGCCCAAATAGCAGATATGCTTTTCAGGGCTTAAAAGCCAAATTTTTCAACTATTTTTTTGCGATGCCTGCGGCGGGCTACGCTTACGCGGCTAACAAAGGATCGCTTGCAAAAGCCTAAAAAAACCTATTTACGTCAATACACAAGATGATTCCTTTGTACAGTGCGTAAGTCCTAGCAATTAAAAAAATTGGCTAACAATTTTCGGCTCGCCTTAGTATTGCTGTTAAATAAGTTTCGTTTAAAGAAAGCAGCAAAACCAATACCTAAGAGTAAACCACCAATAAGATTAGGTTCAGGAACTGATTTAGATCCTTGAGGATTAGTAACGCTTATGCTACCTCCAGGCTGGAGAGTATATTCTACTGGAGACGAAAAATCGTTTAATTGATCGAAAGGTACGTACCCTGCTATCGGTTGGCTGCTAATACTGAATGTCAGAGGCGAAGAAGATACCAGTCCAGAAAAGCTCAATTGATCGCCAGGAACTTGGTAAATAGAATCGAGCACAATACTTTTGCCGTTAATATCGACGAGGTTTCTAACACGAAATGCTGAAAATGATGTTTTCGCTCCTGGGGAGGTGCTACTAGAAGTTGTTAGAGTAGGGAAAGCTTGTTCTTGTATACCAGTTGGTGTAGCGACAAGTGATGCAGCCTCAAGTAAGTTCAAAACCGCAGTCCCATCTGGGTTATCCTCAATGTTTATATTTAAAGTATAGGTATCTCCAGGTAATACAAGACCGCCAACTGAAGATATACTTACTTGGCTGGTGTTGTTGTTGGCAATTTGACTAGTCGGAAACTCTGGAGAATTGAAAGAGATAAGATTGAGCGGGTTACCAGAACTATTACCAAGCACGGCTCTGTTACCAACTATAGGATAATTTGACCCATTAGGTACTTGAAAACGGAAAATTGCGCTTTGAGCAGGAGCGCTGAAAAACATTGCTCCACTAATCTACCAGCGAAGAAACAACTAAGGGAAAGTACTGAGAAGTTTTCATCGATTTTTCAGGTTATGTGATGCTGATAGTACCATGTTGAGTGGGAATTAAGTACGGAGTGGTGCATTGGTGTAAACTTCACGTCAAAGCTTGAACTTAAGTTCAGGGGGGACTGAGGAAGCCAACTTAAGTTGACACCAATGAGTATTGCTGTGTCACATTGATATAATTGCATCCAAATGATACCGTATTTTTGTCTAGATATAGAATTTTATCGCCTTGCCAACGGTAGATTATTTCTAAAAGGAGTTTGCTGCAATGTCCACAACACCAACTACTCGATTAATTTTAGAGACTTTACTTCCCCATCTCAAAATAGCAGCAGCCTATGCCCATTTTCTACAACCAAAAATTGCTGCACTTCCTGCCAAAGAACAAGCAAAAAACTTTTTTGGTGCTGCCCTGACTGATGCTGATGTGGCTATTCAAAATCTGATAGAAGTAGTATTACTGGGCACTTTCCCAGAGATTCGTTTTTATGGTGAAGAATATGAAAGTTCTCATAACACCAAGTATTTTCGCGCTACTGAACTCGGTTCAGAAGGTGATTATTTAGTCACACTCGACCCGATTGATGGCACAAAGTTTTACATGGATGGACATTCTAATTACCAAATTATTCTCAGTATTCTAAATTCGGATGATTTTGAAGCAGTACTGGCAATTTCACCTGGACAAAATATTTATTTTTACGCGCTTCGAGGTGAAGGTGCTTTTAAAGGGACGCTAGAGATGAACTTAGAAGCCTGTGCCCCGTTACACATCACATCCGCCAAACCTGCTATTTTGTTGGGCTGGGGAATGAATTCCATCGCACATTTACTAAAAGATCAATATAAAGTAATTGATATAGCAACTGATTACTCTAGTGATATTCAAATTCCCAATCTCAATGGTATTCTCAGTGGCGACTTAAGCGGAGCAGTCATCAAATCGGGCAAATTTATTGATAGTGCTGGACTCGCTTTTATTGCGAAAGAGGCTGGTTGGATTGTAACGACTCTGGACGGTTCAACTTTACCGCCACTGCATACTTGTCAAAACTATAGCCTACCTGGATTGATCATCGCTGCCTCAAAATCTGTTCATCAACACCTGCTGTCAGCGATGCAAAGTTTTAGCAGTGCTGAGTGAGTAAGAAGTAAGGGACTGACAAATAAAAAAATACTCAACTACTTATTGTGGGGTGGGCGTCTCGCCCATATACAAGGGCGCTCATGTTGCCCACCCCACAAGATTAGGTAATTTATTTGTTGTAAGTCCCTAATGTGGAATTTGACAAAATAAAAATCTGTATTGTTGGCGCGGGTGCGATTGGTGGATATTTAGGGGCAAAACTGGCACTAGCAGGTGAAGCAGTAACAGTGATTGCGCGTGGTTCTCATTTGGAAGCAATTCAAAAAAATGGGCTGAAGTTGCTCATGGCAGACGGTTCTAGCCAAATTGCTATTCCGACTTTGGCAACTAACGATATTCAGTCAGCAGGGACACAGGATGTAGTAATTTTAACTGTTAAGGCTCACAGTGTGCCTGCGATCGCACCTCTTCTCCCTGCACTCTACAATGCTCAGACAATGGTCGTAACAGCCCAAAATGGTGTTCCTTGGTGGTACTTCCGTCAGCATGGCGGTGAGCATGAAGGTACGCAGAAGATGGGATGATTGAAGCTAGTATTGGTGCCCAACGCGCCATCGGTTGTGTGGTTTACCCGGCAACTGAGATAATTGAACCAGGTGTGATTAAGCATATTGAAGGCGATCGCTTTACTCTGGGTGAAATCGACGGCACTAAAACAGAACGCATCCAATTATTATCACAGATTTTAAAACAGGCAGGATTCAAAGCGCCAATTCGCAATCAAATTCGCACGAAAATTTGGATCAAGTTGTGGGGAAATGTGGCATTTAATCCCATTAGTGCCTTAACTGGTGCGACTCTAGAGGATATTTGTCACTATCCCCTCACCCGTGAACTAGCGTGGCAAATGATGAGTGAAACTTAAGCGATCGCAGAAAATTTGGGTATTAAATTTGGCATTAGTTTAGAACAGCGAATTAATGGGGCAGAAAATGTTGGTGCCCACAAAACCTCAATGCTACAAGATATTGAAGGCGGACGCGCTACGGAGATAGACGCGATCGTTGGCGCGGTGGCAGAATTGGGAAAACTCACTCAAATTGCCACACCTTATATTGATGCTATTTATGCCAGCGTTAAGCTGCTGGAGGCGACTAAAATAAGAATTTGACGAACCACAGAGGCGCAGAGAACACAGAGAGAGGAGAAATAGAGAGGATTTTTGTGTCAGCTTTGGGATATTTTTTTATTTGTCAGTCCCTTAAGGTGCGGAATGGAAGTTATCAGGACTTACGCCAAATATCTCTCAAACTCTGATTTCTCCGTGTCGCGCCAGTCGCTACAACGGGGGGAACCCCCGCAACGCGCTGGCTTCTCTGCGCCTCTGCGGTTCGCTATTCCGTAACTTGTGCGTAAGTCCTAGTTATAGCGCAATACGGTTCAGTTAAGGCTAAGACCCTTTTTTAACGAACCGCAAAGGACGCAAAGGACGCAAAGTAAGAGAAGGAAGATAAGGAAGAGAAGCTTAACTGAACTGTATTGAGTTATAGCGATTATCAAGTTTATGAAGAAAAAAAAAGTATGGCTATTAACGATACTGCTTCTAACAGTAGTAGGAATCAGCATCATCACCGGACATAGTAATTCTCTAAAAGCTGCCTCACCTTTAGGGAAAGACACGCTGACGATGATTACTTCCCCAGATTATCCCCCTTATGAGTTTTATGATACGAAAGGAGGCGATGTCTACGACGGGCTACGCCTACGCCAAATCGTTGGCTTTGATATAGATATTGCCAAAACCCTTGCTGAAAAATTAGGGTTTAAACTCAAAATAATGGAATCCGATTTTAATGGCTTAATTCCTGCACTCCAAGCAAATCGGGCTGACTTTGTAATGGCTGGGATGACTCCGACTCCAGAACGTCAGAGAAATATTGACTTTTCAATTATTTATTACGAAGCCAAAGATACTATTGTCGCTCCTAAAGGTAGCAACTTAAAGCAGCCCCAAGACTTATTAGGAAAAAAAGTTGGCGTACAATTAGGAACCATCCAAGAACAAAATGCCCAGAAAATTGCTAAAAAAGTTGCGGGTATTCAGTTAAAGCAACTCAACAGAGTGCCGGAAGTAGTTCAAGAAATCAAATCTGGGCGAATTGATGCCGCAATTGTCGAGGATACTGTTGCTAAGGGATTCGCCCAAGCTAACCCAGATTTAGAATTTAATATTATTCCCTCAGAGGAGGCAAGTGGATCAGCGATCGCTTTTCCTAAAGGTTCTTCTTTTGTAGAACCGTTTAACAAAGTCCTTCAACAAATGAAGAACAATGGCACATTGAATAAACTTGTCGCCAAGTGGTTTTCACAAAATATTACCACCAATTCTGCATCTTCAACTCCCGCCAAAGGCGGGTTAAATCTCGATTTCACCAGAATTCTTCCTGACATTCCCTTTATTCTGCGGGGAATCCCTTTAACTTTGTTGTTTACCCTATTATCTGTAACCTTGGGGTTAATTTGGGGAACAATATTGTCTCTATTAAAAATTCTCGGCATCAAGCCCCTTACCTGGGTTGCTAACGCCTACACCTCTGTTTTTCGAGGCACACCTTTGTTATTACAATTGGCGTTGGTTTACTACGCAACGCCACAGCTTACAGGCTATGACATTTCGGCATTGGAGGCTGGGGTGCTAACTTTTACCCTGAATTCTGGCGCTTATATGTCGGAAACCATCAGGGGTGGAATTCAGGCGGTGGATAAAGGACAAAGTGAAGCGGCGATGTCTATGGGTGTTCCCTATTGGTTGATGATGTGGGATGTGATTTTGCCCCAAGCGTTGAAGAACATTCTCCCCGCATTGGTAAATGAAACTATTGGATTGCTTAAAGATTCGGCGCTGGTGTCAACAATTGGGGTAGTGGAAATATTACGCAGTGCCCAAATTGTTGGTGCAAATAAGTATATTTATTTTGAACCACTGCTATTTGCAGGGTTAATCTACTATGTTTTGGTAATGGGTATGACCTTGGGTGCATCCGTTTTAGAAAGGAGGTTACGGGAAAGTGAGTAATGTAGTAATTCGCACGGAATTTTTATCTAAATCCTTTGGCAAACTCGACGTACTCAAAGATATTTCCACTGAGTTTTATCAGGGCGAAGTGGTTGCCATCTTAGGCCCTTCTGGTTCAGGTAAGTCTACCTTTTTACGATGCATAAACTTGTTAGAACAACCCACCAGAGGCAGAGTCTACTTTCACGATCAAGAAATCACCAATCCCAAGGCAAACATCGCTAAAGTACGCCAGCATTTGGTAATGGTATTTCAACATTTTAATTTGTTTCCCCACATGAATGTGCTGCAAAATGTCACCTACGCCCCCATAAAGGTGAAAGGAATTAACAAGCAAAAAGCCGAAGAACATGGCTTAGAATTGCTTGCTAAGGTAGGTTTAGAATCAAAAGTGTCTGTGTACCCATCTAAACTATCTGGGGGACAGAAACAGCGAGTAGCGATCGCTCGGGCATTAGCAATGGAACCAGAGATGATTTTGTTTGATGAACCCACCTCTGCGTTAGATCCCGAAATGGTCAAAGATGTGCTGCAAGTGATGAAAGCTTTAGCGCTATCGGGAATGACAATGGCGATCGTCACCCATGAAATGGGGTTTGCAAGAGAAGTTGCTAATCGGATTATGTTCCTCGACCAGGGAAGTTTAGCAGAAGATGCTACTCCTGACGAGTTTTTCCAAAATCCTCAGTGCGATCGCGCCAAGCAGTTTTTGGAAAAAATGCTTTAGAACATCAGAAATTCGCCACTTTTCTTGTATTCCTGAAACTTTTCCAAAACAGGGCGATCGTTTGGCATTAACGTAGGTAAATCAGCAAAATCAAAAAATTCCAGCGCCAGCGATTCTCCATCTAAGCAAGCGAGACTGCCCTCCCATTCAACGGCTCGTAAAATCAAAATGAAATTTTGCACGCGATCGCCATTAGGATAGGTTACAGTTTCAAAGGCTGGGTTGGAAGAAAACCCCACAGCTGCAAAACGCTTAACCGTTAAACCAGTTTCCTCAAAAACCTCTCGTGCTGAACATTCTTCCGCAGATTCACCTACCTCTGGATAGCCGCCAGGTAGCCCCCAAACTTTGAAATCACTTCGCTTTTGCAACAAAACGCGCCCCAAGTTATCCTCGATAATGACACCTGTGCCAAATAATAGAAGTAGGCGCTCACCTACAACTTGTCGTAACTTGCCGAGATAAGAGTCTGACCAATTTGCCATAATCGTTAGAGAATGTTTCTAAACAAAATCTAAAGGTAGCAAATAGCGATCGCCTGAAAACAGGATAATACAGATGAAGTTGCGATCGCACTTCTAAATTTAAATAAAATTAGTTTTATAAAATCAATGTTTCGAGCTTTGCCTGTACTTCTTCTATTAAATCTTGTGAAACACTTTCAACAAATTTTACCTTTCTAGCTTTCCAATCAAGTGTTTTAATTTGGTCGGCTAACACAGATCCTTTTGTTTGCATTCCCTTAATAAGTGGAACTTCAAAACTAAGCCCTTTTGCCTTGCTGGTTATAGGACACGCTAAAACTAAAGAAGCCATTCGATTATATTGAATTGGAGATATAACAAGAACAGGGCGGTAGCCCATTTGCTCCCGCCCTTGCTGTTGTAGTTCATTGTTCATTGTCCTAGCAATGTCATCAAATGACATTCCTGATGTGTAGAGGGCAAATGCACGCTGAATCGAATCAACTGTAAATTGCTGTGATGCTCCAAATTCTAATTTGATAATATCTCCTCTTTTGGGAAAGTATGGATTAACTACCAATGCTCATTCCCCACAGCGTTTCCAGTTTCAAATTCAGGATGGAATTTATCAGGAGTCATACCTTCAAGCAACTCATCAAGGGTATACTTTTTTCTTTTTTGTGGTGTAATTATAATATTGTCACCTTGCACACTCAGCTCTATACCTGTTCCTTCGGTTATATGTGCTTGTTCAGCTACCGCTTTTGGAATCCGAATAGCTAAACTATTTCCCCATTTAGCAACAACTGCCGTCATAGCTATCTCCAAATATTTTGTTAGCAATCTACACGCCCAAACTTCAGATTTTCGGAGTGGAAACTTGGTCTGATGTATATACTTTGAATATACAGATTTGATTAGCCGGTGTCAACACCCTCTTGTAAGGGGAATGTATAAAGAAAATCTAAAGGTAGCAAATAGCGATCGCCTGAAAACAGGATAATACAGGTGAAGTGTTCAACCTCTAACTATGGCATCTACACCCAAAATTCTCGCCTTTGCAGGCAGCACCCGGATTGATTCTTACAACAAAAAATTGGTAAAAGTTGCGGCGGCTGGCGCTCAGGCAGCAGGGGCAGAAGTGACTTATCTAGACCTCCGTGATTTGCCTTTACCTCTGTTTGACGAAGATTTGGAAGCTCAAGAAGGTCTACCAGCCAACGCCCGCACTCTCAAGGATTTGCTGATTTCTCATCAAGGATTGCTGATTGCTTCGCCGGAATATAACAGTTCCCTCACAGCAGTTCTAAAGAACGCCATTGACTGGGCATCGCGTCCAGCCCCAAATGAAGCATCATTGGCTGCTTTTGCAGGTAAGGTTGCTACCATTATGAGCGCTTCCCCAGGCGCTCTTGGTGGTTTGCGGGGGTTGGTTCACTTGCGGTCTATATTGGGAAACATCAAAGTTTTGGTACTTCCCGAGCAAATCGCAGTACCCAAAGCTTACGAAGCCTTTAATGGTGATGGCACATTAAAAGATCCTAAACAACAAGAATCTATTGAAAAGTTAGGTGAGGGCTTAACAAAGATATTGGTGAAGCTTAATTAAACTGGTTAGTAATTTAACTTCTTTATATTGGGGAACAGTACAGTGAATGCAATCAAAGTTTGGGTTTAATTCCTCCACAGTCATCGAGAGAAATTCTTCATGCGATCGCAAAACCTTTCGGTCTACTGACTTTCTCATAGGAATACACGGGATGTGGGAAACTCAGACACTTTAGTGCTGAGAGGGAAACGGCTCGTGCGGTTTTAACCGCAGTCAGCATTAATTGCACCGGATGAGTTATAATGGTGTTATGACTCAACCAATCTCTGTTAAATGTAAGCTTATAGTACTCCCTAACTTTCGGGGCGAAATTGACCGCACGATGGAAGGTTTTGCCAATGCTTGTAATCAGATACTGGAAGTAGCCAAACGTGAAAATTGTTGGAATACCACTAAACTTCACCACTTGGTTTACAAGCCAGTGCGTGAAGCGACCGGATTGAAAGCTAACCATGTTTGTCAAGCTATCCGTCGAGTTATCGGTAATGCCAAGGCAGTTAAGCAAATCCACAAATTTAGACCCACATCTGTTGGCTTGGATATTCGCACCTTTGTTTATAAGGGAGAAACCCAATCCGTAGGAGTGACCTTGATGTGTGGGCGAGTTGAATTTAAGCTGTCTATTGGTGGTTATCAGATTGCATTGCTTAGGGGTCAGTCCCCAACTAGTGCAACACTGAATAAAACCAAACGCGGAGATTACAATATCCACTTCGTTGTTGACATTCCAACTCAGCCTACTGGCAAGACTCCCAGAGTAATTGGAGTCGATCTCGGAAGGCGTGATATCGCCACCACTTCTACGGGTGAATCGTGGAGTGGTAAACAGATTCAAAACGTTCGTGACCGTTATTCTTGTGTCAGGGCTAATGTTCAATCCAAACGCACTCGGTTGTTTAGGCGACTTTTGAGAAGGCTTTCTGGAAGAGAACAGAGGTTTCAAGAATGGTTGAATCACAATATTTCTAAGCAGCTTGTTCAAGAGTCCAAGCGAATGAATGCTAGTTTGGCTTTTGAAGACTTGACTAATATAAGAGGATCTCTCAATACCAAGCCTAGAAGCAAAATAGAACGTCGTAGAACTAATAATTGGGCGTTCTATCAACTGCGTTTGTTTGTTGGATACAAAGCAAATATTGCTGGAGTGAGAGTGATGTTTGTCCCCCCTGCTTACACTAGTCAAACCTGTTCCCGATGCGGACATATTCACCCAATTAAGGGTAAATCGTATCGCAACGGGAAAGTTTTTAAGTGTGGGCATTGTGGATTTGAGCATGATGCTGATATAAACGCGGCTAAGAATATTGCTGCTTTGGGGGCTTCTGTAAGCTGTCCTGAAAGTCCGGGGATGACGTGCCAGTTGCTCTTGACTAATGTCAATGTGAATGGGATGCTCGATCTGGGCTAAAGCTCAGTGGCTTCAGCCCTGAGTTGCTTACTCTCCTAGTCTTTGCTGATTTTTGAAGATGCCTATTAAGGCTATCTGTCTTCATGCCTATCTTCTACATATTCCTCAACAATAATATGTGCATTGGTGCCACCAAAACCAAAGGAGCTGACACCGGCACGTCGGGGAAGTGCCTTGTCAGCAGAATCCTTTAAAGCGTCCCAGGAGCAGCTTTCCTGGGTAATATAGAAAGGACTATCGCTGAAATCGATATACGGATTGAGGTTTTGAAAATGAAGATGTGCAGGTATTTTTTTGTGTCGCATTGATAAAATAACTTTTAACAGCCCTGCCATGCCTGCCGCCGCTTCCAAATGACCGATATTGGTTTTGACCGATCCCAGTCCACAGCGATGGTAAGACGAAGGGTTCACACCGTGACCAAAACGTTCGTACAAGGTCGCAAATGCCTTTTTTAATCCACTGATTTCGATCGGATCTCCCAGACTTGTTCCTGTGCCATGAGTTTCAATATATGTTACCGTTGTTGGGTCGATACTTGCACCTTCATAGGCACGGATCAGCAATTTTGCCTGAGCAGCAGGGTTTGGCGCTGTTAAGGAGGTTCCATGTCCACCATGATTCACACTGCTGCCCTTAATCAGCGCATAGATTTCATCCCCTTCAGCTTTGGCCCGGCTCAGTGGTTTTAACAATAGTGCGGCAACACCTTCTCCACGCACATAGCCATTTGCCCTTTGATCGAAGGTTTTGCAGCGCCCATCGTGGCTCAACATACCTGTCTTGCTGCCGGTAATATGGAGTGTGGGTGTTAATAAAGCATTCACTCCACCGACAATAGCGCTTGTGCATTCGCCTCGGGATAAAGCGTTCACCGCCCGATGGAGGGCAACCAAAGAGCTGGAACAAGCCGTGTCAATCGACTCGCTTGGTCCGGTAAAATTGAAAATATACGACACCCGATTGGCTAAGATCGAAGAAAATGTTCCGGTAGAGCTTTGCGCCTCTACCCCAGGAACAGTTTCATTAATCAGCTCACGATAATCGGTGTTGGCAACACCGACAAAAACACCGATATCTCCACCGGATAAATCCGAGGCTTTGTAACCGGCGTACTCTATTGTTTTCCATACAGTCTGAAGAAAAATTCGTTGCTGCGGATCCATCAGGTCGGCTTCCCGAGGCGCAATACTGAAAAACAGCGCGTCGAATTTATCAATATCTGGCATAAAGCCGCCCCATCGGATAGTGGTGTCACCTCGTGCGCTTTGCCAGTCCCATCGGTCTTTAGGGATTTCTGTAATCAAATCCTCACCCGCCGCTAAGTGCTGCCAAAAAGTATCCAGGTCTGGGGACTGTGGCATCACGGCGCTCATGCCAATAATCGCTATCGGCTCTGCGCCCCCATTGTTATCGTGGTGGTTTTTTTTTTCCAATAGGTTTAAGTAAGATGGAATTTCACCTTTGGCTTGTTCCGGCGTACCTGGCTCTGCTCTGCTCTGGGCAGCAGTCGCTGGCATCCGCTTACGGTAATATGCGGATAAGGTGTCACTATAGTGTTGTTGCAGGTGTGCAAGCAAATCACCGGCGTTGAGACACTCAAAAAACACTACGGGCAAAATATCCAGTTGGAAAGTGTCGTTAAGTTCGTTGGCCAAAGTGACAAAGGAAATGGAATCGAAGCCGAAACTGCTCATTTCGCGCTCCCACTCGATCTCCTCCGGGCTTAACTTGAGAATGGCAGCCATTATCGGCCTGAGGTCAGCTTGCAAATACGCTAGTAAATCTATGCTCGGTTTTTCACTCGGCTTTTCAGCCCGCTCGACAACAGGGTTATTTTTCTGTATGCCCAATATATGGCTAAATTTATCCTGATCTCCGCACAACACCAGGAATTGGTTTTTGGAACCCGCCAAGGCTTTTTCTAAGGCCTGCAAACCATCGTTGGTCTCTAGCGCGTGCATGCCAATCGAGCGTGCTAGAAACTTCTCGGTAGAGGTATCAACCTGCATTGTGCCATCCCGCCACAACGGCCAGTTGATAGCAACGGTTAAGCCGGAACGTTTTTGCATTGCCCGATGCGCTTCGCGTCGTTCAGCAAAATGATCCAAAAAACTATTGGCATAAGCATAGTCAGACTGACCCATATTACCGATCGCTCCCGCCAGAGATGAAAACAAGACAAAAAAGTCCAGATATTCGTTGCGGGTAGCTTGATCCAGGTAAATGCATCCATGAACTTTGGCCGCCAGAACCTCGTCGATTTCGTGTGCGCTTTTATTTATCAGTGAAGCATCACGTGTGAGGCCAGCTGCATGGAATACGCCATGCAAAACCGGAAAGCGAGAGCGCAACTGCGCCATCACCTTTTCCACATCTTCGCGTCGGGAGATATCCCCCTGCAAATAGAGGGCTTCGGCTCCCCAGCTTTTCCAACTGTCTAATTTCGCCTGTTGCTGGTCCGTCCACTGGGATCTTCCTACCAGAATCACCTTGGACTGATACTCCCGTGCCAGATATTCCCCCAGCAGTAGGCCAAGACCGCCGCCACCACCGGTAATTAGGTAAACACCTTGTTTTCTAAGTAAATTAGCCTCGATCGCTCCCTGCCCTTGAGCGGACACAGAATCATCATCTGGGTGCCAACGCTTTACCCAGCGTTGCCTATTTGCACAATAGCGAATTTCGGACTCCGGTTCATTTGCACTTCGTACCTCGTCCCATAAAATTTCGGCCACATTGTCTGGTGCGAAGGTGGTGGGTAAAGCCAGGGTTTTCCAATGCCAATCAGATCGTTCGTGGGTTAGTGATTGAGCAAAACCACGAATTGCCCCATAGTGTGCTTGGGGTGAGTCTTTGTCTTGGCGATAGAGATATAACAGCTTCAGCGGCCGATGGTGCCAGCAGGATATAAAGGCTTGGCTCAGGTAAAAAACCGAATAAATACTCCACGCGAGCGATCGCGGATCAAGGTCGGCGTTTTCGTGCCATTGTTCTTCTGACCATGCGTGAATAATGCGATCGGGTATTTCGTGATGGCGTTGCAGCTCGACGGCCAGTTTTTGGTAGTCACCGGCTTGTTCGGGGTTGATTTCGTAACGCCCTTTTGCCAAAACCTGAAACCGATAACCTGGTCTGACCTGAATACACTTCACACCCACTGAACTCAATTTTTTCTCCAGCAGATGGGACAGCACATTTTCTGTTTCAAAAACTAGCCAACTGCGATCAGTGGAAATATCTGCTGCTAAACTTTCGTTTTTACATGCCTCCCACTGCGGATAATAATATTTGACCGGGTGCTGGGCGACTGGACTAGAAGGTAATTTTTCTTTGCTCTCACCCAAAGCGCGGACACAAAAATCTTTGCCGCGTGCGATCGCCTCGCCGCTACCATCAAACAGATTTATTTCATAACGTTTTACCGTCGAAGCCTCTGCCCCCGACTGAGGCGCTGTCAGGCGAGTATAAACATAGAGCGATTTCGGCCAGATATTTTCGCCATACTCCCATGTACCCAAAGTATAGGGGAGATGAGGAACGCCAGATGCCGACTCTTCCTTAGCCATTAATAGGATAACCGATTCCAGCGCGGCATTTACCAGTGAAGGGTGCAGCAGGTAGTCTTTAAAATCAGCTTCGCGCAACGCAGGCAGGCGCAACTGACACAGGGCTTCGGTTTGGTTATACCAGGCTTTTTGGATGACCTGAAAACTCAACCCGGTACGAAAGCCATGAGTCTGTATTTTTTGGAAAAACTCTGCGCCCTCTAGTGTGTGTGGGCAACGTTCTTGAATCCTCTGACGATCAAATGAGGATAACTCCAGACGCTCTGGGGTAGCAGAATCAGGGTAAAGCAACTGTCCTTGAGCATGAAGCACTTTGTTTTTCTGCTCGTCCCAGGTTGAAATTTCAAAATCAACTCGTTGCCCATGATTCTGTAAACGAGTATAGACCACTACCTCTGTCTGATTTACCATGAGTGGACGAAGCCAAACCACATTTTTTAACACTGGCTGTGGGGCATCAGGACGAAAGCTTCTTGCCACCTTTGTGACCATTTCCAAATAAACTGCACCGGGTAAGATTTTTTGCGCTGCGACACAATGATCGCGCAGAAAAAATTCCTCGCCACTCAACACTGTTTTAAAACAGATGTCATCTTCACTAGACAATCGTTCTACCGCCAAAACAGAAGCGGCTGGCGTTACCGTCGGAAACCAATAGGACTCTCGGGCAAAGGGGTAGCCTGGCAGCGAAATTCGCTGGGGCAAAACTGAAGCCTTTGGCGAATTGCCATATAATAAACTCCAGTCAATATCTGTTCCGCTAACCCATAATTGGGCGAGTTTAGAAAGTTTTTTCCCACGCACTATGGCTTCGATAAAAGCTTTACCTTCGTCGCCCTCGATTAATAAGTCCAGTTTGGCAGACTCGGCGTTCACCTGGCCTTGATAGCAGGCATCAAGAGATTTTTCGCCACCCTGATAGCCCAGTAGTTTTTCGAGCCATTCGTCCTCGCTGGCAACCACCATAGCGAGACGTTGCTCTAATTGAATTCGCCCTGTTTGCAGGGTATAGGCAATATCGGCAAGGTTGCTCGATTGTAAAGCATTGCTGGGATTTTTTCGCTGATTTTTTTCTTTGAGGTAGCGGATCATCAAAGCAACATAGTCTTGCAGCCGATCTTTATTTTTGGCGGAAAGTACGATTAATACTGGTGCTGCACTTTCGTTAACCACACCAACCGGCGGCTCTTCCACCACCAGATGGCTATTTGTGCCGCTAAAACCAAAGGAGCTGATGGCCGCCTGTCTTGGCAAACCATTTTCACTATTCCAGGGGCGAAGGTGGGTATTGACGTAAAACGGACTGTCCTGAAAGTTAATGTGTTCATTTTCATTTTTCACATGCAGGGTGGCGGGTATACAAGCATGACGCATACTCAGTAATACTTTAATCAAGCCGGCTATGCCTGCGGCGGCGGAAGTATGACCGAGATTGCTTTTTACCGAGCCGATCGCACAATAATTTTTCTTTTGGGTATACTGGCTGAAACTTTCAGTCAGTGCTGCTACTTCGATGGGATCGCCTAATTTTGTGCCGGTACCATGAGCTTCCACGTAGCTGATTCTCTCGGGATTGATCCCGTATCGCCTATAGATATCGACTTGCAATTCATGTTGCGATTTGGCGCTAGGGGCGGTAATTCCGTTAGTTTTGCCGTTCTGGTTGATCCCTGTGCCTTTGATCACGCCGTAGATAGAATCGCGATCTTGCAGGGCTTTATCCAAACGTTTCAGCACAACAACGCCAACGCCTTCTGCCAAAACGGTCCCGTCGGCATCCTGAGAAAATGTCCGGCATTTGCCGGTGGGTGAGAGCATCCCTGCCTGGGATGCTTCTATATACTGTTTTTCTCCCAGGTAAAGCGTCACCCCGCCGGATAACATCATATCCACTTCGCCGTCCTGAAGACTTTTACAAGCCCAGTGAAGCGCCACTAGTGAAGAGGAACAGGCGGTGTCCAGGGTGATTGAGGGACCTTTGAGATTGAGCATATAGGCAATGCGTGCCGCCAAAATCGACGAAGTATTTCCTAGTAAGGCATAGGCTCGATGTTGGGAAATTTTAGCGCGATCGAGCAGTATATCGTATTCGTGATTCATCACACCCACATAGATGCCGCATTTCATGCCATCGAGGGTTTTACCTGCATATCCGGCATCTTCCAACGCGTTCCAACTGGTTTGCAGAAAAAGCCGTTGCTGCGGGTCCATCAACTCTGCCTCGGCTGGAGAAATATTAAAAAACTTGGGATCGAATTTATCCACGTCGTCCAGGAATCCACCCCATTTGCAATAGCTGCGGTTGGGTTGTCGGCGATCGGGATCATAGTACTGCGCGATATCCCAACGTGTGTGCGGCACTTCGGAGGTACTATCGATACCCTGCTCTAAGTTTTGCCAAAAGGTTTGCAGATCAGGCGCACCGGGGAAACGTCCAGACATCCCAATCACTGCGATATCGGAATTTGCGACATTGCCAGGAGAAAGAGAACTGACTGAACTAACTGAAATGGGATGGGATGCTACAGGAACGGATGCAGCAGCTTTGGGTGAAGTTGGAAGTTGAGAGGAAATATAATTGCTCAATTCATGAATACTGGAATGATCAAACAAGACTGGAATCTGTAAAGTCAGTCCTAAGCGTCGATTGATCGCGTCTAGTAGTATCAAACCGCGCAACGAATCGACACCATAATCAATAAACCGCGCTTGTGTGTCAACCTCATCAGGGATCATTTCCAGTACCTGGGCTGCCAGTTCGACGATGCTCTGTTCGACATCGGAATTCGTGACATTGCCAGGAGAAACAGAACTGACTGAAATGGGATGGGATGCTACAGGAACGGATGCAGCAGCTTTGGGTGAAGTTGGAAGCTGAGAGGAAATATAATTGCTCAATTCATGAATACTGGAATGATCGAACAAGACTGGAATTTGTAAAGTCAGTCCTAAGCGTCGATTGATCGCGTCCAGTAGTATCAAACCGCGCAACGAATCGACACCATAATCAATAAACCGCGCTTGTGTGTCAACCTCATCAGGGATCATTTCCAGTACCTGGGCTGC
>NZ_JBALEA010000062.1:0-1506 GCF_036917135.1 Nostoc sp. | reverse complement strand
TGGAGTGTTTAAATATAAAATGGTTTCATCAATAACTCGGACACCGGGGATTTCTGGGGGTTCTGCTGACGAAGCAGAGGGATTGGGCAAAGGGATTGAAAGCAGTATTGGAATGAATTTGATCTCACTACCAGCAAATCCCTTATTTGGCACAGATGGGATTCGTGGACGCGTCGGAGAATTACTGAGTGCGCCCCTAGCATTGCAAGTTGGTTTTTGGACAGGGATTGTTTTACGTAACCATGCGACTCAACTAGGGCCAGTGATACTGGGACAAGACTCTAGAAACTCCAGCGATATGCTGGCAATGGCTTTGAGTGCAGGCTTAACAGCAGCTGGATTAGAGGTTTGGTATTTGGGATTATGTCCCACACCTGGCGTTGCCTATCTTACCAGCATCAGTGATGCCATCGGCGGAGTGATGATTTCTGCCAGCCACAATCCGCCAGAAGACAATGGGATTAAGATTTTTAGTGCCGACGGTGGGAAGTTACCCCAACTATTGCAGGCAGAAATTGAAGCCGGACTGCGTGGGAAAATATCAACTATTGCTAAAGTCACTAATTGTGGACGGCATTACTCACGTTTGGAGTTAGTCGGGGATTATCGCTCGGCATTGAAAAAACCCTTGAACAGTGGCCTAAATCTTCAGGGAATGAAGATTGTATTAGACTTGGCGTGGGGAGCAGCAGTTGGTTTAGCGCCATCAGTATTTAGAGAAATGGGAGCAGAAGTCATCTGCTTGCATAACGAAGCAGATGGCGATCGCATTAATGTTAACTGTGGTTCCACATACCTAGAGATTCTGGCAGCCACAGTCCAAGAACACAACGCCGATATCGGCTTTGCCTTCGATGGCGATGCCGATCGCGTCTTAGCCGTAGACAATAGAGGAAGGCAAGTTAACGGCGATTACATTCTCTACCTGTGGGGACGACACTTACAACAAAACCAACAATTGCCAGACAACCTGATTGTATCTACTGTCATGGCTAACTTAGGCTTTGAGAAAGCTTGGCAGCAAATTGGTGGTAAGTTAATTCGGACCGCAGTTGGCGATCAATATGTGCAAGCCGAAATGCTGCGAACTGGAGCAATGCTAGGGGGTGAACAATCAGGCCATATTCTTTGCCGTCATTATGCTGTGACTGGAGATGGCTTATTAACAGCCTTACATATCGCAGCTTTAGTGAAAGAGGCGGGTGTTTCCCTGAGTGAATTGGTAGATCAAAGCTTCCAAACCTATCCGCAGTTGTTGCGGAACGTGCGAGTTATGGATCGCGATCGCCGTTTAGGATGGCAAGATTGCCAACAATTGCAACAAGCGATCGCTCTTGCGGAAACTGCAATGGGTGAAACAGGCAGAATTTTGGTTCGCGCCTCTGGTACAGAACCAGTCATCAGAGTCATGGTGGAAGCCGCTAATGCCGAACTCGCCAACTACTGGACAAATGAATTAGTTTCCCAAGTGCAGCAGCATCTGATGGACTAAATTAGCTAATATCT
>NZ_JBALEA010000061.1:0-188485 GCF_036917135.1 Nostoc sp. | reverse complement strand
CAAGTCCATTCATTGAAAACACAAGTCCATTCATTGAAAACACAAGTCCATTCATTGAAAACACAAGTCCATTCATTGAAAACACAAGTCCATTCATTGAAAACACAAGTCCATTCGTTGAAAACACAAGTCCATTCGTTGAAAACACAAGTCTATTCATTGAAAACACAAGTCCATTCGTTCACTTGCTCAGTGGCGTGGTGTTGAAGTATGGCAAAGACAGTCGGGAATATGAGATGAAAGGCATCGCGGCTCGTTTCCTTGTCGTTTAACAATAAGTTGCTATAGTGCAGAAGTGGAATGAAGACCCGAAGGTGGGCGCACTCTGCACTCGACAGGATGACTACAACATCTTTTTTGCGACGATGCGGAAATCGGGGAAAGATAATTCTGGGGAGAAGATGTGGCGCAAAATTTCATCGTCTACTTCACCGCCTGATGACGAACTGGGCGAATTGATGCCGCCTTCTCCGGTGCAGCGAGTGGTGGGGGTGGAGGGCGATTTTTTGCAAGATGTTCACTGTCATTTAGTGGTGGATCATGATTTGTATAACCACGAAGGACGGACGGAAGACGGCATTGCGGAAGCGTTTATTGAGTTTGCCAAAAAGGAGAAGCTCAGTTTTTTTGAATCTAGCCCATCTGTTGCGCCGTTTGATGCTGTGCGGTATCAGCAGTTAATGGATGGGCTGGAAGCCGTTGAATTAAGTTTGAGTGAAGTAGTTAAGCACAATATCACTTTTAGGGTTGATAGTGAATTCTTCGAGACTAAGTATCTTGAAGTTGAGCAAGCTATTAATTCTAAAACCAACACTCTTGCAAGCTGGATTACTCAAGGGCCAAATCCTAATTTCTCGTCGGAAGATGAAAGTGGTGTCCATTGCCTTAATGGAAGAAATATTGCTGGAGGAACTGTTACTTATGAAGGCTCTGATTATGTGTCAGAGTCTGAATATGAAAATTTAGAGAGATTTCAAATAAAGAAGAATGATATTTTAATCACACTTAAAGGTTATGGATCTATTGGTAAAATAGGTTTTGTAAATACAGATAAAAAGTCAATTTTTAGTAGAGACGTAGGCATTATTAGATTAAAGAAAAACACAATTAATCCAGCCTATTTATTTGTATTTCTCCTAAGCAAGCATGGAATTTTAACTATAGATAGAGGAAACACTGGAGGGACAGGTCAGCGAACCTTAACAACAACTTATTTAAAGAATATGTATATTCCTAGATTTGAATTTGAGGATTTTGTTGGTAAGTTTGTTCGTACATCAGAAGAACTTTTTGAGCAATCAAGTCTGATCTATCAACAAGCTGAGGATTTGCTGTTGTCAGAGCTTGGCTTGAAGAACTGGCAACCCACGGAAGAAACCGTTGCCGTCAAGAGTTTTTCTGAGTCGTTCCTGTCCTGCGATCGCCTCGATGCTGAGTATTACCAGCCAAAATTTGACCAACTCATTGAACGACTTGAAGAGAAAGTTGAACTAACGCCCCTCGGTGATTTACTTACCCTCAATCAACGAGGAAAACAACCTCAATATATTGAAGACGAAGACGAGTATGAGTTAGGTTTACCTGTTGTTAATTCCAGGCACGTTCGAGAAGGTGAAGTAATCCTGACAGACAATCGCTATGCTTATCTACAAGAAAGCAATAATCCGCTTACAATTCAAACTGATGATGTTCTAATCAACGGTACAGGTATTGGCACAAGTGGACGCTGTGCGCCTTATCTCTACGAACAAGAAGCTTTGCCAGATAACCACGTCACTATTCTTAGAACTGATTTACTTGACCAGGTTTATCTGTCGATTTACCTCAATAGCGTTATTGGAAAGCTATTCGTTGAAAAGTATTTCAAAGGTTCATCAGGGCAAATTGAGCTATACCCCAACGAAATTGCTCAATTTCAAGTTTGGGATGCGCCAGATTCCGTTCAGCAGAAAATCAGAAGCAAAGTTGAAGTCTCTCACCAAAAGCGGGAGCAATCCAAGCAACTGCTAGAAATTGCTAAAACAGGAGTAGAACGAGCGATCGAAACTGACGAAGCGACAGCAACGGCTTGGATCAATCAGCAACTTGAAGCCTTGGGCATTAACCTAACCACTACTACTTAACATCTTGGAATAGCAATGAAAGCAGTTAAAGTCATGGCAACGATTAATGAGCAAGGACAACTAACCTTAGATCATCCTCTCATAACAGATCAAAACAGCCGCGTAGAAGTTATTATTTTAATTCCAGAAGAGGAAGTTCTAGATGATCAATCTCAAGCAGAAGTCTTAGCAGATTTCCGGCAAGCTTGGCACGAAGCCATGACTGAGCAAACTATCCCGGTGGCTCAACTTTGGGAAGGGCTGGAAAATGACTGATCAGCCTTTCATTCAAGTTGAAGCTTCGCCAACATTCAACCGAAATATACGCGCTCTTGCCAAGAAGTATCGCAGTATTCGGAATGATATACAACCCGTCATCGAACAACTTGAACAGGGAGAGTTGCCAGGAGATCAAATACCTGGTGTTGGTTATGCGGTCTTCAAGTTAAGAGTCCGAAATAGCGACACTCAAAAAGGTAAAAGCGGTGGCTATCGTCTGATTTACTATGTCAAGACAGCAACGGGAATTATTTTGCTGACTATTTATGCAAAATCTGAACAAGTCGATATTGCCGCAGATGACATTCAGAGCATCATTACAGAATCGGATTAAAATGTGAGCAGAATATTGTGTTTATCTCAACTCATACCTATGCAAATTACCCTTAACCTTGATGAATCTCTCCTTAACGAAGCCTTACAACTCACCAACTTGACTACTCAAGAAGAACTAGTGAATTTTGCTCTGCAAGAACTTGTGCGTTCACGAAGTGACTCTTCTGAAACGTCGCGCCGCAAGAAAAACCTTTTCGACCTCGCTGGACAAATTCAGTTAGTCCCAGACTTTGACCACAAAGCTCTGCGCGAAACTCGTCATGCTGCTGATTGATACATTAGTTTGGATAGTCGTCTTCCGCGATCGCTTGGAAAAAAACGGAATTCGTTATGCTTCACATCAGGCGTTGCTGAATTTAAATATGAAATTTAAAAATCAACTCTTCTGAACTCTTACTCTCTGCGTGATACAAATTCATATTTCCACTCAGCAACGCCTAAAGTCGTTTATATAGCATGATTGTAGGTTATGGCAGAATTCGTGAGAGGATGATTTCTGTGCAATCACCGCTCTCGTCTTCATGCCAACAAATGATTCTGAATTTCAAGCTCAAGCTCAGAGAATTCTAGATGCGATCGCCTTGATTCCCTTTGAACAATGCCAATCCTTGATCCGTGATTTCGCAAGCATTCCGGCTCGTCCTGGCATCTATGCAATCAGGCACAGGACTCAGGGATTGCTGTACATCGGTAAAACCAAGAGCTTGCGGGGGCGTTTCAGTGGTGGATACAAAGCTTTTTTGTGGGCGTGGCTCGATAAGTATAACGATGAAGATGTGCGAATCGCAGTGCAATTAATTTCACATTGGGAAAACCCTACGTTACTATTGGAGCTAGAAGCCATTATTTTAAGAGCCACAGAACCCCCTTACAACGTCCAAATTCCAACTCAAAGGTAGTAAAGCTATGCAAGCCAAACTCCAAGAGCAACTTTCCCTCAATGATGCCGAAGTTATTTTAGGATGCTTACCTGAACGAATTCGCGCCGCTCTAATTGCTCGTGCTACTGAAATTGAATATCCAATCGAAGCAGTTATTGAGATGGCAATTGCAAGTTTTCTCGACACAGAGGCGTTGGGTTTTGCAGATTGCAAGCCAGGGCGTGGACAATAAAACCGTCAACTGGCGATCGCAGGCGGGCAGGAGTGGCGAAAGATATTGGTGTGGATAAAGAGGTTACTTACAGCAGATCAACCGAAATATTAGAAGCCGACGAGAAATGCGATCGCTTGGAGAAAAACGGAACTCGTTATGCTTCCCGTCAAGTTATGCCAGCGATGATTAAAGCCGTCTTTGACAACCTTCTCCACTCCGCACTCAATAATATGCGAACATAATTAAGTTGTAGCTGACTACCTGCACAGAGATTTAAAATGGATACCATTGCAATCCCTGTTCTGAATCGCCCAGTAGATGCCACGGTCGAGATTCCTGTTTCTAAAAGTATTACCAATCGGGCATTACTCGTCGCGGCCTTAGCGCCAGGTGACTCGATTTTAGAAAATGCCTTATTTAGTGAAGATTGGCATTTGCTGTCACTGGCTTAAAGGTTCCAGGCATTGCAATAAAAGACCCTGGTTGTACAGCGAAAACTTCTCCCGATTACTTTACTCGATTTTTCCAAAAGTTAGAACAATAAAAGGTGAATTGCAATGTCAAATATTCGAGAAGGAATGCCCGTACTTGTCCGTCATGAAGGAGATTGGGTAGGAACTTATACAGTAGTTGATACAGCCGGAAAAATCCTCGACAAGTATGAGTCTCACTTAACTTGTCAATTTCCCGAAAATGGCCCTCATCCCTACTACCAAATCAATCGTTATAAATGGTCTGATGGTAAACGAGAAGAGTATGAATTTCCAGGAATCTATAAAGATAATAAGCTTTGGTTTGACACCGATCGCATAGACGGAAAAGCCTGGGAAGCCGATGACTCGATTGTTATTTTGTGGTTTAGTTATAAGACAAACCCAGAAATGAGTTTATATGAAATGATCTACATTAGTCCCGACAATAACAATCGTGCCCGCACTTGGCATTGGTTTAAAAACAATCAAATCTTTCAACGCACCCTCATTCAAGAAGAACGGCTAAAATAGTAATTTCTCCCCTCAAAGATAAAGCCTCATTATATTACCTCCCTTTATTTTCAAGTCAGTTATTGCACCCCACAGGCCAGTTGCTTCTCCCAAAATGAGAAAAGGAGAAACAACTGGCTTCCCCTTAATTAATGCCCTTTCAGCCTACGGCGATGGTAGACAAAGCCTAGCTTTGGCGGCGTGGGGTTCTCCGGGTTTAATAATTAATCAAACGTATATGATATAATTCTCGTCTCAAATCTCAACTTAGTAAGGTACACCCATGGCCAAAGGTGACAAAATAAACTTTTCTACCCCTAGTGGGTTTCCAGAATTTCTACCTAGCGAAAAGCGTCTAGAATTATATTTGCTAGATATCATCCGTAGAGTTTTTGAAAGCTATGGATTTACGCCCATTGAAACACCTGCTGTAGAACGTTTAGAAGTGCTACAAGCTAAAGGTAATCAAGGCGATAATATTATTTATGGAATTGATCCCATACTGCCACCAAATCGACAAGCCGAGAGAGATAAATCGGGTGAAACTGGTTCAGAATCAAGAGCTTTAAAGTTTGATCAAACAGTTCCTTTGGCGGCGTATATTGCCCGTCATCTGAATGAATTAATCTTTCCCTTTGCCCGTTACCAAACAGATGTAGTTTTTCGAGGAGAACGGGCAAAAGATGGGCGTTTTCGTCAGTTTCGTCAGTGTGATATTGATGTAGTTGCTCGTCGTGAACTCAGCTTGCTCTATGATGCTCAGATGCCTGCAATTATCACTGAGATATTTGAAGCAATTAATATTGGTAATTTTCTGATTCGCATCAATAACCGTAAAGTTCTTACTGGTTTCTTTAAGTCAGTAGGAATTGCTGAAAATCAAATTAAATCTTGTATTGGTATTGTTGATACTTTAGAAAAAATTGGTGAGAATAAAGTAAAACAAGATTTAGAAAAAGAAGGTATTTCAGTAGAACAGGCGCAAAAAATTATTGAATTTATCAAAATCGATGGTTCCGTTGATGAAGTCTTAGATAAACTTAAGCACCTCGCAGAAAATCTGCCAGAAACCGAGCAATTGAGCTTGGGAATCACCGAATTAGAAACGGTAATTGCAGGCGTGCGTAATCTCGGAGTTGCCGAGAATCGTTTTTGTATTGATTTATCCATTGCCCGTGGTCTTGATTACTATACCGGCACAGTTTACGAAACAACCCTATTAGGACATGAAGCTTTAGGTAGTATTTGTTCTGGCGGTAGATATGAAGAATTAGTTGGGGTATTTTTGGGCGAGAAGATGCCTGGTGTAGGCATTTCTATCGGATTAACTCGCTTAATTAGCCGCTTGTTAAAAGCTGGGATTCTTAATACCTTAGCTGCTACACCAGCCCAAGTGATGGTAGTGAATATGCAAGAAGATTTAATGCCTACTTATTTAAAAGTTTCTCAACATCTGCGTCAGGCAGGAATTAATGTGATCACTAATTTTGATAAGCGTCCCTTGGGTAAACAATTTCAATTAGCAGACAAACAAGGAATTCAATTTTGCGTAATTATTGGTTCTGAAGAAGCAGCAGCGCAAAAGTCCTCGCTGAAAGACTTGAAAACAGGTGAACAAGTAGAAGTGCTACTAGAAAATTTGGCTGAAGAAGTTAAAAGAAGGCTTACTTAAAATTTGATTTATCCATTACCGACTGTCTATTAAGATGCGTTACAGCTTCCGCCTCACACACCTTACTTATTTGGGAGTTTTTTATGAGTTTTTCGGATCTCCCTAATCTCTGGGTTCCTCTAGCACTTTTAGGTTTAATTGTGATAGCTGCTGTATTTTTCAGCCGCAGTAGTTGAGTAGCATATCAAGAATTACCGCACCGAAAATCTTCATGAATGGCGACTACTTGGTACGATAAAGTACAGAGTCTCACAACTTAACTCAGAAAAGGAATGCGTATATGGGAAAAGGGAGATTAGAAGCATTCAGTGATGGGGTGATTGCCATCATTATCACAATTATGGTGCTGGAAATCAAAGTGCCGCATGGATTCGATTTAGCCGCGCTGCGTCCGCTAATCCCAGTATTTCTGAGCTATGTGCTGAGTTTTATTTATATCGGCATCTACTGGAACAATCACCATCACCTATTACAAGCAGTCCGACACGTTAATGGGCGTATCCTTTGGGCTAATTTGCATTTGCTGTTTTGGTTGTCGCTAATCCCCTTCGTCACTGGCTGGATGGGTGAAAATCACTTTGCCGCCATGCCAGTTGCTCTTTATGGTACGGTGTTGTTGTTGAATGCGATCGCTTACTTCATTCTTACCCGCGTCCTGATTTCTCACCACGGTAAGGATTCGACTTTAGCGATCGCAGTCGGTGAAGACTTGAAAGGAAAAGTATCGGTGGTGTTCTATGCTGTGGCAATTCCACTTGCCTTTGTCAACTCATGGTTTGCCTGTGCATTGTACGTTTTAGTCGCGGTAATCTGGCTGATCCCTGATCGTCGCATTGAGAAGACTCTCATTTCCTGAACGAATTACGAATTACCTATAAGTGCAATAAGGGAGCTATGCTAATAAGATGTGAAATCTTATTAACTCTTTCAGGTAGAGCAAAAACCATAAGAGTATTGAGTGTAGTTTTTTCAATCCCCCCAGTCTTAGGTTCTCGATGACCTATCTTCCATAGAATAATCGCCCTACTTGTGCAAAGTATCTAAAAAATATTTAAGCCACTTTTAACGGTTTCTGAGGAAAAGTAATTGGCTCTGGTAAAGTTTTTTCTTGCTCTTCATACCATTCAATCAGAGACTTAATCACTTCTTGCCCGTGTTTAGCGGCTTCTTCATAACTTTTACCATGAGTGTGGAATTGCTGCCAAGGGAATTCCGGTAAGTGTACCAAGTAGCAATTATCCTCATCTGACCATTGAATTACCATACTATAGCGATCGCTCATTATTCTTCCTCTATTTCTTCTACTTTTTTCAAAACACAATTGACTTGGCTTCCAGAGTTAAAGTTGAGTAATTGAAACTGTGGTTATTACCTAAAATGTCTTTATGGTATAGAATAATTTTTTTACTTAGTTGCAAGTAGAGTTAGAATATGGCACTGCCCATTCCTTCTAGCTAGGGGGCATTGTCTAACTACTTTCAAATAACACAGTAATAATGCATTGGAAGCAACTCCTGACACCAAAAAGACTTGGCAAGACTGACGCAGAAAATCTCCAGTTTGATCGTACTCCCTTTCAAAGAGACTATGATCGCCTAGTTTTTTCCTCACCTTTTCGTCGTCTCAAAGATAAAACTCAGGTTTTTTCTCTGTCCACAAATGATTACATTCGTACTCGCCTCATTCATAGCCTTGAAGTGTCTTGTGTCGGTCGCTCCCTTGGCAGGATAGTGGGTGAGGCAATTGTAAAAAAATACGACTTTAATCAGGATGGGTTACGTGCTTCAGACTTTGGTGATATCGTATCTGCTGCTTGTCTAGCTCATGATATTGGGAATCCTCCTTTTGGTCATTCTGGAGAGGATGCTATTCGTACAGGATTTGAATCGTGGTACAACACTGTTAATCATGTAGGAGAAGAACTTCTCAGCAAGTCCCAAAAAGATGACTTTGATTCATTTGAGGGTAATGCACAAGGCTTTCGTATTCTAACCAAGCTTGAAATGCCACCCAGAAAAGGCGGAATGCAACTAACCTGCCCAACTTTAGCTGCCTTCACAAAGTACCCTAGAGAATCTTCTCTACCAAAATCTATTTTTAACGGTTACTCAGGTAAAAGTGTTAAAAAATATGGTTTCTTCCAGGCAGAAAAAGATTTATTTGCTGAAGTAGCAGAAACGGTTGGTCTAATTCGTCGTCATGATAATGCAGCATGGTGGTCTAGACATCCGCTTGCTTTTCTTGTTGAAGCAGCAGATGACATTTGTTACTCCATTGTTGATGTAGAAGATGGCCATCGTATGGGTTACATCCCATTTGACAAAACGAAGGAATTACTTAACGTAGTTGCAAATATTGTAAATAAAGATATCCAAGAACATGGTGAAAGCAATACAGAAATAGTTAAGCGATTGCGGGCTTTAGCTATCAATAATCTCATAAATGAGGCAAGTGAGATTTTCCTGAGACATGAAGAAGATATACTTTCTGGAGAGTTTGATAAGGACTTGTTATCTCTAAGCACTTATGCAAATCACCTAGAAGAAATTGGAAAGGAAACTCGCGCAGCTGTTTTCCAACATCCTGATGTTGTTAGTATCCAGATTGCTGGGTATGAAGTTTTAGGAAAATTATTTGCTGAATTTGTGAATGCTGTCCTGCACAATAGTAAGAAAGGCAATTTGGTCTATCATATGCTTCCCAAAGAATATAATAATCCGAATTCAGACGAAGATACCTATAACAAAATTCTTAGAGTTACAGACTATATCTCCGGTATGACTGATTCTTACGCTACCAGTTTATTCCAACAATTTAGCGGTATTTCTTTGGGATAAAGTGACAGCGATCGCCCCTTCCACCTTCCCACAATACTTCCACCTTCCCACACTAATTTAGATAAAATCACTCTGGTGCTAGTTAACCCTCCCTAAATCTGATGAAAAGCGATCGCTCTTGTTTTTGCTCCCTTTGATATTTCCCTAATTAGGTTAACCAAACTCTCTAACTATCGTTGCCATCGGCAAAAATAGTGAAAGTTCATTGTCTTGAAAAGGAATAAACTCATACTTGAGATAAAATTCCTTTGCCTGAAAATCGATAGCATCAACTCTCACAGCATATATTCCAATTTCTTCAGAAGCACGAACAGCACGATAGAGAGCATCAACTAACAATTCGCCTCCCAAACCTTGTCCTTTAACCGAATTATCTACAGCTAATCTCCCAATCAGCATTGCTGGAATCGGATAGGCTGGCATTCCACTCTGATAAGATTCTGGTAAGGATTCATACTCAATAACGCTAGCACTGACAGTATAATAGCCATCAATATTCAAGCTTCCTGATGCCGGAATTGCTACAAATGTTTTAGCAATTCCTTTAATATGATTTTGCCGTGCATATTTCTTGAGATAATCATTCAAAATTGCATAACCACAATCAAAAGAATCTCTTCGATATTTTTTATCAATTGCTACAAAATTCCATTTTGCCTCACTATCACTTGTCATACTTCTGTTTATATTTGTGAATAGCAGATTTGAGTTTTCCCTTCAGTTCTGGGGGGTTTTCCATTACTGACATAAACAAATCTCTATCAAGATTAGAAAGCACCAGCTTTTCATTCGCATCTATATCTTGCTTCGCTACTGGCAAAACATGAAAAAGTGTATAAGCACTCAAAGAAATTCCTTTCAGACTCGCAGCACGTTCTAATAGTTCTTTTTGTTCTTGGGTGACTCGTAAATCGATACGGCAATCTTTTGCAGATGATGTTTCTGACATGGCTAATTCCCACCTTTAGCTGAGTCTATATTTACAGCATAGCTAATATTGGTGGACAATGTACACACAATTCTTTTAAACAGGATAATTTTTTCATCAGATCCAGGTGAATTAAAATACTAGCGTGGAGACTGCGATCGCTCCTTCCCCCTTTCCCCACCAACTTAGATAAAATCACTATGGTGCTAGTTAACCCTCCCTAAATCTAATGAAAAGCGATCACCCCTCACCCCCTCTTTCTCTTCAACATCCTGAACTACTCGCGCCAGCAGGTAACTGGGACTGTGCTAAAGCTGCTGTGGAAAATGGGGCAGATGCGATTTACTTCGGTTTGGATCGCTTCAACGCCAGAATGCGGGCACAAAACTTTACTGAGGCAGACTTACCCCAATTAATGACATTCTTGCATCGTCGAGGCCTAAAGGGTTATGTCACTGTCAACACACTAATATTTCCCAAAGAACTAGCAGAAGCCCAGCAATATCTCTGCACAATTATTGCCGCAGGTGTGGATGCAGTGATTGTTCAAGATATTGGTATATGCCGTCTCATCCGTCACCTCTCCCCTGATTTTCCTATCCATGCTTCAACCCAAATGACGATCACCAGTGCGGCTGGGGTGGAATTTGCCAAATCCCTCGGCTGTCAATTGGTGGTGCTGGCGCGTGAATGTTCGATCAAGGAAATCAATAAAATACAGCAGCAGATTGCCCTACAGGAAACTTCGCTGCCCTTGGAAGTCTTTGTTCACGGTGCTTTGTGCGTGGCGTATTCTGGTCAGTGTTTGACTAGTGAGGCTTTAGGCGGACGTTCTGCTAACAGAGGTGAATGTGCCCAAGCTTGCCGGATGCCCTACGATTTAATTGCTGATGGAGAAATTGTCAATTTAAAAGAACGCAAATATTTACTTAGTCCTCAAGACCTAGCCGGGTTAGATGTTTTGCCCGATTTGGTGAAATCAGGTGTAACTTGTCTCAAAATTGAAGGTCGCCTGAAAGCCCCAGAGTATGTTGCTAATGTCACCCGTGTTTATCGGCAAGCCTTGGATGGGGTGATGAAGGAATTGGAAAGACCTAACCCCCTAACCCCCTTCCCTACGTTCGCGCAGCGTCTCGAAGAGAGGGAAGGGGGAATAAAGGCTCCCCTCTCCGCTTCGGAGAGGGGCTGGGGGAGAGGTCAATCAGATCAAGAACACTACAACTTAGAAATGGCATTTTCTCGCGGACTCTACACGGGTTGGTTTGGCGGGATTAATAATCAAGAATTAGTTCACGCCCGCTTTGGTAAAAAACGTGGGGTTTATCTAGGTGAAGTTACCCGCATTTACAACGAACAGGTAACAGTCAAATTGGAAGCGCCTGTAAAACCGGGAGATGGAATAGTATTTGACTGCGGTCATCCAGAGGCGAAGGAAGAAGGCGGACGGGTTTATGCTGTGGTACACAAAGGTAAAGAAGCCGTGCTGACCTTTGGTAGAAATGACTTGAATCTGCGTCGAGTGCATATAGGCGATCGCATTTGGAAAACCAGCGATCCAGAACTCGATAAGCAAGTGCGTCAGAGTTTTGCAGGCGAGAACCCACAATTTCAGCGTCCGATTGACTTGGAGATTTATGGAGAAGTTGGTCAGGTGTTGATTGCGATCGCTCGTGATCAATTCGGTAATATTGTACAGGTAGAGTCAGCAATTTCACTAGTTGAAGCGCACACCAAACCACTAAATACAGACCGTTTACAAGAACAATTCGGTCGTTTGGGTAACACCCCTTTCTGTTTAGGAACCCTAACCAACCATCTCATCGGTGCAATTATGCTACCCGTCAGTGAGTTGAACCGGATGCGGCGGGAAATCGTAGCACAGTTAGAAGAATTGCGAAGTCAACCCAAACGCTGGCAATTACGTTCTGATGTCTCTTTCCAAGACTTACTCCCCTCCTCATCTCCCTCATCCCCCACATCCCCCTCACTCATCGTCTTAGTACGAAACCTCAAGCAACTCCAAGCCGCCCTCAAAGCTGGTGTTGAAACACTCTACTGCGAATTTGAAGATCCCCGCGCCTACCGAGAAGCTGTACAGCTAGTACGTCAACCCAGACAACAATCCCCACTCCCCACAATTTGGGTTGCACCACCCCGAATTACCAAACCAGGAGAAAACTGGATTTTGCAGCAAGTACGTGCTTGTGAAGCAGATGGCTATTTGATACGGAACTATGACCAACTGCAATTTTTTGCCGCAGACCGTTGTATTGGAGATTTCTCACTCAACGTTGCTAATCCCTTAACAGCAGATTACTTTCAGCAACGCTTTGGTTTAGAACGTCTGACGGCATCTTATGACCTGAATATTACCCAACTGCAAGACCTGCTTACCAGTTGCCCTCCCCAGTGGTTTGAGGTGACAATCCATCAGCATATACCAATGTTTCACATGGAGCATTGTGTTTTTTGTGCCTTTCTCTCAACGGGTACAGACTATACCAACTGTGGACGACCTTGTGAAAAGCAGGAAGTGAAATTAAAAGACCGTGTAGGTACTGAACACGTTCTCAAAGCAGATGTAGGTTGCCGCAATACTGTATTTAACGGCACTGCTCAAACGGGAGCCGAGTACGTACAACGTCTGATAGAACTGGGATTGCGTCACTTCCGCATTGAGTTTGTAAATGAGACACCAGAGGAAGTGACTAAAACAATACATCGCTACCGTCAACTACTGCAAGGTGAAATTACAGGTTCCCAACTCTGGCGAGAGTTGAAGTTGCAAAATCAATTAGGCGTAACTCGTGGCCCTATGGGAGTATCTGCACTGCGATCATAATTGATTTTCTGAACGCCCAGCTTGAAAAATCTGTTCAGCAGTCAAGTTTAATTCTGGGAATGTAGGGGATATGATGGTGTCATTTCCCCGAAACAGGTTAACTTGATACTCACCATCCACCAAATAGTAAACGGAAATAGTCGGTTGTTTGGGATTACCTATATACCTTCTACCGCCCAAAGCTAAATAGTCAACAATCCAGTATTCAGGAATGCCAAAAGTTTCGTAGTCAGCCAGCTTGTGTGCATAATCATCCCTCCAATTCGTGCTGACGACTTCAATAACTAAGGGAACCGATGCAGCTTGAGTAACCGTTGAAGACTTTTTCCACATCGGTTCTGCTGAAAGATTATTTTGATTTATAACTATCACATCAGGTGAATAACCTGATTCTTTGTCAGAAATCTTAACTAGTGCTTGCTTGGGTATAAGGTATGGGAGTTTTAATCGTTTGAACTCTAAAGTTACTTCGCCAGCTAAAAAACCATTAATCTCTTCATGATCTCCTACTGGCTGCATTTCAACAATTACCCCATCGTGTAGTTCATAGCGTCCTCCATCTGGCTTCCAATTGAGGAATTCTTCAAAAGCGATCGTTTTTGGTAAGGCTTGAAACATCACACTTACTCCTGATGATGGTTTAAAGTTTAGCAAATTACTTGGCATTACTCACTTGACCCTCAGATCCCCGACTTCTTTAAGAAGTCGGGGATCTAAATCGACATAAAACCTTGCTATAGCGGTTCCCATTCAGATGCAGTACAAGGTTACATCACGAGGTGTAGGGGCACGACAATGCCGTGCCCCTACGGGTGTACCTCACGTAAATGATAACTGCTATAGATAAGGCTAAAACGAGTAATCAGGAAGATTTTACAAAATTTTGTATCTATTTTGGTAACAACGTCAATTCAGGTGAATGAACGTTATAAACTCAACTTTGGAATCAGAAAGAGATTCCTTAAACCAGTGAACATTGAACAGTTATCAGGTGTATGGTAGGCGATTTAAACCCACTACCAGAGCATTTCACGTTCTTTTTGGGGGACTTGAACCCAAAGAACAAAATTGATAACTAATAACTGTTAAATAATTCAGCTATAAATATCTAAAACAAAGTAACTAATAGGTTATAAAGGCTTCAGCATGAACAAAAACGCTAAGTTTCAGCGCAATTTTTGCTGCTCATTTTCTCGTGTTTCTCGTTACAGTTTAATTGGATTGCTGGGTGTAGTTTTGTTATCTGATGCGGTGGGTGCAAAAGTTGGTGGTTTACAGAACTATTCACCAAAGCGATCGCCAGAAATTCTATTAGATAAATATCGAGATAATTTCCCATCTTTAGAAGCTGGGGATAAACAAGTATTGCTGAAAAGCTATCAGAATCAGCAGAATATCTATCTTGCACAGCAACCAGCGTCTACCCCTTCAATTCCCTTGAATCCAGAGCAACGGAAGTTATACGAACAGGGAGTCAAACTAATTCAAGAAGGACAAACATTAGAGAAAAAAGGGACTAGAGAATCTTACAAACAAGCGATAAATAAATACGAAGAAGCGTTAAAAATTGCCCAAGAGCTAAAACTGCGTCAAGAGGAAGTTGAGATATTATTTCTTACTGGCAGTGTCTACCATTCTATTTCAGACAAGAAAAATGCCTTAGACTATCTCAATAAAGCATTAGAAATCTCACGCGAACTCAAAAAACCTGTATTGGAAGCAACTATACTTGGTGGAATTGGTGCTGTTTACACCAATACTGATGAACCAACAGAAGCACTCAGTTATTTACAACAAGCACAGTCAATATTTATAGCCCATCAAAAATTTCATGAATTAGCAATAACTTATGGAGCAATTGCTACCGTTCACAATAGGTTAGGCAATACAAAAGAGGCTCTAGATTCTCTGAACAAAGCATTAAAAATCTATCGTGAAACGCTAAAAGACCCATCTGGTGAAGCAGATACTCTCTATAATATTGGCTTTATCTACTCAATAGCTGGTGAAACTAAAACAGCTATTAATTATTACAAACAAGCCTTAGAAATTCAGCGTCAAAGGAGAGATTTACCAGCACAAGCCAGACTACTTAGTGCTATTGGCTATCTCAAAAGTAAATTGGGTAAACCAGAAGATGCTCTGAAATCTTTAAGAGAAGCATTAGAACTACATCAACAGGCAGGTTCTAATTTATCTGACAAAGCTAGTACGCTAATGAATATAGGTTATATCTATGCTTCACAAGGAAATTATCGGACAGCGATTGATTCCTATCAGCAAGCTGGAAAACTCTATCATCAAGCAGGAAAAACATATTTAGAATCCATGATTCCCCTTGCGATCGCCAATGTTCATATAACTTTTTCTGGCGATTATGAAAAAGCACTGGAATTTCTAGATGAAGCTCTTAAACTTCAGGAGAATGATCAAGATGGACAAGTTAATACTATTAACGACAAAGCTTATATTTATGTATCACAAGGTAATTATCAACAAGGATTAGACGAGTATCACAAATCTTTGACTATTGCACGTTCAATACCAAATCCTAGATCGGAAGCTCTTACGCTTCGTAATATTGCATTAATCTATCGACATCTAGGTGACTATAAGTCAAGCATTGATACTTACAATAAAGCATTAGATATCTATAAGCGTTTACCAGCTAAGTTTGAAGAAATCCAAACTTTAGGGTTTATTGCAATCGTTTACGAAATGCAAAACAAGTACGAGGAAGCACTTCAATATTATGACCAAGCGCTATCGCTATTAAGTAAAGATAATGATAAATCTGAAATCCTAATACGTCATGGCATGGCGAGAACGCACAACTTTTTGAAAAATTACACTAAGGCATTGGAGTTTGCTAACCGTGCATTAGAATTATCACAGCAAAACTCTTTTCAAGAAGAAGTTTCTCTTAATATTATTGCTAGTGTATATCGTGCAAAAGGTGAGTATCAAAAATCATTAGATATATCTAAAAAAATTTTGGCGTATTCTCGTCAAGTCGGATTACGTATTCGAGAAGCCCTAATATTAGGTGATATGAGCATCACTTATCAGCGACAGAAAAATTATAACCAAGCGATAGATACACTGAATGAAGAACTAAAATTGCGGCGAGAATTAAAAGATAGCACAGGCGAAGCACAAGCACTTTACCAAATCGCCATTAACCAACGCAATCTCGGAAACATCGAAGCCGCACTTCCTAACATCAAAGCTGCAATCAATATTGTTGAAAACATACGCGGTAATGTCCAAAGCGATGAACTGCGTACCTCATACTTCGCCACAGTGCAGAATTACTACAAATTCTACATCGACTTGTTGATGCAACTGCATGAAAAAGACCCATCAAAAAAATATAATGCATTAGCACTGCACATTAGCGAACGTTCTCGCGCCAGGATATTAGTCGAACTGTTAAAAGCAGGTAATGTCAATCTCCGCAAAGACGTTGATCCGCAACTATTAGCAGAAGAACGTCGTTTAAATTTTAAATTGAATGCCAAAGATAAGTTGTTATCAGACTTATTCAGTCGAAAGGAACCGCCCACGGAACTGATAACGAAAACCAAACAAGAAATTACAAATATTATCCAAGAATCGCACTCAATTTCTGAAAAAATCAGGGCGACTAACCCAGAGCGTGCAGAATTAATTGACCCAAAAGACGTGCTGGAATTGTCAGGAATTCAACAACAACTAGATCAAGATACCATAATGTTGCAATATTCCCTGGGGAAAGAACGCAGTTATATGTGGGTAGTCACCCCTAATTCTCTACAAAGCTACGAACTCCCCGGACAAGAAAAGATAGTGGAAGCTGCAAAGAAATTTAACAGCCTTTTAACGCAAAAACTAATTCAGGGAGCAACCGCAGCAGACAACGCCGAAGCTCTTGCCAAGACAGCTTTAGCCGTAGACGCACTCAGTCAACTTATCCTTAAACCTGTAGCAGGAAAGTTAGGAAATAAACGTTTAGTTATCGTTGCTGATGGGATTTTACATCAAGTACCATTCGCAGCTTTAAACGAACCGAGAAAATCGTCAGCAAGCACAGAATATCAACCTCTGGTTGTGAATCATGAAATTGTCAATCTTCCTTCAATATCTAGCATTGCAACTCACAGAAAGAAACTCAAAATACGCAAAATAGCACCCAAAACTCTAGCCGTTCTCGCTAATCCTGTGTTTAGTGTTGATGATGCACGGTTGAAAAATAGTCAACCTTCAACTGTAGAAAACAACCTCGACCGTTCAGCTTTAGAAACGTCTTTGAGAAACATCAATCAGGACAAATTAGACCCACTCCCAGGTACGAAAGACGAGGGAGTGGCGATTCTTGGCTTAGTGAATTCTCCTAGTGAAAAGCTTTCCGCTTTTGACTTTGATGCTAACTACAACTTTGCAACTAGTAAACAGTTACGCCAATATCGCTATCTGCTATTTGCAACTCACGGTATTTTCGACCCTGTGAACCCAGCCTTATCAGGTATCGTGCTGTCTCTCGTAGATAGAAAAGGTAAACCCCAAACCAGAGGCTTCTTGCGGCTCAACGATATTTTCAACCTCGACTTACCAGCAGAGTTGATAGTGCTAAGTGCCTGTGAAAGTGGACTAGGCGATGATGTCCAAGGTGAAGGGCTGGTGGGCTTGACAAGAGGCTTTATGTATGCAGGTGCAGCTAGAGTCACCGTGTCTCTGTGGAAGGTGAACGATAAATCTACCAAGGAGTTAATGATTGCATTCTACAAACAAATATTGGAACAAAAGAAATCTCCCGCCGCCGCCCTTAATTTCGCCCAACGCCAAATGTGGCAAATGAAAGATATGCAAAATCCAGATTGGAAACATCCCCGTTATTGGGCGGCTTTCACCCTACAAGGGGAGTGGCGGTGAATACTTAATTGACCTTCTCGTAAAAGGCTACCGTGTACACACAAGTCTTTTAGAGTGGCTCCACAGACTTTTAATCTCCCCAACCCCTCTTGAAAAACAAAGCTGTTTCATTCTCTCAAAAGCTTAAAAAAGACTTGTTTTGTGAACGAAAGTACTTGTGTGTACACAAATATCCAATTATTTCTTGTGGGGTGGGCATCTTGCCCGCCCTTGATTACGGGCGGGCAAGATGCCCACCCCACAAGTAGTAGCTATTTCTTGGAAATCGCTAATCTCAAATTTTCACTTTGTAACTCAGGAGTAAAATCAATGCGTAAACCGTCTATTTACAAACAACTGCTTGCTTTCTTTATCGCCGGAATTGTAATTTTTACCACTTTAGGTGGTTGGATATCAGTGCAAGCAGGAACAAAATCACCGATATCGCCAAATACAGAACATCTGAATTTGGTAGGGGATGGTAAACCCTTTAAACCTGCTGATCTTGAACAGTCGGAAAAACCTTATGATGGCGATCGCGGTATCATTGGAGGCATAGATAAGCGTAAGCCTATGCTGAGTAGATATTATCCCTGGTCAGCGATCGGACGAGTGCAAGGAACAACAGCCGACGCTAAAAGCTATCATTGCACGGGCACATTAATTGCTGACGATATTGTTTTAACCAATGCTCACTGTGTAATTGACACTGAGACTCATCAACTCAGTAAAGAACTTCGGTTTATACCCAATGTTATTAATGGCAAACCCCAGAGTCAAGAAGATATTGCCAAAGTAGAGAATGTTGCAAAAAATGTGTGGTACGGTACAGATTTCAAGAATGGTGGTTTCGATAACGTTAAGAATCAAAGCAATGACTGGGCATTGATGAGAATTAATCAGCCCCTAGCCCGCAAATATGGTCGTTTAGGATGGAAATCTGTACCTAGTTCTACTTTGATTAAACAGAAGCAAGGCAAATTATTCTTTGTTGGTTACTCTGGTGACTACCCAGATCCCACCAAAGAAGGCTATGAATTATTGACTGCTGGCAAGGGATGGACTGCGAGCTACCAAGATAATTGCAGTATTCTTAGTGAAGAATCAAACCTTTTACTTCATGATTGCGCTACCGCAGGCGGCGCTTCCGGTGGGCCAATCGTCGATTCGATTGATAACTGGCCATATATTGTCGCCCTCAATAATGGTGAGGTGACAATCCCTAGCACAGGGCAAGATGTTATCAACTTTGCAGTGAAAATGGATTTCTTGGATAAATTATTTGGTAGAAAGTAAACCAGCGATCGCTGTAGTTTAATGTAGAGATGTTGCAATGCAATGTCTCTATAGCAATCCTAAATGAGTTACGAACAAAAAGATCCCCGACTTCTTAAAGAAGTCGGGGATCTGAGCCTCTCGGTGTTCCCAAATCAAATAGGATTGCTATACACACCATAAAATCTTATGAATAATATTTCGACAAGCAATAATTGGGACACTTCCCTTTACGAAGATAAACACGCCTTTGTTTGGCAGTATGGTGAGGGCTTACTAAAATTCCTCAACCCTCAGCCAAGAGAATCCATTTTGGATCTCGGCTGTGGAACTGGACAACTCACCGAAAAAATTGCCCAAGCTGGTGCTGAAGTAATGGGAGTTGATCATGCACCTGCGATGATCGAAAAGGCCAGACAAAACTATCCCCATATCCGCTTTGATGTTGCTGATGCTATAAACTTTCAAGTAGACAAACCATTAGATGCTGTGTTTTCTAACGCTGTACTACATTGGGTGAAAGAAGCAGATAGTGCGTAGTTTACCGCCACAGGCATCGCTTCCATCCATCAATCCCTAAAACCCGGAGGCCGTTTTGTGGCAGAATTTGGGGGTAAAGGGAATGTATTGGCGATCGCCACAGCATTATCCACCGCCTTAGAAGCATTAAATATTTCTGCACAAACCCTAAATCCTTGGTATTTCCCTAGCATTGGTGAATACGCCAGCCTCTTAGAACAGCAAGGCTTTGATGTCATCTATAGCATCCTGTTTGCTCGTCCAACTCTTTTAACAGAGACAGAAGCAGGTATGGCAAACTGGATTAAGATGTTCGCCAGCAGTTTTTTAACAGAACTTTCTAATGAGCAACAAATACAAGTGATTCGGGTCGTTGAGGAATATCTGAAGCCAACGCTGTATCAACAAGGAACTTGGACAGCAGATTATCGAAGAATTCGCATCGTTGCCATTAAAACTTAGCTTATGCCAATTATTACTTATGCCTTAATTACGAATTAGTTATGCATATACCTAAATTGTGCGATCGCCCTTGGTCTGGGCGCAGCGATCGCCAGATATCGTTTTCATTACTACTAACCATTGCCCTCAACACTTTACTAGTCGCGCCCTCACTAGCGCAAACGCCCTCAATACCGTCCCCTTCTAGTGCGCCCCTAGAATTAGACTTATTAACCAAGCCAAAAGACTATGTAATCACAGCTAACACCATAAACCCAGCGCGATTAACCATTCCCAGTTTATGGTGGGCACAACAAAATTCTGAGAAAAAGCTATTGGATAATTGGATAGCATATCCGGCTTCTGAAAAAGAACCTGCACGAGTAGACTTAATTGTGAATCAGCAAATTTGGAGCTTATTAGAATATGTAGAGCGCTACGACTTCGTGAATCGCTTGGGTAGCGCTGCACGAAACTTTGGTTACAACATCCGGGTATTTAATTATCAAAAAGAACCCTTGGCAAGCTACACCTGTAACTTTAGTACAACTCCACCTTTATGCACTATCCAAACGACTGTTAAGAACAAGATAGGGTTACAGCGTTCTTTGAGCCTATCCCACTAATCTCAAAATGTGGAAATTTACTTATCACATGAGATGGCTATATTCAAGAATTTTCTGGAGGTCTAGACTTGGAGCGATCAAAAAAACTAGAACCAACAACACAGTTCACTTGAACCTTCTCTAATTGCTGTTTCCATTTCCTCTAAAGTTGCGCTTTTTATCCCTGGACGATATAAGCTCCCTGATAAGCTTTGAACAGGGATATTCAAGGGAATAAAAGAGAGTTGGCAGTGAGGATTGGGGGACAAGGAGAATAAATAATCATACCCAATTCCCAATGCCCAATTAAACCTTAATTTTCGCAAATAAAGACTCGTATTGTTTGGTTACTAATGGCGGTAAGGGAAGCAAAAATTCACTTTTATCGAAAACATTGCGTAGGCGTAGCCCGTCGGAGACATCGCTCTGCAACAAACTCAATAATGGTTCTTGAATATCGGAAGCAGTAATATTTGTAGAAATTGGCGAATTACTTTTAGTCAGCACCGAAATTTGTTTAGCTGTGCTTGGTTGCCAACAAAAATCAATCCATTGATCTGATAAAGTACTCTTAGTAATACCTGCGGGACGTACCCACAAGTCAGCCCAAATTGCTGTTCCTGACTGGGGTATAACTGCCGCAAATTGCGGATAACGCCCCAGAAATGGCAGTACATCGCTTGACCAGCCAACCGCTAGCCAAGTGTCTTCCATAATCAGAGGTTCCAAGTAGTGATTGGAACTGTAAAACTTCACTTGTCGATTTAATGTCTGTAATTCCTTTTCCAAATCTAGTACTTGGTCAAGATTCTCTGTATTATAAGATTTTCCGAGCTTCTTTAAGACCAAACCAATAACTTCTCGTGGTTGATTTAGTACGGAAATGCGCTGCTGCATTCCATCTCGCCACAAATCACTCCAATCTTTGGGCGTCCATCCCAACTTTTCAAACTTGTCACGGTTATAAACAATCACCGTACTACCCCATCGGTAAGGCGCACCCCACACCTTCCCTTGAGTATCTAAATTACCTTTGTCGTTGCGCGTTACCAGTTGTTTCCACCTTTCATCCAAAGCAGACCACTGCTTTAATTGGTTTCCCTGTACCTCTTGGAGTGGTTGAATCAATTTCTGCTCAATGGCTGCTTTTAACCAGTAATCTCCCAATGTCACGAGGTCTACATCAACCGCTTTTTGACCTTGCCTAAAGGGTATAAAGCGACTCCATCCCTGCTCATCGGTAGTTTTTGGTTTCTGCTGCCAATTTTGTAATTGCCGAAATAAATCCTGTACTTGCTCAACTGGAGCAAACTTTAACTGCACTTGTTGCTGTAAACCTTTGTGGAACTGATTCACTACCTGACCAGGTATAGAACCTTTTAATAACTGTACTTTTAGTTGCATCTGCTTGTTTCCACCACAGCCAAAAAGCAGTTGTGAAAGTGCCAGTGTGCTTGTACTTAGCAAAAAAGACCGTCGATCCATTGATTTTGGATTTGAGATTTTTGATTATACCTAATATTAAGCAGAGATTCACCAAAGGCTGACTAGCTGAAAAAGTGGAGTTAGAGAATTATCAGTATTTTTTGTTCATAATACCGATAATTTTGAATTTTTGACTCTAATTAGCGACTTTTTCGGCAAATAACTACCTAAAGATTAATTTTTCTCTATAAATTTCCTTGCTAGTACTTATGGAGAAACTTTACTTATATTTAGAAGTAATGATTTAAATGTCACATTTCCACCAAAAATTATCAATACTTAAATAATCCATAAGTATTGTTAAGGTTGGCAGTAACTTGAATAACATAAAGAAAATGTACGGATAAAGGTATTAAATGGAACTATTACAGCAGCAGATTCTGACTTTAAGCCAAAAACTGGATGCCCTGTGTCAAGTGATTGAGCAGCTTGATGATAAAGTTACTCAAGCTTTTTCAGAGTGTTCTTTAGCCAATACACAAGCAAAGGATAATTATCAGCAAAATGGGGCGGCTGAAGGCTACCAGTTCAAAGGACGTATCAATTTAAATCCAGAAATGGAACATAAGGATGTGTTGACAGATGGCATTTATCTAGATATGCATCGTCAAGGTGGAGACAACATAACACCAGAAATTCAAATACAACGACTGACAGCGCAATTAACAGCAGCATACAATCGTATTGCTGCCTTGGAAGAACAATTACTTAGACAGAGAATTCATTAAATTTAACCGTAACCTTTCACACTTCCCCCTATCTGTCAAGGATAAATCAATAGTTTTTGCTACTTTGCATGGGGGAGTGAATAATTATATTTAATATATTTAACATTGAATCTGAATTAAGTAAGTCGGTGAGAATAAATCAAACTATATTAAGTAATGTAAAAAACATTGAAATTAGTTCGTAGTAAGGGCTTCAGCCCTTGTTTGAGGACTAAATTCCTCACTACAAACCTTGAATTATTCACGCCGCTCTACTTAAACGAATTAAATAATGGCTGGAAGTAGAGAAGGCAAGCCTTTAGTTTTAATTTCGATTGATAGCTTGATAAGCATATATTAAATAGAAGCAACTAATACAAGCTATCAAATTGATAGAAAACTTAAACACACTATTACATATATTTACGTAATAGTGTGATATATCTACCTATAGATTTTTAGTTAATATCTCACTGTGAAACAAAAAAACAACAACCCTAAAACTCGTGTTGTTAGGGTATTGTATGGTTTAAAAACCAAGATTTTCTTATTAATCTGCATTTTTCTCATTAGTGTTTTTGGCATCTTGTTATCAAATTGGTTGATGACAAGCCAGACAGCTTTCGCTAACTTCGGTAAGGTTGACCTTTTGCAACCTGCTCCTACTCAGCCGCTAGGCTATTACGACTATTTCGGCAAACTACTTAGCCCTCAAGAAGCAGCACAAGTAGTTGTAAATAAGGGACTCGATTCTAATGACACCATTTCCTATCAACGGGTAGGGGCAGTTAAAATTACTCAGGAATTACAGCAGTTTTCAGGTAATTGAACCACAAATTACTGTACTCTGGATCTGGAGTGATTGTTTAATTAGATGCCAGTATCTTACTCAGGGGATTTGCGTCGTCGCGTGATTAAAGCGTGTGTTGCCAAGGAAGGCTCTCAACGCCAGTTGGCGGAAAGATTTAAGGTTAGCTTGTCGTTTGTGCGAAACCTACTGCGCCATTATCGTCAAAGTGGACAAATTGAAGCAAAACAACGTGGGGGATACCAAAAACCAACTATTCAGGATGAACATCTAAGCACGATCAAGTCTTGGGTGGAAGAGAAAAATGATTTGTTGCTCTCAGAGTTATGCGATCGCTTCGCTAAAGATATAGGAATTAGGATCAGCATTTGGACAATGCATCGTGCAGTAGAAAAATTAGACTTACGCTGTAAAAAAAAAGTCTCTATGCAAGTGAGCAGGATACTCCACGAGTACAGGAATTACGGCATGACTATCGCCGTTGGTTAGATAAAATTGACGTGCGAAACTTAGTATTTGTCGATGAAGCCGGATTGAATTTATCAATGTCACGCTTGTTTGCTAGAGCAGTAGATGGCGAACGAGCAATTGGTAGCATTCCAGGAACAAAGGGTGGAAACGTTTCCTTAATTGGTGCTTTGAACCTCGATGGACTGGTTGCAGCGATGACTGTGCCAGGAAGCACAAATACTGAGGTTTTTCTCACATATATAACTCAGGTCTTAGCTCCTCAATTGTGGAAAGGGGCGATCGTGGTTATGGATAATCTGAGGGTTCATCACGCAGAGCGTGTAAAAATTGCCATCGAGTCTGTTGGTGCAAAAGTCAAGTTTTTGCCCCCCTATTCTCCTGATTTATCCCCCATAGAACTTTGTTGGTCGAAATTGAAGCAATTTCTCCGTTCCCGTGAAGCGCGCACACTGGAATTACTCGATCAAGCTATGGCTGACGCTGTAAATTATATTACCGAAGATGATGCCTTCTGTTGGTTCAACCACTGTGGTCTATTTACCTGAAAATTGCTGTAAATGCTACTTCTTCTCATTAACTCTACTTTCTCTTACTTCTATGTTAGTTTTTATGTACTACTCAATCTGCTTTTTATTGATGTGTGACACTTTGGGTGCGGAAAGTGGGTTCAAACTGCTAGAAAGACACTCTTACACACCCACAAGTCAAAAGCTTCTGGTTTTCTGAGATCAAAAGTTCAAGAGACACGCAGATGCAATTTGAATGACGATTAGATTATGAAGTGTTAATTTTGCTAAGTACAGCTTTGCGTATAATTGTACCGAATTGAGGGTTTAAATTTAAACGTAGATGCGCTTCGCTTCCCGCAGTATTGGGGGCGCAGGGGTAAGCCTAGAGACACGCAGAGAATTCGCTATTATATTAATCTAATGCTGTACTTAGCCGTTCAAGTTGGGCTTCAATCGCTGCCAAAAGTTGTTGTTGCTGCCAATCTTGGCTAAGATGGGCGGCTATGCAAGCGGCTCCAGCACCCATACCTTCTTTAACAAAGCCCTGCTCATAAGCTTTCAGCTGGGGATAACGAGAATCAGCGAAGCTCAGACGAGTTGCTAATAAGGGAGGGGTTCTTCCACTCTTCGTTAGGGTGTCTTTTCCTAAGTTGAGGGCTAAGTCAACTGTAGCGCCAGTAGGGTCTTCTGCTACCCACCGAGTTGTGCCTACAACTACTTCTTCTGGTAGCCATGATAAGGCGTAAGTTTGAGCGATCGCATTCATCAGCGCATAAACTGCCAACATTTGCGTCCCACCAGCTAGCATTACACCACAACTACGGCTAGCTGCGATCGCCATCCCAGCTACCACCACTTGCATCGGATCACCCACGCCGGCAACGAGTTGCAAGGGGTTCACTGAGGAAGATGAGGAGGACAAAGTAAAATTTTCTGCCCCTGCTCCCCCTGTACTGAGCGCAGTCGAAGTATGCCCCCTGCTCACCCTCATCTTCTCCACCCCAGCTTGCACTAGTGCCCACTTTTGCGCGTGGTTACAAACAGGGTGGCTACTGTTAACTTTTCCAGCAGCATCTATACCTAAACCAGTTAAGATGGCCAGGGCTGTTGTAGTGCCTCCGACGACGCACTCACCGATAATCAAATACCCCTGTTGGATATTGGCAGCAAGGCGTTCTCCCCAAAGTAGCCCTTGTTCAAACAAGTGGTGTACCGTTGTGATTTCCATAGCAGCACCTCCACTTAAACACTTAGCAGGAGCGCCACCCAAATCAATTACTGGCACAGCAGGAGGCTGGGGTAAACCTGCATTAAATAAATGAACTGGTGTTTTTAGTGACTCAAAGACAGCACGAGAAATCAGCACAGGTGAAGCCCCAGCCGCTAATGGTGGTAAGGGATAATGGGCTTGATGTTCCGGGCCATAATACAAAAATTCGGCATCGGCACAAGCGGTATATTTCCGATCTTCTGGAGTGCGACCGGCTGCTGAAATCCCTGGAATTAAACCAGTTTCAGTAAATCCTAAAACACAAGCAAACACGGGTAGACAACCACGATAGCGTCGTAGCCATTCTTCACCCTGTTCTTTTTGGGTATAAATACTAATTTGGGCATTGGGCATTGGGCATTGGGAATTGGGCATTGCTGATTAGTTAGGACTTCATCATTTAACCAATGACAAATGACAAATGACAAATGACTATCCCTCATAATCCATAAGGACTTGTACCCATTGTGGTGGACGGGGAATAGGGTTGCCCAGGCGGTCAAAAAGTAACCATGCTGCTAGGTGTACCACAAAAAGGTAGATAAAGTTGTTGAGTATTATTAGAGCGATCGCTCCCACTTGGATCAAAAACACGCTGGGACTCGCCAACAAACTCAGCTTCAAAAATGCCCACTCGATGAATTCAGTCACCTGGGTAATCACATAAATCCACAAGTCTTCACCTGACAAAACAGACAACAACCACAGCCGAAAAAAGACTCCCAAAGTACCCAACAGCGTACCCAAAGTGATAGAAACAATCCAGGGAACACGACGACGATACCACGTCGCTCCCAAAAGCACGCCCATGAACCCGTAGGGCATGACAAAAAGCAAACTGCGGGCTGGTCCCATCAGTACCGTCAGCAATAACCCACAGGTGAGCGCTGCCATCCATGCCGCACGTTTGCCCCAACGCAAATAAACTAGAGCGATCGGTACCGGAAAAAATATCCGCAAAACTGGACCCAAGGGAAAGTAGAAATTAATAAACCAAATTAAGCTAGCGGTACTGGCTAAAAATGCCGTTTCCACCATCCTCAAGGGCACATCAGCTTTAAGTTGAGGAGGCATTAACTGCTGTTCTTTGTCTAACCAATGATTCTGGGGAGTTGGAGATTCAGGGGATGGATCTTCCTCCGGCTCATCTGGCAGAGAATCTAAAATACTCATATCTGACAAGTTCTTAAACTGGGGATTGGGGAAGGTGGGGTCCCCTCTGGGGATAAGGGGTAATGGGGACTAGGGACTGGGAATTAGGAAAATTTGGTTGGGGCATAAATCCCAATCAAATCTTAAAAGAATTTCTTTTGCAGTACCCAGTACCCAGTACCCAGTACCCAGTCCCGGAGCGCCTATTCTTGTCCAACTTTTCTTAGCTGTTAGCGTAGCGTCTCGTAGAGAAGTTGGGGAAGGAAAGGGCGCAACCTGTTAAACGATCATTCTTTCTAAGGCTGACAAATCGGGAATACAAATAGTGTCTTGATCCCGTTTAATCAAGCCTTTTTTTTCTAGCCTTGTCAACACTCGTGTCACCGTTTCCCGCGCCAGACCGCTCAAACTACTCAATTCCCGATGAGGTAGATTGGGGATTTCGGTTCCTGTTTGCGCTTTTTTTCCCTGTCCTTCTGCCAAAAATAGCAACGTATCTGCCACACGTGACTGGCTATCAGATTCCCGCAACCGCAATCGGCGATTTACTTGCCGCAATCTTCGTGCCATCAGTTGCGCCAATCGAACTCCTGCCAAGGGTTCTATCTGAAGTAACTTGACAAAATCCTGAGCAGGCATGCTGCCAATTACTGTCGGGGCTAAAGTAATCACATCTGTGGATCGAGGTACTTCATCTAGCGCCGCCATTTCACCAAACAATTCTCCTTTACCAAGAATATTCAGCGTTACTTCTTTTCCTTCCAGATTGTAGGTGCGAATTTTTACCCATCCATCCATAATAAAATACACAGAACCGCCCCAGTCATTTTCCAGCAGAATCACCTGATTGGCTGGGTGAGTGCGGGTGACAAGATGGATGAGAGCTGATTCCACAGCAGTTTCTGGCAACCCTTGAAAAAAGGGAGCCGAGGTGATCATCCAGGGATTAGCCTGTGGTTGCAAGCTATATCGGTCTTCCATTACGACATTTTTATTCAAGCTGCTATGTACACACAACAAACAAGAGCGCCATTTTTAGCCTAAGCTATCATTGCACAGCTCCCTTTCAAAGAGAAAACTAAACTATGCTACACGAGAAAACGACAAGAACATTTTTCTAAATAATCTTTACCTATAAGTTTAAACGGGGTAAAAGTTTTGCAAACAAAAAGTAGTTTATAGCCGACGCTTGTATTGCTTACCGGCTAGCTGCACTGCAAACTTGATTAATTAAGAATATAGGCAAACAACATCAATGATACTAAAGTGAGTAAATTATTGCTCAGGTATTTTAGCGATTTTCAAAAATAAGCAACCAATGAGCTGCAAAACTAAGCTTTTTAACAAAAAAGGTAGGAGGAATACTGCCCTCTGCCTCCAGCAAGAACTGCCTCCTTCACACAAACGCTGATTGAAGATTGCCACGACTCCCAGGAATCCATAACATAATGACAGTCACAAATCCAAACAGTGGCTTTTGCCACTCAAAACTTTTCCTATGGTCGACACTGCGCGTAGCAAGATCCCCATTTGGGTACGGTGATTGTAAAGTAATTGTCACATTAGTGGACATAAATTTCTACATAAGGTAATAAAAGTGACTTCCAGTGCAGATGAAATTCAAAAGCTGATCGCAGATATTGACAACTTACTTGCCAGTGGTGGCAAGCGCCTGTCTAGATTTCTGTCTGGTCAGGCGCAAGAACCTAAAGAAGTTTTAGAACGAATTCGGGACTTCTTGATGAGGTTACAAGAACAAGAAGCATTACAGGGCGGCAGCCCAAATCAGTCTTCTGAAGAACCGCGAACGCCCTTGTTAACAAAATTTATTGATCGTGGTAATAACCAGTATCCACTACCGCAGCTCGAACCCAGTCAAGAACAGAGTGCTGTTGGCGCAGGACAATTAAAAAACGAATTTTCGAGCTTGATTCAGCCATTGCGATCGGAATTAGAATCGCTCTTGCAAGAACGAGCCACCCTCATCCAGGAAATTCGCCAGCTAGACCAAAGGCGATTGCAAAACTACTCCCTAGCGCAGCAGTTGACAAACCAGGAGCAAATAATTACCGAGTTTTTACAGGTACTCATGAGTCGCCTTGTACCAACTTTAACGCCACTGGTAGGACAGACGGGGGAAAATTCTGCCAATTTTTCAGGAGCAAATAATCACCCAACCTCTGGAACTCAACCTTTGTTAGAATCCCCAGACCGTGTGGAGCAGTTAACCCAGCTGGCAAGGGAGTTGGATCAACGCCTATTATCACTAGATGGGACGGTGAATGTAGTCTTTGAGGCACTACAGCGCAACATTAATACTTATTACGAATCTCTGTCGCAAGCACTGGCAAGAATGCATAGCAAGGGAATGCAGGGTGAACAGCTGATGGCCAGCTTTCTCAACAATTTGACCCAGCATTTGCAGCAAGAATTCCCTAGTTCCCAGCCATCTTTCCTGGGGGTAGAATCTGAGACACCACCATTATTGCCTGACTCAGCCGCGATCGCTGCTGAAGTTTCGCCTCAAGCCTTAGAACTGATACAGCCGGAAACTTCATCTCCACTCACAATTAATTCTGAGCAACAGGAGACTACCCTCACTGAAGATTTAGATGCAGCGCTGTTGCAGCTTGGTTTGGATTCGTCTGAATCTTCCGAAACCCCGACCGAATTACCGGAAAATATTTCTGCGTTAATTGGTGATGAGGTAGACCAACTTTACGCCAGTTTGTTTGGTGCTGGTGATGTTAATAATCCAAGCCTCGATGTTGCCACAAATGAAGCTTCACCGTTGAACATCGCTGAGACTCCAACTGTCGATTCTGCTGTTGTGATACCAGATACAGGTTTTTCAACCCAACAGACTTTAGGAGAAACCACAGATTTATCAGAGCCACAGGAAGAACTATTTTTTGAAGAGGATACTGAGCTAGACTCGCCTCTTAGCTTCTCTACACCACAAACTGACAGTTTCCCGGTGCAACTCGATACTCAGCCAGCTAGTGTTGATACAATTCATATCCTAACTGACCTATTGCCTGATACCGATAGTGAGCAGCAATTGCTAGAAGTATCATCTTCTGTGGATAATGCCACAACTACAGCACCAGTTACTCCAGAAGTAGCAGAAATTGCCTTGGCAAAATCTACCGAAAGTATCGCCACACCGGAAGTATTAATTAACGATAATCAGCCAGAACCGTCTTCAGATAACTACATTGCTGCTTCACCAGAAGAAAACTTGCTTTCTATTGAGTCAAACCAGGCTCCAGCCGTACCTGATATTTCTTTAGATGAAGAACAGTTACAGCAATTGGATCGAGATTTGGCTAATTTTGATCAGCAGTTAAATTCTGAATCTCAGTCGGCTACTAACTTGGATATTTTCTCGGAACTATTTGATCACACTCAAGACACAATCTCTACAACTGACTCTGAAAATCTTCAAATAGCAGAGAATACCTCAACTGCTGATTTCTCTAGTTTGGCAGTTCCCCTGGTGGAGACTGAGAAAAAAAAGGAAGTCATAACTCCTGTTGAAGAAAGTTCTTTACCTGCAATTTCCAATCCCATAAATAATTCAGAAGTTTCGCCCAATGTTCTAGAATCGGTTTGGTATTTAGGAATTGATTTAGGTACAACAGGAATTTCTGCCGCATTATTAAATCGCTCGACTTTTGTTGTACATCCTATCTACTGGTCAGCAGAAAATCCAACGGGAACAAGTTCCTTCCAGCAATCGTTTCGTTTACCAACAGAGGTTTATCTGCCTACAGCTTCTATACCCCACGGAGAAAATGAAAGTATAGAAACACATGAGCAGACGACACCTGCGGCTGTTGCCCAAGATAAAGTGCCTGATCACTCCACCAGCACTTCGACAACACCGAGATCAACAGCAGATCCGACGACAAATAATCTCTACTCGGCGCAGTTGAAGCCCTATTTACAAGTAGCCATTCCCTACAAGAGTGAACGGCAAAAATGGGAACCTGTTTTGCAATTAAATGAATTTTCGGCAGGGCCTTTGATTTGGGTTGTGCGATCGCTCTCTAAGCTACTATTAACCCTCAAATCCGAAAAAACAAGCACCACCCCTAGATTAATGGCTGCTGCTGTTGGAATCAGCGAACAAAATTTTTCCCAGATTATCAATAATGTTGCTGGTATAATTTGCACCTGTCCATCTAGTTGGTCGGAACAATACCGCTTTAACGTGCGGGAAGCTTTACTCACCAGCAAACTCATTCAACATCCGCAGCAAGTCTTTTTTGTCGAAGAAGCGATCGCTAGTCTACTCCCAGAACTCAATGCTGCTAACGGTGAGCAAGTAAAATTAAGCGATTCTGAAGGTGATCATCCAGCAAAAACCAGCGAACATCCCATTGTTGGCAATACCCTTGTAATTAACATTGGGACAACTGCTACAGAGATGTTGCTGGTGAATGTACCAGAAAGCTTGGTACAATTGACATACAATGATTTCATGCTTCACAGTTTTGCTTATGCTGGCAAGGGAATTGAACAAGATATTATTTGCCAGCTGCTATTGCCACCTAAATCTCGGCAATCACGCCTAGAAACACAAAGCGATGCCTGCGGCGGGCTAGGCCTAGGCAAAACCATCACCAGTAATCCTTGGCAATGGCAACCGTCAATTCCCGGTTTAGACCAAATGCGTTGGCAGAGTTTAGGGTTGGAAGAATTAGAACTACCCAGAGTCGGAGAACCAGATATCACCGCTCGAATTCGCCTCCAGCAGCGTCTAGAAAGTTCTCTACTGGGACAGGCCGTATTAGATGCAGCACTAGCCCTAAAGCTGATTTTGCAACACCAAGACTCTTTTACCCTAGAATTAGCTGATCAACGGTGGATTTTGCAGCGAAGAGACTTAGAAAGTCAGGTATTTATCCCCTTTGTGCGCCGCCTGAACCGAGAACTCAACAAATTATTAGTAGCTCGTGGCATCCCTACAGAAGCGATTAATCAAGCTATTCTGACTGGTGGAGTGGCTTGTATCGGAACGGTGAATCGCTGGTTACGCCAAAAACTCCCCAGCGCCAAGATTATTCAAGATTCATATCTCGGTGAAAACGGCGCTCCTAATTGCAGTCGGGTTGCCTATGGTTTGGCAATGCTGCCTCTACATCCTCAGATTTTAGATATACCCAGGCAACAATACACTGATTATTTCTTGTTTACAGAATTGCTGCGACTGCTACCAGATCGACCCTTATCTTTCGGTGAAGTTATCCAGTTATTTGAGGGTCGCGGGATCAATACTCGCACTTGTCAGCAACGGCTGCTAGCTTTTTTGTCAGGTGAACTACCTTCGGGTTTGATACCTTCAGTTACAGATTCAACCTGGCTCACCCAGAGTTCACAAGAAAATCCTGACTATCAAGCGATCACCGCAGCGCCACTTTTTGAAAAACAAGGGAGTCTCACTTATCGTCCCAATTCCCAACAACTATTGTCTTTACGTCGCTATCTAGCTGCGATCAAGGCTAGTAATCAGCAATCACTGGAGGAACCATATACCGTGAATTTTGCCTTGGAGCGTGTTTGAAAAGTCTGACAGGTTATTGAAACTCTAGAATCAAAATCTCATCCTTCAGAGAGGCAGCAAACTAGCAGCTTGCTGCGATCATTGGGCTGGAGTGGATTTGGGATAATGATCCCTTAAATCTTTGCAGATGATTGTTTCCACCTCAGTCTATGAATCGAAACCATAAAGAACGGAGGACAAAAGACATTATGTCTCTTCATAAAATCGAAGATTTTGATGCCAATGATCGTGAACAAAATTCTCAAGAGCATATTCGGGGGTTTGACCTTTACTCCAAAGACGAAAAAGTTGGCTCTGCTGAAGACCTTTTGGTTGATGATGATGGCCACATTCGTTATCTGGTGATCAACACAGGCATCTGGATTTTTGGCAAAAAAGTTCTGCTGCCAATCGGATGTTCCCAGGTAGACTATGATACCCACCGCGTCTATGCAGTTAACCTCACTAAAGCCGAGGTAGAAGCGCTACCTGAGTTTACGGATGCTATGACTGTTGATTTTGATTATGAACATCGGGTCAGACAAGTCTACCGTCCTTCATCTTCAATTAGTGTCTTTGACTCTTCTGGGGTTGGATACGCCGGGTATGGAACTGAACCTCCCGCCCTTAACGATACTCCCACCTCTTCTGGGGTTGGATACGCCGGGTATGGAACTGAACCTCCTACCCTTAACGATACTGCCACTTCTTCTGGGGTTGGATACGCCGGGTATGGAACTGAACCTCCTGCTCCTCCCTATGTTCCTACCTCTTATGGTGTCGGGTATGAAGGATATGAAAATGCCCTGCCGACTGCGGATAGGGCACTCTCACCTGATACTGATCACAGCCCTGCTGTTGACGACTGCGATTCCTACACATATCAGCAAGATCCCTCCTTATATGAGATGAGCGAGCAAAATCATCAATGGCTGAAACTGTATGAAAAACGCCTAGTGGCAAAGAGAAAACAGCAGAATTTAGAACGAACGCTATAATCTTCTGCTCACGGCAAATCTCTCGTGTACTAGAAAGCACCACGGGATCAGGCCAAAATTCAGGTTTTGTGGTCAAATGCCCGTTTTGCGATCGCACTCTCGCAAAAACGCTCCCAAAGCCTAGATAACCTTCATGTTTTGTCCTGCTCAAAAAACGTTCGTGGAGCGTACTTTCGGTTGGGTGATGGGGTGCCGACGGTTGGTCAGAGACTATGAGTTATTACCCGAAACATCGGAGACGTTTATTTACCTTGCCATGAGCCGGATCATGGTGAGGCGACTGGCATAAAATTTGACTCCTCAAAACTTTTCAAACACCCTCTTAGAGGTTGATCATTGATACTAGTACATTACGCTAGAAATAAAGATATTACTCAAAATTCCAAATGCTTATGAGATAAGCATTTGGAATTTTGCAAAGCACTACTAGCAGCCTGTCTCATTCTCATTAATTTACATGAGTTCGTAGTAAGCACTTCAGTGCTTAAAAATCCAGGACGAAAGTCCTGACTACGAACTTGTTCACACTTCGTAACTAATGAGAGAGAGACCACTAATACTTCAGAAAAATAATTTTTTGGATGTTTAATATACTAGTATCTTTTTTATTTGATGGATAAAAATACTGTAGTTTTACAATCTATCACTTTAATTCAAAGATTCTGTAAACTTTGGGTTTTCAGTTTTTCTATTGTTATAACTTTGTGTATATTAACACTAGATAGTGGCGACAAAAACAATAAAAATCGCCTAAAAATCATGTCTACACTACTGATGCAAAAACTTCTATTATAAAATAAGTTAGCCCTTGTGAATAATCTTTATCTTTATTCAGTTAATTGTTTGCAACAGCCTTCACATCCGTCAACTTTAAGCGTGAGAAAACGATTAATTGACATTGTTGGAGCCATTGTAGGGCTGGTAATTACATTTATGGTAGCAATCCCCGTAACAATTGCGACCTTTATTCATGAGCCAAGTCCAATACTTTATTCCCAAATTCGCTGTGGCTTGAACGGAAAAACTTTCCGCATCTGGAAATTCCGTTCCATGATTGTCGATGCTGATAAACTCAAGCATTTGGTTGAAAACCAAGCCAAAGGTCACATCTTTAAATCTGTTGACGATCCTCGCATTACTCCTGTAGGTAAATTTTTGCGGCGTACTAGCTTGGACGAATTACCCCAATTTTGGAATGTTTTGTTAGGGGACATGAGTTTAGTTGGTACTCGTCCACCTACTCTTGATGAAGTCAGCCATTACGAGCTACACCACTGGGATAGATTACGAGTCAAACCAGGTATTACCGGAGAATGGCAGGCTAATGGACGCTCTAGCATCACAGACTTTGAAACCATTGTCAAGATGGATCTAGATTATCAACGTAAATGGTCTATAAGTTATGACCTGAGTCTGATTATTAAAACTATCTGGGTGGTATTTAAAAAAACTGGTGCTTATTGAATTGGGAATGGAGAATGGGGCATTGGGCATTAATTATTTCTCCCTAACGCTCTTTTATTACTCTCGTCAGATTAAATTTGAAAGCCTATTTTAGCGTTAGTCCGCGCAGGCGGACTTTGTTTCTGTAGCCGCAGTCATAGAATAGCGCTAATCTCCCTCATCTACCACTTTCTTGTTCTGAATTCTTCTTCAACCCTTGACGCCGCTACCTGTTTCTGTGGGTACAATGTAACGTTGTAAAAAGAGAAATAGTAATAATACTGGGGCGATCGCAATCACTGAGCCAGCAGCTACCAATCGCCAGTCAAGGGAAAATGTCCCTGCTAGTTTTGCAACTCCCAAAGGAAGAGTGTATAAACTTTCGTCTTGGATGATAATTAAAGGCCACAAAAAGTCACTCCAAGCACCAATGAAGACGAAAATAGCTAGAGTTACCAGTGCTGGGCGAACTGCGGGTAACATAATATGCCACCACAATCCTAACTCTGAGCTGCCATCCATTCGGGCGGCTTCTTCTATTTCTTTGGGGACACTCATAAAAGCTTGGCGCAACAGAAAAATGCCAAAGGCAGAAGCTAAACTCGGAAAAATCATTCCCAAATAACTATTTGTCAAACCCAACTGGACTGTCAAAATATACAGGGGAATCATCACGATTTGGAAGGGAATCATAATCGTGGAGACGATGGCCACAAAAATCCAGTCTCGCCCTATAAACGACAATCTTGCCAACGGATAGGCAGCTAAAGCGCAAAACAGCAGATTTAAGCCCACAGTCAACACTGACACCAAAGTGCTGTTATACAGGTATTGTCCAAAAGGTAGAGAGTTCCACACACTAGAGAAGTTATTTAGTGTCGGTGACGCAGGTAATAACTGTGGCGGCGACTGGAAAATATTTTCCGTAGGCGATTTTAAGGCTGTACTAATTAGCCATAGTAAAGGAAAGAGCATCACCAGTGCGATCGCTCCCAATAGTACATAAATTAGCAGGATTTGCGATCGTGATTTTTTCCAGTTCAGCATTTGATTAATAAGGGAAATTATATTGTATTAAAATTAACTGTGAGAGTAAGCACAACAATCAGTAACGACTTATTGAATAAGTCGGGGTTATAAATCCATAGCATATAGATGTAGAGGCGTAAAATTTTACGTCTCTACAAGATTCTTGGTTGCAAAACTTATAACTTTTATACATCAAATCAGCAAAGCAAAAAATCGGATCTAATCAAGTAGGCTTATAGCCTATCATCCTACAGTCTGAAGCAAATTCACAGTGGTTAATTTTCAACCGCAACATAAGGTTGTGGTTCCCGCGAACGTTGGGCAATTTGTTCTCGCCGATATTTTGCAAGTTCGCTGTAAAGCCTCTTGCGAGAGAGATTCACACTTCCAACAGGCTCATGCTCTAGCAGTGTATGCCAAGGGGAAAACAATATACCCTCATCTAAGCGTTTGCGTTCTTCCAAATCAAATGTCTGACTAGGAATGCGGACAGTTGCAACTTTTATAAACGGTGAATCTGCTTCTTGCCATTCCTTAACATGGTCTTCAATTGGCGTTTTGTCATCATCTACATAAAATTGAATTAAAAAGTCAAAAGATGCTTCTCGACCTTCTTCAGTCAAATATTTTACCAGCGTTTCTCGGAGGTAATTTTCTGATTCTGGAAGTGCTTCTGGTGGTTGTTCAGGCTGTTGAGATTTGACGGATAATTTGACAATGCGACTACCAAATTTAAACGGAGCCATACTCCAATATTGAATCAAAAGCGGATTTCCTACCTTCTGGCTGCCAATTTTTTGCAAGATAGCAAAGACATAAGCAAGTTCCTCCAGCCTTTCTGGGCTAAGTTCTCCACTACCTGCTTTGGATAGATCCGCATAATCACGAACATCTTTGGCCAAGAAAGTAGGATAATTGTTGAGTATAAAATCTTGAGTTTTCTCTTCATCATCAAGCACTTTTTGCCCGTCCACATTCATCACCTTAATGGCGATACCGCGAACATCAGGTTGGCTATCGGAGCTAAATTTACCACGTTTTTCAGGCGAACCACCGCTAGAGAACCGAATCCACGCAGGATAGGTTTGGGGCGTTTTGAACAAACCCACTCTCAGGTCTTCAGGAAGATTGGGTTCAATAATAAACTGTCCCCAAAGAAGTCCATGACTTTTGCTATGAATTTGGCGGAGGTCTGGGCCGGTTTTTTGTTGAGCTTGGAGACTACTTGCGATAATCTCGTCGATTATTGCTTCTTGCTCAGTGGTAGATGACGTTGGGTTAGTCATAAAACATTTGATAATGTGTCTTCATTATCCTGAATCCTTCAGCCTTTTTGAGTCAATCCGGTTTCCGTACAAATAGCTTGTAGTGGTTTATCCCAAGGTTCAATAGGTATTTGTCCCAAATAAGCAAACTCAAAGACAATTCCGATAGTCGGCTTCATCTCCCACTGCGGTAAACTGAGCAAGCGATCGTAATATCCGCCCCCATAACCCAAACGATATGCTTGATAGTCGCAAGCTACACTGGGGATAAGAATCAAATCTACTTCGCTAGCATTTAATAGGGGAGCGTCGGGGTAGGGTTCAGTAATGCCATAAGCGCCGTTTTGGAGAGAATCTTTAGGTGTCCAAATATGCCAACACAGGGATTTATCAACGCAGCGAGGAAATCCCCAACGGTATTTGGTGTTTGCAAATAGTGGACTGAGGTCGGGTTCTTGGCGAAAACTGAAATAAGCAAGTATTGTTTTTGCTTGGGTAAATAAAGTAGAGTTTTGTAAATGAGAGCATAAGCGATCGCTTTTTTCTCTCCACTCTCCAACAGACATTGATTGACGTGTTTTAAGTAGAGTGCGGCGTAGTTCTGCTTTATTTAGTTGATGATTAACTTTATTCATAAAAATTTATACAAATAAGCTGGGCATCGCCCAGCTTATACCACCCTACATTTACTAATACATTCGTTATGCAGCGTGTTGACGATACCACTCAATGGTATTCTTTAACCCTTCTTCAAAACTCACTTGAGCCGTAAAATTAAAGGCAACCTTAGCCCGTTCAGTATCTAAACACCGGCGGGGTTGACCATTAGGCTTGTCAGTTTCCCAAACAATTTCACCCTTAAACTCCATCAATTCGCAGATTAGAGTTACTAAATCAAGAATGGAGATTTCATCACCCGTTCCTAAGTTAACTGGTTCCGATTCGTTATAGAATTGAGTCCCCATAACAATCCCCCTCGCTGCATCTTCTGAATACAGAAACTCACGCGTGGGACTGCCATCACCCCAAACTAGGAGTTGCTTTTCTGCTTTGATTTTGGCTTCGTGAACTTTGCGAACTAATGCTGGAATGACGTGAGAACTTCCGGGGTCAAAGTTATCTTCTGGGCCATACAAATTCACTGGCAGTAAGTAAATCCCATTAAAACCGTACTGCTGGCGGTAAGATTGCAATTGAACTAAAAGTGCTTTCTTTGCAATTCCGTAAGGGGCGTTGGTTTCTTCTGGGTAGCCATTCCAAAGGTCATCTTCTTTGAACGGCACTGGGGTGAATTTAGGATAGGCGCAGATTGTGCCAACACAAACAAATTTTTTGACTCCAGCTTGATGGGCAGCGTGAATTAGCTGGGTTCCCATGATCAAATTATCGTAGAACAACTCTGCGGGTTTTTCGCGGTTCAGACCGATGCCACCGACATGAGCTGCTAGGTGAATAATTATGTCTTGCTGGTCAACTGCACGTTGGCTATTTTCCCAAACACGTAGATCGCAATCGCGCGATCGCGGTATTGTAATCTTGTCACGTTCGGCCCCTGCTTTACACAGTTGATCTATCACCTGACGACCTAGAAACCCCGACCCACCAGTGACGAGAATACGTTGATTTTTTAGTTCTAAGGCGGTCATATTTTTATCCTCTGTGGTGCGAATCAGAAGTGCAAAGCGCCCAGTTCTTGACGAACAGTCGCAATGTCGTATGGAAATTGCGAACCATTTCCGTTGGGTGAAGTGTGACCCAATGCTTGTAAGTCTGCTTCTACCATTAGGGAAACTAGTTGTTCAAAGGTTATTGATGGTTTCCAACCCAACTTCTGCTGTGCTTTGGTAGAATCGCCAATCAACAACTCTACCTCAGATGGACGAAGGTAACGCTCATCAAACTCTACATAATCTTCCCAGTTGAGATTCACATAACTAAATGCCAGTTGCAAAAACTCCCGCACCGAGTGGGTTTCACCAGTCGCAATTACGTAATCATCTGGCTGCTCTTTCTGCAACATCAACCACATTGCTTTGACGTAATCTTTTGCATAGCCCCAATCTCGCTTGGAGTCTAGATTACCCATATAAATCTTTTTCTGCTTACCAGCAACAATCCCAGCCACAGCTCTAGTAATTTTGCGGGTTACAAAGGTTTCACCACGGCGGGGTGACTCGTGGTTAAAAAGTATGCCGTTACAAGCAAATAAATCATAAGACTCACGATAATTTATGGTTTGCCAGTGGGCGTAAACTTTTGCACAGGCATAAGGACTACGAGGGTAAAACGGCGTTGTCTCACTTTGAGGTATTGCTTGTACTAAACCGTACATTTCTGAAGAACCCGCTTGGTAAAATCGCACCTGAATTCCGGTACGATGTTGGTAGTCTCGAATTGCTTCCAACAAACGCAATGTACCCATTGCTACAGCATCAACCGTGTATTCTGGTGAGTCAAAGCTGACTCGGACATGAGATTGAGCGCCGAGGTTGTAAATCTCTACTGGCTTAACTTCTTCTAAAATGCGCCGCAACGTCGTACCATCTGTCAAGTCACCATAGTGAAGAAACAACCGCACTCCCTCTTTGTGGGGGTCTTCGTAAATGTGATCGATGCGGTCTGTATTGAAGGTAGAAGTCCGGCGAATGATGCCATGAACCTCATAACCTTGTTCCAACAAAAATTCACTTAGATATGAACCATCTTGTCCAGTAATACCAGTAATCAACGCTCGCTTCTGTTGCGTCATGCTCAATTATCCCTTATTGCTTTGATTAAAAAGTTACAGGCAATATGATACAACCTAGCAACTAATTGCTGAATTGCCTAATGGGAAACCTACGAGTTCTTGTTGTTATAAGACTTTTTCCCTAAATAAATATACTTAGTAAAAAGGAATTTAATAATGTCAGCCTAACCTTCAATAGCTCAAGATTGTTAAAATATGTATACTTTTTTATACTAAGTAAAACAAGATTCTTTTTGTGTATGTTGTTTTTTGTCAAAACTTCATATCTCTCTGGTTTTGTAAAGACTTAATAAAATAGGTATTTAAAATTAGACTTCGGGCAAAAATCTCAATCAGGGCAAAATGAACTACAGGTAGACGCTCAGATCATTCTAAGCTACGTAGAAAGACACAAATATAGACAATTAGATAGAACAGTCGTTTAGTCTTAGGGGCATTAACTGCCCCACAGAATCGACCCTAAGTAGTTACTCAGTATGCCCCGTTATTTTTGGGTAAAATTACCACATCAACAGTTTTCAAGATGATCCATAAATCAAGCCAGAAATTCCTAAATTTGACATAATGCAGGTCTATTTGGACTCGCCGAGGGTAGGGAATGTCATTACGGCCAGATACCTGCCACAAACCAGTAATTCCTGGGCGGATTGTTAAAATCTCGTCAATGTGACAACCGTATTTTGGCAGTTCTTCTGCTACCAAGGGTCGGGGGCCGACTACACTCATGTCCCCTTTCAAAACGTTCCAGAACTGGGGAAATTCATCTAAGCTAGTAATTCGCAAAAATCGACCAATTTTGGTAATCCGGGGGTCTTGTTTCAGCTTAAAACTGCTCTCAAATTCTTGTCGCAGTTCGGGCGATGTTTCCATCATTTGCATGAGGATTTCGTCCGCATTGCTTACCATTGTTCGGAATTTAATACAATTAAACGCTTTGTAATTTTTCCCTACCCGTTCCTGGATGTAAAAAATTGGGCCTTCTGAGCTAAAGGCAATCAGCAAGGTCAAAATTAAGTAGACGGGGAAGAACAAAATTAACACCGACAGCGAAAACACTATATCGAACAGTCGTTTGGCAAACTCTCCGTTTAAACCCTGAAAAGGTAAACCTTTGGGCTTAACTCTTGGCGTCTTTGTTTTTTGACCGCGTTTTAAGAAAGTACGCGTAGACGCTCTAGTGTCTTGCCGTACGCCCCGCTTGCCGGAGAGGAGTGAGCTCTGGGCAGTCATCATACTCCTTAATAATCCACACCACACATAGTCCCAATATTAAAGCGAAAATGAGATGCTTCTGGGGGAAAATTGCCAAAAGCCTAAAAAATAACTAGATTAACCAAGACCATCATTGCAAAAATGGTCTTTTTTCGTTGCACTTGTTTACAAAATCTAGATAACGATCTGCAAAAATTTGCGGTGAAAACTGCGCGGCGTGCGATCGCATATACTCGGAACTGAACGAACTCTCATACACTTCAAACTTTTCTACTGCCTCCACTAAAGCCGCCTCTGTTTGCGTCTTGAAAAATATACCTGTCCCTGTATCCACACAAGAGCGGATATCTCGCACTGTTTCTAGGGCACCCCCGGCACCGTAGGCAATCACCGGCGTACCGCAGGCTTGTGCTTCTACTAAGGCAATACCAAAATCTTCACAAGCTGCATACACAAATGCCTTGGCCTTAGACATATATTTTTTTACCACATTATCGGGTTGCCATCCCAGTATTTGGATATTGGAGTTTGCCATCTCGCGAATCTTGTTCATTTCATCTCCTGTACCAATGACTACTAATGGTCGTTTTAGTTGATTAAAAGCCTTGACAATCAACGATATTTGCTTATAACTCACTAACCGAGAAACTGTCAGGTAAAAGTCCTCTTTCTGAGACAGAAATGGAAATTCCGCAATATTCACGGGTGGGTAAATGACTGTTGCTTCTCGCCGATAGCAACGCCAAATCCGCCGAGCTGTGTGCTGTGAGTTGGCAATGAAGTAATCAACGCGATTGGCACTCAATACATCCCACTGGCGCAAACGATGTAATAAATATCGTGTCACCCACCCAGGTAAGCCACTACCTAGTTTGCTATGGCGCAGATAATCAAAAGTCAAGTCCCAGGCATAACGCATAGGGCTGTGACAGTAGCAAATATGCATCTGTTCGGGAGTGGTAAGGATTCCTTTGGCAACAGCGTGAGATGAAGACAGAATTACATCATAATGCCGCAAATCAAGTTGTTCAATTGCCAAAGGCCACAAAGGCAAGTACTTTTGTATACCGTTTTGGGCATAGGGAAAGTTCTGGAGAAACGTCTTGCCAATTTGACGCTTGTATAAATAACTTTCTCTATTGCTCGATTCAAAATCTATGAGGGCATACAAATCAGCATCAATGTGATTCAGAATTTCTCGGACAACGAGTTCTGAACCACCGGTGGCTTTGGGGGTTAGCCACTCATGAACTAGAGCATATTTCAAGGGCACAGCTAACTTGAATAAATGGAAAATACTTAGACAATTTGATGACGTTAACTGAAAAGTTTCCCCTTGTGATTAATTAATGGGAAGCGCCCCAGATTAGCACATAAGACGGAATCTTTATTTCAGAGGTTCCAGATGGATGCTGCAACCTGATAATCTCAGATTGGGGCATTGGGCATTGGGCATTGGGGAATGGGGATTGGGGATTGGGTATGAAGCATGAGGCATTGGGCATGAGGCATTGGGTATGGGTTATTCTCCTTGTCCTCCTTGTCTCCCCAATCCCCGGTCTCTAGTCTCTAGTCACCAGTCCCCAGTCCCCAATCCCTAGTCCCCACTCCCTTGACGACAACTGATATATAAAGGGTGAATTTATGCGAATTCTAATTATGGGTGGTACTCGGTTCATTGGTGTCTATTTGACTCAATTACTAGTGGAACAAGGGCACGAGGTAGTACTGTTCAATCGTGGGAATCGGCCAGTACCTTCTTTACAGGGAGTAGGACAAATTATAGGCGATCGCACTGATGCTACTCAATTAAAAGCAAAGTTATCACAAGAAAACTTTGATGTCATTTTTGACAATAACGGGCGGGAACTTACTGATACTCAACCACTAGCAGAGATTTTTCAAGACCGAGTGCAACATTTTGTATACATGAGTTCTGCGGGAGTGTATCTCAAATCCGATCAGTTGCCCCACATAGAAGGCGATGCTGTAGATCCCAAAAGTCGCCATAAGGGTAAACATGAAACAGAAGCTTATCTGACTCAATTGGGATTACCTTTCACCTCTATTCGTCCTACTTATATTTACGGGCCTCGTAATTATAATGAGTTGGAAGGCTGGTTTTTTGACAGAATTGTGCGCGATCGCCCCATTCCTATCCCCGGAAATGGCTTGCATATCACCCAGCTAGGTCATGTAAAAGACTTAGCACTAGCAATGACTCAGGTTTTGGGCAACAAACAAGCCATAGGACAGATTTATAATATCTCTGGCGATCGCTTTGTCACTTTTGATGGTTTAGCCCGTGCTAGCGCTGTAGCGGCTGGTAAATCACCTGATGCTGTAAAAATCGTCCATTACGACCCGAAAAAGTTTGATTTCGGCAAACGCAAAGCTTTTCCGATGCGGGTGCAGCATTTCTTTGCTTCGGTGAATAAAGCGCAAACAGAATTAAACTGGCATCCTGAATATGATTTGATTTCTGGGTTACAAGACTCTCTGGAAAATGACTATTTGGCTAATGCAAAAGATAAAGCTGATGTTGATTTCTCTGTAGATGAGGAGATTTTGCAAGCGTTGTCAACTTAGATCGAGGGCGAATTAGAATAATGCCTCCGGCACGCCAGGGGCGAACGCGGCTACACAGGCAAAGTCCGCCTTTGCGGACTAAGGTCAAATTAAGGGTTTGAAACCCAGGTCGGTGGGTTTTGTTTGTGTAAACGCGGTTTATAACCGCCCGTTTCACGTTAAGTTGACTGATGCTTTTCGCATATTTCATAACTCATCAGGGTTAACGCCTAACTCTCGCAGTTGTGCTGCTAATCTGTTAGCACGTTGACTTTCTCGTTCTAGTTTTTCTAGCGGCGTGGGAAGCCAATTCCCGGATGCATCATACCAACGTAGCCACAATCGCTCAATTCCTTGGTAAGAACCTTGCCAAAGTCCTAAGCCCAGTTCCAAACCTGGCATCCACACCCGTGGGGTACTCAAGTCCAATTCGTTGTAACGATCTGCAACTAATTGGAATACTTGCAGTTTGTCAGTGTAGCGGTCAAAGACAATGTAGTAAGGAACTCGCAAAATCCGCTCATAAACTTCCCATTTGGTTGGCGGTTGGTTAATCTCCCGTAGAGTTTGTCCTAAGTCTTCTTTTTCAGTGCCAGGAGAAAGAAATTCTACCACTACAAAAGGAGCGACCCCTTCTTGCCAGATGACATAACTTAGACGCAAGTTTTGCTGTTCGTAGAGACGCGAAACTCCCACGGCAGCAAACCAGTCCGGGCGTTTTACCACAGTGTATGCCGGAGGTCATAATAAAGGTTTAAGTCACTGGCAACAAATACTTCCTCTGCTGGATAGTTAGGTGGACAGAAGGTTTCGCGCAGAAGTTGGGGCTGAAAAAGGTGAAATTCGTCAGGTAAACCAGAGTCCTCCGGGTATTCACTGGGAAGATCATACATGGTTGGTAGGACTTCTCTGGGAGACAGAGGCGGGTCTGTTTGGTACATAAGGAGAATCTTGACCGACTAACTTTAAGTTAACGGATCGTGGTAAAGGTTTGGCGAAAATCAAAATCAAAAATATTTTCTTCTACTTGGGAAAGACGCATTAACAATTCAAAATTCAAAATTCAAAATTAAAGACATTTTCAGTCGGGGTTTAAATCCCCGTCTGAAAATGATGCTACCTGTAGAGGTAGGGGTCTTAAACCCTTTGATTTACGATAAATTGAGTTTGTAGTTTTTACTGAAATAGGAATGAAAATTTTCTCTATTAGTTAGGCAAACCTTTTTTAGAATTGCTTGAAGGCTACTAAAACTAGTTTCTGTAAATGCTGTTGTTGGTTTATAAAATGAGCCAGGTTGTGCAATATCCACTCCACAATGTTCTAGAAGCCCGTGCGCGTTTAGGTGAAAGCCCCATCTGGGATTCTACCCAAAACGTAATTTACTGGATCGATATTTACAACCATCGGGTACATCAGTTCAATCCTGCTATGGGGAAAGACTTGTTTTTTGATGTGGGAGATGTGGTAGGTGCGATCGCAATAGCAGGTAAAGATAGATTAATTATGGCACTGCGTCATCACTTGGCATTCCTCAATACCCAGACAGGTGAAGTTACTCCTATTTTGGAAATTGAAGGAAATCTGTCAGATAACCGTCTGAATGATGGCAAATGTGACTCTCAAGGGCGTTTTTGGATCGGCTCAATGTGTTCTTTGGAAAAACCCCAGGCTAGCCTTTATCGCTACGATCGTGACGGTTCATTACATATCATTGAAACAGGATTGACGATCTCTAATGGTCTGGGTTGGAGTCCCGATCAAAAAACTTTTTATTTGAGTGATTCTCCTCACAAAAAGATATATGCTTACGACTTTGACTTAGTAACAGGTAATATTACTAATCGCCGGATTTTTGTTGATTTAAGTCATGAATCTTTCTACCCAGATGGGTTGACGATAGATAGTCAAGGAAATATTTGGTCAGCGATGTGGGATGGTTGGTGTGTAATTCGTTTCAACCCCAAGGGTGAAGAGATATTGCGGATAAAACTACCTGTGCAATTGCCAACCAGTTGCACCTTTGGCGGCGAAGATTTGCAAACACTCTACATTACCACTGCTTCAGTTGGACTCAGCCAAGGGGAGATTGAAAAAAGTTTTTACTCAGGTGATTTATTTGCTCTCAAAACTGATGTTACCGGCTTACCTAGCTATGATTTTGAGAAATAAAGTAGTAGCTGTGTCAACGTGAGGCGCTAAATTGCCTCTCATCTTTGTTCAACTCGACTCTTTATTTGTTTGCGAATTCTAAAAATTCCGAGTTTTGAACTTTTGATCTTGAAGTTCCAAGTTCAGAGGTGCAACTTCCGAGTTCAAAGGTGCAACTTCCGAGTTCAAAGGTGCAACTTCCGAGTTCAGAGGTGCAATTTCCGAGTTCAGAGGTGCAATTTCCGAGTTCAGAGGTGCAACTTCCGAGTTCAGAGGTGCAACTTCCGAGTTCAGAGGTGCAACTTCCGAGTTCAGAGGCTCAACTTCCGAGTTCAGAGGCTCAACTTCCGAGTTCAGAGGTGCAACTTCCGAGTTCAGAGGCTCAACTTTCGAGTTTAAAGAGACTTCCAAATAAAAAAACATCAGTCCCGTGGAGCTTTTTTGGTTTCACTTTGTACTTAACGGCAAAAGATAAATACCCCCAGAGATTAAAGTCAAGGCGACGGAAATCCAAAAGGCAATTAGAGAGGGAGTTTGCCAGACTTCAGGTAGGGGTGCAATCAGAAGTGCGATCGCGACTATTTGACTAACCGTTTTGAGTTTACCCCAAATGTTCGCCCCGGTAATTGTCGTTTGATTCACCCGCCAACCAGCGATCGCTAATTCCCGCGCTAAAATTAAAAACACTCCCCAAGCCGGCACTTTTCCAAGTTCAATAAAAACCAGCAACGGCGCAAGTACCAGAAATTTATCCACTAAGGGATCAAGAAACTTACCCAAGTCAGTAATTTGGTTGAGTTTCCGCGCTAAATAGCCATCTAACCAATCAGTTAACGCCGCAATGATAAAAATTGTTAAACATATCCATCTAGCTTGAGGTGTAGGATTATATAAACCGTAAAGCAAAAATGGCACACCCAGAAGGCGAGAGAAGGTAATCCAGTTGGGTAGGGTCATGGAAAATTAAAAATTAACGAGTGTAAAGCAACAAGCAGCCAAGCAAATATGCAAAATATATGCAGATTAGTGTATCTGAGTGTGCCTGCGTGGGAAAATCTGTTTTCTGTAGCTCTCCTAAAACAATACTATGACTGAACACCCAGACTCTCAATTCCGCATCGAACGCGATTCGATGGGCGATCGCCAAATTTCTAGTAGCCTTTATTACGGCATTCAAACGCTACGGGCGCTCGAAAACTTCCCCATTAGCGGCATCAAGCCTTTAGCTACTTACGTAAATGCTGGATTGATAATTAAAAAAGCTACAGCAATTGTCAATGGAGAACTGAATTGCATTCCTCAAGATATTAGTCAGGCGATTGTCCAAGCAACTGATGAAATTTTAGCTGGGAAGTTCCGGGATCAATTTGTCGTGGATGTTTATCAGGCGGGTGCGGGAACATCCCACCACATGAATATCAACGAAGTTCTCGCAAATCGCGCCTTAGAAATTCTGGGTGAAGAAAAGGGCAATTACAAACGTGTTAGTCCTAACGATCACGTTAATTATGGGCAGTCTACCAATGATGTGATTCCTACCGCAATTCGCATTGGTGGATTATTGGCATTATCCAAGATATTACACCCAGCAATAGATGGTGCGATCGCATCTTTAGAAAACAAAGCTGTAGAATTTCAAGATATCGTCAAATCTGGCAGAACCCACTTACAAGACGCTGTACCTGTGCGTTTGGGTGAAAATTTTCGGGCTTGGGCGCAAATTCTGACAGAACACCAAAACCGGATTTACACCGCCTCTGGAGATTTGATGGTGCTGGGTTTGGGAGGTAGTGCAGCTGGAACGGGGTTAAATACTCATCCTCTGTATCGCGCCCGTGTGGTGGAAGTTCTCTCAGAATTGATTGATACTCCTTTAGAACCTGCACCGCATCTCATGGCAGCCATGCAGAGTATGGCACCATTTGTAAATGTTTCTGGTGCTTTACGCAACTTAGCGCAGGATTTAGTCAAAATATCTCACGATTTGCGGTTGATGGATTCGGGGCCAAAAACTGGTTTGAAAGAAATTCAATTGCCTCCAGTACAACCCGGTTCCTCAATTATGCCAGGGAAATATAACCCAGTGATGGCAGAGATGACATCAATGGTGTGTTTTCAGGTAATGGGTTACGACAGTGCGATCGCATTAGCCGCACAAGCCGGACAATTAGAATTAAATGTGATGATGCCACTGATTGCCTATAACCTAATTCACAGTATCGAAATTCTCGGTAATACCATCGCCGCACTCACCGAACGCTGCATTGAGGGAATTACTGCTAACCAAGAACGTTGTTTAGCTTATGCCGAAGGCAGTTTAGCTTTAGTAACCGCACTAAATACCCACATTGGTTATTTAAATGCCGCAGCTGTAGCTAAAGAATCTTTAGAAACTGGTAAATCCCTGCGCCAGATTGTCCTAGAACGAGGATTGATGAGCGAAACAGACTTAGCCACAGTGTTAAATCTAGAACAAATGAGTGGTATATTACCGCTCAAAACAGAATAATAGTTTATGGGGCATTGGGCATGGGGTATGGGTTATTCTCCCCTTATCCCCTTGTCTTTTTCTTCAATTTTGAATTTTGAATTTTGAATTTTGAATTGATTTCTCCCCACTCCCTCTATCCCCCATCTATCCATGCAGACTCAAAAACCATCTGTTAGTCTCATTCGGGCTACATCTTACGAACGAGAAGCCTTACGGGAATCCTTAGTCATTCTCCTGGAACCGTTTGGAGGAATGGCAGCGTTTGTGAAAAAAGGCGATCGCGTTTTACTAAAACCTAATCTACTTACAGGTACGCGTCCTGGTAAAGAGTGTATCACCCGTGCCGAACTAGTTTACCAAGTTGCCCAGATGGTAATTGAGGTTGGCGGTAAACCATTCTTGGGCGATAGTCCCGCTTTTGGCAGTGCCAAGGGCGTAGCAGTGGCAAACGGCTATCTGCCTATTTTAGAAGAACTCAATCTTCCCATTATCGATTTTCACGGTCAGCGTTACCAAACCATTAGTGACAATTTTAACCATCTGCGGCTGTCCAAGGAAGCAATGGAAGCAGATGTAGTAATTAACCTACCAAAAGTGAAATCTCATGCTCAATTGACATTAACGCTGGGTGTAAAAAACTTATTTGGTTGCGTTCCCGGCAAAATGAAAGCTTGGTGGCACATGGAAGCGGGAAAAGACGCGAACAGATTTGGTGAAATGTTAGTAGAAACTGCCAGAGCAATTAACCCTAACTTAACCATACTAGATGGCATCATCGGTCATGAAGGAAATGGCCCCAGCAACGGGGAACCTCGCCAACTGGGAATTTTAGCAGCCGCATCAGATATATTTGCCTTAGATCGGGCAATGGTAGAAATTCTCAATGTTCCTCCTGAACAAGTGCCTACAGTTGCAGCTTCCCAAAGACTAGGAGTTTGTCCAGAACTTGCTGACATTGAGTTTCCGCATTTAAATCCTGACTTATTAAAAATAGAAGATTGGCGACTACCAGATAAGTTGATGCCCATCGATTTTGGTATGCCCCGCGTAATTAAGTCTACGTTTAAGCATCTTTACACCCGATTTATTAAGGAACCAATGAGTGTTTATGCAAGGGAGTAGGGAGTAGGGGAGATGAGGGGAACAAGGGGATATAGTATTAGATATCTCCAGAAATTAAATATGCGTTACCCATAACCCTTGTAGAGACGTAGCAGTGCTACGTCAAAACAATTCTTTTTCGGAGATGTATATTAGAGCAATTTTTGAAACTTCCCTATATCCCGTACATCTCTGCGTTCATTACATCAAAATCAAGCGCAGAGGATCTAAACGCACATACCAAGGAAAAGCTTGATCTTTCATCGTCGCCCATTTTTCTTTGAAGACTTCAGCTTGCAAATGGTAATCTTGAGAATTCTTGCCAGCCGAATGTAATTTCAGAAACAATGTCATTCGATGGGGTGTTTCACTTGTTCCTACTACCCAGCAGGGAAAGGTATTTTCCTGTGATGAGTCGTTGGGAAATATGAACTGATGGGCACGAATGCCGACGTGGGATAATTCGGTCTTAACTGGTTCAATTACTTTCAGAGTACAACCCCAATCAATCGCTTCTACCTGTTGCGATGACTGAAGAACAGCACGGGAGAAGTTTTTACATCCGGTAAGTTGGGCGACACTCACAGTAGCAGGATGCTCGAAAATATCATATTTGCTACCATAATGAACCGCTCTACCATGCTCCAAAACCAATAGATTCGGGCAAATTCGATAAGCTTCTTCCATATTATGGGTAACAAATAGAGTCACACCTTGGTAGTCACCAAGAGTTTCTGTCATTTGCTGCTCTAATTGACTACGCAGATGGGTGTCAAGTGCCGAAAACGGTTCATCTAAAAGTAATGCTTCTGGTTGACTTGCCAATGCTCTTGCTAAGGCTACCCGTTGTTGTTGTCCCCCTGAAAGTTGGTGCGGATAGCGATCGCCTAATCCCTGCAACTGCATTGCTATTAATTGCTCCTCTACCTGTACTCTAATACTCCCAGCAGATAGTTTTTTGGGTAAACCGAAAGCAATATTTTGCGCCACACTCATGTGCGGAAACAGGGCGTAATTCTGCACTAAAAAACCGATGCGGCGATCGCGGCTGGGTAAATTAATTCCTTGTTCCGAGTCAAACAGAACTCTGCCATTTAAAACTATGCGCCCTCTTGTGGGCGTTTCTATCCCCGCAAGACAGCGTAAAATCATGCTCTTACCCGCCCCCGAACCCCCCAATAAGCCCAAGGGTTGCTCATCAGTACTGAAAGCAACTTTTAAATCAAAGCTAGGAAGTATTTTTTCAATGTTGACTAACAATCCCCCAGATTCAAAGCGAGATTGCGGAGTATAAAGAATTTCTCCCCCTGCTCCCCGCTCCCTGCCCCCTGCTTCGCCTGCTCCCCTCCTCTTTTCCCTCAATTCTTGCCAAAAGTTGACTGCAATAATTCCAGATAGAGAAATCACCATAATAGCGATCGCCCAAAACCAAGCTTCGTTCATTGCTCCCGCTTCCACAGCAAAATAAATCGCCATTGGGATTGTCTGAGTTTGTCCGGGAATATTACCAGCTAGCATCAGCGTCGCCCCAAATTCTCCTAAAGCACGGGCAAAAGCCAGCATTGTGGCGGCGACAATGCCGGGTAGTGCTAGGGGTAAACTGATGCGGCAAAAGATTGTGGCTTCAGTTGCACCAAGGGTTCTGGCTACTCGCAGCAAGTTGCTATCTATTTGTTCAAAGGCTCCCAGTGCAGTTTTATACATTAAAGGGAAAGAAACTACTGTGGCTGCGATCGCTGCACCATACCAAGTAAAAACGATGGTAAAGTCAAAAGCCCCCATGAGTTTCCCTACAGGGCCATTTTTCCCAAAAAATAGCAGCAACAAGAACCCAACAACCGTAGGCGGTAAAATTAGAGGCGCAATAAAGATACCCTCAATCAACGATTTACCTTTGCCACGATATCCCAGCATCCAGTAGGCAGCAGCAATACCGAAGAAGAAGGTGATAAATGTGGCAAGGAATGAAGTTTTGAGTGATATCCAAAGAGGCGAGAAATCCAATGGCATAGTTGTCTGGGGAAGAATTAGCTCAACTAATCCCTAATTTACCAACTTTAATCTGAAAAATTTAGTAAAAGTTGGTAAATTACCTAACAAATATCGCAATCCTGAATCATTCATAAGAAACAAGATCCCCAACAACTTTTACGAAGTCGGGGATCTGGGGCTTGCAATTCTCTCAAATCAAATAGGATTGCTATATATTTTGGCTAGTGACAGTAATTAGTCCAGTTGACTGCTGTAGGCACTAAAACCATAAGCCAAAGTTTCTTTTAAATTACCTGATGGCTTGAGACTTCTGTTGATAGCATTAGCAAACGGTACTGGGATTCCTTTAATGGTTTCCGGCAAAATTGCATATTCTTCTGTTGGCTCGACAATGTATTGGGGACACTTCGCTTTCATCCCAGCAGTCGCTAACATTTCTTCTATTTCAGCAGCTGAATATTGCTTGAGATAAACTGGATTTCTCACAAATGGGTTCAGCCTTCTGATAAAATTATGGATAATATGAGAAGGACAAGACTTGTTGTGAAAGGAATGATTAAAAACAAAAATCCCACCAGGTTTTAGCACACGAGATATATCAGCCAACAAATTTCTTAATTGTGCATCAGGGATATGCATAAAGACACAGTTAGAAATTACTAAATCTATAGAATTATCTTCTAAAGGCAATATTTCAGCAGAAGTGCAAATCAAGTTAAATTCAGCTTCTGGGAAAAAATTATATTCTTGTTTAACCTTGATTAACCGCCGTAATAAAGGCTCAGAAATATCAATGCCATAATATTTATCGCATCTCAGATTTTTTGCTTTAGAAAGATGCAAAGGTGCGCGACCATAACCAGAACCAATTTCCAGAATAGAACCGACAGATTTATTCAACGGAAATTTGTTCCAAGTACCTCCAGGCGTTCCAGTTAGCAGAGTGTAATCTTGTTTAATGGGCGATGCATCTGTAATTTTTTCGATTTTTTGGGAACCATAATAGGTTTTACCAATTGCATCCCATGTTTTTTTATGTTGAGTATTATTCAATTGTTCATAGTCGCTAGGAAAATAAATCCCATCTCGTAATTCAAAGTCATTTAAACTGAATTTTACATTTGCTAATTGAGACATTATGATTATTCCTCATGAATAGTTTAAGTCTGTTTTCTGTTATACTCTTAACTCAGCATTAACCGCAAGTGATTTTTACTGAACTGCTTACGGGAAGCTTTTTTTTAAAGTCTATAGCTGTTTTAAATTCGATGGGATGCGACAGATTTGCTACCAAAGCGCCTATTGCATCCAAAGGAAAACCGCTATAATAACAACCCGTCGCCTGATTAGAACCCAAGTTCGTATACATTAGTTGATGGACTGCAACAATTGGAGGCTGTGATGGTAGAAGAGTCACAACAAAAACGGGTAGTAGTTGTAGGTGCTGGTTGGGCTGGTTTAGGAGCAACCTACCATTTGGCAAAACAAGGTTATGACGTTACCCTTCTAGAAGCAGGCCCCTATCCCGGTGGATTGGTGGCAGGTTGGCAAACAGCCGCCGGAAAATCTGTAGAAGCTGGAATTCATGGCTTTTGGTATCCTTACAGAAATATTTTTTCCCTAATCAATGAATTAGGAATTAATCCTTTTACTACTTGGACTCGTTCTTCGCAATATTCGCCAGCAGGTTTGGAAGTTGAATCACCAATTTTTCAAGACTTACCGCGACTCCCCTCGCCACTGGGAACTTTTCTCTACACTCAGTTTAAGCGGCTACCACTAATTGACCGTCTTAGCGCCCTCCCTCTACTTTATGCTGTTGTTGATTTTAACAATTCTGATGCAGCTTGGCGGCGCTATGATTTTGTCAGCGCCCGTGAATTGTTCAAAGATTTTAACGTTTCTGCACGGCTTTACCGTGAGGCTTTTGAACCGATGTTATTAGTGGGTTTATTTGCCCCTGGTGAACAATGTTCAGCCGCCGCCACTTTAGGGATGCTTTACTTTTTTATTCTGGCTCATCAACCGGATTTTGATGTAGTTTGGTGTCGGGGAACTGTCGGCGAAAAGATATTTCGTCCTTGGGTGGAACGTATTGAAAAAGCTGGTGTGCGAGTGTTACCCAAGCGTCGGGTTACAGATTTAATTGTTGATAGTAATCATCGAGCCAAGGGTGTGGTTTGCGGTGATGAAGTAATTGAAGCAGATGCCGTGATTTTTGCGGTTGGAGTTACGGGGATGAAGAAAATTGTCTCAACTAGTCCTATTTTGCAAAGCCGTGAAGAATTTCGTAATTTGAGCAATTTAGGAGCAATTGATGTTTTAGCAACGCGGCTATGGTTTGACCGCAAAATTGATATTCCTCGTCCTTCTAATGCTTGTTTTGGATTCGATACAAGTACAGGTTGGACGTTTTTTGATTTGAATGCTCTACATGATGAATATCGAGATGAGCCGGGAACGGTGATTGAAGCTGATTTCTATCACGCCAATCAGCTCCTCAGCTTGAGTGATGAGGAAATTTTAGCAATCGTTCAGGGTTATTTAGCAACTTGTGTACCAGCGTTTCGAGAAGCAAAGATAATTGATAGCAGTGTAATTCGGCTGCCTCAGGCGGTGACTCACTTTGCACCTGGTAGCTATCGTTATATGTTGCCCGCTAAGACAAGTTTTGAAAATGTGTTTATGAGTGGAGATTGGATTGTGAACCGTCATGGTTCCTGGTCGCAGGAAAAGGCTTATGTTACTGGTTTGGAGGCGGCGAATTTGGTGGTGTCTTATTTGGGAGAAGGTCAGCCATCTGAGATTTTAGCCGTAGAAGAGGATGAAGTGCATATCCAAGTGGCGCGATCGCTCAACCAAACTTGGCGTGACTTGGGCCAATCTATCCTACCTGACTTTTGGCTACCCTAATTTGCGTATATTTATCGCAAATCGAGTCAATCATTAATTGTAATCTAAATTCGGTAAGCTAAAGAAAGCGATCGCAATACTATCCTTATAATGTAATGTAAATCAAATCACATAAGCTTATGGAGCCAGACTCTTTACCAACCGAGGTGATTCTGACACATCCGCGTGAGTCACTCGGCAAAGTGCAACTTGATTGGACACCCCAACCCGGAAATTATCTCGATTTTGAAGGTAAAACTTATGCGGTTTTAGAGCGCCGACATAGATATCAACTTTACGGCGGGCGCTACCGCTTGCATAATATTGCCATTTACGTGCAGTCTGCTAAACGACCATCTGAGAAAAGTTTGGTAGGGGGACGTTGGGTAATCGGTGATGCTACCTGCTGCTACAATGCTCATTCAGAACTCATTCGCTGTGCAGTCAACCCAGATGGCCCCTGCGAATCTTGCCGTTTTTATGAAAAGTCAGAAGCCGTTTAATTTTGGATTTTAGATTTTAGATTTTAGATTTTTCCTTCAATCCAAAATCTAAAATTGAAAGTAATTTAATTTTGAATTTTTCCTTTAATCCAAAATCCAAAATCCAAAATCTAAAATTGAACTAACTTCCCGCACCAAAAACTTCTCCCACAGTTAAGCGAGTACCATTAACAAAATCCCATCCCGACTGGGGACGTTTACCAGCTAGCTGAACCTCTCGCAACAGCAACAAACCTTCCCCAGTTTGAACGATCGCCCCAATTCCTTTAACAATGTTCACTACAACTCCCGGTCTGTCTGATATATTTGACAAATCAGGCAACTTATGAGCTAATTCTTGTAATTCTGGTGGTAGATCGCGTAGACGCGGAGCGGCTTGTCGCCAGACATCGCTTACAGAACCAAGGGGAGCAGAAGCAGTGATTTTAAACAAGTTTTCACGAAAGGTAGCCGTGCAGTTAGGGTAAAAGCCTCTGATTTGATTATGTAATTGCATCGCGCTTTTTGACCAATCCAAACCATAATCTGGTTTTTGAATCAGAGGTGCATAAGTAGCTGCTAAATTATCTTGGGGAATTGGTTGAATTTCTTGACGTTCCAACTTCAACAGAGTTTCTACCAACAAATCTCCACCAATCGCCGCTAGTCTGTCGGCTAAATCTTGGGAATTATCCAGTAATCCAATGGGTGTAGTGGCTATTTGTAACATTGCGCCAGTATCCATCCCCACATCCATTAACATGGTCGTGATCCCCGTTTCACTCTCTCCGTTGTACAAACACCACTGAATTGGGGCTGCACCGCGATATTTGGGTAAAATCGAGCCATGCACATTAATGCAAGCCAACTTTGGCATCTTCAATATTTTTGACGATAAAATCTGCCCATAAGCGACAACAACAAACACATCTGCATCTAATTGTTTGAGTTGGGTTAAAGTTTCAGTATCTTTTTTCACCCGTTCGGGTTGCCATACTGGTAAATTGTGAGCAGTTGCGATCGCTTTTACTGGTGAGGGCGTAAGTTTATTTCCCCGTTCCCGGCGTTTATCTGGTTGAGTGACAACTGCCAACACCTCAAATTCTGAATGATTCAATAACTTTTCCAAGGTGGGCACAGCAAACTGGGGTGTACCAAAGAATACAATTTTCATTAATAATTAGTTGTTAGTCATTAGTTAATGGTAAATGCGCCCATCATAACTGACAACAAACATTTAAGTTGCAAATTCACCAAGCTAGGATTTAGCAGGCTCCTGTATTCTGGAGGCATGAAGAGCGATACCTACCCACTCACTGACAATAGCCAATAAATAAATTTCTTGGCGGGAGATGGGGCTTGATAGTGTAAATTATTTGTCATCTGTCTATACAGCACTTTGCAAATAAATGAAGTACACATCTTAATCTGATAAATCTTGTGGGGTGGGCATCCTGCCCGCCCTTGTGTACCTCATTCAGATCAAATGTGCTGTAATCTGGTCTTGTTGGAGTCAGAACCTATATGCATTTACTCAAAGTATCAATTTTAACGGTATTGGTAACAACATTTTCATTTGTTCAACAAAGCCGTGCTGACACCATTGCGCCACCAGTTAAGACACAGGTAAAGGAAGTAGCACAGTGGTTCACTGGTTTTTTTGATAATGCCCAACAGGTTACTAATAGCCCTTCTGTACCATTAATTACTATGTCAAATTGTAGTGTGCAACTGGATGATACTAATCCTTTGGCTGACACACAAAACGTTTATCTGGAACAAGATAGCCCAGGTTTTGAACGCCTACGCCTTTATTCTTTTAGTGAAGCAAATTCGGCTGTGAATTTAAGTATTAGCAGCTTTTTGAATGAAAATACTGTACGCGGGTTATGCAATCATTCTCAGTCTACGCGAACTATTAGCATTAACAATGTTCAAAAGAACACTTGTAATCTGCAATTATTTTGGGAGCCGAACAGCTACATTGCAAATAACGCTCCCAATGGCTGTATAACAAGTGATGGCTTCAAAGTGGTTTCCAACGTAACGATTGAGCAGAGTACCATTGACTCCCTAGACAAGATTTTTGATGCTAAAGGTAATTTGCTGATCGCCACACCCATCGAATTCCGTCGAGTTGACTCTGTTCCAGAACCCTCTGTCACATTCGGGTTGCTGGCTTTGGGAATTTGGAGTACAAAAAATGCAATTTCAGATAACCTAAAACAGAAATCAAAAAAGAATAAAACCTCTGTTTAAAGTTAGCAATTTATGCGACAAAGCAATAAAAAACTCTATCCCGCAAGTGGCGTGGAGTTTTTGGGCATGGGACATGGGGAAGAAGTTACCAATGCCCAATTTTTCATGAGCGATCGCACCACTCGGTAGGTGTGAAGCAGCCAGACTTTTATAACCCGCAACTTGGTTTAATATCGGCTGTTTGGTGGTACAATATTTTCGTATTGGTGAAGCCAAAGGCTGCTTGATTAATTTAATATTAATAGTTAAGTTGACAACTGTAACAGCTAGTATCAGCTGCATCTCCCTTTTGTGAACCTAATCGTTTAGTGGTGTCTCGTCACGAGCCACTAGAGCATCTACCGAGTAAATTTTGTTGTGTTCCCGATCATTTTCCCAAAATTGGCTTTGAATAGAGTTGGGTTTTTAGAAAATTGTTGCGTCTTCTAGCTGTTTTTGTAGTTCAGATCGCAATTTTTGACTTTGGGTTGCTGACAGCAATATTTTCTGAGTATGATGTATTATCCGTCCGCTTTCCCAGCTTTTAACTTAACGCCTCACTTTTACCATTATGAGGGTTGGCGCTGTTATATTAGTGTGTTAACTGGCTTCTTTGCTTTGTACTAGCGATCGCTAGTACGATCCCCAATAACCGAGTTATCTCACTTCTGATTGCTAGCGTCATTGCCTTAACTATACCCGGAATCTCCCTTAACCAATACTTGTTTTTGGTGCGGTTGGGTATATCAACAGCAACATTAGATATCGTGTAGTAATTACTGAGTTATCAGCATATTTACTATACTGGCATATTTGTGCAAAAAAACATCCAGTACATGAGGAAGAAAAACCGTAGCTAATGATACTTAATTTTTGTAAAACTCTGCAAACTTTGACGAAATTATTTCGTCAAAGCTTTTAGTTTGTTGTTATACATATAATTACTGCCTGCCCCATTGCTGCTGATGTATTGCTTCTCACATAGCAACCGCCCCTCTAGAGAGTCTACAAATGCTTAAACCCCTTTTGCTGTCAGGATGGTTCCGCGCGCAACCATTTCTCAATTACGTTGTCGTTGTGATACTGATTGCACCCTTGCTTGGGGCATCGGGTCAATCAAACCCAGCAAGATCCGAAGTAGCTAAACTAACTTCGATAACTGGAGAGTCTGACTCTGTATCAAAGGAAATAGCTGTAGTTGCGGAACCTGAGATAGCTGAAACATTAAAAGCAGATCAAATTAACTCGTCAACAGGAAAATTTGACTCTGCGCCAACACACAGTACTGCTGTTCAGGAACCGCAAGTATTACCAGCAGATAAAATTGAGTCTTCGGCTCAAATAGATAGTTCTGTCTCAAGCAGCAATTTAACTGTTCCTGATTCTTTGGCAGCAGTTGAACTTGCACCATTAACAGATGTTCCTATTAGTCAACTTAATTTAGTACAAAAACTCAAAGCTGCTAATGTCAAATCTTTGAAAGGAGAAGAAAATTCTCTCTCTGGAGAAAAGTCTTTTACTAAATCATTGACAGCAACTCAAGTAGCACCAAATTTGAGAGAATCACAACCAACCACAACGAGGGAAATACCTACTGCTGAACCAGTTGATGAGTCCCAAGCAGAACAAATAGATCCCATAGGTAGTCCTCATCCGATTCCTTGGAAATGGATTACAGCTACTCAAGAAGCAATTGCTTCTAACGGTGGTTCAGGAGTGCGTCACTACCGGAGCGTACCCGTGATTTCTCCAGATGGGAAATATGCTGTTTATAGCCGAGTGCAATTAGAGGTAAGACCCCAAATGTACAACAGCCGTGTCACCAGCGTTCTGTTTGTCCAAGATATGCAAACGAAGAAGTTGTGGGTGATGGCTTCGACTACTCCTGTTAGCGATCCTTTATTAAAGGTAAAGGCTGTAAAGGCAACGTCGTCAGAAGAAACTGATACGGACGGTAAAATTGGGGTATTAGTTCCAGTTAGCTGGTCAGAAAAAGGCGATCGCTTCTTAGCACGCAAGTTTCAAGGTATATTTAACACAGGTGATTCTACAGATAGTGCAGTAATTTGGGATCGGCAAAACAATCACGCTAACACGGTTGCTCCGGCTAATGACGAAGAGCATGAAAAAACTGCCGTATTATTAGGCTGGAGTAAAAGCCAACCGGATCATGTGCTGTTCCGTACAGGTGAATTGGGCGACGAAAACTGGCCATTAATGCAAGTTGCTAATGATGGTAAGACTATAACCACAACAGATGAGGATCAGCCGATTACTTTTGGTAAAAAAGTTACAGAAATTTGGGCAGGTCCACAAGTAGCCTACCGATAGATTATAAAAAATCCTACATACTCCCGTTGTCGTCACTGGGAACAACGGGATTTTTTTGGCGTTGCATAAAATAGGGATGATTCTTGTGGGGTGGGGATTTTACCACTAGTACAGCACGGCGTAAATAAACATACCATTTCAAACAGGCACAGGTCTTGATATATGAACCTTTTGACTTCCGCCTTGCGGTACTAGTGTCAACTTAAGCCAAAACCCCTTTAAATAAAACCTAGTTCCACTATTAATATAAAGTTTTATTTAATTTTTTGAAAGTAAAAAAAAACCTTGTATTGTCTAAGAAATAAACGCAAAAGATAATAGGTTGGATTCACATTTTAGATGGCTAATTCACTTATTCCAACATATGTATAAGATTGGACTTCTAAAATATAGAAGCTTCGCAGTTATTCACTTGATCCTAGCAAATTGCTGCAATCCTTGGTTCCTCATTAAGGGATAGTAGCGATTGTAAACGGATACTAGACGATTATCAAGAATGGAGGTAGTCAAGCTATGGCTGATAGTATATCTCGGCGTCATATTTTAACAGTAGGTGGTGGTCTTGTAGTTGGAACTGCGGCTGTAAATGCCCTTTCAATTACGACCAATAATATAGCTCAGGCACAAAATACTAACCCTGAGCTAAAAGATGATAAGGTGATCCTTGTTTATCAGCAGAATGGCACAATTGTCTCTATTACACAGGTGCATACTCCTGATGGTCAAGTTAATGGAAAAGTAGGATGTGTACTAAAGCCTAACGAATTAATCTTGAAATTGACATTAAAAGCATTACCTAATGTTTCTCTAGTAGACATATCTAGAGATTATATTGTAGATACCTCATCCAATACTTTAGTGAGACGGTATCATCTGTGACAGAATCTTGAGCAAGTTTAGGCTTGTCAGATGACATTGTTAAATTCAACTCAGGCGGTAAAATAAGGAAGATTTATTATGGCAGTAGCTACTCAATTCACAGGAACGCTTAACCCTGGTGAAACTAACAGTTGGTTTACTTTTGGTTGGCCCTTAAATTGGTTTATGGATTGGTCTGTGCGTCCTACAAGTCTTAATGGTAAGGTTGAGATAGTATCACTGGAAGTAGAGAACAGTGGTAGTGCATTCACTTATTATCTAACCATTAAGAATACTGGCGCCTTCCCCAGTTCTTTTGAAGCTCTATACAATTATACACAATTTTAAATGGCTCGATCGCGGCATCATGCATCAATAAAAATTGATGTAATGTGGGGTATTTGCCCAAGTTCAGTTGGGGAATTGTGGATAGTATTTCAATTCTTGTTAAAAATTATCATCTTAGGACTTATGCTTCCTACATAAGTGGAGCGGAGCGCAACCCAACATCCTGATATATGTTCTGACTCTTCACGCTATCTGGAAAAACAAACGCTAAACCTAACCCCCAGCCCCCAACCCTTGTAGCTTTGGGGGAGAATTCAAAGCCTCTCTCCAAACCAAGGAGAGAGGCTTTACAGATGCTGTGAAAAGTCAGAGGGGCAATTCATGAATTGCCCATACTAGAAAATCACTCTTTTCGGCTATTGTTTGCGTAAGTCCTAAAAAGACTGTATCCAAGTAAATCTTCAATAATTAGGTTCAACAACAAGACTTGATTTTCTATGAACTTCTATGGTAGCCTGCGTGCAATTAAACTACTAATTATCGATAGATTAGCCGTAGTTGTGATTGCACAATTATTTCTGTTTTCTGGCATTACTAGTAAAGCGAGGCAAAAATGTCTATTCAAAATACAGTATCCAGTTGGGAAGACTTGTTAGAGACTGCTAGAAAAAATACTCCGGCTCGGAGAGTGAAGAGGCCAGGGCAATCTCCTTCTACTGCACCAATCCCCAGCAGTTTACTGAAACTTCCTCAAGATACACAACTGCCAGTCCTCCTTTATCGAGATACTAATTCCTGGTGTCCTTTCTGCGAACGAGTTTGGTTTGCACTAGAAGAAAAGGAAATTCCCTTTGCAACCGAGTTTATCGATCTGAGTAATAAACCCAAATGGTACACCGACCTAGTTCCCACAACCCTTGTCCCGGCGGCAAAAATTGACGGGAAATTAGTATATGAATCCAAAGATATTCTCTTGGCTTTAGAAGAAAAGTTTCCACATCCAGCATTATTGCCTGAAAATTCCGAGGAAAACGCGATCGCTAGACAGTTCCTTGAAGAGGCTGAAACTAACGGTTTTAAAGATATTGCCTACAAATTCCTCAGAGAAGCAACCGCAGATGCTCAGGAGTTAGCAAACTTACAAGCCGCATTTGAGGCGAAATTAGATGAACTTGAGCAAACTTTGGCTAAATATCCCGGAGCATACTTTGTCAGTACATTTAGTCTAGTAGACACTATGTATAGCCCTCATCTGGATAGATTGGCGGCTAATTTACCTGTGTATCGAGGATATCATCTCAAAGGAAATCCCCGCTTTCCTCGCATCAATGCTTGGTTTGAGGCACTTAATCAGCGTCCTGCTTATCATCGGGTGAAGTCAGATAATATTACCAACAATTTACTTTTGCGTCGCAGATGGGGCGCACAACCTATCGGCAATCTCTTACCTCTTGATGCAGCAGATAGTGAGAAAATCCAATATAGAGCAGAAGCAGCTGAGAGACTGAGCGATAATCGTGAAGTTGCGATCGGAGATATTCTAAAAAATTCTGGGGTGCAAGCTTTAGCCGGAAATGGCGATATCTCGGCGATTCAAGAAGCAGTTGATTTTCATCTCAGACTACTAGCAGACTATCTCATTAATGAAAATAACGTCCCATTACCTTGGGGTAGGGTTGGTGGAAAAGAAAATATTGATCCAACCTTAGCTGCTGTTGGAGCCATTACCCTTGCCTATGTGAGAAATCGCATTTGTGCGCCACGAGATATGAGTGCTGGTGCCGCAACAGCATTCCGGGCGGCAGCAGATCAGGTGTTGGCATCTATTTATTAATGATTTGGCTGTTTCTAGAGTGAGCGAATAATTCGTAATTCGTAATTAAGAAGGTTCAAGCTACAAATTACGTTAGCGAGTCCATTTACCCCTAATCTTAATGGGACTTAAACATTTTTGAGGCTTGGTTTCTCCCTCAAAAATGTTTAAGTCCCTTTAAGCAACCTAGGCGCAGCATCTCGTAGAGGATTAAAACTATACAGACTTATCACCCTTTTCCCATTCAGGTATGACACCTTTGATCCGGCGGATGGGCAAATTAGCAATTAAAGCTGTGGTTCGTTGGTTGCTTTCTAAAGAAAACTCCAAGCCCTCTGTCTCAATTTCGACATAGCGACAGACTACATCCAGGATTTCTTTTCGCATTTTTTCCAACGTTTGAGGATCTAAATCAGCGCGATCGTGAGCAATCACCAATTGCAGGCGACGTTTAACTTGAGTTCGACTGCTATCAGGGCCGCGAGAAAAAAGTTTTTCTAGAAGTTCAATCATTACGAATAGGTCTGGGGCGGAGACTGGAAAATAAGTTAAACAATCTTTGTCCTGAACAACCTTCGTATACGGGCGAAGATGCTGTCTTGGGACGAGTCGATCTCCAGAAATTCCACACTTTCCCCTTCTAATCTACGAGCAATGTTCTCAAAGGCTGTGGCAGCTAAAGAGGGATTTTCCGCTAACACTAAGGGTTCGCCGCGATTGGTAGATACAATAACACGCTCGTCGTCAGGGATTACCCCGATGAGGGGAATGGCGAGAAGTTCCTGAACATCTTGCACTGACATCATATCATTTGCTTTCACCATTGCGGGTCTAATGCGGTTAATTATTAAATGAACACGCTTGATGCCTTGTGCTTCTAGTAACCCCACTACCCGATCGGCATCACGAACTGAGGAAATTTCTGGCGTGCTGACAATTAGCGCTTCTTTTGCCGGCCCGATCGCATTTTTAAACCCATTTTCAATCCCGGCGGGGCTATCAATAATCACGTACTGATACTTTTGGGCTAGTGCATTCACCAATAACTTCATCTGTTCGGGTGTGACTGCATCTTTCGAGCGATTTTGGGCTGCCGGCAGAAGTACGAGATTGGGTTGGCGCTTATCTTTCACCAAAGCTTGTTCTAGGCGGCACTCTCTGGCTAAGACTTCCACCGCAGTATAAACGATGCGGTTTTCCAGCCCTAGCAGCAAATCCAAATTTCTCAGACCAAAATCTGCATCAACTAAGGCAACTTGACGCCCCATTTTGGCTAAAGCCATGCCCAAATTTGCTGAAACTGTGGTTTTACCCACTCCTCCTTTGCCGGAGGTAATCACAATAATGCGAGTCATGATAGAAATGCAGTCAATGAGGGTTCAGGAAATATAAAACAGTAAATTGCAGTATAAAGTATGAAGTATCGTATCAAGTATGAAGAAATATCTGTTCTCCTTGATGAGGTGAAGCATGAATATTTGTTTTATTTCATCTTACTTATATACTTCATTCTTTAAGTAAATATTTTAAGTAAATGGCTTTTGATTGTTCTTGGTGAATTGATTTCGGGAAAAATCAGTAGCCCTAGCGATGCGAATTCCTTGGGGTGTAATATGTGCCACCTCTGGAGAAAACTGCATTGGCGGTTTTTCTGGTGCCCTCGCTACAGCATCCGCAATCCGTAATTGGGTTGGTTCCATTTGCAAGGCCATAATTAGACACTCACGGTTGCCTCCAGCCCCAGCATGAGCAATTCCACGTAGGCGACCCCAGATGATAATATCTCCATCTGCAATTACAATACCACCTGGATTTATATCTCCCAAGAGAATTACTGTCCCAGGATGACGAATTTCGACTCCAGAGCGGACTGTCATTTCCAGATAAAGGGCATCTGCCTGGGGGATGGCTGTAGCCGTTGGCTCGGAACTCAGGGAAGTTACGGGCTGTAATTGTTCTACAGAGTACCCAGATGTCACGGCGGCGATCGCAGTTTGTCGCCGACTGGTTGAGACAGATATGAGTCGCAGTTGGACTTCAGTTAAAGCCTCGGCGAGTTCTTGGAGTTGTCTAGAATCTACTAGGCGGTCTTGTGCCATTAGATGTACAGGTGTATTAGATACACGAAAGCGATCGCCTGCATTTAGACGTTGCCTGATTTGTTGCCAAATATCAGACCAAGTGAGTTCTGAGGCAGATAGTTGAGATTCCGGGGGCAAAATTAATAACAGTCGTCCCTCCTTACTTTTTAACTGGACTTGAGTATTATCATTTACGCGGTGCCCTGGTAATGCTAACTCATTGGGATTTAAATCTGTAAGGATAAAATCTGATGCCGTATCAGTATTTGACTCTACATCTGGTTTAGCAGGATTTGACTCTATATCCCCAAGGACAGTATTTGATTTTAAATAAAGGAGGACAGAATTTAACTCAGCATCCGGGGGGATAGAATCTGACTCTACATCAGAAACATCAGGATTTACCTCTACCTCAGAAAAGATAGAGTTTGATTCTGCATTAGGAAGTGCAGAATTTGACTTGAGATTGGGAATCGCAGAATCAGAAGTCATGAAGTACTAGCCAAAAGACAACAGATTTTAAATTTTGGGTCGCACCTTTGGTGCGCTGACAGCGCAACTTGGATTTTGGATTTGTGTCACCCACAAGGGGTGAAAGCGCATAGCGGGACGTTTGTTCGACATCAAGCAAAAGATTCTTTAATCTCAAATCGTTCGACTGAGCGTAGCCGAAGTCTCAAATCTCAAATTGGCACGGTCAACCTCTGATAAACTGTCCCCAAGGCATCAGCATCGCCGACATTACCTGGAAACAGCACCACAGGCAAATCAGGAAACTGGGGATGATCGGATGACGTTAACACCATTGAACAACCAGCTAAAACTTGACCGAGTAAACGGGCTGAAGTTAAAGCTAGTCCATTACTCAAGACATCGTTGGAAGTAATACCACCCTTGCTGATTAAGAATCCTATATCAGATGGTAAACCGCGCACAATATCCATCAATAGACCTGAAACTTTTTCTCCAAACTCCAATCGTGTCTTGACATCTTTAAAATTCAGTTCTTGACGGCTAGTATAAACTACTGGTGTTTTGCCAGCTTCGTGTACCGCCCGTGTACTTTCTTTGATTTCAGTTAGCAATGCCACAGATTGATTTGCCCCATCATCAAGTAATCGCGCTACATTCACTTCAATCCCCACAGTTCCCTCTAGTTGCAATAGCGCCTCTAATTGCTGAGTAGTCTTTTTCACATGGGAACCAACAATCACCGCACCTGGTTTGCCTTGTCGCACGTACTGCGCCATGTTTTCGGCGGCAATGGGTTGGGGAGGTAAAGCGGCTAAAGCGGTTAAAATACTGGCTGCACTGCGAAATAAAAAGCGTTTACCTTGACTTGCTGCTGCTAAGATATCTACTGCAAAGCGGTTGAGATCGTCTTGAGTTTCAGCATCGACAACAGCGCATTGATTACCACTCAGTTTTAGTAAGCGTGACAAGCTACCAGCGCGAATATCGGCTAGGAGAAACCTTTCTACAGTTTCGCCACTAATTCCTCCTTGAGTCTTTTCTTCGACATACTTGGGTAAGTAACTGTGATGGTAGCTGAAGACGGAATCACGGGCAAATTCGGTTTCATGGACTGGAGTAGTTACACCACCAATAATCAAGTAATGCACGCTATCGCGGGTGATGCGTCCACCCTCAAAAAAAGCTGGTACGAGAAAATGAGCATCAAAAGGGCCGAGTTCTTGAGCGATCGCATCTGTTTCAATGGGGTAATGTCCCCGCAAGGTAGAATCAGAACGGCTGACAATGAGAAAATCGTCAATTCCTTCAGCATTCAAAGCAATTTTCAGGTTTTGGCAAACTTCTTTGGTGACAGATGCAGCTGACTCTGGGGTTAGGGATCTAGTATTCGTCAGCACAAAGAAAATCGGCGAATCATCCTGCAACCCGATACGTAAAGTCTCCACATCCCAGTGCATTAGCAGCAAGCAGCTATGAACTGTTTGAGAACCTGTAGGGTCATCATCCAAGACAATTATTTTGGGTTTGTTGGTCATTTAAGTTTTCTGGGAAAGTATTGGGCGACTAGAAGTTGCGACTACACAAAGCTTAGTCCACCTCCGTGGACTAATAAATCAAGGGTTTTCTAACCTGCGGAGGCAGGTAAAGTCTCTTGTAGCTGCGACTTCTAGTCGCCCAAGCTTTACAAACATCTAGGGAACTCCAAGAAATAAATTATCCAATATTGTGGGGCGGGCGAGACGCCCACTCCATAGGGCGGGCGAGACGCCCACCCCACAAGAGTTAATTGGATATTTTTTTATTTGTCAGTCATCTACTTAGCCTTTCTGCAATTTTCTGATTTCTGTTTGCACATCGATCGCAATTTGCAATGATTGATTTAGCAGTTGACCATATTCGCCTGCTTGACTACTAACTTGTAAAGCTTGCAAACTGGCTAAATTATTGACAAATAACTCTTGGTTATTAGCAAGCAGCTTTTTATTATCCCGCAAAATTCGTTCCGTTTTCAAAGCGCGGACTAAATCTTCTCTGATTAGTTGCAGGGCGGCGGTGACTTTATCTCGGTCATGGATGCTGCTTTCTACGTTTCCTGACGCTGCCAATTGGTCATTAATATCGATGGCAGCAACTAGGTCATGATATTTATCAACTTCATCTAAAAGTATTGTCAGTCCTTCGGGACAAGTTAATTGTCGCCACAGCCATCGCCCCACTAATATCGGCATTGGCACTAAAATTAGTAAAAGAATTCCGAATTTAATTGAAGAACCAATTGTCGGCAGAATAATAAACGCATAAATAAACCCAACAATTATTGGCGTTAGCGCCAGCGTCACCAGCATTTCATTGATCAAAAACCCTAATCGCTTTTTGCTATCTCGCAGAACAGAAGGGCGAAAAACGTCTTCTGGATCGAACCCAGTCAAACGTCTCAGTTCCCCCTTGCTAATTTCCAAGCCTATTAAGTCCGGCTGCACGGCTGCATACTCCTATGGAAACCCCAGTTGCGTATTTATTTTAATCGGGTTTACCGTGATGATTGTGGTTATATTCAGGAAACCAGTTTTCATCTAAGATTTGTTCTAAAGAGCCAATTGGGTATAAGAGTAAATATGTCAATGGTAAGTTGACAGCGTAGTTTACCAACCTAGGTATCGCACGATCGCACCTTACAGCAGTTTTCATGTATTTGAACCACAGATGTCGTAGGGGCACAGCATGCTGTGCCCCTACCCCGTGGTCTATTTACCTGAAAATAGCTGTAATAGTTAGGTTTGCCAACAAAATGCGATCGCTGCTCGTCTCCTTCATTCAGATTTGTTTAGAGCAAGATGTTCAGTGTCGCTAAATCACTACAGTCTTATTTTGCACTGGCAACACCACCTTGTATCAGTTAAAGCACTCTGGCACTTGAGAGCGCATAGAATAAGTAAATAGGTCATTAGTCATTAGTCCTTTGTCATTTGTAAATGCCCAATGCCCCATGCCCCATGCCCAATACCCCATAACTAATAACTAATAACTAATGCGTAATTTTATCAAACAAACTTTTGCTAGTTTAGTTGGCACCTTATTAGGACTAATTATTTTCGGTGGTTTGGGAACCACTGGACTGTTCTTGCTGGTATTGGCCGCTACTTCCTCTAAAGATACTGGGCCAAAGGTGAAAGATAAGTCCATGCTGGTTTTTGACTTGTCAATGAAAATTACTGATAGCGAACCTAGTTCAGACGAAGTGTTTCAAAACACAATATCAGGTGTGGATGACGAGAGAATGGCACTCCGCAAAGTTGTGGAAACTTTAGAAAAGGCACGGCGCGATCCGCGAATTGTCGGGATCTATCTGGATGCAACTAGCGCCAGCCAAGTTAGTAACGTCGGCTATGCCTCCCTGAAAGAAATTCGGAAAGCGCTGGAGGAGTTTCGCGCAGCTGGCAAAAAGATTGTCGCTTATGGCAGTGATTGGAGTAAAAAGGAATATTACGTCAGTTCAGTGGCAGATTCCATTATAATTAATCCTCTGGGAATGATGGAAGTCAACGGTTTGAGTTCACAACCGATGTTCTACGCGGGAGCATTGCAAAAGTACGGTATTGGTGTTCAAGTCGTGCGGGTAGGGAAGTTTAAGGGAGCCGTTGAACCGTTTATCCTCACCAAGTTGAGTCCAGAAAACCGCGAACAAACTCAGAAATTATTGGATGATGTTTGGGGAGAGTGGCGCACTGCTGTAGGCGCAAGTCGGAAAATTCAACCTGAACAGTTGCAGGCGATCGCAGATAATCAGTCCATACTAGAAGCGACAGAAGCCAAAACTAACGGTTTAGTTGATCAAGTAGAATACCCCGATGAAGTGGTTAATGACCTCAAAAAGTTGACAGCTAGCGATCAAGAAGACAAAACATTCCGACAAATTAGCCTCAATAGCTACGCGGAAGTTTCCGGCAAATCTTTGGGTGTAGAACGTAACTCCAAAAATCAAATTGCCGTTGTTTATGCTGAGGGCGAGATTGTCGATGGGAAAGGAGAAGATGGGCAAGTTGGAGGCGATCGCTTTGCCAAAATCTTCAACAAACTACGCCAAGATAAAGATGTGAAGGCTGTTGTATTAAGGATTAATAGTCCTGGTGGTAGCGCTACCGCAGCCGAAGTCATGCAGCGAGAAGTGAAATTAACTCGTCAGGTAAAACCAGTTGTGGTGTCAATGGGTGATGTCGCCGCCTCTGGTGGTTATTGGATTGCTAGCGACTCTAATCGCATTTTTGCCGAACCAAATACCATTACAGGCTCTATAGGGGTATTTGGGATGCTATTTAATGGGGAAAAGCTAGCCAATAACAACGGCATCACCTGGGATTCGGTGAAAACTGCACGTTATGCTGATAGTCAAACAGTTTCGCGTCCGAAATCGCCCCAAGAGTTGGAACTTTATCAACGCAGTGTCAACCGCATCTATAATATGTTTCTGAATAAAGTTTCTCAAGGTCGAAACTTACCAGGACAAAAAGTGGCAGAAATTGCCCAAGGAAGAGTTTGGTCTGGTGTGGCGGCCAAGGAAATTGGTTTGGTAGATGAGATTGGTGGTTTGAATACTGCGATCGCTTATGCTGCTAAAGAGGCAAAACTAGGAGAAGACTGGGAAGTGCAAGAATATCCTCGCACTGGCAGCTTTGGAGAACGCTTTTTTGGGCGTGCAACAGAAGAGGCGCGGACTGCTTTAGGAATTGAGTCGGCGCAAGTCAAACAATCTAATCCCCTCACCATTGAATTCCAGAAACTCCAACAAGAAATCGGGATTCTGCAAAAGATGAACGATCCACAGGGGATCTACGCCCGTTTGCCTTTCAACTTGAAGATTGAGTAGATGCTTTTTTGAGCATCAGTGGGCAACCCATTCACAACTACTACTTTGTCAAACTAGTAATAAAGAGTTTGTAGTAAGGACTTTAGTCCTGAGAAAATAAGGACTAAAGTCCTTACTACGAACTTGCTTACCCATAAATTTAAACTTCACAGACTACTACGGCGAGGCGCATGAATTGGCCTCGCTAGCCATAAACCAGCTGACATTTGCAGCCCTGATGTGTAAAGTAGTTGAGAGTCAACTACAATCTCTAACTTTTGACAGAATTTTAGATTTAAAATTTTGCTGAGGCAGCCCGCTTAAATAGTGGCTCAACTATGGAAAAATCTAAAATTCTTGATTCAGACCAATTGCATTCACATATTAAGCCCAGTCTAAAGTCTAAAATACAAAATTGAGTAAAACATCCATCTATGGCTAGAAAAACACAACGCCTTTTGCTGCTAATTATTTGCTGTAGTGTGACTGGTGTAATTTTAGGAGGTACTGCTGGTTGGGCAGAAAGTAATCTCTGCTTGGGAGACAGTAAAGTTACAAGTGAGTGCCTAACCCAAGATCCAATCCAAAAAACTATCGAAGGAATGAGTACCGGATTGTTAGCTGGGGCTGGGGCTGCTTTCGGTGCAGTATGGCAGTTACGGCATGAAGATTGAGCATGAATTACCACTAACCCGGAGTTTCGGGTTAGATTAGTTTTCTGGACTGTTAATCATTCTGATTTATGTGGCTTTGGAAGAATAGCGATCTATTAATGCACGAGCAAATTTCTAGTGTTGTTCAGCTAGATTTTGAGGAGAGATGAACTGAGCATTGCCCATGAAGCGATACACCCAGCGACAAAACTCCTCCAGCGATCGCTCAGGAAGTTTAACAATATAATCTACGTAAGCAAGTTTGCCATCTTTTCTCTTTGGCCCGAGTTCAATGTCTTGCTTGGGATGTCGCTTCTCTCCCTCCTGGATAAATTCCATAACTTCAGGAAAAAATAGAACTCGCACTTCTACAAGCTCTAGTTCTCCAAGGATCTCGCGTTGCTGATCTTCTCTTGAACCCAACTTCAACGCCCAACCTGCCTCTAAGAGTCGATGAGCGATATGCAAGCTTTTCCATTGGATATCTGACCCCCGACCTTTGAAGTTATATTAAAGTATATTGGATCTTTACCTTGAATATAAAATATACAAGAAAAATATGACTTGGGTTGAACCAAAATCTAGCAGGAAAGCAGTAAGCAGAGCAGGTGATATTTTAATAAATTCGGATTCATCTGAAGAAGAAAATCTAGAATCATTAGATATCGTCAGCAATTGGAGGTCATCATATACATTTACCTTACATATTATTGCAAGTTTATTAAGGTCTAAGGTAAAAAATGTTGAAAAAAATGCAATAATTACCCAAAGATTAAAGCGTATTCCATCAATACTAGGAAAACTGAAACGCCTTCCTAATATGAGATTACATACAATGCAGGATATTGGAGGATGTAGAGTAGTTTTATCAGATATAAAAAAAGTACATACTTTAAGAGACTTACTATTGAATAGCAAAACAAAAAATGAATTGGTAAAACAAAATGATTATATCGAAAATCCTAAACCTTCAGGATATAGAGGGATACATTTAATTTATAAATATAAAGGTAAAAAAGATAATATATATAATGGGTATACAATTGAAATACAAGTAAGAACAAAGATACAGCACTCATGGGCTACAGCAGTAGAAGTTGTAGGAACATTCTTAAAACAATCTCTAAAGTCAGGAGAAGGTTCTGAAAAATGGTTACATTTTTTCAAGTTAGTAAGCTTACTTTTGGCATTCCTAGAAAATTGTTTACCAGAAAATATAACCAACGAAAGGTTAAAAGAAATTAAAGAAGAAGTAAATATATTAGTAGTAGAATTAGAAGTATTCAAAAAACTTCAGGCATTTTCAGTTTCAACTCATCTAATTACTGATAATGGAAAAAACGATGCTTGTGGTTATTTTCTGATTCTGCTTAATATTGATAAACAAGATGTTCAAATATGGTCTTACAAAGAAAAATACCGTTTTCAAGCAACTGAAGACTATAATAATTTTGAGAAAAAATACAAAGATACAAAAGAGGTAGATATCGTATTAGTTAACGCCAAATCAATAAAGACATTAAAAAAAGCATATCCAAATTATTTTGCTGACTCTAAAGAGTTTTTAGACAAACTTAACGAGGCTCTAGCAAAAGAAATATAAGTGAATCCCCAGAGAATCAGTATTTGTCATCGCGGAGTATATTTACAAGCGATCGCACGGACAATAATGGACAAACAGCAATACATTGTTTGATTACTGGCATGACCGAGTTCGGCTGAAAAACTATGAGTTAATTACAGCTTCTGGACACGTCAAAACCCAGGATCATTGTCTAACTGTGCTATCCATTACAGCTAACACTTCGCTGCAACAGACTGAATCGATATCTGGATTGGGATGCAAAGAAGCAAGCGTCTGGGCGCATTTGCATTCTTGGTGGCTTATAGAGAATAATCACAAATAAAGCAGCTTTGGCATCTTCGTGCGAGAGAATAAATATAAAATATGGCGATCGCAATCGATTTTGGTACTAGCAACACAGTCATTGCTCGTTGGAACCCTGTCACCCAGCAGCCAGAAACCCTGAATCTACCAGGTTTATCAATTAAACAAAGTCTCAATCCGCCACTGATTCCCAGCTTGGTTTATGTTGAAGACGCAACCCAAAATAAAGTCTTGGTAGGTCAACAAGTACGCGATCGCGGTCTTGACCTCAAAGGCGAAACGCGATTTTTCCGCAGCTTCAAGCGGGGTATCGGTGCAGATATCCAAGGTTTCTTACCAGAACTAGACGGGCAAATTGTCACCTTTGAACAAGTTGGGCAATGGTTCCTCACCAAAGTAATTGAAGAACTCGCACCCCTACAAGGTGGGTTAGATTCTCTAGTACTAACTGTACCCGTAGACAGTTTTGAAGCTTATCGTCACTGGTTGGGGAAAGTTTGTCAAGCACTTCCCGTTGAACAGGTGCGAATGCTGGATGAACCTACAGCCGCCGCCTTGGGTTATGGCTTGGCAGATCAAGAAATTCTCTTGGTGATTGACTTTGGTGGCGGTACTTTGGATTTGTCCCTTGTCCGGTTGGATCAAGGCGTGCAAGCAACCACAAAGCCACTAGGATTTATCCTCAAGTGGGGTAATAAGTCTCTGGCTGAAGATTCAAAGCAAAAAGTCAAAACTGCCCGTGTCCTGGCGAAAGCTGGGCAAAATCTAGGCGGTACTGATATTGATAACTGGTTAGTAGATTACTTTGCCAAAACTCAAGAGTTGGCGGTAAGTCCTTTGACAACAAGATTGGCAGAACGGCTGAAAATTCAGCTATCAACTCAAAACCAAGCTAGTGAAGTTTATTTTGACGATGAGACATTTGAAAGTTATGAATTGGAACTAAACCGCGACACTTTTGAAAATATCCTCAAAGAACACGCATTTTTTGAGTTACTAGACGAGTCGATGACAACACTGTTACAGCAAGCAAAACGCCAAGGCATAGAACTTGCAGATATTAATGCAGTTTTGTTAGTTGGTGGCACAGTGCAATTGCCGGCAGTGCAGACATGGATCAAACAGTATTTTGAGCCAGAAAAAATCCGTTGCGAACGTCCCTTTGAAGCGATCGCTCAAGGTGCATTACAGTTAGCTCAAGGGATACAAATTAAAGACTTTCTCTATCACAGTTATGGTATCCGCTACTGGGATCGCCGCAATCAGCGTCACAAATGGCATTCTTTAATTAAAGCTGGACAGGCGTACCCAATGAGTCAGGCAGTGGAATTAGTTTTAGGCGCTTCTGTGGAAAATCAGCCCAGCATTGAATTAATTATGGGAGAATTGGGAGCAGATACAGGTAATACCGAAGTTTATTTTGATGGCGATCGCTTAATTACTCGCCGTCTGGATGGTAATGAAACCAGTGTCAAACCCCTCAACGATCAAGAAGGTGCGAGGACAATTGCCCAATTGACACCAGCCGGATATCCTGGAAGCGATCGCATCAAAATCCTCTTTCAAGTTGATGAGCAACGCTTTTTGCGAATCACCGTTGAAGACTTGTTAACGAATGACACACTTTTGGAGAATCAACTTGTGGCACAGTTGAGCTAGATATAATACACATCATCAGTCGTAAAAAGTTGCGCGAATTTTGCCAAAATTATTGACCCTTACTTTTAACCATCCAAAAACTTGATTGACGGTTAATGTAAGTTGAATTTCTGGTAATACAGGCAAAAAATCTTCTTCCTGGAGTAGCACTGGCTGCTGCTCTGGTAGAAATACCAAGATACTCAGATCATCAGGGTCAAGAAACCATCCCAGGCGGCTGCCATACTTCAGACAGTGAAGAATGTTCCCAATTACTTTGTTGGGTTTCTGTTCTGGCGAGAGAATCTCAATCGTCCAGTCTGGCGGAAGTTCAAAATTATCAGGTACTTGATCATCAACGGTGAACGGTATACGTTTCCACTGAAATACAGCCACATCAGGTATAATTGAACGCCCCCCAAAAGTACACCGTAATTCGGGAAACCCATAGGCAATCTTCTGATTCTCCGTGACTTCATTAACAACAGCACAGAGTTTACCTTGTAAGCGGCTGTGTCTCCCTTTCGGCATTGGCTTTTGAATAATCTCTCCGTTAATATATTCACTTGCAGGCTTTGTTTCTGGGAGCTTCAGAAACTCTTCCAATGTGAGAGGTTGAGTTATTATGACGCTCATAGCTCCTACAATCCCTCGAAAACGTGTTTTTAGTCTAGCAGTATGTATGGACAGGTGTTAACTTCGTGAACGCACCCGTCCATACATCAAAGGAAGAATTGCAACTCTTAATTACGAATTATTTCCGCACCACTACTAAAGTTCCCGTTGAAGTCCAGTTGTAAAGATTACGAGCTTGCTGAACAGGTAAATTCACGCAACCGTGGCTGACTGGAGTCCCAAAACGCTTGTGCCAGTAAGCACCGTGGATAGCATAACCTCTGTAGAAATACATTGTGTAAGGAACATCAGGAATATTGTAGTCCTTGCCTCGCATCCGGTGAGTGCGATACTTAGAATTAATCCGAAATCTACCTAGGGGTGTAGGGGTTGATCGCTTACCTCCAGAAATGCGGTATGAATAAACCAGTTTATTACCTTCCCATGCCCGTAACCGTTGCTCTGACAGGTCAATCTCAATCCAGCGAGGTTGGCTAATATTATTAGTTTGATCGAGTGATGTGGCTGTTGCTGTAGTCGAGTTGGGTGTACCTGTTAGCGGTGATGACCAAGAGAACATTGTCACCACCATCAGCGCCACGCCTGTACAAAAAGAAAAAGTTCCTGAAGAACAAATCCCACCACGGCGAATCCAAGTTTGCATTATGCCTCACCTTCTAAACTACGCAAAAAATCATGAAGCGAAGTAATTTTCTGGAACATTACAAATTTCCAGGTTGACTACTCACTTTCTGTGGAGGATTTACGCAATTCATCCGCTAATCTGACTTTTCACGGTATGTGGAAAACCTCACTTCTATTTCTCTCTCCTAGAAGGAGAGAGACTTTGAATTTTCCCCCTTACCGCATCGGTAAGGGGGTTAGGTTAATCGTTAGCTTTTCCATACAACGTGAAAAGTTAGATCCGCTAATACTTTTCAAGACAAGTCCAATACAAAAAATCTCTCATTTAAATGCCTAAATGCAAACTTTCCCCAATTCATCTTTGCATTTGTAATTTCACACAGTCATCGTCAGGATTTACGCTTATTTTTTGGGCAAATCGTTGAATGCCCTCTTCTATATTTTATTTCAAGTTCAGTAATTCCGACTCCGAAGCTTCCCAGCAAGATTTTATGCTGGGAATTACTTAATTGTCTTGATTTATTGTTATTTCGGATTTTGCTTAAACTGCTTTCTAGCTGCTTCAACTACTATTTTGTGATGACTACTGGTGTCCCTACCGATGCCCACTCAAATAGCCATTTTGCGTGTTTAGGTGAGATATTCACACAGCCGTGGCTCACTGGAGTACCAAATTTCTTATGCCAGTAAGCTCCGTGAATAGCGTAACTACCTTGGTAAAACATCGCATAGGGAACGTTGGGAACATTGTAGTCTTCTCCCCGCATCTGCGTAGTTTTGAATTTGGATTGAATCTTAAAAGTACCAACAAGGGTAGGAGTGGCTTTTTTGCCAGAGGAAATAGCACTTCCATAAACTACTCTGTCACCTTCCCAAGCTATTAATTGCTGCTTGGAAAGATTAATTTGAATCCAGCGCTGATCCGATTGTTGTAATGTCTGGATTGTTTGTGCAATTACTTGATCTTTGGAATTCGCCCAAACTTCACTCGTTCCAGTAGTAGTAAAAACACTTAAGGACAGTGCTGTACCAGTGAGGAGTATTTGTAAGCGACGCACCCAGTCAGAATAAATCAGTCTTTTCATTTTAGATACACTCACACTCAAATCATGGGGTATTGAGAAACTTATCAGGTTTCACTTTTATTTCCCTATCTATTACTTTAATAGACGTGAAGTTTTGATGATTTGATTCTCAGTTAACCTAACTGTCGAATGAGGTTTTTTGCCTGAGTTGCGATCGCTGGCCAATTTCCTTCTGTGACAAGCTTTTTGGGAAATAATTCACCGCTCAAACCGACAGCGATCGCTCCGGCTTGCAAAAATTCTTTTGCATTTTCTAGAGTCACGCCGCCAGTCGGAATTAAGGGAATCTGACCCAGTGGCCCTTGCAAACTTCTGATATAATCAGCCCCTCCCACTGCTTGCACGGGAAACACTTTTACACAACTAGCACCCTGACTCCAGGCGGTAACAATTTCGGTGGGAGTCATCGCTCCTGGTATGATAGGCACATTTTGTTCTTGGGCTGCTTGAATCATTTTCAGATCAACGTGGGGTGTGAAGAGGAATTGGGCACCAGATGCGATCGCTTCTTCTAGCTGCTGCACATTAAATAGCGTACCAGTGCCAATGATACAGGCTGGTAATTTTGAGCGTAGTTGACTGATTAATTCCCCAGCGCCATCGCTATTCCAGGTAATCTCAATTAGCTGCATTCCCCCAGATGCTACAGCCATTGCCATTTGCTGTCCCACTTCAATTTTAGGGGCGCGGATGACTGCGATCGCTCGGTGTTTTTGCAACTGTGATAACCAAATTTGATTAGGCATTTTAACTGGGGACTAGGAATTGGGACTAGAGAATAGTTTTAACTCTAGTAAACACCTAATTTTCAATACTAATACCCAGTCCTCAATACTTCGGCTTACCTCGGCTTCGCTCGGCACAAGTCGCTCAGTACAAGTCCCCAATCCCCTTAAAACTTGCTTCTTGCATCAAGCTATGAGATATTGTACATAAACAACAGTAAATCTATCGGCTTACCGTAATTTTTAATTAAAGGCCTCAGTGTTTGGGTATAAAGGAGTAATTAAAATGACAATTGTAGGAAAAAACACAGCAGCATCCTTATCAATCACTCTTCATGATTCCGAAAGCGTGGATATAGGCAACCTGTGGAAGCTTGTACGACTTGGTGCAAATGGATTTTGGTGGCACACTAAGGCATATACAACGATTCTGGGCGTTATGCTGCTGACCTTGGTAAGTCTGATTTTCCTAAGTATGCATTGGTCTTACCGCAGACTATTCCCATTTATCAGCCATCGTCTCAATCGCCTGATTTTGCTTTCTTTACATTACTTTAGAGACAGTCTTTGAAAACTCAGCTTAATTCTTCTAGTAGAGGAGAGAGCTAATTAAAAAGCCATATACTGCAATTACCAAGCAATAGTTTGATCAGCTCCTAGTTAAAGACCTACTAGGAGCTTTTTTTTAATTGATTATCTACCTCAATTGGGTTATAAACATTATCGAAATTGAGAACTGTAGTTTTCGCCCTCACCCTAAATCCCTCTCCCAAGCTTGGGAGAGGGATTTTGAAATTCGCTCCCCTTCTCCCAAATTTGGGAGAAGGGGTTGGGGGATGAGGGCAAATCCTTTTCATCACCCAAGAATTACGGGTTTCAAAATAGACGTGGTTTATATCAAAAAACCTAGTAATAATTAAACTATTCCTTATGGATATTCTTAATTAATTCTGATGGTAGATGGAGTCAGCAATAAACATAGTTAATATATATTTGTAAGTGAAAAACGTATACCAACTTAACAACAATGAATATTCTTGCTTGGATTGTTTTAGGTCTAATTGCTGGTGCGATCGCAAAAGCTATCTACCCCGGTCATCAAGGTGGGGGGATTCTAGGAACAATATTATTAGGAATTATCGGTGCTTTCGTTGGCGGTAGTTTAGGTGTATTCTTCAGTACGGGAACTTTAGCTCTAGCAGCTCCTACTTTTAGCATTCCAGGTGTTGCGGTAGCAGTCCTTGGTGCAATTGTTGCAGTTTTCTTGTGGAACTTGTTAAATAACCGCAGTGCTGTATAAAAATAAAATTGCGGTGAATCCATGAGAAAGATTCAGCCAACCCTAACTATTTTTAACTGTGAATTAAATTAAAAAAATAGCGTCACCATAATTACGGGTAGGCGTTATTTTTTTGATTATTTTGTTGTAAAATAATCAAGATTAGCGCAGAGTTGATTGAATTAACCCCATTTCAAAGGTGTAATTGATATAGGCGAAACCCTTTTTTAGCATCCACATCAAATTTCAACCCAACTTCCATTCCCATAGTTGTTTGCACGTCGTTAACCGAAATGTTATTAATCTGAATGCTCTTAATAGTAGCTAAATAACAGCAAGATGACCTTTCACTAACTAGAAAAATACTACTTCCAATTGATAAAAACGTTTCCTCAACCTTTGCTACCCAAGCCTCATGCTTCTTAACCCACTCAGTAATTTTACCAACCTCTTTAGCTTGACCTATTGATTTTTTGCGCTCAACAACCTTATAAGTGACCAACTCAGCAAGTGCTTGACACAAAGTCTCGACAAAATCACACAATTCTAATAGTGCATTGGAACCCAGAACATCGTCAGGAAATCCATGTGCTGCGTCATTTCGATAGCTAATTAATTCATTAAGCTCTCCTTCCGCAGTGTTTTGATTTCCTCTAATTTCTTCTAAAAAATACTTGACGGCTCTATGGTTTTCTACCCAGCCCCATGACTTTGGTATACCTGCTTCTGTCAACATTTTCTCTAATGGTTCTCTACGTAAGTTCTGTTCATGAAAGAGAAATGCATCTGGTAATATCTCATAATCTTGTTCACCAGTAGCTCCATGAAATAACCCACGAATAACTTCCTCAAGAGAGAGGTGTTCATATCTGTTTTTCTTCAGATCAAGCAGCAATCTTCCAACGCCTGTCTGATGAGTATTTCGTATTCTTTCTTCTAAATCTGAATAACGTGGAAACAATTCTGGTAGCAGTACTAACCAATCGCTAACTAAGTCTTCGACAAAACGCTCATAAATTGCGTACAACCGCGTTACTACAGCACAGTGATCGTAAACTCGCCACTCTTTTACTCTGGGGATATCCTGCATTAGTGTGCCAAGGATAAATTCGGTTCCCTCATGCCATTCTTGCTTTATTACAGCACCTGATCCAAATGAAATTTCTCTCAGCCGCTCATTGGTCTTGATAATGGAACGAACAGTAGAAATATTAACTGTTACTGTCATTAAAATGTTTTGAAACATCGCTCTTTACTCGGCGATGATTTGAGACAGCATATCATCGAACAATCTGATTCTTTTCTGGATATCAGCCTTGGTTCTTCCAGCACCTGTAAAAAGTTTTGATTTGTCTTCTCTAAACAACTTTTTTGTCTCTTCGATTACTCTTGGCTTCTGCTCGACTAAAATATCAGCTTCGTCCAAATGTCTACTCAACCCAACCATAACAGCATCATAATATGCTTTATAAGCACTATCCTTCCAAGTGTCAGTATTGGGATCAAAAGGCTTGAATAAATTTTCTGCATATATTTTGTGCGCTAAATCTACAGTTTTGATAAAAATATTTTTTAGGATCTCGATATCTTCATCAGAAAATTTCAAACTCTTAATCATATAGAGGTCAAGAAATCCCTCCATTCCTCTACGGAACTCATTGACATGGCGTAAGGCAAAAAAGCGAAGAACTAATTCGGCATCTTCCATTTTTTTGTATAAATTATTTTGAACGAGTTTTAATTTACTGTCTAAGGGAATTCCCCAAGCCTCTGCAAATATAGAATTAGTTGCCAGGTCAAGTAATAGCTGATTGAACTTGCCATAATACAAACAGTTACGTACCTCCTGCTGACTTAGTGCAATACCACCAGTGTTTAAACGCTCAAAAGCAAGCTGTTTTAAAAGCATTGCTTCTTCAGGATTAGATGCTGACTCTGTAATCAGAACTATAGATGATATGGAGCGACGATCAATTCCTGCTCTAATTTTTGTAGGAAGAGTAGCATAAGTACGTTTATTGAGTTCTGGCCAAAGTTCTAATCCAGTTAATATGAGACGATTTTCATAAAAATCCCGAAGAGCCGTAATTCTCTGTTGACCATCCATTACCTCATAAAAGTTAAACTCCTTCTCGTAAAGAACAATTGGAGGAACAGGAATATTGATCAAAAACGACTCGATAAGTCGTGATTGCATCTTTTCATCCCACCGATCTCTTCTTTGGTAAAAAGGGCGCACATCCATATACCCAGGCTTCTTTAGTGCTTCGACAAAACTCGGAAGCTTTTCACGGTTCATTTCAGTGAGTATTCTTTGGTCACCAGACTCATACTTGTCGTTAATTTCACTATCAGACATTTGGGTGCGGTTCTGGAAGGCTGATGCTTTCCACATCTGTTCTTCAGTTGGTGCAAGTTGCATTGACTACATCCTCTACAAGGACAGCGTGATCCCATATTAAACTAGCTGAATATAGCCTAGCGCTTTATTATGCGACAAAGTTTTATAATGTTGGATTTTATTTTATAAGCAGTTTTAGGGGAACTAGCACTAGCCGGTATCTAATGCACCTTGATGTCAGTCAACAGCAGATATGCATTGACTTAGGCAAGTATAAATACGCTATAACCTACAGATTTCATGAAATTTTCAACAAGTTGCACTGGTCGCTACACACAATCCGACAATGTTTCGTTAAGCTGTAAGCGCTATGATTAAAGTTTATTGAACGTCTTATGCACTGGTTGTTATCTGGGCCGTTGAGTACAGAAAAGTTGACGGTTAACATTGCAGGATTGCCTGCATCGTTACAAGGTAAAAAGCTGGTGCAGTTGTCAGATTTTCACTACGATGGTTTGCGGCTGTCGGAAGATATGCTAGAAAAAGCGATCGCAGTTACTAACGAAGCTAAACCAGATTTAATTTTATTAACTGGTGATTACGTAACTGACGATCCGATGCCGATTCACCAACTGGTACTTCGACTCAAACATCTGCAAAGTCGCAGTGGTATCTATGCTGTTCTTGGCAACCACGATATATTCTATCACAAACACGCAAAAGCAGAAATAACCAAAGCCCTGACTAGTATTGGAACTCACGTTCTTTGGAACGAAATTGCCTATCCACTAGGAAAAGAATTACCACTCGTCGGACTAGCGGATAGTTGGTCAAAGGAATTTAATCCGGTACCAGTTATGAACCAGCTAAACCCCGACACACCCTGCATCGTTTTATCTCACAACCCAGATACGGCAGAGATATTACAAGCATGGCGAGTCGATTTACAATTATCTGGTCATACTCACGGTGGTCAAATCGTGATTCCCGGAATTGGCCCCGTGGCGTTGTTTTACGAAAAGCTTGTGGAAAAAATACCCAGAAAAGTGCGGCGTAGAATCCCCTTTTTACAAGTAGATGTTTCTGTAGTCAAACATTGGGAATGGGCGCAGGGTTTCCATCGGGTAGGAAAAAATCAGCTATATGTCAATCGTGGTTTGGGAACTTACCTCCCAGGACGTTTATTTTGTCGCCCAGAAGTTACTATAATCACGCTACAAAGTGAGTAAGTCATTCCAAATTGAAAATAAAATAACGCAATCATAGCAGGTATTCTGGCTAATAAGTACCTGCAAACTCAGGCAAAACCTGCTTAGTTTCATCAGATAACATAATTTAAATCAATCAATTAATTTTATCTGGAGTAGATGACATAAATTATTGCATTTTATCAAGTTACATTTTTATTTTTGGTAAGCTGTAAGCGCTGGTATGAGGAGTATCGGTTAGCTTATGCATTGGTTGTTTACGGGACATTTAAGAGTAGATAAAATAACGGTTAAGATTGCAGAACTTCCTGCATCTTTACAAGGTACAACGTTAGTGCAGTTGTCAGATTTTCACTATGATGGTTTGCGACTGTCGGAAGATATGCTAGAAAGAGCGATCGCACTTACTAACGAAGCTGAACCAGATTTAATTCTATTAACTGGTGACTACGTAACTGACGATCCCACGCCGATTCACCAATTGGTGCTTCGACTCAAGCATTTGCAAAGTCGCTGTGGTATCTACGCCGTACTTGGGAACCACGATATCTATTACAGCCACTCCAAGGTAGAAGTTACGCAGGCGTTAACTAGCATTGGGGTGCATGTGCTTTGGAATGAAATCGCCTATCCACTCGGAAAAGAATTACCACTTGTAGGACTAGCTGATTATTGGTCACAGGAATTTTACCCCGCACGAGTCATGAATCAACTAGACTCTGTTACACCCCGCATTGTTTTATCTCATAACCCAGATACAGCCAAGATATTGCAACGATGGCGTGTAGATTTGCAACTATCTGGTCATACCCACGGTGGCCACATTGTAATTCCGGGCGTTGGACCGGTAGTACTCTATTACAAAAAGCTACTCAAACAAATTCCCAAAAAATTAAGGCGTTGGGTAACATTTTTCTTCGGAGACTGCTCGAAAGTGGTGCGATATTGGGAATGGGCGCAAGGGTTTCACAAGGTGGAAGAAAATCAACTATATGTCAATCGTGGTTTAGGAACTTATCGCCCAGGACGTTTATTTTGTCCGCCAGAAGTGACTGTAATTACCTTAATTAGTCATTAGTCATTGGTCATTGGTGTGAACTACCCACACTGTAACGTCAGGTCAGTGTGGGCTTAATTTATCGCAATAATTCCAAAATATTGCTTAAAAATTGTCCCACTTGTTATGTATTGGCGTGAATGCCAGCATTAATCAAGTGGGCTGAAAGTTCAGAAGCTGTTATTGAGCAGAACCGCCTGGAGTAGTATCACCTGCGGTAGAAGAACCGCTATTAGATGTACTGTTTGACTGGTCTACTCCTTGAGGTGGAGTGGTTTTAGAGGTATCACTTTTCGTACCTGGAGCGACAGTATTAGTAGAACTATCACCCTTGTTATTATTATTACTAGTTTGGCCCGTCGCCGGACTTTCTGCTGCTTTCGGGGCTGGTTGAGTTACAGAAGGTGCTTTTTCTGCCGCAGGCTGTTGGGGTGGAATAGTAATATTAATATTCGGTTGGCGAGGTGCAGATGGAGGTATAACTTGCTGTTGTGGAACAGGAACAAGAACAGGTACTTCCCTAGTTCTTTCGATTATCGTCCTTTGTGGTTGAGAAGATGCACTAGGGGTTGGATTACTCTTACTCGGTACAGGAACCAAGACCGGCACAGTATTGTTAACGGCGGCGTTATTCTGCTGGTTGAAGTACCAAACCCCACCTATAACCAAACCAACCAGGGAAGTAACGATAATACCCAACAGCAAACCACCACTAGCATTGTTATTATCACGCTCGGCTAAATCAGCTTGCTGATTGCTACGCTCAGTATTTCGACCTTGTATGTAACCGTTAGTGTAAGAGTTGGGATTAGCTGTGCTGTTCTTGACTGTTTCAGTAGTTCGAGTCAAGTCAGTGTGAGCATTACCATTTGTATCAGTGTAAGATTCTTGCTTGACTTCACTGTTTTTGCTTTCGTGTTCATTGGAAATAGACATAGGTGTTGATTTCACTCCTCAAATAGGATATTGACAAACTAAAGCTTTGTAATAACAAAAGGTTTTAATGAGTCGAAAAATGTATGTTGCTGTTAAGAATGAGTTTTATTTGCTACTTCATCTTTGGTAATCACCAGTATAAATTCTGTGATCAGCAAGTGACTCTATCTCTAGGGAGTTAATACTTAATCTTAAGAAAGAGTATCCCAAAGATGGATGTTATTAAGCTGTCAGATGATGTTTTGATAAAACAATCTAGAAATTTACCCAAATCATCTAAATTTTTAATTTGTCCTTAGATATCGCATCGCCAAAGCTTGATAGTCATGTCTCGACTACCAGTAGTAAGGGTTTTGCCATCGGGACTGAAAACCACAGAGTTAACCCAATCTGAGTGGTTATCCAAAGTGTAAAGATTTTGTCCCCTGTTAACATCCCATAGTTTCACAGTATGATCTGCACTACCACTAGCAATATGCTGGCCATCGGGGCTAAAAGCGAGCGAGCAAACATAATTATGATGTCCGGCAAGTGTGTTAATTAGCTTACCTGTATTAATGTTCCATAACTTGATAGTCTGGTCATAACTGCCACTAGCTAAAATTTGTCCATCAGGGCTAATGGCCACACAAGTCACGTAACCTGAATGCCCGTTGAGAGTTTGCAGCAGTTTTCTACTCTTCAAATTCCACATCTTAATGGTATTGTCTGCACTACCACTGATTAAAATCTGCTGATTTGGGCAAATGGCAAGGGAGTAAACCAAGTAAGAATGACCTTTGAGGACGTGCAGCAATTGTCCCATGTCTATATGGGAAATCTTGATAGTGGTGTCTCTACCGCCACTCAGAATAGTCTGACCATCTGGACTAATGATTACAGAAAAAACTGGGGTTGAATGTACTTTGAGGGTGTTAAGTAATTTACCTGTAGACACTTGCCAAATCATCATACTACTGTCATCGCTGCCACTAACCAGAGTTTGGCTATCTGGGCTAAAGGCTAGGCATCTTACCCATTTTTTATGTCCAGCGAGAGTATGTAGTAATTTACCTGTGTCGAGATCCCAAATCTTGATAGTATTATCACTACTTCCACTAGCCAGAGTTTGCCCATCTGGACTAATTGCAGTTGTAAAAACCCAGTTCAGATGATTCAGGGTGTGTACACATTTCCACGGTGAAGGTTGAGACTGTGATTCAGGTGGTGGTGGCGGCGTTGCTGGCTTTGGCGGTGGCGATGTAGATTTAGGTGCTGCTGATGGCGTTGCTGGCTTTGGCGGTGGCGATGTAGGTTTAGGTGCTGCTTTTTTCAGTTCCAGTTCTTCAGCATTTTTAAAATCTGACTTGGCTCTATTTTCATATCCTAGTTTTAAGCAAGCAAGCCCTCGGTATTTGTAAGCTTCAAAGTAATTGGGGTTGAGACGAATCGCTTGGCTAAAGTCTTCAATTGCTTCAGTATATTTTCCTCTTTGAGCTTTCTGCATGCCCAGTTTGTAGAAACTTTCAGCATTGGATGGAGTGAAATCAATTTTGCTCGAAGTGGAAGCAGATTGATTTATCTTACTTGGCTGATAAGATTTTAACGTCGCATAAGCTTGATTAATTTTTTTGATTTTTTCTTCCGCTTCTAGCTTTTGGTGCGGTTCAAGAAAACAATCTGGATGCCAAGTCTTAGCCATCTGGCGGTAAGCTTGCTTAACCTCGTCAACAGACGCACCCGGTTTTAATCCCAGAATATTGTAAACATGATTTATGTCAAAGCGATCGCTCATACAAGGAATACTAAAAAATCAGTAGCAAATCTTACTACACTTAGTATTCCCAAGCATAAGTACTATCTAACTCCAGGTATGATGTCGCCATTTGAAGCAACACGCAGTAGGGAAGATTGCTCTGAAAATAATCAAGTGCGATCGCTTTGTAAGTATCCAGAGTGCGATCGCCTTGAGTTTATAATTAGAAACTGTGACTCAGCACTCATAATTGGAGCGAAGCAACTGGTGAGCAGCTTATTACAAGGAGTCAACCTCTATTTAATTGGCAAGATGGGCGTTGGTAAGACGACAGTAGGGCGCTTACTAGCAAAGGAATTGGGCTATGGATTTGTGGATACGGATGATGTCATTGCCCAAGCAACAGGTAAATCTATTAATCAAATATTTGCCGAGTCAGGAGAAGCAGCATTTCGCCAGGTAGAAAGCGACGTGTTGGCACAAGTTTGTGCTTTTACAAAGTTGACTATCGCAACCGGTGGGGGTATTGTACTGCGGCGAGAAAACTGGGGTTACTTGCACCACGGTTTAATAGTGTGGCTAGATGCGCCAGTGGAGCTAATTTACAGCCGATTAGCTGAGGATAGCACAAGACCACTGTTGCAAGATCCTGATCCTCAAGGGAAATTGCGATCGCTCCTCGAAGAACGAATACCACTTTACTCCCAAGCCGATTTGCGAATCCCCGTGGGAGAGGGAGATACACCTGAAGACATTGCCAAGCGAGTACTTGAGGAAATTCCTAGCGTCCTCAAAAAACCTGTTTCTCATTAATGGGGATGGGAAATATAAAACAAAATCCACCAAAACATGAAAGTGTTTGGTGGATTTGTTACTTATTCTCAGTGGATCCGAGCAGAGTCGAACTGCTGTCCAAATTGGGTATTGACCCCCCGCTCATTCACAGGTTTAGCCTTTCTGACCCTCAAGGCGGGAATCGTTCATTATCCCGAACGTAGGATGCTCTGATTTAATCTTAGCCAGCAAGCCAACCAGAGAACGCTTACTAGAGCATCCGTTGGGGTTTGGTCTTCAGTCCTTAACGGAGTCAAACTAAAGACGCTCGAACCTATAAGAGGCGTTTAGGCAGCTACTAGAGCTTCCCGACGAGCAAAGTTAACGATGTTGTTCGCATTTACTTTTTTTTCGAGCCTTTGATTTCCGAGAGGAGACTCACTCTCGACCTGCATCACAGAGCAGCGTTCGCCAACCTGTCGAAACCGTGACGGACCCATGCGCTATATATATTATAGTTTGCTGTTAGGGAAACGTGTCACAAGATGAGAAAGAAATATTAAACTGTCTGATTTTGCCTGTGAAGTAGCACGTCTTTTTGTGTCACGAGGTTAGGGGTGATCGTCATTACGTAGGCGCAAGTTTTTTCATAACCACGAAAAGCCTTTAGATATTGATTTTGCAATTGCTTGGGATTGCTGAATATATTTTTGAATCGCTATACTTGTACAATAAACAGTACAATAATCAAGCAAATGAAAGTTGTGTCTTTTAGCGAAGCGAGAAATAACCTCAAGGCTGTTTTAGACCGAGTGGTGGAAGATGCCGACTATACCATCATCACCAGACGGGATGCGGAGGATGCCGTAGTGATGTCGCTAGAGTTATTTGATAGTTTGCTGGAGACTGTGCATTTACTTAAGTCTCCCGCTAATGCCACTCATTTGGAGCGTTCTATTGCTCAGTTCAAGCAAGGGAAAATGGTGGAGCGAAATTTGTTGGATGACTAGAAAGCTAGCATGGACAGATGAGGCTTGGAACGATTATTTATATTGGCAAGGACAAGACAAGAAAACCTTAAAACGAATTAACAAGCTCATTGAGGCAATAATCCGACTACCGTTTGAGGGTAGCGGAAAGCCAGAAGCCCTGAGAGAGAACCTAGCAGGCTTTTGGTCGCGGCGAATTGATGATACGAATCGGTTAGTTTATGCGGTCGATGATGAGTATTTAACAATTATTGCTTCTCGATACCACTATTTTGATTGATAAGCTGTTGCGGATTTAATTTTTATATGCGATGCGGGCAAGATGCCCATCTTCAAAACTAAAAATAGCTAATCGCTAGCTTTTAAATCTACCAGCAATTAGCTATTAGTAATAGTTAGCAATTGAATTCTAGGTTAGGGCTTCGGCACCACCAACAACCTCAAGGAGTTCTTGGGTAATTGCCGCTTGTCGGGCTTTGTTGTAAGACAGGGTAAGAGTGTTAATCAGTTCACCTGCATTTTCACTGGCATTACTCATGGCTGTCATCCGCGCTGCTAGTTCACTAGCTGCCGATTCTTGCAATGCCCGCAATAGCTGGTTACTCAGATACAGGGGTAACAAAGAATCGAGAATCTGCACTGGATCTTGCTCAAAAATCATGTCAGGAGCCAAGGTGCGGACTTGCTTACTTACTTTCTCGCGTTCGACTTCAAATTTACCGCCACGGGTTGTCAAGCGGAAGATTTCATCATCGGCTGCTTCTAGACCTTGAGTATCCAGAGGAAGTAGGGTTTGCACCACAGGACGAGAGCTAACTAAGGAAAGGAATCTGGTATAGATTAATTCGATGCGGTCAACTTTTTCCGAAAGGAATAAGGAAAGTAGTTGGTCAGCAATATCATTGGCTTCGGCGGCGGTGGGAATTTGCTCTAAGCCGCTATAGGTAGCATCAATAGGCTGATTGCGGCGTTGAAAGTACTGCGTAGCTTTGCGTCCGACGAGTACAAATTGATAGTCTAAACCTTCTGCCTGGATTTCTTTGGCGCGGTTTTCTGCACGACGGATAACGTTATTATTGTAGCCGCCGCATAGACCGCGATCGCCTGAAATAACCAACAACCCAACTGATTTAACTTGGCGTTTTTTCAGTAGTGGTAGGTTTGCTTCTTCAAAGCGCAGACGGCTTTGCAAGCCATATAATACTTGTGCCAAGCGATCGGCAAAGGGGCGAGTTGCTAGTACTTGTTCTTGCGCCCGTCGCACTCTAGCCGCAGCTACGAGACGCATGGCTTCTGTGATTTTTTTGGTGTTTTTGACCGACTGAATGCGATCGCGTATTGCTTTTAGATTGGCCATATTGTTGAGTTAGGAGTTAGGAGTTTGGAGTTAGGAGTTAAGAGCTAGGAGTATTTCATTAACTTTTAACTCTTAACTCTTCACTCCTCACTTTAATTACGCTGTTGCTTTGAAGGTCTTCTTGAATTCGGTTAGCGCTTCCTTCAAGGCTGCTTCTTCTGCGTCACCTAGTGCTTTGGAGGCTTTTACTCCTTCGGCATACTGGGTTTTACCAGTCTTTAAGTAGTCCCGCAGACCTTTGGTGAAGGTGGTTATTTGATTTACAGGGATGTCATCTAAGTAACCATTAATACCAGCGTATAAAATTGCTACTTGCTCGTATACCGAGAGTGGCGAATTTTGTGGTTGTTTGAGAAGTTCGCGCAACCGTTGACCCCGTGCCAACTGGTCTTGAGTGGCTTTATCTAAGTCAGAAGCAAATTGAGCGAAGGCTTGCAAGTCGTCAAATTGGGCTAGTTCCAATTTAATCTTACCGGCAACTTTTTTCATTGCCTTGGTTTGAGCGGCAGAACCCACGCGGGATACGGAAATACCGGGGTTTACAGCCGGACGGATACCAGCGTTAAATAAGTCAGAAGACAAGAATATCTGACCATCGGTAATAGAAATTACGTTGGTAGGGATGTATGCTGAAACGTCACCAGCTTGAGTTTCGATAATTGGTAGGGCGGTCATACTGCCTTTACCTAATTCGTCACTCAGTTTTGCGGCTCTTTCTAGCAAACGAGAGTGGATGTAGAATACATCTCCGGGGTAAGCTTCGCGTCCGGGTGGGCGACGTAGCAGTAGGGACATTTGGCGATAAGCTTGGGCTTGCTTGGAAAGATCGTCGTAAATTACCAGGGTAGCTTTGCCTTTGTACATAAAGTACTCAGCAATAGTTGCACCTGTGTAAGGAGCTAGGTATTGTAGAGTTGCTGGTTCACTGGCACTAGCAAAAACAACGACGGTGTAATCCATCGCGCCTTTTTCTTGCAATGTCTGCACCACGTTAGCTACGGTAGAAGCCTTTTGACCGATGGCAACGTAGACACAAACTACATCTTCTTCTTTTTGGTTGATGATGGTGTCGATGGCGATCGCAGTTTTACCGGTTTGGCGATCGCCGATAATCAATTCCCGTTGACCACGACCGATGGGAATCATTGAGTCAATAGCTGTGATACCCGTTTGCATGGGTTCGTGTACAGATCGACGGGCAATGATACCTGGTGCTGGAGATTCAATCAAACGGCTTTCTGAGGATTTGATTTCTCCCTTCCCATCGATGGGAAGACCCAAAGCGTTTACAACTCTTCCAATTAAGGCTTCTCCTACGGGTACTTGGGCAATTTTACCAGTAGCGGTTACAGAGCTACCTTCTTGAATTTCCAACCCTTCACCCATCAACACCGCGCCCACGTTGTCTTCTTCTAAGTTCTGGGCGATGCCAATTGTGCCATCTTCAAATTCTAAGAGTTCCCCAGACATTGCCTTTTCCAGACCATAAATCCGGGCAATACCGTCACCAACTTGCAGAACAGTACCAACATTAGCAACTTTGACCTCTTGATCGTATTGCTCGATTTGTTGTTGGATAATGCTACTAATTTCGTCAGGTCTAATTGATATGCTCATGTGTCTATCTTTTTTGCTTTCGAGACGGAAAAATTCAAGAGTTATGGGTTAAGAGTTAGGAGTGATGAGTTAAGAGTGATGAGTTAAAAATGCAAAAATTACAAGTTAAAAGTCAAAATAAATTACTATTTACTTAACTCCTAACTTCTAATTTCTAACTCCTAACTTCTAACTCCTAACTTTCTAACCACTGGTTAAGCGCAATGAAAGGCGGCGCAATTGACCCCGGATACTAGCGTCAATTACCTGCGAACCTACTTTAATGATCACACCACCAATTAACTCGCTGTCTACCTTGGTTTCTAGTTCTACCTGGCGAGCATTGGAGATGGCGATGACCTTTTGGATAATTGCCTGCTGTTGAGCTTCTGTGAGGGGAACGGCTGAAATTACTTCCGCTAATACGGTTTGATTCAGCTGCCGCAACAGCGCCAGATATTGTTCAAAAATCGATTCCAAGAAGGCAATGCGACGTTTGTCTACTAGCACTAATAAAAAGTTGCGTAAGTAGGGGTTAGAGCCTTCACCGAGTATTTGTTTGATGAGAGCTTTTTTGTTCTCAGACTGAATAAACGGGTTGCTGAAAAAGTTATGTAGCTGTTTGTCTGCCCTGAGCAGTCCCAGGAAAGTACGCGCATCTGTCCCGAATTCTTCTGTCAAATTTTTTGATTGCGCTATTGACAAAAGTGCCTGTGCGTAAGGTTGGGCTACTTCGGCTGATGCTACTTGACTTGTCATACATTGCCTCCCAGTTGTGCGATGCTGCGGTCAATTAAACTTTGTTGAGCATCGTCGGCAATCCCGCCTTTAAGTTGCGATTCGACTTTTTGTAATGCTAGTGTAGCAACTCGTTGCCGCAGTTGAGCGATCGCTCGATCAGTTTCAGTATTTAAATCTGCTGCTGCTGTTTGTTTCAAGCGTTCTACGTCTTGCACTGCCTTCGCTAACAAGGCTTCTTTCGCTTTTTGGGCGTTTTCTTCAGCAGATTGGCGGATGCGTTGTGCTTCTGCCTGAGATTGCTTCAATTGCTCTTGGGCTTTAGATAAAGCAGCCTTTGCCTCTTTTAAGCGCCCTTCTGCTTCCTGAATTGCGGTGGCAATATTGGATTGTCGCTCGTTCAGGATGTTGCTTAAAACTTTACGTCCGAAGTAAAATAATATGCCAATCAGAATCGCTAGATTGATCAGGTTGGTTTCAAAAATGTCTAGGTTTAGACCGAAACCACCTTCTGCTGCGCCTTCTGCCAATTCAGACCCAACAGCGTTCGCTTCTGCGGCAAGTAATAAGAATGTGCCCATGATACCCATTTACAAGTGCGCTGCTCGCTTGGTAATACGTTGTATTTTCCCTTTGGGAAATTAAGTATCTTCCCCCTTTGGGAAATGAAGTATTTTTTCCCGAAAGGAAATAAAGTATCTTTTCCCGTAGTAAATAAAGTATCTTTATCCCGTAGGGAAAAAGTGCCTTGATTTGACACTTAAATTAAGCGCTCTGGACTAGGGCCCAGTTGCGCGTAGCTTTCATAGAACCAGTCTCGTTAGCTTATCTAACTGGAGTTGGCCCCAATAGTTTTTCTAGAATCTGCCTGCTGAGAGCATCAACTTGTTGCTCTAAAGTGCGAAAAGCTTCCTGCTTTTGTTTTTCTATTTCAACAGCAGCTTGTTCTCGTTGAGTCTGAGCTTCCTTTTGGGCCTCAGCGATTTTCTCAGCAGTAATTTTCTTAGCCTCCAGTTGAGCGGCTTCTACAGTCGCTTGCGATTGTCTGCGAGCGTCTGCGAGTTGCTGTTCATATTCGGCGGCTAAACGCTCGGCTTTTGCCAAGCTCTCCCGCGACTCAAGGGTATTCGTTCGGATATAATTATCGCGATCGTCTAGTACCTTGGTCAGTGGCTTATAGAAAATTGCATTCAACAAAGCTGCTAATAGCAGGAATTGCAATGCCATGAAGGGCAAGGTAGCATCGAAATCAAACATTTCTCTCCTCTTTGGCTGGAGTAGCAGTTTTAGATGGCTAGCAAAATCATCCAGCCTTTGATATTTTAGAGACCCAGAGCCAACAGGGGTCAAGGGATTTTGAATTTTAGATTTGCGATTTTAGATTTGTTCAGGAGACAAGGTTAGGCAATGTATCCAAAACTCTTGATAATCCAAAATCCAAAATCGTTCGACTGAGCGTAGCCGAAGTCTAAAATCTAAAATTGGTAGTCAATCAGAGCGGATAACCAAAATATTTTCGATTGTAGAGGCGTGATGGTTCACGTCTCCACAGTCACAAAAACTTTAAGTTATTAGGCGAAGGGGTTAGCAAACAGCAATACCAGAGCAATCACTAGACCATAGATAGTCAAGGATTCCATGAAAGCCAAGGTCAATAGCAGAGTACCGCGAATTTTTCCTTCTGCTTCAGGTTGACGAGCAATACCTTCTACTGCTTGTCCAGCAGCATTACCTTGACCAATACCAGGGCCAATTGCAGCTAAACCAATCGCTAAAGCAGCAGCGAGAACTGAAGCAGCCTGAACTAATGGATCCATGTTGATTTTCCTTGCTTTGATTACAAAACTAACAGACATTACGTTAACGATTAGAACGTGTTTTTCACGCTGCACTGGGTTCTTCGATCGCGCTTTGCGATGTTTTGAGCGAGTATGCTCTTGGAACTGTGCTATCAACTGAGAAGCTTAATGCTCCTCATGCTCTTCTTCACCATGTCCCGCTATGGCCTCATGAATGTAAGCGCCGGCTAGGGTGGCAAAAACCAGGGCTTGAATGGCGCTGGTAAATAAACCCAAGGCCATTACAGGCAGAGGTACAAATAGAGGAACTAGCAGCACCAGCACCGCTACAACCAATTCATCCGCCAAAATATTACCAAATAGCCGGAAGCTTAGGGAGAGGGGCTTGGTGAAATCTTCGAGAATTGCGATCGGCAATAGAATGGGTGTCGGCTCGATATATTTCTTAAAGTAGCCCAAACCACGTTTGCTAAAACCTGCGTAAAAATACGCTAAAGAGGTCAGCAGTGCCAATGCAACAGTCGTATTGATGTCATTGGTGGGAGCTGCCAATTCACCTGAAGGTAGCTTGATGAGCTTCCAGGGAATTAAAGCACCCGACCAGTTCGATACGAAAATAAACAGAAACAATGTGCCAATAAATGGCACCCAAGGGCGGTACTCTTTCTCACCGAGTTGGTCTTTCGCCAAACCACGAATAAATTCTAGGGCATACTCCATTAAATTTTGGATGCCACTAGGAATTCTTTTTGCATTGCGAGTAGCTGCTATTGAAGCCACTACTAGAATGCTAATCACAAACCATGAGGTGAGAAAAACTTGCCCATGAATTTTAAGATTGCCCAACTGCCAGTAGAAATGTTGACCTACTTCTAATTCGGCGAGGGGAAAAGAATTAAAGGCGTTTAAGACACTAAGCATTTGCATTCTTCAAGCATTTTCCCCAACGAGCGAGGATGGGATTACTATGTTTGTGAGCCTGACTTTTTAAGAATCAGGAATGAACGCAATTTGCACCATATAGACGAGCAGGGTGGCTTTGTAAGTTAGAAACCCCAAAAATATGGGTAGAATCTGTAGCTCACGCCATTGAGTTGCCACGATCATTACTCCCATAAACAGAGCAAAACGAGTTTTGCTCAGACTGGTTTTCTCACTACCGAGTTGCTCAACGTCTTTAGCCAGCATTCTTAAGTAAACCACACCTGTACACGCCCCAATTAAATAATTTAGGGCAATGTTTAAGGAATAAAAAATCCACACAGAGATAAAAATAACCCCCGTCAAGACAAGCGTGATTACCAATAATCGCTGGAAGAGTTGATAGAACTCTTGCATAGAGTTACCTGATTCTGTGTCTTCAGAACCAGTTTTAGCATCTTGTTGCGTTGTCGGAGTGGGCGCAATTGATTCGTCAGACAAGCTCACGGGACTTGAAACCAGTACAGTTAAATATGATGACTGCACATTCAGTCAGATGAATCATATCACGATCCGGTAACAATACTTTAGGAAAAAACAATTAACTTCTTGGCAACGTTAGATAGTCAGTAAATCACGCTCTGATTAGTGAGAGTGCGGCTGATGAGGTGAGGAAGTGAAGGGGAGAATTATCAAGAATTACTGCCTGCGAAATTCAAAATTTCTTCCAATTTCGCTTTTTTTGGGTGAATAATAATTGTCCTCCAGGGTTTTTGTATAACTAGCAGCATCTTGGTGCTTGAAATCAAATGGTGCTTGAGGAGCATAGACGCGGACTGCAAATCAGAAATTGTAGAGTAGCAGATCGTCGTTAGACATTGCACCACTGCTGAATTCCCAAAAACTCCAATTCTTTGGATGTACGATAACGCGTTTCTTGGGCACTTTACTAATTTACATTAGATTTACTAAAAGTAGTGATGGGCGATCGCTCATCACCACGAGTATAAATTGATTTGATTAACTCCGTATCAAAATCCAGAGAATAATCCAGGCGATTAGAAATCGCGGCTACACAAGCAAAGTCCGCACTTCGACAGGCTCAGTGACCACCTGCGCGGACTAACATCAAAATAGGTTTTCAAATTTAATCTGACGAGAGTTAAGCTGGTGTCAACAAAATCAACTGTTGCTGCACAAGGCTTCTTACTTCATCCAATCCCAGTTCTACACTTGCCAAAATTTCTGCAACTGTGGAATGAATATCACATCTTTCCATAAACTCAAACTCTGCTACTGATAAATTAACAATTTGGTAATCGTAATTAAAAAAACATTGACTGGGAAATCCCTCAATACAAGGATTAAGTTCGGGAATCGCTGCTAGTAGGGTGTTATCGTCTGTCCAATCAGCTTTGATAAGGGGAGGACGACCAAGGAAAAACTCGTAATGAGTTACTTCGGGATCAAGTAATTCTATCAGGCGGTAAAGCTGGCGATCGCTCAATTCTTTTGCCCGTTCTACTAACTCTGGTGCTTTACCCAAAAGTCTTTCTAAATCCCAAAAACTCGGATTTGAGAAACCAATAAAATCCAATCCCGAAGCATCAATTAATTCAAACAGCGTCTCAATGTTGTAGTCAATTTCTTGAGGATGAACGTACATATCAGCAAAGTATTCATCCTTGTTGTTTTCTAGTGACCAACGTTGTTTATCGTATTTGACAATTCGGTTATTTTCTGGTAGAGAAGCAAATATTTGTCGCCCGACTTGAACACCATCGCGGTAGTCGCCTTTTTTGTCACCTTGAATAAGTGCGATCGCTTTTTGCATGAGTTGAATTTCCCAGCGTCCCAACTCCCCGTACACAAAAATGTGCATTAACCCGCCTGGGGCTAACTTTTTCGCCAAAGCTTGAATACCGCGAATTGGATCGGAGGTATGATGCAAAACACCAACACAGTTGATTAAATCAAACTCACCTGGTAATTGTTCCACATCAAACAAGCTGAGGTGATGAAATTCAACGCGGCTAGCCCCTGAACGCTGACAACGTTCTTTTGCTACAGCTAAAGCGCCAGTACTGAGGTCAATTCCCACAACAGAAGCTTGAGGATTGAGGTGAACTAGGTACTCTGTACCCACACCAGTACCGCAACCTGCATCTAAAATCCGAATATCTTGCTTTTGGGGTTTTTGACCTGTGCAGAAGTTGTGGGCGGCTAGCCAATTCCAGCGCCAGTTATAGCCTGGAGGTGGTTCATCCAACAAGGCTTCTGGCGGAAAGGGGTAGGTATTGTAGAGTTTGGCAACAGCAGCACTAACAGTTTGGGAATCGGACATGATGAGGAATAACGCAGCATTTCTGAGTTTAGCGGATAGTGGCAAAGATTACTATTGCTTATTTCCTGCTACTTATCCAACAGCAAAGTCAGTAAATTCGCGTTTATAAGGAGCGTGAAATCCTAATACAATATCTTCTTTAGGTACACCAGCAGCGATTAATTCATTAGCGATACCGATTTCTGTACCATCTCTTTGTATCCAAATTTTGTTGTCTTTGATATCAACATGAATGATGACTCCATAAATTCTCCGTTGTTCTTTCCAGCCAATATTTAAGACTTGATAATGATGGCGTTCTGCGTCAAAAAACAATTAAACCTCTGTGCCATTAGCCACGTCATTAGCTGAATGGTTACTTAAAATATCTTGAATGATTTGAGAGTAATTTATTCCTTCCATAAAACAATGTCTTTCAGGTATATAGATAATTGCGATCGCCATCAGCCCATATATTTTAGGTAGGGAAGTTGTTTCAGTAAAAACACTAGTGTTTAAGTATTTATTAGCTAATAAAATTTAATTATATATTCTGTATAATAATTTACTAAATCAGGAGCATTAAATGGCTGTAGGAATGCCTGAATTTGTTGAAAATCCAGAAAATCGTTGCCCTGTAATTCTCTTGCTCGATACTTCTGGTTCTATGACAGGTAAGCCTATCCAAGAGTTAAATCGAGGACTTGCTGCTTTCAAAGAAGATGTACAAAAAGATTCCCAAGCATCGCTGAGTGTGGAAGTTGCCATGATCACATTTGGCCCTATAGTTAAACTCACGCAAGATTTTGTAACAATTGACCAATTTACACCGCCTACATTGGAAGTAGGTGGTGTTACTCCAATGGGTGCGGCGATTGAGTATGCTTTGGATTTTCTAGAAAACCGGAAACAGACTTATAAAGACAACGGTATTCTCTATTATCGCCCTTGGGTGTTTTTGATTACAGACGGAACGCCAACTGACTCCTGGCAGCCAGCCGCGCAAAGATTGAGACAAGCAGAAGCACAAAGCCGACTATCATTTTTTGCGGTTGGTGTAAAGGATGCTGATATGAATATCCTCAAACAAATTTCTCCACCTGAACGTCCACCAGTTACGCTAAAGGGCTTAGATTTTCGTGAGATGTTTGTCTGGCTTTCTGCTTCAATGAAACGGGTTTCTAGTGGCAAAGTGGGGCAAGCTGTAGCTTTACCGTCTATGGGATGGGGTCAAATTACCAGTTAGAGGAAATTTTGTGAATTGGAAAGCTGTTGCACGTTCCGAGATTGGAACAGGTCATCAAAAACAGGAGATAGGTTGTCAAGATTATGGCAATTATTATCGCATCTTTGACGATGTGATTGTAGGTGCTGTTGCTGATGGTGCTGGTAGTGCTAAACATTCTGATGTTGGTGCTAAGTTGGCGGTAGAAACAGTACTCAAATGCTTTGCTGATATTAATGAATATCCTCAGAAACAAGCTTTTTCTCAACCACTTTCCAAAGAAGAAGCTCAGAAAGTGTTTGCTAAGATTGTGAACCAAGTTATTACAGAATTACAGAAGCAAGCAGATGAAAAAGATTATTCTATCAATGATTTAGCTTGTACGTTATTGGTTTTCCTGGCAACTCCTGACTGCATTGCAGCTATGCAAATCGGTGATGGATTTATTGTAATGCGTTCCCAAGAGTCAGAATATCAACTGTTGTTTCAGCCCGATAAAGGTGAGTTTGCTAATGAAACAACTTTTATTACCTCAACAAATGCACTAAAAGAAATGCAGGTAAAGGTCATTAGCGAAAAACAAGAGTTTATTTGCGCTTCCACTGATGGACTGGAAAAAGTAGCAATTCGTTTGAGCGACTGGAAACCCTTCTCGCCTTTCTTTAAACCTTTGGAGGAATACTTGCACGAACCTATTAATCCAGAGGATGAAGATAAATATCTGATGGAATTTCTTAACTCTGAACGGCTAAACTCTCGCACTGATGATGATAAAACCTTACTTTTGTGCTTGTTTGATAGAGAGTAAAATTCAATGACAGTTTTCACCTGTGCCAGTACGGGTCAATCGATTACTCTGCTGGGTGAACGGATAGCTGATAGTGGTGAAGGTAAGGTTTGGCGAACTAATCGCAATGGTTACTTAGCGAAAATTTACCACGACCAAACTCCTGAGCGTGTGCAAAAATTGGCGGTGATGATAGCGCACCGACCGAAAGAGCCAAACTCTCACCTCAATCATATTTCTTTTGCTTGGCCTAAGTCGGTACTGAAAGATGCTCAGGGTAACTGTGTGGGCTTTTTGATGCCGGAAATTAAGGAAGGAAAAGAACTTATTGATATATACAACCCCAAGCGTCGTAAGGATTTGAAACTTGATGTTGATTGGCGTTTTTTCCAGACAACGGCGCTGAATATCGCCTCAATTATTGAAGCAATTCACATTTCTGGCTATGTTTTGGGTGACATTAAGCCGCAAAATATTCTTGTAAACGATCGCGCCTTACCTTCTATTATTGATACTGATTCTTTTCAGGTTCGGAATCCGAAAAATAATAAGGTTTATCGTTGTCTAGTTGGTTCAGAGGGCTTTACACCACCGGAACTGATTGATAAAGATTTTTCTAGCATCGATCAAACGGAAATACACGATCGCTTCCGGTTAGCAGTAATTATCTATCAGTTGTTGTTTGGTGGTCAAACTCCTTTTGCAGGAAAGTGGATAGGTGCGGGGGAAACTCGAGAAACTAATGAACTTATCCGCCGGGGTTTATGGCTGTATGCACCAAACAGCTTGATTCAACCTGTAGAAAGGACAATTCCTCTTGAGGTTGTTCACCCAGAGATTCAACGATGTTTTCTCAAATGCTTTAATGATGGTTATAAAAATCCTAACTTGCGCCCAACTGCTGGAGATTGGGTAAAGGCGCTCAGACTTGCTGTTAATGAGTTAACTATCTGTCAAAAGGTAGACAGCCACTACTACAGCCGAACTTATGGTAAGTGTTATTGGTGCGATCGTTCTACAAAACTTGGTATTGATATCTTTCCTGGCTTTGCTAGACCAAAACAAGCTGATTTTGCTGAATCAACATCACAACCTAAAGCTTTTACCGCAGATAAAATTATAGAAAATGTCGCAATAGCAAGGCAAATCTATACCTTCCAAGGGCATTCCAGCTCTGTTTATTCGGTTGCCTTCAGTCCAGATGGCAGAATGATTGCTAGTGGGAGTCATGACAAGACTATCAAACTGTGGGATGTAACAGCAGGAAGGCAAATCCGCACTATCCAGACGCATCCCGACTTGGTTCATTCGGTTGCCTTCAGTCCAGATGGCAGAATCATTGCCAGTGGGAGTTATGACAAGACTATCAAATTGTGGGATGTCACCACAGGAAGGCAAATCCACACTGTCCAAGGGCATTCCGAGTGGGTTAATTCCGTAGCATATAGCCCAGATGGCAAAATCCTTGCCAGTGGAAGTAATAACAAGACTATCAAACTGTGGGATGTCACCACAGGAGGGCAAATCCGCACTCTGCAAGGGCATTTAGAGTGGGTTCATTCGGTTGTCTTCAGTTCAGATGGCAAAACCCTTGCTAGTGGTAGTTATGACAACACTATCAAACTGTGGGATGTCAAAACAGGAGGGCAAATCCGCACTCTCCAAGGTCATTCCAACTGGGTTTGGTCGGTTGCCTTCAGTCCAGATGGCAGAACCCTTGCCAGTGCTAGTTATGACAAGACTATCAAACTGTGGGATGTCACCACAGGAGGACAAATCTGCACTCTCCAAGCGCATTCCTATTTGGTTACTTCGGTTGCCTTCAGCCCAGATGCCAAAACCCTTGCCAGTGGCAGTTTTGGTGAGATTAAACTATGGGATGTAAGCACAGCGAGAGAAATATACACCCTTAAGGGGCATTCCTCCTATATTACTTCCGTAGCTTTCAGTCCAGATGGCAAAATCCTTGCCAGTGGGAGTGACGACAATACTATCAATATTTGGCAGCTTGCATCATCAAGCAATACAGTTACTTCATCACCGATTAAGCCAACTAAATCTAACGTTCCTCAACCAGCAGTTTCTACACCTTATATTCAACCTATAATAACCCAACCACCTACAACACCCGCAACTACAACTACAACTACTTCAAATTCTGAACTTGTATTGTTGGTTGTTGGGAGTAGCTTAGCCTTCTGTATTTTATTGATGGCTGGGATTGCAGGGAATCTTGGAGTAGCGGGGTGGATTGCAGGAGGGGTGGCTGCTTGGGTTTGGTTCAATTCAACTCGGCAATTGTAAATATAAGCATTACAGAGACATACGTGAAGCAGTGGAACAAATAGCCGCAGAACCAGGAACTAAAGTTTTTTATCTTGATGGCAAAAAAATTAATAGCAAAGAAATATTTTTAAGTAAAGCTGCTAAAGTAATGGAATTTCCTACATACTTTAGTGCTAACTGGGATGCTTTTGATGAATGTATCACTGATTTAACATGGTGTCTGGCTGAGAGATACGTGATATAGAAATAGCCAATATGGAGTAAAACATTATTAATAATCAACGTCAACTAATTTCCAGAGAGGGCAGTATAGGTACTTATGGGGACTTACTTAAACTAGGACGTAGAGGGGATAACCTTACACCTCATCATATACCTGCGGATGCTTTTATGAAAGCTAAAGTTCCTGTTTATACTACAAATAAAGGAATTGCCATTATGATGGAACATTTATCACCAGGAAAAGGAGGTCGTCATCGGCAAACAATTTCTTACGGTAAATCTCCTAATTTAAGCTTATCAACAAGAGAAACATTAGCCCAAGAAGTTTGGGATGTGCGTTCTATTTATCTTCGTCAAGGTTTGTACAATAGAGAAATCAGGAAAAATTTGCAAGGTTTAATTAACCTGAATAGACTAACTTGGCAAGGTATTTTTGATAAAATAGGTTGAAACCCATGAATCAAAACAATTTATTGGCAATTTTAAGAGAAAATCGCTTGATGCAAACTCAACAGCAAGTTACCGACTTTGAAAATGCTTTAGCTGAAATAGCTGATAATCCTGATGAGCAAAATTTATCTGCATATCATCTTGTTTTAGATGATCAATGTCAACAGCCAGAAGTGATGTTCAGCTTAATTCATTTTCTCGAATCTTTTGATCTAGAAGAACAAATTACGGCTTTTATTAAAGTCGTACCCCAATTAATGATCAATGCACCTGAATGGACAAAAATCATTCATGACAGGATTTTAAATGATGATTCAGCTTGCCAAGTTTATCAAGAGATTTTACACTCAGCTAATTTGAACACACCTCATTTTCTCTATCATCTCTTAGAAGAAAGTATTGTAAATAAATTAAAAATTAAAGAAAGTTTGTCCAGAATAACTCAATAAATATTAAACTACTTTGGCGTTTAAGCTCAGATTAAATTCTGAGGATTACTAGATAACGCAGTTTTTTAGTCTATCAATTTTAAGATATAGTCCAATCTTCTAAACGCAAATTAGGAACTTTCTCAAAATCCTTCCGGTTGCGGGTTACTAAAATACCATTTACTGACAGCGTAATTGCTGCAATGCGTAAATCTTGAGTGCCAACGCGAATTTTCTGCCTAACTAATTCAGCATAAATGTTGCCAGCGTCTTCACTAAATTCCAGCACACTAATACTATTTAAATCTTCTAATGTATCTTGTAATCTAGCATAAGCTAAGACTAATTCACCTGATGAATCAGCCCTATTAATAGTATTCATTCTTCCACGTATTTGTTCACTAGCTGTCACAATAGTTATGGCAATATCTTGAGGATTAAATGTATTTAATCGCTTCCTAATAGATGGATTACCCCTTTGGATCAAAGATAGGTGATCCGTATCTAGTATTCTTAAATTATTCACATCTAAATTTACCTTAACTCTCTTTTTTCATCTAATTCGCGCCGATATTCTTCTATATATTCGAGCATCTGATCAAATTGCGAATCATCTTTATATTTACCAGCTATTTTCAACCAAGGGTTTTCTACTACTTGGGGTACTTCAATTGCTAAAGTGACTATCTTGGCAGATTCTAAACGATGTTGCAAACTTTGACTAAGTTTTTCTATCGCTTCCGCTTCTGTATTTCCTAAACCTTGACAGTCTGGTAAACCTAGCAATGTTGCTTTCACTGTACCATCTGGTTGATTTTCAATTAGCACATCATAATTTAACTTAGGTGCAGTATTATTAGGATAAGTTTTTACAGCTAAATTCATAATATTTGGATATTTCAATTTTTATATTGATTATAACATCTAGGTCAATTTAGGCTTCAAAAAAATTAAGATATAGTCCAATCTTCTAAACGCAAATTAGGAACTTTCTCAAAATCCTTCCGGTTGCGGGTTACTAAAATACCATTCACCGACAGCGTAATTGCCGCAATGCGTAAATCCTGAGTACCAATGCGGATTCTTTGACGAATTAAGTCTTCGTAACAATTAATAGCATACTCGTCAAATGCTAGCGATACCTACGGTGGGCTTTGCCAACGCACATTTTTGAAAAACTCTAAAGTAGCCTGTAGCTTTGCGTAAGCTAATAGCAATACATCAGATGAGGAAGCCTTTCTGATTACATTAAACCTACCACGCAGTTGTTCTTCAACTGTAATTATCGTTATGGCAATGTCTTCAGAATTGACTGCATTAATACGCTGTGTGATAACTGGATTCAACTGTTGAAAAAGTGAGACGTGATCCGTATCAAGTATCCATAAAGTCACTTAGTTTCATTCTCCGCATCAAGTCGCTGATAATATTCCTCCATTTGTGCGTCAAGTTCACGGCGATCAGCTTCTATATATGCCAGCATCTCGTCAAATTGCGGATCATCCTTGAACATCCCCGCAAATTTTATTCAAGGATGTTCGGTTTGGGGAGGTTCAATTTCCAAAGTCACTATTTCTGGTTCTCGCTCTTGTAAAAGTTGGATTAGTTTCTCTAGTGCTTTTTCTTTAGTTACACCAGAGGCTTTAAAATCTGGTAAGCCTAGTACTGTCGCACTAACTTCGCCATCTTGTTGATTTTCAATCAGCACATCATAAGTTAACTTGGGTGCAGTTGTTATAGAGGTACTTTTTACAGCTAAATTCATAATATTTTGATCTTTCAAATTTGATATTAATTATAACATTTAGGTCAATTTAGCCTTCAGACAAATTAAGATCGCTGACTTGGTTAATTTGTGGTTTGATTTTGATCGTATTGTCTTTTGCGATCGCACCAATGATTTACAACCAATCAGAGTTTGATTTACGCTGTGAGTGGGGTCTACAGGGAGTTGCTCAACTCGCTCCCATCAGTGATGTAGTTGTGATAGTTGACATTCTCTCTTTTTCTACCTGCGTAGAAATCGCCACCAACAACGGCGCGATAATTTTTCCCTACGCAATGAGAGATGAATCTGTCATAGATTATGCCAAATCAGTGCGAGCAGAACTGGCAAGTCATAGACAACATTGGACAATAAGTGGATATTCTCTCTCGCCAAAATCGGTGACTCAGATTCCTGCTGGAACTAGATTAGTTTTACCATCACCTAATGGCTCTTTTCTGACTTTACATACTGGGAATATACCAACTTTGGCTGGTTGCTTGCGAAATTGCCAAGCTGTGGCCCAGTTTGCTCAAAAGTATGGTGATAAAATCGCTGTGATTCCTGCCGGTGAGAGGTGGAAAGAAGATGGTAGCCTCCGCCCTGCATTTGAAGATTTAATTGGTGCTGGGGCAATTCTCAGTTATTTACATGGCAGTCTATCACCAGAAGCTGAAGTGGCTGTGGCAACATTTCAGGCTTTCCAGCAAGACTTATTGGGGTACTTAAAAAAATGCAGTTCGGGTAAAGAGTTGATTGAGAGAGGTTTTGAATCAGATGTTGAACTGGCCGCCGCCTACAACGTTAGTGATTGTGTGCCTTTCTTTACTGATAATGCTTATGTAAATTATAGGCTACAGGCTTAAGAGACTTCCAAATAAAAAATATTCCAAAACTGACACAAAAATCCTCTCTATTTCTCCTCTCTCTGTGTTCTCTGCGTCTCTGTGGTTCGTTTATTTGGATAATTTATTTCTTGGAAATCCCTAATTAAACGTCGCACTGATTAGTTTGGCAATATTTGGCATTATCTATAAACTCTTGCAACTTATTCAAGGGAATTATCTGCAATGATGAACCACCCTGCACCTCAGCAGCGATGTAAGCAAACTTTTGTCCGCGATAAAATTGGTCACGCCCAACTTTTGTGACATATCGAGACTTCTGGAAATCATTGCCAATATTAGAATTATAAATATTTTGTAACAATTTCACTGCATTGGCATTTTTTGTGGTGAATTTGAGGCGTTTATCACCACTAATGGTTATGCCTTCTTTAGTCACTGTCCCATTTTGAGAAGTGACATCAGCATAAAAGTATAAATTTCCCTTTGTACCCTCGTAGCCGTGGGCTTCGCTGTTGTATCTCAGTGTTGGTAGTAAAGGTCTGGTCTTTGCCCACTTCGCAACGGCGCTGATGTTTTGTTCTGGAAGCGCATTTGCCGGAGTAACAGCTAAAATAATTGCGATCGCAGACAAAGTAACATTGAATAAATAGTTAAATTTACAACTCTTGTGCATAGTATTTACCCTATATATAAATGCTGATAGTTACAGATTAAACCACCATAAATTAAGAATTACTTCCGGTACGGTGTCAGATGTAAGTATGAATAATCAGTAGCAAAAATAACTTAACATCGACTAATAACCACTGTCCAGTGACTAAGTACAAAACTTTATTAATTCGTAGCGAATTCTCTGCATGCCTCTGCGCTTACCTCTGCGCCCCTACCCTACGGGAAGGCGAAACGCCTATGCGTTTAAATAAAAAATCAATCGGCACACAGTTCCCAACTTCTACTTAGTTACAAAACTTAGATATTATCTCAGCCAAACTGGGGTATGCACTTTTAAGACTAGAGGCATTCAAGATATAGGTTCTACATACTTCTTAATAAACCAGCCTTGAGAACGCAAAACGTTCTAATCTAAAAGCTAACTGGGTTAATTTACTGGCAGTTTTGCAGGCAATACTCTCAAGCTCATAAAGCATAGACGCAGCGATGTGTCAAGCCTCAAAACGATCCAGACTTAACACATAAACGCTTATGATGGGAGTTTTACAAATCCGATGAGTGTTAAGGCGAGTGGTGGAAGCTCGGTTGCGCGTCCGCAACTATATCAAACCCTAACGGTAGCGACAATTACCCAAGCGGAGCAACAAGACCGCTTTTTGGGAAATGGTGAACTAAGTGAACTGGCAAGCTATTTTGCATCTGGTGCAAAGCGTCTAGAAATTTCCCAGACGCTGACGGACAATGCCGAGATTATCGTATCTCGTGCTGCCAACCGGATTTTTGTCGGTGGTTCGCCAATGGCTTTTTTAGAAAAGCCCAGAGAAGCAGAATTAGTAACTGCTGGCGGTGGTGCTAATGTTCAACAAGGGATGCAGTTAGGAACTGTAACCTACGTTGAAAGTCGTGGCGGGTTCCTAGAAAATTTACGCTCAATTTTTAACTCATCCCCCAGCGGCCCAACACCCGCAGGTTTTAGACCAATTAACATTGCTCGTTATGGCCCAAGCAACATGGCCAAGAGCTTGCGGGATTTATCCTGGTTCTTGCGCTACGCTACTTATGCGATCGTTGCTGGTGACCCCAACATCATAGCGGTGAATACAAGGGGTTTGCGGGAAATAATTGAAAATGCCTGCTCTGGTGAAGCAACGCTAGTAGCTTTGCAGGAAATCAAAGCCGGGTCACTTTCATTTTTCCGCAACGATGCTGAGGCTACAGAAATTGTGTCTCAGTACATGGATGTTTTGTTAACAGAATTCAAAGCAGCCACACCTTCAAATAAAGTTCGCCAACGCCCCTCTAGCGACCAGCAAGGGTTGCAACTGCCGCAAATTTACTTTAATGCAGCAGAACGTCGTCCCAAGTTCGTCTTGAAGACTGGGTTATCAGCTAGCGAAAAAAATGAGGTAATCAAGGCCGCATATCGGCAAATCTTTGAGCGCGACATTACCCGTGCTTATAGCTTATCCATATCTGACCTAGAATCCAAAGTCAAGAATGGCGACATCTCTGTGAAAGAGTTTGTCCGTCGTCTAGCTAAATCTCCCCTTTACCAAAAACAGTTTTATCAGCCTTTTATTAACAGCCGAGTCATCGAACTAGCTTTCCGTCACATTTTAGGACGGGGGCCAAGTAGCCGCGAAGAAGTACAAAAATACTTTTCGATTATTTCTAACGGTGGTCTACCAGCCTTGGTAGATGCCTTAGTCGATTCTGCTGAATACGGCGACTATTTTGGTGAAGAAACAGTACCCTACCTCCGGGGTCTGGGTCAAGAAGCCCAAGAATGTCGCAACTGGGGGCCGCAGCAAGACCTGTTTAACTACAGTGCGCCTTTCCGCAAAATACCTCAGTTCATTACCACATTTGCGGCTTACGAGCAACCGTTACCAGATCAACATCCCTACGGTTCTGGCAATGACCCCTTAGAAATTCAGTTTGGGGCGATTTTCCCGAAAGAAACTCGCAACCCCAGCACCCGTCCGGCTCCTTTTGGCAAGGATACCAAACGTATCCTGATTCACCAAGGGGCAGGGATTAATAACCAAAATAGCAATCCCAAAGCGCGGGGTGAAGCTCCTGGTACCCTTGGGCCTAAGGTGTTCAAATTAGACCAACTGCCTGGTACTAGAGGTAAAAAGGCTGCCAAAAATTCTAGCGTCAGATACTCCGAAAGCTCGACGCAAGCACTGATTAAAGCTGCTTACCTGCAAGTTTTCGGTCGTGATTTATACGAAGGTCAGCGCCCGAAGGTATTGGAAATCAAGCTGGAAAACGGCGACATCTCGGTACGGGAGTTTATCCGTGCTTTGGCTAAGTCGGATGTATTCCGCAATCTGTACTGGTCATCGCTCTATGTTTGTAAAGCGATCGAGTATATTCACCGCCGTTTGTTGGGTCGTCCAACTTATGGCCGTCAAGAAATCAACAAATACTTTGACATCGCGGCTAAACAGGGCTTTTACGCGGTAGTTGATGCCATTATTAACAGCGTAGAATACAGCGAAGCATTTGGTGAAGATACAATTCCTTACGAACGTTATCTGACTCCTGGTGGTGTATCAGGGCGACAATTGCGCGTTGGTAGCATTCGTGAAGATGTTGCGGCGAAAATTCAGAAGGAAGTAACGCCGAGCTTTGTAACACTGGGTACAGTGACAGAAAATCGGTCAGAACCAGATATTCAGTTCCGCATTAACCAAGGTGTCACCAAGCAACGCGAACAAACCAAAATCTTCAAATTGGTGGCGAATACCAGTGATAAAGTTGCAGTGCAAACTTTGATCAGTGCTGCGTATCGTCAGATATTTGAGCGGGATATTGCACCCTACATCGCCAAAAACGAATTTACGGCGTGGGAAAGCAAGCTGGGGAATGGCGAAATTAGCGTGAAGGAATTTATTGAAGGTTTGGGTTACTCTAACCTCTACCTGAAAGAGTTCTACACACCTTACCCCAACACCAAGGTAATTGAGTTAGGAACTAAACACTTCCTGGGACGTGCGCCACTAGACCAAGCAGAAATCCGCAAGTATAACCAGATTTTGGCTACTCAAGGTATTCGTGCCTTTATTGGTGCTTTGGTAGATAGTGTGGAATATAACCAGGTGTTTGGTGAAGATACAGTGCCTTACCGTCGCTTCCCAACCCTCCCGGCGGCAAACTTCCCGAATACAGAGAAGTTGTACAACCAGCTTACCAAGCAAAACGATGATGTAGTTGTACCTAGCTTTAAGCCAGTACAGCCGCGCGTCGGATCGACTACTACTCCGCTTTTAGCCCAGGCGATCGCAGATATAGCCGCGCATACAAACGGTAAGCCCTCATTTGCTGAACTGGGTCGTTCCTACAACGATGGTAGCGGACAATCCATAGAACAGGGTGTGCGTAAAAATGCACGCATTTACCGTCTAACGGAAAGCACCAACCAAGCCGAAAAACAACAGGCAATCAACGGCATTTACCGTCAAGTGTTGGATGTATTTAGCGCTGAAGTGCCTGATAATTTCCGCCGTACTGATCTAGAGGGCAAACTCCAGAATGGTGAAATTTCCGTCCGCGAGTTTGTGCGTGAACTAGCCAGTTCCGAAATCTATCGCCAGCGCTTCTTATCACCTTATCCTCATGCCAAGGTGATTGAGTTCCTCTTCCGTCACCTCTTGGGGCGTACAGCCGCAGATCAGGAAGAAATTCGCCAGTATAACAAGCTGCTAGCTGATAGTGGTTTGTCGGCTGCTGTAGAAGCGATAGTCGAGAGCCAAGAATATAGCCGCTACTTTGGTGAAGATGTTGTGCCTTACAACCGCTTCCCATCTCTAGCAGGTAACTAACTCAGCAGTGTAGCGGTTGATTAGGGAGTAGGGAATAGGGAATAGGGAATAGATTATTTCCATTTCCCTGTACCCTGTAACCCTTCCCCTGTCCCCTTCGTAACCTTTCGTAATACCGCTCTCAGATTGCAGCTAAAACAGTGAATTCTGAAAAGCAATATTACAAAGTATTAAGAGCAGTCATAAATGCTCAACAGAATGCCGGAAAATGTTTTGCGGAAGGTAACTGAGTTTAAAAGCTTGTGTACTTATGTGGACTCAAGCGAACTCGTAATTTATTAGCCGTAGCAGTTGTAAAACTGTTGTGTTTAAAAGAACGAGAAAAAACTCAGTAAACCAAATTTAAAGTCGCGCCAGTTTAATCAAATCCTGGTTTCATTCGTATTGGAGGAATCCATTAATGAGTATCGTCACGAAAGCTATCGTGAATGCTGATGCAGAAGCCCGCTATCTCAGCCCTGGTGAGTTAGATCGGATCAAATCCTTCGTTGCAAGTGGTGAGCGCCGTGTGCGGATTGCTCAAATTCTGTCAGAAAATCGTGAACGCCTTGTTAAGCAAGCTGGCGATCAACTGTTCCAAAAGCGCCCTGATGTTGTGTCTCCTGGTGGGAACGCTTACGGTCAAGAATTGACTGCTACTTGTCTGCGTGACCTAGATTACTACCTCCGCCTCGTTACCTACGGTATCGTTGCTGGTGATGTTACCCCCATCGAAGAAATCGGTGTTATCGGTGCCCGTGAACTGTACAAGTCCTTGGGAACTCCTATCGATGGTGTTGCTGAAGGTATCCGTGGGCTGAAGAATGTAGCTGGTACATTGCTGTCTGGTGATGATGCTAGTGAAGCTGGTAGCTACTTCGACTACCTAGTTGGCGCTCTTCTAGGATAGGGTAAAGCTGTTTACCTACTTAAACAGAAGTATTGCAATACGGTTGGAAATAAGGAATTAACAACATGGCTCAAGACGCAATTACCGCTGTCATTAACTCCGCAGACGTTCAAGGTAAATACCTTGACTCTTCTGCTTTAGAAAAGCTAAAAGGCTATTTTGCCACTGGCGAACTACGGGTACGTGCTGCTAGCACCATCAGCGCTAACGCTGCTGCGATCGTTAAAGAAGCTGTAGCAAAATCTTTGCTATACTCTGACATCACCCGTCCCGGCGGCAATATGTACACCACTCGCCGCTATGCTGCTTGCATCCGCGATTTGGACTACTACCTCCGCTATGCCACCTACGCTATGTTAGCTGGCGACCCTTCCATTTTGGATGAGCGTGTATTGAATGGCTTGAAGGAAACCTACAACTCTTTAGGAGTTCCCGTTGGTGCTACCGTGCAAGCTATCCAAGCAATCAAGGAAGTAACCGCTAGTTTGGTTGGTTCTGACGCTGGTAAGGAAATGGGCGTTTACTTAGACTATATCTCCTCTGGCTTAAGCTAAGAATTAGTTTGCGCTTAAGAATTTAGGTGCGGCTTTATTAAGGTCTGGAAATCAGCCGTGAGTGCTAGAACGGTATATTGCTTATCTCGGTAAATTATCAGTGATGAGTGTTAGTGGTCTAGTATTGATGTTTGATTTCCAGCCTTTGAATGATTAAAAGATTTGCACTCAAGATTTTGAGATAAAAAAGTTTTCACAAAATATACAGGAGATTTTCAAAATATGTCCCGTTTGTTTAAAATTACTGCTCTAGTTCCCAGCCAAAGCCGAATTCGTACCCAACGCGAACTGCAAAATACATACTTTACTAAGCTAGTTCCCTATGAGAATTGGTTCCGCGAACAGCAACGTATTCAAAAAGCAGGTGGCAAAATCATTAAGGTGGAACTGGCAACTGGTAAGCAAGGCGCTAATACTGGCTTGTCGTAATTCTGTAAATAGAACATTATTTTAGGAAATTGGTAAGAGGTCGAGAAAGACCTCTTTTTTGTGGCTCGGATTTTTGCAAATCAACAGTTAAACATATTTAAAAGGCGATACCCACGAGTGTAAAGTGGAACTGGAGCGTCAGGATTGTGTCTATTCTTAGCCTGTTCAACAGTTTCATCAAATACAATTAGCGTTTCCTTACCAACCTTCAGCCAGTCTTCATAAGGGATGCTCATATCTTCTTCAATACCACCAATATTAGGTGCTACCATCGCTCGGTAAGCTTCATTGAATTTTCTGCGGAATCGGAAATCTACTGAAATTCTCAGACCTTCAGTTTTCCTTCTTACTGTTTGATGCAATCCACGGGCATCATTAAAATACATTGTCCCGTGTTGTAGTTGTGCTTCTGTGTAGGAGACAACCATCGGAATATCCCGACCTTCATCAAAGTCTGACATCACCTGCATGGATTGTAGTTCCATTTCGCGGGGCATTTCACCTGCTTCGATGGTTATATTATCGATGTCGCCAAATAATGGCAGAACCACTACAGTTGCATCAGCAGCCACACCTGCCCAGACATCGCTATGGCACTTTGAGCTAGCGAAGGGCAAACCCAATTTCTTGGCATCAGTCTTGCCGTAGACCATGCGAAGATTGACTGGTAAATCCACTGCATCAATCAGGTCATTTGCTCCTAGTTGGTAGAAAGCCTCTGCGACGCTCTTTTGAAAGAGGTTAAATGCCAGAATGTGTTCTCGCTTGGGCATTAAAAGACCAGTGCCGGTATAGTTGGGCAAAGTACTTCTTCCTTCTAGTAGTCGTTCAAGCATTTCAGCTTCCGAAAGAATGATGGGACTATTCAGACACGCTGAAATATAACCCGCAGCAGCAATTCGGATTTGCTGGAATAACTCAGGCTTTAATGTGTGTTCAAACAGTAGTCGGTATTGTCGCTTTGTAGCAATTTTCTCAGCAAGCTCGTCAAAGAGCCGATCGCCAAGTTGAGAAAATGCGTAGGCGTAGTCCGTCGTAGACATCGCACGTTCATATTGTAAGCGATCGCGCACTGGTGATTCCGCTAAGAGTTCTTCTAACATCATTTCTTCCAACATCATTCTAAATTGGCTAAATAATTCATGCATCCAAAGCCAGTTCGTTTTCAAAACCAATCTGGCTATTACAAAATTAACAATATTCTTCTTTTTATACTTCGTAAAATATACTGTTTTATTTCTCTTACTTATCTTGATTAAAAGAGTCAATTTTAACTTTGTTAGTAAAGCATAGATGAAGTTCCAGCTTAAAAATCGAACTATCTATATGTGAAGCTACTATTAACTAAGTAATAACCCAAGTTCATGAAGTTAAATCTAATTTAGCTGTTTCTATTTAAAGAAATTAACAAGATGACAATTTCAGGGTAGCTACTCTTTTGAAAAGGCTAGTTTTAAACACAAAATCGACAAGCAAAGGAAAATCAGTAAGATCAACCTTATCAATAAAACAGATTCATTATTAAATTATAGATGTTCAGGATTTTAGTCCGATGAGACTAAATTAACTAATCATAAAACAAGTATAAAACAATACTAATAGATGTCAAATGTGAATCACGAAAACTCAACTAAAAACTTATATAATCGCACAGCATCAGAGTGGATTAGAGGAGAACCTACTTCCCTGTCAGACTTTACAGCCCGCCCTTTTGTACTAGAGCTTTGTGAGCCTGTTGCTGGGTTGCGAGTACTTGATATAGGTTGTGGAGAAGGTTATTGCAGTCGAGAATTACGCCGACGTGGTGCTGCACAAGTACATGGAATAGACCTTTCCCAAGGCATGATTGCAGCAGCAAAGTTGCAAGAAGTAGAAGATGCGTTGGGTATTAGCTATGAAGTAGGATGTGCTACCAATCTTAAGCAGTTTGATGATGGGGAAATTGACCTAGTTGTTGCAGTATTTCTATTTAACTATTTGACAATTGCTCAAACCCAAGAATGTATGGCAGAAGTTGCACGCATTCTTCGTCCAGGCGGTCGATTTATATTCAGCGTTCCCCATCCATCTTTCCCGTATATGCGGGAGGCGGCATATCCGTTTTATTTTCAAGTCGAGGGTGCAGGCTACTTCAGCAAGCGAGATCAGCAGTTTCCTGGTCGTATTTGGAAACGAGATGGTTCTTGGCTAAATGTCCAATTGATTCACAAAACTCTTGAGGATTACTTTAATGCTCTGAAAATGGCTGGCTTCAATACGATGCCAACTTTACAAGAATTGCGTGTGACTCCAGAACATATCGCAATAGATGAATCATTTTTTAGCCCTTTAGTTGACCAACCCCTCCACCTAGCCCTACAAATATCACGATGACACAGACATCTTCTTTAGTTAGAAATTCCTTCCGTGAAATAACAGTTAATCATCCTCTATGGAATCATGAGTTCTTAACTCGCTGTCGGGCTGGAAATTTATTTTTACCAGACATACAGGTACTAGCTGTTCAAATGTACAAATTCTCCAAAGAATTTAATCGGATCTTGGCTAGCATTTTGTCTTGCTGCCAAGATGAAAGTAGTCAGTTAGTCATTTTGGAAAACCTATTTGACGAAATGGGACAGGGAGATATAACTCAGTCCCACCCAGAATTGTTTCGTCAATTTACCCGCGCACTTGGTATCGACGACGAAAGTCTGATAGCACTACCCACTGCACCTGAAACTCTCGCCCTGATTGAAACCTACTTGCAGATGCCACATAAGTACGGCTATTTAGCTGCACTGGGTGCCGTCTGTTATGCTTCCGAAGGGATTGTTAATTCCCTGTACACGCAACTATACAAAGGAATTGTTGGTGCTGCTCCCTTACCCAAAGAATCCCTGATCTTTTTTGAAGTCCATATTGATGTGGATGATAGTCATGCAGCGAAGCTAGCAGCAGTGATTGAACCTCAAATTACCACCAATGAAGAGGATGTCAAGATAAAGCTGGCTATTACAGAAGCTATGGATGCCCGTGTCCAATTTTTTAACGGAATTCAGCGTCAAGTCTCTAAATATAGCTTGTATCCTGATGCATGGCTGATTTTTGATGCATCGCTGTAGTAGTTTTTCAAGCTTAAATTGATGGGTAAGCAAGTTTGTAGTAAGGACTTTAGTCCTTATTTTCTAAGCCCTCAAGTGCTTATTACAAACCTCAAAATTAGCTGGGCAAGAGAAATAAGTGAAAATACGGTTGTAATAATGAGGATTTGTAACATTAAAATGCTAACAGTTTTCCCTATTTTTTCGGTTTTTAAAGCTGTAATCAAATATTTCCAGGTTTGATTACAGAAAATTTTGTCATTAAAATAACCCTTTTAAGGAATTAGTTGTTGAGTCTTGGGCAAATTTACAAAACAAAATTAGGCGCAGCAAGAGGAGGCTCCATGTACGGATTAGTGAACAAGGCGATTCAAGATATGGTGTGCAGTCGCTTTGGCGAAGATACTTGGAAAGAAATTAAGCACAAAGCAGAGGTGGATGTAGATGTTTTCCTCAGTATGGAAGGCTATCCCGATGACATCACCCACAGGCTGGTAAAAGCTGCTAGTGTCATTCTCGGTCTATCTTCCAAAGATATTATGCAAGCCTTTGGGGAATTCTGGGTTCAGTACACAGCCCAAGAAGGCTATGGCGAAATGATGGATATGAGTGGAGATACACTCCCTGAGTTTTTAGAAAACCTCGACAATCTTCATGCTCGTGTGGGAGTTAGTTTTCCCCAACTCCAGCCGCCATCATTTGAATGTACTGAGATGGAGGAAAATTCTCTGAGCTTACATTATCGCTCTGATAGAGAAGGGCTAACGCCAATGATTCTTGGACTAGTCAAAGGATTGGGAAGCAGGTTTGACACAGAAGTTCATATTACCCAAACCCAAAGTCGAGATGATGGGGCTGAACATGATGAATTTTTAGTGATTTATAAACCAAATTGAGTGCAGTAGCATGGCTCCTCCTCACCTTACACTTTCACCAGAGTCGTTGACGAAAGCTTTTCCCTTCCACTTTGCCTTTAGCCGTAATCGGGAAATTATCCAAACTGGTGATGTCTTAGAGCGCATCAGTCCTGAACCATTGGTTGGTAAATTGATTGAGCAGCATTTCCAGATCAATCGCCCAAAAATTTTGGTTGATTTTGATGCTATTAGTAAACAGTCTCGTGCCCTGTTCATATTAGAGTTTCTCCACAATGGAATGCATCTCAAGGGTCAGATGATGTATGAACCAGAGCAGGATATGATATTTTTTTTAGGTTCTCCCTGGATTACAAATACAACTAGCCTGGCTCCTCTGGGTATCAAACTCAAAGACTTTGCGATTCACGACCCAATTGTTGATTTTCTGTTTCTACTACAAGCTCAGAACATCGCTTTGGCTGATGCCAAAAAGTTAACAGGTGAATTGAAACAGCAAAGGGCACAACTACGGAGTGCGCTACAAATCAAGGAGAATTTAGCAGAAATTGCTGAGGCTCAGTCTAAAAAATTGGAAAAATCCCTTCGTGACTTACAGCAAACTCAAGCTCAATTAGTCCAAGCTGAAAAAATGTCCAGTCTGGGACAGTTAGTTGCAGGAGTCGCTCACGAAATCAACAATCCTGTTAACTTTATTTACGGGAATTTGAAATATGCAAAGGATTATACGGAAGGTTTGCTGAAGCTTGTGCATCTTTACCAACAATTTTATGCCAATCCTGCCTCAGAAATTCAAGAATACATTAAGGAAATTGAGTTAGATTTTTTACTAGATGATTTGCCCAAAATCCTCAATTCGATGGAAGTAGGAGCCGAACGGATCTCTGAAATTGTCTTGTCCCTGCGGAATTTCTCTCGTCTTGATGAAGCGGAGAAGAAAAGAGTTGATATTCACCAGGGAATTGATAGTACTTTGCTGATTTTACAGAGTCGTTTCAAGAATAGTGTTGAGCATCCTGGTATCAAAGTAGTGAAAAATTATGGAAATCTGCCTTTAGTAGATTGCTACGCTGGTCAACTCAATCAAGTATTCATGAATATTATCAGTAATGCAATCGATGCGCTCGATCACTATAACAGTAAACGTGCGATCGCAGAAATTCACGCCAGTCCTAATAAAATTACAATTACGACAGAAGTCATTGAAACGAATTGTGTGATCCGAATCGCTGATAATGGTTCAGGAATGACGGAAGCAGTTAAGGAAAGACTGTTTAATCCATTTTTCACAACTAAGCCTGTAGGTAAGGGTACAGGATTAGGTTTATCAATTAGCTATCAGATTGTAGTTGAAAAACATGGAGGAACCCTGAGATGTGTATCAGAACCTGGGCAAGGAACTGAGTTCTCGATTGAAATTCCCCTATCTATGGACAAACAAGTAGTTAATTACGTGAAATCATTAAGTTTAATTAAATAGACATCTCCAGAAATTAAATATGCGTTAAACAGAACCCTTGTAGAGACGTAGCAGTGCTAGGTAAAAACAATTCTTTTTCACCAGATGTCTAATATACATATTTGGTATTTTCTGTCAATGCGTAACTCTTATTAGTTTAGGAATACTTTAAGTAAATTTCGAGTTAAGTAGGTAGGCATAATTAAACATAAAATAAAATCCTAGTTCGTAGTGAGCGATTCATCGCTCAAAACAAGGATTATCAGGACTAAAGTCCTTACTACGAACTTTAATTTATTTACTCCTAGCTACTTACTGACTATAAAATAGTACTTTATGTTTGCAGGATCGCGATGCCTTCTCTAGGAGACGCTACGCGTAGCTTTCTTGTAGGACTACGGCGCGCATAGCCAACACAATTTGTCAGAAATGTTGAACTAGTGGTGTATTGAAGTTGACAACTCGAAGATTTATGGTTGTCAAGGCTACTTATGAGTTATAAGTTATGATTTATGAGTTTTATTTCTAACTCCTAATTTCTAACTTTTTACCTGTACTGATCGTGAATCTACGCCGCCTGATTCCAATTTTTGATAGTTCAGTCTCCAACTGGGCTTTAGAAGCGCGGTTGTTGCGCTGGTTAACGTTGATTTGGCTGTTCGTCGGCTTGATTATGCTATTTTCAGCATCCTATGCCGTCGCTGACGCCCGTCAGAATGATGGGTTGTACTACTTTAAGCGTCAACTGCTTTGGGTCTTAGTTTCGTTAATCGGATTCAATATTATTGTTAATTTGCCGTTGCAGAAAATTTTGGGACTATCCCATTGGTTTTTGTTGCTGTTTTTGGCGTTAATTTTTGTCACACTGATCCCCGGGTTGGGAAAAAAAGCTTTTGATGCAGCGCGTTGGATTGCGATCGGGCCAATTCCGATTCAACCCTCAGAATTAATTAAACCTTTTTTGGTGCTGCAAAGTGCGCGGCTTTTTGGTCAGTGGGAACGAATCAGTTGGCGGGTTCGCTTGGCTTGGTTGGGTATTTTCAGTCTGGTACTTTTAGGAATTCTTGCCCAGCCTAACTTGAGTACAACAGCACTTTGCGGTATGACTATCTGGCTAATTGCTCTAGCATCTGGATTATCTTACAAGTACCTGGGAGGAACAGCAATTGGTGGAGTAATGTTGGCAATACTCAGTATTAGCATCAAAGAGTATCAGCGTAAGCGCGTGATGTCATTCCTGAATCCCTGGGCGGATGCTACAGGAGATGGCTACCAGTTGGTGCAAAGTCTACTAGCCGTAGGTTCTGGTAGAACTTGGGGTTCTGGATATGGGCTTTCTCAACAAAAGCTGTTTTATTTACCAATTCAGGACACCGATTTTATTTTTGCAGTGTTCGCTGAGGAGTTTGGCTTTGTTGGCAGTATGGTATTGTTGGCACTTTTAGCGACATTCGCCACTCTCGGATTAATGGTGGCGTTAAAAGCTAAAAATACAGTACATCGATTAGTAGCGATCGGTGTGACGGTTTTGATGGTGGGACAATCATTGCTCCATATCGGTGTTGCTACAGGTTCTTTGCCGACTACTGGCTTACCTTTGCCCATGTTTAGTTATGGTGGTAATTCCATGATTGCCAGTTTAATAGCTGCTGGATTGCTGATTCGGGTAGCACGTGAGAGTAGTGAAGCTGAGGTAGTTCCGTTGCGAAAACCCCTGTTTGAAAGTGGGCGCAGACGCAGAGCTTTTCAGAAAAATCGGAATTGAAAAAGGGACTGGGGACTGGGGATTAGGGACACTTCGACAAGCTCAGTGTCCCCAATCCCTCAAAATTGCTAGACTGAAAAAAGTTATGAGGACGGAAACTATGACTGACAAAAATCGTTCTCAATGGGACTTAGGCAGGTTTATCGAAACCCTGACTTACTTTGAGGTAATTCCTTTCCTTAACTGGGTACAACAGTTAATTCAAGGTCGTCCTAAGGATAATCAAGATAGACCCAATGGAGGAAGAAACGTGGGTGTAATATTAGTAGCAGGTGCAACAGGTGGTGTAGGTAAACGAGTTGTGCAGCGATCGCGGAAACTAGGTTATAAAGTTCGCGCCCTAGTTCGAGACATTGAGAAAGCACGATCAATTCTTGGTAATGATATAGATTTAGTAGTTGCGGATATCACGCAACCAGAAACTTTAAATCCTTTGGTTATGGCTGATATCCAAGCTGTAGTTTGTTGTACAGCAGTGCGTGTACAACCAGTTGAGGGAGACACAGCAGATAGAGCCAAATACTATCAAGGTGTTAAATTCTACCAACCAGAAATTGTTGGCGACACCCCAGAAAATGTAGAATATCAAGGTGTCAAAAACTTAGTTCAAGCTGCGGCAAAATATTTACCCCAAGCAAAGGAAAAACTAATATTTGATTTCACCAAGCCATCAGCAGAATTAAAGGATAACTGGGGAGCATTGGATGATGTCGTCATGGGTGGCGTGAGTGCCAGTAATATCCAATTAGTAGAAAATACAGCTTTATTTGCTGGTAACGTCTCCACCGCTAACTCTGGCGGATTTGCTTCTGTCAGAACTAAGAATTTTGATCCACCCTTCAACTTATCTGGTTACACAGGTGTAAAATTGCGTGTCAAAGGTGATGGTCAGCGTTATAAAATCTTTCTGCGGACGGATACAAAATGGGATGGTATTGGTTACAGCTATTCCTTTGACACCGTAGCTGATACGTGGGTAGATATTCACATTCCCTTTGCAGATTTGATTCCTGTCTTTCGGGCAAAAGTTGTCAAAGATGCCCCGCCAATTGAGCAAAGTAGAATTTGCTCATTCCAACTGATGTTGAGCAAATTTGAATACGATGGCGCTTTAAATCCCAAATTTTCTCCCGGTGGTTTTACTTTGCAATTGGAATCAATTAAAGCTGATGGTGGGACAACTTTACCACAATTTATCCTCGTCAGTTCAGCAGGTGTAACTCGTCCTGGCCGCCCTGGCATTAATTTAGACGAAGAACCACCAGCAGTGAAATTAAATGACCAATTGGGAGGAATTTTAACTTGGAAGTTGAAGGGAGAAGATAGTTTAAGAGAAAGTGGAATTCCTTACACAATTATTAGACCTTGTGCTTTAACTGAAGACGCAGGTGGGATGGAATTAATATTTGAACAAGGTGACAATATTAGAGGCAAAATCAGCCGTGAGGATGTGGCAGAACTTTGCGTGCAAGCGCTAAAAATAGGAAAAGCGTCTAATGTCACAGTTGAGGTGAAACAGGGAGAAAATACTATCAAATCTATCGATTGGCAGAGTTTATTTTCTAACTTACAACCAGATAAAAAATGAAGTATATACAGATTTTTAGTCTGTAACCACATTAGCAAATCCTGGTTAGATAGACTGTTGCAAGAAGTCAGCTATTGATATGAAGAAAGTCAAGGTGCTAGTAATCGCCGGGATTTTAGTAACAATTCTCTGGGGCAGTTTTTTTTCCAAAACTGCCTCATCGCAGCAAGTGGAGTCCCGTATCAACAACTTGGAAGCAGATTTTAATCGGATCGAGTCGCGGTTAAGCCAGATAGAATCTCAACTAGGACAAGGCCGCCAGTCTCCATCGCCAAGAACAACACTTACCCCACGACAATCAACTGGTTCCAGAAGGAATTTATCACAGCCAGATCGGATGTTTGATCGGCTTGCAACTTTGGTGATTGAACTGAAGCAACAAGTGAATAAATTAGAGGAGCGAGTTGCTAAATTAGAAACTCGGTAAGGAAATCGGCATCCGCAGAAAGCATTAAGTGCGATCGCTTTTTCACCCACTTCTATGGGAACCACCAGCTTCCCCGATTGCTGTAGAACTGAAACCGTCCAAAGCCCAAAAATTGACCGTGAGATTTTTCACCCACAGGGAAAGCTGTGACACCCAATAAGTAGACACCAGAAAAGCTGGGATTACTTACAGGGCGGAGGGCGATTGTAACTATCTGTCCGGGAGTTACGGGCGGGTTAAAGTTTACAGAAACAGTGCGTGTCTCGCGGTCATTTGTGACTGCACCTAATGTAAGTTGCGTTTCTTTGCGATCGCTTGTTCCCACAAATGCACGGGTATCATTAAGATCATAGGCGATATTTTCTGCTCCCTCTTTCTGTGCGATCGTTACCTTCTGGAGCGATTCTCCAGCATTTTCCGGCACATTGATCGTAAAATAATAAGTCCCACCCCAAACATTCACATCTTTGTAAGTAGTTGTGGCATTAACAAGTTTCGGCGGTTCGACAAAATAAACTGTGCCATCTCTGAGTTGCACAGCCTGAGTCACCGGAACCGCAACTTCTGCAATCCCTATTGATAACGAGAGTGTTATTCCAAACAAAGTTGCAACGCGCATAATTCAGATATAAAAAACGCACTCAATCCAATTCTAGTTCTTTAGGAATCAGTGACTTGGGAATGAGTAAAAGGGACGCCGATTATTCATCCGTGAGTCATACAGAATACCTAACTGAATTCTGACTCCTGAATTCTGTTCAAGAAAAATGTAACAAAAACTACAAAATTCCTATTTTCTGAAAAAACAAGGATAAGCTAGGCGTACATATATCCAGTTCGCAAATATACTGCGATAGGAAAAAAAATTATGATTTCAAAATCACTGTTGCTGCCAGAACCTGCTTCTCCAGCGCATATATGCCCATTTGACCAAGCCTGTAGCTACTTAGAAGCAGCAGCTAAAGAATTAAATTTAAATCAGGGTTTGCTGGAAATTCTCAGCCACCCGCGTAAGGTTGTCACGGTTTCCATTCCTGTGAAACTAGATGATGGAGAAATACAAGTTCTTGCTGGACATCGGGTGCAGCACTCCGATGTCTTAGGCCCCTACAAAGGTGGAATTCGTTACCATCCAGCTGTAACATTGCGGGAAGTATCGGCTCTTGCAATGCTGATGACCTGGAAATGTGCCTTGTTAGGTATTCCTTATGGTGGTGGTAAGGGTGGTATTGCTATAGATCCCAAACGCTACAGTGTTGGCGAATTAGAGCGAATCAGCCGCCGTTATATCAGTGAGTTGATTAAAGATATTGGGCCTTCCGTAGATATTCCAGCACCGGATATGGGTACTTCTGCCCGTGAAATGGCTTGGATGATGGACACTTACTCTGTGAATGTTGGTCATGCTGTACCAGGAGTTGTAACTGGGAAACCCCTTTCTATTGGTGGTTCTCTAGGCCGGGAAATGGCAACCGGACGTGGTGTAATGATTATTGTGCGTGAGGCGCTAGCAGATCAAGGTAAATCCTTGGTAGGAATGCGAGTTGCTATTCAGGGTTTCGGTAACGTCGGCTGTGCCGCAGCAGAATTATTATATGAAGCGGGAGCGAAAATTATCGCTGTTTCAACTGCTGCTGGCGGAATATTTTCCGAAGTTGGTCTTGATATTCCCAAGTTGAAAGTCTACGCGGCTGAAAATCGTAAGAGTATTGTGGGTTTCCCGCAATCTGTACCAATTAGCAATGCAGATTTATTAACTTTACCCTGCGATGTCTTAATACCAGCAGCTTTAGAAAACCAGATCACTGAAGAAAATGTGAATCAGGTGCAGGCAAAGATTGTGGCAGAAGCAGCTAACGGGCCGGTTACTCTTGAGGCTAACTTGGCGTTAGAGGCGCGGGGTGTGATCGTGCTACCGGATATCTTGGCCAATGCTGGCGGTGTGGTAGTGAGTTATTTAGAGTGGGTGCAGGGTCTTTCTTACGTATTTTGGGATGAGGAACGTGTCAACCGCGAAATGGAGCATTTGATGGTGCAAGCCTACCGCAAGGTAATTCACCAGTCGGAGGTACGACAAATTTCTTTAAGGTTAGCAGCTTACACTTTAGGAGTGGGTAGAGTGGCTCAGGCATTGACTGATAGGGGTCTTTATCCTTAATTGTTGATAGCGACAATTTACGAGGTAAAATAAATCATCAGTGGGCAAAATTTTAGGCGATCGCTCACTGATGATTTTCTATTACAGCACATTTGATCTGAATGAAGTACACAAGGGCGGGCAGGATGCCCACCCCACAGGATTCATGAGATTAAGATGTGTACTTCATTTACTTGTAAAATGCTGTAAGTAAGTATTATTTACGCCGCTCTACTTAAACTTGTTGTAAAAGCCAATACGATCAAAAACTAACCAGGATTTTTACGAGATATCTATAATATGTGGCTAATAGTAGTTTTTATCTGTTTTGGTTGGATATTATCTTTATCTTTGCATGAGTTTGGTCATGCAATAGTAGCATATTGGGGTGGTGATACTTCTGTCAAAGATAAGGGCTATTTGACCTTGAACCCACTCAAATATACCGAACCGAGTTTGAGTTTGATGATGCCGTTATTTTTTCTCCTAATTGGTGGTATTGCTCTACCTGGGGGAGCAGTTTATATTAATCACAGTCGATTACGCGATCGCAAATGGAAAAGTGCGGTTTCGGCTGCTGGCCCAATTGCCAATTTGATTCTAGCTTACCTGCTATCAATGCCTTTTCAATTGGATTGGGATTCTCTAGCTCTCGAAAATCCAAATTCAGTTTTATTTGCTTTGATTACTGCCCTAGCTTATATAATATCTCTAAATATCTATGTCGTTTTGATTAATTTATTACCTATTCCTGGACTAGATGGTTATGGAATTATCGAACCGTGGCTGCCACAACCAATTCAACAGCAAATCAATAAGGTTGCTAAATATGGAATTTGGATATTGATTGGTTTGTTATGGTTTGCCAGACCTTTTAATCGATTTTTATGGAATTTCACTCATACAATTAGCGAATATCTTCATCTACCAGAAAATTTAACTGTTTTTGCTAATGCAATATTTAGAGAGAATTCGCGGTATTTAGTTATCGGATTAGTTTTGGTTTTATGGATATTTAGAGATAAAAATCAAGAGTTACAAAAAAAAGTTGATAAGTTAGTCTCATCGCAACAATATGAGCAGGCGATCGCTGGCTATGACAAAATAATTAAGAATAAACCGAACAATGCTGATGCTTGGTATTGGCGGGGCTATGCGCTTTATCGTTTAAACAAACATGATGAAGCGATCGCCTCCTACGATCAAGCAATTAAAATTCAACCAGACTACGCTAATGCTTGGTATTTACGCGGTTATTCACTTTATTTTTTGCAAAGATATGTAGAAGCAGTTGATTCATATAAAAAAGCTTTGGAAATCAAATCTGATGATCCACAAGTTTGGTACTATCAGGGGATTGCTCTTACAGATTTAGGACGCAATGAAGAAGCTTTAACAGCATATAAACAAGCGATCGCAATTCAGTTAGATTTTTATCAAGCTTGGTATAAACAAGGCGAAGCTTTGGCAAAATTACAGCGTTATGAGGAAGCGATCGCAGCCTACGATAAAGTAATAGAAATTAGACCAGAAGATAGTAATACTTGGTGGTTACGAGGACAAGCTTTAGCAGCACAGAAAAATTATCAAGCAGCCGTAGACTCATACAATCGAGCAATTACAATCTATTCTGACTTTTATGGTTTCTGGTTAGATCGTGGCAATGCACTCTATTTTATACAACAATATGAAGATGCGATCGCCTCTTACGAAAAAGTTATTGAATTAAAGCCAGATAACATCAATGCTTGGAATAATAAAGGTGGCAGTTTGATAAAATTGCAACGTTATGAAGATGCGTTAGTTGTCTACGATCAAGCAATTGAAATTAAATCTGACAGTGCTGATTGCTGGTATAACAAAGCCTGTTGTTACGCACTACAAAACAATGTCACTCTAGCAATAGAAAACCTCCAACAATCAATCAAACTTGAATCAAATAGATTGGAAATTGCGAAAACTGATCCTGATTTTGATGCGATTAGGGAATATGAGATGTTCCAAATTTTCGTTAACGAATATAGTTAGTAGAAAATATACACTATTGAGTGTATTCTTACCTAGGGACTGACAACAAATAAATTATCCAATCTTGTGGGGTGGGCAATATGAGCGCCTTTAGCTGTGGGCGGGTGAGACACCCACCCCACAAGAAATAGTTGAGTATTTTTTTATTTGTCATCGCGCCTAGTACTATTGACGGGTATAACGATGTTTCACCCCAATGGGGAAATATTCAAAATCACCCATTAGGGCTAATGTAACTTGTGGTGTTTGATATTCTGGGGGAACATAATTAGCAAACTCGCTATTGAGGCGTAGCAGTTGTGAAAGAATGGAAGATGCGATCGCTTGCTTTAAAGTTTCACTACCCTCTACCCCTGGCGCTAATTCCACAACCACAGATAAAAATCGATTTTTGTCAGCATCTTCCTTCACCTGCAACACGAACTTACCCGTCACCCATTCTTGAATTCCTGGTTGTTCTAATCCCACCGTCACATTTTCGGGATAGATATTTGCGCCAAAGTAAGAAACTGTAAAGTTAGAACGGCCGAAGACATAAACGAAAGGTAGCTGATGAATACCTCTAGGTAAGTGTTCAGTGTCAGAACGGAGATTTTCAAGGGGGTTAAATCCCCATTTAGCTAAAAATTGCAGCATGGCATCATAACTAATTATCCCGCCAGTATCCAAGATGTCATAACGTACTAAGGGAATACCGTTATTTCCAGAAAAGAGCAATCCACCATTTTGAACTTCAAAAAAGCGACTGCAAGGATCATATTGTACTAGCGTGGGTAAACGCGATTCCCCAAATAAAGCTCTAGCTGCATCGGGATTTTCTGCCAAAAAACGGCGAATGCAGATACTTAACGGTGTTTCATTACCTAAAACTCCTGCATCCGCAGTACCGTAAAGTGATGCAAAATCATAACAGGAATTTTGGGAACCAATTCTTTCACCAACTAAACTCCGCCATTCTTCACTAAATACTTCTCCCGCCATCACTAATTTAATCTGATATTGCTGCCACTCCACACCACGGGCGATACCAGTATCAATCACATCTTTTAAAAATGGCGGGTATCCCAATAACACCACTTGCTCAAATTCTGAACCTAGTTCTTGGACAACTCGCAAGATTTCTTCTTTGTTGTTACCAGGAGTAATTACAGTGATGTGATAACCTTTACTAGCAAGATAACGACAGCAATTGGTGGTAAATATTCCACCTACCCAAGTGCCCAAAGTGAAACAAATTACTGCAAGGGTACGTCTAGTATCTGAATGAAAACTATCGTGAAAAATCTGTTCAAAGCGTGTGGCGATTTGGAGTTCATCTGTAAAAAAACGAGGCCAAAATGTCGGTTTCCCACTGGAGCCTGATGAAGCGGCTATCATGTCACAGGTTTCTAATTGTCCGTTGCGGCACAAGTCAGCTAAGGGATAACGCAGGATATAATTTTGTTTAGCGATCGCTGGTAGTTTTTGAAACTCCTCCAAGGTTTGAATAGTCGCGGGATTAATTTCCCTCTCTGCTAAAAACGCCTTGTAAGCTGGTACATTAGCCGCCACATCGTGAAATAAACTCAAAGTTGCCGAAGTTTGAGTGTTGAGATGACGTTGCAGTAACCTTTCTAGCGGGGTAGACAAAAAATCTTCAAATGCTTTAATTACTTGCTGCTGTCTTGATTTGCGGTTCATGACACTTGTTATTTATCCTGAAGTAGAATCAACACCGTTAAAATAATTTGTAATCGGCTACGCTCTAAGCGAAGCTATGACGCAGGCTTTACCTAATTCGTAATTCGTAGGATATCCGAAAATGAGGGTATGGGCGTTGTAGTCATTCAATAAAACCTTAATTTATCCTTGGGCACCATGCAGCTCTATTGCAGTAAACAACACACAAATAATGGTATTAACCGCTTTTGCACCCTTTGTGGTGAACCATTACCTCTTGCTGTGGGACAGGTTGTGGATAATCGCTATCAAATTATCCGTCAATTAGGACAGGGCGGCTTTGGACGCACCTATTTGGCTGAAGATAGAAATAAATCCCAGCAAACCTGTGTGTTGAAGGAATTTGCACCCCAAGTACAAGAACAACAAGATTTACAAAAAGCTAAAGAGTTATTTGAAAGAGAAGCAAATGTCCTCAAAAAACTCCAGCATCCACAAATTCCACGTTTTCACGCCTCGCTACAAGTGAAGATAGGTAGTAAAGATTTTTTCTTTCTAGTGCAAGATTATGTTGATGGTGATAATTATTACCAATTATTAGAACAGCGTGAGAGTCAAGGAAAAACTTTTAGTGAAGAGGAAGTAATCACCCTCCTGCAACAGATTTTACCTGTGTTATCCTACATCCACTCACGAGATGTAATTCACCGCGATATCTCTCCTGATAATTTGATTTGGCGGCGTTCTGATAATCTACCTGTGCTGATTGATTTTGGTGGTGTCAAGCAATTACCAGCTTCTCAAGGTTTTTGGCGCACGAAGTTGGTGGGAAATAACACTTTGCTGGGTAAAAAAGGTTACGCCCCAGAGGAACAGCTACGGCAGGGAAAAGCATTTTTTAGTAGTGATTTATACTCTTTGGCTGTGACAATACTGGTGTTGCTCACAGGTCAAGAACCACAAAAATTATACGACAGCTATCAGGGAATTTGGGGATGGGGAAAGGAAATTAGAGTTAGTCCCCAACTGGAAGCGGTGTTAAAAAAGATGCTGGCTTATAAACCGAGCGATCGCTACCAACGAGCCGAGCAAATTCTCAAAGATTTACCATCATCAACTGCGATTAAATCCCCAGGTAATTATATTAGCACCAAGATTAAGACGATGATAGTTGCTCCGGGAAGACAACACGCCAGCGCTGTTGTGAGTAGATTCCAGAGCAAAACCCAAGCCATTGCTAAACCAATATCTTGGCCTATTTGGATTCGCCCTTTTGTGATCAGTTTAGGGGGAACAGCTTTAGTTGGATTAACTTTAGCGGCGGGAAATGCAGTCATTCGGGCTGTAGCTTCAATCACCATCCCATCAATTTCATTACCTTCATTACCGGAAATCCCACACTTTCCAAGCGGAAAACCAGTCAGTGAGAAAGGAAAAAACCACGATATCCAAGAAATTATCAGTCGTCGTCAACAGCTAGAAATTCCTGAAAAATTTTTTATTGGCTTCGTAGATGATTTATTTTATACAAAAAAACCGGAATTAAAGCGACGTAGCCTGACATCTAAAGCTGAAGACGCTGGTTTACGAGATGAATGGTCTGATGTCGCTGACGATTTATTGAATCAACTAGAACAGGCGAAACTGAGTACAGCATCTCGTCGTAAATTGAGTAAATATACTGACCAAGATTACGAAACATGGAGACGACAAGCGCGATCAGGGGAATTAGGGAAGTATACAATTGATCAACTGAACAAAGACACAAATGAAAAATTTGCTCAGTTGTTTCCTGGTCAGCAGCGTGGGAAAATGAATCAACAGACTTTTGGACAAATTTGGTATGCGATCGCAGCCGATCAAGTCAGTAAAGTACAAAGATAGAGTTAGGAGTTATAAGTGATGAGTTATGAATTAACTCCTAAATCCTCACTTTCCAATGAATTCAATCTATTGTTCTAAAAGACATGAAAATTCCCCAGGTAGTCGCTTTTGTCTCCAGTGTGGTGAAAAACTGTTGGATACGCCCATGAGTTATAGTATCCAACCGGGATTAACTTTAGGCGATCGCTATGTGATTGTACGTCAAATTGGCCAAGGTGGCTTTGGACGCACTTATTTAGCTGAAGATGTCAACCGTTTCCGCGAACTTTGTGTTTTAAAAGAGTTTTCGCCCCAAGTTCAAACCGCTTACGTTGTCCAAAAAGCTGAAGAATTGTTTGAGAGAGAAGCGAGTGTTCTTTATAAACTGCAACATCCCCAAATTCCCCGCTTTCGGGAACTGCTGCGGCTGAACTTAGGGGGTAAAGAATATCTGTTTTTAGTGCAAGATTATGTCGAAGGGGAAACTTACAATTCTTTGTTAAATACCCGAATACAGCAGGGTTTGCGCTTTACAGAAACGGAAGTCTGCCAATTGTTGCTTTCAATTTTGCCAGTATTGGAATACATTCACTCACTAGGAGTAATTCACCGAGATATTTCTCCAGATAACTTAATGCTTCGTACTGTTGACAAATTGCCAGTGTTAATTGATTTTGGCGGTGTCAAACAAGTAGTCGCAACCGTTGCTTCTGAATATTACCAACCCGGTATGGTCGCACCTCCTCCAGCACCAACCCTATTAGGTAAAATCGGATTTGCACCCCCAGAACAGATGCAAACTGGATCAGTATCTCCCCATAGCGACTTATATGCCTTAGCCGCAACCATGTTGGTTTTACTGACAGGCAAGCAACCCCAAGAACTAATTGATGCCTACAATCTTACCTGGCAGTGGCGACGGGAAGTTAGCTTGAGTCCAATTTTGGGACAAGTATTAGATAAAATGTTATCTGCTAGACCAAGCGATCGCTATCAATCAGCCCGTCAAGTACTGCAATCCCTTAACCCGCCCCCAGTTAACTATCCCCCAACTCAATACCCCACACCACCACAACCTACATCCGCCACCGTCGCCATCTCTCCTTCATCCCCCTCATCTCCCCCATCTCCCCCTCCTCCCTCGTGGTGGACACCAACAAAAACCTTCCTAGTGGCGGCGCTAGTCGCTGGTAGTGCTGGCTTAATTTGGTGGGGAGTCAATAGCCACCACGACGATGTTGTGGAAGTCAAACCTACTCCTACAGCCAGCCCAATTCCAACCACTGAAGAACCAACTGATCCTTTAGCGCAATATTCGCCAGCAGAACGGGAACGCAAAGAAAAATTAAGCGATCGCCGTCAACAGTTGGGTATTGACTCTAAATTCTACGTAAACTTGGTGAATCAAGTTTTTTGGGACAGAAATCCCAGTTTACGGGGACGCACTCTCAGCAATGGCCCTGAAGATGAGAGTTTGCGGGCAGAATGGGATAAAACAGCCTCAGAATTGTTGGAAAAGATAGCGCCACTGAGTGATAAAGCACGTCAACAGATGGGAACTTACACAACTGCCCAACGCGATCGCTGGAAACTGGAAGTGAACAAAATCAACGTTGGTAGTCGTTCTTTGTCTGATTTGGGAGATGCTGCTTTCTTCAATGTATTTCCCGATCAGCGTGGTAAAGATTTTCGATCTCAGCCCATTGGACAAGTTTGGTACGGTTTTGTTAGCGATCGACTCAGTGCTATCCTCAGTGGTAGCGCTTTCGAGAAACTTGTTTTTGAGCCGGGCGCTACCAGCAAAACAGTCAACGGTACTCTTCAACCTGGTGGTGGTAAAGTGTTAATTGCTGGACTTGCTAAAGATCAATCTCTGGACTTAAAGCTACAAGCAAATTCCCAAGTTTTATTATCAGTCTATTCACCATCTGGCAAAATCCAAATTTTAGAAGATTCTACCCGGCGTAGTTTGTCAACTAAATTACCAGAGAAGGGATTTTACGAGTTTGCTGTGGTTTCTACAGCATCGAAACCAGTAGATTATCAACTCAGCATTACAGCAGAAAATCCCACGCCAACTCCCACGCCTACACCAACTCCCACGCCTACACCAACTCCCACGCCTACACCAACTCCCACGCCTACAGAAACCTCCAAACCTGAACCTACACCTACAGCAATACCAACTCCTGAGACAACGCCTTAGTGTTTTTGGAAGACGGTGCAGGGACGCAAAGACATGGGGACACAGAGAATACTTTCAGCGTGTCTCCGACTTTCCCCGTCTTCTTGTTTAGCTCAACCTGTCTCTACTACACTTAAACGCAACGCAATTCGCTTGTGTTTCGTTGCATCATAGGGTGTACCTCTGTGCATCACCTGTGAGTTGTCCCAAAAAATAATATCTCCTGGCTGCCAAACATGGGAGTAGACTGGCGTACAGTCTAGAACAGTCCTAAACAAATCCTCCCAAAAAAGTTTTGCTGACTCTGGTTGATCTTGCATACCAACTGCGATCGCAGTTTCCGAACCTAAATATAATCCTTTTTTACCAGTGATTGGTTGTTGTTGAGTATTTTGAGTCATTGCGATGCAGTTATTTTGGGAGCAAACTATATAGTTAATTAGTGTAGATAGAAAAGCTAAATAAATCGAGGACATAGCTGTGTTCTATATTTGAGTAAGTCGCCATGATTTCTGTAGCGATCGCCTGCAATTGTTTATAGCGTTCGATATCATAAACACCTTCAGAGTAGCTGAGACCATTTTGAGCGATCGCTTGTAACAGTTGCATAACCCGTATCATCGCGTTGGAAAATCCAAAGTTGTCCAGCATCTTTTATTGTGTTAACAAAAAATGGTGAGTGAGTAGAAACGAATACTTGTGCGCGTTGCGAGTAAGCCTGAGCTTCCTCACTTAAAGAATCAAGCAGTCGATGATGCAGTCCATTCTCTGGTTCTTCAATGCAAAGTAGTTGAGGAGGATTAGGGTCATTTAATAATATCAAATATGCCAGTAGTTTTAGTGTACCGTCTGAGGAAAACCTAGCTAGAAATGGTTTACTAAAAGGTGCATCTTTAAATAAAAGAGCCAATCTGCCATCAATTGTTGGCTCAGACTCCACTTTTTCTAGCTGAGGAACACGGCTAGCTAGTAACTTCAAAATTTTAGATAAAGTTTCCTGATGTTCATCAGCAAGGTATTGAACTACATTGGCAATATTGTCTCCTTCACGAGAGAGATGTTCCATTGCACCAGCAGTTGCTAGCTGACGAGCTTGATCTGGTATGAAATAAGAGAGAAACCATCCCTCAATAAAACGGCGCAAACTAGCAATGTGTGGGTTATCTGATAATTGACCTATAGTTTTAATAGCAAGAGAACTTGGATCATCCATTTGATAATGAATTCTCTTGTCATTTATTTCTGGATTTTCACCACTAATTACTTCACCTCCACCATTTTCAAACTTAAGAAAATCAAATGGCTTTCCATGAGAACCGCGCTTCCATTTGAGAGTTTCTCTTGAAATAATCGGCGCTCCATTTTGTAAAGCAATAGCAACGGTATATGTGATTTTAGGAGATTTTTTATCTTCTTTATACTTAATTATAATTTCAATTTCTTGACCTTGACAATCACGGGAGATAACCTCTTGAAATCTTCCTCGTTTTTCTAACGCTTTCCGAACATTAGTAGTTAGGCAATCTGATAGGAAACCTATCACATCAAAAAAAGTAGTTTTGCCACTACCATTAGGCCCAAGAAAAACGGAAAAAGGTTTGATATCCTTTAGGGTAATATTTTGGAGAACCCGATAGTTTTTGACTGAAATTTCTTCAATTCTTGCCATTACAACATCACTTCCATAACTTTGGTCACATGGTTGCAGAAATATTAACAAAAATAGCAAGGGCACAGTACACTGTGCCCCTACTCAATTTGTGATCAATAAGCTGATGTTAACAATAGCTTAAGAACTAAATTTATTACGCATCATCTAAAGCGGCAATTCCAGGCAATACCTTGCCTTCAAGTAACTCCAAGCTAGCGCCGCCACCAGTAGAGATGTGGCTCATTTGGTCTGCTAAACCAACTTTTTCCACAGCCGCTACTGAGTCACCACCGCCGATAATGGTAGTTGTGCCAGTTTTGCTAATTTCAGCGAGGGTATGAGCGATCGCTTCCGTACCTACTGCAAACTTATCAAACTCAAACACACCCATCGGCCCGTTCCAAATAACCGTTTTGGTATCTGCAAGGGCATCTTGGAAAACCTTCACCGAGTCTGGCCCAATATCCAAACCCATCCAACCATCAGGGATATTCTCAATACTAACGGTTTGAGAATTGGCATCAGGGGCAAAGTTATCTGCCACTACCACATCTGTAGGTAACAGTAAGCTGACACCACGTTCCTTAGCCTTAGCTTCCAAAGACTTCGCCAGTTCCAGCTTGTCTTCTTCCACCAAAGACTTACCAACATTCAAACCACGGGCTTTGTAGAATGTGAAAATCATTCCACCGCCGATTATCAGCTTGTCGCACTTCTCCAGCAACGTTTCAATCACGCCAATTTTACTGGAAACCTTGGAACCGCCAATAATTGCCGCCAAAGGACGTTGGGGATTTTCAATAGCGTTTTGCAGATATTGCAATTCCTTCTCAACCAAATATCCAGCCACAGAAGGACTGAGGAATTTAGTCACACCTTCAGTAGAAGCATGGGCGCGGTGTGCAGTACCAAAAGCATCATTTACATAAAAATCAGCATTAGCTGCCAATTTTTTCGCAAATTCTGGATCGTTTTTCTCCTCTTCTGGGTAAAAACGGACATTTTCTAGTAACAGCACTTGACCATTTTGCAACGCGCCAACTTTAGCTGCAACTTCATCACCAATAGAGTCATCAGTTTTAACGACTTCTTGCCCCAGTAACTCCGACAGACGCTTGGCAACGGGAGTTAGGCGTAGTTTGTCATCCACACCCTTGGGACGGCCAAAATGGCTTGCGAGAATGACCTTAGCACCCTTCTGCGTCAAATCTCTGATAGTTGGTAGAGCGGCGCGAATGCGAGTATCGTCGGTAATGTTGCCTTTATCGTCCACAGGCACATTAAAGTCAACCCGTACTAAGGCACGTTTCCCAGAGATATCAGCCGAAGATAAACTTGCTAAACTTTTTTTGGACACACCAAACTCTCCTGATTGCCTTTTTGTTATTGTTTTGAAAGTAGAACCATCCAGATTTTACCGGAGTCAGGGGTGTCCAGGTGACAGAAATGTTTAAAACAGTACTATTTCCTATTGATCAAAGCCGGGAAACGCGGGAAGCTGCTGACGTAGTTACCAACGTCGTCCAAAAATACGGCAGTCGCTTGGTGCTGCTGTCTGTGGTAGAAGAACCGCCAAAAGACGCACCTAGCCCAGATCCGATGGTGTCGCCAGAGGTAGTTGCCAAACTGCTAGAAAATGCCCAATCTTTATTTTCTGGACAAGGAATTAAATCAGAAATCCTGGAAAGGCAAGGCAAACCAGCTTTTACTATCTGCGATGTCGCTGATGAAATCGGGGCCGATTTAATTATCATGGGTTGTCGAGGGCTAGGTTTGACTGAAGAGGGAGCGGATGATAGTGTTACCACTCGCGTGATTAACCTTTCCCCTTGCCCAGTGCTGATTGTGCCTTAGCAGTGTATTGCAGAATACTAGCAAAAAGAAAATTACTGTAGGGACGCCAGTGCGTTGGACGGTTTCCCCCGCACCCCTCCGGGGATCTTGCTACGCGTAGCATTTCCCCCTCGGAGAAGCAACTGGCGTTGTGTTAGGCGCATATTAAAATATGCTTTGCCACGAAAAATTTTGGTCAAGCACCTAACACACCCTACTTAAAATTTACTTGATCAATCAACTCTCAATACGGTTCGGTTAAAGCAAAAGACGCGATAAATCGCCGTCTCTACAAAGAAAGGACTAATTATTGTAAAGACGGTGATTTATCGCATCTTTGCGATTAGCGGCGTGTCATCAAAGAACCTTATCCGAACCGTATTGAATCAACTCTGATCAAATCTTCTGATTCCTCCAAAAAAAATTAACCAAACTACTACAACAACCCAGTGAATTAAAACTATTACAAACAAAGATCCTGTTAGGGTATATGCAACAGTACATATAATTCCCAAGAATGCAGCCAAAACCAGAAAAACACGATTGTAAAATGTGGTAATTCCACCTTTAAAAAATGTTTTAGCATTCAATGGATGATACAAAACAAATAAGAATAAACTCACTATTGCCCCCAGAGTCACTCCTAACCAATTGCTGATTTCGCTAGGATGAGGAAGCAAAAAAACGCGAAAGAAGAGTTCTTCAACAATGGCAGCTAAAAATAAACAACGCAATGCTAACAAGCATTTATTAATCCAATTTGCAGACCAAATTTGGATATCTAAAAATCCAAATTTCCAGCCATAAGGTAGGGCAATAACGCTATAAATTATCAGCATTAAAGCAACAACTAACCAATCTTTTAATGTCGGAACTGCTAAGGACGCTAAAACGCGATTTAAAATAATTGAAATTGGTGAAATATTGGTAAAGGGAATCTTAATTTGTCCTAAAAGTACTGTTGGCGCAATGGGTGTAATATTAGGTTGCCAACCACCTACTTGATTGGTTCGCAATACTTGCATAATCGCACCATGTTTTAAAAATATTGCGGCGAGATCGTCGTGTGCCTGTCTAGGCATTATTGTTCGCCATGTTGTCAAACCAGCCCAAATACTACGATCTTCAAATGGTTGCGTCGTTTTTCCTATGCCCGTACCTGCGAGTATACTTGCTTGACTTTGCCAATCAGCGCGAACTATACCCAATGGTGCTAATTGTTGTTCTAAAGATTTACCTAATTCAACTAGCTGCTGAAAGCGTAATGTTTGCGGATGATTGGGGTTTGCGCGTATCCAAGTTTGAATTTGAGGAGTTGTTGCAACTTGGTTTTTAATTGCCAGTATCGCAGCATAAAGTGCTTGGCTTGCGTCTTGGACGCATGAGGTAGCAGGTGATACCATTGCGCCACCAGTTCCATCACCAACCCGATAACGTGCCATTGTTATCTGTAATTGCTGCTGGAATTGTTCTAAAGGCGAAAGTTTAACACCACCAAAATCATAATCCTGGGTTACAGGATCGAATTTGATCAGAATATCTGATACTGGACGTGTTGCCAGCCAACCACGTTGCAAATTACCCATATAATCAGCCCATGTATGCGTTCCGGCAATAATTCCATCGGGGTTATGGGCATAAATTTGGTGGTATTTAGTCTCGAAACGTAATTCTTTAGTAAACTCGTCACGGACAACTTCTGCAATTCCAAAAGCAAAATGTCCGGTGATAGTATAAGGTACTGCGACTGCTTCAGCATTACGTCCGCCAATTCCACCAAATAGGTGTAGGACAATAGCTTTATTACCGTCTTGCCATTTTGATATAGATTGATTAAGTGAATTTTGTGTTTCTACAGGTTTTAATAATACAGTATTGAATTTACCTTTATTTTTCTCAGTATTTTGCCAATTTACATCTTGAATGTAATTTAGCCCTAATTTATCACCAGTAGTGATGTGATGGGGTTGAATTTGAAAGAGAGAACGAGGTGCAAGTGCGGCTACCGTAAATACACCCTTTGCATCGGCAGCACCATAAATATACCACCCATCTTCACCCGCAGGTGATTGTTCGATTTGCTGCGAACTTGAAGGAGCAAAATTTCGCCTATCTATTACTTGTTGGGGAATATGAATAGTTTCTTGAAGACCATCAAATTTATTTGAATAAGGATTATAATGCTTTACCAAAAAATCATCGGGATATTGCTTCGCTTTTGGAAATGAAATAGTTTTGGAGCTAGATTTAATCGGTTTAATTATTTTTACCAACCCATAAAACCTGCCAGTTGCCAAAACAGGTTCGCGTTCAATTTGCAAAATAGATTTTTCTTGACTTGGATCAATTACTGTACTTGAGTCTAAAACAACAATTACATTATCATCAGGATTTGCACCTGCCAAAGAGCGTAAAATCCCTACGTGGCGAACTCCATTTAGTCGAAAAGGATGAATGTTTCCTTTTTCTTGACTTTTAATCACTTCCAAAGTGAAATTTACATCTCGCATTACTGCTTGATCCAAAGCAAGCAAATCTTGATTGTTTTTCCACTCTAAACGTACAATATTCCCTACTAAATTTTGTGCTGTAGGTGGTGCATATTGCACTTCCATCCATACCCAATCCAAACCATCTTGTAATTGCTGTTTAGTTGGTAAAATTAACCTTCCTACCCAATCGCCAATCGGTTTATAAAGGTTTGCAGATGGAATTTTGGCAATGGGATAAAAACCAGATTGATTAAAATTTTGTCGAATATGTATCGCGTAATTGCTTTCTTGTTGTACTAACTGGGCTTGTATTGGGGAGAGTTGCCACCCCGCAATTACTGCTATGAAAACTAGCAGTAAAAATCTTGTAAATAGTAGCTTTGCTTTTCGACTCAATCCACGCCAAATCATATATTATCAGCAACTAAAACTTGCTGATAATCTTACTATAAATATAAGAGTACTGTAGGTTGCCAATGATTTTAGGCACTTATTGATCCCCCACTTCTGAGAGGCTTTGATTCTTGCTCCCCTTCTATTGCAGGGAAGGGCTGGGGGTTAAGTCTGTATTACCTTATATTTGTAAATATTTTTTTCTATTAATTACCAGCAATAACACAGCAGCGATGCCTTCGGCGGGCTACGCCAACGCAAACAAGCTCCCAGTGATCAATGTTGCCTCTGCTCCCAATGTTTGCCACAAGCCACCAGCTAGCAAACTAGCAGGTAAAAGGGCTAATCCTACAGCCAAGTTGAGGAATCCAAAAGCAGTGCCGCACAAATTTGCAGGTATACTATTGAGTTTTTGGGGCAATGTCGGGATTTTCATAGCGAATTGAGCGAGGAACGGAAAATAAGTAACCTGATTTTTGCAGAACTGGGAGAGAATGAGGCGGAACTAACTAAACTCCGTTCTTGGTTGCCCAAAATCCGCGATCGCGATTTGTTTAATGCTCAAAAATACTCACAAGCCACTGAAGCTTTTAAGGCGTGTGAATTAGACTTTCACCTATTTACCGAACAAGTATATCAAGCAGAAGGGATAAATTCGTAACCTGTATAAGTAACTGGATCTGAATTAATGATGTTGGCGTAGCCTAACTTAGAAATTGCACTTGTAATTTCTATCTAGATAGACAATTTATTCCTGTAGATAGATGCATTTTGGGTATTTATCTATGCTGGTTTTATTATAAATACATAGGTATCAAAAACAACTAAATTCTGTTCGATAAAAGTTAAGTGGGAAAACCGTACTTCTGTGATAGGTTTTCTGTACCACATATCTAAGTTTGGCTGGATAAAATCAGAATGTAGCTGAAGTAATGCTGTCTTCTAAAAAAAATTACACAGCATTAGCAGGAGAGCAAAAATATGACAAATCAATTAAAAACGGCTGCTTTGCTTGCTGCGTTAAGTGGTCTTTTGATCGCAATTAGTTACTGGGTAATTGGCGGTTCTAGTGGCTTAATTATCGGGATTGGCTTGGCAGCAGCAACAAACCTGTTTTCTTGGTATCAATCAGATAAAATTGCCTTGGCAGTATATCAGGCACAGCCTGTGAGTGAAAGGGAAGCACCAGGACTTTATCGGATAGTGCAGAGATTGAGCGATCGCGCCAATATTCCCATGCCTAAAGTTTACATCGTTCCTAGCCTTGGTGCTAACGCCTTTGCAACAGGGCGCGATCCAGAACACGCTGCTGTGGCTGTCACCGAAGGTATTTTAAATATATTGCCAGAGGATGAACTCGAAGGCGTTATTGCCCATGAGCTAACCCATATTATTAATCGTGACACCCTCACACAAGCCGTTGCTGCTACTGTTGCTGGTGCTATTTCATTTCTAGCCCAAATGGTTAGTTATAGCTTATGGTTTGGCGGTAGTTCACGAGATGACAACAGAGGTGGAAATCCAATAGGAGTTTTATTAACAGTTATGCTTGCACCGGTGGCTGCAACAATTATTCAGCTAGCAATTTCGCGCACACGAGAATTTTCTGCTGATGCCGGTTCTGCTAGATTAACTGGTAATCCCCGCGCTTTAGCTAGGGCGTTGCAACGGTTAGAAGCTTCAGCAAAGCAGGTGCCTTTAAATGCTAATCCAGCTTATGAGCCGTTATTAATTATCAATTCTATCTCTGGGCAGTTTTTGGGTAACTTATTCTCCAGTCACCCTGCTACAGAAGTGCGAGTTGCAGCATTGCTAAAATTAGAGCAACAACTGCCAACAAAAGTTTATTAATTAGTCATTAGTCATTAGTCATTTGTGAAATTCACAATGACTAATGATTATTGCGAACAATATTAAAGGAAGGAAACTTCCCCAGTCCCTAGTCCTTAGTCTCCATCAACCTAAGCAATTAATTTCTGCCAGCTAGCAGGCCCAACAATGCCATCGGCATCTAGACCATTTTGCTTTTGAAAATTCTTAACTATAACCTCTGTTTGCGGGCCGTAAACGCCATCATTCTCAACACCTAAACGGTATTGCAAGTATCTGACAACTGCACCACCAGCATGGTTTGGTCTGATAATTCGTTTTGCCAAAATTAGATTTATGGCATTCCACGTAGCATCATCAGCAATTCCAGTGGGCTGAACTGCAATAATAGTCTGAAATTTTTCTACGGCAGATTTGGTGTTAGCCCCGGTGAAGCCATCTTCCACTAAAGCCTTACCATTTTTATCAGTTATTTTTAGCTGATTTAAGGTTTTTTGCAATCTGAGAATAGTCTCATCTGCATTATTTTCTTCATCTTGTACGGGGTTAACAGGAACACTTGACACTTTACCTGTTAAGCCTTTGACGATCGCATTAGCCATTGCTTCAGGATTAAAAAGATTCATATCTTTTTGCGAATCGATAAAGCAACCTTCTACAAGAATCGCAGGCATATCTGTATTTTTCAGAACGTATAAGTGGGAACCACTCTTAACGCCGCGATTAAAAAATCCTAACTTGATGATTTCGTCTAGTACAGGTTTAGCGATTTTTCTCCCTGTATCGCTATTCGCATATACTTCTGTGCCGTTAGCTTGTCCGTTAAAACAGTTAAAATGAATCGAGACGTAAATATCTACTTTACTTCCATTAGCTGTAGAACATCTTTTTGAAAGCGATTCAGTTACTGTACGAGCACTACTTGGTCTACATACAACGACTTCGTTCCCCAATGCTCTTAACTTGGCTATAACTCTATTACCTACATCTAGAGTTAAATTATCCTCAAATCTAATTCCGTTGGCTCCTGTGTCTGGTGGACAATTGTGCCCGCTATCAATTCCAAATTTCATGAATTTATCCTCAACTTACTTGTTTTTACACTAGTTCAAAACTCTTCTAATTATATAGACAAAGTTTGGTTAATAAATTTGTGAAAGTACTTGTTAGCAATAGCTGCATTGTTTTCAGCATTACTACGCTGGTAGACAAAATAAGTTTTCGTGCGAAGATGAACAGCAAATTTTGTGTCGTAAAATGCACTATACTAAAGGCGTTTTGTCACCAAAAATACAATCATTATAATCTATCAAAATCGGGAATAAGTCGTTGATTTTTGCAATATATTGAAATGCAGCAATTGACTCCATTATTGAGATAATAACTCTTTGTAAAAGTAGAAAGCCATGATAAATTTACCTAGTACGAGGCCCAAATCCCTGAACGAAGGCATACCCTAATGTAAACCTGACTTTTCACGGGTTCTGGAAAACCTCGCTTCTATTTCTCCATCCTAAAAGGCTACGGTGTACACAGAAGTAGATATAGAGAGAGTTCCCAGCTAAAAAAGGTGGATTAAAACTGATAAAGTCCACGAATTAAAGTAGTAATTCCCGGAGGGTTTTGTTGAAGTCCAGTTTTTTGATCTATTGTAGGTGCAAGAATAGACAAGCATTGCTGTTACTCGTCGGTAAAGGCAACAGTTGCAGGCTCTTTCAGGATTATCCCGTCCCGGAATCAGTTGTAAAATTCGTACAATGCTGCCCCCTATAAGTCCTATTTGTTATTTCTTATTCCAGAGGCTTAAAAATGCTTGAGAGATGGCTGGGGTAATCTGACTTTGTAAGTGATTTAGTGCATCACGATGGTTCTGATTGTTGTCATCATAATAAGTAAAGAGATTCGTCAGTTTGACAATCTCAGGATTTTGATCGTTTGTCCCCCTCCATTTGTTAGTAACTTTGTGTAAAACGTCCTTGGGTAGATTTTGTTGTAAGTTATTTAATGCTGCGATGTAAGAAGGATTTTGAGGATCTTTTTTGAATTGGAAGCACAAATCTATCAGCTTGAGTTGTGATTGGGGCTGAGACTGGGGCTTATCTGTTAAACTAGGTTGCTGTAGAATTTGACGCTGTTCAATAGTGGCAATGCCATTTTCAGTTAAACCCTGAGATTTTTGAAATTTCTTGACTGCTGTATAAGTGGCTGGCCCATAAAAAGGCTTGTCTTTTGGAATTTCGGCATTGGTTGCAAAACCGTGCAACTTCAATCTATTCTGAAGCCCTGTAACTGTATCTTCCATTACAGATCGAGTATCAGAGTCAGCGTTACCATTAACCACAAGTTTTTGTGAGTACTGTTTCTGAAACTTTTTAATCGCTTCTTCAGTAGGATCATCTGTCAATGAGTTGTTATTCCGCTTCCAGGGAGCAAATTTGGTGAGATCCGGTTTAGGATCAATCTCAGGAGCTAAATATCCCAACCCAATCAATATGTGACGGATGACTTCAGGGCTACTAACGGACATACTTTTTGGTTCCTTTGCGACTAAACTACCATTTAATGTATCTTGTTTTACAAAAATTAAGTACGTAGGAATAAATAAATCTAACATTTCTTGTTTGCAAGGCGTTCCAAAAGTTAAGCGATGTGTGACGACAAACTGCAACTCTTTGAGACGTTCGGCTTACGCGACTACACACTGGAAAAAAGAAAGGGCGATCGCGGCTTATTCTCAACTATTGATAATACTACTACGTAGTAGGGTAGCACAACTAGCTATGCTACCCTACCGCTCTACCCACAATCCAAAATAAAATTAGCTACAACATTAAAAATCACCAAAACATCGCTCAACTACTACCAGAAAAAAAATCAAACTCCGATTTAATATTCCAGCGATTCCCATCGTGAAGCAGCAGTGTTAATTTGTCAGCAGTAAACTCAAAATGTAACTGACGCTTTTCAAATTCTGACCAAGCAGCTTGAAAGTTTTGCTTTGTTAAATCCCGAAATGCAACCGTTAGATGAGGCGCAAAAGGGCGGGTTTTAGAAACCTTGTCAACAATTCCCAAGTTGCTTTCTGTATAAGCCATTAAATCAGCTTCCAAAGTTAAAAGCTCTTGACTTTTGACTACATCTATGTATATAACACGAGGCGCAAAGGCATCAAATCCCCTGAGTGTAATTACTACTGGCTGTTGTCCAGTAGCAAACTCTTTCAAAGATGCTTCTAGCAGTGGCAAGTTAGCATCTGCCCATTCAAAGGGCGATCGCAGGGTAATATGAGGCGGAGACTTTAGCGCCCCGCTACTAGCATAGCGATCGCTAAAGTACTGCTTAATCTCGTTGGCGTAGTCTTGGATGTCTTGCGGTGGTAGGAGGGCGACAAAAAAACGGCTCATCTATCTATATTAATTATTTTTATTCTTTAGTAATTGGTGGTCGCTGGGAAAACTTAGAGAAGGCAGATCGAGTTGGCGTTTGATCTGCTATATTGTGTACCGAAACAGAAAATTGAAATGCGTAGACATAGACATAGACGTAGTTCGAGCTTCAGCGACGAGAGTAAGAAATTCAGCGATGAGAGCAAGAAATATAGATTTGACTTCAGCGATGAAGACAGATTTAACTTGGACGATGAAGATGTTGTATCTGGTTTTTCTTCAAACGCTTTTGATACACCGCCCATGCTTAAGTTCCGCAACCTTGTAGAAGCTATTCTTTCTTGGACATATCGGAAGAATAATTATCCTACTCCTGAGCGCCAATGGTTTACCGAAGAGGGTTGTAAGTGTGAGGTTTTACTAGCTAGAGGCGGAGGCTGGCAGAAGGGACGATTCCGTTTTCGTCTGGAATTCATCCCTGACAACCCAGAGGCTTTTTTGAAAAAGCCCCCTGCGGCAGATGAAAAACCACAGTCACCCTTGGATGATCTGCGATCGCACCTAGATATCTAAGATATCGAATAGTCACAGATGCGTCGTCTACTGGTAGACAGTAGGCATAGGCAACATATCCATGAGAAATAAATCACTGTAGTTCGTGTATATTGCTACTAAAATGCTACTAAAAATAGTCATAACTTAAGCAGGATGTTCGTTGTAACTGGAGTTAAGAAGCAAATGCCGTGGTTTGTCAAAATTGAAGAAGGCAAAGTCGATAAACCTACCTTTGACCAATATGTACCTGCCCACAGAGCCTACATTCAGGATTTGATTGCTAAAGGACACAAAGCGCGAACAGGCTATTGGGCAGAGCAAAGAGGCGGGATGTTGCTATTTGAGGCAGCCTCAAAAGCTGAAGCCGAAGCAATTGTCGCTGATGACCCCTTGGTGCAAAACGACTGCGTTACCTATCAGCTTTATGAATGGCGAATTGTTATGGAATAACACACACTTACTGACTTTTCATGTTATGCTTTGAGAAGACCTGGATCTATGCGATCGCAACACCCAAATCTTGTCAGAACCGGAAGGTAGCAGCAACACGGGAGGCTTGTGGTAGGCGTAGTCTCCGGGTCGCCCTATTTTTAGGAGCGGTCAGCAACAATGGCTGGTTTTGGAGATATTGTTCAAAAAGCTTTTTACCTCGGTGTTGGATTAGCTTCTTACGCAGGTGAGAAAGCAGGGGGAAAATTAGCCCAAGTGCGATCGCAAGTCCAAAAACTGGCAGATGAAATGGTTGCAAAGGGCGAAATGAATACAGAAGAAGCCCGCCGCTTCGTTGAAGATATGATGAAGCAAGCCCAACAAGCCCAACCATCTGGTGAAACCTCTGAGAAAGCACCCCCTTCTGAACCTCGCCGCATTGAGATTTTAGAGGAAGATGAAGAACCAACGGTGAAACAGGCATCAAATGATGAGAATGTAGATAAGTTACGCCAAGAAGTGCTAAACCTGCAAGAAGAGTTAAAACGATTGCAACGCGATCAATAAAAAGCATTCTTTGATGGAAATATCAGTAATAAGTGGCATTTTGACATGACACTTAGGATAGAAACTTGATAAGATACATTGCCTAGTGTATACGTTAGTGCTTCAAGCCAGATAACACAAAGCGTCCTGTTTATAGCCTGCAAAGGTGTCAAGTTTATGGAACAGTGGCAAAAAGATTTAGCAGAAATTGTCGAAATAGTGGCTGAAGAAGTAGAGCGTTTCTTCCTGGGAATGAGTGAAGTGGTAGACGCATTTTTTGAGCTAACGGAAGAAGTCACCGAGCAAGTACACAACAACATTGTGACTGAAGTCGATCAGTATTTACAGGATTTTGCTGAACCAATGTTGGAAGCTTACTGGGAACTGGAAGACGTTGTAGCAGATGTAGATCCGGGTTTTCCTTATTCAGTTGAAGCCACAGCCGAAAAAAATCCCGCCTGTATTGGTTGTAATCACTACCACGGCCAAGTTTATGGTGGTAATTTGTTAGTTTGTGCTATGCATCCCAACGGTTGTGAAGATGAGAGTTGTCTAGATTGGGAGAAAGAAGAGTATTGAGGGGGAGTTAGGAGTTAGGAGTTATAAAATTACTAAAAGGACGTAAAGATAATTGACATCCTCACCGGACTGAAGCCACGGTGATTCTGGAGTAATAAGTAATGAGTAATGAGTAATGAGTAAGAATATTCACTTATTACTTATTACTTATTACTCATTACTTTAAAGCATTGCGTGAAGCACGGGGCTTTAAACCCATTTTTTCGGTAAAATAACTAATAACAAATGACTAATGACAAATGACAAATGACAAATGAAAGTGTATCCCAGACAAACCAAGAGATGAAATATGGCGAACGCGACATTGCGGAAGGTAAATTAATTACCTTTCCGAATCCGCGTGTGGGGAGGCGATATGACATTAATATTACTTTGCCGGAATTTACTTGTAAATGTCCCTTTTCCGGCTATCCTGATTTTGCGACAATTTACGTTAGCTATGTGCCTGATGAACGGGTAGTGGAATTAAAGGCACTCAAACTTTATATTAATAGTTACCGCGATCGCTACATTTCCCACGAAGAATCTGCAAATCAAATTTTAGATGATTTTGTGGCTGCTTGTGATCCGTTGGAAGTCACGGTGAAAGCGGATTTTACCCCTCGCGGTAATGTACATACCGTGGTTGAAGTGCGTCACCAAAAGTAATATCATCACTGATAAGCGCAGATGGGATTAATCGGCTTTATTCACCAATTTTCTTGACAGCAGATTCCACTTGCAGCACAACTTTTTTAGACAAAGGAATATATCCGAGTTCCAAACTGGATTTTTGCCCGTCAATCACAGCCCAATTAACAAACTTTTTCAGCGCTTGAGCTTTAACTCGGTTTGGATATTGGTGATAAGTTAAAAGCCAGGTGTAAGTAACGATGGGATAAGACTTGGCATCTGTAGGATCGGTGATAAAAGCAATCAAGTTATCGGCGGGTAATTTCACTGTCTCTAAAGTTTGGGCTACAGATTTGGGTGTCGGCGCAATATAATTACCAGATTTATTTTCTAAAGCAGCTACAGGAAGTTTATTTTGTTTGGCGTAAATGTACTCGACATAGCCAATAGCTCCTGGTATTTGTTGAATCAGGGCGGTAACACCTTCGTTACCCTTTCCACCAATTCCCACTTGCCATGCTACCGATTTACCAGCCCCAACTTTGGTTTTCCATTGTGGACTTATGGCGCTTAGGTGTTGTGTCAACACGCCTGTAGTTCCACTCCCATCAGTTCGGTGTACAACCTGAATCGGTAAATCGGGCAAACTTACTCCTGGATTAGCTGCGGCTATTTGAGGATGATTCCAATTCGTAATTTTTCCGAGAAAGATATCTACGTAAACTTGGCGTGATAGCCTGAGAGCAGTTGGCACATTGACTTGAGACGAGTGCTGTGTAACTGGTGTCAGGTTATAAGCCAGCACAATTGAACCGGCAGTTAGAGGTAAAGCGATGACTCCCCGTTTTATCTTGGCTGCTTCTTGATTTGTAATTCCCACATCACTGGCTGCAAAGTCCACGGTACCTTCGATTAGCTGTTGCACTCCAGCACTGCTGCCTATAGCTTGATAGTTAATTTCCACATTGGGATTTTGCTGGTTATAATCTGAAAGCCAGCGTTCGTACAAAGGTGCGGGAAAACTTGCCCCGGCACCAACAAGAGAAACACGATTGATGTTTCGATTATTAGCGGTGCAAGAAGCGATACTCAACAAGATAGCGATTAAGGGTAGAAGGTAAACGCATCCCTTGGATTGAAGTTGAGCAGATATAGAAATCTTTTGTTCCAATTTTTAATAAATACCTCTGGTAACTCTCCAATTTATAGCTATGTAGATGTAATATCATGTCCGCTTAATCAAGCTGAATAAAAAATGTTCTTTCGTAGTCAGGACTTTATACCAAGAAAGAAAAACGAACCGCAAAGGACGCAAAGGACACAAAGAAAGAAAGAAAGAAAGAAAGAAAGAAAGAAGTTAAAAGGGTTTGGTGCAGCCTCACAAAGAAATGTTATTAGTCCTGGTTTTGGGGACTTCAGTCCCCACTACAAACTGCTTATGATGGTTGATTTGGCGGACATCGAATTAATTGTAAATAACTTTGAAATGCAGAGGGGCGTAAAGGTTTAGTTTGCGCCCCTGGAGCGTTTAAACTTCGATCGCTGTCTCTTTCTCTTCACCTTTTGGCTGTAAACTCAGCCGATCTAAAATCTCTAAAACCTCTTGTTCAAAAGCAACTTGGGCGCGATTGGTTTTGCCACCCACATACAAGCGATCGCCTTTTTGCAATGCCCAGATTTGCGAGTGGGAAAAGTAACTCATCACTACACCCAGCATTAGCAAACCAAACCCTGTGTAAACAATTGGTATCCCTGGATCGGCTTTAATTTGTAAGCCAGTGCTACCAACTACATCCAGAATTTTCAGCTTCACGCCATTAACTTTGGTGAACATCCCCGCGCGGACTGTATCAACAAGTTTACCGGTGACATCATAAACTAATACCATCCCTTGTAAGTCTTTGGTTAGCAGGGAGACACCCTCACTCAAATCGGGTTTAGTCGGCACCCAGGTTCCCCAAATGCGCCCATTACCGTTGCTGTTCAATTGCGCCATCGGTAGCTGAAAAATAGGGCTGTTGTTAAATTGGACGCGAACTGCTGCGATTCCCCAATCAGTTTGATACAAAGTTACACCATGATAGCGCAGAGGCTCGTTGACAAAAATCTTCTTGTGGTCAACTTCCTTTCCCTGATTATTCAAGACAGACAAATCTGAATAAAATTGATCAATGCCGCCAGATGGTGTGTAGTCAATCCAAAAACGATTGACGCGCACAGACCAATCTTTCGGGACTTGGGCTGCTGCTAAAGGACCAGCATCGACAATATTTGTGATCTGAAATGTATCACCACTGGCAACCATTTCTTGAGCCAGAAACCCAGTCATTGCCCCCCAAATTCCCCCTAGCAGAATAGCGACGATGCCAATATGAACGATAATTGGGCCGATGCGTCCGACTATTCCTTTGCGGGCGTAGAGGAGATTTTCTTTTTCTGGATCTTGAAAGATTTTATAGCGGTGTTTCTGTAATATCTGGTTTAAAGAATCTAGGGAACCAGTATCTAATTCTGCACTTAAAGCTAACTTTTGAAATTGCCGTGGTTCTTCGTAATATTTCCAACGCTGGGCAGTTTTTAAGGCTGGTAACTGTCGGGTAAATGAACAAGCAGTTAAGCTGGTGCCAAATAAGACGAGTAAGGACAAAAACCACCAGGTACGATATACGTGGTCTAATCCAACTACTTGAATTACCTTCCAAGTTAAGAAACCAAATAAAGCTGGATGTTCTGGGTAGTTAGCCTGGTAAAATGCAGGTGTTCGACCTTGCTCAATGACAGTACCGGTGGAGCTAAAGATGGCAATCAATAGCAGTAGTGCGATCGCTAGTCGTAAGTTGGTCAGTACAGGCAAAAGGTCTTGCCGTAAGAGTTGCCCAGGTATAGCCCACCATTTTAATTCTTTTGACACTGAATCTTCTAAGGTCATTATGTGTAAAATCTAATAGAGGTATTGATATTAAAAACTGCCTAGGGGAATCCGAGAAATTAAGGAAAATACACCGAATCCTACTAACAGCGCCCCACTAACTGGGTTAATCCAACCAGACCAGCGACGCAATTCTAGTAATTTTTTAATTGAAGCTGTAAAAGTACCCGCCAAAATTAACGGTGCTACATAACCTGCTGTATAAGAAAGTAGCAAAACAGCGCCTAAAATTAAGTCTTGTGTATTGGCAATCCAAACTAGTAAACTAGCTAAAACAGGGGTGCTACAAGGAGATGCGACTAAGCCGAAAGTCAGCCCCAGCAAATAAGAACGCAATCCGGCTGGTAAATCTGGCGAAATCCAATTAGTTTCACCCAAGGATGGAAATTGTAAAGGTAGTGCTTCTAATAAGTTCAGCCCCATGAGAATGGCGATAATGCTGACGATAATCGGCAAACCAATTCCCACTTGACCGTAGACTTTTCCGAGAAAAGCTGCTACAATACCTAACGCTGCCAATGTAGTTGCTAATCCGAGTGCAAACCAAGTTGATTGGGCTGCTGCTTGTAAGCGACTTTTCGCTTCATAACCACCGATATAACCAATGGTAATTGGTAGCATAGAAAGCATACACGGTGTGAGACTGGTGAGCAAGCCAGCCGCAAAGATGATACCAATACTCACCACGCTTAGGTGTGTGAGTTGGTTAGAAACAAGGCTGTTGGCAAATTGTTCTAATTGGTAAATTTGGGTTTGCAGGTTATCAAGCATGGGGAGTTTCTGAGCGGGAAATGCTTACTCTGCTTGAATGGTAGCTTATTTTTAGATGTAGAGTCACCATAACTCACGATCGCAACCCGATCTCATCTAAACTTCATCTGTCTAAGGAAATGTATTTAAAATACAATTAAGCTCGAATTATCCCTGAAGAACCACGGCTGGAGTATTTGGCATGATGATTGCATTACCCGGATTTAAAATTGTCACTTTGTTAAAAGCAGGGGTAAAAGCAGTCATATACCGTGGAATTAAGGTTAAAGATCAGTGTCCGGTAATTATCAAAGGGCTACGTCCAGAACAGTGTACACCCAATAATATTGAACAACTCAAACATGAGTATGCGATCGCCCAAAGCTTAAATATCGCCGCAGCAGTCAAAGTCTACGCCTTGGAAATGCACCAGGGAATCCCTTATTTAATTATGGAGGATTTTCAGGCGCGATCGCTCGACCAATTTCTAGACCAATTTCAACAGCCTATTCCCTTTCTGAAAATTGCCATTGAAATTACCAGCAAACTCGCCCAAATCCACACTCATCACATTGTCCACAAGGATATTAAGCCGCAAAATATCTTAGTTAACCTCGAAACTAATCAGGTCAAAATTGCCGATTTTGGAATTGCTGCTTTCATTCCCTACCAACAGCAAATAGTTAGCAGTTCCAGTCGCATTGAAGGCAGTTTACCTTATATGTCACCTGAGCAAACCGGGCGGATGAATCGAGGAATTGACCATCGCAGCGATTTGTATTCTCTGGGAGTCACCTTTTATGAAATGCTCACAGGTCAGCTACCATTCCAAGGTAAAGACCCTTTAGAGTGGGTGCATTGTCATATTGCTAAATCTCCGCCATCCCCGAAAAAACTGAAGTCTGATATTCCCCAAATGCTCTGTGACATCATGATGAAATTGCTGTCTAAGGTTGCAGAACAGAGATATCAGAGCGCTTTAGGTTTGCAATTTGATTTGGAAAGATGCTTAAAGCAATTAGAAACAAACGAACAAATCCAATCCTTTATTTTGGGTGAGCAAGATATCTCAGAACGCTTTAAAATTCCTCAAAAATTGTATGGACGAGAATCAGAAATTGTCCAGCTTTTACAAGCATTTGAACGAGTTCTTAGTCAAGGTAAAGCAGAACTCGTGTTAGTTTCTGGCTATGCTGGAGTTGGTAAATCTTCTCTGGTAAAGGAGATTCACAAGCCCATTGTCAGAGAACGCGGCGTTTTTATTTCTGGTAAGTTTGATCAGTACAAACGAGATATTCCTTATTCCACGATTGTTCAAGCTTTTCAAACACTCGCGCGACAAATTTTAACGCAACCTGAAAATAAACTTGCTACCTGGAAAAAGGAAATACAAGCAGCATTAGGGAACAATGGTAGATTAATCACTGATGTAATTCCAGAAGTTGAACTCATTATTGGAGAACAATCTTATATACCAGAGTTGGGGCCTGCTGAATCTCAAAACCGATTTAATTTGGTGTTTCAAAACTTTATCAGCGTCTTTGCTCAAAAAGAGCATCCACTCACTGTTTTTTTAGATGATATGCAGTGGGCAGACACCGCTACTTTGAATTTAATTCAAACTATTATTACTGGCTCTAGTATTCAATATCTCTGCTTCATTTTGGCGTATAGGGATAACGAAATAGATGTTGTACATCCCTTCAATTTGATGATGGATAAAGTTCGACAGCATGGTGCAAGAACGACTGAAATTCCCCTGACTCCGTTGAATATTGTCTATGTAAATCAATTAATTGCTGATACCTTGCATAGTTCAGCAGAACAAGTAGAACCCCTCGCCCAATTAATTCTCAAAAAAACTGACGGTAATCCTTTCTTTGTCAATGAATTTCTCAAAACACTGCATCAAGAAAACCTGCTGAATTTTAATCGCCAAGATGGTGTTTGGCAATGGAATCTAGATGAGATTGAAGCCCAAGGTATTACAGATAATATTGTTAGTTTGATGATTGGGCGGATGCAAAAATTGCCAAAAGCAACTCAAGAGGTGCTTAAATTAGCCTCTTGTATTGGTAATCGCTTTGATTTAGAAGTTTTAGCGATTGCGCGGGGCGCACACGATGTGAACGTTGGCGAACAATCTATTGAAGAAACGGCAAATGCACTTGTGGAAGCAATTTTAAGAGGATTAATTATTTCCATTGAGTCAGATGAAACTGTTGATAAAAACTATCGCTTCTACCATGACCGAGTTCAACAAGCTGCATACTCCTTAATTGCCGATGAATCAAAGTCGGCTGTTCACCTAAAGATTGGGCAAATTTTGCTGAAAAATGCTAGTCCTGAACAAGTGAACGAGCAAATTTTTGATCTAGTCAATCAACTCAATCTCGCAGTGGATCTGATTGTTGAACAAACAGAAAAAGATGAATTAGTCCGATTGAATTTAATTGCTGGGAAAAAAGCAAAAGCTTCCACAGCTTACACTCCTGCGAAAAAATTTTTTAGTGTGGCGATGAATCTTTTGGCTGAAGATGCCTGGATTGAACAATATGAACAAACATTTACTTTGTTTAGAGAATTGGCTGAGTGTGAATTTTTAACCGGAAATTTAGAACAAGCGGAAGAATTATTTCAACTATTACTGCTCAAAGCCAAATTTCATTTGGATGAATCTAATATTTATATGCTGCAAATTAGACTCTATCAAGTTGCAGGGAGGTATGAACAGGCGCTGACATTGGGATTAGAAGCTTTAAAACTTTTTTGGGTAATATTTCCTGATTCAAATGAGGAAGTGCAAAGTGCCATCGCAATTGAAAAAAGCCAGGTATTAATAAATTTAGGTGATAGACAAGTCTCTGATTTAATTAATGCTCCGGTAATCGAAGATCCAAATATTAAGACACTAATTAGTCTGTTGACAACATTGGGGCCACCTACTTATCTCGGTAGACCTGATCTCTTTCCCTTAGTTGTACTTAAAGCCGTTAACTACTCACTCAAGTTTGGGAATACGGAAGATTCCTGTTTTGCTTACAGTATGTATGCCATGTTGTTAGTCTCTATCTTCCATGATATTCCTACAGGCTACGCATTTTCTGAGATGACAATTAAATTAAATGAAAAGTTACATGACTTGAAACTTAGAGGAGTTGTGCTGCACATTCATGGAAGTCATATCAACGTTTGGTGTAACCATATTGCCACCGACATTCCCTTTTTAGAGCGCGGATTTATTGGCTGTGTAGAAGCAGGTGATGTGACGATGGCAAACTACAACGGCTATCAAAGTTCCTGGCAAATTATCCAGTTAGGCTCTTCACTTACGGAAACAGCCAAATCTCTCGAAAAATATACCGTGTTTGCCCGCCAATCTAAACATGAAGCTGTCTATCAGACAATTAGATTACAACAAATGTTACTGATGAATCTGCGGGGACTGACTCACCAAAATCTGACTCTAAGTGATGATGATTTTGATGAATTACAGGCCTTTTCTGTGATTAAAGATGCAGGTTTTCTCAGTGGAATTATTTTTTATCATATTATCAAATTAATTATATTTTTCACATATCAACAGTATCCAGAGGCGCTTACTTGTGCATTAGAATTATCCAATTTTCCAGTGACGACACTGGCATTACCAATTGAAACAGATTATATTTTATATTACTCACTGACTCTCACGGCTCTTTATCCAACAGTATCTGATCAAGAGCAAGAACAGTTTTTATTAACCCTAGAATTGCATCAGCAGCAATTGCAATACTGGGCTAACCACTGCCCGGCAAACTTCTTGCACAAATCTCAATTAGTCGCTGCGGAAATAGCTCGGATTCAAGGTAGAGATTTGTCAGCAATGCGCCTGTATGAGCAATCAATTGCTTCAGCGCGTGAGCAGGGATTTGTGCAATATGAAGCTTTGGCTAATGAGCTAAGTGCTAAGTTTTACTTGGAGCGAGAGTTTGAATTAATTGCCGAAACCTATTTGCAAGCAGCTAAAAATAGCTATGTGCGTTGGGAAGCATTTGCTAAAATTAAGCACCTCGAAGAATCTTATCCTGTGCTATTGCCACGACAACAGCTTGTCTCTAATGGAACGTTTATCACCACAGGTGAACATTTAGACTTTTTATCAGTAGTTAAAGCCTCTCAAACCATAAGTAGTGAAATTGTTCTTTCGCGGTTGTTGAAAACATTAATGCAGATTGTGATCGAGCAAGCAGGAGCAGAAATCGGTTATTTGTTGCTTGAACACGAGCAAAATCTGGTAATCGAAGTAGAAGCTAAGGTTAATCTCCAAGCAGAAAAGCTCAATGTTTATCGACCTGTATTAGATGGTGAAATTTCCCAGTTGATTCCACAATCAATGCTGAATTATGTTCAGCGAACTCAAGAAGCTGTGATTTTGGCGAATGCCACTGAGCATAATCATCTGTTTTCAAAAGATGAGTATGTAATTCAAAAACAACCTAAATCTGTACTTTGTTTGCCGATCGCTCGTCAGTCGAAATTACTTGGTATATTATATTTAGAAAACAATCTCATCTCCAGTGCTTTTACGCAGGAGAAACTTTCGGTACTGGAAATATTGACAGTTCAAATTGCTATTTCTCTAGAAAATGCTCGTCTTTATCAAGGTTTAGAAGACAGCCAAGCACAACTCAACCTAGCGTTGAAATCTGGTAAAATCGGTGTTTGGAGTTGGGATATTGCCAGCGATCGCTTTAACTGGGATGAGCAGATTTATCAACTATTTGGGGTAACGCCTGAAACCTTTACTACCACTTCCGAAACAATTTTAGCTCGGCTGCATCCAGATGATCGAGGATTGCTGGCTAAATCCTTGAGCCGAGCGATTAACGAAGGTGTGGAGCATAATTTAGAATATCGAATTATTCACGATGACGGCAGTATCCGCTACGTAGCCTGTCGCGGAAAAGCCTTTTTCAACGAAGCTGGGAAAGCCACACACATGAGTGGTGTTGTGCTTGATATCACAGAGCGCAAACAATCTGAAGCCGAACGTATCCAACTGATTCAAGAGCAAACTGCCCGACTCGAAGCCGAAGCCGATCAGCAACGAGCAGCATTTTTGGCTCAAGTCAGTGCAACCTTCGCCTCTTCCCTCGATTACGAAAGCACACTAGCAAGTGTGGCCAACCTGGTTGTGCCTTATTTCGCCGATTGGTGCAGCGTTGATCTGCTGCAAGAGAACCAATCAATTAATCGGGTAGCAGTTGCTCACCGCAATCCAGAGAAAGTGAAACTCGGTTGGGAAGTTCATCAGCGTTATCCGAGAAAGTTGGATGAACCTCAAGGTGTGCCGAAAGTGTTGCGTACAGGAGTTGGTGAAATGGTAACTGAAATTCCAGATGCAGCTCTGGTAGAAGCTATCCCAGACGCAGAACATCTCAGGATTATACGTCAGCTTGGTTTAAAGTCTTGTATAATCTTACCCCTGGTGGCACGTGAAAGAATTTTTGGTGCCATTTCCTTTTTGACTGCGGAATCAGAACGTCGTTATAGTACGGCTGACTTGTCACTAGCGGAGGATATTACCCATCGAGCAGCGATCGCCATTGATAATGCCCGCCTTTACCAAGAAGCGCAGCAAGCACAAAAAACGGCAGAAAGAGCATTGGAGCGCATTGCTCGTCTTCAATCGATTACGGCGGCTCTTTCAGAATCGCTGACACCAGCCCAAGTATCTGAAGTCATTGTAGAGCAGAGCATGGCTGCCTTGGGAGGCAGTTCTGCCCTCGTCGCCTTGTTAAATGAAGGTAAAACTGAACTAGAAATTGTCCGAGCAGTTGGCTATAACGAAGATTTGGTGAATAATTGGCGTAATTTTGCCATCGATTCCCCCTTTCCCCTAGCAGAAGCTGTGCGGACTGGGAAACCTATTTGGGCTGAAACAACAAAAAATCGGGTAGATCGTTACCCACATTTAGCAGAAGTGTACGCCCAATATGATTTTAATGCCTGGATTTCTATTCCCTTGATGGTAGAAGGTTCGGCAGTTGGTGGTATCAGCTTGGGATTTGCCCAGCCTCAACAACTTAGTGGCGAAGATCAAGCATTTATCTTGGCTGTTGCTCAACAATGCGCCCAAGCCATCACTCGCGCCCATCTCTACGAAGCCGAACGAACAGCACGAAGCGCTGCTGAAAGTGCAAACCGCGTCAAAGATGAATTTTTAGCTGTGCTGTCCCATGAATTGAGAACACCACTTAACCCGATTCTGGGTTGGGCAAAACTAATGCGGAGCCGTAAGCTGGATCAAGCTACAAGCGATCGCGCCTTAGAAACCATTGAGCGCAATGCCAAGTTACAAACCCAATTAATTGAAGATTTGCTGGATGTTTCCCGCATTCTTCAGGGTAAACTTAATCTCAACTTTGTCCGCATTAATTTGGTATCAGTCATTGAAGCTGCGATCGAGACAGTGCGTTTAGCGGCGGAGGCTAAGTCTATCCAAATTCAGACAATTTTTGAATCTGGTGTATGGCCAATTTTAGGCGATGCCAATCGATTGCAACAAGTTTTTTGGAATATCCTTTCTAATGCGATTAAGTTTACTCCTAGCGAGGGACAGATAAAAATTAAATTACAGCAAGTTGGCTCCCAGGTACAAATCTGCATCACTGACACAGGGAAGGGGATCGCGCCTGAGTTTTTACCTTATGTGTTTGATTATTTCCGTCAAGCAGATGGGGCTACAACTCGCAGATTTGGCGGTTTAGGTTTAGGTTTAGCGATCGTTCGCCATCTTGTAGAACTTCACGGGGGAACTGTGCAAGCAGAAAGTCTGGGGGAAGCGCAAGGAGCAACTTTCACTGTCAGATTTTCATCTTTACAGAATGAAAGCAAAGGAATCAAGGATACAAAAGATCACTCCTCACTTGTGGCGGCTCAATCCTCGCCCTTGTCTGGCTTAGAGATTCTCGTGGTGGACGATGATGCAGATATGCGAGAGTTTTTGTCCTTCATGCTGAATCAGTATGGTGCAACTGTTACCACCGTCGCCTCAGCCATTGCAGCTTTAACTGCACTGAGTCAATCCCAGCCAAATCTGATTATCAGCGATATTGGGATGCCAGAAATGGATGGTTATATGCTGATGCGACAGGTGAGGAGTCTGGAATCAGAGCGAGGCGGGAAAATTCTGGCGATCGCTTTAACTGCTTATGCTGGTGAGATGGATTATCAGCAAGCGATCGCTGTGGGATTTCAACTGCATATTTCCAAGCCTGTAGATCCAGAGGAATTGGTGAAAGCGATCGTGTCATTGGTTCCTAATTTGCCATGATGGTGAAATATAGCAGGTTACAATTAAGGAGGTAATTTGACCCAAGAAAAACAGCCAAACGACGGTATAAGACGCTCTCAGGGTAAATTTGATCCCTTCCAAGAAACTAGGCAATGGTCAGCAGCAGCATCCGAGGAACGCTGTAAAAGAATAGCCAGAAACATAGGTAAACGATTAGTCGAAATAATCGATACAGAAGACGAACCTCTACCAATAATTTGTATTTTTGAGGACTACCCAGATGACTGAGACAGCAACCCAAATACCGTTAACCGCCTTACTTCCTATGCTGACTGCGATCAGCGAACGGGACTACCCACGTTTTAAAGAGCTTGAGATTGATTTTGCTTCTACTCACGGAATAGAGGTGTGGGAGGATGTTTTTAATTTTCGCCTCAAGCCAGCACTGGACAAAGACTCTGACCGTTGGCTGTTAATTCAAAAATGCAGTAAAGGTTTTACGATAGTATCAACGATATAGCCAAACACGCAACAGTGAAAGCAATTGCTCAGTATCTACGGGTTTGGTGATGTAGTCTGATGCGCCGGCTTCAATACACTTTTCGCGATCGCCTTGCATCGCTTTAGCGGTCAGTGCAATAATCGGCAAAGATTTAAATTGATCCTTTTGGCGGATGACGCGTGTTGTTTCGTAACCATCCATTTCTGGCATCATGACATCCATCAAAACCACATCAATATCTGGTGTATTTTCTAACAGAGTGATTCCCTCTCTGCCGTTTTCAGCATATAAAACTTGGATTTGATAACGCTCCAGCATACTGGTCAGGGCGAAGATATTCCGCATATCGTCGTCTACAATTAGGGCTTTTTTGCCTGTGAGTAAGTAGTCTTGTGAATGCAGTTGTTCGAGTATTTGCCGTTTTGGGGCTGGTAAATTTGCCTGGACTCGGTGTAAAAATAATGCCGTTTCATCGAGAAGACGTTCGGGCGATCGCACATCTTTAATAATGATTGTCTCGGCAATTCGTCTGAGTTCCGTTTCTTGAGCTTTGCTAATTTCTCTACCTGTGTAAACAATAATTGGCAAAGTTTTGCCGTGAGGTAGAAGCTTGATCTGTTCAATCAGTTCAAAGCCGGTCATGTCGGGTAGCCCTAAATCGAGGACAAGGCAATCAAAATGCTGGGTGCGAATGGCCTCTAGGGCTGCTGCACCAGTGTCTACAGCAATGATCGAAACATCGCTGTTGCCAATCAACTCAACAATACTACGCCGTTGAGTCTCGTCGTCTTCGACTACCAATAAATTTTTCACCTGGCGCTCAACAAAACCTTTAATTTTGGTCAACGCCTCGGATATTGTCTCGCTAGTTAAAGGTTTTTGCAGATATGCGATCGCACCTAGTTGTAAACCGCGTTGTCTCCCTTCTTCAACAGTCATGATATGTACGGGAATATGACGAGTATTTGGGTCATGTTTTAGACGATCCAATACTGTCCAACCATCCATTTCTGGCAACCGAATATCTAGTAAAATGGCTGAAGGTAGGAATTGCTGCGCTAGCATCAAACCTGTACTACCGGTTTGGGCAGCGATTACCTTGAATCCCTGTTGTTGCGCCATATCGAGAAGGATACGTGCAAAATTTACATCATCTTCGACAATTAGTAAAACGCGATCGCCTGTTTCAATCGTAGTGCGATCGTCATTAATCATTGTAGAGACGCGATTAATCGCGTCTGTATTAGACCCGATTAATCGCGTTTCTGAGTAAGGAGTGCTGAGTTGTGTTGATGTTGACTCAGGACTGAATTGTGGTAAGTAGAATGTAAAGGTGCTACCTTGACCGGGTTGACTGATGAGTTTAATTTCGCCGCCAAATAGACGGGCGATTTCGCGGCTAATTGATAAGCCCAATCCAGTACCACCGTATCTGCGACTGGTAGAGCCGTCGGCTTGCTGAAATGCTTCAAAAATCACTTTCTGTTTTTCGGGGGCAATGCCAATGCCTGTATCGCTGACTGAGAAGGCAATGACGATTTGAGCGCGATTTAAGTTTTGATTGTCAGAACTCCAGTCTTGCTTGGCTACCGCAATCTGTAAATGCACCTCTCCTTTCTCTGTAAATTTAAAAGCGTTGGAGAGGAGATTTTTCAACACCTGTTGTAAGCGTTTGACATCTGTATAGATGGTGTTTGGCAATTCGGGAGTAAATTCAATCGCAAAGACAAGTCCTTTACTCTGAGCGATTTGTCGGAAGGTGCGTTCAACCTGTTCGCCCAAATCTACCAATGGCATTTGGGTCATGTCAATAGACATCGTTCCAGATTCAATTTTAGCGAGATCCAGAATGTCATTGATTAAGGTCAACAAATCATTACCTGCTGAATAAATTGTCTGGCTGTATTCGACTTGCTTGCTGGTAAGGTTGCGATCAATATTATCTGTCAACAATTTCGCCAAAATTAACAAGCTATTTAGCGGTGTCCGCAGTTCATGGGACATATTGGCAAGAAATTCTGATTTGTATTTTGAGGAAAGGGCGAGTTGTTCAGCTTTATCTTCCAAAGATACTCTTGCTTGTTCAATTTCCCGATTTTTGCGCTCCACTTCTTTCTTTTGCATCGCCAACAACTCTGCCTTTTCTTCTAATTCGGCGTTGGTTTGTTGCAGTTCCTCTTGCTGTCCTTTGAGTAAATCTTCGGAAGTTTTGAGTGATTGGGCTTGTTGTTCTAAACGCTTGTTGGTTTCCCGGAGTTCGCTTTGCTGGGTTTGGAGTTCTTCAGCCAAAGATTGCGACTGCTTGAGTAATTCTTCAGTTCGCATGGATGCGGCGATCGTGTTGAGGACGATCGCGATACTTTCGGTAAGCTGGTCGAAGAATGTCAGATGAATTTCGCTAAAGCGGCGGAAGGATGCTAATTCAATCACTGCTGTCACCTGTCCTTCAAAGAGTACAGGTAAGACTACGGCATTCAGGGGCGTGGCTTCTCCTAAACCAGAGGTAATTCTGATATAATCGTTCGGTACTTCCGTCAGCAGAATTCGCTCTTTTTCTAAGGCGCATTGTCCCACCAAGCCTTCACCCAATTGGAAGCGGTTAGCTAGATGTCTGCGTTCGCGGTAAGCGTAGCTACTAATTAATTTCAAATAGGGCGTATTTTCAACAGAATAATCCATCAGGAAGAATACACCGTGTTGCGCTCCTACCAAGGGTGCTAATTCTGAGAGAATTAGTTTAGATACGGTTTCTAAGTCTCGCTGCCCTTGGAGCATTCGGGTAAATTTGGCTAAGTTAGTTTTTAACCAATCTTGTTCGGTATTTTTCTGCGTTGTCTCCCGCAGATTGGCAATCATCTGGTTGATATTATCTTTGAGGATGGCAACTTCCCCTTGTGCTTCGACGGCGATTGAGCGAGTTAAATCACCTTTAGTAACAGCTGTAGCAACTTCTGCGATCGCTCGCAACTGAGTTGTCAATGTAGCAGCCAGTTCATTCACATTATCTGTCAAATCTTTCCAAGTTCCAGCCGCCCCAGGGACTCTCGCTTGTCCGCCCAATTTCCCTTCAATTCCCACTTCCCGCGCCACTGTGGTTACTTGATTGGCAAATGTTGCGAGGGTATCAATCATCTCGTTGATTGTCTCTGCCAAGGTTTCAATTTCTCCCTTAGCATCTAACATGAGTTTCCGCTTCAAGTCACCGTTTGCAACTGCGGTGACAACTCTGGCGATACCCCGTACTTGTGCCGTTAAGTTCCCCGCCATTGAGTTAACATTATCAGTTAAATCTTTCCAAGTCCCGGCAACACCTTGGACTTGGGCTTGTCCGCCCAACTTCCCTTCAGTTCCCACTTCCCGCGCCACCCGCGTTACTTCACTGGCAAAGGAACTGAGTTGATCTACCATTGTATTGGTGGTGTTCTTCAAGTCCAAAATTTCGCCTCTGGCGTCAACGGTAATTTTCTTCGATAAGTCGCCATTAGCTACCGCCTTGGTAACTTCGGCGATGTTGCGAACTTGTCCGGTGAGGTTCCCCGCCATCGAATTTACGTTATCCGTCAAATCTTTCCAAGTTCCTGCAACGCCTCTGACGTAGGCTTGTACGCCCAATTTACCTTCCGTTCCCACCTCACGGGCAACCCTGGTAACTTCTGATGCAAAGGAATTTAGCTGATCCACCATTGTATTAATGGTGTTTTTAAGCTCTTGAATTTCGCCTTTCACATCAACGGTAATTTTTTTAGATAAGTCGCCGTTTGCTACCGCCGTGGTAACTTCGGCAATATTCCGCACTTGCGCCGTCAAACTTCCCGCCATGAAGTTTACGCTGTCGGTTAAATCTTTCCAAGTGCCGGCTACACCTTTAACTTCGGCTTGTACGCCCAGTTTACCTTCTGTTCCCACCTCACGGGCAACTCGCGTTACTTCACTGGCAAAAGAATTGAGTTGATCTACCATTGTGTTGACGGTATTTTTCAACTCTAAAATTTCACCTTTGACATCAACAGAGATTTTTTTAGATAAGTCGCCATTTGCGACGGCGGTGGTGACGGCGGCAATATTTCGCACCTGTGCCGTTAAGCTTCCCGCCATGAAGTTTACGCTGTCGGTTAAATCTTTCCAAGTTCCAGCCACGCCGCGCACATCTGCTTGGACACCCAGTTTACCTTCACTTCCCACCTCCCGCGCCACCCGTGTAACTTCACTGGCAAAGGAGTTGAGTTGATCTACCATGATATTGATGGTATTCTTAAGTTCGAGAATTTCGCCTTTGACAGCAACAGTGATTTTTTTGGATAAATCACCATTAGCGATCGCAGTTGTTACTTCGGCAATGTTCCGCACCTGTGCCGTCAAGCTTCCCGCCATGAAATTCACGCTGTCGGTTAAATCTTTCCAAGTGCCGGCAACGTCTTTCACTTCCGCTTGTACACCCAATTTACCTTCAGTTCCCACCTCACGGGCAACTCGCGTCACTTCACTGGCAAAGGAACTGAGTTGATCTACCATTGTGTTGATCGTATTTTTCAACTCCAGAATTTCACCTTTGACATCGACGGTAATTTTCTTTGATAAGTCGCCAGTTGCAACGGCGGTAGTCACTTCGGCAATGTTTCGCACCTGTGCCGTCAAGCTTCCCGCCATAAAGTTTACGCTATCAGTTAAATCTTTCCAAGTACCAGCCACGCCGCGTACTTCTGCTTGCACGCCTAGTTTACCTTCGCTTCCCACTTCGCGGGCAACTCGTGTTACTTCACTGGCAAAAGAATTGAGTTGATCTACCATTGTGTTGATCGTATTTTTCAACTCCAGAATTTCACCTTTGACATCGACGGTGATTTTCTTGGATAAGTCGCCAGTTGCGACGGCGGTAGTGACTTCGGCAATATTCCGCACCTGTGCCGTTAAGCTTCCCGCCATGAAGTTCACGCTGTCAGTTAAATCTTTCCAAGTGCCAGCCACACCGCGTACATCGGCTTGCACACCCAGTTTACCTTCACTTCCCACCTCACGCGCCACCCGCGTCACTTCACTTGCAAAGGAACTGAGTTGATCTACCATGATATTAATGGTATTCTTGAGTTCGAGAATTTCACCTCTGACATCGACGGTGATTTTTTTAGATAGATCACCATTAGCGATCGCCGTCGCAACTTCGGCAATATTTCGCACCTGTCCGGTAAGATTACCCGCCATTAAGTTAACGTTGTCAGTTAAATCTTTCCAAGTTCCCGCGATTCCCTGCACTTGCGCTTGTACGCCCAACTTACCTTCAGTTCCCACTTCCCGCGCCACCCGCGTTACTTCTGATGCAAAGGAATTGAGTTGATCCACCATTGTATTGATCGTGTTTTTCAACTCTAAAATTTCGCCTTTCACATCCACAGTGATTTTTTTGGATAAGTCGCCATTTGCCACCGCCGTTGTCACTTCGGCAATATTCCGCACCTGTGCCGTCAAGCTTCCCGCCATGAAATTCACACTATCAGTTAAATCTTTCCACGTACCCGCGACGCCGCGCACTTCTGCTTGACCGCCTAATTTACCTTCTGCACCCACTTCCCGCGCCACCCGTGTTACTTCCGATGCAAAGGAATTAAGTTGATCCACCATGATGTTGACGGTATTTTTCAACTCTAAAATTTCGCCTTTGACATCAACAGTGATTTTCTTGGAAAGGTCGCCATTCGCTACTGCCGTTGTCACTTCCGCAATATTACGCACTTGGGCGGTTAAATTTCCTGCCATCAAATTAACGTTATCTGTAAGATCCTTCCAAGTACCTGCAACGCCTTTAACTTCTGCTTGTACGCCCAACTTCCCTTCAGTTCCCACCTCACGGGCAACTCGTGTCACTTCACTTGCAAAAGAATTAAGTTGATCCACCATTGTATTAACAGTGTTTTTCAACTCCAAAATTTCGCCTTTCACATCCACAGTGATTTTTTTCGATAAATCACCATTAGCGATCGCAGTGGCAACTTCGGCAATGTTGCGAACTTGTCCGGTGAGATTACCCGCCATCAAGTTAACGTTATCAGTCAAATCTTTCCAAGTGCCAGCCACACCTTGCACTTCGGCTTGAACGCCCAACTTCCCTTCAGTTCCCACTTCCCGCGCTACCCGCGTTACTTCACTCGCAAAAGAACCGAGCCGATCTACCATCGTGTTGACGATATTAGCAGTTTGGAGAAACTCACCTTGGAGAGGTCTGCCGTCAATTTGTGTAGCGATCGTTTGGGATAAGTCACCATTGGCGACTGACCGAATTACCCGCGTAGTTTCAGCTGTTGGTTGAACTAAATCTGTAATCAGAGTATTGACAGAAGTAACACAATCTGACCAAGAACCCCGAACATCTCCGAGAGAGGCGCGATCGGCAATTTTGCCTTCCTTGCCGACAACATTACCAATTCGCTGTAGTTCGGCCGCCATCCGCTCATTTTGATCAATAATATCATTGAGCGTGTCAGCTATTTTCCCAGCCACGCCAGTATGGTCTATGGGCATCCGAGCCGAGAAGTCACCCTGTTTAACAGCATTCAGCGTTCTTAGTAGCTGATTTAAATCTAGATTGTCGCTGTCTCTAGTCAACTGTTCGGTTGCCATAGCTTAATCTCTAAAAAATTTTCTGGGTTTTCGTGTTTAAAAAGGTTTTCTCAAATCAGAAAGTTGATTTTAACTCTGATCAGTGCTTTTAACTTTATAGCAACAAATCTTTGTCCCTAAGAGGTTGTTTGAAAAGTAGTTGGCTGTATCTTTGCACTCATTGATCCCCCCTAACCCACGCCAGTCTGGCTCCCCTTAAAAAGGCTACGGTGTACACACAAGTCTTAGAACCTAGCCCCACAACGTTTTGATCCCCCCTAACCCCCCTTAAAAAAGGGGGGAACCGGAGTCAAAGTCCCCCAATTTATCGGGGGACTTAGGGGGATGTAAACGTTTTTTTACCGAGAAGAGGACTTTTCAAACATCCTCTAAGTTGACTTACTGATAATATTTTTTCGTAAGTGTCAAACTAAAGGTAGAAATATTTCTTGAAGGGGCGTACACATCTGTATGCCCACGGATTTTCAGATTAATGTAGAGGAAAATAACTTATGTCTGATTTAATTAACAAACAAATCATCCTCAAAAGTCGTCCAGTCGGCGAACCAAAAGATAGCGATTTTGCTGTAGTAGAAACACCAACTCCCGAACCTGGTGAAGGTGAAATTCTTAGTCGCACCATTTATCTATCTCTCGACCCTTACGTGCGTGGTCGCATTAGTGGAGGACAGTCTTATGCTGCATCATTAGAGTTGGGTTCAGTTATTGTCGGTGGTACAGTCAGCCAAGTAATTAAATCAAATCATCCTCAATTTCAAGTAGGAGATTTCGTTCTTAGCAGTAACGGTTGGCAAACTTATGCTGTATCTAAGGGTGAAACGCTGCGTAAACTTGATCCCACTCAAGCACCTTTATCCTATAATCTAGGTGTACTGGGTATGCCTGGTCTGACTGCTTATGCTGCTCTGCTTGATATTGGTCAACCGAAAGAAGGTGAAACTGTTGTGGTTTCAGCCGCTTCTGGTGCTGTCGGTGCAGTAGCAGGTCAAATTGCCAAAATTAAAGGTGCGCGAGTAGTAGGAATTGTTGGGAGTGACGATAAGCGGGATTATATAGTTAAGGAATTAGGTTTTGATGTTGGCATTAACCGCAAAACCCAAGAACTTGATTCAGCGCTCAAAAAAGCTGCTCCTAATGGCATTGATGTTTATTATGACAATACAGCAGGTGTGATTTTAGAAGCCGTGTTGCAGCAGATCAACCTGGGAGCCAGAATTCCACTAGTAGGTTTGATTTCGGAGTATAACGCCACATCTACTCCACCAGGGCCTAATTTAAGACCACTGCTAGTCAAACGGGCTTTGATTAAAGGTTTTCTAGTTGGTGATTATCAACATCGGTTTGATGATTTTTCCCATGATGTTTCTGGATGGTTAAAGTCTGGTCAACTGAAGTATAAAGAAGATGTAGTTGATGGTTTAGAGAATGCTCCTGGTGCATTCATCGGTTTACTTCGAGGTGATAATTTTGGCAAGCTGATTGTTAAGGTTAATGACGATCCAACAGCAACTTAATCGGTTAGTAAGTTGGGCAGGGAGCATCTCAATCAGTGCAAATATACCTAGCGATTAGAAATCGCGGATCTGAGGCTCTCGTTTGTAAATCAAATGGGCGACATTTTGGCATACCACTTGATAAAAGGGAGCAAATTGTTGGAAGTCAGCGTCAGGAGTAGATAATTCAACTAAAGTTTTAGGTATAACTAGATGCACAATGATTTTAGAAGTAAGCTGCCCCTACTGTTGATATTCGGTTTATTTAGTAGCTTTTTGCCTGCATCTGGTTCAGTTTTATGTCCAGCCTTTGCCTCTGACGAATACTATAAAGTAGCCAGAAATTATGGGAGAGATGGACGCACAGGAACCGATGGGCGATTGGGTAGAGAAGGCCGCAGTGGTGAAAACCAAAATATTTTTGTCAATGGTTCATCTGTGAATCTTGACTTGTCCGGTAAAAATGGTGAAGACGGAGAAGACGGAGAACATGGTTATCAACCTGACTGTCACGATCAACGCGATGCCTACGACGTCAGCCACGACATAAATGCCCCAAATGGTGGTAATGGCGGTAACGGTGGCAAAGGAGGAGATGGGGGAAATGGTGGTTCCCTCACTGTCTATTACAGCAATTTGGCAGACTTGCGAAACATTTCCGTTCGGGCAACTGGTGGGGAAGGCGGGCGGGGCGGTAGAGGTGGCAACGGTACCCAGGGTTGTAACTGTCACAGACGGAGTTGGGAAGTGAAAACCTGTAAGGGAACTCCTGGTAGCCCTGATTATCAGTGTACTGACAAGGTTTATAGATGTAGAGACGGTAGCGATGGGCGAGATGGCAGTGATGGCAGCGATGGTAGCCAAGGGCGCTTAGGAACTTTGAGTATTGTCAATAGCAAGAAAGCTTTGGCAGCTGATAGTCCAACTGTGCAGCTAGCGATTTCTGAACTGACAAACAAACAGTTTCACCTCTCGAAGAACAAGTGGAACCTTCGCAAAGGTGCAGCTTCTCTACTTGCGCCTGGTGCTGCGATCGCAGATGATTACCTTGAGTTTGAACAGCGTCTAGAAGAGGCTTTTCAAATAGTTTGGCAAGAAAGACAACCCATCACCAACTTTGGCAATCAAGCTGTAACACTGAATTTAACTGACAGCAAACAAGTAGAAATTACTTTTTCTGAGGAATTATGGGTTGAGGGTAGCACCAAAAGTGAAGCTAACTTAACAACATTTACAGTTAACCATGCCATTTCTAAGAAAGATGTCACCCGGTTAGCTGTGGCAGAATTTGCCGATGCAGGACAAAACCTCAACTTAAAAATAGTCGATTTGGCAGCAAAGTCTGATGCCATTAATACTCAGTTTCGCGTAAAATTCCGCACACAGGATAGCTTGCAAGGTTTTTCTGGCTATAAAACTGAATATGAAGGTGATATTCCCAACGAACTTGTGACTCGTGACTACAACCGTTTTACTCTAGCTTTGGGCAAGCTAAAAATTCCTGACGAAGCTTTACGCCCTGGTGTCAACGTTGATATTGAAATAGTAGCAACTCGTTCTTTGGGAATACGTTCTGCCAAGCAAACTATTAGCTGGCAGGGTGCAATCCGCAAGCCTAGATAAAGTTTAAGAAGACTTTTTCCCATCTGAAACCATTTGCGAGAGAATATAGGCTGCAAAATCTAGTAACTGATCCAGCAAAAAGCCAATAATACCGATGTAGATGATCACCTGGATTATGTAATCAGCATTGCCAGCTTTATAAGCATCCCAGAGGGTAAAGCCAAGTCCTTTTGGACCGATTAACATTTCTGTGGCAATAACTATAAACCAGGCCACCCAAATGCTAACTTTCAAGGCATGAAATATATGAAATATAGCTACTCTAAAGTTATTATTCTGTCTATGGAAATGTCGCATACCTATTGCCATATTAATAATCATCGTCCAGAGAGTTCCCAGAAAAACTACTACAATAGCAGCCGATTCGCTCTCTGGAAATGCTATTAGGGCAATAGGTAACAAAGCTATAGGAGGGATACTATGTGGTATCTGAAATATCAGCCTAAATAGCTGATAAATCATGCTATTCATACCTATTAAGTATCCGATGAAGCTACCCAAAATCACGGCTGGAATGTAACCCACAAATAACCGTTGCAGGCTGGCCAAAATGTCTAAAAACATATTATTTTCTCTGCCTCAGTTCTCATGAAAAATACTTGTAAATACTGCGGCAATAACACGAAATGGCGAATAATAAAGTGTCTTTGATTACACTTTGTCTTTGATTAATACAAGATGTTTATATTTTCATCCTCCTTGATGAATAATCAACAAAGTTAGGTATTATTACGATGTGATGTGATAGTAGTTGTACAAAGAAGAGGTAAAACTTGGCTTTCCTAAACTTTATCAGAAAAGCAAATCCTGATTAGTAAATTAAATACAATTTCCCGAATTTACTTGCTTAATGATTGTATAGATACCTTAGTATGATTTCTTATAGATGAGTGCAGCTACTCCCGATGACCAAACCCGCAGATGTCAGCACCAAACGCTTGATTAGCCTTGCACCCGACAACTGGGTGAAATGGGTAACTCAAATTCCCGATGTCACAGTTGGGGAAATTCTCAACTCGGAATTTCAATGGATAAGTAGAGAAAGTGATGTTTTAATCCGCGCTGAAAGTCCCCAAGACGGAGAATTTTTAATTGTCAACGAATTACAATTACGCTATAATTCCAAAATGCCCCGCCGAATGCGTGCGTATGCTTCTTTAGCAGAAGAAAAGTATAATTTACCAACATACCCCGTACTCATCAATATCCTGAAAACAAGTGACACGCAAATTCCAACAACTTACACATCAAATGTTGCAGGAATCAGGGCACATCAAGATTATCGCGTCATTAATTTGTGGGAGGTTGATGTAAATATTGTATTTGAACAATCTTTACCATCATTGCTTCCCTTTGTCCCAATTCTCAAAGGTGGTGAAAATGAGTCAACCATCCGACAAGCATTGCAAATTTTGCGTAGAGATGAACAATTAAACCAACTCGAAACAGTTTTAGCTTTTTTTGCTACTTTTGTACTAGAGAGTGCCTTAGTTAAAGAAATTATGAGGTGGGATATGGCTGTGTTGCGCGAATCACCTTGGTATCAAGAAATTTTACGCGAAGGCGAAGCCCTTGGACAAGCCCTTGGAGAAGCCCGTGGAGAAGCCCGTGGAGAAGCCCGTGGCGAAGCCCGTGGCGAAGCCCGTGGAGAAGCTCGTGGAATTAAGACGGGTCTTGAGACATCATTAGAGATAAAATTTGGCAATCCTGGCTTGGAATTAATGCCAATTATCTCTGAAATTACAGATTTACAGCGATTGAAAGCAATTCAACAAGCTATCAAAACTGTAAACTCAGTTGAGGAATTGAGGCAGCTTTTGTAGTACAATTATCAAGTTGGCAAGGCAGCTTGTTGCTGTCTCATCCTCAAGCCAACTTCATCAAAATAGCTATTTCCAATCCAAAATTAGTCTTGAAAAGTTGTGCGGGTTTCCTGACTTGTACTCCTCTGGGGATCTTGCTACTTGCAGCGTCTGGGGGAGAAGCAAGTGGCGTTTGAGGAACGAAACCCAACAAAGCAATTTTTCTTAACCCAACCGGATTGCAATATAATACGGTAAGTCAATAAGCTTATCGGTGTTTTACCGTAGGTTTACTGAAGTCTAATATTTATTTCCCCCTGAAAGCAGAGTGATGATGTTGACTAAGTTCTCTCCAATCCGATTGTTGGGTATAGCTTTTGCCTTCCTCCAGAGGTTCCAACAACGAAGAATCCGCACCTTTTCCCTACTGTTTGCAGTGGGACTTAGTTTAACTTTGGCTCTCTCTGCTTGTTCCCCAAGTGCAAGCAACAACTCTGCCACACCGCAGACAAGCCAAGCCCCAAGTCCAGCAGCTAGTGGTACTACAGTTCATATAGGTTACCAGAAGGCATCAACTGTCCTCTATGCACTGAAGGCGAGAGGAGAATTAGAGAAAGCCTTTGCAGCTTCCGGATCTTCCGTAACTTGGTCGGAATTTCCTGCTGGTCCCCCACTCCTAGAGGCATTGAATGCAGGCAGTATTGATTTTGGCTATACCGGAGAATCACCACCTATATTTGCTCAAGCTGGGGGGATTCCTTTGGTTTATGTTGCCTACGATCCTTGGAGTCCCAAGGCTGAAGCCATTCTAGTGCCCAAGGATTCACCTATTAAAAGTGTAGCTGAACTCAAGGGCAAAAAAGTTGCTTTTGCCAAAGGTTCTAATGCTAACTACCTATTGGTGAAAGCACTGGAAAAGGCAGGAGTACAGTACAGTGACATCCAACGAGTAAGTCTCACTCCCGCCGATGCTCGTGCTGTCTTTGAGGGAAAAAAGGTTGATGCTTGGGCAATTTGGGACCCGTACTTAGCCGCAGCAGAAGCAGCAACAGGCGCACGTACTTTAGCAGATGCAACGGGATTAGCTCCCAATCGTGGTTATTATCTGGCCGCAAAATCTTTTGTTGATGGCAAGCCGGATGCCTTGAAAATAGTTCTAGATCAGGTGAAGCAAGTTAGTAACTGGGCAAAGAATAATCCTAGTGAAGTTGCTAAATTTCTTTCCCCTGCTTTGGGTATAGATGCTCCTGTGTTGGAAATAGCAGAAAAGCGACGTGAGTATGATGTACTTCCACTCACAGATGAAGTGATTAGTAAACAACAAGAGGTTGCAGATACCTTTTACAAAATTAAATTGATTCCGAAAGAAATCAAAATTAAGGAAATCGTTTGGCAAGGCAAAGTGAATAAATAGACGAGTCGCAATATGAAAGAGTGGTACAAGGACGATCTGGCATATATCCATGATGTCGGTTATAGTAATTACGCTCTCAAATCTACTCCTGGCATTATCGAAATCCTGAATCAGAGTGGAATACAGGACGGGCTAGTGGTAGATTTGGGGTGTGGAAGTGGAATATCAGCACAAGAACTTACAAAGGCTAATTATCGTATTCTCGGAATTGATATCTCTGAGTCAATGATTGCCATTGCTCGCAAAAGAGTAGCAAATGCAGAGTTTCGAGTCGAATCATTTTTTAAAGCTGAAATTCTACCGTGTCATGCTGTGATATCCATCAGTGAATGCTTTAATTATTTGTTTGATTCAGATACCTCTGGTGAAATGCTAGTTGATCTATTTGAGCGCATATACAAAGCTTTGGTTTCTGGAGGTGTCTTAATTTTCGATATTGCCGAGCCAGGACAGATTGCACAGGGAATCACAACGAAGGGATTCAATGAAGGAGACGATTGGATAGTACTCGTCGAAAAAAATGAGGAGCAAAAGCAGGGGATACTCACCCGTCGAATTATCACCTTTCGGAAAGTGGGAGAATACTACAGACGGGATCACGAAGTACACTATCAGCAGTTATATGAAGCCACAGATATTGCACAAAAACTTCGTAAAATTGGTTTCCAAGTTGAGATTGTGCGTAGTTATGGTGAATACAATCTGCCTAAAGCTCATGCAGCATTCATTGCTCGTAAATCAGTATGAGAGGATGTTTGAAAAGTCATGATTGATGTATCAAATATTTTTTACCCCACCCTAACCCTCCCCGTATGTATTGGCGAGGGTTAGGGTGTTCTTATTTCCCCCAATACATCGGGGGGATTAAGGGGGGTAACAGTGCAATTAAAATCATAGGGAAAAACTTTTCAAACAACCTCTGAGACTAGAACAAAATAGGCGCGATCGCTTAGTAAAAAAGGAAACGAAAAGAATTACAGATTTTATTGTAAAGATGTAAAAGAGAACAATAATAAATAACAAATGGCAAATGACTAAAGTTGATTTCGTGCTTTGAGTTGCAGATATCGCTCAACCAACTGATCGGCAATTTGATTTGCTGGTGCATCTAGTACTAATACACCTTTTTGTTTCAGTTGGGCATAAGCTACTTGTCGTTGCATTAATAAATCGAGTGCCACTGCACGGGTGTAAGCACCTGCAACATCATCTGTGAAGGTGTGTGCTAGACGATCAACTTGCGGATCTCGCAGAGTCACACAAAAGGGGAGATAGCGGGGTGCTAACTTAGAGAGTGCAGCCAGGAGTTCTGTAGAGGCAGTAACATCAACTAAATCGGTAATTACTACTACAAGCGCCCTGCGAGTTTGTCGCTGCAAAACATTTGTCACCGCCCCCAAATAATCAGATTCAAATAACACTGGTTGAATTGGAGTTAAGCGATCAATTAGCTGATTTAAATGATGTTGACCGCGTTCTGGGGGAATCCACGTATGCATCTGGCGGTCAAATACACCAACACCCACGCGATCGCCTCGATGTAATCCTGCTAAAGCTAAGGATAAAGTTGCATTCAAACCCCAGTCAAATCGCTGCAAACTCTGCACTTTTGCTGTCATCAACCGTCCACGATCAAGTAAAATTAGTAATGTTTGTTCCTGTTCTGGTTCCAGAACCCTCACTAATGGGGTTGCATTACCATAAGCCCCAACCCGACGGGCGGTAGCTTTCCAATCAATAAACCGCAAATCGTCACCAGTGCGATAGTTTCGCAGTTCGGCAAACTCTGTACCAATACCAGTTTTCCGAGATTGGCGCATTGATCCTGATGATTGCAGTGTCAGACGAATTGTGAGCGATCGCAATCCCACTAAATCAGGATAAACTTTCACTGGCAGACTTTGGGAAATTTGCCAATCATCCCAAGCTAATCCCCAAAGTCCCAACTGTCGAACTTGAATATTCCCCCAAGGAAACTCTCCCCTCTGTGTTGGGTGGATGGTATACCTCAATTCCTCAGTGCTGTTACTAGGAACAGTACCAACCAATGCAGGTGCAGACACACCAAATCCTGTTGGGTAATAGTCCCGGATTTCAATTTTGGCGTTGGTATTTGCCGATGTCACCTTCAGCACCACGGGATTATCTCGCCCAATAGATAATCGTGATGGTAATTCGCGGGTAATTTGCACGCGAGAACGCCGCACCCGCAAAGCATCTACAACCATTAATATTAAAACTACGACATCAAATAGTATAGTGATGGCGATCGCCGCTCTGATTGCGAGAAATAAAGATAGGATCAGAGCGATCGCTATGCCCAAAACCAACAATAAATAAACTCGTCTGGAAGGAACCATTTTTGAGAGTGAGAGGTTAGGAGTTAGATATATTGTTATTCATGTCTCATCCTGTTGGCTAAAAATAAGATATTCGTGCAAGATCGTTCGTCCTCCAGAGAGAATCGCTGCTCATTCCAAGGTATTTTGCAATTCGCGCACGTTGCCAGGAAAAGTATAACTCTTCAACTTCTCCATTGCCGACTCAGCCAGTGCCATGCGTTTTAATCCTCCGCTCAATTGGGGGACTTTGATTCCGGTTCCCCCCTTTTTAAGGGGAGCCAGCGCGGTCTTGGGGTCTCCCCAAGTGGAGCGACTGGCGTGGGTTAGGGGGAATCTAAAGTGCCTAAAGTCACAGCGAAATACTTGTTCATTCAACCTCTAAGCTGTTGCGCCTTTAATTTGCACTAATATTTTTTCAATATGATTGTGGGGTGGGCGTCTCGCCCGCCCTGATAATATTGAATTTTATTGCACTGCTAGAGGCTATAAGATTGTCAGAATAGTTAAAGAAGTTGGAAGCGGTGTTAATGACAATAGACGTAAATTGATGCATCTTTTAAATCAAGAGGATTACTCAATAATAGTTTGTGAACTTTGTCTATATTTTTTACAACTATTACTTCAAAAAAATCGAATTAATATTTAGCCAAGATAAGCTGGATTCATGGCTGTACTATCATTTTGGGTTGTAGTTTTATATCGTTCATACTGCCCTTTAGCTGCTGCGTCACGAGTCCGCGCTAACAGTGCTGTAACTTGTGCTTGATCCATTGGCTTAAAGGTGCGGACTGCCTCAAACGCCTGGTCTAAAATTCCCATGCTGTCGATGCCTGTAATTACCACTGACGTTGGCAAATTCATTGCGTAATGCAGACACTCGATTGCACTGACGGTGTTGCTTCTGAGAATGTAAGACTCGCCGATAGATTTCATTCCCAGCACACCAATGTTGTTTTTCACTAACACAGGTAAAACTTGATGTTCAAAACTTCTAAAATGGGCATCCATCACATTCAAAGGCATCTGCACAGTATCAAAGTGGAAACCATTTTGTGCCGCAGTTTCCAGCATTTGCAGGTGAATCAGAGGATTTTTGTGTCCTGTGAAACCGATATAGCGAATTTTGCCCGCTTTCTGGGCTTCCAAAACTGCTTCCATTGCGCCACCAGGAGCAAAAACGCGATCGGGGTCTTCAAAGCGTAGTATTTCATGATGTTGCAATAAATCAATGTGATCGACCTGCAAATCTTTGAGTGATTCATCAATCTGCATTTTGGCAGCGCCTTTGGTCCGACCATCGATTTTTGTCATCAGGAAAACTTTTTGGCGATAACCATTCTTAAGAGCATTTCCCATCCAACGGTGGCTACGTCCGTTGTTATAGTCCCAAGAGTTATCCATAAAATTGATGCCGCGATCGATCGCGCTGCGGATTAACTTAATACTTTCTTGCTCTTCTGAAATTTTTCCAATGTGATACCCCCCCAAGCCAATCACAGATACTTGTTCTCCGGTGCGTCCAAGGTGGCGATATAACATTTCGCCACGTCGAGTTGGAGTGGCTGAACTTTGGGCTAACAGTTGAGTATTTTCATCAACAGTTTTTGTTTGAGCGAGAATCGGTTGCAAAAATCCTTCCGAAACTGCAAGTCCTGCTGCCACTAATCCCGAAGCAGAAACAGTTTTTAACAAGCTGCGTCTACTAATTTCCATAATTTTGTCCTACAAGTAACAACAAGAATGAGCCGTATACTATCACGGCAATCTTGCATAAAGACTCTAACTAAAGTGTGTTTTCAAACATACTCCGCAAGATATATTCACAATGCAAGTTGATGTATTCATAACGGCAGATGCTTACAACAGATTGCGCTCTAATCGAATACACGTAGAGACGTAGCACTACTACGTCTCTACAAGGTTTTGGGTTTTATATAACGCGGTGTGCAACTTGCTCTCAAACCTAACCCCCAGCCCCTTCCCTACAAGGGAAGGGGAGAAAGACTTAAAGCCTCTCCCCGAAGCGGAGAGAGGTTTGGAGAGGGGTTTCAAGAATAAGTTGCACATCGCGTTATATATGTACTTCATTTAACTGAAATGTGCTGTATCTCTTCAATTGTGGGAAATACACAGACATTTTATGCGCGTTCATGTACTTGACACTACTTTGCGGGGCGCTAAAGAGCCAAGGACAATTGCTACCAAAAACAATGCTGGAACATCACCAAACAGGTGTCCCTGTTCAACAGGGTCAATTACTGCATGTACCGCCATGATTAGCCCGTGGACTGCACTTGATATGATGGTGAACCAGATTAAACTGAGGTGAGCTTCTGGTTGCTTTGAAGCTAAAAGCAAAAAGACACCAAGTGTCGCATAAACACCAATGATCATCTGTTCGTATTCGTGCTGACCTGGTTGCCATAACCAGCCTGATGCCCAGACCTGAGTTAGCGGATAGATAAGTAAAAAAGCTATTCCAAAAATAACCAGAGCAATTCGTAAATACCGATCGCGCTCATCCATTGCTTTAACCTCCGCTATTTTTTAGTGCAGTCTCTACTACAAAACTGTATAATTTTTTGATTGTATTCCCACTAGTGGCACTTCAACTTTAGAGTGTTAGAAATTTTAATGCTCTTTGTGGTTTAAAACTGATTCAATTGTGAATGCAAGTGGAGACATCTCCAAAAATTAAATATGCGTTACCTAGAAACTTTGTAGAGACTTAGGGACTGACAAATAAGGGATTTCCAAGGAATAAATTATCCCAACAAACGAACCACAGAGACAAGGCAGCGCGTCCCCCATAAGCGACTGCCGCGCAGAGAACACAAAGAGAGGAGAGATTAAGAGGGTTTTTGCGTCAGTTTTGGAATATTTTTTTATTTGGAAGTCCCTAAAAAAATACTCAACTACTTCTTGTGGGGTGGGCGTCTCGCCCGCCCCTAAGCTAAGGCGGGCAAGATGCCCACCCCACAAGATTGGGTAATTTATTTGTTGGAAGTCCCTTAGCAGTGCTACGTTTCTACATTCTTTTTTGGAGATGTCTAATGGTAAGCGGTTAGATTTACAGCTATTTTCAGGTAAATAGACCACATCTGTCGTAGGGGCACAGCAATGCTGTGCCCCTACGACAGATGTGGTTCAAATACATTAAAACTGCTGTAAGAAAAAATTAGAGCGCGATCGCAATTGCGCTACTTGCTAATTAGTGTCGTCTTACGGTTTTGTAATTGCATCGGTCTGTTATGCCAATACATCGGTCTGTTATGTTAATACATCGGTCTGTTATGCCAATACATCGGTCTGTTATGCCAATACATCGACCTGTTATGTTAATACATCAGTCTGTTATGTTAATACATCGGTCTGTTATGCCAATACATCGGTCTGTTATGCCAATACATCGACCTGTTATCTTAAACTATCCTTTCTAACCTTGCCCTATCTGAAAATTTCATCTTACTGCTAACTTTTTTTGTTGTAATGGGTACATTAAATGTACACTTTACTAAGTATGTGTGTATGCCTCCCCAAAATACAACAAACCGTTTGCGCCCTCAAACCATTAGCCAAGATATTAGCTCATTCCACGGTTTGCAAACCGTCAGCACCTACAACACAACTCGTACTGATGCCTCAGCTGCAAACTTAAAGGAAGTTTATCAGGCGATGTTGATTTCTCAACAAATCGAAACCGAGAAACTAGCTTTATACCGTGCTGCTGCTGATGCTGCCCGTTTAGCAGAATGGGAATTTCATAATGCTGTATTAGCGATGAAAGAAGTTGTGCGCGGGCAATATGGTTCAGATAGCGATCAAGCTCAAGCTGTGGGGCTGAAGAAAAAATCAGATCGCAAGCGTCCTTCTCGTAAAAAGGCAGTTGCGATCGCGTAACCGCCCGCTAGAAGCGCGGTATTGCGGAAGTCCCCACCCTCAAATCCTAGTAGACTGGGGATTAACGCTGATCCAGTTACAAGCTTCGCTGTTGTGAGTAATTAAACTGTTTTTATCTTTTGTTTAAGTCTTGATAGGCAATTGCAGAAATTAAACTTTTATAAACCTTGTTTTAACCTTAAACTCTCAAACTAAAACCTTAGACTCGCTAGGTTTTTAGTATGCTTAGACTCAAAGGTTATATACTATTTCTGTGCTTTTTTCTAGCATTATCTGTTTCAGTCATTCTAGGCAGTATCAATTTGGTTGACGCTAATGACTTGGGCAACCGCAACCCAAACTTTCCCAAGCTAAATACTCTATACGGACAACCTCCGATAGTAATTGGTCATCGCGGCGGTGGAACTGGTTATCGTCCAGAACATACGGTGGGAGATTTTGGACGTGATCTGATTGGTTCTCACAACTTAGGAATTGAATTTGGCGCAGACTACATTGAACCTGATTTGGTAGTAACCAAAGATGGAGTCTTGATTGTTCGCCACGAGCCTCTATTGGCAACTGTAAAAACAGATAGAAATGGCAAGATTGTTTACGATGCTAATGGAAAAGTTACTATCCAAGAAGCCACAACAAACGTTGCCGATGTTTCAGAATTTGCTTCTCGTCTAACAACCAAAGTCCTTGACGGAAGTTCTGTTACAGGTTGGTTTGCAGAAGACTTTACTTTAGCTGAGATTAAGAAACTCCGGGCAATTGAGCGCCTCCCCAATATTCGCCCTCAGAATACTCAGTATAATGGTCTGTTCCAAATCCCTACTTTTGATGAAGTTATCAATCTTGCCAAAGGCAGCGAAGCAAAAACTGGGCGGAAAATTGGTATCTATCCCGAAACTAAGCACCCGACATATTTTGCTGAAGCTGGTAAATATTTAGATGGCACTCCGATTCATGTCAATACTTCAAAACTTTTGATTGAGCGGTTGGTTGCCAATGGCTACACGAATCGCGATCGCATTTTTATTCAATCCTTTGAAGTGTCTAATCTGAAAGAATTAAAAAATCAGATTATGCCTGCTGCTGGAGTCAATATTCCTCTGATTCAGTTAATTAATAGCAGTGGCGCTCCTTATGACTTTGTTTACCACAACGTCCCTCAAACTTACGCTGATCTGATCACTCTTAAAGGGTTGACTCAAGTTAAAACTTACGCAACCGGAATTGGCCCTGACAAACGGTTAATTGTGCCTGCCTCTGCACGATTGGATAACCAAGGTCAACCGATTGATATTAATGGAGATGGCCAGATTAGTGATGCCGATAAGTTCCTCAAACAACCAACTTCTTTAGTGAGTGATGCTCATCAGGCTGGCTTGCTAGTCCATCCTTACACCTTCCGCAGCGATTCATATTTTCTTTCCCCTGACTACCAAGGGAAACCGCTTTGTGAATATGAACAGTTCATTAAGTTAGGAATAGATGGCTATTTTACTGACTTTGCTAATTATGGATACGTTGCCAGAGAAAAAGCGATACATGGCTTACATGAGTCTGATCGAGTTAAAATTTGGGAATTTATTAAAAACAACTACCCCGTTAAGTGATTAAGCAGAATTAATTACACGTAGAGACGTAGCAGTGCTACGTCTCTACGTGTATTCGATTAGAGCGCAATCTGCTATATATTTAATGATTAATCCCCCTGTGGATGCTCATCCCACAAGGTTGTCAATTCCCGTAAACTTTGATGATTGCCATTGCCTAAAATCAGATGATCTAGTAGTGGAATACCTAAAAACTGTGCCCCTGCTAATAACTGACGCGTCAATTCTATATCTTCTTGACTGGGTTCCAGATTCCCAGAAGGGTGGTTATGGGCAACTATTACCCGTGTTGCTCCCTGGCGAATGACTTCCCGAAAAATATCACGGGGAGAAGCTAGAGTTTCAGTTGCGGTGCCAATGGTAATTACTTGCGTACCTAGTAAGCGGTTTTTAACATCTAACAGCAACACTGCAAAACGTTCTTGTGTCTGCCACATCAAATCTTGACTGAGGGTAGCAGCACCAGCAAGTGGGCTATCAATTAATGTGCCATCGTTGGGACGAGATTGAAAGGCGCGTTTCCCCAATTCGATTGCCGCCAGAATGCTTGTCGCCTTCGCTGGCCCAACACCAGAAATTTGCATCAACTCGACGGGGCTAACTTCTCGCAGAACTGCTAAAGGATCGCGTTGGTGTTTGCCTAATTCGCTCAAAATATATTGTCCCAAACCCACAGCAGACAGTTTTCCTGGCCCTTGACCGGTGCCTAGAAGAATTGCAATTAATTCTGCTGTGGCTAAAATTTTGGCCCCATGCGTTATTAGTCGTTCACGCGGACGCTCATTTGTAGGTAAGTCGGCAATTCTGAGGCAATAGGTCATACAAAACTAAGAGAATAGTCACCACACATCGAACTATCCTTAGTTATCCCTTGTTTACTCTCAAAATCATCTTTATTTGAGAAAATCTTTAATTTTGGTCAGTTTTTATGGGTGTTCTCATTTGAAAATTTCAACGAGAACACTAAAAATAAGATGATTTAGGGCGATCGCTATGTTCGATGATCTATTCAACAATCTGAAAAGTTTTATTGTCTCTAAAGCTCACTAAGCCTTTAAGGAACTGGAAAAACTCGTTGCTGTTCCCGAACCCACAGAACCATTTCTGCATTAAAAGGGGGGTTTTTACTTAAATTAGTCAAAACTTAATGGCTGCTTATCCCCGAAAATTTGTGCGTTAGGAGGGGGATATTTGCTCAACTTAGTCAAGGGCAAATTCGAGGTTACTGAAAGAAGTGGGTGACGAGGGATTTGAACCCGCAACCAATAGATTAAGAGTCTACTGCTCTACCGTTGAGCTAGTCACCCACACCAATAACAATCATAGCACAACTTCTGACAATTTGGCTAGTGCCGCGCCCAAAAAACAAATTAAAAGGGGAATTTGACGGTGAAGGTGGTTTGACCTGCTGCACTCTCTACATAAATTGAGCCACCTAAATGTCTGACCATTTTCTGCACTAATGCCAATTCCAGTCCAGTGCCGCTATGTTTCCAAGGATCGTGTTTGTCAAGGTGATAGAAAGGCTCAAAAATCTGTGAAAGTTCATTGCTGGTAAGCTCTATTCCCGAATTGGTAATATTAAGCTCTACTGCATCCCCGCTCAGTTGAGCAGAGACTCTGATGGATTTGCCTGCTGGGGTGTACTTGCAGGCATGGTTCAGCAATTCTGTGACAATCCGCTCCAAATCGGTGATATCTGTCTCCAAAGGCGGCAGCCCATGATCAACAATCAGGTTTAATTGCTGTCGCTGGCAGTTGGTGAGGTCTCGAAAAGACTCGATAATGGGGTGAAGCCAGCTTTGAAGGTCAATGGCAATCAATGTTGGGGGATCGGGTTCGGCTTCGAGATATGTAAGTGTGAGTAGGTCGTTAATTAATTTACTTTCTCGCCCACACTCGTTATGCAAAATCTGCAATAGTTGCGGAACTATTTCTATCTCTGATATTTCTGCTGGTGTGAGGACACTTTCGAGAGTTTGGACGGCGAGGCTGATGCTAGTTATTGGTGTCCGCAGTTCTTGGGACAGGGTTCTGAGAAATTGGTTTTTGAGCCGATCGCCTTTTTCTAGTTCTTTTAGCTGTGTCTGGGTTTGGTTGTAAAGCTGGGCTTGACGAATGGCGATCGCACATTCATTTGCTATCTGCTGCACTAGCTCAACTTCAAATTCCTCAAACGCCTCTTGTGTCGGTTTTGTCAACCAAATATTTCCCAAAATCCCTTGAGTATCAAAAATTGGACAAGCCATTTGGGACATAACCAACAACTTTGGTTGCCATCCCGGTACAATTTCCAAAAATTGCAATGGTTGTTTTTGTAATAACGGCTGATAAATTTCCAGACGGTTGGAAATCTGTCTAGTCAATCCTTGACAGTGGGGTAGGTTAATGCGGTACTCGTAGGTAATAGTAACCAGAGTTTGGCAGGTGCTATAGAGTTCGATTTGGCAACGTTCGAGGTTTAGTAACTGTGCTAATTCCTGGGTGAGTGGCTGCAACACCTGAGTTTCATCCACACTGTCGCGGATTTGTTCTGTCATGCGTCGCACCAAGGCTTCAAATTTTCGCACCTGGTGCAACTGATTGATGTGCTTCTGTTTCTGCAACTCCATCTTGCCTTTGAGATCCTGAAGCTGCTGACGAAGTTCTGCCTGTTGGATCGCAATACCGATTTGAGTTGCCAACTGTTTGAGCAAGTCAGTTTCAGTTTGTTGCCATTGATGTGGTTCGTGGCAATGCTGGGCAATCAATAGCCCCCACATATCTTGCTCTGGGAAAATCGGCACGACTAGATTGGCTCTGATCTGCAAAGATGCCAGGAAATCTATATGGCAAGGATGCAAGCCGGCGGCATAAATATCTTCAACAACTTGAATGCAACCTCGTCCGTAGTGTTCTCGATGTTTGCCATTGAAGCAGGGATCGGTGATGTTTTTTCCCAATAGGGGATCGCTAGGGGCGACACTTGATTCGGCAATGATTATCCCACTACCATCAGCGTGGAAGCGATAAATTAGGACGCGATCGCAATTCAAAAACTGTCGGAGTTCAATTGCTGTCTGATGCAGATTTGTCTCTAATTCTATAGATTGCTGAATCCGTCTGGCGATCGCTTCTAGCAGTTGCTCCCGTTCCGCCTGGAGTCCAACTGCTTGTTCTGCTTGCTTCACAGGGGTGATATTGCTACTAGTACCAATCAGTCGATAAACCCTAGAGTTAGCATCTTTTAGTGGGGTGAGAGTCGTACTCCACCAAGTGGGAATTCCCTGGAATTGCAAACATTGTTCGTAAGAAATAGTTTTGCCGAAGCGTACACAGTCAGCATAATGTTGACGCACCTTAGCAGCATCGATGGGCGAGAGAACATCCTCTGGTTTTTTGCCCCGGAGATCATCTGAGCGAATGCCTATCCATCGCTCATGAGTAGGATTAAGTGCCACATATCGAAAATCCTTGTCCTCCAGAACATCAACTACAAATATTGATGCTTGCACAGAATCGTACATACTTAGTAGAAACTGCTCACTACTGCTTTTATCATCTAATTCTGTGCCGAAAAGAATTTGGGGTGGCGATAATTTTGTCAACTCCATAGTTGATTCTGCTGGATTTATATTCATGCGAGAGTCCCTGTCTGGTATTACTGACTCTTCTAGGCGCTCTCCTGTCGTTAAGCTTGTAGTAGATGCACTTTAGCGCCTATAGCAAAGTCTTGTCAGCTGTTGCTCATGGAAACTTGGATCTTTCTCTACTTCTGGTCAGAAATCTAGGAAAGCTAATAGAAGTCAGCTTCACAAATCCTGCTTTTTGAAGGCGAAAATACATTTGCAGGTTAGGGCAAACTTACTGAAAATTGGTTTTTAACAGTTTTCCAGCATTCTTGCATATATCTAAGTGCAATCATCAGTATACATCAATGAGATTTATAATTCTTAATAAAAGGAGTGGGCTGACGCTTTAACTTGATGCCAATGGCGAAACCCCTACCCTACAATAAGTAGTTAAGTATTTTTTTATTTGTCAGTCACTAATTTACCACTTGGCTGCCATGACTGCGGGGGTCATCTTGACTCGCTGTTGGTGCTGTTGGTGCTACTGGGGCTGAAAATTTGGAAACTTTGCCGCTAGCTTGAGCATAGGGGAGAGACGAACCAGTAACCAAAGCTTCTAAGTTGCTAGCCATAATCGTCCGGGGTTGATCGCCGATGGCTTGGGCGATGGTTTCCCCTTGCTGACTCAAAAATACAAAATGGGGAATCCCATCTACCCGATATTTCAGCATTTCTGGCAGCCACTTGGTATTATCTACATTCAGCATGACAAAATTCATCTTGTCAGCATACTCTGTTTCTAGTTGAGTAATATCTGGTGCCATTTTCTGGCAGACAGTACACCAATCGGCATAAAACTCTACTAGAGATGGTTTGCCATTGCTGACGGCTAGTTCTAACGGTGTGGATGTCTCGCTTAACTTGGCTAGAGTTGCCGAGGTTGTTTCAGTTCGCAATCCGAAGACGAGGGAAACGCTAAGTGCGATCGCTACCATTACAATTAAGAAGTTTCTCAGACGCTTTCCGAATGTGGATTCAGGTTTTTCGGGAGAATTAACAGGTGAATCAGTACTCATAACAGAATTATTAAAACTTATTAAGTAATTTCTTCTTTAGTTTAGCTTTAGTTCAACTCAACTCAATGCTCCTACACCCTACAGCCCACCCCAAAGGGGCTTGGCTTAGTCAGCCGGTGACGAGGGCGAGTGCGAAGCCGTCATAACCTTTGCTGCCCACGGTCTGGATTGCCGTAGCGCTCACGCGCCCCTGTGCAGCGAGTAGCTCGTTGAAGCGACGCACCCCCTGAACACTAGGATCGTCGCTGGCGGCGTTGACTACTGCTCCATCGCGTACAACATTATCAGCAATGATCAGGCTGCCACGACGGGAGAGCTTGAGCGCCCACGCCAAGTAATCGGGATTGCTTGGCTTGTCAGCATCAATAAATATCAAGTCAAATGGGCCGCTACCCTCGGTGGCGAGCTGCTCTAAGGTAGAGAGCGCTCGTCCGAGGCGCAGCTCAACTATGTCAGCCAGACCTGCACGGGCAATGTTAGCGACGGCGACTTCGGCGTGCTTTGGATCAGCCTCCAGCGTGATCAGGCGACCGTCAGAGGGTAAAGCCCGCGCCAGCCAGATTGTACTATAGCCGCCCAGAGTGCCAATCTCTAGGATGGTGCGTGCCCCTTGGATCTGCGCCAACAGAAAGAGCAGCTTACCCTGATTCGGGGAAACATTGTGCGGTGGCAGACCGGCAGCAGCGCTGGTATGGAGTGCGGCATCCAGCACGGGGTCAGACGGCACAAGTAGATCAGTGAAGTAACGATCAACTACACTCCATTGCTCCTGAGTCATAAATCCTTGCTTTACATCGGTTCCTACACAAAGGTAAGATTACCAGGAATTATGCAAAAATCGTCAATTTTCAAAGGTACTGGAATACAAAATTATTAGACATAGGAGTGAAAATGACGTAGGGACAATTCATGAATTGTCCCTACCAAGGATTTCGAGCAACGCAGAATTAATTTTCGGATATGTCTATTGCAGAGGGTCTATTCAATTTCAAACCGATGTAAATTCAAGTATCCAAATTTTTTCAGTACCCAATTTACAAAATCGCTCCAGTTTCTTTCAAATAAACCCGCGTAAATGGTTCATCTTCACCCAAAGTATAATCTTCGATCAACCCTTTGCGACGAATAGAAATACCGTTGCCTTTTCTAATCACCACAGTCGAACTATCAAAAACATCCCGCACCAGTATCATCTCAGTTTCAGTGGGATTATCCAAAACTACGATATTACTATTCTGGTAAAACATCCCCTGTTCTTCTAAGATTTCTTCAGGGTACTCGGCAATTAGTAAATCAAGTTTGGGATGACGCAGCAAAGTTTGGACATTACTGTTGTAATCTTTGCTTAATACTTTTTTCGACCGATTCACAAAAACAGCATCACGACAAACAGCGCCTATTGTCAAGTTAGGATTTTGCAAAAGGATATGGTCAATGGTTTCTTGTAGTTCTTCAACTGAGATTTTGTTAAAGGTAATAATTGGTATCCTGGAATCTGTACCCGACTCAAAAAAGGTTTCTAAAATATGAGAAGGCACATCAACACTTTCACCAACAGAAGGTTTAAGATGCATTAAAACTCCCGGTGCCGCATTGATTTCCAGGATGGCAAAGTTACTGGACTTCCAAGATTCTGCCAGACTTTTGGTAATGACATCAATCCCCAAACAAGTCAGTTGGAAATGTTGGGCAATATCTTGCGCCAAAATAATATTGTCAGCATGAACTGTCGGGGTTGCATCGATGCTTATACCTCCGGCTGAAAGATTGGCAACTTTCCGCAGATAAACAGTCCGCTCTTTCTCAATCACGCTATCTAATGATAAGCGCTGTTCCTCTAGATACAGTTCCATCGCTTCATCGATTTGAATTTTACCCATCGGTGAGGTTGGCGTATCTAAACGTGCAGGTTTGCGATTCTCTTGGCGAATTAACTCTGCAAGGGTTAAATACCCATCACCGACAACCGAGGCTGGACGGCGTTCTGTGGCGGCGACGAATCGACCATTGACACACAACAAACGAAAATCTGATCCTGAGATGCTTTTCTCTACAATTATTCGGGTTTGCTGATCTTCGGGAATCGCTGCCAGTGCCCGATTATAAGCCGATAGCAGTTCTTTTGAGTCTTGCACATCAGCCGTGACACCAATTCCTTTGTGGCCTACCACTGGCTTAACTGCAACTGGATAGCCGATTTGTCTTGCTGCCACCAAAGCTTCCTTCTCGGAAAAGACAATATCACCTTCAGGTACTGGAAAACCCAAAGTTTTCAAAAATGCCTTGCAATCATCTTTGCGGGTGGTAAACTCCGAATCTAGATGGCTATCACAGTTAAATGTTGTTGCTACTCCCCGGACGTGTTTTTTTCCAAAGCCGTATTGCATTAATCCTTCTTCCCACAAATAAAAGGCGGGAATAGCTTTCTCGTAAGCTGTTCGCAATAGGGCGTAAACCGTGGGACCACCGTAGACAGATGCGCGAAATCTATCTTGCAGCCTCACTAGCTGCTCATCAAAGGTAAAGTCTTCATCTTGGGTAATACTTTCAAACCAATCCCAAACAAAGTAAACTACCTCTCTAGTTGTACGTTCATGTAGTGATTGGAAGCTAATGCGCGTGCAATTGGGATATGGCTTAACACTCCAATGGTTAAGGTGTAAATCCATATCCAGCTTTCCAACTTGGGAGACAACTTGGGCAAAGAGATGGGGATATGATTCGTAGCTTTGATCGCGCAGGTTTGGATAGCGATCGCTAATGCTTGCGATATAATCTTCAATGGGCAAAGGCTTTCTAGAGTCAACTAGAGCAAAATCAAATACTAGCGCCCCTATATCTAAATAGGGATTTGGCCCAATGTAATGCTTGAAGTTGAAAATATCGAATACATCCGTTCTTCTAGCATTTACGCGGACTAATTCACTGCTTTTTTGTAGAACCATTGATTACGAACCTTTGGCTAAACACCCTAAAATTTAAATGCTGAGTTGTAGTTACTCAGACTTGTTGATTGTAGATTAATTCACATTGATTTTGGAGTGTGATGGCTTTGCCATTGAACTAATCAGAACTTACACTAACTCTATTAGTAAGTATTTTCAACTATCTCAAGGCATAATTAAATCCTCATCCGTGAGGGAAGAATCAACAACAGTCATTTTCACCTTATCTGGAAAGCCTCGCTTCTATTTCTCTCTTCCTTTAAGGATACGACTTACGCAAGTGTCACAAAAAAATCGGATTTGTAGTTTGTAGTAAGCGGCTCTAGCCCTTATTTTGAGGACTAACGTCCTCTCTGCGAGACGCTGCGCGTAGCAAGATCCCCAAAGCGGTACACTACGAACTGAAAATAATATGCCAGTTGCGTAAGTCCTGAAGGAGAGAGACTTTGAATTTTCCCCTAACCACGTCGGTAAGGGAGTTAGCTTTTTCGTGGGCTTTTGCATAGAACCTGAAAAGTCAGTTAATTCATCCTCATGAATCATCGAAGATATAACTTTTGAAAGGTGCAACACTCACCCGATAATTTGTATAAAGAAATATGGGTATTAAAAAAAGACAGCAAAGTATGAATAGCACACAAGCTGCTCTAAGAGATCAAATTCGAGAACTTGCTGAGGAAGCTTTTCACCAAAAGCTGATCTCTGGACATGGAGATGGGGCAGATATGAATGAGTATCAAATTGTCTACCAAGGGAAACCCAGGCATCTGCCACTAGAACAAGCACATTTTTTCTTGACTGACTTGCTTTACAGAAGTCGGATTGATTAGGACTTGCCATTAGATATCTAAATCTAATTGCACCCAGCTAGAAATTTTAAATTTTGGATTTTGGATTTATCCAAGAAAGAGCATTTATGTATGGGATAAATCTCAAATCCAAAATTGAGTGAGTCAAAATCGCACGATAAATCGGCAATTAGCAACATCACCAATAATGCCTCTAGAAAATACCTCTAGAGGCCGTTGATGTTGTGGATTTTATTTAGTATATCAAAAATCTTTTGGTCTAATTGCCAGCGCAAATTTTAATCCCACCTTCCATCAAGTAATCTACCACAGGGATGATTTGATACTTTTAATTGTCATGGTTTAGTGAAATTTATTAATTCCAATCAGGAGCCATCATGGTGCAAAGTAATATTAAACGGCAGTTAGTAATTATTGGCGGAGCCGAAGACAAAGAGGGTGATTCTGTAATTTTGCGGGATTTTGTCCGACGCGCCGGGGGTACAAAGGCGTACATTGTGATTATGACAGCCGCAACAGAACTACCAAGAGAAGTGGGGGAAAATTATATCAGAGTCTTTGAGCGGCTGGGAGCCGAAAATGTTCGCATTATTGATACAGAAACCCGTGAAGATGCATCTTCATCTACCGCATTAGAAGCGATTAATAAAGCAACTGGAGTATTTTTTACTGGGGGAGACCAAGCTCGGATTACCAGCATTCTCAAGGATACCGAAATCGATGTGGCGATTCACAAACGGTTTTCTGAAGGTGTCGTTGTTGCAGGCACAAGCGCCGGAGCTGCTGTGATGCCAGATAAAATGATTGTGGAAGGTGACTCCCAGACACATCCTCGCATTGAAACTGTTGAAATGGGCCCAGGTTTGGGATTTTTACCAGGGGTGGTAATTGACCAACATTTTTCTCAGCGTGGACGTTTGGGACGCTTAATTTCAGCTTTAATTTTAGAACCTGCTGTCTTGGGATTTGGTATTGACGAAAATACCGCGATGGTGGTGACAGATAACCAAGTTGAAGTAATTGGTGAAGGTGCGGTTACGATTGTTGATGAATCAGAAGCTACATATAACAATATGGGCGAAATTTTGAAGGATGAATCTTTGGCGATTTGTGGAGCAAAGCTTCATATTTTGCCACATGGCTTCAAATTTGACCTCGAAACCCGCCAGCCTATCTTAAATAATGTCTTTGTACCAAATGGCTCTGTGCCAGTTGCTTCAATTAACAGTTAATTTTTAGTAGTACCGCGCGACTGGAAGTCACGGCTACACAGGCAAAACCCTTAAGGTGATTTCCGAGAACGAAAATACCTGTGTTGGCGAGTTTCGACACTTCGACTACGCTCAGTGCATCGCTTCGCTCAACTCTCGATCTCTCAGTTGGTTGAGCGAAGTCGAAACCAACGGCGGCGGTATATTTATTCCTGTAAATCGCCTAATCTTGCGTTAGTTGGCGTAGGTGGTCACTGAGCTTGTCGAAGTGCGGACTTGGTTTGTGTAGCCGCGATTTCTAATCGCTTTAACTTTTACTCAGAAAATTTGGTTTCTCTGAGGTTTGCCCCATCGAGTATGGCATCATTGAGAATTGCTCCATGCAACCCAGCTAAATATAAACTTGCACGACGCAGGTTAGCTCTTTCGAGGTTAGCTCTCTCTAGATTGGCGGCACTGAGGATTGCTCCTTCTAGGTTGGCTAGATATAAGTTAGCTCCTTCTAGGTTCGCTGCACTAAGTATTGCCCCCGCTACATTAGCTTCTCTAAGGTTAGCCCCAGCAAGATTTGCTTGATAGAGATTTGCCTGTTCTAGTTTCGCCCCATTTAAGTTTGCTCCTCTCATATTCGTGTAGCTTAAATCAAGTTGTTCATTTTCTGGGTCTTTGTTTGCATCTCTTCTGGCGATAACAGTCAGTGCTGCTTGAATATCTACACGAACTTTTGTTGAGAGGTTACTCGCAACTTCTTCTTGGGGTATGTAAGGAGCATTTTTTCGGATAAAAGTAGTAAGAATGTCTATGATTATCCAGTGGTACTGTGGATGATTGTGGGCAATTTGCTCTAAATCATTAATTATCGCTAGACTGGTTTCTAGTGTGTTATTTCCTAGCTGTTCACTTGCTATTCTTAAGCGTTGTTTTGGCGAATGATGCTGAGTTTTTTTGACTTGTTCCTGGAAAGTAGGTATCCACAGGAATATTTTTGATAGCTGGATCTTATTTAGGGATAAAATATTTTTCACAATCGGAAAATAATTAATAATTACTGAAGATATTTATTCTTGACTGACAATTAACCTTGATCATGATGATTTTGATTTATTTATAATCAGCGATTAACTAAAATTGAGTATTTAAATGAAACAAAAATTACAGCCACTAGTTAAAGAATTGGTGTTAATTGGTGGCGGACACAGCCATGCTATTGTCTTGAAAATGTTCGGAATAAAACCGTTGCCCGGAGTACGTTTGACGTTGATTACCGCAGCATCAGAAACAGCTTACTCTGGGATGTTACCAGGATACATTGCCGGACTTTACAGCCACGATGAATGCCATATTGACTTGCGACCCTTGGCGAACTTTGCTCAAGCACGGTTGTATATTGACACGGTAGTTGCCCTAGACTTGGAAAACAACAAAGTTCTTTGTGCTAACGGACTGGCGGTAGATTTTGATTTGCTGTCTATTGATATTGGCAGCACTCCTTCCAAAATATCTGTATCAGGTGCGGCAGAATATGCGATCGCAGCTAAACCAGTATGGCAGCTATTAGAGCATTGGCACGAACTAATTGAAACCGTAGGTAAAAATCCTCAAGAACCAATTAAGATCGCGATCGCAGGTGGTGGCGCAGGCGGTGTAGAATTAGCCCTATCGATGCGATCGCGCTTACATGGGATTTTGCATCAAGCTCAACAACCAATTCAAAATCTAGAAATTCATTTATTTCAGCGCGGACAAGAACTGATGCCCAATTACCATCAATCAGTGCGGCATCAACTTCAGCAAATTTTAACTGAGCGAGGTATTAAACTCCATCTTGGGGAAACTGTGTGTAAAATTGCACCCATAACACCCAAGGAAACTAAAGAAGTATTTGAAATTAAATGCGAATCGGGGTTGAAAGTAGAGTGCAATAAAATCTTTTGGGTAACACAAGCTTCAGCACCAAATTGGTTAAAAACGGCTGGACTAGGAACTGATGAGCAAGGTTTTATTCTGGTAGAAGACACATTGCAATCTCAAAGGCACCCGCAGGTATTTGCATCTGGTGACATTGCCACAATGGTAAATCATCCACGTCCCAAAGCTGGGGTATTTGCTGTTAGGCAAGGCAAACCTTTATTTAATAATTTGCAGCGAATTTTATTAGGTAAGTCGCTCAAACCTTATAAACCACAGAAACAATATTTGAGTTTAATTGGTACAGGAGACAAGCGAGCGATGTCTTCTCTGCAAGACGCTACCCGAACGCCGGGCTACGCCTACGCAAGCAGAGGCAGTTTTACTTTACCACCTCACAAACTATTATGGCATTGGAAAAATTGGATTGACCGCCGCTTCATGGAACGCTTTCGCTTTGAGGAAACAAGAGATTAGACGAAAATCTCCAATTGGGATACAAGTTTTGTGGTGAGGAAAGATTAAATAAATGAGTAATGAGTAATGAGTAATGAGTAATGAGTAATGAGTAATGAGTAATGAGTAATGAGTAATGAGTAATGAGTAATGAGTAATGAGTAAT
>NZ_JBALEA010000060.1:0-74517 GCF_036917135.1 Nostoc sp. | reverse complement strand
AGTAGGCGATCTTTGGCAGTCGTAACGAGAGTTAGACTAAATTAGTCTAACTCTGTCTGTAGAATCTCAGTGTCTTTAGACCTGAGAGTGTCAATAACATCGCTTTTTCAATTGAACTTAAGTGTGAAACATCACAGTTAGTAAAGGTAGAAACGCCAACAGAAAGCCATGCCAGGATTGCAATTGAGCTTCTGGGGTTGGTTCTGGTGGGGCTAATAGAGCTTTTACTCTTTGTTCTAAGCGGTCTGCACCAGAGGAACCCAATGCAGCACAGCAAATTTCCGATAAGACTGGGCTAGTAGTAACCACTAATAAAAGTGATTCTGCTAACACCAGAGGGTCTACCTGCAATGCTGCATAACCATCAGCACGTAATTCGCGCAATACTAACAATTCTTCCCACAAAGGCTCTGTATTCGGCAACCATGCAGTGCAGTAACGCACCCAACCCAGCCAGAAAAACCAGAATGTATCCCTGTAATAGTGATGCCCTTGCTCATGGGCTAAGACGCTTTCTAAATGAGCCGGTGAGAGAGTTTGCACTAATCCTTGGCTAACAACTAGTTCTGGTTGCCAAAAACCAATTTGACCCGCAAACAACGCGCCTGTTTGTAGTAACCTGGCTCGTTTATCCCCCAAATTCACTAGGGGGCAGTTACGGGCAGATTCTACAGACTGCCAACCCTGGAAGGCAAGTTTAATGCATGAAATGGCAAAAAATGCTAAATAAATTAATGCTACTAGATAGCTAATTGAGCCTGTATACATTCCACCCATTTGTCCTTGGGGTCCCATGAACAGCACTGCGATCGCAGTCATGAAAATTAGCAAGGGCGGGAAAAGAAACAAAAATAGCGATCGCCGCCACCGCAAACTCCAACTACCTTGGGGTTGATTCCCAGAGGATCTTAACCACCAGGCAACTGCCAAAGCAATCAAAACCATCATTAGATGCATCATTGTTCCTCCCTGGCTTGGCGTGCAGATTGAATGCGTTTGGCGATCGCAGCTATTTGCTCGCTAGCTGCTTCATCCAGACTATCAGCAAAGGCAGCAACAACATCGGGATTCCCCACTGCTAAAAATCGCTGTAACTGCTCGTGAGCTTTGATGACATCTGATTGCTGTTTACTCAGCATTGGCCGCCAATAAAATGCTCGCTCTTTTTTATCGCAAGCCAGCCAACCTTTGTCAGTGAGGCGACGTAAAACGGTGGTGACAGAAGTATACGCTAATTCGCGGTTGGGATCAGTCAGAATGCGATCGTGTACATCCTTGACTGTCGCTGAACCAAGTTCCCAGATGATATTTAAAATTTCCGCTTCCAAGGGGCCTAAAGATAGTTGTTTAGGGCGGTAGTCGGGTAAAGGTGCCATAGCGATTTCGATGGGGAATGGGAGTGGGGAGTGGGAAATTGGGAATGAGTGAATATTCGTCCCTTTGGGTTGTAACCTGAAAGCTGTAAATTTTTCCCCTTTTAGAAGGTCTGTTCTAGTTTTAGATTACAAGATAGTGCTGCAAGTCTGAAAGTCTAAAACCATATAAATGGACTTTTTGAATATTTATTTAGGTATTAGGGACTCTTAAGATTTAGTTAAAACCCCAGCCCTTAGTAAGCAGTTTTCTTCCCCACTCCCATTTATGTATTGAATGACATACATTTTGTATTTTGATGGTAAAAAATACTCCAGAACTAATTGAAATTATAGTTAATGACCCCAACTAGGTAGAATATTATTTGCGGCAGTACTATTAAAGCAGGTGTATCCAGCCCGTGAAGCTATTCGTATACCACACTCCTGAATTGACTCCAACGGCTCAAGCGCCAGAATGTGCGATCGCAGTCGATGTCTTGCGAGCCACTAGCACGATCGCCACTGTCTTGGCATCTGGAGGCGAAGCTGTACAAGTATTCAGCGATTTAGATCAGTTAATTGAAGTTAGCGAAAAATGGCCTCCTGAAAAACGTCTGCGGGCTGGAGAACGCGGCGGCGCGAAAGTAGCTGGCTTTGAGTTGGGTAACTCTCCTCTCGACTGCACACCAGAATTGGTACAGGGGCGGCGTTTGTTTATCAGTACCACCAATGGCACTCGTGCTTTACAACGGGTACAAGATTCGCCAAATGTATTAGCAGCAGCCTTGATTAACCGGGCGGCGGTGGTGAAATTTCTTCTAGAGTTGCAACCAGAGACAGTGTGGATTGTCGGTTCCGGTTGGGAAGGCAGTTTTTCTTTAGAGGATACAGTTTGTGCAGGTGCGATCGCTCATAGTCTTTTACAGCAAACCACGCTGTCGGCAGAAGAATTAGCTGGGAATGATGAAGTAATTAGTGCGATCGCTCTTTACTCTCAATGGCAAGATAACTTATTGGGATTACTTCACCAAGCTAGTCACGGCCAACGATTATTGCGTCTTGACTGTCAAGAAGATTTAAAATATTGTTCCCAAACTGATATTTTGGATGTCTTGCCCATACAACATGAAAGGGGAGTTTTAAAAAGGGGATAGGGACTGGGGACTGGGGACTGGGGACTGGGGACTGGGGACTGGGGACTGGGGACTGGGGATGAGGTAAAAATAAGCAATGCCCAATGCCCCATACAACTCTTGGAGAGGCTGCGCCAACGACTGCGCGGTAGTTGAGCGTAGCGATGCACTGAGCGTAGCCGAAGTGTCGAAACTCAGTACAAGTGCCCAATGCCCTATTCCCAATGCCCAATTTTAAAATTTGTGAGCATTTGCCGGAGTCTTTGTCGCCAATGGGGGGGATAAGTTCCTACAATTGCGGAAATTTTTCCACAAGCAAGGACAGAATAGGCAGGGCGACGCGCGGGTGTGGAATATTCAGCTGTTGTAATGGGGACAATACGTTCAACTTTCAAAGGAAAGTTTAGCTGTTGGGATTCTTCAAAAATGGCGACGGCAAAATCATACCAGCTAGCAACGCCGCTATTAGTGTAGTGATAAGTGCCGCTAATTTCTGGGGTTAACTGGGGAATCATCTGGGCTATGACTGTGGCTATATCTTGCGCCCAAGTCGGGCTACCAATTTGATCGGCGACGACACGGAGTTCTTGGCGTTCTGCACCTAGTCGCAGCATGGTTTTGACAAAGTTACTTTTGCCAAAGGTTCCATAAACCCAAGCAGTGCGGAGGATGAGGTGATGGGCGCAAGTTTGCCGAATTGCTTCTTCTCCGGCGAGTTTAGTTTTACCATAAACACTCAAGGGATTAGTTGCATCGGTTTCGTGATAAGGGCGATACCAATTACCATCAAAAACATAATCGGTGGAAATATGAATTAGAAAAGCTCCTAAGTTTTGGCTTTCTTGAGCAATAATTAGGGGTGCGATCGCATTAATAGCGCTAGCAAGTTCGGGTTCGCTTTCTGCTTTGTCTACAGCAGTGTAAGCAGCAGCGTTAATGATGATTTGCGGCTGTTTTGATCTGATAACGTTGCGGAGGGTATCGGGTTGGGCAAGGTCTACTATTGGGCGTTCTACTGAGATAAGATTGCCGTAGGATGGAAGTATTTTTTGCAGTTCCTTACCCACTTGACCGTTGCTACCAATCAGCAAAATTGATTTATTCATCCTAATTAGTTCTCAAACCTAACGCAATCATAGAAACATCCTTGAAACGGCTGCAAACCACTTGACTTGATTGCTGTGGAGGCAAGCCTAACGGCAGTTTTAACTGCTGTGGCTCTCCACGAAGAATATCCTTTGAATTTGCACTCAGTTGGTAATGCATTTTCTGTTAATCGTTTACCAGTATTTAGGCAATGTAAGCTAATTGGCATGAGTCTGGATATTTAGATTTGTGCAATTCTCTTAACCTCTCACGGGTACTTTGCGGGCAACATGAACAGCAGAAAGAAACGATAGTTGTACCCTATCTCCAAATTTTTCTAGCCTCTGGCGCAATCCTGCAAATAGTAACTCTTTGGCTTGCGGCTCTACTCTCCGTAAGGTACTTAAAAGCTTGAGGTAGTCATCAATGCTATAAGTGACTTCACACACAGTTTGCTCGACAACCAACTCTTTAAAACAATTGGAGTCTAAAATCTCTTGTTCAAACCCCCTCAAAATCTCCGCTTGAACTTCCGCACCGTCATATCGGGCAAATGAGGGAGCATAAGCTTGATACACTTCCTCTAGAACTTGGTAAACTTCGTATTTCGGTTGTGGGGTCAGATTCCATAGCAAAATAAGAAAACCGTTATCGCACATTGCCGATGCTGTCTTGGTATATCTAATCTCTGGCGGTATCCAATGAAAGGCATTGGCAGATAGAACGGCATTGAACTGTTTTGCTTCTAGTTCCCACTCCTCAAATGAAGTATTGCAAATTGTAACTTTTGGATATCGATCGCAGTTGTGTTGTAGCAATTGACAAAAATCCTGGTTTGGCTCAATACACGTCATTGAAAAACCAAATTGAGCAAAAGCCACCGTCGCATTTCCTGGACCACAACCAACCTCAAGAATCGATGCATCTGAGTTAAGTTTGGCTAAAGCCACAGACCGATCAATTAGTTTATGTGGATAGTGCGGTCTTGCATCGTAATAAACATCAGCAACGGGAGAATACCAAGTCCTTCGCTGTTCCAAATCCATAGAAGCTCTGGCATTTATTTCTTGTCTAAAGTCTTGCATAAGCTAGGGGGTGTCAGCGATGAAGTCCAATTTAATTTTAGAAGCAGCAAGGGATATGTCTTAATTTTGATTAGGGTTATTTTGAGTCTTTTAACTGATTGACAAATAACAAAAAGAAAGCTTAGTTACAAGCAATTCTCAAAACTGGTACTTCCAGATCGCTGCACAAACTTTGCACTAAGCGTAATTTTAAAGTTGACGATTACTTGCATAAAGCTAGCAGACACCTAGTTAACAAACTACTTAGTTTGAATATAGGTACTCTAGTTCTTGGCAAAAACGAAGAATGGAAGCAAGAAATTTCAATAGGTAATCGTAATAACCAAAATTTTGTACAGATACCTCATACAAGGTTTATCAAGCTTAATCAAATACTTCAGCAGTTCTCAAAGATTTACCAGCTTGGTCTTTGGCTGATAAAATCGGTGGCGCACTCAGCGGCCAATCTATTGCTAAATCTGGATCGTTCCATAGAATTGTGCGATCGCTTTGGGGCGCGTAGTAATCTGTAGTTTTGTAGAGAACCTCAGCTATTTCTGAAAGCACGAGAAAGCCGTGAGCAAAGCCTGGTGGTATCCACAGTAAGCGTTTGTTCTCAGCACTGAGTTCATAACCCACCCACTTACCAAAGGTAGCCGAGCTTTTTCTAATGTCTACCGCTACGTCAAAGATGATACCAGCAACAGCACGAATTAGTTTTCCTTGGGGTTGTTGGATTTGATAGTGCAGCCCACGTAGAACGTTTTGGTTAGAAGAAGAGTGGTTATCCTGGACGAAGTTTGTCACAATACCTGTCTCTTGAGCAAATTTTTGGTGATTGTAGGCTTCAAAAAAGAAACCGCGATCGTCTGCAAATACTTGGGGTTCGAGTTGTAAAACTTCGGGAATTTTGGTATGTACGATGCTCATTAATATTATTGAGAGGAATATGCCACAGTGCTAATTTTGCGAGTAACTTAATAGTTCTATTTCACAGATAGTAGGATAACACTTCGACCGTGGCTTTTCCTGTTTTTAACAAATAAATCACGTTAGTTCAATTTGACAGTCATCACCAATCAGAAATCGCAAGGCTTTGGGGCGACGGGGTGCAACAGTCAATTGTGCCCTTTGTCCAATGACACTATCAATAATGCGCTGATGGATTCCCTCAATTTTTGCACCTTCCAAAATAACACTGTGTTCTAAATCGGTATCAATGAGTATGACATTGTTAGCAATACTACTATAAGGGCCAATAAAGCAGTTTTCTAAATGACAATTACTACCAATGACTACTGGCCCCCGAATTGTACAGTTAATTACTTGAGATTTTGCCCCAATTTGGACTCGTCCAGTAATCTGACTTTGGGTATCAACTTCGCCGAAAACGGATGCTGTTATATAGGTATCGAGAATCAAACGGTTAGCTTCTAATAAGTCATCTTTTTTACCAGTGTCTAGCCACCAACCTTGGAGATTGTAGGCTAAAACTTGCTTTTTTTGATTAATTAGGTATTGAATAGCATCAGTGATTTCTAGTTCCCCTCTGCTGGAAGGTTGAATATTTGCGATCGCATCAAAAATGACGTGAGAAAAGAAATAAACCCCTACCAATGCCAAATTTGAAGGAGGAACTTTGGGTTTTTCAATTAACTGTAATACCCGTCCTGTTTCATCTACCTGAGCCACACCAAAGGCGCTAGGATTTGCAACTGAACGCAAGATAATCAAAGCATCTGGCTGTTTTTGGCTAAATTGTTCCAGAAAGTAACGTAATTCGCCTAATTGAATCAGGTTATCGCCCAAGTACATGACAAAGGGAGAATCACCTAAAAAGGGACGGGCGATTTGAACGGCGTGAGCAAGTCCAAGTGGCTGCTTTTGTAGAATGTAGGTGATGTTCGCTCCGAAGTATTCTCCATTTCCGGTTTTCGTTTGGACTTCTGCTCCGGTTTCCGGGCTGATAATGATGCCAATATCAGTAATGCCAGCAGCGACCATTTCTTCAATGCCATACCATAAAACAGGTTTATTAGCAACTGGTACGAGTTGTTTTGCTCCGCTATAGGTGAGGGGACGTAGGCGTGTACCTTTGCCGCCAGAGAGAATTAGTGCTTTCATAAAGATTGAGTAATGACAAGTCATTAGTCAAGATAATCTGAAATCTGCCCAAAATCCCAAATCCTTGAATCCAAAGTTTATAGCAAATCTCGGTAAGCGTAAAACGAGCGTGTCTAAAGACGCTGAGATATAAGCGACCCTTCGGCTACGCTCAGGGCATCGCTCGCGTGACTTTAGTCAATGATTGTTTTTCTTGACCTAAATCTATTATTGTGCTGTAATTACAATACCTCTAAAACTAATTCTCTTGGTGGAGACACCTCACCGAAATTGGAGAAAAACCAATAAAGTGAACAGCATCAAGTAAACGAATTTTTAGATGTCTATATAAAAAGTAGCGGGAAGATTAGGGATTAACCTTGATCAACTCAGTAGACGATCCTTGACAGTCGTAGCGAAGTTTAAATTAGTTTAATTAACTAACTAAAAGTAACTCAGTCGATCTTTGATCCGGAAATTAGTTTTTAGTTAGTTAGAAATATCTAAACTTGTCAGCAGAATCTCAGTGTCTTTAGACCTGAGAGTGTCAACTTTCATAGATAACGGGATAAAACTTCGACAGTTGCTTTTCCGGTTTTTTCCCAACTGAATTGTTGAGAGTGGGTGATACCTTGGCTAGAAAGGCGCGATCGCAATCCCAAATCAGTTGCGATCGCTTGCATCGCCTCTGTAATTTCTGCTGGATTGTAGGGATTGATCAGAATCGCCGCATCGCCAGCCACTTCTGGTAAGGAGGAGAGATTGGAAGTAATGACGGGAGTACCACAAGCCATTGCTTCGAGAACAGGTAAACCAAAGCCTTCCCACAGACTGGGGAAAACTAGTGCGATCGCTTCATTGATGATTTTTGGTAATTCGCTATATGGTACATAGTCAAGGAACTTTACCTGATTAGTTAAACCCAATTCTGCAACTTGCACTTTTAAAGTAGGCGTGTAACGCGAATCAATTGGCCCGACTAACCATAGTTCATAGTCTTTACAGTTAGGTAACCCAGCAAAAGCACTGATAAGTCGCTGGATGTTTTTATATGGTTCTTGGCGGCCAATGTAGAGAAAGTAGTTGCTGGTGGGGAGGTTGAGATAATGGAAGTGAGTGCGATCGTATGCTAAAGGAATCGGAGTAATTTTGCTGGCGGGGATTTGGTAAAAATCGGTGATATCTTTAGCCGTAGTCTGGGAGATGCAAATAATGTGTTGTGCTTGATTAAGGACTTGGGGAGTGTAATAGCGGTGGTACGGTGTGAGTGGTGAAAAGCGTTTGGGAAAGCGCAACGGTATCATGTCAAAAAATGTGACGACAAAACGACAGTTGCTATAAAGGGGTGCTTCCGGTAGCGCGGAGAATAAAATCTGGGATTTTAGCTTTCTATAGATTTGTGGCAATTGGAATTGCGTCCAAATAAGGCGATCAAAATGACCTTTGACCCCTTGTTCTGCGGTTTGGTTAGGGGGAACTGGGTAGCAGTTGTAACCAGGAATATTCTGGGAAACTAGGAGTGTGGGATCAAGTTGTTGCAAGTGAGGCAGCAGATTGAGAGCGTAGGTACTGATGCCTGTGGGTTGAGTTAGTAGAAATGAGAGATTAATTAATAATGTCATGATAATTAACCATATTATTTATTCTGGTTATTGATGACATAATCCCATATCCCACAAATTTTTCCTAATGCAGCTTGTGGCTTTAGCATCATCGCGGAAATCGCCTTTAATATTTGAAAAAATAATCTAATACTAAATACAAATCTGTTTGTATATTTAGCCATTGTTAATAAATAACTATATGTACTATTTCTAATTTTTTGGAATTCATTCCTATTAGTAATAGATGATGGTTGATGCAGCACTGAGAAATTATTATTTATGGCAACTATATGTCCTTGGTTAGCATAATGTAAGCAAAAATCTACATCTTCATAATAAAGAAAGTAAGCAGAGTCAAAATTGGGACATTCAGGAAATTTGTTCAAATTAACAATTAGACTACACCCTGAAACCCAATCACAATTAACATAGTCTGCATCTATATTTATTAATTTTTTTTGGGTAATGATTGCGCCATTTTTCACAATAAATCGACCGCCAGCAAACCAAACTTCGCCTGTCGGTGTATAGATAAGTGTACCAAGAATTGAAATTTCTGGATGCAACTCAAAAAATGGCTTAACTTTATCTAAAGTATTTTCTATTAAATAGGCGTCTGGATTGATTATCCAAACATAGGCTTGGGGATCTTGAATGTAGATCCATTTTAAGCCTAAATTACAAGCACAACCAAAACCTAAATTAGTCCCAGCATCAAAAATCAATACAGATTCAGTTTTGAGATTATCAATAGAATTATCATCAGGTGAGTTATTGATGATAATTATTTTGTAGTCAACACGGCTTTTTTTCTGTATGGAACTGATTAATTTAAATACTAAATCTGTAGAGTAATAATTAACAATTAAAAAATAAATCACTGGAGTTAAATTTAGTTATTACATTAGCTAATCTTCTTAAAAACTACTTAATTCATAGATGAGACGCTAATATAAGTAATTTTATTTAATACTATGCCAATTTATTTATAGCTGATCATTTTGTTTAAATTCCCTTCTTAAAAACTCAACACCAAGTTTTACCAAGCTTTCCTTGAAAGCCGTGAAATGTTCCCAGCAAACAAGCCCATATTTTTACTTTTTTTTCTTCTGGATCATATAGCAAAATTGTAACTATCCTGCGGAGTAAATATTTTATGCGTCGTCCACAACTAGTTAGTCGATACAAGCCTTGAGCATAGTGAGTTTCTAAATAAGTATGGTTTCGATTAATGTAATAGTTACGTAGACTAGAGTATTGGTGAATAGTCATTTCTCGTTGGCAAAATTTTACTTTGATTGGATTACCAAAATTATGATCCATGATAGCTGTAGTAACTATCAGATTATGAAATCCCTGTTGTCGTAATCTCAGTCCATAATCGAGATCAATTCCATCTATAAACAATTCTGCACGAGGGGGGTTAATAGTTTTAGCAGCAGTAATGGAAATTAAAGAACCAGAAGTTATCGGAGAGTCACACTCATAAAAATCAACATTTTTATTGTGCTTACAACCGATGAATTGGTCTCTGATAAAAACTGCTCCTTGTATAACTTTGTCAGTTTTGCAATCAATAGCAGTAGGAGCAATAATTCCAACTTTCTCACTATATTCTAGCGACAACTTATTGTAACTTTCTAACAGAATTTCCAAACAATTATTCGTCGGTAAACTGTCTTGATCAAAAGCCCATAAAAAATCATAACCTTCCTTTATTGCCCATTCCAGCGCAAGTGTCAAACCTTGACCAATGCCAATATTTTCAGGATAATGATGTATCAAAATTGATGTACTGTTATCAGGTTCAAGTAATTCTTGCTCGGAATTGTCTACTACAAAAACAATATCTATTGGTATAGATTGAGATTTAATGGCTTGCAGACACTTCCTAGCAGCTTGCTTATCTTTATAGAGAGTTATATAAGCTGCAACTTTTGCTGTCATTTCTTTTATTTAGATGTTATGTAACAACTCGATTTACAGGTTTTTTATTCTAATGCTGTAATCTTTGAAAGATCATGGTAGAGCAAATCTGACTGTTGCCATCTTAGAATTTAATTCTTGAAGCCCTATTATAGACAGCTTCATCTTAAATTTGTATAAGTATTTTTCCAAAATATTGATCAATACAGCGCTTCCCGCTATTATGCAATACAACTTTTCTTCTTGTTCCTCTCCTAGCATAGCTTTCAGGTTTGAGGATGTACCTCATAGCTGCCGGAAGTGCTGTATCCTGATGAGTATGATCTAATAAAAGTGAATAATGCCCACATACTTTTAAAACAAGCTCTTAGGAATAACCAATAGTTCTAGATACTTGAGCATAATATATCTCCTCTAATATCTGTTGAAGATTATACTTATATTCCCATCTTGGATAATGAGAATTAAACTTTCTTACATCTGAAATGTACCAGATATGATCGCCAGAGCGATTCTGTTCTGAATAGGTGTATTGCAGCTTTTTACCTACGATATTTTCGCAAATTGAGATTGCTTCTAACATAGAACAATTGCTATGCCGAGAACCCCCAATATTATAAACCTCTCCGCATCTAGGATTTTGATAAAAATGGTAAAAAGCATTGACAAGATCATAACTGTGTATATTATCTCTAACCTGTTTGCCTTGATAGCCAAATATGGTGTAAGTTTCGCCAGCTATAGTACATTTCATTAAGTATGCTAGAAAGCCGTGCAACTGGGCACCAGAATGATTTGGCCCAGTTAGGCAACCTCCTCTAAAGCTAGCAGTTTTCATGCCAAAGTATTTACCATATTCTTGAACTAGTATATCTGCGGCAACTTTAGAAGCACCAAATAGAGAATGTTTAGAGTTGTCAATTGTCATTGACTCATCAATGCCTTCTGTATATTGATGATTTGGTTCAATTTCCCAGCGAGTTTCTAACTCCTGCAAGGGCAGATAATTAGGAGTATCGCCATAGACTTTGTTAGTTGAGGTAAATATAAAAATTGCGTCAGGGCAGTATTGCCGAGTTGCTTCTAGTAAAACTAAAGTGCCGTTGGCATTGACTGTAAAATCTGTATGAGGGTCTTTTGCTGCCCAGTCATGGGATGGTTGGGCTGCTGTATGAATAATGAGAGAAATATCGGAGGAATATTCTTGAAATAGGTTTTCTATTGCGGTGCGATCGCGGATATCAATATCATAGTGACGATAGCTGTCACCATATTTCTCTTGTAATATCTGACGATTCCAGTCCGTGGAAGCAGATTCACCAAAAAATACCGCCCGCATATTATTATCGATACCCACAACATGAAAACCGTTTTGGACAAAAAAATGAACGGATTCTGAACCAATCAGACCACAGGAACCAGTAATTAAAACGGTGGGCATAAGATTTTGACTCATATCATAATACAATCAACAGTTTAAGATAAAATGGTTTTACACTAGGAGTTTAACTAGAAAGGTTTAGATGCTTTGATGAACATCTGTCCTCCCAGAAAATTCCAAAGGAATGGTAACTTGAGATAAAGCTTCAAAAGATTAGGCGACCCTGGTCTACCTTTAGTTGAATATGGCAAAAATCGGGGAATTAAAACATCAATTTTGAAACCAAGAGTATGTAATAATTCTTGAAGAGAAAGATGGGTGATTGGTAATTGATGATCGATAAAATCATAATATTCCTTAACGGAATACTTGAAATTTGGCTGTATGATTAATATCGCTCCTCCAGGTTTGAGGTAGTTAAAGCAAAATAACAAAACTTCAACTAACTCTTCCTTATTGTTCAAATGCTCAAAAAAATTTGAAACAAAGATTTTGTCAAAGCGTTCCGTTATTTTTTCCTGTTCTGTTCTGTTCAAAATATCCAGATTGAGGACATTGACATCAGGATTGGCAAATGCCTGAGAATCAGGATTGAGATCGATTAAGTATTTTCCTCTTGCTTGAATATTATTAATAAACTCACAATAGCCTCCCCCAATATCTAAAGTAACTGAGTCTTTTCCCACATGCTTTTGTAAGAACTCCTCAATTAAAGTTTTCCACAGAGCTATTTTAGCTCTTCTCTGTTGATGGTCAAAACGGTTAGAGTAAAGTTTTTTAAGGTATTCATCTTGTTTCATAGGTCTTCATATCACAAAAAGTCGGTTTTCACTAAACAGCTTAAGATAATATAGGCTCAAGCATTTTTTCATACTCAATAATCCAGTCATAAATATCTTTGAGAGTTTCTTCTGGATTCATAGTTGGCTTCCATCCAGTCTTAGAGCTTATCTTGGAAGAATCTGTAATATAAATGGGGATGTCACCTTGTCTAGCTATTTCTTCTGATTTGATAGGAATAGATTTACCAGTAATTGCCTCACATAGTCTAGTAGTCTCTAATAGAGATAGACTATGTGAGGCGCCTCCACCAACATTTAAAACATCTCCATCTAGTTCTGAAAAATGTTCTAACTGATAATTAATCAAACTTAACAAGTCTTCAATATGCAGTAAATCTCTAACTTGTTTACCCGTACCACCATAACCTATGTAACTTAGAGATTTTTCAAAATAGTGTGCAGCTAACCACAAAACAAAAACACCTTGGTCAACTTTACCCATCTGCCAGGGTCCTGTAATTACCCCACAACGGTTGACTATTGCCTGAATACCATAAGCTTGCCGGTACTCTTCGATTAGCATTTCCGAGGCAAGTTTAGTAGTACCATAAAGAGAACGGTAGCTTTGAAGTGGAAATTCCTCCGTTATACCAAGATGAGATACTCCCGGTATTGTCTGTTCAGGAGCAATGCTAAAGCGAGTTGTTAGTTCTACTAAGTTAACTGATTTAAGCGTTTCAATCGGATAAACACGACTAGTAGAAAGAAAGAGTAAACGAGCATTGATTTGTCTAGCTAGTTCAAGGACATTGATAGTTCCTAGCAAATTTGTTTGCAGAACGTATTGTGGAGAAGTAAATCCTGCAAGGACAGAAGGTTCAGCAGAACAATCAATGATGGTATCGACATTAAAAGTTCCGGGGTCTAAATCGCTAGGAGAGCGAATATCGCCATGAATAAAGTCAATTTCTAAATTTTTTAATCTAGGAAGGTTTAGTTCTGAACCACGCCTTCGGAGATTATCGAAACATATAATTTTCCCAAACGGGTGATGCTTTTTTAAACTAATTGCTAAGGAACTGCCAATAAAACCAGCTCCTCCTAAAATCAGAATATTCTCAGCCATTTGATTTAAACCTTTGATTTATTAGCAGTCTTTTTTTGCTTAAATGATAATCCCCACGCGATAAATGTTTTTCTAGCCAGATGTAGAGAACTATAAACAAATATCGACTGCCCATTTCTTTTAACTTTAACTTAGAAACCCCTGTAGTTCTATTTCTCCAAGTAATAGGTATAGTTGTATAAGAGTACCCTCTTACTATGGCTTTTAGTGGTATTTCCACTGTTAAATTGAAATGGTGAGATACTAATGGAGATATACCTTCGATAACTTCTTGACGATAAATCTTAAATGCATTGGTAGTGTCATTAAATTTCAAGCCAAATAGTATCTGAATAAAAAGATTAGCTAAACGATTTACAATTAATTTGTGACTGGGATAATCAATTACTTTACCTCCTTTAATGAAGCGGGAACCAAAAACACAATCATAGCCTTCTTGCAGTTTATGATAGTAAGATACGATATCTTCTGGTGCATCTGAACTATCTGCCATAACCACAGCTACGGCATCTCCTGTAAAATTTTCTAACCCACAGCGAACTGCAAAGCCAAAGCCGTTAGGATAATAATTATTTACATAACGCAGCTTATTATTTTGAGAATTTATCTGCTGCAATAATTCTTCTGTTTTATCTTTGCTATTGTCGTTAACAACTAAAATTTCGTAATCTATTTTTTCCTGTTCCAAAATTTGGCTAATAGTCTGAACAGTTTGAACTATGCAACCTTCTTCATTGTAGGCTGGAATTACTATTGATAAAGTCTTGACAGATTTTGAATCTGGAACATCTATAGTGTTGGATTCATTTTTTCTGAATTCAGAATTTACTGATAAAGCTGGAGCCAGTGCTTCTGGATAATATGTATCTGGTGAATTATCTGTTTGTGATTTGTTATGAGTTTTTTGTGCTGGTGTTTTAAATACAAACCTATCACTAATCAAATAGTTAATCGATGCGCTTAAAAGTGCGCCTATCACAGTATTGATGGCATAGTTAACTCTCAACCAATCTAGGATAGGAAAGATAAATAAAATGCGAATAATAACTGCAACTCCCGCAGAAACATGGTAAAGAGGAAGTTGCCGTAAAAATACTTCTCTAATGTTCCAAACTCCCCCAGTCCAAACCCAAGTTCGGTATATAAAAAAACCAAAGATTAGAGAGATTTCAATTGATATTACATTCGCTATATTACGCAAAAAAGGCGTATTAAATCCCAGTTCTTCAATTATTAAATAAATTAGTGCTAAATTTAGTGCTGCTGCTAAACCGCCACCTAATAAAAATTTTAGTATTTTTGAGCTAAACATTTTTTCAAACATGATAAATCACTAACATCACAAAAAAACTATATTTAATCTGAAATCACTTTCCTAATTTAAATTTTAATTCATTCTTCAGTTTTGACAAGCTGTTTATCTTTATCTTGCAAATATCAATGAATTTGATGAAGTTCTAAATTATGTTTACCTTTTAGCTGTTTAGCAGTTTTATTTACTGGGTCATAAATCCAAGTTTTGATAAGATGAGAATCTCCTGGAAACTCGTCTAATACTAAAGATAATGACCACCCAGATTGGTTATAACTAGGGTTTTTATAGAAATTACCCACATCGTATCTATCCCAACCTGTTTGGGTAATTGCAACAGGAGTATTTGCTGCACCATGTGTTATTAGAATCCATAAAGGCTGTTGTGGATTTGATTTTAAAACCACCCATCCATGTAAATAAATTTCATCCCCTTTTATAAAATTACTGTTTTTAGAATCTAGCGCTCCAACATATTCTTCAGTTGCATCTTGCGAAAAAGTAATTTCTTTTAATTTTGATATATCAAAGGATTTGTCTTTAAGAATAATAGATGAGTCTAGGATTTGATAGGAATCCAAACTGGTTTTGATATTTTGCTTGTAAAGCAGAGGATTATTTTTAGAAAAGTTAAACGACTGAACTCGCTGATCCCACTTTCCGTTAAAGAATGAAAAAGCTTGATTATCGTTTAAAGGTAAGTGGCTAATTATAATACCATTCTCCGAATTTTCTGGAATTATTCTGAAATAAATGTGAGATCCATCTTTAAAATCAATATTTATGTTCACAGGTGGTGCCCTAAATAGAGTTTTGTATATTTTTCCTAATAATGAATATTCAAACTTAATAGATGCACGGACTAAAGATGAAGTATCAGTCAACTTTATAGACTGATTCCATCCTAATGATACTTGTTTAGTCTTTATAGACGAAGAACATATATTTTTATCGCGCTTTTGCAGTACCATCAAGTTAGAAAGCGCAGGTGTATTTATGAATTCGTTTAATTCTGAAGACAATTTGTAATTACAAGCTATATAAGAAAATGTAGCTGGCTCATCAAAAAATGGATGTCTATTATCAATGGCTCTCAAATTATATATGATGTACTCCGGCGATTTGCTTGAGATGCTACTCAAGTTTGCATTATCAAGAGATTTGGTATAGGCAGAATAAGACTGAAATATAGGTCTTGGTTGCCAGTTTAGTTTATTTGACTCCACAAGTGAAATTTCCCAAGGAATAATATCTATTGTTTTATTATTTAAAACTTGTAATACCTTCTCAGGTAATCTTACTTTTGATAGTTCTAAATTACTATTAGTATTTATATTCAAACGTAGCTTTTCTGTGTTGAATAAAACAGATACTTTGTTAATCAAATTTATGGGACTCAAAATCCTCATTAGATTTGATTCCACGTTTGGACTAGGATTATTAAAAGGTGATGATGCTAAACAATATATTGAAATAATTAAACCTAAATAAACCAACGTTATATTTCTAAGTATTTTAAACTTATTCTTTAATTTGATAATAGCTATAGAAGAAATTATGGGGAAAGATTGTATAAACATATAAACATGTCCATCTTGGCGAACATAGCCATGCTTGAAACTCATCCAGAGAGTAAAAGCTAAAGCTAACCCCAGTCCTAAAAATTCTTCACGCATGAGTTGGATCAGAACTAACAAAACTATGAGAAGTCCTACAACTGCAAATCCTAATTCCCAATAAGATCCAACTATACTCATAGCACTAGAATAGCCAGAGGAAATTTCTAGTGAACCTTTTAAGTAATTTATTAATAAAGGAGATAAATAAAGAGTTGTTATCAAAATAGCAGATATATATGCTATGTAAAAACCATTATTAAAGTAGATTTTGGCAGATAAATTTTCATGATTACTGCTAGGTTTACCTATATTATAATTATTGCTCTTATTTATAATCCTTATCTTAATAAACCAAGCTAATATGCCAGAAAAAGTTGCAATAAATACACATAAAAAAACCTGCCTAACATTTTCAACTAAATTGGGGTTCAAAAATAAAAAAGATGAAGTTAATGCTGCTATTACAGCGTCTGATAAAGCAAATAAGCTTGTGGATAAATCAGATTTACTTTGAAAATCTTGAAATATTTCAGCTAAAATTATCAGGATAATTATCCCCAGTGTACAAACTCCAATATTAAACTTGGTAAGCAAACAAAATCCCGATATTGAACCGAGTCCTAAAGCCCACAATCTGATATTTTTTTTATTAATGATATTGTCCCAAGACAATATCATTAATAGTGCAAATATAATTTTGTAATCGATAGATAAGCCAAACAAATAACTGAAAAAGATACTAGCAGATAGTAAGATTTTGTGGAATTTTGTTTTTTGATTCGTAATTGTTGCAATACTGATACAGAAGGTTATTAATTCGATAATTAACCGAAATAATAATATTACATAAAAGTTTTGATCTAATACGGAACCATGAATCAGATAACCTAAAGGCCCATAGGTGAATATGATATCTTTACCAAAAACAAATTTCTCTAAAGCTGCACGACTAATTGCATATTTCCAAGAAGGATCAAGTCCTACTCCCACTCCTACAGGCAAGGGCAAAAAAGCTAGGAAAATATAGGAACATAGAATTAAACTGAATATATGAATTTTTTTCAATACCATATAGAACTTAGATTTTTCTGAACCTTAGCATATAGAACTTGGATTGTTCTGAAGTTTATGTTAAAAATTATGTCGGCATCTTATAATTTTTTTGCAATTAGACAATTTACGCAGGCTAACTCTTCATTTACTTCTGAACTGAGTTGGGTTACAAAATCTTGTTCAAGATACTTATGAGGATGGTCTAACAAATCGGCAATTTTCATGTTTTTGAAATTCTTGGCTTCTGCTTCGGGTAATCCACGAATATAAGAATTTAAGAACCAAGTCAAACACCAAACTGGTAGTCCAGCCTGGGGAACACTACATTCGATTATTTCAAATTTTCCCGAAAACAAATTTTTCAGACCACTACTTGTCATATTGTAGTAGTGGTCTGGATAACCGTGAAAAGGCTGTAGAAATGGAACAGCAGCATAAAGTGTACCGCCAGGTTTGAGCACTCTAGTAATTTCTTGAGCACACTCAAAGGGATTTCTGACATGTTCTAATACTGCTAAAGAAAATACAGCATCAAAGACTTCTGACTTAAATGGTAATTTTTCCCCAATTCCAATAACATCTGTAGTTGGGTAATCAACTATTTCAAAGTTTACAATGTTGTCATGATACACATCTCTTAAACCGCAGCCATTATCAAGTATCAACCCATTTTTAAATTGGTCGATTATGTTTACAGCCACAGAATCATATTTGTGTGCAGAGATATTTTGAGTTGACTTAACAACACCATGCGAAATCAACTCCTGTGTTAGTAAATTAAATTTACTGCTATTAAACTTAAATTTTGATTGACAGTTAAGGCATTTTAATGAAGTGTCATTGTCAATATTTGAAAATTCTTCATTTCCACATATAGGACAACGCAGAATATTTCTGATTTTCTTCAGTTTGGCTTGCTTGTCGTGAAGGAATTTTTTACCTATTTCGTTATCGAATTCAAAATCTACAACAAATGCATATTTATTATGATCTATGGTAAATTCAATAGAAAAGTTTTCCCCTGTGAAAAAGTCAGAAAATAATAAAAAATCAGAAAACCCAAAAACCGAATGATCGGGGTATGCAAGTTGTACATCGGGACGACTAACAATTGTTAAACCTTGAAGAGGCTTATTTGCATAAGAAATACTTACATTTTCGATTACATTTCCTTTCCCATAAATTATCCAACCACTAATCAAGACAAACGGTGAATTAATTCTATTATTCTGCTTAGGAGTATCTATATAGTATTGAAAAGGTTTATCTGTCATGTTTACACTTGTAAGTGAAGTCAATTTTATTTGATCTAAAATTGACTTGTTTTATATCCTAATTCTGTAATCTTCATGCTTGGATGTCAAATTTATACTATAACAAGGGTCGTACTCTATAAACTTTTCCCACTTGTTTTGCATATATTCTGTTTCTTTAAGAAATCTAGCTAACTTTGCGGGTGTATCTTCATAACCTCGGCTCTTAGATTCATAATGATACAGCTTGACGTGTGGTAAATAAATATTCCTGTAACCTTTTGCAACAATCTTCAAGCATAGGTCAACATCATTAAATGCCACTGTAAGTTCTTCTTCAAAGCCTCCCACAGATTTAAAAATTTCCCGTCTACACATTAAACAAGCTGCTGTCACAGCCGAGTAATTATTTACAGTTAATATTTGATCAAAGTAACCAGGAGAATCAGCCAAATGATGTTTATGACTATGACCAGCAACACCTCCAATACCCATGATTACACCAGCATGTTGAATAGTGTTATCTGGATATAAAAGCAAGGCTCCAACAGTCCCAATACTAGGTCTTTGAGCTTGCTCAACCATTGCATCTATCCAGTCATGAGTAATTACCTCGATATCATTATTCAAAAATAGTAGATAATCTCCCTTGGCGTGAGTAACGGCATAATTATTAATTTTGGAATAGTTAAAAGGTATATCAAGTTGGTAGCATTTAAACCTACTAGATTCTTTTTTTTGCCATTTAGAAATCACATTAGCTGTATTTTCTTCCTGACTACCGTTATCTATGAGAATCACTTCATAATTGGGGTAAGTTGTCTTCTCAAAAATAGATGTTAGACATTTGTCTAAGATATTACCTAAATCTCTTGTGGGGATGATAATACTGACAAGCTTATAATCTTTGATTGTATATCGAATTATGTAATGCCCCACAAGGCTTTCCGCCTGTGTAACCCGCCCATGTTCGCCTCGTCTAGCAAGGGCATCTACTAATGCTTTCTCTGCTGCTATGACAGCATAGGGTTTTTGATCGGGCTTACTTGCAGCAGATTGGGGATGAATTCTCCAGTGGTATAATATTTTCGGTATATGATATATTTGCGTTGTTTTTTCAGTTAATCTTAAAACCAAATCATAATCTTGACTTCCCTCATAACCTGTTCTAAAACCTCCAATGGTGTTTACTAGCTCTCGTCGATAAGTTCCTAAATGGCAGGTATACATCCGAGATAAAAAAGAGTCAGGACACCAATCTGGTTTAAAGAAAGGATCTCGAAGTTTACCATTCTCATCAATTTTATCTTCATCAGAATAAATCATATCTGCTTCTGGATGCTTATTTAGCAGTTGAGCAATTTCATATAGAGCATCTGGAGTTAGCAAATCATCATGATCAAGTAAGGCAATAAAATCACCAGTTGCGATTTCTAGGGCTGAGTTAGAACAGCGAGAAATATGGCCATTTTCAGTTCTAAAAACAACTTTTATTCGAGAGTCTTTCGATGAGTAGTCCTCTAAAATTTGTCTAAGAGAATTATCTGTAGAGAAATCGTCAGCAATACATAATTCCCAATAAGGATATACCTGATTCAATACAGATTCAATAGCTTGTCGTAGAAAACATACGGGAGTATTGAAAACAGGCATAATAAGACTAATAGTAGGCTTATAAGCTAATAATTTTGCCGTTTTACCCATCTTTTGTAAGGCTGGTTGATTAGGGTAGTTTTGGTTCAGCCACTTCTGGTAATTAATATCACTAGTTTCAGGAATATCTGGCAGTGCTATGGTAGGTAGTAATGCATCATCAAACTTTAACTTTGAATAAGTTTTCTTCCGTAATTTGTTCATGCAGTACCAGAGTCCCTTTGTTCGGAGAAGAGACCACAAGTTTTTTAACTGTGATAAAACAGTTATGTGAGATGAACTAGAATCGGATACTAAATTTATAGTTTTAGCACCTCTGAATTTCAACCATAAACTTACGTGAAAAGGATTATCATCATCTAGCAAACCCACAGCATGTCTAAATTTAAACCATATTTTTCGCATTTGCCAAAATTTACTAGTATTCATGGCTGCAATAGTGCATTGCGATCGCTCCAATTCTATCTGAGTTTGTTGTAGATCAGACTGCGATCGCTCCAATTCCGTCTGAGTCTGTTGTAGATCAGACTGCGATCGCTCCAATTCCGTCTGAGTCTGTTGTAGATCAGACTGCGATCGCTCCAATTCCGTCTGAGTTTGTTGTAGATCAGACTGCGATCGCTCCAATTCCGTCTGAGTCTGCTGTAGATCAGACTGCGATCGCTCTAATTGACATTTGATTTCTTGTGCTTGACAATTTAATTCTTCTATGTATTTTTTTGATTTTTTTATTTCTGTCTCGACAATATAAAACCGCAATTCTTTACTAACATCATCAATGTACTTAATTGCTTCATCAATAGGTAAGACAATATTTTGCGATTGCTGTAATTTTTCTGCAATATTGTCAAAGTGATCATCAATTTTGTTAATCAGTTTTGATAGAGGTCTATTCCAATCTTTTTGTTGTTTAATTAATTTAAGCAAAGAAGTTTCAAGCATACTAAATTGATTAACAACACTCTGCTCACTCTCCATAATTATTGCATTCCCTTTGATTTTTTCTAGATTGAAAAAATTCATGAACAGATGAGGAACTCCATAAGCATAGGCTGTAACATTCCCATGTAAGCTTGTACCAGCAAAATAATCTGAGTAAGCAATGACAGCAGCAACTCTCCTCGTATCTATATTTCCATCTACTAAAAATGTTTTCTTGGGTATCTCTTCTTGTAATTTTTTTAAAATTAGTTGATCGTTATTGTATAAACCAATAGGTAAAAATACAATCTCTATATCGGGTTCTATCTCAAGTAGCTTACTAATTGCTATTACTAATTCTTTGAGATACCTCATAGCATCATAAGTAACCTGAAAACATAAAACTTTACCGTACCCTGGAAATTCATTCTTTTTAATAAGAACTCTATGTATGTCTGCAAGATTGGACTTAGGATAGTAACGAGCAACTAAAAAGGCAGTATCTGGAACAACATAAATTTCCTTTTCAAGTCCAGCATCAATTAATTTTTTCTTTGACAAGTCATCTCTTACACTTATATAAGAAATCTTCTCAAGATTTTTTCTTAATAACAATGCTTGCTGATCATCAAAGTCAAAAGGTATTCCTACTGAATTCCACATTACTGGGATCAAGGAAGATAGTTTCCCTAAGTCTTCTATGAAAACACGGTATGATCTTTCTTGCTCTGCTTGTTGTTGAGAAATTCCATAGACTGATCCCATAGCAGAATCATCAAAGCGGATAATATCGCCTCCCCCTAAAACAATGCCTTTGTAGTTTAATATTTTATTAATAAATCCTTCTTCTTCTATTCTAGTAATTCGTTTTACACATCTATTCGGTTCTGTTTCAAATTTACAACCTTGTGGTGAATAAAGCGTGATATCTATTTCAGGAATTCGCTTTTTAATTTCAAAATCAAGTATTAGTGGAAATATTAAATCTCCATAGTTGGAAACGTCAAAAGTTCCCCAATTTTGAATTTTGAAATTATTGGATGAATATGCTTTTTGATAGTGCACTATTCTTTACCTCAATGACTTGGCTGATAATTGGATTTAGAGAATTCAAAAAAAATTAAAATGCAATATTAATTAGAGGATATTTGAAAATTCCTTTGTAATTTATTCAATAATTGCATATTTACCTAAAATCCCCTTGCAAAGTTAGAATATCGATACAAATTGATACTTTAAAAACATTCCCTTAGATGATTTTGTCTTCATGATTCTATCCTTTAATTACTTATTCTATTTATTTCTGAACTACAGAGTTTAAATATTTATTTACAACCTCGCCTGTATTCCCAGTTAATTGGATTTTACCTTTATCTAACCATATAGATTTTTGACAAGAATCTTTGATAAATCTTAAATCATGGGAGACTACTAAAATAGTCACATTGTCATCCCATAATTTCTCAATTCGTTGCTTACATTTATTCTTAAAACTTTCATCCCCGACAGATAACACCTCATCTAGAATTAGAATATCAGGCTGCACATCTGTTGCAATCGAAAAACCCAGCCTTGCCACCATACCTGAAGATAACCCCTTGACTGGAACTAAAGCATAATCTTGCAATTCTGCAAACTCCAAAATTGAAGGCGCTCTATTCCGCATTTCTAATCTAGAATACCCCAGCAGTACACCATACAGCAAAATATTATCCATTACGGAAATTTCCGAGTCAAAACCCGCTCCTAATTCAATCAAAGGTGCAATTCTACCTCTTACCCGTACTGTTCCACTGGTAGGTTGTAAAATTCCAGAAATTACCTTTAGAAGAGTGGATTTACCGGAGCCATTCGCACCAATAATACCAATTTTTTCGCCTTTTTCAACGACAAAATCAATTTTATCCAGTACTAATTTTTTCACTGACTGGCGATATTTACCCTCTAAAATAGATAGCATTGTTTTCTTAAGGTCATAAGAAAACTCTTCTTGTGTCCGTCGCAACAGCGAAACATTATCCAGGCGAATTACTTCCATTTACAGCAAATCCATAAATTGATGTCGCCACAGGTGAAAACAAGTCCATCCCAGGGCTAAAATAATTATTCCACTGAGCAAAGCACCCCAAATTAAGTCTAAGTCTGGTACAGAACCTGATAATGTAATCTGACGCAGACTTTCAATAATTGGTGATAAGGGATTTAAACCTAAAAACTGCTTTACCTGCCGTGGAACAATAGCTGCTGGATAAAATATCGGACTACTCAGCCAAATTACAAATACAACTAACTCATAAAAATAAGGCAAGTCTCTAAAAAAAACGTACAAAGCACTTACTAAAAAACTAACTCCTGTAGAAACTAAAACTAGTGCTAAAAATGGAAATACCAGCGCCAAAACATTGATTAAACTTTTGGAATTAATGAAAGTCATCAATGCCAGTAATGGAAATGTCCCCACCGAAAATTGAAATACATTCGCGGCAATCATTGATACAGGAAAAACGCTGACTGGCAGATGAATTTTATTCAATAATGAGCCATTACCTACTACACTGCTCAATGCCTGAGATGTAGAGGCTGAGAAAAAGTTGATTACCACCAGCCCGGTAAATGCTGCTAGTACATAGTTTAGTATTGAGTTGTTGTAATATGACGCAAAAGTTGTACCAAAAATTGCAGAGTACAACCCTGTCATGATCAAAGGGTTCAACAGCGACCAATAAACCCCCAGGAATGAACCTCGGTAACGTACTTTAATATTCCGCGCTACCAAAACGTGCAGCAATTCCCAATAGCGCTGGACTTGCAACCAAGTTGAATTATCTTTAAGCGAAATTATTGTCATTAAAAACCACCACACACCAGAGGCAAGTTATTTGGGAATTTTATACTATTAGAGCCTAGTTTGCCGCACTAGCCTATCATTAAAAACTTTATTTGAAAAAGCATTGTTAAACATACAAGTTATCTAGTCGGCATTTTTATACTCTTAAGCACACCCTACCCCAGCAAGACCAGTTAATTTATCAATTGGTTCCTAGAACTCTCTGGCATAAACCAGCAAGTTATAACTACCATCAAAGTCTTTGAAAGTCAAATATATATATTTTTCAGGGTGTCTACCCATTGTGATGATTTAAGCTCTACTCTATTAGGCATCTCCAGAAATTAAATATGCGTTACCCAGAACCCTTGTAGAGACGTAGCACTGCTACGTCAAAAGAATTCTTTTTCACCAGATGTCTATTACTTAGCTCAAACTATCTGGATCAACTCCTAGCGATCGCAAATATTCTGCCAGTTTATCAGCCCGTTGGCGTTCTTGGTTTGCTCGTTGGCGTTCTTGTTGTAATTGTTCAGCTAACTCCGTCGGTATGAGTAATTTCTCCCCGGTATCTAGACGATAAAATCCCAATAATTCCCCCTCCACTGCCACTCTTAATCCTAACGGTTGAGATATACCATCGGTAATTAACTGGTAAGTCTCACCATCTAACTTATATCCCCTTAACTTTTCTTCAATCCATTCCCCCTTGGGGTCAAATAACCAATATTCTAAAATCCCTAATTGTTCATAGAGATTTTTCTTTTGCTCTTGGTCTTGTTTTTGAGTTCCTTGAGAAGTCATTTCAAATACCACCTGGGGAACTTGACCTTCCTCCCAAACTTTATAACTATCCCGACCCCCAGGCGGCACATCAAAAATTACCATCACATCTGGTGCAACTCTTAATTTGGGAAAACCTTGAGCATAGTAGAGAAATTGGTCTGCTAAAACTGTGGCTTGTCTGCCTGCTAGGTATTGTTTAATTACTTCTAGGGTGGTGAGAATTGCGTAGAGATGTATGTATGATTCTGCCAATGGTTCACCGTCGGAACTGGGATATTCGATGTTGGGATTGACTATTTTGATGGTTGTAGTCATGGCTACCTTTTACTAGGGTAGATTGTTTGGATCAATTCCTTGCGATCGCAAATACTCTGACAGTTTATCAGCCCGTTGGCGTTCTTGCTCTGCCCGTTGATGTTCTTGCTCTGCCCGTTGATGTTCTTGTTCAGCCCGTTGGCGCTCTTGTTCAGCCCGTTGGCGCTCTTGTTCAGCCCGTTGGCGCTCTTGTTCAGCTTTTTCTGTTCGCGTCGGCATCCAACCGGCTGCATTATACCAACGCAACCACAAACCTGTTGTCTGCTGATAAGTGCCTTGCCAAAGACCCAATCCTAGCTCTAACTCTTCTAACCAAAAGCGGTTATCCGGTAAAGATATTGCCTCGTAACCAGTACCATTGAGTTTGAAGGCACGCAAATAATTTTCATAGCGGTCATAAATAACATAGTAGGGAACCCGCAAAATGCGTTCATATACTTCCCACTTGGTTGGAGGTCGATTTACTTCCCGCAGTGTTTTTCCTAAATCTTCTTGTTCTGTACCTGGTGAAAGTAATTCAACTACTAAAAATGGATCAATTCCTTCTTGCCAAATGACGTAACTTAAGCGTAGGTCTTGCTGTTGGCAAGGGCTAGGTACTCCTAAAACCATGTACCAATCAGGACGCTTGTACCACAAAGGATGGCGCGGATCGTAGTAAAGATTTAAGTCACTAGCAAGCAAAATTTCCTCAGATGGATAAGTGAGAGGCTGACAAGTCTCACTGAGCAAATCCGCCTGAATGCGGTGAAATTCATCTGGCAAACCTGATTCCCCTACTAATTCACTGGGTAAATCATACATCGTAGGCATGGTTTCTTGGGGCGGACGGGGTGGATCTGTTTGATACATGACTACTACCTTTGTTGCTTAACTCAAGCTATCTGGATTAACTCCCATCGATCGCAAACGTTCAGCTAACCGTTGCGATCGCAGCCGTTCTTGTTCCAACTGCAATTGTGCCTCAGATGCTTGTTGCTGGGCAACAGATGCCTGTTGCTGCGCTGCAATAGCAGCTTCCTCTGGTGTTGGAACTAAATTACCATCGGGTGTAAAGTAGCGCAATTTACCTGCTTCTACGCCTAAATACAGCCTAAGCACATCGCTCCAACGCCATCCCCGCGCATTTGGTGTAATTTCCTGATACTTGTTGCCTACTAATTCAAAACCCGCAAATTCAAAATTCTCCGGCGAAAACCAAAAATATTCTGGTGTGTGAAATCGATTTTCATAGAGATTTTTCTTCAAATTCCGGTCAATATCAGCCGTACTTTCAGAAAGTAATTCAATAATCAAATCTGGATAACGACCATCTTCCTCCCAGACTACCCAGGAACTGCGCGATCGCTTTTCGGTGTCTTTGACCAAAAAAAAGTCTGGACCGCGAAAATCTCGATTTCGCAACTGCTGGCGGCTAAAATAAATCGTTAGATTCGCACCTATAAAGAAATCATTAGAGTCACGCCACAGCCACTCAAGGGAAGTTACTAGCAGCAATAGCTGCATATAGTGCAATGAAGTTTCCATTTCTGGCTCATCACTTAACAACCGAGTTGCATCGGGCATTTGCTGTTCTAGCTGTTGCGCTGTGACAAACATTGGCTATATAAGAGTTTGGTTGTTGATTTAATTTTAAGCTGTTAGGTCAGAAGTTAGGAGTTACGAGTTACGAGTTAACTTTATTCTTCCTCATCTCCCTCATTCCCCACTGAATTTATGAGAGCAGAGTCACGGATTCCGCTACACTGAGACGAAGGTTTATTGCATTGTAATCAGGCATGGAAATCGGACAAAAGGTTAAGGTCTATCGTTTGCGCGATCGCGTTTCTCCCCCAATTGTGAAAAAACTCGGACAAGTGGGTATTATCCAAGGTTACAAAGTTACCGATGGTGCTGGAATCGGCGTAGTGGTAATGTTTGACGACAATACTTCCACTTGGTTTTTTGAAGATGAGATCAAACCTGTGTAGGTTTTTCTTGGTATCTGAAATTTCAAGCACCGGTTGAGAGTCTTTGTTGAGTGCTAAGTTGGAGTTGAAAAGCAAAGGCGGTGAAAATAGGAATCAAGTAATGGCTCTAATATTGACATTTTTGGGCAAAGGCGGCACCGCTCGTACCAAAATTGCGATCGCCGCCGCCAAATTATTGGCAAGTCAAGGCAAGCGCGTACTCCTAGCAGGACAAGCAGAACCAACATTGCAAATCCTGCTGGGTACTCCCATTGCTGCTGATCCCCAAGAAATCGCTCCCAAATTGCAAGTAGTCCAGTTTCAAGCATCTGTGCTACTAGAACGCAACTGGGATGAGGTAAAAAAACTTGAGGCGCAATATCTCCGCACCCCCATATTCAAAGAGGTTTTTGGTCAAGAACTGGTAGTATTACCAGGCATGGACAACGCCCTAGCCCTCAATGCTATCCGCGAATATGATGCCAGTGGCAAATATGATGCGATCGTCTACGATGGCACGGGTGACTCTTTAACGTTGCGAATGTTGGGTTTACCAGAATCTCTCAGCTGGTATGTCCGGCGATTTCGGCAATTGTTTGTCAACTCCGATTTGGGGAAGACGATTACTGAATCGCCCTTGATTCAACCGCTAATTAGCAGTTTTTTCAATATCAATTGGACAGCAGATAACTTTGCAGCGCCCACTAACCAAGTCAATAATTTCTTGGAAAAGGGGAGAGCCGCTCTTGCCGATCCCAAGCATCTCGTTGCTTTTTTGGTGACTACAGGAGATCCCATTGAGGTAGCAAATGCTCGTTATTTGTGGGGTAGCGCTCAACAAATCGGTTTAACGGTCGGTGGTGTTCTGCTTGTCTCTACTGAGACAAATGTCAACCTGTCAGAGGAATTTATACCTCTACCTGTGAGCGTCGTTCCCGACTCGCCCCCAGGTGACTGGCAACCACTGATAGACGCTTTACCCAACTTTGAAGCACAAGCTCTACAGGCTCCCAAAGCAATTGAAATAGACATCCAAAATCGTCAAGTACGCTTATTCTTACCAGGATTTGACAAAAAGCAGGTCAAGCTCACCCAATATGGGCCAGAAGTCACGGTAGAAGCAGGAGATCAGCGACGTAATATTCCCTTACCCCCGGCTCTCAGTGGCAGACCCGTTGCTGGAGCAAAGTTTCAGAATAGTTATTTGATAATTTCGTTTTAAGTTATGGGAATGGGGCATGGGGAATGGGGGATGAGGGTGATGAGGGGGATGAATTAATAACCAATGCCCAATGCCCAATACTTCGGCTTACCTCGGCTCCGCCCTTCGGCTACGCTCAGGACAGGCTCGGCACAAGTCGCTCAGTACAAGTGCCCAATGCCCCATTCCCAATGCCCGATTAATCAGTAAAAATTATGTCAGAATCAACTCCCATTACCCCAAACCCTAACCCATCGGAAGCAGTAGACTTAGTTGCAAATAATCCCAGTGAGCAAGCAACAGCAACGAGCGATCGCAATGCGAAAACTAGGCAACTGTTGGGGATGAAAGGCGCATCGGCTGGGGAAACTTCAATTTGGAAAATTCGTTTGCAGCTAATGAAGCCCATTACCTGGATTCCCCTAATTTGGGGCGTAGTCTGTGGTGCGGCTTCTTCTGGTAACTATACTTGGACGCTGGAAAATGTTTTGAAGGTAGCAACCTGTATGTTATTGGCTGGGCCATTGATGACAGGTTACACCCAAATCCTCAACGATTACTACGATCGCGAAATCGATGCCATCAATGAACCCTATCGCCCCATTCCCTCTGGGGCAATTCCTCTACCCCAGGTAATTATTCAGATTTGGGTATTACTGATTGCTGGCATTAGTTTGGCATTTGTGCTAGATGTCTGGTCTGGTCATGAATTCCCGACAATTACAGCGATCGCAATTATCGGTTCTTTCATCGCCTATATTTATTCTGCACCTCCCCTCAAGCTCAAGCAAAACGGCTGGCTAGGTAGTTACGCTTTGGGTGCAAGCTATATCACCCTACCTTGGTCTACAGGACACGCTTTGTTTGGTGATCTGAATTCGACAATTGTGATTTTGACAATGTTCTACAGTTTGGCTGGATTGGGTATTGCCATTGTCAATGATTTTAAGAGTGTAGAAGGCGATCGCCAACTAGGGTTAAATTCACTACCCGTAATGTTTGGCATCACCGCCGCGTCTTGGATTTGTGTAGTGACAATAGATGTCTTTCAAGGATTGATCGCAGCTTATCTCGTCAGCATCCATGAGAATTTGTATGCAGCAATACTAGTACTCTTAATCATCCCGCAAATCACCTTGCAGGATATGTATTTCTTGCGCGATCCTGTGAAGAATGATGTTAAATACCAAGCCAGCGCCCAACCTTTCCTGGTTCTGGGAATGCTGGTAACAGGTTTAGCACTGGGTCATGCTGGCGTTTAACTTATACTTCCATAAGTGAGAAGTTAGAAATTAGGAGCGGAGCCGGAGACGCTCCGCCTCCGGTTAGGAGTTAATATACTTCTAGTTCCTAATTTGTATCAGGACATACCGTGTTTAAACTGATATATTTCCTCATTCATGGGATTCAACCTTTGTTAGTCCCGATTTGCTTTGTCGTTGCTTGGACTGTAATTATTCTCGTTGTTTTGAGTATCTGGGCGGCGGCGCGAGATAGTGTGACTACAGCCAAACAAATGCATCAAATCCCCTGTACTGGCTGCCAATATTTTACCGACAATTACCGTCTTAAATGTACTGTACGGCCATCTATTGCCAATACAGAAGAAGCGATCAATTGTTCTGACTATCAACCGAAGACGAATCCTTATCTGTATTAGGGACTGGGGACTGGGGACTGGGGACACTTCTCTACGAGAGGCTGCGCCAACGACAAGCTCAGTGCATCGCTGGGGACTAGGGACTAGGAAATAAGCCGGGGAAGAAGAACTAATGACAAATGACTAATGACTAATGACAAATGACTAATGACTAATTTCTAACAATATCTTCATAACACCCCGACTCTGAGCGTGTTCAAAAGCCGCAAGCCCTTCAATGAGGGGGTAGGTAGCATGAATCAGGGGTTGCACATCAACTTGTCCTGTGGCTAGTAGGTGGAGGGCTGGGGCAAAGGGGCCACAACGGGAGCCGATGAGGGTGATTTCATCCACGACTAAAGAAGAAGCATCCAGACTGAGGTTGCCAGCATAAGTACTTTTCAGTACAAGCGTACCACGGGGACGTAGGGCGCGACGGGCGATCGCAAATCCTTCTGGATTTCCAGTACATTCTACTGAGATATCGAAATATCTATCTGTAACAGCGTCGGCTAGACTCGTTTTTATTCCTCGTGCCTCTAAGTTAGCCAATTTGTCTTGATGACGACCTACCGCTAAGAGTTCACAGCCAGTTAAGGCTAGTGTCTGGGCTACCAACTGCCCTAGTTTGCCATCTCCAACTACTAGCACCCGGTCATTTGGATGCAATGGCACTTGCTGTTGAATTTCCAAAGCTGCTGCTAAAGGTTCAGTAAATGTTGCTACTTCTGTTGGCACATTATCAGGTACGGGATGGAGATTTTCCATCGGCAAACAAAGATATTCGCCAAAAGCTCCGTTGCGGTTGACAATACCTAAAACTGTGCGATTTTCGCAGTGAGTTGGTTGTCCACTGCGACAAAACCGACAATGCCCACATACAGCGTTGATTTCTCCGACTACGCGTTGGTTAACTAAGTGTTCTGGCCCTTGTTCGACAACGCCGACAAATTCATGCCCCAAAATACCAGTGTAGGGATAGTAGCCTCTGAGTAGTTCCAGGTCAGTGTTACAGATACCCGCACGCAAGACACGTACTAAGGCTTCTCCCTGTGGTGGTTCAGGAATGGGAATATCCGTGCGTAGTTGCAACTGGTTATTTTCGAGCCAAAGTCCTTTCATTTTTTACACTTCCTTTGCTTTATATTTTGTCAAACCATTTTCAAAAATCTTTGTAATATAATTAATCGGCTGTATGGGCGTAAATCTGTACACCCATACATCTATGACTCTGTAGTAGGTATTTCTTTAATTTTGGTTACATCAACTTTACTTAACCAAGTAACCAAGTCTTCTGAGTCAAGTGCGATCTCGCTTCCTAATGTTTTGATATAAAGAAGTCCGTCGCTAATAATTAAATCTCGGATTGGATACCATGAATCTCGTGTTCTAATCAAAAGATCCAAGGGTATTCCTAGTCTGGAAGTATACTTGCGATATTTCCACCAAGCACGCCATAGAAGCACAGATTTAGTACAGTGCATCTGATAGCCTTTAGGAACTTCGCAGTATTGATACTGATAGAAACCCCGACTATCTACTTCTCCTTTGAGGAGAAAACCATATTCTGCTAATGCCTGATTTATCAATTCCCACTGGGTTGATTTTGGGGAAATCGAGAATTCAGATAGGGTGAGTTGGGCGATCGCAATTACGCCTTCAGATTTCGCTGTCAGTTGGTTGGTTTTATAGACTGTTTGTGCTGTCAAAGCCGGATTTGACAACAAAACGTCTTTTTTCTGGATAGAGTTTTGCACAAACTCTCGAATTAAATCTAGATTAGACAACATAAAATTATTTATACTAAATTAACCAGTGTGATGAAAGCCACAACACTACTTAAATTAATAACTACACTGGTCGGGCACGTAAATCAGGATTATAACCAGCTTTATTTATACTAAATTCTTTGTTTGACTAGGGACTTGTTAAGTTTAATCTCGATATGCCCCAATCTACTAGGCTGACAAAATCACTGTTTCGAGGCAAAAATCGGCAAATTAAATTTTTACGCCTTCGAGAAAAGGCTGAAATACCGAAACTAATTCGGGACGACTGACAACAAGAGTGGGAAAAGAGCGATCGCTATAATCTTCTCTCGGTGACAATGGAAACGGCTCTGATTTGAGCGATAACCAGACACCGCCAGCAGCCTGAACAATTACCCAAGCCCCCGCTAAGTCCCAAACTTTTGGTGTCGCCTCAATCCCACCTAATGTTGCCCCAGTAGCAACCATCAAAAAGTTATAGCTAGCCACACCCAACATCCGAATTTTGCAAGGAAAGCCGTTTTGGATCACTGCGGTGCTACGAGAACAGAGGTTAAAAAAGTGATTGTTGCTGGGACTATCACTACTGGTGTGGATGGGGTGATGATTGAGAAATGCTCCTGTTGGTGTTGTTAACCCAGATGAACCTGCCCAGAAACCATGAAAAGCTTGATTTAAGGTTGGTGCATAAACATAACCGAAAATGGGTGTGCCTCGATACAGTAAACCCAGAGATATTGTCCAGAGGGGAATGCCGCGTGTGAAGTTGGTTGTACCATCTAGAGGGTCAATTACCCAGCACCACTCAGTACCGGGAAATGACTGATCGCTCTCTTCGCTCAAAATGCCGTAACCAGAAAAATTAGAAGCGATTGCATCCCGAATTTCCTGATCTGCCCATTTATCTGCTTGCGTCACCAAACTACCATCAGCTTTTTGTGAAGCCTGTACTTGCCCAAAATCTTGCATTAGCTGCTTGCCCACTCTGGTAGTGGTAGTTTGGGCAAAATCAAGAATTGTTGTCCAAAAATCATTCATTGGTTATTAGTCATTTGTCATTTGTCATTTGTCCGATGCCCCATGCCCAATACTTCGACTTCGCGGTAGTTGAGCGTAGCGATGCACTGAGCGTAGCCGAAGTGTCGAAACTCAGTACAAGTGCCCCATGCCCAATTTCCTATACAGTTTAATCTAAATCGCTTTCTAAAACAGATGCGATCGCCAGCTTTGTACTTGTTTGAAATTCTGTGATGTTCACCCGATTCAGAAACCAAATCGATAGAACCATTCCCACAGCTTCTAGAACGAATACCAGTCCATAGGCTAGTTCTAGGCTAGGTAGCAATCTGCGTCCAATATCCAAAACTGTACCTCCAATTACCACCGCGATTCCTCTAGAAAGGGACTGCGCTAATCCCCATGCCCCAATAAACGTACCTGCGGCTTCGGCTGCGGTCAGATCCAACATCAAGCTAATTGCTGCTGTAGTTAAGAAACCTGTGGCTAAACCGAACAAGACCAAACTTAGTTTGAGAACTGCTGCATTAGCTGTGAATCCTGAGATACCTAGCAAGATTGCACAGAATGCCACCAACATACAGCCTAGACGTGCAGTTCTGCGCTTACCCAAACGCGGGACAATAAAAAAGCCCGTAACGCCGTAGGCAATCAGTAGACCCGTTCCATAAAAAACATTTAATTTGGTACTTTCCGCTAGGGGCATTTTAAACACTTGACCTGCATAAGGTTCCAAAATCGGGTCTTGCATAAACAAACTAATAGTCATCACCAATAAAAATGTGAAAAATATACCTGTTTGCGGGCTAGCTGTCAAGATTTTCCAAGCATTGCCTAGAGTAATGCTGTCTTCCCGGTTCACCAGTGTGGAACGGGTTGAGTATTGAGAGTATTTTTTTTCTACGCCCAATGTCGCTGCGATCGCTAAACCAAATACAATTGCTGGGACGATAAAAAACAATTTGTTGATTGCTGGCTGCAAGGTTGCTATGGAAGCGCCTAGTGTTAATGGCTGTAGTAACTTGGCACTAATAATCGCCCCAACAATAATCCCCACCATTAGCATTGACCAAACCACACCAACTACTTTGGAACGGTTATCTTCTTCAGATATATCCACCAACAAAGCAGCAAAAGCAGTACCGCTAGCGCAAATTCCTAGACCATATACAGCGAAAACAATAGACAGAAGCGCTGTCCAGCCAATTGTTTGGGTTGTCCATACCCAAGTGCCTGAACTATTTGCGGCAAGATTGAGTTGCCATATTACTTGTATAGCTAAAAAGGCTGCGATCGCAAATATTGCCGCGCCCACCCAAACATAAGCTGTGCGGTGGTATCCCCATAACGGCTTGGCATCAGAAATCTGGCCGAACCACACACGGGAAGGAGCAACAAATAAAGGCAGTGCTAAAACTACAGATACCAGCGTCGCCGGAATTGCTATTTCTTGAATCATGACTCTGTTGAGTACGCCCAGAGTCAAAATAGACATCATGCTCAACCCCATCTGAAATAAACCCAGTCGGAACATAGTCAGCAGGTTTACCCTTGGCAGAGATAGGGATTTTGTTTTGGTATCAAATACTTCACCGCTTGCCATAGCTACTTTTTTGTATAGTTTATAGGATTTAATCTCTCTCTTTAAATAAAGATAAACCCTACTTGCTCCAAATCAGCGAAGGAAAAGTTGAAGTTGCGATTTGGCAAGCGATTATAGCAGTTATCGTTTACGTGAGGTACACCCGTAGGGGCACGGCATTGCCGTGCCCCTACACCTCGTGATGTAACGTTGTACTGCATCTGAATGGGAACCGCTATATACACCTCAATGAGGGTATGCTTCAGCCAAGTTAGGATTAATTTTTAGGACTTGGTTGTAATCTGCGTAGTTTACCGCCGCAGGCATCGCATAACGAGAGAATTTTAGGATGAAATAGTGAAACGAGATTCCATTTACTATCAAATTTTTAAGCGCTTTCCTGGGTTACTCTTTGAACTGGTTGATAATCCCCCTTTGCAAGGGCAAAACTATCGATTTGAATCACCTGAAGTCAAAGAAACCGCTTTTCGCATTGATGGTGTGTTTTTACCTCCAGAGAATGCAACATCTAGGGTGATCTTTTTTGCTGAAGTTCAATTCCAAAAGGATGAAGCCCTCTACCATCGGATGAAGTAATGGCAGACGAAGCAAAGCAATTGATTGAGCGGGTAAAATTAGAGTCAACAGACATGCTGCCGAAAAACGAAATACTAGATATCATCACCACAATCGTCGTTTATAAGTTTTCGACCTTAAGTAGAGAGGAAGTTGAAGCTATGCTGGGATTGACTTTAGAGCAAACAAGGGTTTATCAGGAAGCGAAAGCCGAGGGTCGAGAAGAAGGTCGAGAAGAAGGTCGAGAAGAACGGGAAGCTGAAATGTTGAAACTTACCGTACCTCTGTTACTAAAAACAGGGATGAGTATGGAGCAGATTGCTCAACACCTCAATGTTGATATAGAAGCTGTCCAACTTGCCGCACAGTCAAGCACATAGAATGAGGAAGTTGAAGCTATGCTGGGATTGACTTTGCAGCAAACAAGAGTTTATCAGGAAGCGAAAGCCGAGGGTCGAGAAGAACAGAAAGCTAAAATGTTGAAACTTACTGTGCCTCTGTTACTAAAAACAGGCATGAGTATGGAGCAGATTGCTCAATATCTCAATCTTGATATAGAAGCTGTCCAGATCGCCGCACAGCAAAATACATAGAATGGACATTTTATGTCTGTTGTCATATTTTTGCAAAATGAGGAGAGCTTGATTAAAATCCTCAATTGCCCCTTTATGATATCTAGAGCGATCGCACCAAAATATGACAGATTAAGATGCTCATAACTTCACTGGAGGCGATACCTTCTCTGCGAGACGCTGCGCGAACGGTAAGCTTCGCTAACGCATCTGTGTTGAAATGAGAACCATAAGAAAATAAGCTAATACCATGCTTTGGTATGAAGCAAAGAAACGTAATATAGAAAAATTGTTATGCTGCGTCGCTAATACACACTTCTCGCCGAAGGTTATAGAATTTCATCCACCAGAACCGTCCCACCCTCACAAAAATCTATACTGAGATGATAATCTTCAAGCAGCGCAGTTCCAATGAGTGGACGACGACCCATTGCTAGGGCTGCAATATTACGCTCCACACCATTCCATAGAACTTTTGCCAAATAAACATCGGTTTCCACAGTGGAGTTGTTAGCGAGGTTTGCGTTGATGTTAATGAGGTAGGGCAAACCAAGAGCAGCAATGACAGAAGGCGGCAAGGTTAAGAACCCTTAAAACCCTGTATCAATAACACATTCGATTTCTACACCTGAACCTTCTGGGGGAAGAATAATCACACTCATTCTTGCCTGAAGTCCAACTACAGTCCCGTGTATCACTGTGCCGTCCTGAGCAATGTACCACCAACTGCATAAACGGCATCAAAACCAATTCTTTCTCCCCAAAGTGCTGCATCGGTTTGCTTGGATCGTAATCGAAGACTCGTTTCGACTAAATCATCACCGATTTCGTAATCTCCTGTTTCAACATTAATGGAGATAATTTTGCCAATGTTCTCTTGTGTCTCAACTTTGGCACGGATACTTTTTTGATAGAGTTCCTTTCCACGTCGGGCGATTTATTGGCTACTGAGCGTCGGGTGGGACATAAATAAATCCCCTGTTTAAGAGCTGCTAGATTCTTCACTTCATTGTAGAGCAGAAGCTACAGAGGTTAGAGATAAAGGCTTAATTAGCGATCGCATCAAAATATGACAGATTAAGATGCTCATAACTTCATCAGAGGCGATCGCATCTGATGCCAAAATGGGAACCATAAGAAAATAAGCTCATACCATGCTTTGGTATAAAGCAAAAAAAACGTAATACATTACACTAAATTGGTTTACCCATGTCTGATCAACAAGATCGTAATTCCGCTTTTAACGCTGCTGCTAACATTAACGTTCAACATGCTCAATTACAGGATTTATCCTTAAGTGCAGCCCGTAGATTATATAAAGGTGGAATTCGACCTGGTGATCCGATCAGAACCAGAGTGCAAGCCCAAGAAATGTTAGATAAAATCCCTCCACCTCAAAGAGTAGGGATTGATGGCAAATCTACTGATGTTAATACCCAAAAATACCTATCAGATAAACACGCTAGTCATATCAAACCGCATAGCAAAGGCGGCTCAAATGATCCCAAAAATATCAAGTGGGAAAACGCCAAAGATAATTTAGCCCGTGGCGATAAACCCATGACTTCGCAGGAGCAAATGAGACTAGATGCCAAATGGCATTTTGACAACCTAACAGGTGCAGTCAAAGCAGGTGTCAAAGCCGCGCCCTTTGGAGCAGCAATTGGGGTAGCGACAGCAGCACCATTTTCGTTGCTAACCAACGCGCTGCGGGTAGTTCGGGGTGAAATTTCTGCACAAGAAGCCGCTATAGAAACATTGAAAGATACCGTAAAAGGCGGCACAGTTGGGGGTGTGACAGCATTTGTAACCACAACAATAGCAGCAGCTTGTCCACCAATTGCGATCGCTTTAACCGCAGCAGCACCAGTTTTAGCTGTTGTTGGAACTGCGGGTATGGTTTACGAGTTTTTTAAAATCCTCGATGACCATAAACAAACGGTGAAAATCTATTATGAATCTTTAACTCAACAAGAATTAGAAAGATTACAAGCAATTGAGAACGAACTGATTTATGAACACCAGGAAAATCTAGAGTTTTTGGTTGAAGCGCAAGCAGTTAATCAAGAAATTACAAATCGCACAATTGCACCGGGAATAGAAGGGGCTATGCAACGGTTACGTGAATCAGTAGCTATTGCTAAATCTCTAGGATTAACATCAGCAGATAGTAAATTGCTTGCTAGTTCTCAACTGCCTCATATTCTCACAGAACAATAGGAATTAAATTTTAGAGGATTACATAGTTTTTATGCTTCCTTTTATTTTCGGCGCTCTTGGATTAGCTGTTGGAGCAGTTGTTGGTGCTTTTACTACTCATGCTGTTGGGGAAAGTGATAGACAAGCTGCCAAACATCATAGGACTGTTGCAAATGAACTAGCTGATAAATATACCAACTTGGAGAAAAAATACTATGAACTAGCTGATGAAAGCAAAAAGCAGATTCTTGGTTTAACTCGCCAGCACGCTTTAGATGAAGTTGAAAAAGATTGTTTGCGTTTAGCAGTTAGATTACAGCATAGTCTGATTTCCCTGATGTGGGATATTGATAGAGATCCAAGAGAAGCTGCTTTGAAGGGATTTGTCAACGCGGTAGAACTTACAAATAATGTTCTCTGCAAAATAAATGAAGAGTTAATTTGTGTACCCAGTGACTATTATGCACGCAATTTTATTGCTGCTCTTCCACGCGAAATCATTGGGAAGCCAGTAGATTATCCAAATCCACCAAATATAACCAAGAAGGGAATTCCAATGAAATTAAATACTGAAAATATGTCTGAACAAGAATTTCAAGAAACCTATAACAGAATTCGTGATACTGGCGATCAACTTTTAAAGTACTTGAAAGAACTTCGGGCTGGAAGATTCAAAGAAGGAGATAGTACCCAAGGATTACAGAGCGTTGAAGATAATATTACCAAAGCTTTAAAAGCCTTAGCCGAACAAAAATATCAGGTTGCTGTGATTGCAGCCATGAAAGCAGGAAAGAGTACCTTCTTGAATGCCATAATTGGTGCAGATGTTTTAGCAAGTGAATCAGAAGCTTGTACAGTTTGTCGCACAGATATCCGTCCAATTGATGCCGGACAAACACCCAGACTTTTAGAATATCAAGCAGGTAAACGAGAACCTATAGTTTTAATAGAAGGTGAAGCAAGACAAATTCGGCAAAGATTTTTAGAGCGTACCCATGAGATTCGAGCTAAAAATAATCAAGACAGTACTACACGCTTTGAATTAGAACATCCCATTGAAGCGATTAGTACAATGCCATCACTGGCAGGTTTCACATTAGTTGATACTCCTGGCCCCAATGAGTGGGAATCTGTCTCGTTTAACACCACTTCTTTAAAGCAGACTGCTTTAGAAGCTCTCCGAACCTGTGATGCTATATTATTCATTCTGGATTACACAGTATTTAGGAACAACACTAACTCAGAATTGCTTAAAGACTTAATTGAGCAGCGTAAAGAATTTTTAGCAGAGAATACAGGTAAGATTTACTTTATTCTTAATAAAGTAGATAGAAAAGCTGAGGGAGATAGAGCTATTGCAGATGTTATAGAATCTTTAAGAATAAATTTAGTTGAATTTGGTATACCAGAACCAATAATTTATTCAGTCAGTGCATGGCAAGGATTGTTATCTAAGCTTATTCAACAGGGAAAGGCAACTGATAGCCATATTAAAGACTTTGAAAAATTTTTTACCCCTACAGATACCCAAAGAGATGAAAGAGGAAGGCGTATCATTCCCTTACCAGAAGAAATTGCACCACAAGCTTTAAATGATAGTGGTATTCCGATAATTCAAGAGGCAGTAATTCAAACTATTACTCAAAACTCAGGATGGAATTTATTGAGTGATGTTTTAAATGAATTGAATAAAGCAGCCAAAGATATTGATGAGATATTTATTACAGATATCCGAGGCTGGCAGTTAAATTTTAAAGAACTGCTACAAAAAGTAGAAAAATACAAAAAACATTCTGATTCAGTAATAACTCAGGTGGCGACTGTAAAAAAGTCCGTAGAAGCACAAAAGCAAATATTAATCAGCACGTTCAGCCAAGGGATTAATAAATTTGCAGAATCTGCCAAAAAACGCATAGTATCAGAAATTGACAGAGTGGCTAAAAATCAATCTAAAAAGGTTTCAAAGGACAAAAAGACTCAAAATCTTTTCACATATATATGGGAAAAATTCAGTCCTATACTTGAAGAGTCTTCCAGTACTGACCCTTATAAAATCAAGGTCAAAAACAAAAATTATGCTGATAAAATAGGTAAAACTATTAATGATTACTGCACTCCTATAATACAAAGTTTTTGGTTGGATACTCAGGACAGACTAGTTAGAGAGGGAACAAGAATTCGTGAAGACTTAGTTAAAAAAATTCAACGAGAAATACAGGCTATTTCTGATGAATTATCTATGTTTATTAAAGAGGAGTTGAAGGTAGAAATAGGAAATAATCCCATTCAATTTCCTAAATTTGAATTTTCTGGTATTGATGCTAAGATTGAACATCAACAAGAAGTTTTTACTAGAACTAAGAAAGAATCAAGGAAGAATAGCCGTTGCTGTAAATCAGATAAAGTGTATGAAGTAGATGTTTCGTATGAGGAAAAATTATCTTACTATGAGATTGATTTACGACTGACTTCTCAAGTAATTCAGCAAAATATTGACTCACAAGTACAGAGAAACCTAGAGTTGCTTCAGCGTGTTATCGAAAAACAAGTATCAGATGATTTTCGTAAAGGCGAAAAGCAAATCAATGACTACATTAATAGGTTTCAATCTGAATTTGACTCTTTACTCAAACAACGGGCAACAAGGGAAGTAGAAGCTTCTGAGGTTATTGCTACTCTCGAAATTCAAAAAATCGAAGTGAGTGAATATCTTAGCGAATTAGTGTCTATTCGAGAAAATCTTGATAGCTGGAAACCAAGGAATCGATAGAATCAATTAAAAGCCTAAAAAATCACTTGAAGCCAATGCTGGGTAACAGAAGTACATAACGTTGGCTTTCGCTTTTGAGCGGGTTGTATCAAGAAATGCTAGACACTCCTCTAGGTCGTCTCCATGTCAAGTACCAGCCAATTTGAGCAAATCTTGACCTGTAGAACCTCGTCGGATTATAGATTGAGAGCGATCGCCACGTTGTTTGATTTCAGCGATCCTAGCAGCAAAATCTTCAGGTGGTTGTGCTAGGGTTTCATCCTCCAGAGGAGAATCGGGCGGAGTGTGTGCTTGCTCTAAAGATGCCAGAATCGAAGCTCCAGTGGAAGGTGATTTGGTCACTTCTGATTGAGATGGAACTGTTTTCTGAAAACCAAGAAATGCTATATATTGCTCAACCTGAGTCAGTTGGTCATCTGGAAGTTGAGCAATCTGTTGTTGGAGTTGACGGCGACGGTCAAAGATAGTCATCGAACACCTCGCGGGAACAACTGAACTTTCATTTTACTCGATTGATACAGTAGCAATGGTTTGGACGATCGCACTATAAAAGTCAAAAAGCTTGAACAAAGACCGATCGCAACATTGGACAGGAACTAACTAAAAAATAGCGATCGCACTCCACCAACGACCTCTTAATCAATCACGCTATTCAATCCCCGTTTCTTAACTAGGTGCAACAGCTTAAGAACAGTACCACTGGGACGCTTCTGACCGATTTCCCACTTTTGAACCGTTGATAGACTTGTATTCAAAATCGCAGCAAATACTGCCTGACTGACATGAGATGATTCGCGTATTTCCTTAATTTGCTTAGGTTCTAGCGGTTCAATCCCAGACAAGCATATACGATCAAATTCACGTAATGTAGTTTGATCCATCAGTCCAGTCTTGTGCAGCCCTGTAGCCGTTTCGTGAACGGCTTCAAGAATCGCTGATTTCTTCTTCGCCATTGCAAATTACCTCCATCAATTCATTTTCTAGCTTGGTCTTTTCGAGATCCTGTGGCGTGTAAGACAACAGCACCGATGCCAGCTTTTTTAATGCTTCTTCTTCTTTTTTGTTAATATTGCTGCGCTGGTTTTTCGGGAAGCCGAAAACAAAAAACCAGCAATTTCCCTTGTTGCTGGCGACCAGTGTACGAAAGCCACCACGCTTACGTTGTCCAGAGCGGGCAATCCGCTTTTTGAACAGTCCGCCTCCGAGATCGGCTTCGTAAAGTCCTGCCATCATTTCGTTTACAGCCGCGCAGAGACTAAGGTCGTCCAAAAATGGGAGAGGGGAGACATAATTCTAGTTCCCCTTCTCCCATCTTTGGGAGAAGGGGTTAGGGGATGAGGGCTATCAAGGTTTTTGCACATTTGGGATCTCCCTGTGAAAATGTGGTTTTAACTACGCTATTCCATTGAATTAGTAAGATAAACTAGCCCTATGTCTGTCATCAAACTACTTACCTTCATCTAGTAACCAAAAAGGCATAGGCAATGACTAAAGAACCAGTCAAAGTAATATTATGGGAAGTAAACCAAAAAGATTTTCTAAAAAAGTTCTATGATCTCCAATTTACTCCCAGAGTAGGAGAGGAAGTTTACCTAAAAAAGGAGAAATGGAAAGTAACCAGAGTTGAGCATGATGTAGAAATTAGTGAGATTAATGTCTACATGGAATTAATCAAAAAACCCAAGCAGGATAAATCATCTAATTCTTAAATACAAGTAAATACACTCAACTATAGCAATCCTATTTGATTTGTGAGAATTGCAACCCACAGATCCCCGACTTCTTCAAGAAGTCGGGGATCTTGTTTATGTGCGTTTAATTCAGGTTTTAAATCTTTATGCAAGGTGCGATGTCTACGACGGGCGTAGCTGCGACACCACAAGATTTGCAGCCAAGTGGTGGCGATCGCACCCAATCTTGTCTGTAACGATACACTATAAAAGTAAATAAATGTAAATAAATCAAATTTTGCAACCGTGGAAAACATCACATTGGGGCAAAATGGCCCAGTTGTTACGCCCTTGTGCATCGGCACTTGGGCTTGGGGTGATAAACTATTTTGGAATTATGGCGATCGCTACGGTCCAGAACAGTTACAAGAAGCCTTTACAGCAGCCTTAGAAGCTGGTATTACCTTCTTTGATACTGCCGAAGTCTACGGAATGGGACTATCAGAGAAATTTTTGGGACAATTTCTACAACAGACGCAACAACCTGTACAAATCGCCACAAAATTTGGCCCTCTACCGTGGCGATTTACAGCCCAATCCGTCTCGGATGCTTTAACAGCCAGCCTTAAACGCTTGCAATTAGAGCGAATCGCCCTGTATCAAGTGCATTGGCCTTTTGCCTTCTTTTTAAGTCAAGAAACTTTGATGAATGCCCTAGCGGATGAAGTGAAGCGGGGTAGAATTGCGGCAATTGGTGTGAGTAATTACTCAGCAGAGCAAATGCGAGACGCGCATCAAATATTGGCAGCCCGTGGAGTGCCTTTGGCTGTAAACCAAGTACGCTATTCTTTACTCAGTCGCCAAGTTGAAAGCAAAGGTATTATCACAACTGCCCGTGAGTTGGGTGTGACTATCTTGGCTTATAGTCCTTTAGCTCAGGGATTACTCACAGGCAAGTACAGTATTGATAATGCTGAAACCCCCACTGGTGCGAGAAAAATAGACGCGCGATTTAAGAAAGAAGGTCTACAAAAAATTGCCCCAGTTATATCTTTGCTACATAACTTTGGAGAAAAATACGATCGCACCCCTGCCCAAGTTGCTCTCAACTGGTTAATTGCTCAGGGGAATGTTATTCCCATTGCTGGAGTGAAGACAGCCGAACAGGTACGGCAGAATGCTGGTGCTTTGGGCTGGAAATTGAACGACGATGAAGTTGGAGAATTAGAACTAGTTAGTCGTCCTTGGTTGTAGTATTTCTGAACTACTCAAACACAGGAGGCCAAATTTCTGACACTACTAGCTCCCAACCGGGTAATAAGTCTGGTAGTGTCAGTTTGTCGTTGTCGTGCAAAACTATTGGTTCTTGGTTGAGTCGATAAACTGTGAGCGTCAATTTGTCAGGATCAATCAGGATACCAACTGTAGATCCGAGTTGTAAAAATAGCTGAATCTTTTCTACCAGTGGTTTGATCCGGTCTGACTTAGATTTTATCTCTACCATCAAATCAGGCACCAGTTCCACAAAGTCGCGCTTGCTTGTTTTTAATCTATCAGCACGAACAAAAGATACATCGGGAGCGCGGAGATTTCGTTTTTCGTTATCAGCTTCTTTCCCGTTTTCAGTTTCTAATGTAGGCAAAATAAAACCAGCGCTAGAACCCGTCACCCGTCCTAGCTGCTGTGGGCGCACCCAATTAGCCAATTGCCGCGCAAACTCTATGCCTATTTCCTCTGACTCATAATCTGATGGGCCCATAACAAGTATATTTCCGTCTACTAGCTCCATCTGCCATTCTGGATGCTCTGCTTGTAGTTGCTCTAAGTCTGGGATAGTGAACATAAGACCACGAAGAATGCATCTTTAAATTTATCTTCCTACAAACTGGTAGAAAAAATTACCCAAAAAGCCAAAAAGTCAAGAGCCAAAGTCAAAATCTTGACTCCTAACTCTCAACTCTCCAATTTTAGGTTTGGATTTTGGATTGAAGAAAAAACCTCAAATCGTTCGACTGAACGCTCACGACAAGTCTAAAATCCAAAATTCATTAACTTCTAACTGTTGACTAAGAAGCTGATTCTCTAGCTGTAGGTGAACCTATCTTTTTACTAGGGGATGCAGAAGACTCGTGTCCACTTGTCCGCAGTTTTGGCTTGGGAGAAGAATGTCTTTCGTCTCCATTGTTGCTATCTGATTTCCACGCAGAACGGGGGCGATCGCTAGAAGAAGATTCACGACGTTTGCCGAGTCTTGGTTTGGGAGCGGAAGATTCCTCTTGGGGAATTTCGACATCTGAGTTCAACCAAGCGGGACGAGTTTGATCGTAAGCGATTTGTAATGCGGCGGCGGCGATCGCTTGGGCGTCGTATTCTTCAATCAGTTCGCTAACAATTGGCAAGAATGAAGCCAAACGCTCACCTGTCAAAGCTTCCCGCACCAGTTCTTGCAATTTCAGAATGTGTTTTGCTTCAATCTGGGCGCGTGTGGGAATCGTCAGCAATTGCCAATTTTGGCGGTTATGACGTTCAAATGTTTGCTGTTTGCGCCGCTCAAATGGTTGAACTAAAGAAATTGCTGTTCCTTCTTTACCAGCGCGACCAGTACGACCAATACGGTGAACGTAGGTTTCTACGCTATCGGGTAAGTCGTAGTTGATCACATGGGAGAGTTGATCGACATCTAACCCTCGTGCTGCAATATCAGTTGCTACCACCCAACGGACTTGACGGTTACGGAATCTGACTAATAACCGTTCCCGCGCTTGTTGCGACAAGTCACCGTGGTATTCATCGACACTGTGACCAGCACCTTGTAACTGACTGGTGAGTTCGGCGGCGGTGCGTCTGGTGCGAACAAAGATTAAGGCTGTTTCTGGATCTTCCATTTCCAGAATTGGCTGTAAAGCTTTGGCTTTTGTCCAGTGGCGGGGGATCAGGTAAGCTACTTGATTAATTTTGTTGGGAGCGGCTTTTGGCTGCTCGACGGTGACAGTTGCAGGCGATCGCAAGAACTTGTTCACCAACATCCGAATTGATGGTGGCATTGTTGCCGAGAATAAGGCTGTTTGGCGATCTACGGGCGCTTGCGAGAGGATTTTGATCACATCGTCGATAAAGCCCATGCTCAACATTTCATCAGCTTCATCCAACACAAACCACTTCACTTGATCGAGCTTTAAACAGCCGCGATCGAGCAAATCGATCACCCGTCCGGGAGTGCCCACAACCATGTGAACGCCACGTTTTAGTTGTAACATTTGGCGGTCAATTGATTGACCACCGTAGATTGCTAACACTCGCAATCCTTCATTACCGATGAATTGGGCGATCGCATCGTGAACTTGCATCGCTAATTCACGAGTTGGTGTTAGAACTATGGCTTGCACGGCTCTTTGATTGATATCTAGCCGCTCTAAAATTGGCAGTGAAAACGCTGCCGTTTTGCCTGTTCCAGTTTGAGATTGACCGACTACATCACGACCGGCAAGCAATTGGGGAATTGCTTGCACTTGAATGTTAGTGGGTTCGGTAAAACCGATTTTTTCTAGTTCTTCGACACGTTGTTGAGAAATTCCTAATTCTTGAAATGAAAGAGTCATTAATTCGTCCTAAATTTTATCTAAGGATTTTTGGATTAGTCATTTAGTCATTAGTTATTAGTCATTAGTCATTAGTCACTTGTACTGAGCGAAGCCGAAGTATTAGTCATTAGTTATTGGCTATTAGTAGCCCCAACTTTTGGAGAAGCTATGCCAACGAATCCGCGAACTTCAGGTAAACCCTCATGGAAACTGCTATTAATGCAGCGTTGACCTCAGAATAAGGGTGAATCTGTAAGGGTCATTTAACAAATAGACTTTGGACAAAAGACAAAATAACAATTTAGTTATTGACTACCTGACCGTAGAGGTCGTATGTATCAGCGTGGTGAATCGCTATTGGCACGATGGTTCCTAATTTTGCCTGGCCTTTGACATATACCAGACCATCAACCTCTGGGGAAAATCTACCTGAACGACCGATTAATTCACCACTTTCAGGATTTTCTTGCTCAATCAGGACATCGACGATTTTGCCTACTTCCTGTTGATTTTTCTTTTGGGAAATCGGTTGCTGGATTTCCATAAGTTGGTATCGGCGCTCGTCCATCACCAATTGGGGCAAATGATTTGGCAACTTATAAGCTGGGGTTCCTTCCTCAGAGGAAAAGGTGAAGACACCAACATGATCAAATTCATGCCTTTGAACAAACTCTAGTAGATGCTCAAAATGCTCGCTTGTTTCTCCTGGGAAACCAACAATAAATGTCGTCCGCAACACGGCTGTTGGTAGCGCCGTTTTGATGCGATCTATAATCCCATCATTTACGCGTCCTTGCCAAGGACGATTCATGGAGCGGAGAACATCTGGATGAGAATGCTGCAAGGGCAAATCCAGATAAGGCAAGACGTTGGGTGTTTCTTGAATCGCCGCGATCACATCTGGGGTCAGTCCCGTGGGATAAGCGTAGTGCATTCTGATCCACGGTATATCTACTTTCCCCAAAGCGCGAAGTAATTCCGCTAATTTTGGCTGACCGTAAATATCTAGACCGTAATTAGTGGTGATTTGGGAAATTAAAATAATTTCCTTTACCCCTTGACTAACTAACTGCTCCGCTTCGGCGACTATAGATTCTATAGTACGCGATCGCTGGTTCCCTCGAAGATGAGGAATTATACAAAATGCACAACGATAATCACAACCTTCGGCAACCCGCAGGTAAGCAACGCCCTCGGTTGTAGTGCGATAGCGCGGTGTAGTCTCATCGGCAATGTAGGTTGGTTCAATACTAACCTGTTTAACCCGCTCACCAAGTTCAACACGCTCAATTACATTGACAATTTTGTGATAATCGCCAGTACCCACAATGGCTACTGCTTCCGGTAACTCTTCCAAAAGTTGCTCTTGGAAGTGTTGCGCCATACACCCAGTGATCACGATTTTTTTGTTTGCCTCTGCCAGTTCTACCAACGTTCTGACAGATTCTTGCCGGGCTGCTTCAATAAAACTACAAGTATTAACAATAACGTAATCTGCTAACTCTTCGTTTGTATCTACACCATAGCCTGCTTCTACGAGCAGTCCTAGCATGTGTTCTGTATCAATTCGGTTTTTCTCGCAGCCCAGGTGAGAAATGGCAATTGTTGGCTTGTCACCCATATTTGGAAAATATCTTCATTTTTTTCTTGTAGTCAAACATTTGGGCGTTCATTTCGCTTTTTCTCGATCACTATCCTTCTAATAACAGTACGGCGGCAGATTCTCACTGTCAGTAACTGTCCGTAGAACTATGACCCTATCAATAATAAAAATAGAGGTCATGTTATGATATTTTTATCAATCTGTTCCCCAGGGTAAATTGAAGTGTCTTTGGGTACATTTGACACTTGTAATGTTTTTTAACAATTCGCTTATTGGTATTTTACATTACCGCAGCGTGTGCGTTGTTAATCTACCCATCGGGAAGCCGCCCAAAGGGCTTGTTGTGAGAAGTCGCTACCCTCAGGGAAATCGACGAAAGCGACTACGCCTATAAAGCAGTAATGCTACCCTGGCCATTGGCAAGTCCTACGACAGTGCGCGGACAAGACGCCTAAACCACGGAAAGCTGCCTTGCGTCTAGTGAGTGGCAAACTCCTCTTGTAGCCAGGTTTTATCTTAACATATCTTATGGGAGGTTTCACGCCAATTTCCATCTCAGGAAGGAAGCAGTAAGCCGACTATCATAAAACACATTTGACTATTTAATGTAAAGTCAAGAGTCAAGGGTCAACAGGAGCCAGTCACGTGCGGGGTTTCCCCCGTTGAAGAGCCACCCCCATAGAGAGGTTCCCTCTTTTCAGGGGAGTGGTGTTGAACTGGCATTCAATAGTCAAAAAATTCTGGACTCTGGACTCCGCGAGGCGGATTAAAGACGTGGACTTATATCAGATATTTAAAACTCGCTCACCGATTATTGGCGTGGTTCACCTGCTACCACTACCTACCTCGCCCCGTTGGGGAGGTAGTTTAAAAGCGGTGATTGATCGTGCGGAACAAGAAGCCGCAGCCCTGGCAAGTGGAGGGGTTGACGGTCTGATTGTCGAGAATTTTTTCGACGCGCCGTTTACCAAAAACCAAGTCGATCCAGTGGTTGTGAGTGCTATGACCATTGTGGTGCAAAGGATACAGAATTTGGTGACTTTGCCTATAGGCTTAAATGTTTTGCGAAATGATGGTAAAAGCGCAATGGCGATCGCTAGCTGTGTGCAAGCGCAATTTATCCGCGTCAACGTCCTCACAGGCGTAATGGCAACCGACCAAGGATTAATTGAGGGAGAAGCCCATCAACTACTCCGCTATCGACGGGAATTAGGTTGTGATGTTAAAATCCTGGCCGATGTATTGGTGAAACACGCCCGTCCTTTGAGTTCTCCAAATCTCACAGTCGCCGTGAAAGACACCATTGAAAGGGGTTTAGCAGACGGAGTGATTTTATCTGGTTGGGCTACTGGTAGTCCTCCTAACTTAGAAGATTTGGAACTAGCTTGTGGTGCAGCAAATGGCACACCAGTATTCATCGGTAGTGGAGCAAATTGGGAAAATATTGATACATTGATGCAGGCAGCAGATGGTGTCATAGTTTCCAGTTCCCTAAAACGTCACGGACGGATAGAGCAACCAATTGACCCAATTCGCGTCAGTCAATTCGTGGAGGCTGCTCGTCGCAATTGGAACTCCAAAGGTGAAAGCAAATCAGCAGAACAAGTGAAGTTGCATTCTTAAAGGGGGAATGGGGAATGGGGAATGGGGACTAGGGACTAGGGACTGGGGACTAGGGACTGGGAGTTAGGAGGACATAAAGGACAAGTCACTCCTTTGTCTCTTCCCAATCCCCAATTCCCAATTCCCAATTCCCAATACTTCGGCTTACCTCGGCTCCGCTCGGCACAAGTCGCTCAGTACAAGTCCCCAATTCCCAATTCCCAATACTTCGGCTTACCTCGGCTCCGCTCGGCACAAGTCACTCAGTACAAGTCCCCAATTCCCAATTCCCAATCCCCAATCCCCAATACTTCGGCTTACCTCGGCTCCGCTCGGCACAAGTCGCTCAGTACAAGTCTCCAGTCCCCAATCCCCATTCCCTAATATTTATGATTCGCCGTCGTTCTACTCCTTGGATTCATAAATGGTCACGTCCATTGATTGCCGCGATCGCTGGGTGTGGTGCCCTGATCACAGGTTATCTCACCATAGAAAAGTTAAACGGAGGCAGTGCCGCTTGTGTGGCGCAGGCTGGTGTTAAGGGCTGTAATGATGTGCTTTCGAGTCCTTGGGCAACCGTTTTTGGTCAGCCATTAGCTTTGTTTGGGTTTTTGGCATACATCAGTATGGTGATATTTGCTTTGGCTCCCTTGGTATTCAACTCAGGGGAAAATAATAGTCGCAAACAATTGGAAAATTGGACGTGGTGGTTATTGCTGGCGGGTGCGATCGCTATGTCTGTTTTTAGCGGCTACTTAATGTACGTGCTAACATCTCAAATCAAAGCTATTTGTCCTTACTGTATCGGTTCAGCTTTGTTCTCTGTGAGTCTTTTGGTACTGACAATTATCGGTCGGACTTGGGAGGATATTGGACAAATCTTCTTTACCGCCCTAATTGTCGGGATGGTGACGCTGATTGGGACTTTAGGTGTCTATGCTGGCGTGAATCAATCAGATGTTACAACTGGAACTCCTGGACAACCCGTAAAAATTAACTTTATTCCCAAGCAAGACCCTAACCCGGCATTCGGTTGGGAAGTTACCACCACTTCTGGTGAGGCAGAAATAGCCTTAGCACGCCAGCTTGCAAAGGTAGGAGCTAAGGAATACACTGCTTATTGGTGTCCTCACTGCCATGAACAAAAGATGCTTTTTGGTAAAGAAGCCGAGGAAATAATCAACAATGATATTAGGGTAGAGTGCGCTCCCGATGGACTGAAAGCTCAAACAGAACTGTGTAAAGCCGCAAAAATTGAAGGCTTCCCTACTTGGATTATCAATGGCAAAAGCTATAGCGGAGTCCAAAGCTTAGAGGAACTAGCGAAAATTTCTGGTTACACAGGCCCCCGTAACTTCAAGTATTTCAAATAACTGCCTTCAGCAAGCGTCATCTACAGTTCGCAATAGACATCTGGTGAAATTAATTATGCCTTGCTCAAAATCCTTGGTAGGCAAAGTTTATGAATTTTGCCTATGTAATTTTCACTCCGATGTCTAATGAATTGAGAAGCCTACACCAATCTAGCGGTACAGTGCAGTTTACACCTCATAGTCAACTGGATGAATACAGCGAAATCTGTTTCTAGTTGGCTTTTTTGTAGATAATGGGTTTTGTCCAATACCCAATTACCAATTTTCCTGTGGCTTTTATCGGCAAAACCTTAAGCGAAGGAAAATAATTAAATACAGCAGATTGCACTCTAATCGAATACACGTAGAGACGTAGCAGTGCTACGTCTCTACAAGGTTTTGGGTTTTATATATGTACTTCATTTACCTGAATATGCTGTATGTTTACTTAAATACAATGTATAATTAATTCATTTTACGAAACTCGTGACCCACTTTGGGATGCAATCATGTCAGCGCCGAACCCAAAGGTGTGTCTGTTGGAAGTTGCCGTAATTCTCAGTAAAATATCTAATTGATCATAGGTTATGATAATTGCTCTCAATCTCTGGTTGATAGATCACAAATACCACGATGTCTTAAAGAACCTTGCTGAATCGAAAAACTCTTAGAAACTCTATTTAGCTCCCCCTTGAGCTATGTTAGTCCGATAGTTATTAATAGCTATTGTAAATAGAGAATACTTCTCTTTACTAGATAATGGGAATGAATCAGCAGCTAGGCAAGCGTTTTGTAAAGTTAATCTTTCGACTGAAACGATCGCTTAGTCGAGGACACAGAGAATTGATTACTGCCGCCATCGTTGCAGTATGCATCATGCTTTTGCACTTCATCGGATTATTGCAATCTTTGGAGTTGGCAGCTTTGGATCAATTTTTTCGCCTACGTCCAAATGAACCGCCAGATGAGCGTATTACGATTGTAGTGATTGATGAAGCCTATTTAAACGAAGTACGTTTGTGGCCAATTCCAGATAGGAAGATTGCCCTGTTGTTACAAAAACTAAATGCCCACAGACCTCTTGCTATCGGCTTAGATATCTACAGAAATTTGTCAGTAGAGTTTGGTAATCAAGAACTGCGTAATGCTTATAAGTCAATGCCCAACTTAATTGGTGTTGAACTCCTAGCAAATGACAAAAACAAAAACGTTACTGTTTTGCCTCCACCGGGACTAAATCAGAATCAAGTGGGCTTTAACAACCTGCTATATGATATTGATGGAAAAGTACGTCGCAGTTTGTTGTATTGGTCTATTGATAATCAGCCACACGAAAGTTTTGCCCTGAAGTTGGCTTTATTGTATTTAAAGTCAAAGCAAATTACTCCCGCCAAAGCAAAAAGCAACCCTGATTATTTGCAATTGGGTAAGGCAGTATTTATTCCTTTTAAGGCTGATGATGGTGGCTATGTGAGAGCTGATGATGGTGGCTACCAAATTTTGACCAATTTTCCCAAACCTAAATGTCGAAGTTCATCTCGAGACTTTTGTAGTTTTAGCCAGGTATCGATTAGAGATGTATTGGCAGATAAAGTCCCAGAAAAGTTAATCAAAGATCGAATTATACTGATTGGCTCCACCGCACCCAGTCTCAAGGATTTTGTATTCGTTCCCTACTCCAGCAGTCTAATGGGTGAGGCAAAACCTGTACCTGCTATTCAACTGCAAGCTTATTTTGTTAGTGAGTTAATTTCTGCTGCTCTTGAAGGACGACCGTTACTCAGATTTTGGACTGACCCGGTAGAATATTTATGGATGTTTATCTGGTCTTGTTTGGGAGCAGTTACGACATGGCGAATACGACACCCAACTAAAAGCCTTCTTAGTATCCTATTTTCTTGCTGGGTGCTGACTGTAATTACTTACCTTGCTTTCTTGTGTGGTTGGTGGATACCGCTCATTCCGGCACTGTTAACTTTTGGCAGTTCGGCTATTTGGATGATTAGTCGCATCGCTCATATCCAGGAAGAGTGGAAACGTTCTAAAGAGTTTTTGGCTCACGTCATCAACACGATTCCTGATCCAATTTTCGTGAAAAATGAAGAACACCAGTGGGTTGTTTTAAATGACGCGTATTGTCAATTTATTGGTTATCCGAATAAGTTGTTAATTGAAAAGTCAGACTACGACTTTTTCTCTAAAGATGAAGCCGATGTGTTTCGACAACAGGATGAGCTGGTTTTTCGGACTCAGCAACCCCAGGAACACGAAGAAGAATTTACAAATGCCGATGGCCAGACTTATCAAATTGCCACGAAGCGATCGCTCCATAAAGACTCGGCTGGCAATTTCTTTTTAGTTGGGGTTATCCGAGATATTACTGAGCGCAAGCTGATGGAAGAACAGCTGAAGCGTACTGCTGCTGAACTATTCCGCTCTAACAATGAATTAAAACTCAAAGAAGACCACTTGCGTTATTTAGCATATCACGACCCACTGACCGGTTTATCCAATCGGAAATTTTTTGCTGAACAACTTAACGAGTCGTTAAATTGGGCGCAACACAACAACTTGCTGCTGGGACTGCTGTTTATTGATTTAGATGGCTTTAAGCAAGTCAATGATAATCTGGGACACGAGACGGGCGATCGCTTGCTAATGACTATTGCTGAAAGACTCAGCAACTCTCTACGCGCTAGTGATACAGTTTCTCGTTTGGGTGGCGATGAATTTACGATAATTTTACGGGCAATTCCTAATGTCCAAATAGCTGCTAGAGTCGCCGAAAAAATTTTAAGCAGTATTACCAAGCCAATTATTTTGGACGGTTATGCAATCAGAATCTCTGCCAGTATTGGCATTAGTGTCTACCCATACAACAGTCAAGACAGTGAAACTTTGATGAAACAAGCAGATACAGCAATGTACCGTGCCAAGCATTTGGGTAAAAATCGCTACGAGTTTGCTTAATTAATCAAGAATCAAGCCTCTAGATTTTTTTCACATTAGTCAATATTTTTACCTTCAAATTAGGAATGTGGGCTGGAGATATGTCCAAAGCATTGTCCTAAAAAAGCATGGCGTATATGCGAAAAGGTAGCTTTTTAGTCAAGATGGAGACCTAGCAAGGCTTTTTAGCCTGAAGACTAAACCTAATAACTTATGTAAGAAAGCAATTAGTCATCAGAAGAATCAATATTTATTGAAACTATTAATACTCTTAAAAATATACCTGTACTAATTCGCTTATTACGATATTTTGTAGTTATATAGGTTCTAAAATACTTGTATTATTGCAATTATGTTGGTTTGTCTTTAATTTAATTAAATTTTAATTATACAATCCAATAAGTAAACATAAGGTTTTATAAACTATTATTTTAGTAAACTTAGTGTTTATACGTAAAATATTAAGATGCTATTAAGAAGATAGTGACTTTGGCAAAATGCTCACACAAATTTGTCAATATATCTAACTTTAGACTGATGTAAAAGCAGCTAATCAAGAATACTTTTTAAGTATAAATACGATTTAATCCCACCCAATAGTGTAATTCTTTATATAATCGCAGCAATAACTTAATAAATTTCAAATACTTTTGACAAATATCAGTAAATATACGGTAAAGACAATAAACACTCGTGAGATCAAAAATTAGTAAATTTACTGAACGCTATGAAAGCTAACTTCCAAATTACAAAGCTTCTGATCTTATGTGTAACTGCTTACATACTAGTACCTAAGCTTGCCGCTTTGACAGGTATATTCAATACTGCAAGTGCTAATGCTTTTGGCGCTACTAGCAGTGACACCTCAATCGTCCACAAAGGCAATTCTCAAAATATAAAAGACATCTATGTTCCACCAAATTGTGGTGGACCCGACAGTAATAATGGTAGTGGCACTCGGTGATCGCAATTTTAGATTTGAGATTGTGGTAAAGCAGATTTCCACCAATAATTTGTTTGTACTAGTGTGTGGACTTGCCAATTTGGGTCTGATTGAGGATAATCTAAGCGGTAGTGTCCGCCTCGGCTTTCGGTTCTAAAAGCAGCACTTTTGAGAATTAAATCAGCCACATCTAATAAGTTGCGGGTTTCTGCCCAAAGTCCCAATTGTCGTTCAACATCTGGTAAGTCAAAACTAGCTGGTTCTGCTGGATTTAAAGCAATCAAGAATTGACTTAGAGGGAAGGCAGCGAAATCTTGCTGCCAGGATTCAATAGTAGCGATCGCAGTTTCCAACTTTGATTCTTCCCGACAAATACCAGCATTTTCCCACACTAGACGCGGTAACTTCTCCCTGAGTGCTTCTAGCTGTCCTTGCTGAATATGCCACTCACTAGCATCAACACTAAATTTCCGTAATGGCAGAACTGGTGTTTCTGAGGGCAGCCCAATATTTTCTAACTCAATTTGGCCCATCTGTGCGCCAAACACAATACATTCCAATAGGGAATTACTGGCAAGACGATTTGCGCCATGCACCCCGGTACTGGCAGTTTCACCCACCGCATACAAACCGGGGATGTTTGTCCGATTCATTAGATCCGCGACAATTCCACCCATCCAGTAATGGGCAGCTGGTGCTACAGGAATTGGTTCGTGGAAGACATCAATGCCCCAATGCTGACAAACCTTGATGATGTTGGGAAAGCGCTGACGAATCTTGTCGGCGGGGATGGGGCGCATATCTAACCAGACATGGGCAGTAGCCAAATCCAGGGCGGTGCGTTGTAAATGGCTGAAAATTGCTCTACTGACCACATCTCTTGGTGCGAGTTCACCGGCAGGGTGGTAGTCAAAGGCAAAACGCCGTCCTTGGTTATCAATGAGGTGTGCCCCTTCACCGCGTACAGCTTCACTAATGAGGAAGCGATCGGCACCAAGTTTAGTGAGGGCTGTAGGGTGAAATTGGACAAATTCTAAATCGCGGAGGATGGCGCCAGCACGAGATGCGATCGCTACCCCATCACCTGTACTCACCGCCGGGTTAGTGGTTTGGGCAAAGATCTGACCGCCGCCGCCAGTTGCCAGTACCACAGCACCAGCTTTTACCCAGGTAATTTTACCTTGATAAAACAAGCTGATTCCCTGACAGCGACCAGTTTCGGGTTCAATCCACAAACTCAAAGCCAAAGCTTGCTGAATGACTTGAATATTCTGACGACGTAATACTTGGGCGGTGAGGGTGGTGGTAACTTCCCTCCCTGTGGTGTCCGCAGCGTGGAGAACACGGCGGCGAGAATGGGCGGCTTCTAAAGTTAAAGCCAAGGCTTGACCATGACGGTCAAAAGCTACTCCCAAGTTAACTAGAGATTGAATGCAGCTAGGGGCAAGTTGGGCGAGAAATTCGACAGCAGGGCGATCGCATAAACCCGCGCCCGCCTGGATCGTATCTTCAATGTGCAAGGCGGGAGAATCTTCTGGGGCGACGGCTGCGGCAATGCCACCTTGCGCCCAATCACTGGCAGACAAAGCAACAGTTTCTTTGGTAATCAAGCCGACTCGCAAGGATTCTGGCAGACACAGCGCTGTGTAAAGTCCAGCAGCACCAGCGCCGACGACTAAGACATCAAATTGGCTAGGAATATCTATTTGGGGCAAGGTAATGGAGAAGTTAGGAGTGAGAAGTTAGGAGTTAGGAGTTAGGAGTGAGAAGTTAAGAGTTAGGAGTGAGAAGTTAGGAGTTAGGAGTGAGAAGTTAGGAGTGAGAAGTTTTGAATTTTGAACTCCAAACTCTAAACTCTTAACTCATAACTCTTAACTCCTAACTCATAATCGTATCCCACTCCCTACAATCAGGGGTGGGCTGCTATTTGCTACATTAACGGCACGTGCAGTTATCTGTAGATACCGTTGTTAAAGCGATCGTCTCCCTCGTTGAAGGCAGGCTCTACTTCTGTCACGGTGAACTTATCCAAGTTGGCTTGCAGGGTTTGTTTTTGGCGATCGCTCAATCCGTCAAGATCCAATACATCTTCTACCTTTTTGTAGGGAGCATTGGTAATGATTTTCTTCGCCAGGGTGGGATAAAGCCCTGGAAATTGTTGAAAAGCTCGGACGTTGGTATTATTCAAATCAATTTTTTTACCAAATTCCGTACCTAGTTTAGCGTCTGCCCGATTCTGCCGCTCAATTGCCAGAACTGGGACTTGCACATAAGCAAAACTGTTGAAACTAGCAGCTTGGGCTATCTGAGTTGTTCCCAACCATCCCCAGCAACCAAGTAACAAACTAAACACTGTTAATAAATGCGCCAATCTTTTCACGATTTTCTACCTCTTTCCATCAAACAGAAATAAAAATTTTAAGCTAACAGCCCTCAGCAGTCATTAGTCATTAGTCAGAGCGCCAAAGACAAAGGACAAGGGACAAAACCTGATAGCTTAATCAACACAGCAGTCATCAGAAACTAATATACAGCGTATTAATATGCACAATATTTGCCGTTACTAGGTTTGACTATGCTTTTGTCAAAAATTTTCATCGCCAGAAGAGTGCAATAGCGTTGCATCCACCATCCTGGTAGCATTCCCAGCTAGACGAAATCTTTTTGGAGTGGCTGATTCTACCTCTGAACCAGACACGAAACTGTGCGATCTCTAATACCAAAAAAGACTTGATGGCGATGGATTGTTATGTAATATTTCTTAACTAATTAATCATTTACAGCATCATTCTTGATGTGTAGTAGATTGGGCTGGGAAAAGTTTCGGCAAGAGTTAAGACTACACGCTGATTGCAGCCTCCTGCCTGCTTCATGCTGCGATCGCTGCTAACAAAAATAGGCTGTCTACCAAAATTGTGCTTAAAACTGCGCCACCAAAGGCATACCAGTGTTTTTCCTTTCTACCTAAAGATAGAATGCCGACTGTTAACAGCGTTAGGGCAAGAATTATCGCCCAAGTTTGTCCCCAAGGTGTTTGTACTTGTATCAGGGCATTTTGTAAGATTTGTGGTGCGCCATCTGCATCTACTCTCATAATTTGCCGCCAATAGGGTATTAAATCTACTATATAAAAATATACATCTGTTAAAACTGTACCGAATAAAGAACCTAAATAAAACCAGCTACCCACCTTGCCCCAATTCTTCAAAAGACACCAGCAAGCAAAGGGTAAACCGATAGATTCCACTGGCAGATGCCATAAGGGTTCCCAACGTAACCAGCCCCAGTAAATCGCTCCTGCTAACCAACTCCAGCTAAATCCTAAGAGCAAATCCCCCCAGATGTATGTTGCAGGACGTGACATTAAGGTAAAACTTAGCCACACCCAAAATACTGCCAGGGCTAAACTTAGACTTGGTAGCGATCGCACTATTGGCGCTTCTATAAATACTGGTACTGATACCAAAAACACCGCCGCCGCAAACACTAACCAACTTTGTCGGTCAGAAATAGATAAGGGTAAAGAGAGTGTAGATTCCAATTGCCTGATACTCTTCTGCCCAGTATCAGCCAAATTCAACTCAGTATCAATAGAAGGGGTAGAAGCAGTGTAGGGCGACAGTGTATTATTAATCAAAGTTTTTAATATTTGTTACTAAACTTTATCTTATTTAAGATATCACACTTTAAAATCCCCCCTGGGAGCATTGTAATTATACTGAAATTTCCCCCTTCCCGCACTTCGTGCCGCTACGCGAACGTAGGGAAGGGGGTTAGGTCAATCGTTAGCTTTTCCACATAACGTGAAAAGTCAGAATTTCTCTGTAGTTCTTTGTAAGTCGAGGACTACAGAGAGGTGAACGGTAAAATTTAACAGTTAAAAAGTGAGAGGATGTCTGAGAAGTATAAAATATTTGTTGATCCCCGCGATCAAGCCTTAAAAAGCGGGTAATAAGAGTCTCAAAGTCCCCCTTTTTAAGGGGAGCCACTGCGGTCGTCTCCCCTTGGGAGACGCTAAAAGCGATGGGGTCTCCCCAAGTAGAGCAAGTGGCATGGATTTAGGGGGATCTCTAAGGATTAAACCTTATCGAAGCTGAGAACTGTAGTTTTCGCCCTCACCCTAAATCCCTCTTCCAAGCTTAGGAGAGGGACTTTGAAATTTGCTCCCCTTCTCCCAAATTTGGGAGAAGGGGTTGGGGGATGAGGGCAAATCCTTTTCATCACCGAAGAACTACGGGTTTCAAAATAGACGTGGTTTAAGTGTATATAAAAAAACTTTTCAGACATCCTCTGAGCTACAATCAGTCCGCTAAATATTAAAGTTTGATGAATTTGCCAAATTGCGTTGACTTATTGAGGTGGGTGTAAGAACATAGTCAGCGTCTTCGATGATGTTATTGATTGGTAAAATTGAATTTTCTCCAAGATGTAGGTGCAATGGACAGTATATAAAGCAACATCATCAGCTAAACAATTTTCATAATCATGTCTAGAACCGGAAAAAGGTATTAATTGCAGATGGAGTTTATTCAAGCTTTTATTTTGGGTATTGTTCAAGGCATTACAGAGTTTTTGCCAATCAGCAGCACTGCACATCTTCTGATTGTGACAAAGGTATTTGGTTGGAAAGAACTAGGCTCTAAAGATTTTGTCGATGCAATTCAATTTGGCAGTGTGATCGCAATTGTATTTTATTTTTGGTCGCTGATTTATACCATTGTCAAAGGTGGGATTGAAGCACTAAAAAACAAAGACTGGGAACGCGAAGAATGGAAAATTCTTGTCGGTATTGTAGTTGGAACAATGCCTGCTTTAATTTTCGGCTTTCTTTTGAAAGATGTTTTACCTGAAAGTGCATTAATTATTGCCATCATGTCAATTATCATGGCACTTATACTAGCTTTAGCAGAAAAAATTGGCACTCGCAAACGAGGTTTCGATTCATTGCAGATTCGGGATGGTATTTTAGTTGGACTGGGACAAACACTTGCTTTAATTCCGGGCGTTTCTCGTTCTGGCTCAACGTTGACGACTGCCTTATTTTTGGGATTAGAACGCGATACAGCCGCGAAATTCTCATTTTTGTTAGGGTTTCCAACTCTTACCATTGCTACCCTGTATAAAAGCCTGAAAATCTTCAAGTTGTTTCAAGCCCACCAGTTACCAGATAATATTGTTGGACTGTTAATTGTCGGGATTATTTCAACCTTTATTTTTTCCTACCTGTCAATTGCATTTTTGATCAAATACTTACAAACTAAAAACACTTTAGTTTTTGTTTGGTATAGATTAGCATTCGGTAGTGCGATCTTAGTAGCGATCGCCACAGGTTGGAAAGGATAATCATTAGTCATTGGTCATTGGTCATTAGTCATTGGTCATTAGTCCAAACTCCATGCCCAATGCCCAATGCCCAATTCCCTATGCCCAATTCCCTATGCCCAATTCCCTATGCCCATGAATACCATTAATCCTGCCCGAATTACCAAAGTTCTTCCAGACTCAATAGCCGCAGAGATTGGCTTTGAAGCCGGGGATGCGATCGTTGCAATCAATGGTACACGTCCCCGCGATTTAATTGATTATCAGTTCTTGTGTGCCGATGAAGTCTTGGAATTAGAAGTTTTAGACGCTGCTGGTAAAACTCACAGCCTCGAAATCGAAAAAGATTATGACCAAGATTTGGGGCTAGAATTTGAAACTGCCCTATTTGATGGCTTAATTCAATGCAATAATCGGTGTCCATTTTGCTTTATCGATCAACAGCCACCAGGTAAGCGCACCAGCTTGTACTTGAAAGATGACGATTATCGTCTAAGCTTTTTGTACGGCTCTTATCTTACCCTCACCAATTTGCCAGAAAGAGAATGGCGGCGGATTGAGCAAATGCGCTTGTCTCCGTTGTATGTTTCCGTTCATGCCACGGAGCCGGAAGTGAGAATTAGACTGCTGAAAAATCCCCGTGCGGGACAAATATTGCAACAACTCAAGTGGTTTCAAGAAAGGCGACTGCAAATTCATGCTCAAGTAGTTGTTTGTCCTGGTATAAATGATGGCAAACATCTGGAACAAACTCTCAAAGATTTAACGTCTTTTCATACTGGTGAAGTACCTGCGGTGGCATCGGTGGCAGTTGTGCCAGTTGGGTTGACACGGTTTCGACCTCCAGAAGATGAGCTGACACCTGTAACTAGGGAAAAAGCTCAAGAAGTGATTTCTCAAGTGCAAATTCTCTCGCAGCAATTTCGCCAAAAGTTCGGTTCTAGCGTTGTTTGGTTAGCCGATGAGTGGTTTTTGATTGCAGGTGAGGAATTACCCAGCGAATCCGAATATGAAGAATATCCTCAAATTGATAACGGAGTTGGTTCGATTCAATTATTTATCAAGCAATTTGCCACCGTTGCGGCAGAATTACTGCCGCCAAAAGTTTATCCTCAGAGAAGATTCACTTGGGTAGTGGGCAACGCCGTAGAAAAAGCATTTCAACCCATTTTGAAACGCTTAAATTTTGTTGAAGGTTTAGAAGTTAATATGCGTGCTTTGTGTAGTGATTATTGGGGACAAACTATCAGTGTCACCGGATTACTAACTGGTCATGATTTACTTTTAAACTTAGAAGGACAAGATTTAGGTGATGGTATTTTGCTACCCAATCTCATGTTAAAAAATGGGGAATTAGTGTTTTTAGATGATATGAATATTGAGGAATTAGCTGGCAGACTAAATACAAAAATTTTCCCAGTAGCAGGAGTTGAAGATTTAATCAAAAAATGTATTTTCAATTCCATTGAACTTTAGTATCAAAGATCCGTTGTTTTTCGGAGGTAATTTGTTGTTATTTTAGATGATAAATAAGAAGTACTGAAGAGCCATAAATAATCCACTGAGGAGTCAGTTAGTGAAAAATGAGGAAAAGCATCATCAAAAGGCAAATTCACAAATAAAAAAAGCCGGATTATTAATTTTAAGTTTTAATTTTTTAATTTTAAATAATTTTAATATTTTGCCAGTAACGGCGGCCACTGAAGAACCTGTATTGAGCGTAGTGTATGGCCAAGAAAATGCAAATCAATGGAGAGGGATAAGCGATCGCTTACAGGCAACAGGGGTTAAATATTGTGTAGTTTCCCTAAATGATGTCAAGAGTGGGGCAGATTGGGGCGATCGCCGGGTATTATTTTTGCCAAACATCGAGACATTAACGCCAACCCAAGCGATCGCCCTAGAAGACTGGATGAGTAAGGGAGGGCGTTTGATTGCCAGTGGTCCGGTAGGTAGTCTGTCATCACCAGGAGTACGGCAGTTATTGCGATCGCTCTTGGGAGGTTATTGGGGATTCAGTCTCAGTGATACAGAACAGATTAAACCCACAAAAACCAATATCCCAGAATGGGCTAATCAAGCTGGACTCTTTGGCAAAGTGCGCGGCGGCGTTGTGATTCCTAACGATATGGGCACTGAATCTCCTGCTGTTTGGAATTCCAAAGATAATCCTGCCGCAGTCGTGACAACTGAGCATTCCACCTTTTTGGGCTGGCGCTGGGGAATAGATACAGCCTCAACAGCCGAGTTAGATAACGCCTGGTTAAAGACTACTGTTAATTACTACTTGACAGCATCAGCGCCATCAAATCGCAACAAAAAAATAGTAGGTGGTTCCCAAAGCTGCTCTACGACTGTGGCGGCTGCACCCAGTGTACAGAGGAGCAGTTACCCTCCCTCATCTCCCTCATCTCCTCCTCAAATTGCGATCGCTCCCATACCTAGACCGCTTCCCATAGTCAAGCCCCCAAGTTCTCAGGAGGCTATTGATCAATTGGAACAAAAGGTGCGTCTAGATGTTGCACCCAACTCCAATGAGCCAATTGACAACAACCAAGCGATCGCCCTCCAGCAAGAGCTAGAAAATCTGATTGGTCGAGTGGAAAGCGCTAATTTAGCGGTGTTAGCGGATGCAGCTAATGTTGGTGAAGCGATATCTGAAGACAAGCATTCCTCTAGGCATCCACGCAATTCCTCCCCCCAGTCTGTCAAAGACCAGCCGACGCTATTGGCCTCAACCAAACTGGGAGCGCTAGTCATGACTAGAGAGCAAGCTTTAGCACAAGCAAGGGTAATTACCAAAAATTTACCCCTATTGATTGCCCAAAAAAACTATGCTCTGGCTCGTCAGCAATGGCTCGTCGCTAAAACAAATTTGTGGCAGCAGTTTCCTATTGATCAGAGACTAGCTCAACCAGAAATTCGGGCAGTTTGGTTAGATCGGGGCACGATTGTTCGTGCTGGTAGCAAGGCGGGACTGTCCGAGATTTTTGATCGCCTCGCCCAAGCCGGGATTAATACCGTCTTCTTTGAAACAGTTAACGCTGGCTATACAATTTATCCCAGCCAAGTTGCAAAAGAGCAAAACCCATTAATTCGTGGGTGGGACCCACTGGCAGAGGCAGTGAAATTAGCCCATGAGCGAGACATGGAATTACACGCTTGGGTTTGGACTTTTGCTGCTGGGAATCAACGTCACAATCAAATTCTCAACCTTAATCCTGATTATCCCGGGCCAGTACTGGCGGCTCATCCCGATTGGGCAAACTACGATAACCTTGGCAAAATGATTCCCGTAGGCCAGACTAAGCCATTCTTCGATCCAGCCAACCCCGAAGTGCGGCAATACTTGCTCAAGCTATTTGAGGAAATTGTCACTCGCTATAACGTGGATGGTCTACAACTAGACTACATTCGCTACCCTTTCCAAGATCCATCAGCAGGTCGAACCTACGGCTATGGCAAAGCTGCGAGAGCGCAGTTTCAGCAACTTACTGGTGTAGATCCGATAAATATTTCCCCCAGCCAAGCAGACTTGTGGCAAAAGTGGACGACATTTCGCACCGATCAAATTGATAGCTTTGTCGCCCAAGTATCACAGCAGTTGCGACAAAAGCAACCAAATTTGATTTTGTCGGTTGCAGTATTTCCTTTGCCGGAACAAGAACGGATTCAGAAAATTCAACAAAACTGGGAAACTTGGGCAAGGCGGGGGGATGTAGATTTAATTGTTCCCATGACTTATGCTCTGGATACTTCTCGTTTCCAACGACTAGCCCAACCCTGGATAGCCTCTAAACAATTGGGAGCTACCTTATTGGTGCCGGGAATTCGCTTACTTTCTTTGCCAACAATTGGGGCATTCGATCAACTCCAGTTGGTAAGGGATTTGCCAGTTAGTGGTTATGCACTTTTTGCCGCAGATAATTTTAACAACGATCTACAAAAACTTTTTACTAGCACCCAAGGTAGGGTTCAATCCACAAAAAGTGAACCGATTCCTCACCGTCAGCCTTTTCAAACTGCCGCTATCCGTTACACCGCGCTGCAACGGGAATGGAAATTTGTTTTCCAAAATGAACAACTACAAAGACCCGCTCAGACAATATCAGATTTTAACAATCAGGCAGAAGTTTTACGCAGTGCTTTAAATCAGCTTGCCGCTTCCCCGTCTGCTAGTAAGTTATTAGTGGCAAAAGCCTCTTTAACTCGCTTCCAGTCTCAATTTAGGGTATTGATGAGCCAAGAACTTAAGTCGAATTCCTATCAAGTCAAAGTTTGGGAAAATCGGCTCTTAACTATAGAAAGGCTATTGCGTTACGGCGAACGGCGGGTGCAGTTGCATCCTTTGTGAAGCGGTAGGCGGGCGGGCAGCAAAGGAGCAGAGAAGTAGGAGTAGGAGCAATAGGTTCGGATAAGGTTTTTTGATGACACGCCGCTAATCGCAAAGACGCGATAAATCGCCGTTTCTTGCCTTAACCGAACCCTATTGGGACTATGAGTACAAGTAGGAAAAGATTGAAGAAGAATTCAGAAGTCAGAATTCAGGAGTCAGAATCAAGACGCGACGCTCTCTACGAGACGCTAAAAGCGAACGCAGACTCGCTTGCCGCCGGCGCTATCAGTCGGGGATTCAGACCCGCGACTTTCTTGTTGACCACTAAATTTTCAATTTAGTGGGGGTGCAAAAACGCCGATTATTCATCCGCTTTTTCGCTCAGAAAACATTGCTGAATTCTGACTCCTGAATTCTATTCGATAAAAATGCCCCATACCCAATACCCAACTAGCTGGATATAAACTAGATTGTAATTATCAACACATTTTCGTCTTGTTTCTATCCCAAATATGACTATTTTTTTAGCGTCAAAATCTTGGAAAATATTTAGATAACCAGCTTTCAATAACTATTTTTTGATAATAGCTATAGTAAAAATCTATGCAAGCCTGACCTCAGCTGTTTGGGCTACAAAGCTTGGAGTCAATAATTGACTGTTTGCCGCCGATGGTTGTGCCAGAAAAATCACTATTAGATGCGATGTCTACGACAGGCTACGCCTATGCACTGATAAGCTAGCACGGGGCCATACTATCTTGGTTTCTCATCTTGGCAGGTACCGGGGTGCTTCACTAAGCATGATATGGTACTCCTTATAGCTTCTGAAACTAGCTTGAAAAGAGCCAATATTTTTGAAGTATGCATACGTCGGTCATGAAATTGAATGTGTCAGAATTTCTGAAGATGGCCTCAGTACTATCAGTAGTTGATAATCAAGGTAATATTACTTATGGAAGTATCTGTCAAGCACTAGCACAAGAAACAGACAAAACTATCTATAATTAACGCCAGTATTGGTTCCATAATATACTAGGCAATAAATTAGAAATGGGAATTGTAAAAAAGTGTATATAGCGGTTCCCACTCAGATGCGGTACAAAATTAGATTGCAAGGTATAGGGGCAATTCATGAATTGCCCCTACGGGTGTACCTCACGCGAACGAGAACCGCTATAGATATTTACGAAGGTAAAATATTTGTCATAAGTACGCTGGGATTGGGTACAAAGCTTACTGTCATTTTATCATTAAATAATCAAATATAAATTGAGGTAATTATGCCCAAAATTTTAATAATAGAAGATGAAGAAGCAGTCCGTGAAAACATTTTAGATTTGCTAGAAGCTGAAGATTTTGAAACTATTGCTGCGGCTAATGGCAGAATCGGTGTACATTTGGCTATCTCTGAAGTTCCCGATTTAATTCTCTGTGATATGATGATGCCAGAAATTGACGGTTATGGCGTGCTAAGAGCGTTACGCCAAGATCCATCAACGGCAACAATTCCCTTCATCTTTCTAACTGCTAAATCTGCCAAATCTGACTTCCGTAAAGGTATGGATATGGGTGCTGATGACTATATAACTAAGCCATTTACTCGGTCTGAGTTATTAAGTGCCATCATGAACAGATTGGAAAAGCACGCTACTTTAAAAAGGTATTTATCTCCTCAGCATATAATTAACAACTTGTCTCCAAAAATCCAGTTGTTAGAAATTAGCTTACACCGAGCTATTAAACAACATAATTTTCAAGAATTTGAAATTTATTACCAACCAATAGTCGATATTGCCTCTGGCAAGATAGTGGCTGCTGAAAGTTTATTACGCTGGCAAAGTCCAGAACTGGGTATGATTTATCCAACAGAATTTATCCCGTTAGCAGAGTCTACAGGTTTAATTATTCCTATTGGTAAATGGGTATTAAAAAGGGTCTGCCAACAAATTAAAACTTGGCGTGATGCCGGAATTAATTCTTTGGTTTTTGCTGTAAATCTGTCAGTAATTGAATTTAATCAACCAAATTTTATTCATAAAATCGTCAATTTTATAGCCATCAATGATTTGGAACCACATAACTTAGAACTAGAACTTACTGAAAGTATGATTATGCAAGATGTAAATGGTGCGATCGCGACTATGAACAAATTGCAATCCTTGGGTGTAAAAATTGCAATTGATGATTTTGGAACTGGCTACTCTTCTTTGATTTATCTGAAAAACTTACCAATTAACACATTAAAAATTGACCGTTATTTTATCCATAATGTTGCTAACGATCCACAGAAGTCAGCAATTACCAAAGCATTAATTCAAATGGCTCACAATCTCAATCTAAATGTAGTTGCTGAAGGTGTAGAGACGGAAGCAGAACTGGATTTTTTACGCCAACATAACTGTAATTCTATGCAAGGTTTTCTATTTAGTCGTCCATTGCCAGCAGCAGAGTTTGAAAAATTTTTATTAACTAACAAATACTTGTATGTGTAAATATTGGGTATTGGGCATTGGGAAGAGAATTTAGTCCCCAATCCCTAATCCCCACTACCTTATATAAAAACAATGAGTGTCTACCACCTGATAAAATCTCTTAATGTTCGATAACGTTTGTAAGTTCCTTGCTGAAACTTTCTCCAGCGACTTTGCCACTTGGCTGTTAGGAGAATCTATCACTCTCACTTAAATTTTGCCCTTCTGAGCTTTCTCTTGAACCAATCCGCGCCGATGCGTTGATATTGCTCCAATCCGATGAAGTTGTGCTGCATTTAGAGTTCCAAACCCAACCCAAAGCTGATATTCCCTTTCGGATGATTGATTATCGGTTGCGAGGGTATCGCCGCTTTAAGAATAAGCGAATGCGTCAGGTAGTGATTTATCTGCAACAGACAAATTCAGAACTTGTGCAACAAACCACATTCACTTTAGAAGAAACCTCTCATAGGTTCGAGGTAATTCGTCTTTGGGAGCAACCAACAAGTGTATTTTTGGAGCATCCAGGATTACTACCATTTGCGGTGTTAAGTCAGACAAATGACCGTACTGCTACGTTACAACAAGTTGCTCAGGAAATTTCAGAAATTACTGATCAACGTATCCAGAACAATATTGCAGCCTCAGCGTTCATTTTGGCTGGGCTAGTATTAGAGAAAGAAATAATTCAACAATTGCTGCGGAGGGAACTTATGCAGGAGTCAGTAACTTATCAAGCTATCCTTGCTGAAGGTTTAGCCGAAGGTCGTGCCAAGGGTCTTGCCGAAGGTCTTGCTGAAGGTCTTGCCGAAGGTCTTGCCGAAGGTCTTGCCGAAGGAGTGCGGCGTGTAGCGATGAATTTGCTCAAAGAGGGAATTTCAGTGGAAATAGTGGCGAAAGTGACGGGTTTATCCGTAGAGCAGGTACAGCAGTTGGAAAGTGAGGAAGCTGGTAATACAGGGGAATGAGGAAGCGATGTCTAAGACGGGCTTTGACGTTCGCGGACTCGCTACCGCTACGCTATCGACATCGCTATTCTCTCATTTTCATTCCTCAAAATCGATGGCGGAGCCATTAATAATGCATTCCCAGGTTCTACCTGGGAATGCATTATTAAACTCCTAACTCCTAACTCCTAACTCCTAACTTTTATTTCCCAAAGCCTTTACCACGAAAGGTTGAAGGTAGACAAATGCAGTTTTCGAGTTGAGTAATTAAAGCTTCACGATCCAAATTTTGACCAATGAGCACTAGTTGGTTTTTTAATTTACCTTGCCATTCATCATCATCCAAGGTGAAGCGTTTACCGCAAAGGTGGAAAATATGACGCTTCGGACTTTCGTCAAACCACATAATCCCCTTCGCTCGAAAGATATTTGTGGGTAGCTGGTTATCTAAGAAATACTGAAATTTCTTAATAGAAAAAGGCTTGTCACTTTGGAAAGAGATGGAAGTAAAACCATCATTTTCTAAATGATCAGAATGATGGTGATCATGGTGATCATGATCGTGATGGTCATGATCGTGATGGTCATGACCACATGTTGAGTGATCATGGTCGTCATCGTGATGCTCATGATCGTGATGATCGTGGTCATCTATCACTGTGTCAAAATATTTATCAGACTCAAACAGACCAACACTCAGAATTAAAGGAAGTGGCACTTGCGATCGCGTAGCGCGGATAATTCTGGCTCCTTCCTTAACTTCGTTAATTTTTCTTTCTAACTCATTCAAAGTGGCTTCATCAACCAAATCTGCCTTGTTGAGCACAATTACATCACCATAAGCAATCTGGCTGTATGCTGCTTCAGAGTTAAATAAATCTAGGCTGTAATTCGCCGCGTCTACCACGGTAATAATCGAATCCAAGCGGGTTAAATCTCGCAACTCTGTACCCAAGAATGTTAAAGCTACTGGTAGCGGATCTGCCAATCCTGTTGTTTCCACTACGAGATAATCTAGATTTTCTTGGCGTTCTAAAACTTTGTAAACTGCATCTACCAAATCATTATTAATAGTGCAGCAGATACAACCGTTATTTAGCTCCACCATGTTCTCACCAGTGGAAACAATTAGCTCGTTGTCGATGCCAATTTCACCAAATTCATTCACGAGAACAGCCGTTTTCAAACCCTGTTGGTTGTTGAGGATATGATTAAGTAAAGTCGTCTTGCCACTACCGAGGAAACCCGTAATAATTGTTACTGGCATTCCTTGCTTGGGCGTATCCATTGTCGATGATTCGGGTGTAACTGCTGATTGCATAGCGCTGTTATCAAATAGTCAAAAAATAGTAATGTAGCGCAGATAGTCCAGAAAACACTAGCGCCGCTACGCGGAATTCAAAATTCAAAATTCAAAAACCCTTGATTTATGGGCTTTCGAGATTTTGTCCAATAGTATGTTGATTTCCACGGTGACGTACTAGCATAGGGATGCTGGACTGTCATCCCAGCTGCTTTCCCCTATTATTGCGTATCTCCCTATTCAGCATTACACCTGTTAAGCTGTTCGACCTTTGACTTCCATACAGTCAGCAGCCAGAACGCTTGCCAACACAAGGTTTTCCATTTTGAATTTTGAATTTTGAATTTTGAATTGATTATGACCCTAACCCTTTACAATACCCTCACCCGTCGTCAAGAACCGTTTGAAACAGTCGAACCAGGCAAGGTTAAGATGTATTACTGCGGTGTGACGGTGTACGACTACTGCCATTTGGGTCATGCTAGAGCTTGCATCGTTTGGGATGTCGTGCGCCGATACCTCCAGTTTATCGGTTATGAAGTCCGATATATCCAAAATTTTACTGATATCGATGACAAGATTCTCAATCGAGCCTGTGTTGAACATTCCTCAATGGAAGCTGTAGCCGATCGCTTTATCAAAGCATATTTTGAGGATATGGCGCGGTTGGGAATCAAAGAAGCTGATGAATATCCCCGTGCTACCCACACGATGAATGGCATTCAACGGTTAATTCATGAGTTGGAAAATAAAGGTTTTGCTTACCCTGCTGACGGCGATGTGTATTATCCAGTACGAAAGTTTGCTGAGTATGGCAAGCTTTCTGGACGTAAGTTAGAAGATATGCAAGCTGGAGCGAGCGATGCCTACGGCGGGCTACGCCTACGCGTCAACATAGAAGATCCAGAATATCAGAAAAAGAAAGATCCCTTTGATTTTGCTTTGTGGAAGGCAGCAAAACCGGGAGAACCAGCTTGGGAGTCACCTTGGGGCGCAGGTCGTCCGGGGTGGCATATAGAATGCTCGGCAATGGTGCGCGATCGCCTGGGTGATACCATAGATATTCATGCTGGTGGTGCTGACTTAATTTTTCCCCACCACGAAAACGAAATTGCCCAATCCGAAGCTGTAACAGGAAAACCTTTAGCGCTTTACTGGTTACATAACGGCATGGTAAAGGTAGATGGTGAAAAAATGTCCAAATCTTTGGGCAACTTTACCACTATTCGAGAATTGCTGGATCGAGGAGTTGACCCGATGGCAGTGCGGTTGTTCGTATTGACCGCTCAATATCGCACACCCATAGATTTTACCGACGAAGCGATCGCCGCAGCAACCAACGGTTGGCACACCATTAAAGAAGGGTTACTCTTCGGCTACCAATACGGCAAAAAACTAGGCTGGGGAGTGGGAAATGCCTCACTACTTCCTGAAACTGTTGAACGCTTTCAAGAAACGGTAAATAATGACTTTAATTTTCCTGGTGGATTAACAGTGCTGTTTGAATTAGCCAAAGAACTGCGTCGTCAGGGAAACATTCTTGTGCATCAAGGGAAAACCGAAACTTCCCCTGATGAATTACAGCGACAATGGCAAACTCTTGTCACATTAGCTGGAGTTTTAGGTTTAGAAGCCAAGATAGAAACAGAAACTCCCACGAGTAGTGGTTTCAGCGATGCAGAAATTGAGGCGCGAATTCAGCAAAGGCGAGAAGCACGTATTGCCAAAAATTTTGCCGAAAGCGATCGCATTCGTGACGAACTTCAAGCAGAAGGTATTACGCTAATTGATAGTCGTGATGGCACACGCTGGCATCGGAATAATTAAATTCAAAATGATGAACAACCACAAACAAATAACGGATAGAACATTTGAATTCTCTGTTCGCCTAATTAACCTCTGTAAAGTATTGAAAGTTCTGGAGTGGGGCGAACACTCTCGCAACAGTTACTTAAGTCTGGTACGTCCATTGGAGCTAACGTTGAAGAATCGCAATCGGCACAGAGTACAGCCGATTTTGTTCACAAGCTAGAAATTGCTCTCAAAGAAGGTAGGGAAACGAAATACTGGCTAAGACTTCTAATTGCATCTGAGTTGATTTCCGAAGATCGTCTACTGCCAATTCTGGGGGAAATTAACGAGTTAATCAAAATAATTGCCGCAATAGTTGTCAAAACCAAACAAAATCGTCAACAATAACTTCATTAATTAATTTTGAATTTTGAATTTTGAATTATGTGGTCTGAACTTAAAAAAGCGATCGCTAGTTTCGATATTCCTGCTGATTGGATTGGTATTAGAGCCGTAAAGGAAACTTCTACTACCCGTCTAGTCCGTGACGCCTTACCCCAACTAAACGGCAAATCCTTCACTGTCGGAGCCATGCTGGAAGTTTTGGTTAATGGCTGTTTGGGTTATGCAGCAACTAACTCTCTGGAACTATCTTCCCTCCAAGCTGCTGCTCAAATAGCCTATAAACAGGCACTAGCAGCCAGTGAATGGTGGATACATCCCTTCCGTGAAAGTGAGCGCCCGAAAGTCGTTGGTGAATATAAATCTCCATTTCTTGAGCCATTAGATGCTCTGAGTCCAGGAGAAATCAACGATTTACTAATTCGGATTTGCCAAACGCTCAAAGTTGATGACAAAATTGTGCAAACCATCGCCAGTGCCAGCACAACCGAGAGAGAATCTTGGTTTATTAGCAGCAACGGCTCAGAAGTCTATCAAAAAATCCTATCTATAGGCACTAATTACGGAGTCACCGCCCAAGATGGAGCAATTGTACAGCAGCGCAGCAACAACGGCTCTCAAGCAAACTGTTACCAAGGCGGACTCGAACTATTAAAACAAGAAAACTTATGGCATCGGGTACGGCAAATTGGCGAACAAGCAATAGAACTGTTGACAGCAGAAGAATGCCCAACCACCCGCACCAACTTAGTTTTAGCCCCAGATCAAATGATGCTGCAAATCCATGAAAGTGTCGGGCATCCCCTAGAAATTGATCGAATTTTGGGAGATGAGCGTAACTATGCTGGGGGCAGCTTCGTTAATAAAAGTGATTTTGGCAACCTAGCTTATGGTTCGCCACTGATGAACATTACCTTTGATCCCACCGTCCCTGGTGAATTCGCCAGCTATGGCTTTGATGATACGGGTGCTGTAGCAACACGGGAGTACTTGGTTAAAGAAGGTGTACTTCAACGGGGTTTAGGCAGTCTGGAGAGCCAAGCCAGAGCAGGTGTAGCAGGAGTTGCCTGTGCCCGTGCTTCCTCATGGAATCGACCAGCCATCGATCGCATGGGTAACTTGAATTTAGAGCCTTTAAACGGCACTTTTGAAGACATTATTGCTGGGATAGAACACGGCGTTTACATGGAATCTAACCGATCTTGGTCAATTGACGATCGCCGCTACAAATTCCAATTTGGTTGTGAGTACGCTAAATTAATTGAAAATGGTAAACTTACCAAAACCCTTCGTAATCCTAACTATCGCGCCACAACACCAGAGTTTTGGCATAGTTTAATTCAAGTCGGAGATGCCACAAACTGGCAAATGTATGGTACTCCTTATTGTGGCAAAGGAGAACCAAATCAGGCCATTTGGGTAGGACACGGCTCACCTGTCTGTGTATTTGCTAATGTCGAAGTTTTTGGTGGAGGAACTTGAAAAATACAATAGTTAGGAGTTGGTAGTTAGGAGTTTTGAATTAAGTAGGTAGGTATAATTAAACATAAAATAAAATCCTAGCTCGTAGTGAGCGATGAATCGCTCAAAAAAAGGATTATCAGGACTAAAGTCCTTACTACAAACTTTAATTTATTTACGCCTAGCTACTTACAAAAGTTCTTTTAACTCCTAACTCCTAACTCCTAACTTTCTCCCCCTCCTTATTCCCTATTAATATTTAATATCTATGAAAATTGAGGAATTATCTGCATTAGAAGTCAGCTTTAATCGACTTCTTGAAAGTTTGTTGATTAAAAAAGCAGAAAATGAACAATTCACCGTGAGACTCAGCAGTGAAATAAGTCAATTTACTCGTTTTAATCAGGCAAAAGTGCGACAAACTGGTTGTGTTGCTGATGGTTGGATAGAACTGACTTTGATGCAAGATCAGCGCAACAGTGTTCGGCAGTTTCCCTTTACTGGAAACTGGGACGTAGATTGGCAGTTAACATATACTGCTTTGCAAGAACTACGTGACGAACTTATTCTACTACCCATCGATCCATATCTAGTTTTGCCATCAGGAAATAATACCAGTCGAGAAATACATTCTGGGAATTTATTGGCGGCGGAAGCAGTAGTACCAACTGTACTAAAACTAGTTTCTGAATTGGATTTTACAGGAATATATGCAGGGGGAGCGGTAATTAAAGCTTATGGTGATTCTAGTGGTAAAAAACACTGGTTTGCAACTGATTCTTTTACCTTAGATTACTCTCTATTTTCCCCATCTGGACAAGCAGTTAAAGGCACATTTGCCGGGAGTGATTGGGATAAATCTGCTTATATAGCCAAAATTAGCGAAGCCAAAAAGCAACTAGAATTGCTGTCTCGCCCAGCTAAAGAATTGCCACGGGGACAGTACAAAACTTACTTTGCACCGGCTGCTGTCGCCGATTTATTAATGATGCTTTCTTGGGGTTCTGTAAGCGAAGCTGATATTCAACAAGGAAACAGTTCTTTAGCTGCTCTATCGCGTCAAGAAAAACAACTTTCCACTGCATTTAGTTTGAAAGAAAACTTTCAACGGGGATTAGTACCACGATTTAATGAATTGGGAGAAATAGCGGCACAGGAGTTACCTATAATAGAAAAAGGATATTTGGTAAATACTCTGGTGAATTCTCGGACTGCTAAAGAATATCAAAAAATTGCCAACGGCGCTAATGCTTCAGAGACATTACGAGCGCCAGAAGTGAGTCCGGGAAATTTGGTATTTGAGCAGATTATTCCGAGTTTAGATACAGGATTATATGTATCTAATTTGCATTACTTAAATTGGAGCGATCGCCATACTGGTAGAATCACAGGTATGACTCGTTATGCTTGTTTTTGGGTAGAAAATGGAGAAATTATCGCCCCCATTGAAAACTTGCGTTTTGATGAAAGTCTCTATCGCTTTTGGGGAGAAAACTTAGTAGATTTGACTAATTTTCAAGAATTCATTCCTGAAGTCGGAACTTATGATAGTCGCCAACTTGGAGGTAGTTTAGTTCCTGGTATGCTAGTGGAAGATTTTACATATACTTTGTAATCATGTGTTGAGAGGAAATCAAAAGCCAACAAATAGGCTCTATCGCTCCCTTTATGGTTCCTAATATTAAATCCATGCTTTTTAAACCTGTTATCCTTATGCAGAAAGGGTTTTGCAGTTTTCTAGCTTGGTATTTAATAATAGCGTAAATAACTTTAGCATAAGGGGCGCGATAGAACCTAGAAATCTAGCCATGATAAAAAACTATTACTTATGAGAGGTGTCATTCTATTAAGCTAGAGAGACGTAGACCTCACCACCTCCAAAACCGACAATATCATTGCGACCATCGCCGTTGATATCACCAAGTTGACGCGGATATTGGTTAAAGCTAGTCCATCCGCCATCAGAGACAGTAAAACCATTGTCCAGACCGACAAACCACTGACCGAAAGTGCCATTACTTTGGCCTAGAGAGACGTAGACCTCACCACCTCCAAAACCGACAATATCATCACGACCATCGCCGTTGACATCACCAAGCTGACGCGGATATTGGTCAAAGCTAGTCCATCCGCCATCAGAGACAGTAAAACCATTGTCCAGACCGACAAACCACTGACCGAAAGTGCCATTACTTTGGCCTAGAGAGACGT
>NZ_JBALEA010000059.1:0-82478 GCF_036917135.1 Nostoc sp. | reverse complement strand
TTTAGGGGTAGCCCTACGCAAAAATAGCTCGATGCCAGGGATCATAATTTAAACAAAAGCCTCCTCATGATAATTTGAGGAGGCTTTTGTTATTTGTGTGTTGCAATGTATCAAATTACAGCTATTTGCGAACAAACTAACCACAGAAAGAGCTATCTAATAGGGCTGAAAAATAGACCACAATGATGAAACCAATTGAGAGCATTTTCATCAGTAATAGCATTAACAGCCATAGTGATTGTTTCATCAAGAGCATCGAATGTGCGAGTTTTCGCAGAACGAAGAATTTCTTTTAACTTTGACCAACATAATTCTATTGGTGATAAATCAGGTGAGTATGGAGGTAAAAACTTAATTTTAGCTCCAACAGATTCTATTAAAGCTTTTGCACTATTAGCATAATGTACAGGTAAATTATCCATAACTACAATTGCTCCTAGCCACAACTGAGGTAGTAATATTTGCTCAAGAAAAACTAAAAAACTATCAGTGTTCAAACTACCGGGAAAAGTCATAGTGGCTATTAATCCTTCATCACTCATAGCTGCAATTACAGTGATGTTTTTACCTTTATTCCCTGGGCGATTGTCATAAACTCTCACTCCACCTTCACACCTGCCATAGTGTCGTGTCATAGCTAGATTTACACCTGTTTCATCAATGAATACAAGGTTTTTAACATCTATAGTATCTAACCAACGCCGAAATTCATGGCGCAATTCCTGTACTCTTTCTGTAGCTTGCTCAGTCGCGACTAAAGTTTTTTTTTGCGCTTTAGTTTTAAGCGGTTAAGAGTCCGGGACAAGCTTGATATACTTACTTCTATTTCTGTGCGTTCTTTTATTGCTTCTTGAATTTCTCGCAAATATATATCACTTTGTTCTGTCACCATTATCTTTAATAATTCTTCTTCTTTACCTTTGAGCTTCGAGCGGCGATCTCCTCCTTGTGGTCTGGCACTTATCTCCCCCGTCTCTCGATACCGACGCAAGAAGTCACGGATGAATGATAAACTAACTTTAAATCGTTTTGCTAATTCTCTTTGCGTGCCTTCTTTGTTTTGCCACGCACTTAATATCTTCTTTCGTAAGTCGATTGAATATGCTGCCATTTCTTAATAATCTTCTTTTTTACATCTTTAAAGTTTACGATATTTGTAGTGGATTTGATCTCAAATTGCTGTAATATCTACTGTGGACCATCGGTGAGAGGTAAGAGTGATTGCACTTTTGTCAAGAGGGTGCAGGAAAAGGGGATAAATCCAGCTTGGAGACTGGTTTTCGCAGCGCTTTAACAACTCCTAAATCTTGATTCTCTTTTGCAGCGAAGTACTTAATAGGGTCATCCGCCTTACCTTTGTCATAGGCAACACTAAAATGGTACAAACCGCGAAATATCATCTCCAAAGAAATGCGGTCAAATGGTAAAAATCTCTGTCAAGTAAAATCAGAGTTTTGGCAGGTAGCAAATTCAGTAATGGGGCTGAAAAATTCGTCTCGGATGCAGCGGGTTTTGTGTGAAACAAAACCTCGACAGGTAAACGATTAACCAAATCAATAACTGTACAAATTTTACCCGCTAGTTGCCCTGTTTTCAAGTCTTCCAGGCTTTTGAGCTTCCGAAAAAGCTTCTAAGTGTTTAGCAATCGCTTCATTATCTATAGTAGGAGTATGATGTCGGTGTGGGTGGTCAGAGTTTTATTTTTGTCCCTTGGGCATAATGGTAGACCAAACTTTTCATTACCTCGTTTGATAATTGAATTTACCTAACGATGCTGCCCACTTTTTACGTCGTTACAATACTTTTTCATCTCCGATAAAAGCAGTTAAACATTTTAAAGATAATGATAATCAAATATAGGGGGAGGAGGTGAGCGTCGCTCACCTCCTCCCCCTACCCTCAACACGATTATCATTCTTATTTAAGATATTTTGAGTATTTTAACTGATTGACAAAAGATACTTTATCCTAAGCTCTCACCGATGACTGTGGACTGACTGGGGAAGATGAGAAGCAGTAAGTCTTTGACCAATACCCAATACCCAATACCTGGTGTTAAAAGCTGCATAAATCTAAAGAATGATCTTGGTTGTTCAACTTCATGCGATCGCTGGAAGAAACTTGGGAATGGTTTTGTGTGGAAGTTAGACTAGATAAGAAAAGTGTAATTTCCAGTTATTACAATTTTTGATAGAAGAATAGGCATAAAACCATAGCTCAACTTGTGCCAGCAGACAAAGGGTAATTATTATGACAAATTTGGGAAAAAAAGCATTGGTAAAAAGGCAGTCATCAAAGCGGCTTGCTTGGGTTAGTGCGAAGGCGTTGCCCACCCTAGGCATCGCTGCTAGTTTGATTATGTTGCCAGGAATTTTCTCGACTTCTCCCGTCTTGGCACAAAAAGCAGATAGCAGCAGCAGCACCTCTCTAAATTATGGCGACTTGCTCAAGAAAGCAAAGGCGGGAGAAATCCAAAAAGTCGAGCTTGATGAAACCGAACAGCTAGCGAGGGTTTATCTCAAGGGGCAAAAGGAGAATACACCACCGCAACAGGTGAGACTCCTAGCCCAAAACACAGAGTTAATTAACATACTCAAAGATAAGAATGTTGATTTTGGGGAAGTTTCATCTGCTAACAGTCGAGCTGCTATTGGGCTGTTGTTCAATCTCATGTGGATTTTGCCACTGGCGGCTTTTATGCTACTGTTCCTCCGCCGCTCTACTAATGCTTCTAGCCAAGCGATGAATTTCGGTAAATCTAAAGCCCGCTTCCAAATGGAGGCAAAAACTGGAGTGAAATTTGAAGATGTCGCCGGGGTTGAAGAAGCTAAAGAAGAACTCGAAGAAGTTGTGACTTTCCTCAAACAGCCAGAAAGATTTACTGCTGTAGGCGCACGTATTCCCAAAGGAGTGCTGTTAATTGGCCCTCCTGGTACTGGTAAAACTTTACTAGCAAAAGCGATCGCTGGGGAAGCAGGTGTACCATTCTTCAGTATTTCCGGTTCAGAATTCGTGGAAATGTTCGTTGGTGTGGGTGCATCTCGCGTGCGCGACCTCTTCAAAAAAGCCAAAGAGAATGCCCCTTGCCTAATATTTATCGATGAAATTGACGCCGTAGGTAGGCAACGGGGTGCTGGTATTGGTGGCGGTAACGATGAGCGCGAACAAACCCTCAACCAACTGCTCACCGAAATGGATGGTTTTGAAGGTAACACAGGCATAATTATTATTGCTGCCACTAACCGCCCAGATGTTTTAGATACAGCGTTACTCAGACCAGGACGCTTTGACAGGCAAGTGATGGTCGATCCACCGGATCTTAAAGGGCGACTGGAAATTTTGAAAGTCCACGCTCGGAATAAGAAAATTGATCCTAGCGTATCATTAGAAGCGATCGCTCGCCGCACTCCTGGTTTTACTGGCGCAGACTTAGCTAATTTACTCAATGAAGCTGCCATTCTCACTGCTAGGAGGCGCAAAGAAGCTGTCACCCTTTTAGAAATTGATGCTGCTGTAGATCGAGTTGTTGCAGGTATGGAAGGTACTGCCTTAGTAGACAGCAAGAGCAAGCGCTTAATTGCCTATCATGAAGTTGGACACGCTTTAGTGGGTACGTTGCTCAAAGAGCATGACCCAGTGCAGAAAGTTACATTAATTCCACGGGGACAAGCACTAGGATTAACTTGGTTTACTCCCAACGAAGAACAGGGGTTAATTTCCCGTTCCCAACTCAAAGCCAGAATTACTGCTACTTTGGGTGGTCGCGCCGCCGAGGAAATTGTTTTTGGTCAGCCAGAAGTGACCACAGGTGCAAGCAACGACTTACAACACGTCACAGGAATGGCGCGGCAGATGGTGACACGCTTCGGTATGTCAGAATTAGGCCCATTATCACTGGAAAATCAAAGTGGAGAGGTATTTTTAGGACGGGACTGGATGAATAAATCAGACTATTCTGAAGAAATTGCTGCCAAAATTGATTCACAGGTACGCGAAATTGTCAACACCTGCTACATCAAGGCCAAAGAACTATTGCAAGAAAACCGGATAGTTTTGGAGCGTTTAGTAGATTTGCTCGCAGAACAGGAGACAATTGAAGGCGATTTATTCCGCCAAATTGTTGCTGATAATGCTGAGGTAGTCGATGCAAAATTGGCTGTACCTCATTAGAGATATGGTGAAAAATAATCTAGAGACCTAGCATCTCAGATTCCCGACTTCTTAAAGGAAGTCGGGAATCTTATTGCAAACAAGTCATATCATGTCCGAATAATTTGGTGAGAGTATTGACTCAGGTTTTTATAACCCTTATTGGTTCGTTGTTTATTCTCAATAAAAACGCAGTTTTAGCGAGAAGATTAAAAGCGAATTTGTCAAGTATGCCTAACTCTTAAATGTCTAAGACGGTTATAGAGCATAGGTTTCAAGATTGTTAAGAAAGATGTGACTAATGGATAGGCTCTTCGGGAGGGGAGACAAAGCATAGCTTTGCAGGCGGGGTGGGGTTCTTCGAGTTTAATAAGTAATCAAGCGGACATGATATCAGAAGGCTACCTCAGCCTTACCAAAAACTAGCACACATCAAGTCTTGCCACTGTAAAGCTTAGGCTATTGTATTATATAGACCAAGCAACGTACTACAAGTGGAAATGGACATCATGAAACATAGATTTTGGGCAAGCTATTTGCTTGCTGCTTTAGCCTTTCTTGCCTTCGAGCCTGTAAACACTACTCAAGTTTTGGCAACAGAGCCAGTTTACCAACTGGCACAAGCTAAAACTGCTTACACCCAATATATGCAGCTTGGCTATAATGAAACCAAACGGAGAAACTATCGAAAAGCTTTAGGATATTTTCAGCAAGCAGAGCAGCTACGTCCTGGAGATAGATATGCTAATACTGCAATTAGAAATGTTACAAGTTACATTCAACGCGGTAGAAATCGGATCGCCTTTGTCCCTGGTAGACCTGGTAGGGTAAGATCAGCAGGAACACGGGGAAGTTGCTTTCAAGCTGGACAATATCTGATTCCCCTGACACCAACAGATAAGGAAGCTCAACGAACCACAGCAGAACGTCCGACATTCTTTTTCTACGTTCCTCAAACTTCTACAACAGTACAAGCACTAGAATTTGTTTTGCGGGATGGTGATAACGTTGACCCATTGTATAAGGGAACTTTTAAACCTGTTGGGCAGAATGGTATTGTTAGTGTAAACGTGCCTGCTGATCAGCCACCTCTACAAATCGGGAAAGAGTATAATTGGACTTTTTCGATGATTTGTGATAATAGTAACCGCGATAAAGACTCGTATGTAGAAGGTACAATTGTGCGATCGCAAGATGAAAACCTATCTGTTCAGCTAAAGCAACCAAACACAGACTTAGATCGGGCAGTTTTATTTTCAACAGCTGGATTTTGGGAAGATGCTCTGAGAACTTTAGCTAATTTACGTCGCCAGCGTCCTAACGATCCTGAAGTTGAGAAATATTGGGAAGATTTGTTGAATTCAGTAGATATTAAAGATGTTGTGAACAAGCCTTTATTGCCCTGTTGTACTGCTCAGAAATAAATTAACAATTACTTAAAAACCCGGTTTTGATAGATAAATCGGGTTTTTTACCCTTAAATTTAAAACTAGAAAAAGCACTAGATGATACAGATATACTAAAATCTACTATGGAATTGCTTGTTGTTACAAACTATTCAACATAGAGCATCGAGAACGCAGTTGCTATGATCAAACGCCTGCTTGTGGTGGAATCTCCGGGAAAAGTCAAAAAACTCAGTCAAATTCTGGGTTCGGATTGGAAAGTTCTAGCCAGTTGTGGCCATATCCGAGAACTCAGCAATGAAGGAAACGATTCCTTGGGCTTCGTCATGGACGGGAGTAATGTACGCTGCAATTACGTCCCGCGTGACCAACGAGCGAAAGAAACAATCCAGAAGCTCAAGTCTGCGGTGAGGCAGGTAGATGAAGTTGTTTTAGCAACGGACCCAGACCGGGAAGGTGAGACAATCGCTTGGCATCTTAAAGAAACGCTCGGTCTAAGGGAACCGAAACGGGTAATTTATACTGAGATTACAGCATCGGCGGTGCAGAGTGCGATCGCTAATCCCAGAAAGCTAGACCAAAACTTAATCGGTGCTGGGCTGTGTCGAGATTGTCTAGATAAGTTGGTAGGTTACAAGGGTAGTCCTTTAGTTTGGGCATTGAATAACGGCGCTAAGAGTGTTGGCAGAGTCCAAAGCGCCACGTTGCACCTAATTTGTCAACGAGAAAACGAAATTCTGGCGTTTGTCCCCCAAGATTACTGGAGTGTCTGGGTAGATTATGCTGAAGGATTACGAGCTTTTTACAAAGGGACGGTCGATTCTGCAAAAGATGCAGCAGACCAAGAAACTGAAACTCACGATGACGCAAAGGTGGGTAATACTCCAGAAACACCGGAGTCTAAGCGTGTTCTTTCCGAAGCAGAGGCTACACGTTTAGTAGAAGAAGCACAGCGACATCCTCATCAGGTGATTCATTTTGAAGGAAAAATTGTTAACCGCCAGCCACCGCCACCATTTACAACTTCTAGCCTTCAGCAAGCAGCCGGTTCAAAGCTGAGGTTTGCTCCCGACAAAACTATGATTGTGGCCCAAAAGCTTTATGAGGCAGGGCTTATCACATATATGCGAACAGATTCAGTTATGCTGAGTCCAGAATTTTGTGCCAGCGCCCGCAAATGGTTAGAGCAAAATGACCCGCAGAATGTACCGTCGCAAATCGCCAAGCATCGCAGTAGCAAATCGGCTCAAGAAGCACATGAAGCGATTCGTCCAACGGATGTATTTCGTCCCTCAGTTCAATTGCGCTTAGAACTTCCTGATGATGAGTTTAATCTCTATGTGATGATCTGGAAACGGTCAATTGCCTCTCAGTGTTGCGCTGCCCAATTGCGTAAAACTTTGGTGATTACTCAGTCTGGTTCCTTACTTTGGTCAGCCAGAGGGCAAGTGATTGAATTTTACGGTTATGCCCGATACTGGAACAATCTCAGCAAAGATAGTATTTTACCTTCATTACAACAGGGACAAGCATTGAAACTGGAGAATGCTGGACATGAGCAGAAGCAGACGCAGCCACCACCCCGTTATAGCGAACCAAAATTAGTGCAACTGATGGAACGTAAAGGAATTGGTCGCCCAAGTACTTATGCTCCTACTGTTGCTACCTTAAAAAAACGAAATTATGTGGAGTTGAAAAAAGATCATCTGCAACCGACAGCGTTAGGGTTAGAAGTTGATGCGTTTTTGCTCAAGGCACTGCCGGATTTACTAGAGGCGGAATTCACAGCGAAAATGGAGGATGCTCTTGATGCCATTTCTGAAGGAAAGAATTCTTGGCAGCATTATTTAACTAGTTGGAATCAGAATTACTTTATACCAGCGCTCTCCAAAGCTAAAACTGTAGTTGCAAGTTCCTCAATAGGTAAAGCTAATGTGATAAATGAGCGCAAATATGAAACTTCCAAAACGCGATGCCCTGAATGCAGCAATTTTCTCGCCAAAATTCCCAGTAGTAAGGTTAAAAAGAAATATTTCCTCAAATGCACAAAAGGCTGTGAAAATGTCGTGCTATTTTGGAGCGACTTTAACAAAACTTGGCAGCCACCACAAACTAAAACAGTCCAAACTGAGAATCAACAAAAGCCTCCCATCAAGGTTACGGCATATCCCTGTCCAGTATGTAAGAAACCTTTAGAGGAGTACAGTTACATCAAAGAAGGGCAGAGTAAGACAATGTTGCGATGTTCTGACCCACAAGCGCGTAAGGACACCAAACATAAAGATGTGGCTTATTTCAATACGCCAAAAGGTTGGTGGAGTCCTAAGTTTGGGGAGTTAGGAGTTGGGAGTTAGGAGACTTCAAAAAAACAATAGGGATAATTGATATCATGAGATGCCTTTAGGGGAAACTAGAGACAGTGGCAGAAAAAGTAAAACGACCCTCGGATGATTAAAAATGAAACCAGCACACGAAAGAGAACAGTTAATCAAAGATATCAACTTACTGTTAAACCAAGCTTATGACAGTACTCTAGATGAAATTTATGCACTACTTCAAAAAATCGAAGATGAAGAGGAAGATGAAGATTTAAAATCCTATGAGCTAGCAAAAAAAGACGCTGAGATTGATGGCTCAGTGTCATGGGAGGAAGCTAAAAAAGAACTTAAACGAGAAATAAAAAAGGAAGTTGCGTGAGTTATAAAGTTGAAATATTAAAGGGGGCATTAAAACAACTTAAAAAACTATCGCCAGAACTTCAAGAACGAATACAAGTTAAAATTGATAATTTAGCCACAGAACCCCTTCCAAACGGGGTAAAAAAGTTAAAAGGTAAAGAGAATGCTTATAGGATTAGAGTAGGTGAGTATCGAGTTATATACGATATTTTTGATGATATTCTAATGGTGAATGTTGTAGAAGTTGGACATCGTAGCAAGGTTTATAAGGATGAAAGTTAGCACTAAGTAAGTCGGTGAGAAAAATTCAATGTATATGAAGAAATATAAATTAGCTGTAGGGTGTGTTATGCCTTATAGCAACGCACCTGGGATTGTTGACGGTGCGGCGCTTGGCGACAACACACCCTACATTAAAATTTCTTAACATAGCTGGAAATATTAGCACCGACTTACTTAATTAGGGCTTGCTGAATCAATCACATCTTCAACATTACCTGCAAGTTCTGCGATGTTCATCTGCTCGTAGTGTTCAAAGGGTTGGTGAATCCAGGGGTTCTCAGCCAAGTAATCGACATAATAATCGGGTGCTATAACTGAACAGGCTTTATACCAAAGTACGGCGGTGCGAATTTCCTCAATGGGGGAATCAGTATTTTGCTTGAGCCAAGGTATAGTTTCTTGCAGTGTGATCCCAGAGTCTACTAAGTCATCAACTAGGAGAATACGCGAACCTAACTTTTCAGCAGTCATCGTCAAGTGGCGTGAGAAAATTAAATTACTTCTTTCTTGCTTGCCAGTGCCACTGTAAGATGAGGTTGCTAAAATTGCCAGTGGTTGCTGGTATATACGGGAAAGAATATCTCCAATTCTTAGTCCCCCTCTGGCCAGACAGATAATCTGGTTAAATTTCCAACCGGATTGATAAATCTGAATAGCCAGTTGTTCAATTTTTTGGTGATAATCTGACCAAGAAACATAAAGGTCTGGCATAAGTCTAACGGGAGTGGTAGATAACTAGTATTGAAGGCGATGTCTACGACGGGCTACGCCTACCCAAACTTTATATTTTAGTATGAGTGCAAGTTATTATGAACGATTCTGTTGCTGATGGCGATGCCCAACGAGATATTCTCAGTAAAAAACTCGACTTAAAAACAAAGCTGGCTTACGGTGCAGGAGATTTAGGCCCAGCAATTACTGCAAATATCTCGGTCTTTTATCTCCTGTTTTTCTTTACCAATATCGCTGGTATCCCTGCGGGTTTAGCTGGCAGCATTTTGATGATTAGCAAAATCTGGGATGGTGTAAACGATCCGCTTGTTGGGTTCCTGAGTGATAAAACGAAATCTCGTCGCTGGGGTCGTCGTCTTCCTTGGATGTTTTATGGGGCAATTCCCTTTGGAATTTTCTTCTTCTTGCAGTGGATTGTACCCCAATTTAGTGCAAATCACAGTGATAATGTTTGGCCGTTATTCTGGTATTACGTAATTATTGGGGTGATATCTCAGTCTTTTTACACGGTTGTAAATTTGCCTTATACGGCGATGACTCCAGAACTAACTCAAGATTACGACGAACGCACTAGTCTTAACACCTTTCGCTTTACATTTTCCATTGGTGGTAGCATTCTGTCATTGATTTTAGCGCAAATTGTTTTTTCCCAAATTGCCGATCGCCAACAACGATATGTCTTTTTAGCAGCAATTTGTACGGTAATTTCGATTTTAGGATTATATTGGTGCGTTTTTGGAGTCCGCGATCGCATCTTGGCTTTTGAGGCCAAACGCATCCAAGCCGAGGAACCTGCATCTCTCCCCTTCCCCGAACAGCTAAAAATTGTCTTTAGCAACCGACCTTTTCTATTTGTTATTGGTATATATCTTTTTTCTTGGCTAGGTGTGCAAATTACAGCCAGTATTATTCCCTATTTTGTAGTAAATTGCATGGGTCTCAAAGAATCAGATGTGCCTACACTACTGATTGCAGTGCAAGGAACTGCCCTGTTGATGCTATTTGTCTGGGGGGCGCTGAGTAAAAAACTCGGCAAAAAAGTTGTTTATTTTCTGGGAATGAGTTTATGGATAATAGCCGCCGCAGGACTATTTTTCTTACAACCTGGTCACATAGTTTTGATGTATGTGATGGCTGTTATGGCTGGTATTGGCGTGTCCACAGCTTATCTAATTCCCTGGTCGATGATTCCAGATGTGATTGAATTAGATGAACTCCAAACCGGACAACGCAGAGAAGGCATTTTTTATGGCTTCATGGTTTTGCTACAAAAATTTGGTTTAGCTTTCGGACTGTTTTTGGTGGGAAATGCTTTGCAAGTATCGGGTTTCAAAGAATCCTTAGCCGGAAGTCCACCACCCATCCAACCGGAATCCGCACTTTTTGCGATTCGCGTTGCTGTTGGGCCTATACCTACAGTTTGTTTGATTTGTGGCTTAGTTTTAACGTATTTTTACCCAATTACCCGCGAGATGCACGCAGAGATCATGCTGAAACTCAAAGAACGACAAGAGAAAAGGGAGAGTTAAGGGAGCAGGGGGAGCAGGGGGGAATTTTGGAAGTTGCTAAATAGGCATCTCCAGAAATTAAATATGCGTTACCCAGAACCCTTGTAGAGACGTAGCAGTGCTACGTCTCTACTTTTTCGGAGATGTCTAATAATCCCGCTTTCTCTGCAACCCCAGATTTTTTGTGTTATGGCAAGCTCACCTTTCTAGCTTACGGCCAACCATATACCACAAACCCACGGCATAGGGAATGTAATGGAGTTCTGTAAAACCTGCTTTCGCAAACTCGTACTCAAAGTTGAAATGGATAAAGTCATCCAACCACGGTTCTTGAAAAGAAGCGCTCAGGGCGTATTCACCACGATAGGTGTCAGCGTATAGTACCCAACCTCCGGGTTTGGTAATCCGGTACATCTCTTTAAGAATCTTAGGCGTCCACTCTTTAGGTGTCTCGTGCAAGAGTAGCGATGACGTGACAAGATCAAAGGAGTTGTCAGGATAGCCAGTGTTACGCGCATCCACCTGCTCGAACGAAGCCCGCTCACTAAATCCAACCTTGTTAAACTTGTGCTGACTGATGACCAGCATATAAGGCGAAACATCAGTAACGCGAAAAGTGGCCTGTGAAAACCGTCGTGCTAGGGCCAGCGCTCCACCAGCCGTACCTGCACCAAGCTCTAGCACCGTCTCAATTTGGGTGTCTTCAGGAATTAGTTCAGCCATTTTCTCGCGCAGCTGCTGGCAACTAACATTGTGGCTGAGGGGAATAATGGCATCCATCGCCGCATCCCACGCTAAACACGACTGAGGGTTGGTGTAGGAATCCGTTGTCCCATGAATGGGAGCGTGGATGTAGTCAGGGTAATATTCATGGTCGGTATGGTAGCCTTTGAGTTCCTCTTCCCAATTAATTGAGGCATATTCCTGCATTACTAAGGGCATTGCTGCGGTAACGCGTTGAATCACCTCGGTTCGATACGCTTGTTTCTCCTGTGCGCTCCATCTTGGCATAAATGAATATCTCCTACTGACACTCGTTGCTGGCGTTCCTAGACTCCAACTTGGAAACAAGAAATAAACTGCAAATACACTGATATTCTAGTATCTTTTTTGTATGAGATGCAGATGATGCTTGGCAGATTGCCCCATGCCCAATTAGGAGTCCCTTGTATTTGCGATCGCAAACTGACTTAACCTAAATATATGCCTTTAGCAGAGGTAAATTTAAAGGCTATGTTCGATTTTTAAATACAGGGTAAGTATCAGGAAGGACTGAACTCAGTCTTAACCATAAGATCCCCGACAACTTTTACGAAGTCGGGGATCTTAGTCTCTCGATTTTCACAACTCATTTAGGATTGCTATGGTAGATTTATTGTGGAAGTGCGATCGCTTTTGGGACAATACGCTTGCGTGAACATAAGCAGAAACAAAAACCCTCTCCCGTTAACTTTTTGCTTCTCTTTCTATCTCCTTTGCTCCCCTGCCCCCACTTCCCCTAATCTTTCACCTCACGCACGGTAATTGAAAAGCCATCTCCCAACTTAACTGCTATCAAGTCATAGCATTTCTTTTTCATATCCGTTTCCCAAAAAAATTCTTGTTGGAGTGGTTCTCCTGTTTCAACCACCTGCACTAACTTTTCAAAAAATCCTGGAGTGAGTCGATTGAGCAGTTTCTTTTGCATTGAATTATTAGTGAGTTCTTGTCGTTTTTTCCCCAAGAGTTTGGCAAAGACAGGATTAACTAATAGATAGCGAAAGTCTTCGATTTCTCCAGTTACCATATTCCTCATGGACTGCATGGCGGCAATTCCATCTCTGGAACTGTTCAGCACACTGGCTAGGAGAGCGCGAGATTGGTAGAGAATTTCTGCGGTTTGTTGATGTTGCTCGATTTCTCGTCGAAGCTCGTGTTTTTGCTGTTGGAGGGTGAGGTGAGTTTGAATGCGGGCGATGAATTCTTCGGTTTGAAAGGGTTTGGTGATGTAATCTACTCCCCCGACTTGAAAGGCTTTGACTTTATCAAAAACTTCGTTTAATCCACTGAGGAAAATAATGGGAATGCTTGAAGTTTCTTCGTCAGCTTTCAGGATTGAGCAGACTTGATAGCCATCGATATCTGGCATTTTTATATCGAGTAAAATGACATCCGGGGGATTTTTGCGGACGGCTCTTAATGCCATATTACCGTTGGTGACGCTGCGAACTTTGTACCCCTGTTTGCTTAAGATGTCGTTTAAAAAATGCAGGTTTTCGATGAGATCATCAACAATTAAGATGTTGCCTTTGGGGTCTTCAGTTTGATCGGTGTCGCTTTCTGCGATTTCTAGAGGGGACTGAGTGGGGGTGGCGCTTCGTTCTAAAAGTAAATTGCGAAAGTTATTTTTGCTTACTTTTTTTTCGAGTAAGTCTGAAAGGTGTTTCCATAATAGGCAGGCTAAGTCTTTAATATGCCCCACGCTCATGTATAAGCTATCAGCAACATCTCTGTAGGTTTCATCTTCCCAAGCGGCTTTGAGAATTCCTTTTTCTGGGGCGGTTAGTTGTTTACCTGTTTTGGATTCAAGGGTAGATTCTACCCATTCGATTGCTTCTTCAAATGTCATGCGGGGTTAGATGTCATTTTGCTGGGTTTTTGATGTTTGCAGGCTGTATTGTATGTTACTGGAGTTTCCTCATTAGCGATCGCCCTTGGTGCAGCGTGTCCCCAAGGGACTCAGCTTACCGTTCCTCCTTCGCGTAGCGTCTCGTAGAGAAGGCGATCGCCATTGCTCCAGGGAGTGTTGCCGTTTGTAGATACTGTTTTATCATTTTCTACTCTTAGACTTTTATGCCCACCCGTATTTTCTCGTAATTTTTTCAAAAATCAAATAGAATTTTTATAATACTTATTAATAATTCAACTTAAGTATTTATATCATCAATTCCTCTCATAAGATGCTTCACCTTTTTTTGTGAATTCTCTTGAGAGCATTCCTAAGTATAAATATTTAGAGTAAAAATATTAGAGCATTTCTCAGTATAAATACTTTCCGTAAAAAATATTTTAGATATAATCCGACTTTACCCGACCTTAATATCCGACTTTCCGACTGGCACATAGGAGTGAAATGGCAGTAACTTTAAAGACAAGCAGCAAATACCACAATAGCTAATGGTAAAAACTTAACCAAAAATTATTACGCTCAAGTATCTTAAATACAAGCATCGTATATAAAAATACTTAAATAGCTAGGAGGTAAGAGATTTTTATTCTCTATTGACTCTGACCATTTTTCTCGAAAATTAGGCAATATTGACCTATATTGGTCTATTTAGCCAAAAAACTCTGTAAATCTTCATAACTACAATACTTCAGTCTAGCTGTGTTTGATGCGTGAGTTGCTTTTTATACAGAAGGCTGAAATCGAATTTCAATCAAATTTATTAGATTGTTGAGTTCTAACGTTATGGTAGTTTCTCAAACAGTTTTCTCCTCATCAGGGCGTAGTAGTTCTGATGACTTTAGTGCGGCTTTTTGGCAATTGTGGGAGCAGTATCGAGATGAGCTTTACCGATGCTGCATCAAGTGGATTGGTGGAAACCCTACTGATGCTGAAGATGCGCTCTCACGGGCGATGCTCAAGGCTTGGGAAAAGGTGCAACAGTATGCGGGGAAAATTACTAATTTTAAGGCTTGGCTGACAACACTGACTCATAATCTCTGCGTGGATATTCATCGAGAACGCAGTCGGGGGGCGAATCGAGTTGAGGATATAGAAATTTACGCCTCTGGTGAGGAGCAAGGACTGGTTGCTTTTGAGGATACGCCAGAGAGTGATGATTGCTAACATTGCAAAAGACCAAGGACAGGAAGCGCAATTCTGGGATTATGTATCCCCACAGAATGATACAAAAAAATGTAAGAACAACGTTTGATTTTCCACACAAATAAAACTCACAGAAACAAAATGGAAATAGAGAATAAATGCCCAATTTGCCATCAGCAGCTAATGCAAGGGTATGGCTCAAATCACGGTGACATTTTAGTGCATATAGCCCCAGGAGAAAGGGTATTACATGCATTTCATCAGGAATGCTTGAAACCATTGCTAAAGAAAAATTCATGTCCACTCTGTGGGAAAAAACCCGATTGGGAAGTACCTAAAAGTGTTATTCAGGGAGAGGATAAGCTCACAAAAGAGAGTAAGCTCACAATTGAAATCGATTAGTGACTTCTGAAATCGTCATTTAGTTGAAAGGCATCATAGCTGTACAGTGACAAATTAAATGGTGTTGAGACAAATTCCTGTCATCAAGCTAAGGCTTACCTACTTTAGATTTGCAACAATTTGTATTGGTACAGCCTGTAAGTTCTCTGTGGAGCTTCTAAGTTGAATGCTAGAAAATTCAGCCTTTAAACCTTTGATGACATTAATTTGGCACAGCGACAAATAAAAAGTCACTGTACATCTGGATTTCCTCATTGAGTGGATTCCAAATTCCTACAGGAAGCCTTAGCTATCGTTCATCGCTTAATTCAATTAACAGTCAAACAAAAGAGAACACAAAAATGCCTACAGATAGTCAGCAAACTGCTTTAACAGTATATAAAGCAGAAGTCGTAATGAAGATATCTTCTGACCCATCAGGTAAAAGCCTCATTAACGCAATTGATACTGATGGTGAACTGAAGATAATGTTGCAGAAGCAGGAAATGGGATTTGTTTCCGTCAACGTCAATGAAACCATGACAAGTTTAATCCAGGTTAGCGACTTGTTGCGGCTCGCATTCGCTGGCTCAAAAGGACTGCCCTGCTCAACCCCTATATTGGGGATGCAATCTGATTACCAAGATCTTGTCAAGATGAGTATGGTCACAACAGGAGCATTCCTCAGAGCTGCCTTGAGTGCTGTTGACTTTCATGCTAATGCTGTCATGATGTTTGAAGAGGCAATGAAGCCCGAAAACGAAGCTAGTCAACAGGATTTGATTGACGGTGCTATGGAAATGCTACAGCAGTGTAGCACCGTGGCTAAGGATATGGCAGCTCAATGCGATCGTTTGATCAAGAAATGTGATGACTTGATCAAGCAATCAAAGGAATCTTTATTAGCAGCGAATAATGACTCAAACACTACTGCTGCTGAAAAAAAAGAAATCGAGAAAAAAATTGCCGAGATGGAGGCATTGCAGGCTGAACTCAAAGCAAAGAAAGACGAGTACGTTTCGGCGATGGAGAAGTACGATAAGGATCAGGAGAAACTCGATGAGAAAGCTGGGAAAGCGATGTGGGTAGATATGGCAGCAACGGTGGTGTCGGGTCTTATTCAGGCAAGTGCTTCTGTTGCTTCTGGTGTTGTCGCAGTTTATGGTGGTCCACAGGCTCAAATAGCAAAAACTGCGGGTACACTTGCGAAGTCATCCGCAGGTAGTTCATCCGAGGAAGCGGCTCCGGTTTCTGAAGCATCAGCTTCCTCTGATGAGAAAGCCCAGAGTATTCTTGTGCAGTCAGAACGCAAAGCTAAAAATAAAGCAGCTATCGAAGAGAACAAAAAACAACTAGGGGAAGCTGAAAAGAAACTAGAAAAAGAAAAAGCAAAGGTAAAGGCTCTAGAGAGTTCAAGAGACAGTGTTGAGAAACTCGATATTGCGAAAAAAAGGGCAGAGCTTCTCGAAGAACAAATCAACGGGTTGAAGGAAGAATCAAAGAATCTTGCAGACGCTCGGAAAAAGATCGAAGAAGCTGGTAAAGCATTGTCTGATTCTCTTGGGAAGGTGAGTGATAAGGCTGCAAAACAGGCAGAGAGTCTTTCAGCGCGTGCAGAGGCAGCAGGTGAAAAGGCTTACGAGTTTAGAAAGCTTAAAGCTCAGGTAGCTGGAGAATTAGAAAAAGTAGTTATCACGTTGGCAGCAACGCAGGTTAGCAAGAATACAGTCGAAAAAACTCTCGCTTCTCTCGAAGTTGTTCTAGCAGTGCTTGGTAGGATTAAGACGGCATTCTCAAATACAAAAGTGTTTTGGGAAGGTGTTCAGGCTCATTGTGAGTCTCTTTCTGGTGGTGCATCTGCGGCTGAGAAGTTTAAGAAAACGATTAAAGTGCCGGCTATGCGCGAAAGATTAATGCTGACGGTGAAAGGCACTGCTCTCAGTTGGATGGCTCTTTCCTATATCAATTACCGGGCCTACAATGCCATGAAGTTAGCAGGTGCTGAGGTTGATAAAGCGATGAGTAATATCCCTGGAGCGGATGAGTGCGACGCAATAGTCAGTAAGCTCGGCCCCCAAATATTAAGCCAGATCAAAGCCGAGAGGACAGCTTCGGAATGAGGATTAAATAAAATAATGTGCTAACTTGTTTAGGCATTAAAGTTTTGTGACTTATTTAGTGGCGTTGCTCAATCTGGGGATGATTGCATTTCCGCCATTTTTGAAAGCCTTGTTAATCAGTGGTTTCAGAACCTGGTGATTTTAAATTCATCCTATCACCGAGCAACGCCTATTTAGTTTCCCTTACTGACTATGCAAATGCATAAGGTCAAGTACTGTTTTCCTAGACAAAGTGGGGTAGGGGTTTAGCTCCTCACTTCATTTTTGTTTAAATTTATTGAACATAGGAGTATTTTATGTTGAGTGGAGCGAGTGAACCGATTTCTTCAGATATTGTGCAATATAGTGAGTTGACTGATATGGTACTTGCTAATATCGGAAAGGACAAGACAGGATCTACCTTGGAGAAGACTTTGGATGAAAATCCGTTATTAAAAGAGCGGGTAGTCCAGATAGCAGATACGATGTTCACTATCGATTTTACTAAACACATCTCGTCGCTTAAGGTTTCAATCAAGGCGTTAGACCTAATCGCCATTCCCTACGTCGTTGTGAAAATGAAGTCGCCCATTGTGAATGTTGGTACAAAGCTTTACAAGTTGATGATTGTAATTAAAGATGATATTCGCTATTTTGCTCCGGCTTCTCTTGATTGTGTTTCCTACCATTCAAATGCTTTGACGTTGTTTCAAGAGGCCATAAAGAAAAACACACTAGAAGAACAAAAGGCACAAATTCAGGTTACTCTTGACGAGATTGCAAAATGCGAAGAGGTTGCAAAACAATTTTCGGCGAAGTGCAGTGATTGTTTGTCACAAATAGAGGAAGTAATAAATGCAATTCGAGAAGCTTTGCTCACAGCTTCTAGGGAACTCACAAAAACATTGTCGGAGAAAGAGGGGCTAGACAAACAGATTGCTACTAAGGAAGCTGAGATTCAGGGTATGCAAAAACGTTTTGATGAACTCAGGAAGGCGGAAAAGGAAGAAGAAGCAAAGCAGCCAGCTGATCATAGAAATTTTTTCACTTCTATAATTCCGTGGAAAGTTGAAGCAGATAAGGATTACAAAAAGGCAGTGGAAGCTCGTGAAAGACATCTTAGGGAAATCAAAGAAGAACAAAATAAACTCAACCAGGAAATGGAGAGGTTTCAAAGAGAAAAAAGCGTTGCTAGTTCTGAACTAAGCATAGCTGAGAGTGTAGTGAGAGTGCTTACTGACATTCTTAAGGTAACGGGAGTGTTAAAAACATTTTTATCTGATGCAAATTCGTTCTGGAGTGATTTAGCGATTCGTTGTAATGGATTACAAAAGATGAACTTGGAGAGAATCGCCATCAATGCAAGGTTTGAGACAGGTGTAAACAATAGCCTTCGCAAGGGTGCCCTTTACTGGATGGCTGTTGGACATATTCACTATGCTTCTGTTTATGACTTAGGCTTAGATTCTACCTTAATTCAGGATGTTCCTACCTTAATTCAGGATGCTCCTACCTTAATTCAGGATGTTGTGAAAAATTTAACTCGATGGTTCGCTGATTGAACACACTCAATGGCACGCTGTTGTTTATCGGGTTCATCCTGAGAATACCCATAGATGAGAATATTAGTATCAAGAAAAACTCTATCGGACATTAGCCTCTTCTCGATTAAAGTCAAATCCTTGAGTATTTAAAGAAATTGCGTTGAAAGTCACTTGTTTTGGCTTTTGCACAGGTTCTGACAAAAGTTCTGAGTCATTTAAAACAATCACACGGATAGCTTTACCTTCCCACTGAGATGAATATTCTGGGGGAATGACAACTGTACCATTATGAATAATGGCCTTAAATTCAATGGCTTCCATAGGTTAGCTCAATAAAACTTATGTCTAGTTTAGTATGAATTTTCTGGACTTTGCTGAATAACACTAAGCTTGATTCTAAGAGGTTGTTTGAAAAGTGTTTTGCTGTGACTTTAGGCACTTTTAGATCCCCCCTAACCCCCCTTTTTAAGGGGGGAACCGGAATTAAAGTCCCCTTTCTTAAGGGGGATTTAGGGGGATCTAAAACTTTTGATACCGACAAGAGGACTTTTCAAACATCCTCTAAGGATCAAGCTTAGTGCGATCGCTTGAGAATCAAGAAAATTGCTACATTTTAGAGCGTAGGCGTAGCCCACCGCAGGTATCGCCTTTACAAATCACGCAGAAACCCAATTGCGATCCTACAACGTAACAGAGCGATCGCCTTTTTTACAGGAGGGCGTAGGCGTAGCCCGTCGTAGACATCGCTTTTGTGTGGGGAGAAGGGCGACGCCGAATAGCCCGCACTTCGGCTGCGCTCAGTGACCGTCGTAGACATCGCTTTATGGTATGAGTATTGGTAAAATAAATTTAATTTATGTATGCCAGCTAAAGATATATTTCATAATACAGTTAAAACAGCCCTCGAAAAAGATAAATGGACAATTACTGACGAGCATCTATTTATTCAAGTTGAGGATATTGATTTTTACATAGACTTAACAGCAGAGAGAATTTTAGCTGCTGAAAAAACTGGTAAAAAAATAGCAGTAGAGATAAAATCCTTTTTAGGAGCTTCAGACGTAACTGAATTTCACCTAGCTCTTGGTCAATGTCTCAACTACCGTTCAGCATTGAGATTGACAGAACCTAATCGGATTTTGTATTTAGCCATTCCAGTAGATGTTTATAATGAGTTTTTTAGTCGGAAGTTTATTCAAAGAATTATTGCTGAATATCAACTAAAATTACTAATTTTTAATCCAGAGCAAGAGGAGATAGTTATATGGAGAGACTAAATTATCAAGAAATAGTCCAAAAAATTCTGGAAACTCATGCCAAAAATCGCTCAAATAGTCAGACAGAAGTCAAATTGTTATTTGATACTGAGCGCGATCGCTATCAAGTTATGAATATTGGTTGGCAAGAGCTAACGCGAATATTTGGTTGTATTATTTATGTAGAAATTAAAGATGGCAAAATTTGGATCGAACGCGATGGAACGGAAATCGGAGTGGCTAATGAATTAGTAGAAGCTGGAGTTCCTAAACAAGATATAGTTTTGGCTTTTAAAGCCCCATACAAACGAAAATTTACTGACTTTGCTGCTAGTTGAAGTACATAGGAGTTAGGAAATCTACGGCAATTAGGGAAATAACAACTTTATAGCGATCGCCTTGTCTTGTAAGCTAACGCACCTTTTCAATTATCGGTTAAATGTCTATGATGCTGTAAGCCAGAGAGCGATGTCTACGACGGTCACTGAGCGCAGCCGAAGTGCGGGCTATTCGGCGTCGCAACTTCTTCACCCAACAACTGCGATCGCCATAACACACCAAACTATCGCGATCGCTCTCTCTAACAGATAAAGTAGAGCGATCATAGCTCTTCCTGCATGATGGAATCGTAATCCTGCCCCCCGTAAAAAACGCCGTGGATTATTACCCTATCGGCTGTTACCGAAAAGGCGATGGTGGCACCTTTGGCATACCCGATAATCCGCAAATGCGATCGCAATCATACTTGATCAGAAAGCACTAATAAACACTTGTTTCATCTAGTCAAACTTTTTACTGACACTATTTTCTCAGCTTCATCTACCGTAATTTGCGCCAGCCCAAATTGTTCAATTACTGCTGCATTTGTCGTCAAATGTCTACTCACCTCAGCCACCCGATAATGACTTTCCTGTGAAGCTAAAGCAGCCGGCAATAATAGCTGATCTGCTAAGTGTTCATCCACTGCTGCGCCAGTGTGGTGAAACTCAAGGAGTTGCTGACAAGCAATCTCTGCAACCGTCTCCGCAGACAACCGCAAACGCCCAAATCCACCAAAGCCAGTCAAGCTGTTCTCATACTCAGCAGTTAAAAAAATACCCGCCCCAGGTGCCACGCCTCTTTCTCGCAAAGTCTGTACAGTAACTTTCAAATGGGCTGACCGTAACAAATTCTCCGCCCGATTCGCCATCCGTTGGGGAATATGAGAAGGCAATTCCGTTACCACCGCTAGCCCCCGCACCTGTTGTAAATCTCCGCGTTCCAACAAGTTGATCCCGTTGAGTTTACCACCACCACTCACCTGCAACTCTACCTCTCCCCCACCTTGGGGAAACCACCCCCAAGCGCCTAACTTGACTTGGGCTTCTACACCCATGCGTTGCAGTATCGGCAAATAAACTTGCTCAATGTACGTCACTGTTGGGCTAAAATTTACATGAGTTCCGCCCTTGAGTGTTACCTGGGAATTGCCAGATGCTAGTGCCAAAGGTAAGAGAATTGTCTGTAAAACTAGAGCGATCGCACCCGCCGAACCACCTTGTTGTACTTTAGTAACATCAAAGGTATAAATTCCCGCTTGCACACCACTACCTGGAATGAATTCCAGCACCATCGAACCCAAAGCATCACCCCGTAGTTGGGCATTACAAATTCTCGCCGCCGCCCGAACTGCTGTTAAGTGTTGTGCTGCTAATCCTGGCTTTTTGCGTCCGGCGCGAATGCCTGAAATCAGTATGGGTTCGCCGGTGATAGCGGCTAGACTTAAGGAAGTGCGAAGAACTTGTCCGCCTCCCTCTCCGTAGGAACCGTCAATTTCAATCATGGGCGATTTTGGGATGATGGATTTTGGGTTATCCCCACGGTTCTTAAAATCAAACCACAAATTATAACCGTCCAGAAACTAGCTTTTAGGAAGAAGGTTACACAAATATACAGAGAAAGTTCTGATATTTGTTTGTGTAGTTTGTTAATTTGGAATTTGGAATTGAATAACCTTGCTTTTACCGGGGTTCATCAACCTGTATGGATCAGCCATTTCTTTAAATTTCAACTGCTCAGGATCAATAACTTTTCTGCCGCCATCTTCAATAATATACGTATGAGGATTGGCAATACTCACACCATGTTTTTCGTGATAACGGATAATCTCATTGAGGCGTTCTTCTGTGGTGTAGCGCACAAGTTGCAAAGCACCAGGAACTACACCACCGTTCACCCGAAAAAATTCCAAATGCATCATTACCTCATCGCCGAAGTGATGATACATATGATCTACCATTTGCAAACTTTTATCCGCAGGAAACATACTTTGTAAATAGGTAATTCCAGTATCTACACTCCTGGCGTGTAAGGTGGTGTGGTTCCAGCTAAATTCTGCTAAATGTGTACCTTTGGCTGCTTCCTCGGCTGGTTTTTTATAAGTAATCTGGCCACCGTATTGCTGCACCAAACCTGGTAAGAATTCCAAACTCGATTCGGCAATTATCAAAAATACTGGGTGAGTCCCTTCAGGAATATACTCTTGTAGGGCATGAAAGTATTGAGGAATTGGGGATGCAAAGACAGAAATTAACTTCTTAATCATGCCATCAGCATTGCCAAGCGCCTGACCAAACTTTGCTGCTGTCATAAACTCGTCAAATGTGACAATGACTTCTGCCCAAGGATAAGCTGGACTTAAAGGGATTTCGACTTCGGTGATAATGCCGTTAATTCCCCAAGCATGATTGACTTTTTGTACATCGTCACCGCGTAATTCGATGGCACGGGGTTGATCTTCTACAGTTATCACTCGCAATGCTAGGATATTACCGCGATCGCCTAGTAACCCATATTGGATCGAACCAATACCCCCACTCCCCCCAGCAATAAATCCGCCAATTGTGGCTGTACGGTACGTGGAGGGTGCCATGCGGATTTCCCAGCCGATTTCTCGTGTTTTTTTATCTATAGCTGCCAACTTCATCCCAGCTTCTACCCGCGCCACCCCTGGCTTCATCCAAAGAATCTCTTGCATCCGCGTCATGTCTAAAATTACGCCACCATGCAAGGGTACGCATTGCCCATAATTCCCAGTTCCTGCACCCCGTACAGTGATGGGTACACGGTGTTTCGCACAGGCCCCGGCAACTTTTAAAACCTCTGCTTCATTGGCAGGACGCACTACGATATCCCCAACTTTTCCGTCTAGTTTCGGCACAAGCACCGGGCTAAAGTTGTGGTAATCCTGGGATAATTTTGCTACTTGGGTGGAATCCGTGATGGTTTCTATGCCTTCTAGAGAATTAATTAGGGCATCTAATTTTGTTGTCATATATATTCCTTTTTTTAACGCAGAGGAACGCTGAGGGAAGCGCAGAGTAACGCAGAGAATTAATTCCTCTGCGTTACTCTGCGTAAACCTTTGCGTTTTAAAATCCTAGTTTTCTTGTTTCACTGCACTTTCATGCCACTTACTTAATATAAGGTCAGATAAGGCGCTCAAGCTGACAAAAATTAATACACCCAACCCAGTTGTGAGAAATAATGCTGCAAACATCCGAGGAATTTGTAAGTTGTAGCTGGAAATTAAAATCTGGTAAGCAATGCCAGATTTTGCCCCACCAGTACCCGCAACAAATTCGGCAACCACTGCGCCAATTAATGCTAAACCACCGCTAATTTTTAAACCACCTAAGAAATAGGGCATAGCACTGGGTAAACGGAGATACAGCAGTGTTTGCCAGCGAGAAGCTTTGTAAAGTTGAAATAAGTTGAGCAAGTTTCGGTCAACACTGTTGAGTCCTAGTGTAGTGTTGGATACGATGGGGAAAAAGGCCACTATCCAGGCACAAACTACTAAGGCAGCAAAAGTATTATTTTTTAGCCAGAGGATAATTAAAGGTGCGATCGCAACTATGGGAGTTGTTTGTAAAATTACTGCATAGGGAAATAAACTGCGTTCAATCCATTTACTTTGGGTGAACAAAATCGCCATTAGTAAACCAGAAATAGCCGCAGCAATAAAAGCAACGACTGTGATTTGCAATGTAATTAATAATGATGAAAAAAGCTCGTTCCAGTCAGTAATTAAAGTTTTAAATACTAATAAAGGGCCAGGAAGGATATAAGGAGGTAGATGTGTTATCCGCACAAATATATCCCATAGCGATAATGCTATAATGCCAACCACCATCGGTGCTAAAACGTCAGCCGAAAAAAACTTTCTGGATGTTTTTTGAGATTGAGTGCGACGGATAACCGGCATATAAATTCAAAGTTAAATGTTAAAATTTTAGCGATATTATTATTGCACGTAATACACTACAATCCAGTATTATCCTAACAAACATTATGGTTAAGCATTTATGAAAAAAACTATCACACATCAAACTGCTTTACTATTTATCTGCTCTATGCTGCTGGTAGCTTGTGCTAAAAGTGGCAGTAATGATGGAAATTCCGCAAATAATCCAACAGTGACAACAGGTGCAGCTAATGCTATTCCTATCGGTATCGCCTTTGCCCAAACGAGTAATATAGCATTACTTGGTCAAGAGGGAACTGATGGAGTAAAAATTGCTGAGAAGTATTTTAATAACAAAGGAGGTATCAATGGTAGACCAATTAAATTAGTTTATCAAGATACTGGTGGCGATGAAGTTGGAGCCATTAATGCGTTTCAAAATTTAATTAGTAAAGATAAAGTTGTTGGTATTGTTGGCCCTACCCTATCACAACAAGCTTTTAGTGCTGATCCCGTAGCAGAACGCAATCAAGTTCCAGTTATTGGAGCATCAAATACTGCTAAAGGTATTCCCGAAATTGGTGATTATGTGGCTCGTGTTTCTTCATCTGTTGCTGTTGTCGCTCCTTATTCGGTGAAAGCTGCACTCAAACAAAATCCTAAAATCAAAAGAGTAGCTGTATTCTACGCTCAAAATGATGCTTTCAATAAGTCGGAAACAGAAATATTTCAGAAAACAGTTACAAATTTAGGATTGGATTTAGTCACAGTCCAAAAGTTTCAAACTACAGATACCGACTTTCAAGCTCAAGCCAGCGATGCGATAAATTTAAAACCAGATTTAGTGATTATATCCGGGTTAGCTGTAGATGGAGGTAATTTAGTTAAACAATTACGAGAACTTGGTTATAAAGGAATAATTGTTGGTGGCAATGGTTTTAATACATCCCATATATTTTCTGTGTGCAGAGCGTTTTGTGATGGTGTGATTGTAGCTCAAGCTTATAGCCCTATCTACAACAGTGAAATTAACACTGCATTTCGCAAAGCCTACCTTGAACAATATCATAGAGAACCACCCCAAGTAAGCGCCCAAGCTTTTGCTGCTTTACAGGTATATGTAGAATCTCTGCAATCTTTAGATAAAAAAAGCAACATTAAAAAATTAAACCTGCCACAACTGCGTACAGAATTGAATAAGGAGTTACTAACAAAAAAATATCAAACCCCTCTCGGTGAAATTGCTTTTACACCAGTAGGTGATGTAATTCAAAAAGAGTTTTACGTTGCACAACTCAAGATGGAATCAAACGGTGTCAATGGTAAATTTTCTTTTTTAAGCATAAAATAAATAGTAAATATTAGAAATCATCTCATATTTGTAAGGCTCATCGCTTCAGCAAGATGCTGAGAAACTTCCCGGCAATATTGGTTATAGAGCAATGATGTCCGAAAGTCATCGTCACGGGGATAGGGAGCATCAATTTCTATATCTGCTACAATTCGTCCGGGATTTATCCCCATGACTAGCACCCGATTTGATAAGTACACTGCTTCATAAATATTGTGGGTGACAAAAACCACCGTCCAGTGATGTTGATGCCATAAATCGAGTAAATCACCATTGAGTTTGCTACGAGTAATTTCATCTAATGCCCCAAATGGTTCATCCATCAACAGAATATTTGGCTGAGTAACTAATGCCCTAGCAATTGATACCCGCATCTTCATTCCACCTGATAATTCGCGGGGATAGTTCTCTTCAAAACTCTCTAATCCTACCAGTGCTAATGTCTGCTGTACCAATTTTTGGCTATCTTTTTTAGACATTCTCACCAACTTTAGCGGTAGGCGCACATTCTCTCTGACGTTTGCCCAAGGCATGAGTGCAGCATCTTGGAAAACAAAAGCCAGCTTTCGCGCTTGCTGAGTTACACCCCAATCAATACTACCAGAACTTATGCGCCCCAATCCGGCAATCACGCGCAGAATTGTACTTTTACCACACCCTGAGGGGCCAACTAAACTGACAAATTGCGATTCGGGAATTACTAAATTCAGGTCTTGCAGGGCAACAGTACCATTGGTGTAGACCTTGCTAATCTGATTGAGTGTGATAACGGGACGGTTACTCATTCATTCTCTAGATTAAAATTTGACTGTATCAGAAAATATGGAAAAGATGCTTAATGGTCAACCCAATTATCAGTTAAAACTCAAACTATTAATAACATTTTTTCGAGTAGATGTTAACTAAATGTTCCTATAAATACTGGTAATGCAAATCTGAGTAGTATCGATTTGAGTTTATCTGAACAACATAGTGTTAAATTATAAAATTACATAAAATAGCAAAATTATGAGTAAGCTGATAGCATTCGGTTGGTATGGAGGAAAATACAGTCATCTTGACTGGCTTCTACCACTCTTGTCAAAAACTACTCATTACTGTGAGCCTTTTGGAGGTTCAGCAGCAGTTTTGATAAATAAAGAACCATCACCTGTAGAAACTTACAATGATATTGATGGCGAATTAGTTAACTTTTTTCGTGTACTACGCGATGACAAGAATGAACTCATCAGGGCTATTACTTTCACTCCTTTCTCAAGACGTGAGTTTGAACTTGCCATTTCTCAACCCACTAAAGAGTTATCTAATTTAGAGAGAGCTAGACGATTTTTTGTCCGAGCTAGACAAGTGAGAACAGGATTAGCTCAGACAGCAAGTTACGGTAGATGGGCACATTGTTTGTTGACAAGTCGTGCAGGTATGGCTGGGGCTGTCTCAAGATGGTTAGGGAGCATAGATGACCTTTCTAAAATAGTTCAAAGGTTTCAGCGAGTTCAAATAGAAAATTGCCCAGCAATTGAAGTTATTCAAAGATATGACAACGAAGAAACACTCTTTTACTGTGACCCTCCTTATCCACATGATTCCCGTGGAGACAGCAATGCTTATGGCTACGAGATGACAGATGAAGAACATCGTAAACTAGCTTATGTCCTTCATAATGTCAGTGCTAAAGTTGCTATCTCAGGATATGACTGTACCCTGATGGAGGAATTATATGGTGATTGGCGACGTATTCCAGCACCATCAAAGTCCTGCCACTCTGTTAAAAAGTTACGTACAGAAGTCCTCTGGACAAACTATAACCTAGAATATCAACCTGTACAAATATCTCAAAGTAAGTCCAAAAAATCTAAAAAAGCTATTATGCCAATGCCTCCAGAGATTCTTAACTCAGCCTTTGATAGAGCATCCGAATACATTAGAACGGGTGATGCAATGATGATTGCTCCAGAAATTGTTGATAGAGTCGAATTTGTATGTAGACACCCTCAAAATAAGGTCGGAATCAGGCTTTTATTAGCTTGCTTATTGGCGAAAGTGCATCAACCTCATCTAGATATTCGTAAGCCATTCACTGAAATTGGCACAAAAGATTCTTACTCTGGTCGTTTTTACGATGAATCATATATAGCATTTTTTATTAATGAACGTAACTTACAAGATGTATGCAACCCAACAACTGCTTTTTTAACACCTGCACTTCGTACTAAAGCAATACCTTTAACTTTAGATGCTAAGTTGATAGGAAAACCTGCAATATTATATGAGACTGTTATTCAACTATTTGACGATGTTTTTACAGAACGTGTAGCAACAGAAGACCTGCTTGTAGAAACTATAAAATGGCTTTTGATTCTAAAAAAAGAGAAAGATCAACGCATTCAAAGTCTTATTGCTAATTTAAACACTCTAGATGATCAGGCAATTCCTCTTTCTGCTGAAGCGATTGTAAAACTTATTAGACAGCATTTGGATTGTCCGAGAGCAAGTCGTTTACCAGTGCTGATTGTAGCTGCTGCTTATCAATCAGCCTCAGAACATTTAGGAGAACGATGTTTACCGCTTGAAAGTCACAATGCAGCTGATAAACAAACTGGTTCTTTAGGGGATATTGAAATCAGGCTCATCAATGGGAACAATTTAGTAACCAGCTACGAGATGAAAATGAAACGTATTACTATAAATGACATCAATAATGCCCTGCAAAAAATTACCCTAAGAGTAGAAAAAACTGGATATAAAATTGATAATTACATATTTATAACTACTGAAACTATAGATAAAGATGTAGAAGATTATGCTGCTAATCTCTATGAAAAGACAGGAGGCATAGAGATTGTGGTACTTGACTGTCTTGGTTTTTTACGGCATTTTTTGCACTTGTTTCATCGCTTACGGATGCAATTTGTGGAGGAATATCAAAAGCTTGTGCTTGGAGAACCTGACAGCGTAGTTAGTCAACCCTTAAAGGAGGCTTTTTTAGCATTGCGTCAAGCTGTTGAGTGTGTGGAAGTAGAAATAAACTCAGATGTTGAGACTGAATGAGATACTCCACTTTGAAAGGTAGCTAAAAATCTGGAGAATAGCAAGCGATCGCTTACGTCTTGTAATAGCTTACCCCTTTATTCACAAATTGCAAGGTGAAGGCATCTTTGTAATTAGTGCTGGCATCGAAAACACCTGTTTTAACCAAGTTGTCAAAGAATGATTGCCAGCGTTCTTCTTTCATTGCACCGATACCCAATTGTTGAGCATCACCTCCAGTGATTATGGCATTTTCTTTCAGCTTCTCAAGGCTAAAGTTTAACTGCTCGTCAGTAATGTCTGGATTGTCTTTTTTAATCAACGTATTACCTGGAATTGGCTCATCAAGGTAGCTATACCAGCCTTTAATTGAGGCATCAACAAATCTCTGTACTAAATCTGGGTTTCTTTCTACTAGTTTTTTTGTGGTTTCAATGGTAAAAGCATAGGCATTGTAACCATAATCTGCTAACAAGATCACTTGTGGTTCTACCCCTCCTTTCTTTTTAATCTCGAAGGGTTCAGCTGTTAAAAGACCTTGTTGAATAATATTTTTATCTTTCAGAAATGGTTGGACATCAAAGTTATAGGGGCGCTTTTGGTCGTCTGTAAAACCGTATTTTGCCTTTAAAAATGGCCAGTATGTAGCTTCGCCACCAGAACCAACAAGAATCTGTTTTCCTTTAAGTTTTTCCAGCGAGTCGTTACCAGTACCGGGGTGAGTGATTAAAACTTGAGGATCTTTTTGGAAAATAGCGGCCACTGTAACTATGGGAACGTTATCTCTGGAAGCTCCAATTGCATCACCAGCATGTCCCATGATTAAATCAACAGATCCCCCCATCAACAATAAGGTGTAATTACCCCTTGGCCCACCTGGTTTGATGGTGACATCTAATCCATGATCTTTATAAATACCCGTCGCTAGAGCCTGGTAAAAACCGCCATACTCTGCTTCCGCCACCCAATGAATGCTAAAAGTGATTTTATCTAGTTTGCTATCAGACGTGGAGTTAGAAACAGAAGTTACTGGTGATGTTTTGCTATCGTTTGTACAAGCTGCTAACATTCCAGTACTTACTGCAATTGAGCCATATTTAATGAATTTACGGCGATTGATGCCACAGATTCCATTTCCAGAGTCATCTAGCTGACTCATCTAATACCTCTCATTTTTACGGAAATAGAGTATTTAAATATACTCTAAATTGTTGGTAGAATTATAGTATAAGATTATCATAACCGCTAAGGTTTTATTTCCATATTTGGCTCAGGTGGGTGACAATTTGCTTAAAAATATAATCACCTAATCATCTGGAAATAATATGTAAAAAAACTTATATGAAAAAACAATGAGCTTCTGCATTAATCCTCACTGCCCAAACCCGCAAAATCAAAACTCTACGTTATTTTGTCAGAGTTGTGGTTCGGAATTGTTGCTTGAAGGGCGCTATCGAGTAGTAAGTGTACTGGGTGGTGGTGGCTTTGGGAAGACTTATGAAGTAATTGAACGCAGTGGTACAACAAAAGTTTTGAAGGTTTTGCTACACAGTAACCCCAAGGCGGTATCGCTGTTTCAGCAAGAAGCTCAAGTCTTAAGTCAGCTGGATAATCCCGGAATTCCCAAGGGCAAAGGATACTTTAACTTTTTGCCCCAAAACAGTCAGGAGCCTCTGCACTGTCTGATTATGGAGAAAATCGAGGGGCTAAATCTCGAACAATATCTGCAACAGCGCAATTACCGCCCGATTGATCAAGAGCTAGCACTTGAATGGCTGGTGGAATTATTTACCATTTTACATCAAGTGCATCAGCAAAACTTTTTCCATCGGGATATTAAGCCGTCCAACATTATGCTTAAAGGCGATGGACAACTGGTATTAATTGACTTTGGGGCGGTGCGAGAAGTCACACAGACTTATATGCTAAAACAAGCTGGTGGACAGGTAACAGGTATAAATTCTCCTGGTTTCACGCCACCAGAGCAACTTAATGGTCAGGCGGTTTTAACATCAGATTTTTTTGCCATAGGTCGCACTTTTGTCTATTTACTGACGGGCAAAATACCAACGGATCAAGATATTTACGATATCAATACTGATGAGGTGCGATGGCGTAATTATGCTTCTGGTGTTTCGCCATTGTTAGCAGATTTAATTGATGATTTGATTAAGCGATCGCCTAGTCAACGTCCTCAAAGTACCAATGTAATTTTACAACGGTTAGCCGAAATTGAACGGGCATTGAAAAGACAACCCAATCGAGGCTCGCCCAAAAATTCATCAAGACCCAAAATAGGTTCACGGTTGAGCCGTCGCTTTGGCTTGAGTGTCGGTAATACATCTCCTTTGGTGATGGTAATTGGTGGAGCAATTGCCGCTAGTGCAGTAATTTTATTCATAATTCCGTATCTGATCCGTTCTGACTGGTTTTCTTTGATAAAACCTAACCCAGCCGAAGAATGGGCAAAAAATCTGACTTTGGTAAATACGTTAACTGGTCACTCTGACGCGATATCATCTGTAGCGATCGCACCTGATGGCCAAACCATCGCCAGTGGTAGCCACGATCGAACAATCAAGTTATGGAATCCCCAAACAGGCAAACTAATCCGCACTATTTACGGACATTCACTACCAGTTTTATCAGTTGCAATCAGCCCCGATAGTCAAAACCTCGCTAGCGGTAGTCTCGATGAGACAATTAAGCAATGGAATCTTAGTAACGGTCAACAAATTCGCAGCATTAAGGCAGATGGTTATGTAGCTTGGAATAATGCCATAGCAATCAGCCCCGATAATCAGTTTATTGCCACTGGCAGTACAGATAAGACAATTCGGTTATGGAATTTTGCCACCGGTCAACGGCTACGTACCCTTTATGGGCATTCACTGCCAGTTTTATCGGTAGCCATCAGTCCCAATGGCCAGACCCTTGCCAGTGGTAGTACAGACAAAAGCATCCGGTTATGGAATCTGGGCACCGGACAACAACTTCATACCCTTTCTGGGCATACAAGTTGGGTGACTTGCCTGGCCATCAGCCCCGATAATCAGATCGTTGTCAGTGGCAGCCTTGACAAAACAATTAAGCTGTGGAATGTAAACACTGGTGAATTACTCCGCACCTTATCAGGGCATTCTTACTCAGTTTTAGCAGTTGCCATTAGTCCCGATGGTCAGATTATTGCCAGTGGTGGTTTAGATGGGGAAATTCGCCTGTGGAATTTGGAGACGGGAAAACTTCTGCACACAATTTCTGGACATACCAAACAAGTTGTTTCCCTTGCCATCAGCCAGGATAGACAAACCCTTGTCAGTGGTAGTGCAGACGATACAATCAAGATTTGGCGATCGCCTTAAGTCTTTTGATAAAATTCTACTCCTTTATTGACAAATTGCAAGGTGAATGCATCTTTATAATTAACCTTGGCTTGATAAATTCCAACATTAACCATACTGTCAAAGAATGATTTCCATCGTTCCTCACTCATCGCTCCAATACCTTGTTTTTCTGCTGTACCAGAAACGATAATTCCATAAGCTTTCAGCTTTTGAATCCCATAATCAATTTGTTCATCTGTCATTTCTGGATTCTCTTTTTTAATCAGCTGATTACCTGGTTGGGGATTTTTTAAGTAGCTATACCAACCTTTAATTGACGCATCAACAAATCGCTGGACTAAATCGGGATTTTTTTCTACTAGTTCTTTTTTCGTTTCAATCGTAGTTGCATAGGTTTGATAACCATAATCTGCTAATAAAAATACTACTGGCTTGAACCCGCCCTGCTTTTCAATAGCGAAGGGTTCAGATGTGATATAACCTTGCTGCGCTGAGTTTTTGTCAGTTAAAAAGGGCGCAGGATTAAAGTTGTAAGGGCGTTTTTGATCGTCGGTAAAACCGTACTTAGCTTTGAGAACAGGCCAATAGGTAATGTTAGCAGAAGCAGAGACATAAATTGGTCTACCTTTGAGGTCGGCAAGGGTTTTAGTTGCTGTGTTGGGATGGACAATGAGACACTGGGGATCTTTCTGGAAAATTGCTGCGACTGTGATTTTGGGAATACCTTGTGCTATGGCGTTCACTGCATCAATGCCATAACCCATAAAGAAATCTACCGCACCCCCCATCAACAATTGAGTACCACTGGGAACCTGGGGGCCACCCATTTTAATAGTGACATCTAAACCGTACTCTTTGTAAATACCAGTGGCCATCGCCTGGTAAAATCCGCCGTGTTCTGCTTCTGCTATCCAGTTTGTACCAAAGGTAACTTTATCCAACCGAGAACTGCTAGTTGATGGTTGGTTACTGTTAGTACAAGCAGCAAAAATGCTGCTACCGATGCAGATAGAACCGTATTGAATAAAATTGCGGCGACTAAGGCGATGAATTGCTCTTGATGAGGGTGATGACGGATTCATAAAACAGTATAATCTCTCTCCTATTTACCGTTGTAGCTGAATCTAAATGTACATTCTAGAATCAACTTTTGATTCACCAGCGAATAGGGCTGAATTTCGAGAGCGCGTTCAAAAGCTCGAATCGCTTCACCATATTCTCCTAGTGCCGCATAACACAAGCCCATACCGTGAAGCGCTCCAAAGTGTATTGGATTTATTTGCACAACCATCTGACAATCTGCGAGAGATTTTTGATAATCACCAATACTGTAATACAGGAAAGCCCGACGATTCCAGGCTTCGGCAAAATCTGGCTGCTCTTTGATTAATGCTGTCAATGCTGTTTCCGCTTCAGCAATTTCACCTGCATCCAGTAACTTTTGACTGCGGTCAATTATTTCCAGCCCATATATTCCCTTTTGCTGAAACCATATCCGCCAGATTTTTCTGGTTGCCTTGTCCCGGATTGTGGCATCGGGGTTTTTCAACTCTTCAAGTAAGGAATTGATAGATAAAGAATCCATGAATTTGAGATCAGTGAATATACCTTTGTATTAACTTTCTCACAAAATATATCTATTAAATCATTTTTAAAGTCATCTTTAAATTTGCGGTGATTAATTGCTATTTATGAATTTTCTGTGTTGTTTCTTCTATTCAGCAATACGACTAATACCAATACTGCGGAGGTTTTGGCTAAAAAATAAAAATGTGTAGGTTGATTGGAGAGCCAGCGCAGTCTTCAGAGGTTAGCGCCTTTCCTTCGGAACGCTCCGCGAACGCGGAGCATTTGGTTCTCAGCAATTAGGCTCCGATTATCATCAATGAAGGCAGGAGGCAGAGAGCAGTCAAGAAGAGGAAAACTGCCCGACGCTCGCGGACTTATCTGTTTCCTGCCGCGACCAGACTCTTGTTGGGTTTAAAACCCATTCCCAAATCTCTGCCACAGGTGTCCTGCAACACGCTCGTTCGCCTTTGGTGTCTCCCTTTGGGAGAGGACTCGCTACCGCTACGCTATCAGTGTAGGTCTGAACACGAGTGCGTCTCGTTGGCGCAGCCTCTCGTAGAGAAAAGAAGCCTAGACTGATTGCAACCTCCTGCCTCCTGTCTTCTGCCTTCTTCACTATTCCTGTGCTTCAACCGCCTCATTTCCCCGAACTCAACTCAATCGTGAGGCTTTGGCAGTTCCTCAAAAAACTGCTCAAAAATGAACTGTTCTATTTACGCGTAGGCGTAGCCCAACTAGGCATCGCATCCAGCAACTGACCGATACTGAAGTAGAGTAAATAAAAAAAGGAATGAAAAATAAGGTACTATAAAATGAAAAAAATTTTTCTTAAAAAAAGCATAGTAGTCAGTTTTTTTGCTATAAAGATATCCACTGATAAAGAAAAAAAGCGGCATATGAAACCAGAAAATATATTTCGATACTGGGTCTACTATATGTCCGACAACAACTGTAATTATGGCAAGACCTTTCCAACAATCAATCCATTCAATTCTTTTGGACATTAATGATACGTCTTAATATTAGCTGTGTACTGTCTTAGTATTTCTAGGAAATGACTATTTAGGGCGTAGAACTTAATAAAGATGGTAGAAATATTTGGGAAATGCGATCGCTAGAGATTGATTAACTGCCTCGGAGATGGCCGAGGCGATCGCTTGTGTATGGATAAAAAACCTTTTTGCAGAATTAGGACTTAGGCAAAACTACACGCTGTAGGGGCAATTCATGAATTGCCCCTACCTAAAAATCATTCTTTTCAGCTATTGTTTGTGTAAGTCCTGAGAATAACTAGCAGAAAGAAGCGAGGGTTTCTGCGTTCTTCTCTCATATTTTTACTTATAGCCGATTACACAACAAAGATGTAAGGGGAAACATACTGGCATTGCAGTGTCGGGTCAAATTTGCTCCTGGTTACTGCTTTTAGGGCTAAAAGTAGCGAAGACACATTTTACTCCCACACAAAGTTTGAAAACCTTGCTGTGAATATGAATCTCTACTTTTAGTTTTCGTCAGCCACAGGTAGACGTATAGTAAATGTACTACCCTTGCCTGGTTCAGATGTCACCTCGATTGTGCCTTGATGCGCTTCGATAATGCAGCGAGATAAATATAGTCCCAAACCACTACCAGAACGTTGGTGTTTTCCTTGGCGAAATCGCTCGAATAATATTGCCTGATCTGGTTGAGAAATTCCCGGCCCTGTATCTTGGATATCAATATTCACAGCTACCGCAGTGAGATAACAGTGAATATGTACAGAACCTTTGTCTGTAAATTTGATGGCATTGCCGATAATATTTGTCAAAACTCGCCGCAGTTCTACACGATCGCCCATGACGGTGCTTGTAGTTTCGCCTTTATCAAGGTTTACAGCCAATCCTTTTTCTTCAGCTAAGGGAGTTAATTCTTGGGAAACTTCACTAACTAATTCCTGAATATTGCAGGGAGAAATTTTTAAAGTTTTACAGCCCGCTTCATGACGATAAACTTCTAACAAGGTATTTACCATTTCTAGCAGGTCTTGATTGCTGCCAATCATGGTATCAATTATTTCTTGCAGCTGTGGCGAAACTTCGCAAAATCTGCCTTCCAGCAATAATTTTAATACGCGGTTGGAGGCTACCAACGGTATGCGTAAATCATGAGTAAAACGCGAGACAAAATCTGCCCGGAGGTTAGCCATCTGGTCTCGTTCGTCGATACTATGCTTAAGGCGGAGGAGCGATCGCACTCGTGCATGAAGTTCATCAGGATCGAATGGTTTACGAATAAAGTCATCTGCACCAGCATCAAGTCCTTCCACAACGCTAGACTCATAGTGAGCCGTGAGCAGCAAAATGGGGATAAATGGCAACGCCTGATTCTGTCGGATGCGTCGAGTAAATTCATAGCCATCAATCCCTGGCATCATCACATCTAAGAGAATTATGTCTGGTGGTGACTCCTCAACCATAGCCAGAGCCATTTTGCTATCTTCCACCAAGCTAATTTCATAGTCCTCATCTTCTAGGACTGCTTCTAATACCAGTAGATTGTCAAAAATATCATCGACAACGAGAATTTTATCTTTTTTGACAGTTTTAGTTAAAGACATGGCTAAATAAAAAAAAGAAGTGCCTGGCTATCCCTAGCAAATCTAGTAATAGCTTACTTCACCAGCGCTGAGACTATTAAAGATTCACATTTTCCTTTAAAGTTTCCTAAATTAAACATTTTATCTAAGTAATTATACTAAAAATTACTAATTAAGTGTATAAATTAATAACTGTAGCTGTTTTTAGATTAAAAATTGTTTACCATAAAACATCTATCATCAGGTTAATGTATTCAAATATTTTTTGATTGAATTAGATGATCATATCAAAACTCTTGCCTGAGAAAGGCTTACGAGATAAGGTTATTTATGTCTAATGGTAGATGAACTTAGGGAAATAATACCAAACGCATTGCTTTTTGTATAAAATCCCGAATAGAAGAACGAGATTATTTTAATCTGTACTTGAGATAAATAACGGTCAAGTTAAGCAACTATGAGTGAAATCAAGATCCTTGTGATTGAAGATCACAACCTGACAAGAATCGGCTTACGATCTGCCTTACAAACCCAGCCAGAGTTTAACATTGTTGGTGAAGCAGCCAATGCAACCGATGGTATCAAGCTTCTGAAAAGTCTCAAGCCAGATGTTGCTACTATTGACATCGGTTTGCCTGATATGGATGGTATTGAACTAACACGCACATTTAGGAAATATCAAGCAGAGAACGAAGATTATACCACAAAGCTGCTAATTTTAACGATGCAGAATAGTGAACAAGCAGTTTTAGCAGCTTTTGCAGCAGGTGCAGATTCTTATTGCATGAAGGATATAGAAACTGAGAAACTAGTAGAGGCTGTGGAAACGACATACTCAGGTAGCTCATGGATCGATCCAGCGATCGCAGACCTTGTACTACAACAAATACGTCAAGATTTCCCCGATGCTAGCAAAGGGGCATCTGGAAAAAGAGTCATGATTGAAGGTATTGACCCAGATATTGAGAAAAGTATAGTCGGCTATCCTTTAACTAATAGAGAGATGGATGTTTTAGAGTTAATTGTCGCTGGGTGTGACAACGCCGAAATTGCTAAAAGGCTCTATTTGACAGTTGGTACTGTAAAAACCCATGTTCGAGGTATTCTCAATAAACTCTGTGTTGCTGATCGGACACAAGCTGCTGTTCGTGCCTTGCGTGCTGGATTAGTACCATGAGCAATTAAAAATCTTTCTTCCCCAACTCCCAACTCCTCACTCCCCAGTCAATTGTTTTTTAATTAAAGCCATTACCTGGGACAAAGATTTATAAAGAAATCGTTACACAGTTTAGTACAATGACATAATTGACAAATAAGTATTTTTCCTCATATACATGATAGCGGATCAATTTCCCTGGCTTACCGCAATTGTCTTGCTGCCACTCGTTGCTTCCCTGCTCATCCCTGTGCTGCCTGATAAAGATGGTAAGCGCGTGCGGTGGTATGCACTAGGTGTCGGTATTGCAGACTTTGCCTTGATGTGCTACGCCTTTTGGAAACATTACGACCCCAGTAATGCTAGTTTTCAACTCGTCGAAAATTATGCCTGGGTGCCTCAGTTAGGTTTTAACTGGGCGGTATCAGTCGATGGACTTTCAGCGCCACTTGTGCTTCTAGCAGGATTTGTCACCACACTCTCGATATTTTCGGCTTGGCAAGTTGATCACCGTCCCCGCCTCTTCTATTTTTTAATGCTGGTGCTGTATTCGGCACAGGTAGGGGTGTTTGTTGCCAAAGACTTGCTGCTATTTTTCATTATGTGGGAAGTAGAGCTGATTCCCGTCTACCTACTAGTTTGCATTTGGGGTGGGCAAAGGCGTCGTTATGCGGCTACGAAATTTTTATTGTATACCGCAGCCGCTTCTATATTTATTTTGGTGGCAGCCCTGGCAATGGGGTTATACGGCGGCGGTAATATGACATTTGACATCACCGCCCTCGCCAAAAAGGAATATCCCCTTGGTTTGCAACTGCTACTCTATGCAGGGTTGTTGATTGCATTTGGTGTCAAGCTTGCTGTTTTCCCCATGCATACCTGGTTGCCTGATGCCCACGGTGAAGCATCTTCTCCTGTATCGATGATTTTGGCTGGCGTATTACTAAAAATGGGCGGATATGGATTGATTCGCCTAAATCTTGAACTACTCCCCGATGCACATATTTACTTCGCGCCGGTTCTAGCAATTCTCGGTGTTGTCAACATTATCTATGGTGCATTGAACTCCTTTGCTCAGACCAATATGAAGCGGCGTTTAGCTTATTCGTCGATTTCTCACATGGGGTTTGTGCTGCTTGGCATTGCGTCATTCACTGATTTGGGAATCAACGGCGCGATGTTGCAGATGATATCGCATGGTTTGATTGCATCGGTGTTGTTCTTCTTGGCTGGTGTTACTTACGATCGCACCCACACAATGGTAATGAAAGATATGGGCGGTATTGGTCAAGCCATGCCCAAAGTCTTTGCCCTATTTACAATGGGAGCAATGGCATCTCTAGCACTTCCCGGTATGAGTGGTTTTCCTGGGGAACTATCGGTATTTGTTGGTTTAACAAGCAGTGACGTTTACAGTTCGACTTTCTGCACCGTCACAGTTTTCCTCGCCGCCGTTGGAGTCATCCTCACACCGATTTATCTACTTTCCATGCTGCGAGAGGTATTTTATGGTCAGGGTGCAGCACTGATCTGCGACGTTAATAATGCCGGCTTGGAAAATCAAGAAGATGACGGAACAGTTTGTTTTGGTACAGACTGCTTCGTGCCAGAAGATGCAGTCTACGACGATGCTAGACCCCGTGAGATATTTATCGCTGCCTGTTTTCTGCTGATGATTATCGGTATTGGTTTCTATCCCAAGATGGCAATGCAGATGTACGATGTGAAGACAGTCGCAGTCAATGCTAATCTTCGCCAGTCTTATGCCATAGTCTCGCAAACAAATCCCCAGATTTATGCTAATGGTTTCTTGGTTCCGCAAATTTCCGAGGTTGAGGTAGCGCCCGTTTTGGGAACTTTGAAGTCAGATTTTTGACCGATAAATTTGTTGAAAAGAGCGTTGTCTAGGACTTTATTACTTTGACCAAAGGCTCTACGCAACCTACAATTACTACATTAGAGTAATACATAAGTGGGTTGCGTATGAGTAATACTTCCTTCTTTGATGAGCAGAAAGAATTCTTGGGCAATCTTCTGGATCAGCATAAGTCAAACTCTTCGGTGGATGTTAATCAATACTTCGCTATTGAACGATTTTTCTATTTCAGTGGGAGAAGCCTTATTTCCTGTTCCTTGCTATAAAATTTTGCTTGGAGTAGAATCGTTTCTCATTAACTTGGCATGAAGCAATAGCAATATATATTGACGATAATTTTCATCAGGAGCTAGGGTTACTTCCATGAAATTAGATCGCATTACCAGCAATCCCAATCGCATGAATGGACAGCCCTCTATTCGTAATCTTCGGCTTACAGTTCGTCGAGTGATTGAGTTATTAGTTACCTACCCTAATCGTGAAGAACTGCGCCAGGAGTTTCCCGAATTAGAAGATGAAGATATTCACCAAGCCTTAATTTTTGCATCGTCTTACTTGAGCGATGCCTACGGCGGGCAAAGCCAACGCATCATTGAACTACCTAACAGCTATGAAACTGTTGCTTGATCAGGGATTACCACTCTCTGCGGCAACATTGTTACGTAATGCAGGTATCGACACTATCCATGTCGGTGAAATTGGGATGTCTGAAGCTGAAGATGCAGAAATCATCCAGAGAGCTAGAGAAGAAAGACGTGTTGTTGCTAGACTAGATGCAGATTTCCATACATTGCTGGCACTTGATGAAGCAACTACTCCTTCAGTCATTCGCATTCGGATTGTTGGATCATCTTTTTTGTGGAGTTCTCTAAGTAAAGTTTGGATGCGTTACATTAACAAACCCTACAATATCTGCGACTCAGGGGAGTAATGTATTGCGATCGCTATTCCTGTGAGTCGTGATTTCTAGGCGATCGCCTCAATTATCTATCTGCTAAAGGCTTTGCGGTATGCGATCGCATTAACAATCTATCTCCTGAAGGCGATCGCTATTCCTGTGAATCGTGATTTTTAGGCGATCGCTCTTTTGCTCTTATATATATCGTATATTAGGTATTGGAGCCTAGATCAAATGTCTAGACTTTTAAACTTCATGTAATTACTAGAAGAATTTAACCGTGATTACAAATGCTAGTAGCCTTACCCTTGGCGCTCTCCGTCAAACTTTTGGCTTGAGACTCGACTCTAGCGATCGCTTTTTTGATGAATGGTTAAATAATGCGCCGACTCTAACCGAAGCGGAACTACAAGGACTAGATCGCCTCACTCGAAACTATACCTATCTCAGTCAAGAAGAACCACCTCTCGAAGAAATTGTTAAGCTTGTAGTTATATCACCATTGCTAGATTTAGCAGGTTTCTATCAGTTTCCTTTTTTGGTAAAAGCAGAAGTAAGTACCAATATCGAAGTTGCAGACGAAGCTAATGCTATTGCAGTTCAAGGCAGGATTGATATTTTGGTGATTCAAGATAGTTTTTGGATTTTGGTAATCGAGTCAAAGCCTGCAAGACTAGACGTTACGGCGGGAATTCCCCAAGCACTTACTTATTTGTTGAGCGCTCCCAACTTACAGTCAAGTTGTTATGCAATGGTTACAAACGGAAGAGAAGTATTGTTTTTGAAATGCGATCGCCACCAAAATGTTCCTCAATATACTAGATCCCATACTTATCGGTTACTTGAAAATACATCAGAACGTATCCAAGTTTTGCAGGGACTTAAACAAATTGGGGCTTATATTGGCGATTTGAGGAGTTAGGCGATCGCTATTTCTGTGAGTCGTGATTTTTAGGCGATCGCTTATCAATTATTTGTCTTTGTGTCGGCACACATTCTGAAAAGAATTGCCGATAACTTCTCGGAACTCAACAACGAAGTCAATCATTTTTGATGGAACGAACTAGGCTAGAAGCATACAAACTTAACGGCAAAATGCAGTGGTGGTAGACACTTGCGAGTTTCCTTATCTGCATCAGAAGGCAGAGTAAAAGTGATTGGCCAACGACGGGCAGCAAGATTAAATGGCATTTGATCTTTGGGGCTTCCAAATACGTCATTCATTACTAGGATTAGCCGCTCGTCCCCAAGAGAATGCAGTGCAAAGCCAAGTTCAATAAGAACATTGGCATTCGCACAAAGTCTGCCTTTAGTAGACTGCGAAGTAAAAGACACATCAGCGACAAAAGCAGAACTCACTTCGATTTTTGAGAAGATCGTATGCACAATGTCTGGAATTCCTGGTGTTCCTCTTGTATCGTGATCTATTTATGGTCGCTCCTCAAGTCCATATTCTCGCTGAATTACACGCATTGCGTCCTTCAGAGCATCTCGAATGAAGTACCGATTAACAGACTCAGGGTGTTCGCTTTGCCATGAATAGAAAACTGAGATTGCCATGTCTCGATTTATTTGCGTATAGCTATGTTGAGAGCTAGCTATATATATTATCTTGCAGATTACAGGATAAATACTTATACAGGGTGAATATTACATAAATTATCTAACTGCTAGAGGTTTTGCTGATAACTTAAGAACAAGGAAATAAGCGATCGCGTAACATAGAATTATAACTGACTTCAAAATGGCAAATTATATGCTAGAAGCAAATATACGCGACAACCAAGAGCTTTCTCAGCTAATCCAACAAGCCAACTCTAAGCGAGAAGCGATCGCCTTAGTCCAAGAAGGGCAACCAAAAGCAGTGCTGTTAAGTTTCGCAATGTTTCAACATTTGATAGGGATTAGCGATCGCCGAGAACAGCTATCAAACGAAGGATTTGCAACTATGTCGCATCAACTTTTTACCAAATCTGGCTATGACTCGACCGACAAAATTATGGAACTTATTCAGGATGTAAAACAAGAAATATCCACAGAAAGAGAGCAAAGGCTAAATGACGGTGAAATCAAAGTCTAGTTTGCCCAAATCAATATTTCTCGATACAAATATCTACATTCTGGGAGCTATTGATTTAGCCAGCGATGAAAGCAAAATTTTATCCTTGCTAGTAATTGATGAAAACAGCGATGAGCAAACTAGAGTTATCTTCTCTCAAGAACTTATCGATCAAATCTTACGAGTTGGTAAACGCTTGCAAAACAAAGACTGGTCAAGTGGTCTGTTAACAAGACTTTGGCAGCAATTGAAAGTAGATTTCATATTTGTAGAAGACAAAGATATTCAAGCGATCGCTGATGCTGGCATAATTCCCCGTGAAGATGCAGGTGTTTACCTGACTGCCAAGCAAGGAAAAGCAAAATGTTTTGTATCCAGAAATTACAAACTAATTCGCGCACTTGTCGAGCAAACTGAAGAATTTGAATGTTTCACTCCAAGCGAATTCTTACAAAAATATGCCCCATAAGCTAGATAAACTGATTTGTTTGAGCGATCGCCTCAATTATCTATCTGCTAAAAGCTTTGCGGTATGTGATCGCATCAACAATCTATCTCCTGAAGGCGATCGCTATTCCTGTGAGTCGTAATTTTTAGGCGATCGCTTCAATTATGTAACTGCTAGAGGTTTTGCTGATAACTTAAGAACAAGGAAATAGGCGATCGCGTAACATATAATTATAACTGACTTCAAAACAGCAAATTATATGCTATAAGCAAATATACGCGACAACCAAGAGCTTTCTCAGCTAATCCAACAAGCCAACTCTAAGCGAGAAGCGATTGCCTTAGTCCAAGAAGGGCAACCAAAAGCAGTGCTGTTAAGTTTCATCAGAGGTTTGACTTACTAAATTGGCTTGTTTATTTAAGTAATTCACGCATTTATTTTGGTGTATCGCTATCTACAAATTTGGGATTACGGTAAGAGGCTTGATTTCACCTCTTACTCAACTTGGGTCAGTGGCAATTTCCCAAGCAGAAGCACTACTGACAATAATGCGATGATCTGGGTTGCGAATGATGTCTCGGCAGTCAGTGTGGAGTTTTGGGTCGTCAAAGAGCCACCATAGCAGGATATAGGTGTCGATGAGGTAGCTCATTCCCATTGCTGGAGTTCATCTTCAGGCAGTGGTTCAAAGAAAGCATCGCCGAGTTGTCCTTTCAATAAACCAGGGGTGCGCGGTTCGACTTCGCTCACCGCAAGAGGTTGTGTACGTTCTTGACTTAAACCTAGCCGAAAGTAGTGAATTAGGTCATAAAGTTCTGCTAGTTTGTCTTCAGGGATGTCTTGCAATTCTTGGACAATCTTCTGGATCAGCATAAGTCAAACTCTTCGGTGGTTGTTAATCAATAAGTTAGGAATATGCAACTACTTTGTTGCTCAATTAAGGAATAAAATATTTTTTCTTGCTTTGCGCCTTGGCATGAAACTTTCATATCGTTAATCAGCAACGCAGGATTTTTACTATTCCTGTAAAACCGTCTTTGATACAATCCTAGTTTTCTTCAGGTCTGCTTCCGAAAGTTCTTCGCCAGCTTGCAGGCGAGTGGCGGAAGTTTGCAACACTGTCGCCGCCCCTTTATCTCCGATTTGTAAAGCGGTTTTAGCAGCCGTTTGTAGCATCGTGGCTGCACCAGTGCGATCGCCTTGTTGCAATTTCGCCTCGGCTAACTGGGTTTGGCGATACTTCGCTAATGCCAAAATAGATTGTTGCACCTGGGGATTAGATGCTGGTTGATACGATCGCACCACATCTGCATACACTGGTACGAGGGATGAAAGTAAGCCTTCCTGGTTAACCAAAGGATCATCATAACGGATTTGCAGATGCCCGATCGCTTGTTTACCTTCTGGCAATTGTCCCAAATAAATATTAGCCAAAACTACCCGTTCTACATCCTGCATCAAATCTCCCAAACGCACAGCAAAGCTACCATCAGTTTCGCGTTCCACTGGTAACTCGATGGTGTCTGGGGCAACTTGGGCAATGGGTTTTAATTCTGCTAGTCTGACATTGGGCACTAGAGATAACAGCAAGTAGGCATTAGTTAGCCCAATCGATTGAATCCGCCCAAACAGGCGGCTAAATTGATCTAAAGCTTCTTCAGGATGTTCAATATGGGCTAAAGTTCCACCACCGACATCAGCAATTTTTTCCAGCAAATCCTGATTCCAGCTATTGCCAAATCCGAAAGTGTTGATAGTTAAGTTCAGCTTGGCTGCCTTCTGTGCAAGTTGAAGACAACGCTTGTGATCATCTCGCCCAATATCCCACTTCCAAATTCGCAAACCGCTTTCACCATGCCCATCCGTCAGCAGAAACGCCTGGGAAACAGCGCCTCTTGTACCCTTCATCAGTTCTGTAATTCCCAGTTCCAAACCCTCAGCAATTACAGTACCGCCGCTAGCAGTCAGTTTGCTTTTAATTTGGGATTTGATGCTTTCGGGGTCTTCGAGCAGTTGGTTGGGGATAATGACTTCCGCAGAACCGGAAAAAGCGACAACTGAGATGCGATCGCCAACTTTCAACCGATCGATTAACCCTTCCACTGCTTGAATTACCGTTTTAATTGGTTGTCCATGCATGGAACCACTTCTATCCAAAATCAAGCAGAGGTTAAGGGGGAGATTTTGGTCAAACTCACCAGCGATCGCAAAAATCGTGATTGCTAGTTGACGTTGGCTACTTGTTTGAGCCACATCAACATTATTGTCATTTAACGCCGATAGCAATTTAACTTTCATTGAGGAGGGGTATCTTGCAAAACTGTTTTTGAGACAATTCTGGTTTTCTTGCGATCGCTTTCAGATAAATCCCCACCAGATTGTAACTGAGTCGCAGAAGTTTGTAACACCGTCGCCGCCCCTTTATCTCCCATTTGCAAGGCAGTTTTTGCAGCCGTTTGTAACATCGTCGCGGCACCAGAGCGATCGCCCTGTTGCAATTTCGTTTCGGCTAGCTGGGTTTGGCGATACTTGGCTAATGCTAAAATAGATTGTTGTACCTGGGGATTGGGGTCTGCTTGGTAATTTTTCTCTACATGAGCATAAACTGCAATATTTGGTGTAAATAAACCTACCTGGTTGGAGGCTGGGTCATCATAGCGGACTTGCACATTAGCGATCGCTTGTTCACCTGCTGGCAATTGTCCCAAATAAATATTAGCTAAAATTACCCGTTCCGCATCTTTCATTAAATCTCCCAACCGCACAGCAAAACGTCCATCCGCTTCTTGTTGGAATGGTAACTCGATTGTGTCTGGGGAAACTTGGGCAACAGGTTTGAGTTCTGCTAACCGGACATTGGGCATTAGGGAGAATAACAGATAAGCATTAGTCAATCCCACCGTTTGAATCCGGCTGAACAGACGATTAAACTCATCCACAGCCTGTTCGGGTTTTTGAATGTAAGATAAAGTACCAAGAGCTGCATCAGCAATTTTTTCTAAAACATCTTGGTTCCAATTGTCACCAAATCCCAAAGTGTTCAAAGTCAAATTATAGCTGGCAGCCAATTCAGCAAATTTCAAACAGCGCTTGTTATCACCATGTTCGTTTTCCCCATCCGTTAATAGAAAGGCTTGGGAAACAGTATCTTTTTTGCCCTTTGCTAACTCCTCAATGCCCAAGCGCAATCCTTCGTCAATGGAAGTTCCACCATCGGCAGCTAGGCGATTAATTTGCTCTTTGATTTTCTCAGGATTTTCGATCAGTTGACTAGGTACTAAGACTTTAGCACGGTGATCAAAAACTACAACACTGAGGCGATCGCCAGGATTGAGTCTATCCACCAGACGATTCGCGGCTTTTTTCACCGTTTCTAGCGATCGCCCGTTCATCGAGCCACTATGATCGAGAATTAAGCATAAATTCAGGGGTACATGGCGATCTTGATTTTCTGCGATCGCCGAAATCGAAATTCCCAACTGACGTTGACTATTCAGTTGATTCGCGTCCAAATTACCATCATTCAAGGCAGGCTGCAAACTAACCTTCATAAATTAAAGTCCCTAATTCAGGATATACATATTAAAAAATAACTTCAAAGCACTACTTTAGCTCTACGGAAAACCTATCCAACCTAAATACATGAATATAATCAGAATATCTTAGAAGCCAAGCATTGGCAGATGCGAAGCCACCTTAAGCATTAGGGAGAAATCCGCACCTTGAGTCAGGCTAGCATCGCGCTAGGATGTATTACAGTTAACGGCATACTTTCAGGCGATCAGTTGCTATGGACATTTCCCCAATCAAGGCTGTTCAAGCCCCTTATTACGGCGATAACTTCTACCGGACACCGCCGCCAGATTTACCTTCCCTTCTATTGAAGGAGCGAATTGTCTATATTGGGATGCCACTGGTGCCTGCTGTCACCGAATTGATCGTGGCCGAATTGCTATTTTTGCAGTCCGACGACCCCGAAAAGCCGATTAAAATCTATATCAACTCCACCGGCACTTCCGGTTATAGTGGCGAACCCATTGGCTTTGAAACCGAAGCCTTCGCCATCTTTGACACCATGAAATATATCAAGCCTCCGATTCACACCATTTGCGTCGGTTCCGCGATGGGTATGGCAGCAATGCTACTCAGTGCTGGTACAAAAGGTTGCCGCGCTAGTTTACCTCACTCCTCGATTATCCTGCATCAGCCCAAGAGCTACGCCCAAGGTCAAGCAACGGATATTCAAATTCGCGCTAGGGAAGTTTTGGTAAATAAAGGCGCATTAGTTGATATCTTGCATCGTACCACTGGACAGCCCCCAGAAAAAATTACTAAAGACATGGATCGGCTGTTATATCTAACACCTTACGAAGCGAAGGAATATGGGCTGATTGACCGAGTTTTTGAGAAAGAAGAACTTGCAAATCCCCCACTTCCTGCCAGTGTCCTTTAATTTAGTTATGAGTTATGAGTTATGAGTTATTGAAAACTCCTAACTTTTAACTTCTAACTCCAAACTTTTCTACCGCCCCCAAATTATTAAAAACGGAGTAAATTATGCCTATAGGCGTTCCTAAAGTTCCTTACCGGATGCCCGGAGGACAATATACAGATTGGATTAGCATCTACGATCGCCTTTACCGGGAACGGATTATCTTCTTGGGGCGAGATATTGATGATGAAATCGCCAATCAAATTATTGCTGTAATGCTGTATCTGGACTCAGATGATCCAGGTAAAGATATTTATTTATACATCAATTCCCCAGGTGGAATGGTTACATCTGGCATGGCTATTTTTGATACCATGCAACATATCAAATCAGATGTGGTAACTATTTGCGTCGGTTTAGCTGCTTCAATGGGGTCTTTCTTGCTAGCAGCAGGCACCAAAGGCAAACGGTTAGCATTGCCTCACTCACGGATTATGATTCACCAGCCTTCCGGTGGTACCCGTGGACAAGCAACCGATATCGAAATTGAAGCTAGAGAAATTCTGCGGATTCGTCACCAGCTTAATGGGATTTATGCCGATAAAACCGGTCAGACCATAGCAAAAATTGAAAAAGATATGGATCGTGACTTTTTCATGTCTGCTGAAGAGGCTAAGGAATACGGTTTAATTGACCGTGTGATTGAAGAAAGAACTTCTGTAGTAACAGGGGAGTAGGGAGGCAGAGGGGCAGAGGGGCAGGGGGAGCAGGGGAAGAATTAATTAATTGCCCAATGTCCAATGCCCAATGCCCAATGCCTAATGCCCTTTTATAAACAAACTGTCAACATTGAACTTAAAAATAGCAAATTAGCCCTTATTATTAATAGCTTAGGCTTAAAGCTGATAGCTGATAGCCTAAGCTAGATATTCGATAGCTCATAGCTCAAGATGGATCTGGGAGATTGCTACCGTTTATTGGGTTTAAGATCGGGAGCTTCTTTTGCTGACATCAAAGCGTCTTACCGACGACTGGCGCAGCAATATCATCCTGATATCAACCCAGATGACAACAAAGCCAAAGATAAGTTTATTGCCTTGACAGAGGCTTACAAACTGCTGCTGACGGTAGTATTGCCAGAGGAAACTGTTGCACATTCAAGTCAGGTGCCAACCTCTGGGCGTGATGATGCCAAGGCAACGCAACGGCAGAAAACACCAGTAACAACGGTGACAAGCCAAGAACCAGGGAAACCAAAGCCGCCTAATTTGTTGGAAATAGAAGAGCGGCTGAAATGGAAAACTTATGAGCAATTGCAGCGATTTTTGCAAGAAAGACGATTTCCTCAAGCGATCGCACTGGCGGAAGCTTTAGCAGATCGTTTGTCAACAGATGCAGAAGTTCGCCAATGGCTAGCGATCGCTTATCAACTTTGGGGACGGGCGCTAATTTCCGAAAAACAACTGCTCAAAGCCAGAATTTATCTCAAGAAAGCTCTGAAGACAGACCCCCATAATAAAAGTCTTTGGTATGAAGTGCAGCGCGATTTCCAGCGCTTAGAGCAAATTTTTTAAATCTCGTTTTTATCTCTAAGAAGGTTCTACTGTTTATACGGAAGGCGGAGCCTTCCAGAGGGCATTCCCAGTCTGAGACTGGGAACGAGCTAGGAATTAGGAATTACCGCCAGCCGCGCAACACTGCCCCCAAAGTCGCAATTCCTTCGACAATCTTTTTGGTTGGTTGAAAGCTAAAAGCTAACCTGATGGCATCATCTCCTTGTCCATTGGCATAGCAGCGAGTCCCTGGTAGAAAGCTAATGCCCTGTTCAGTGGCAACCTTTAGGAGTGCTTTAGCGCCGATATCTGGTGGCAATTTACACCAAACGAAAAAGCCTCCATCTGGTCGCAGAGCAACTATATCACTAGGAAACTCGTGAGCGATCGCTTCTAACAACAAATTACACTTATGCTTGTAGCAGGCAATTAGTTCCTGAATATGATAATCTAGTTTGCCTGTACCACAGTAGCGGGCGACCACATGGCTGATAAATGGCCCTACGGGTCCCTCACTTTTGAACATTGCCAGCCGCTCAATAATTGCTGGATCGCCACAAGCCCACCCCAGGCGGATACCAGGTGCAATGATTTTCGAGAAGGTACTCACGTATAACACCCACCCATCCTTGTCGAGGCTTGCCAAGGAGGGCACAACTTCCCCTTGGAAACGCAAATCGCTGTAAGCATCGTCTTCCACCACTAGCACGCCATACTCAGCCGCTAATGCTACCAACTTTTGGCGGCGAAATAACGGCATAGTCGCGCCTGTGGGATTGTGAAATGTGGGGATGGTGTAAATAAATCGGGGTCGAATGCCCTGTTTCTGCAAGTCGCTCAATGTTACTTCTAGGGCGTCTACATCCATCCCCAACTCATCCACAGGAATGGTAATCACGCGTGCGCCAGCGTGGATAAATCTACTAACTACTCCCAAGAAGGTTGGCCCTTCCACAATTACCACATCACCATGTTCAAGAAACACATCTGGTAGTAAGCCCAAAATCTGACCAGAACCGTAGCCAATGATCAGGCGATCGCGATCGGCTGTGATTCCTTTAGCCTGTAACCGGAGGATAATTTGCTCATACAACTGGGCTGAAGGTGGCCCATAATTGAGGGCGATGGGAGCCTCTTCTGCCAGCACAGCAGCACTTGCAGCAGCCAAGTCAGCATGGGGAAAAAGAATTGGGTCAGGTAGATCGTAGGCAAAGCTGACGGTGATGATTTTGGTTAACTCTGTACCATAAGTTGCTGGTGTCAAATTTCTAGCTCGTTCGGCGAACAAATCAGTAATTCGGTAAGCAGAAGTGGTGGCAGCCATAAGGAAGTCAAAATTGGTAGTTAGAATAGAGAACACACAATAAGGTAATATTTTAAACGCGGATTAGCGATCCCTGTACGCGAAGACAACCAAAATATTAAACAATTCGATTTTAGTTTTGAAAAAATCTAATCTTACAAGAGATTATGGTTCAAATGGATCAAAAAAGGTGTGATTGCAAATAGAGCGATCGCTGTTTTCTACTGTTATATTCGTCTTTAAATAATCTCGCACCCAATCACCGATAAAGCCATTCTTCCCATCGTCGTCCTCTGGGATGGCGTGGGGCTGCTGGCGGAAATACGTCATCTTGAAAGTCCGATGCTACCCAACCATTGAATGGCTGTGAGTAAGGGTGCAAATTGTCTAACTGTTTTAAAACCCATTCAGTATTGAAAATACTGCGGTAGATCGGATTTTTAATTCTGAGATAGCCGTTGTGCTTCTCGACCAATCCCGATAGTAAAAGCTCTGTCTGTTCTCGACTATCATCAGTAGACACGGGAGACTGGGAAACACAAATACGGCAAGAGTCGCTAGTGTCTTCCCTCTTTGCGTCCCCCCATCCCCCCATCCCCCTATACTCTATTTCCTCTGCTTGCAATACCTGCTGATAAAGAGCTAACAACCGTCCGGCTTGTTGTTTGTTAAAAAGTAAGCGATCGCGAATAGTGCGGAAGTGTTCGGGTTCATCTTGTGATTCCCAGTGTTGGATAATGTGCGATCGCACCAATTCTTCTACCCAATACACCTCAGTTTTTGGTGATAGGACAATTTTTCGATCTGATGTCTTTAAGGCAGTTTTGATAATTAACTGACAGAGTTTTTGAGTTAGAAACGGTTGTCCCCCTGTCCAGAAAATCACCTCTTGCAGTACCACTTCTGGTTGGCTGATTGCTTCCTTTAACCCATTCAGCAACGGGCTAGCTTCATGCACTCGAAAACCGTATAACTCTATAGCAGTCCCAATGTTAAAAGGTGTCCGGCATTTGTCAGCAATTAAGTCAGATGGACTAGCGACTCCAAACAATGCAAATCCCAGGCGTTGGAAATTTGGAGCGTGTGTCTGCTGATTGTAGCAATGACGAATCCAGGCAAAAAAGTCATTGGCAGGAAAATTCAAACTCAGTAAACTATCAATTTCATCAATGAAGATGAAAATGCCTTTGGCTTGGCCATCTCCTTCACAATCGCTATTCAGATTTGGCAGCAACACTTCTTCAACAAACTGGTGTAATTTTTGTATAGGAGAAAGACCTGTTTGCATATCCCACCATTGCTTAAAGTTGACGTGTTCCGCCAAATTTAACCCATAGAATATGCTGACAATGATTCCTTTATACCATTGTGCTGATGTGGTATCCTCACTACCCAATTGAGTCACGTCTAAGTAAACACATTTATAGCCTTCTGACTTGAGACGACGACTTATTCGCTGTAGTAAAGATGATTTACCCATTTGGCGAGAGTTAAATACATAGCAAAAATCACCACCTTTCAGACTGGTATAAAGTTTTTCGTCTGCCTGACGCACAACATAGTTGGGATCGTCACTGTGGAGGCTACCGCCAACTTGGTATCTCATGTAAAATTGTGATTAGAAAAGAAAGATTTAACAATTCAAAATTAGCAATCCCCATAAATACATTTTGTTGCTTTGTATCCTTCAAATGCTGATGCAATGGTGTTTTAGTAGTAATGCACTGCTTTACTTAACTTAATAGTACAGCACGGCATAAATCGACCTACCATCTTAATTAACCTAAATTCCTGAAAGTAATTTCGTCTTTGTCTAACCATAGCTAACCTTGACCCGGAAAACATGGCAGATTACTTGAATAAGTACCAAAGGTCTGACAGGAAAACCATACTAATGAGAATTTGGACTACTACTGCTGTGCTAGCTTCTTTTTGGCTAATATCTGGAGTCATAAGTTCTGAGCCAATCAACGCTACTTCTGTTTTGGTAGAAAATGCCATATCATCTCCTGCGCCAACTAATGCAAAACAGATTACTGTCAGTAACAGTCAGTTTGGGCTGAAGAGAGTTGACTCCAAAGGAAACGTTACCGTTTTTCAGACAACAAGAGTGCCACTTCAGGAAGGAAACATCTACGGATGGCGGATTAAACTCAAAGACTACCAAGGTGAAGTTAAATGGCGTGAAGTCTTGCATTTACCAAAACCTCCAGAAACTTGGGGTACAGATAACGGTGACGACTTCTCAATATCAGCAGACGGCACTACATCTGTGACACGGCGCACACAGTCGGCTCCAGAGGGTGTGATTGAGAATTTTTGGACGATCGCTCCTGGCGATCCAGTTGGTAAGCATAGAATAGAGGTCTATATTAATGACCGTTTAATCAGTACTTTCGAGTTTGAACTTATCCCAGTCAAATAGATGTGAAAAGATTGGGTATGGGGAATAGGGCATTGGTTATTAATTATTCTCTTCTCCCCCTGCTCCCTTCAACCTTAGAGGATGTTTTAAAGGTTGTTGGCTTGAGGGTGGGGACTTCCGCGATACCGTTAAAGATAAAAGAAGGTCAACGCGACGCATGAATGCTGAAGAATTAAAAAGGCGTTTTGCCGCAGGGGAAAGATATTTTCCAGCCGTCAACTTGAGTAGGAACAAGCTGATTGGAGCCTATTTGCCTGGAATCAATTTATGGGGATCTGACTTGAGTGGGGCTAACCTTGCTAAAGCTAAACTCTGGGGAGCAGACTTGAGTAGAACTAACTTAGCCAAAGCGAATTTGACCAGAGCTAATTTGAGCGGTGTCAAATTGAATGAAGCAAATCTCCGAGGAGCAAAACTCAACTATGCCAAGTTGTATGGAGCGAATCTAACTGGCGCTTACTACGATGAAAGTACGCGGTTTTCTAAAGGTTTTGACCCCATAAGTAGAAATATGCACAAGGTGTGAAGGGAAGTGAGGACTGGGGACTGGGGACACTTCGACAAGCTCAGTGCATCGCTGGGGACTGGGAAAAGCCCTGCAAGAGGATTTGATATGACAGCGTTTTTCAATTAATCCGCTAGTCGTACAGAATTGCTGCATGAATTCTATTCTGTACGACTGACCCTTGATTTATTCTGATTAAATTGGCTTTCGCGTAGCGTGTCCTAAAGGACAAGGTATTGGTTTAAATAATTGATTTTGATAAATGTTGATGTGAACTATCTAACATAGACGATATCAACATTTGTTCAAAGACTTTGGAAAGAGCAGTTTGAAAACGCTGACGATGCTTGAGTTTGAAAAAAGGTCGAACTATTTCTGCGTAGGCGTAGCCCGCACTTCGGCTCCTTTCGACTTCGCTCAAGGCAAGTCGCTCAGTGACCGTTGGAGGCATCGCACCGTTGCCTTCTCTGTTATCAATAACTTGAATTGCCCGCAGAGTTCCCAACTGGATTTCTTTTTTTACCATCAACTCGGAAATGCCAATTGCACCGACACCATCTTCGATCGCTGCTTTTGTCATTTCTCCACTGTTGAACACTAAAATTACATCCAGTTCACTGAGATCGATTCCCCAATTTTGCAACGCTTCCTCAAACCTTTGTTGGGTTCCAGAACCTGGTTCTCGCATCACCCAAGGGGTTTTAGTCAATTGGCTTAAATCAATTTCTCCCCACTCAAACCAAGGGTGTTTTTGACCGACCACAATTTGCAAGCGATCGCTCCCCACTATTTCGTATTCTAGAGTATTCTGAAGCGCTGGCTTCACATCTCCTTCCACCAAACCTAAATCAAACTGTCCTGTCGCTGTTCCTAGACAAATATCTTCTGTATTGGCGAGGCTACAGTCAATCTTGATACCGGGATATCGGCTCTTAAATTCACTAATCTTACTTGGTAGCCAGTAATTACCAATTGTCAGACTTGACCCTAATTTCAATTCACCCCGTTGCAGATTGTTCAATTCTCGCAATCCCCTTTCAGTCAAGGAAACTTGATCGAGAATTTTCTGCGCTTCCACTTGCAATAATTTACCCGCCTCAGCAATCTCGATGTGGCGACCAATCCGATGGAACAGTTTCACACCATATTCTTGCTCTAAGTTGTGGATCGCTGCACTGACGGCAGGTTGTGTAATATAAAGCTCCTCTGCTGCGCGAGTAAAGTGTAAGTGCTGCGCCACAGCGATAAATATTTTTAGCTGCTCAAGCGTCATTCCTGCCATTTATGGTATCCCTGTAACTTAGTGTAAAAGTTTTAATCACTTTCATTTATCATTTTGACAAATAAAAGCATTTGATTCTATCGGTTAGTTTGACTAAAGTATAAATCAAGGCTTTCTACCTAGTCATTGGTCTTTCGTCCTTTGTAAATGACCAATGCCCCATGCCCAATTACCAAGCATGAAAATCAGGACATTCAAAAATGAGCGATTTAGTAACTGCAATTACCACAGGGATTACCGCATTCACTGCCACCAACATCGATGATATTGTCATTCTGACGTTGCTTTTTTCACAAATAAATAAAACGTTCCGCAGTCGTCACATCCTTGCTGGTCAGTATCTCGGTTTTGCTGTATTGATTATTGCTAGCCTTCCCGGTTTCTTCGGTGGAATGATTATACCGCAGGAATGGATTAGACTACTGGGCTTAATGCCAATAATCATTGGTGTAAGCAGTTTACTAAAACGCGAAGAGGATTCACCAGAGGAAGTCGAAGAACAAACCGAGCCGTCTTGTCCCTCTATAATTAGCAGTTTTATCTCTCCACAAACTTGCAACGTAGCTGCGATCGCCTTTGCCAATGGCAGTGATAATATCAGCGTTTACGTGCCTCTGTTTGCCAACTCAGAATTAGATAGTCTGCTGGTGATACTAAGTGTATTTTTTACAATGGTGGGTGTATGGTGTTATACCGCTTATAAGTTAACCTACTTGCCTGCGATCGCCAACTTTTTAACTGAAAATGGCAACACTTTTGTTCCTTGTATCTTGATTGGTTTGGGCGTGTTTATTGTCACAGAAAATGTTATTTGGACTCTTTCATCTGTAGTTTCTAGTTATATATTCTCATTAATCTTAGGTTTCAATACTCAGCAGTCGAGTGAAGAACAAGAAAAATTAAGTATCTAAAATTTTCTCACCAAAATGAATTCCAATCTGGAAAATACCTTACCCATCAACAGGAATCAAAACATGAAAATCTGGAAATCTCTGCTAATTGTCTTAATGATTGTCGCTAATCTAGCCTTTGCTCAACCTTCTTTTGCTGACAGACCCAAATTTAGCAAAAACCCTGATTACATCGAAGTCACGAAAGCACTTAATGAACTAACTCAGACAAAAGATGCCCAAACTCAAGCTGAAGGTTTCACCCCAGAGGAAATTCAGCAGAAAATCGATGAGTTAGCATTCCAAAAATATGCTTTAGAGACGGGAATCAACTGGGGTCAATGTGAAAATCAAACAGGTAATACCATAGCAGTATATGGCAAAAGACCAAATAGCGAAGAGAATGAAGATGCCATATATGACAATGGGCTGTATTTTTTAGCTGATGGTCAGTCCACTAAAAATAACTGGGATTGTGATGGGATCTATCTACCGAATGATGTCAAAGTAGCAAATTTTACTTCTAATCCTAATGGGCAAGGTGAAGAATTGACAGGATCGGCTGCTCTGAAGATACTTGATGGAACTCAGTTGGTGATTAAGACGAATCCAGATACTGCTGCGATTGAATTGAATGTCCCTACTGTGAAAGTTCTTAACAGCAAAGAGGCTAACTGGTTTATCCCAGATATATCGCAGGCTCTCATCGATACACGAGTTCCTAATGCGCCTAGCAATCAGTCTTGAGATAGAACTGCATAATCTATTTTTGAATGATTGTTCTCAATTTAAATAGAGTAACAGCCAAAATCAGAGGAAAAACAGGACAAGGACTGGTGAAAAATCTCTCTGATATTGGCTGTTTTTTTTATGACCCTTTATTACTTACAGTTGCTCCATAGCATGAATTACGAATTACTTGGTCAAGCTTGTTTTATTTCCATATCTGCATTAAAATAAATTTTGAAAAAAATGTACAATCGCAATAGGCATATTTCAGTAGCGCAAATATTGCGCTGGGTGCAAGTCATCTGGAAGGAGATTTCCTACTACCTTCGCATTTTTTTGAAAAGAGCCGCTTTCGGGATAAGGGTGTTATTGATGCAGTTAAAATTGAAACCTACAGAAGAAGATAAAGAGAAAAAAAAGCCAGGACGACTGAATCCGTCCAGAGTCCGAGATCACTTGGCAAATGAGCGTACCTACCTCGCTTGGATGCGGACAGGGATTGCTCTTTTAGGTTTTGGTGTCGTCATCGTGCGTTTGCGTGCTTTCCAAGTACCTTTGATACCCCATCCCGGCAACGGCTGGAAGTTAGGTTTAGTCTTCTCGCTGGTGGGTTTAACCACGGTGTGGCTCTCAACGTCACACTATTTCGCTGTCCGTCGTGATATCGAGGAAGATACTTATGAACCAACAGATCGTTGGGTATTGCTGTTCAGTCTCGCTGTGATGATTCTAGGAACTGGAGTAATCTATTTTGTTTTTACAACTTCTTTAGATCCAATGAGTCCACTTATCCCTGAGTGATGGTAACTAGGTAGGCATAATTTAAAGATACAATAAAATCTTAGTTTGTAGTGAGCGATTCATCGCTAATAGCAAAGTTTGTAGTCAGAACTTTAGTACTGACTACAAACTTTAATTTATTTACGCCTAGCTACTTATTTTTAAAACCGCACTTTATACAACTCGAATAATTCCCCTGATTTGTGCGTTACTACTTTACCACCAGCCGCTTTAATCGTTTTTTCCCACTTAGCCAAAGGCTCTAAAAACACCTCAGCCCCCAAATAGGTTTCCAAAACTGCCCAATCTTCTGCTAAAGGCTGTTCGGGATTGAGGATGTCAAACACAAAATGTCCACCTGGTTTTAACACCCGCTTGACTTCTGCTAATACAGCATCCCAATATTCCAGTGGAAAATAGCAGCTGAATCCTGTGGCGATCGCAAGATCAAATTGCTCTGGTGAGTAGTTTAACTGATGAGCGGCTCCCAACTCAACACCTTTGAACAGCTTAGAATTCAACTGCGGCCCACGAGAATTAAGGGTATCGCGGACTACATTACTGATTTCTTGCCCATGAAAAAACGCTTGCCAATCCCGCCAAGGATAAATTAAAAAGCTGATACCACAGCCAATATCTATACAGTGCTGGTTTTTTTGAGGTTGAGCAATTTCCCAAAAACGGGAAGCAATTCTCCCTGAAAAACTACCTCCAATCCACTCGCCAAATATCGGCATCGCCTGGACTTCTGTTGGCAGTTCAAAGGTTTCACGTTGATATTCTCGGTTAAAGCGATAGGCTATTTGGGCTAATCTTTCGTCCCAGTGGGTTGGTTTTTGTGAAGCAAAGAGATTTTGGAACTGTGAATCGGACTTTTTAGACATTTAGGTTTTTACGACTCTTTCTAAGGATTGTAGTCAAATTCGCTTTGCGATGGCGTAACTGCTTGCAGTGCCAGTTCAATGGCAGTTGTTTTGGTTTTAGCTAATGCACCCACAATTTGATGTTGGTAAGTGTAGTTGTATCCGCCGTGGTAGTAGCCGTAGTTGGTAATTGGGGTGAGATTATTAAGCAGAATTTGAACTTGAGTTATCAGATTTTGATTTGCTTGGCTTGGTGATTCTTCGGAGATAATTTGTGTTTTGGTGTGTTTTGGGTTGATGGCGGCTGCGATCATCGTAGCTTACTTGATCGGGGATGGTGGGGGCAAGGCAAAACCAGTGGCGATCGCTAGTTTCACCAACCACAATGGAAACAGAAAAATATGAATGTCTCCACTCAAAGCTTTGATGTGCTGCTTTGGCAACACAAAACGCAGGTAGTAGGGAATAAGGAATCAGCCTTTTCGAGTTGTATCGAGTTTATTCCTAAAATAGGAGTCTTAATATATGCATTTGCTGCATTTTTGATGGGATTAATCATCAAAATTTGACATTATTTTCTACTGATCATAATCACACCAAATATCTTTTGTTATTTACTTAATTTGATTATGATTGTTGGCACTGTTACAATCCGTAAATTTTAAACCGTTTACGATAACTGAGTAATTTCAGAAAACAAAGGTAGTTTACTAGGAAAATAAAGCTTTCTTTAGGAGAGTAATTTGTTGTTACCCTATCCAGCTAAATCACCTGATCTAAGTAAAATCTCAACAATTTACAATTTTGTTATTGACTTTGAAGTGATAGTTCAATAATAACTGACTAGAAAAGTAGGAATTAGCAAACAAGTACTGAGAAAAGCCTAATCTGTTCTTTTTTCTGCGCCACTAGTTAAGAGGTATCTATGGTGCGAAATTCAAAGCTAGGGTACAGAACGTTCCCTAAGTTTATTCTGCGTTCATCTGTTGCTATAGGTATAATTGCATCTTTATTGATTGGCGGAATAAGTTTTTATATAATAAAACGCTGGCAAAATTATGCAAATCTAGAGGCACAAGTGCCAGCAACACCATTGCCACAGTTAAAAACGGTAACAGCTTTAGGGCGGATTGAACCACAGGGAAAGGTAATTAAACTCTCTGCGGCGGTGTCTGCGGAAGGAAGTCGGGTAGAAAAGTTGTTGGTGAAGGAGGGGGATAGGGTAAAAGCGGGACAATTGATCGCCATTTTGAATAGTCGCGATCGCTTACAAGCCTCATTAAAAGAGACGCAGGAACAAGTAAAAGTAGCCCAGGCAAACCTCAACCGCACCCAAGCAGGTGCTAAACGCGGTGAAATTGCCGCCCAAAAAGCTGCGATCGCTCGTCTAGAAGCAGAACGCCAAGGTGATATTAATACCCAAGTAGCGACAATTGAGCGGTTTCAAGCCGAAGTGCGTAATGCCCAAGCAGAAGACGAACGCTATCAGCAACTACATCAACAGGGTGCAATTTCCACTTCCCAACGGGATAGTAAGCGTTTAAACTTGGAAACCGCCCAAAAAAGCTTGCAAGAAGCCCAAGCACAGTTAAATCGTACCCAATCAACTAGCCAGCAACAAGTTAAACAAGCTACAGCAACACTCGATGAAATTGCTGAAGTGCGTGGAGTGGATGTAGAAGCTGCCAAAGCAGAAATTAATCGTGCCGTAGCAGCTATGAATCTGGCAAAAGTTAATCTCGAACAGGCTGAGGTGCGATCGCCCCAAAATGGACAGGTATTTGAGATTCACACCCATCCAGGGGAATTAGTATCAAATGATGGCATTGCAGATATTGGACAAACCAGCCAGATGTATGTCACGGCTGAAGTTTACGAAAGCGATATCGGCAAAGTGCATTTAGGGCAACAAGTGCGAGTAGTTGGTGATTTCCTCCCCATTGAATTGCAGGGAATCGTAGATCGCAAAGGCTTGCAAGTGCGACGGCAAAATGTCATCAACACAGATCCCGTCAGCAATATCGACAACAGAGTAGTAGAAGTTCATATCCGACTAGATCAAGCCTCCAGCCGAAAAGCTGCCACCTTAACCAATATGCAAGTTAAGGCAGTAATTGAATTGTGAAAAGGGGATTGGGGATTGGGGACTGGGTACTGGGTACTGGGGACTGGGTACTGGGAGATTCTGAAATCGATGAACAAGTCCCTAATCCCCAATCCCTAATCCCTAATCCCCAGTCCCTAATCCCTAATCCCCAGTCCCTAATTATGAGATTAATCAAACAACTGCGACGGCGAACCCCTTTAGGATGGCTACAACTGAATCATGAAAAAAGCCGTCTTTTTGTAGCATTGTCAGGCATTGCCTTTGCGGATCTTTTGATGTTCATGCAGCTAGGCTTTCAAACTGCGCTGTATGACAGTAACACCAGATTACATCGCAGTTTGCAAGCAGATATTGTTTTAACCAGTCCCCAAGCCCGTAACTTGCCAAGCTTGTCTACATTCTCTCGTCGGCGACTTTACCAAGCAATGGATATACCAGGGGTGAAGTCGGCAGAACCAATGTATTTCAACAACACAATTTGGAAGAACCCCCAAACACATCGTGAGACAGGGGTGTTAGTTATCGGGTTTAACCCAGACAAGCCAGCTTTTGATTTACCAGATGTTAATCAACAATTGCAAGCGATCAAACTCCCCGATACCGTCTTGTTCGATCGTGGTGCAAGAGGAGATTATCAAAAAGCGATCGCTCAAATTGACCAAGGTAAAACCCTGACTACCGAAATAGAACGGCGCACAATTACCATTAGTGGCTTATTCCAAGTCGGGGCTTCCTTTGGTTCTGATGGCAACCTGATTACCAGCGATCAGAATTTTTTACGACTATTTTCTGGGCGACAATCCAGCAGCATCAGTCTAGGTTTGATTCAGATCAAACCAGGCTATGACCCAAAAAAAGTAGCCGCAATGCTCAAAGCCTACCTCAGAGATGATGTCAAAGTATTAACCCACGCCGAATTTATTGAATTTGAAAATAACTTCTGGAGAACAAATTCCCCAATCGGGTTTATTTTCAGCCTGGGTGTATCAATGGGCTTTGTGGTGGGAGTGATCATCGTCTATCAAGTCCTTTCCACCGATGTTAATGCCCACGTTCGAGAATACGCCACCTTCAAAGCAATGGGATATCGCAATTACTACTTGCTAGGTGTAGTGCTTGAAGAATCGTTGATATTAGCAGCACTGGGCTTCTTCCCTGGATTGGGAGTGTCATTAGCACTTTACCAACTGACTCGCCGTGCCACAAATTTGCCCATGTACATGACTGCGATTCGGGCATTACAGGTATTAATACTGACCATCATTATGTGTACAATTTCCGGTGCGATCGCCACCCGCAAACTCCAAGCCACCGATCCTGCTGATATGTTTTAGAAATGGGGACTGGGGACTGGGGACTGGGGACTGGGGACTGGGGACTGGGGACTGGGGACTGGGGACTGGGAAATCTTTCCAATCCCTAATCACTAAGCTGTTCCACATCTAGTTTGTATATCTAAATTTAATCAAACTCTTGTGGGGTGGGCATCTTGCCCGCTCTAATTATTCAATTTTAATGTGGAACAGCTTAATCCCTAATCCCCACTCCTCAATCCCCAATCCCCAATCCCCAATCCCCATTACCCCTTATCCCCAGAGGGGTCCCCACCTTCCCCAATCCCCACTCCTCAATCCCCAATCCTCAATCCCCAATCCCCAATCCCCAATCCCCAATCCCAAAATATGCTTCCCGTCATCTCCATCCAGAATCTCGACCACCACTTTGGTCACGGCTCACTCCGCAAGCAAGTTTTATGTAAAATTAACTTAGAGATTAACGCCGGTGAAATTATTCTCATGACTGGCCCCTCTGGTTCTGGAAAGACTACCTTGCTAACCTTAGTAGGTGGGTTACGTTCTACCCAATCTGGTAGTTTGCGGGTGTTGGGACGAGAACTTTGTGGTGCAAGTGCCGAACAACTAGTACAAGCACGACGGCGTAACGGTTATATTTTCCAAGCACATAACTTGCATGGTAGTTTAACGGCACTCCAAAACGTCAAAATGGCTTTAGAATTGCACAAACATCTTGGGTTAAAAAAGATGCAAGCTAAGTCAGCCCAGATGTTAGAGCAGGTAGGATTAGGAAATCATTTGCATTATTATGTCGATAAGCTGTCTGGAGGACAAAAACAAAGAGTAGCGATCGCTCGTGCTTTAGTCAGTCATCCTCGAATAATCCTCGCCGATGAACCCACCGCCGCCCTTGACAGTCAATCGGGACGAGATATAGTCAATCTCATGCAAAAACTGGCAAAAGAACAAGGCTGTACCATCTTGATGGTTACTCATGACAACCGGATCTTAGACATTGCCGATCGCCTCGTTGACATGGAAGATGGCAAACTCAAGTCAAAAGTAATATTACCAGCGTGACCGAATAATTACGAATTACGAATTATTTTAAAAATAAAATCGGGTTGCTATATCTGGTTTAGGTAATTTCCCCATACCGATTTCAACCGAACAGTGTGATATTAGTGTCCAGTTGAAAAAGTGTCCAGTTGATTCCAATATTTCCTTCAAGTATCATTATGTAATGATAGTAACCACAACGAGTTTTATTTGTTGCCTCACAAGTGACACACATAGCAGCCATGAGAGCATTTTTGTCATCAATCTAGTTAAATTTTATGCTCATTGCCAATGTCTACACCTTAGTTCTTAGAATTAAGACCAATTCACTAAAATTACAGATACAATAATTCCCCAAGAATCCATAAATACCTGAAACCGGATTTCTCGCATTTATGGTTTTCAACAACATCGGCTTCAAACAGGAAACACTAGCGATCATCAGCTAGTCTATTTTCCAACACAAGCAAGGGATTTTTTGTATTTCTATGATTATTGAGAATAGCGCTAGTAGTTCAAACAAAAAGTTGCTCGGTTTTGGTGTCAAAACTTTGACACCAAATCGGCGTGCAATAAATATGTTAAAGGGAATATTTGCTATTCTCCCGATCACCTTGGCATTACCTGTAGATGCTTTACAAGTAAAGGTGACTCCAACTAATCCTAAATTAGGGGATACACTCTCAGTAGAGATTAATCTAGCTAATCCAGAGAATGGTAGAAATCCAACAGTAACTAGTGGTAATAATACATACCCGGCATTTGAAATTGCACCCAATGAGTATCGGGCTTTTGTTCCCACAACTCCACTAGAAAAAGCTGGAACTAGAACACTTCGGGTTGCGGGAGATAGTCAGGTACAAAACTTGGCAGTGAATGTGCTTAATCGCAAGTTCCCCGTACAACGCATTACTTTGCCACCTGGTAAAGCTGGAGTGGATGCCACAGAGTACGAACTTAAGCGCGTGGCGGCTTTTAAGGCACTGCAAACACCAGAAAAGTATTGGAATGGAGTATTCCTGAAGCCAAATGCCGGGCGAATGAGTACAAACTATGGTGTACGTCGCTACTATAATGGTACATTTGCAAAAGACTACTATCATCGTGGTCTTGACTACGCGGGTGCTGCCGGTTCACCAGTAATTGCCCCAGCCGGTGGGCGAGTTGCTTTGGTAGGTAGGGTATCCCAAGGGTTTCGGATACACGGTAACGTAGTTGGCATTGACCACGGTCAAGGAGTAACCAGTATTTTCATGCACCTGAGTCGTATTAACGTTAAAGAAGGTGATTTTGTGAAAGCTGGACAACTAATTGGTGCAGTCGGTTCAACGGGTGCTGCCACGGGGCCACATTTACACTGGGGTCTGTATGTCAACGGACAATCTGTTGATCCAACACCTTGGCAAACTAAGGTCGTTAACTAGTAGAGGCGGAATTGATCGCTTCTTTGCATAATTGGTGTTTTTTTTGCTGAGAATTAGGCAAAACAAATTGGATTGATACCGTCCCTACCTTGCTTGGCCAACATAAATGATCATAAGCGTTATGAGTATCGAAAAAATTGTAGAACAAGCTCTCCAGGATGGTTATTTAACACCTGCAATGGAAGCAGAAGTCGGTAGAATTTGTGACAACGCCTCAGAACTCTCAATTGAAGAGTATATGGCGTTGGATCGGCTGATGGGTGCGCTATTGACTGGTGAAGTGGTGGCGGTACCTCGCAAACAATTCATTAACGTTATGGAAGAATTGGTACTGACGGAAGCGATCGCTCGAGTCGCAGAAATTGAAGCCACCAGCGAAAGTTCCCTAGATGTCGGTGATATTGCTGCTTACGCTCTTAATCGGCTACCACCTTTGTATGCTACTACAGAAGAAGGCGCTCACTTCCAGCGCCAAACGGCTCAGGAACAACTGCAAGAATTAATTTCTCAGCAAGTAAGTGAAGCCATTAACCGTTACCTCGATCGACCCAGTTTCTTCCCAGAACGGCAAGCCTTGGGCAAAAACACTGGGAACGAAGTTGTACGCCAAGTTAGTGCTTTACTCCAGGCTTATGCACCTAACTTTGAGCAAAAATTATAATTTTAATAGTCATTAGTCATTAGTCATTTGTTTTAGAGACTTCCAATTGAAGAAGAATTCAGAAGTCAGAATTCAGGAGCGGAGCCGGAGACGCTCCGCCTCCGGTCAGAATCAATTAGTCGGGGATTCAGACCCGCGACTTTCTTGTTGACCACCAAATTTTCTTCTTTTGTGGGGGTGCAAAAACGCCGATTATTCAGACGCTCTCTACGAGACGCTAAAAGCGAACGAGTACTCGCTTGCCGCCGGCACTATCCGCTTTTTCGGTCAGAAAACATTGCTGAATTCTGACTCCTGACTCCTGAATTCTGTTTGAAAAATACCCAACTACTTCTTGTGGGGTGGGCGTCTCGCCCGCTCCTAAGCTAAGGCGCTTATGTTGCTCACCCCACAAGATTGGCTAATTTATTTATTGTCAGTCCCTTAGAGAAAAGACAAAGGACTAATGACTCTTAATTAATCAATTACGCACTACCACTGTTGTCCCTAAACTGACTTGCTCATATAGCATTCGGACATCAGCATTACGCATTCTTAAGCAGCCGTGGGATACAGCCGTTCCTACCAGGTCAATATCTGGTGTGCCGTGAAAGCCAATTTCATTCCGTCCATCTGACCAAAAACCAATCCATCTGTCTCCCAAAGGACTATCCGTACCAGCCTGAAATACTTTGCCCGTAATTGGGTGACGCCAGATTGGATAGTGTCGCATGTGGATCACCTGAAAAGAACCTGTAGGCGTTTCCCAACCTTTTTTACCCACAGCGATCGGGTAGCTAGCTATCACCTCATCTCCTGCGTATACATAAGTGCGGCGATCGCTTAAAACAACTACTACTTGCGTTTTAGCATTTGCCAGCCTACTAGATGGTACTTGTTGGGCTGAAGCTTCAGCCCATAGACCTTTTGGCCAACTATCCGCAACTGGATTTTGTCTTTCTACTTGTGCCACCAGCCGCGTTTTAGCTGGTAGTTCAGTTGCTTTAGCTACATTCTTCTTAATAATTTGGGGCTGAGTTGGAGGCTTGATAGCAGAATACTTAAGTGTAGAAGCCTTCCGAGTAGTTGCTTTAGCTATATTCTTCTTATTCTTAATTATTTTCGACTTAGTTTGAGATTTATTAAATGCCCTCTGGACAGTTGAGCCTTGGGTAACTTCATCAGGTGGCACAGATGCACCCAGTGCAACTTCCCCTAAACTTACTGGGGAAAGATTTTTGTAGACTCCCTCTGGGCGGCTTCCCTTGGGATTGGTTCGGATAGAATCTCGCCGCATCAAAGTAGATGCAGACTTTTCAGACTGCCGTTCCGCCGTAGTAATGCGCCAATGGACAGCTAAAGATAAAAATGCTGTGCCAAAACAAAGCAGCATTACCATACGCCCTACAGATTCGTTTCTTACCATTGCCATCGCCTATTGTTTATCCCTGACATATCCAGCCCAGTAATTGGATGAGTTCATCATCCGATCATCAAAAATTTATCAATACTTATCATTTCTGCTATAAATCTGCCAACACCTCTGGGCAAACTAAGACTATGCGAATTGTCCCAGCAGCAAAACTCGGAGTGAGCAACCTCATTCCTCAAAAGTTCTGGGAGTCGTAAGCCTTTAATCAGACTTTCTGGTGGAACTTTTGAAATGTAGCAATCAATCATCAATGGTGTAGGTGGAAGAAAAACAATGTTTGAAAAACTATTACTAGCAGTCACAATTACATTTTCCCTCAATTTATTTTTTCAAGTTCGCGTACCAGAGCAACATAACTCTAGTGCTGCCTACGGGACACAGCCAGAACAATCAGCAACTATTCTGGTAACAAAATCAAAAAATTAAATCACCATCTTAGCAACTACAGCAACCCAACTTCCAGAAATTATTACCGGAATTTTAAAGGTATCAAGAAGTTGGAATTACAAAATTTTTATCTTCATCCTTATAACCAGATTTAATTCTTTTGATCAAGCGTATATACCCAGTTGCTAAAAGTATCCAATTGTGCATCTTGCTGCGCCTTTATTTAGTTGATGGGTGCAAGGGCAACTATGTGAGCAGTATAAGGAAAAAGTGGCTCTGCTTATTGCTATAAATGTATCCAAAATTGTATGCTTCAGTGTTCCAGTCATCAATCCGTCACCTGAGCATGGAACTTCTGTCTCATTAGCAGGTCTAATAGATAGGGATGATATAGAGCCAGTACGATCTATGAATCAGTCGATTACTGTATCCTGGTCAACGGTTGATGCAAAGTACCCAGAAGCATCAGTGCAAGTTGACAAACTCCCTAACCACGATTTAATTTTGCGCTGTCAAACGGGACTGCGACCAGATCGTGTTGCCTTTGCAGAACTATTACGCCGCTATCAAAGTCAAGTTGATCGAGTTCTATACCACCTAGCTCCCGATTGGGCTGACAGAGCCGATTTAGCTCAAGAAGTTTGGATTCGAGTGTATCGGAATATTAACCGATTACAAGAGCCTGCCAAATTTCGGGGCTGGTTAAGCCGCATTGCCACCAACTTGTTTTACGACGAGTTACGGAAACGCAAGCGGGTTATGAGTCCTTTGTCACTGGATGCTCCGCGTTCGTTAGAAGACGGCGAGATGGATTGGGAAATCGCTGGCGATACTCCAGGCCCTGAGGAAGAACTGACAACTAGAGAATTTTACGAACAATTGCGGGAAGCGATCGCTGATTTACCAGAAGTTTTTCGTACTACCATTGTCCTCAGAGAAATCGAAGGCATGGCTTATGAAGAAATTGCCGAAATCACTGGAGTTTCCTTGGGAACTGTCAAGTCAAGAATAGCCAGAGCTAGAACGAGGCTGCAAGCTCACTTGCAGAATTATCTAGACTCCTAATTTACATGATCTTGCCTCTGCCCAATGGCAGAATTTAAGCATAGATTAAGAATTACTAGAAAGACATAGATCGTTTCTGTCCTTAGGAGGAAAATTGGCTAATTTTCCGAAAATTCCCCCCCAGTTTACCCGTCTATGAATTGGTAATAATGTTAAGATGACTACTGATTCTCAGTTTTACGACCGTTCTCCTTTGCAACTTCCTGAAGATTTGCCAGATGGAATGGCCAAGCATACCAATGAATCAACGGGTCTTATTGATATGGTGAAGCGCGATCGCTTCGAGTTATTGAGTGCTTATCTCGATGGTGAAGTCACAGCCACCGAACGCAAGCAAGTAGAAGAATGGCTGGCAAATGATGCCTCGGTTCAATGCTTGTATGCTCGACTGTTAAAACTGCGTCAAGGCTTGCGGACTCTCCCAGTGCCAGCAGCCCAACAATCGCCAGAAGCAACACTTGGGCAAGTATTGACACGTTTGCGCCGCCGCTCCCGCTTAAACTGGATGCTGGGAAGTGCAGCCGTTGCTGCTTGTGCCATCGGCGCAGTATCTGGCTTATTAGCTGGTGGTGGTTCGAGAGTACCGCAACTGGCACAACGACCAGAAATAGAACCGATACAAACGTCTTCAGCGTCTATAGTTCCCCCTTCCCCTCTGATGGTGGGACTAAATAACCCGGTAATTGAAATTCCGAAAGCGGCAGTAGCGCCTCCAGAAAAACCAATTTATCAGGTACCGACACAACGACATGACCCCAAACAGGATATAAACTAATCGCAAAGTTCACAGATTATAACTGTACTTTGTGGTTAAACCACAGCCAGTCCACCAGCCATTAGGTTGGAGGCGTCCTCCTAATTGCTCAACTTGCTCTAGAGTCATTACATAAACCCAAGCCCAACTATAAGAGAGCGACTGTGGCTCATGAACCTCGATAATTTCTCGATTATAGAGGTTTTGTGGCGTTTGTCTATTGGGCTGGTAATCTTCTAGCACATCTAGCTCATTCAAAATCTTTGGGTTGGGAAAAGAGAGCAAATATCCGTGAACTTGGCGATCGCCTAGCGTCATGGCTGGATAACCCATTGGCAGAGCAAACAATTTACCTTGTACAAAGGCTCTTTTGAAATCAACTGCTTTGCCAGCACAGTATTTTTGATAGTTAGCTTCACCTGGTTTGAGTGTGCCGTAAACAAAAACCCGTACTAAATCAGAAAATTTTATATTTGCTTCAGCCATCGCCTATTTCAATGCATCTGGGTTGACAGCAATAAAAACATATCATAGTGAATCCCTCTAGATATAAGTTCTAGAACACCAATTCAGTAATCCCGGAAGAACCTCTCCCCCAACCCCTCTCCGAAGCGGAGAGGGGAGTTTTGCTCCCCCTTCCCTGGTAGGGAAGGGGGCTGGGGGGTTAGGTTTTTGATTACTGAATGCGATGCTCTAGAGGTATTTTTATTTACTCAGATTAATAGTTAAACAATTAAGTACTACTTTCCTTTTTTCTCATCCAGTGCTTTCTGAATTGCTTCTCTACAAAATTCTGGAGGGTCTTCTTGTGCCTTCACCTCTTCCTTCATTTCCTTGGTGACACGAAAATTTAATTGTTCGGTTAACTTAATCTCTCTATCTGACGGTGCAGGTTCTAAATTCTGAGGATTACCTTTAGGATTAGGCATTATTGCGAAAAGTAAATATAGCTTGATTGGAAGGTTAACATTCAAATAGAGTTTTAATCGGTGGTGTTTTCATCCTGGTAAATGGTTCACCACCGATACCACTTTTACAAATGGGTAACTCTATTTTATGTTCACAAGGTCAGAACTCGAAATCAAAACCACTGCTGAGTTGAGAAACTTATGTAGGCGTTACGGATTAAAGCCTACCGGGAATGGAGGCTATAAGACTAGTTGGATTGTCACATTGATGGCATTCCCACAGATAGCACTCGCTCAACTCAGGCAGGGAAGAGGGTTGAAGTCCCCAGGCTTTAGCGTTACTCAATTCCTGGAAGGGGTGGTAGATGAGATGAATTCACCCACCGATGAGCAAGCGGCGTTGATTAAGCTAACAATGGAGGGCAAGGCTATGAGCTATCCTGACCGATACGACCAAGAAAATTTGCTTAACTTCTACAAGGCTAAGATGCACCTGGAAATGGCGATCGCATTACTAACCCAGTAAATCAATTTAGAACCATAACATATCTAGTCCCCAGCATCCTCAGCTTAGGGACTTTTTTATGTCCTATATACCTAAACTTGTTGAACTTTAGGGATATAAGATAGATAGAAATAGGGGTAGAAAGAAATAGTGAATTGATTTTGTAAATTAAATTAGAAAATCACTAGACAGATAATTCCCTTAAGATAGTGGCTCAAATGTACTAATAAGGGTCAAATACTAGAAAATTAGTAGAAGTAAAGTGTAACAGGCATGAAACCATTGGAAATACGTGATTCTGTTGATTCCCGATACAACCCAGGAGCGATTGAGGAAAAATGGCAAAAAACATGGGTAGAACTTGGCTTAGATAAAACACCAACAGCTAGCAACAAGCCAAAATTTTATGCTTTATCCATGTTCCCTTATCCATCGGGAAGCCTACACATGGGTCACGTCCGTAATTATACGATTACCGATGTGATTGCCCGCCTCAAGCGAATGCAAGGGTATCGGGTAATACACCCAATGGGTTGGGATGCCTTTGGCTTGCCAGCAGAAAATGCCGCCATTGACCGTGGTGTACCGCCAGCAAAGTGGACTTATCAGAATATGGCTCAGATGCGGCAACAATTGCAGCGTCTTGGTTTATCCATCGATTGGGAATGTGAACTTGCTACTTGTTCACCAGACTATTACAAGTGGACACAATGGATTTTCTTGCAGTTTTTGCAAGCGGGGTTAGCTTACCAAAAAGAAGCAGCAGTAAACTGGGACCCTATCGATCAAACTGTACTGGCAAATGAGCAAGTTGATAACGAAGGGCGTTCTTGGCGCAGTGGGGCAATAGTTGAGCGCAAATTATTACGCCAGTGGTTTTTTAAAATTACTGACTACGCCGAAGAATTGCTCAATGACTTACATAAATTGACAGGTTGGCCGGAACGCGTCAAATCAATGCAGGCAAACTGGATTGGCAAATCCACAGGCGCTTACTTGGAATTTGCGATCGCTGGGATTGATGAAAAAATCGGCGTGTACACCACACGTCCAGATACAGTTTATGGTGTCAGCTACCTAGTGTTAGCACCAGAACATCCCTTAACAAAGCGTGTCACCACAAAAGAACAACAAGCAGCCGTAGAAGCCTTTATTAAAGAGGTTTCCAATCAAAGTGAGTTGGAACGTACCTCTGAAGACAAACCGAAACGGGGTATCCCCACAGGTGGTAAGGCAATTAACCCATTTACAGGGGAAGAAGTGCCGATTTGGATTGCTGACTATGTACTATATGAGTATGGTACTGGGGCAGTGATGGGTGTACCAGCACACGATGTCCGGGATTTTAAGTTTGCCAAAAATTACGATTTGCCAATTGATTTTGTCATCGTTTCTCCAGATGATGTTGCAGGTTTTGACTTAACTCCAACATCAGAGATTGATGAAGTCACACAACTCATCCAAATTGAATATAACCAGGCATACACGGAACCAGGAATTTTAATTAATTCTGGGGCTTTTACTGGTATGACTTCCATAGATGCTAAACAAGCGATCATTGAATACGCCGAACAACAAGGTTTTGGTAAAGTGCGGGTGCAATATCGCTTGCGGGATTGGTTAATTTCGCGGCAGCGTTACTGGGGCGCACCGATACCTGTAATTCACTGTCCTAACTGTGGGATAGTCCCAGTTCCTGATAAAGATTTGCCAGTACAGTTGCCAGAAGAGGTGGAATTTACTGGACGTGGCGGTTCACCTTTGGCTCAGTTGGAAAGTTGGGTAAATGTACCTTGTCCAACTTGTGGCACTCCAGCGAAGCGGGAAACTGACACGATGGATACTTTTATTGATTCCTCGTGGTATTTCTTGCGCTTCCCTGACGCTAAGAATGAACAACAGGTTTTCGATTCCAGTAAGATTAATGACTGGATGCCAGTCGATCAGTACGTGGGTGGGATTGAACACGCGATTTTGCATTTGTTGTATTCGCGGTTCTTTACTAAGGTACTACGCGATCGCGGTTTGATAAATTTTGATGAACCCTTCCAACGCCTGTTAACTCAAGGGATGGTACAGGGTTTAACTTACACAAATTCCAATAAGGATGGTAAAGACAAGTGGGTTCCCTTTAATCTTGTAGATCCAGCCGATCCACGAGATCCTAAAACAGGTGAAGCACTGGAACTCGTTTATGCCACCATGTCTAAATCAAAGGGCAACGGTGTAGCGCCAGAAGATGTAATTTCCAAATACGGTGTAGATACGGCGCGGATGTTCATATTGTTCAAAGCGCCGCCAGAAAAAGACCTGGAATGGGATGAAGCCGATGTGGAAGGACAATCCCGCTTTTTAAATCGGGTTTGGCGTTTGGTGACAGATTATATTACGGCTGGCGTATCCCGTAAGAAAGCCCAACTCTCTGATTTAACTAAAACTGAAAAAGAATTACGGCGGGCGATTCACACGGCTATTCAAGCGGTGACAGAAGACCTGGAAGACAAATATCAATTCAACACAGCTATTTCCGAATTGATGAAGTTGAGTAATGCCTTAACTGATGCCGATGGGAAAAATTCACCAATTTACGCAGAAGGTATTCGGACTTTGGTGGTTTTACTAGCACCCTTTGCACCACACATTGCGGATGAATTATGGCATTTATTGGGTGAAAGTGATTCAGTTCACACTCAAACTTGGCCATCATTTGACCCTGCTGCTTTGGTAGCTGATGAAATCACTTTAGTTATTCAAGTTATGGGTAAAACTCGCGGCTCGATTCAAGTACCAGCACAAGCAGATAAAGCAGCGTTGGAGAAATATGCCCGTGAATCAGAAATTGCCCAACGTTACATCGAAGGCAAAGAGATTAAAAAGGTAATTGTGGTGCCTGGAAAGTTGGTGAATTTTGTAGTTAGCTAAGTACAGCTTTGCCTAAAATCGTGGCGAATTGAGGGTTTAAATTTAAACGCAGATTCACTTTGCCTTCCCGCAGGGTAGTGGCGCAGAAAATTCGCTACGAATTAATAAAATATAGGACTTACGCATTGACAGAAAAGCCAAAATAAGAGGTATAGTTTTCAAGGCTTTTAGCTAGGTTTTTCAGTCATATTTTGGCGATGCCTGCGGGGGTCACTGAGCCTGTCCTGAGCGTAGCCGTTCGCGCAGCGTCTCCGATAGGAGAAGGGCGCAGCCGAAGTGCGGGCTACGCCTACGCCAGCAATCAAAAGCGACCGCCAAAAGCCTGAAACAAGGTATTTACGTTAATACACAAGATAGTTTTTTTGTAGAGTGCGTAAGTCCTAAAATATTGTATCTAGCAATCGATAAAATTGTAAATGTAGCCTGACAAAACATCAGAAGATTTACATCCATGACACTCAAAGAGTTAAAACAACAACTTCTTGCCCTCAGTGCTGGTGAAAAATTGCAGGCTATACAGTTACTTGCTCAAAGTCTCGGCAACAATTGGCAAGGAATTGAAAAAACTCCTAGAGTCTGTGGTGGAGAGGCACGCATCGCTAAAACTCGTATTCCCGTTTGGGTACTTGTGGAAGCTCGCCGTCTTGGATATAGTGATGCTGACCTTTTGACGAGCTATCTAACCATTACAGCTACAGATTTAGCTAATGCTTGGGTATACGCAGAAGCTCATTGCCATGAAATCGATTTGGCAATTGAGCGTAATGAGGTAGCCTAATTGATGCCACAGTTTTACGCAGATGAGCAGTTTCCTTTTCCAGTTGTGGAATTATTACGCGCTTTGGGGCATGATGTTTTGACAGTTCAAGAAGCACAAAATGCAGACCAAGGTATATCTGATGAGGAAGTGTTAGCATTTGCCATAAGTCAAGAACGCTCAATATTAACTATCAACAGAGTTGATTTTATCCGTTTGCATCGTCGTGATTCTAACCACTTCGGCATTATTGTTTGTACGAACAATCGTAATTGGGAACAGTTTGCAGCACGGATAGATGAGGCTGTGACAGCAGAAGAACCATTGCAAGGAAAACTAATTCGTGTGGTACGTCCATTCACTTAAAAAGTTTTGATAGAACGCGCAAACTTGAGATATTAAGATGCGATCGCACGGATATTAAAACCAGAGTATATTTTATAACAAAAACTACTGGTGTAGTTGACTTCTCTGTATATGTGTATTTAGAAACATCTATATGATCGTCCAGAGAGGTTAACTGTTTTATTTATACACGAAAAAGCGCTTGAGGTTTTGCTCACTCAAGCGCTTTTCCGTAAAAGCTTATACCAACTCACTTGTTTGATGCAACATTTGAAATCTGCAACACTCCCTGAGGAGGGACTATTACGGGGATAACTTGTGACAAACATTTGGTGAAATGGTATCACTCCTTGCACTAACTAAGAATATCTCTTTTGCAAGAATACTGGGGATCTGGTGAGTGACAGTTTATGAACTGAACACTAGTTAAAAAGGACTCATCATGAATGGTAAGGAAGAAGACTAAGCACGAATGTAGCATTTTTGTAAGTATAGTATAAAAACTTATAGTTTATTAGTCTAGGCGTAGGCATCGCTTACCACTAAGTGCGGTATCACAATGTGCAGCAATTAGAAGCATAAATATCTCAACTTCGGCGGGAAATCAATCACCACGGAGTTAGCTACAGAAGTCTTGAATATTAGCATCGAAACGATTTTGACTGAAATAAATCATCACCTCCTTTTATAGATGGAGGTATTCTTTAGAGAATGGCAATCCAAGAACAAATGTTCGAGTCAAGTAGATTGAAAAGTTTGGGTTGGGTGTCTTCTATCTCTTAGCAAACGGTGACACGCAATTCTTGGGCATAGTGTAGGCGGTTACTTACTTCGTTGAAGCAAAACACAGCTTTTTCACCGATGGTTCCCGCCATACTCAAAACGATTTCGCGTCTTTCTATAAAAACAAACGAGGCGAATTATGGGTAAGACTTAAGAATTTATCTTATATATACCTGATCTAGATTGACGTTTCACTACTTGGCTGAAATAGTTAGTTACTCCCTACGGGAAGACACCTTAACCTAGCGTCTAAGTGTGTGGTAAGATTGCCAGGAACAGAGGTTTTATCTGAGTTGGAGTCTGGTATAAATTGCAAAGGTCAAACGATTTTAGATTTTAGATTGACTGCACCCAATCTTGGGTTGCAGGTTGGGGATTTCAGATTTGAGAATAGGCATAGCGGCCTTGCTTGAACTGAAAAACCAATTCCCAAATCCAAAATCTAAAATTCGCGCGGTTAAGCTGACCGATCATTAACTCCCACGATACTTGTCATATAGATTTTGAAAATATACAACAAGACTGGTGACAAACTGAGTGGAATTTATAGATGAATATCTAGAATTTGCTATCAGACTTAAGCAACTTCCCACAATTTTGACTTTTATTTGACTTTTAGGATAGACACATGAACGATAAGCTGATGCTGATGATTCCAGGCCCAACCCCGGTACCAGAAGCCGCGTTACTGGCATTAGCCAAGCATCCGATTGGGCACCGGACTAGTGAATTTAGCAACATTTTGGCAGAGGTGACAGAAAATCTTAAGTGGCTGCACCAAACTCAAAGTGATGTGCTAACGCTGAATGTCAGTGGTACGGGTGCTGTAGAAGCGGGAATAATTAATTTTCTCTCTCCAGGCGATCGCATTTTAGTTGGTTCTAATGGTAAATTTGGTGAACGCTGGGTAGAAGTTGGCCAAGCCTACGGTTTGAATGTAGAAGAAGTTAAGGTGGAATGGGGAAAACCCTTAGACCCCGCAGTATTTGCCGAAAAACTCCAAGCAGATACCCAAAAGCAAATCAAAGCCGTAATCATTACCCACAGCGAAACCTCAACGGGTGTGTTGAATGACTTAGAAACCATCAACCGCCATGTTAAAGAACACGGTGAAGCTTTAATTATCGTTGATGCCGTCACTAGCTTGGGTGCGTTTAATCTACCCGTGGATGCTTGGGGCTTGGATATTGTCGCCTCCGGTTCCCAAAAAGGTTATATGATTCCGCCGGGATTGGGTTTTGTCTCTGTCAGCCCCAAAGCTTGGGAAGCTTACAAAACTGCGAAGCTACCGAAATATTATTTGGACTTAGGCAAATATCGCAAAGCCACAGCCAAAAATACAACTCCATTTACTCCACCTGTGAACTTGATCGTAGCGTTACACACTACATTGCGAATCATGAAGGAGGAAGGCTTGGAATCAATATTTGCTCGACACGAACGGCTCAAAAACGCTACCCGCGCCGCCATTCAAGGGTTAAATTTACCCCTGCTTGCAGCAGATAGTTCCGCTAGTCCGGCGATTACGGCTGTAGCACCACAGGGAATTGAACCCGATAAAATTCGGTCAGTGATGAAAAAACGCTTTGATATTGCCCTCGCAGGCGGTCAAGACCATTTGAGTAATAAGATTTTCCGCATTGGTCACTTGGGTTTTGTGAGCGATCGCGATATCCTCAGCTGTATAGCATCCTTAGAAGTTACTCTCTCAGAACTTGGCTATGAAGACTTTACCCCTGGTTCTGGTGTAGCAGCAGCAGTTAGAGTGTTTACAAAATAGTCATTGGTCATTAGTCATTAGTCATTGGTCATTTGACTGGTTTCCAGCCTCCAGGGTGGGAACTAGCCAACACAAGCCTAAAGAGCGAGTTGATAATTTAACTCGCTCTTTTGATTTGTATATAAGGGACTTCCAAATAAAAAAATACTCAACTACTTCTTATGGGGTGGGCGTCTCGCCTGCCCGTATACAAAGGCGGGCGAGACGCCCACCTCACAAGATTGGGTAATTTATTTATTGGAAGTTCCTAAATGAATAGAAACGGTCAGCTATATATCAACCTTTGTAGAAGGTAGAGTGGATGTGACATACCTCAATTCTCCAAAATCATACCAACTTGCCCTAGATAGTATTATTTGATCACAAGACAGTCGCCCAGAGTCTTTTACACCAAACAAGAGTAACTTTGGCAACTTAGTATGATACTAAATTGGCATAAAATAGTATTGCTTGAGATTTTGATATGACCTATGCTGTCTCCAGCCAATCATAAATTTGTTCTAATTGGTCTAGAGTAATCAACCCATACTGCCAAAGAATCATTGCCAAAGGTCCTGGGTCTTGCTCACGATGGCGAAGCGCCACCGCCAGTGATGCTGTGGAAATTGCCAAATCTTCTTGCAAAAAATGAATCAATCGAGAATATTTTGATGGTGACATTTGTATCTCACCTCCTTGTACAGAATGTATTGTCATATATAAGTTCACCATTTCTCGGTAGCCAGTAGCCAGTATTTCATTTGTCACTGTGCCGTTATCGGCTATACACCCCAGCACAGTTTTTTTGATTTGCCTTCAAGAAAGGCTTCTCATGGAGGGTCTGAGAAATAGAAATTTTGGTACAAATCATCTGCTTGAAAATCAAGCAGTATTTTTACTTAGTTAAATTAGCTCCATCTTGTTTACTTTTGTGCTTTATTTAATTACACAGGTAGTAACAAAGATTCCATAGCCTATACTCTCTTATTGGCGACTATTTACACTTACGCCCAAGGGAATATTTTTGCAACCAAACCTTAAGACTGCGATTTTAGGTTGGAGACAGTAGAATTTTACATTATTACCACAGTTTTTAAATAGTAGCGTTACAGATGACTTCTTCGCCATAATACGTGACATTTTTTACAAAAAAAACATATATTTCGACCGTGTAGGCTCTCAACCGAATAATCAACCAAATCTTTTTACCCGCAAAGCACTGGAGTATCAAAACTCAATTTTGATAATATCGCCCACTTTCAAGTTCAATTCGGCAGCTCTTCCAGAACGAAGTTCAATCACCTTATCGATTGGTGTCCTGGGGCCATAGGTAGGACAAGGATCATTCGCACAAGGAGGTGTAGCAGCCTGAATATATTTCACTACACCCTTATGTAGAAATACTATATCCAAGGGCATAGGTGTATTCTTCATCCAAAAACTGACTGGTTGTGCTGAAGGGAACGGAAATAGCATTCCTCGGTCATCTGGCAAAGCTGGTCGATGCATCAACCCCATCTCTTGCTGTTGTGGTGTCTGCGCCACCTCTAATTTAATTTTTGTGCCATTTGGAACAATGGCTTTAGCAGAAATTGGTAGTGTTTGACCTAAATTCTCTGGTGCTGGAGTTTGAGAAGCAGAGGTGGGGCTGGGAGGTTTAGCTGTTGTTGGCGCGGAACAGCCCATTAGAAATATACTCAGCAACATTGAGAGCAAACTTAGGCGACGAGTCATATAGTTTTTCGATTTTGTAATTTAGACTTCAATTTTACAGTCTTGTAGGCACAAAAACCCCGTGACTGGGAGGCAGCAGCCCCTCAATCTGCATTCCCAGTCTGAGCAGGGGAATGAGGCAAGGAGGTAGGTAAACTTCTGGTATATTATACTAGGATTCTCTTAAAACGTACCCGACACCACGCACTGTTTGAATCAGGCGCTTTTGACCTTCATCTTCGATTTTTAACCGTAAGTAGCGGATGTATACTTCAATTACATTCGACTCACCTAGAAAGTCGTAACCCCAAACATTTTCTAGAATTTGTTCGCGGGTTAACACTTCACGAGGATGTTCCATTAAGAATTTTAATAGTTCAAATTCCTTCATTGTCAAGTCAATTGGTCGTCCGTTGTGTATAGCGCGGCGAGTTGCTATGTCTAAAATTAAATCCCCAAAGCGTAATTGCTCGGTGGTATCCACATCGGGTTTTAAATAGAGGCGAATTAACTTCAAAAAGTCTTCCGAGCGGTAAGGCTTGAGGATGTAATCATCGGCTCCAGCTTCTAGACAAGCTACACGATCATCAACTGTATCCCTTGCCATTAAAATTAACACAGGCGATCGCAGACCAGTGCTTCTCAGATTTTTGCACAATGAGAGTCCTGATTCTCCTGCTAGCATCCGGTCTAAAACAATTAAAGCAGGTTGGCGATCGCGACAGTGTTGTAAACCACTCGCTGTATCATGAGCCACAATTGATTCATAGCCCGCTTCTTGCAAATCGCAAGAAAGTTGATTTGCAAGACTCTCATCGGTTTCAATCACCAAAACACAGGGACTTGGAGCAACTGTCATAACAATTTCGGATATTTGATTTGGGATTGTCAAGATATTCGAGTGAAAATCTTTACATCAGTTATAAAGTGCAATTACGAGTTTTTCGTGATCGAGCAATCCTGATTTGACAAGCAGCTAAGAATCTTTTAGCACGTTCAGGTATCAGCCATCGAATTCTCCGATGCAATCTTAATAACTAGGGATTGGGTACTAGGTACTGGGGACTTGTACTGAGCGAAGCCGAAGTATTGGGTATTGGAATTAAGGGAGAGACGATAGGTGACAGAGAATAATCTTTACCCTGTAGCCTGTTTCTCAACCCCAGTCCCGAGTCCCCAGTCCCCAGTCCCCAGTCCCCAGTCCCCAGTCCCCAATCCCCAATCCCCACCCAATCCCTACGGCAATTCTACCGAAGTTGGTTTGGCAATATGTGGCAAACCCCAACCTAGTTTTTCTCGCAAAATTCGGAAAAACTCAGGCGGTTGTAGGCGAATAAATCGGGCACTATATTGCGATCGCTCCATATACACTCGATCTTCTGGTAGGATATAGCACCCACCATTCCCATCTACCACCATCACCAGCCGAGGAATATTGACTGGGTAGATATTAACCGATTCATTATCTGGAAATACCAATGCTCTAGAAGCTAGCGAATGGGGACAAATGGGTACTAGTTGTAAAACAGGTACGCCAGGAGTCACAACTGGGCCACCAGCACTCAATGAGTAAGCTGTAGAACCAGTAGGCGTAGAAACAATCACACCATCCGCCGCAATATCTACTGGCGCATGACGACCTATGGCAATTTCAAAATGGCACATAGAGGTCAAAGGTTCCCGGTGTAGCACCATTTCATTCAAGCAGAGGGCTTCCCACAGTACTGAATCTCCCCGAAACACTTTGACGGTGAGCATCGCTCGTTCTTCAATTTCATACTCACCCGCCATTACCTGCTCTACGGCTTGGGGCAATTGATTCAGGAAAGTTTCTGTCAAAAATCCCATGTGGCCGGTATTCACTGTTAACAGTGGAATACCACAGGGTGCTACTTGACGAGACGCTGCTAAAACAGTACCGTCTCCCCCTAACACCACTGCAAACTTCATATCTGAGTCAAAACCAGGGGGTGTAAGACCGTCAATGGGGGTGTGGCATACAGAACTCTCAGGGGTAGAGTAGCCCAGTATTCCACCGATACTCGATGTGATACATACATTCCAACCGGCTGCGGTTAGCTTGTCTTTCAACTCGATAGCGACACGGCCTGCTATCGGTTTAACGTCATTGTAGATAATGCCTGCTTTCGGCACACTCAAATATCCAAGTTTAGGCGATGCTTTCTATTATGTAATCCTTACACATTTTTGGTCATGTAGTCATTAATCTAGAGTCAAATATCCAGATTCTAGAGTTTTACGACTAATGTCTGTTTTGTAATGACTATTGACTATTGGCTTTTGAAGACTGTTTAAAAGGAGTTTTTTTAGGTTTCTGCTTTTTATTTTTATTTTTCTGGTAGTCTACTTCTTTCAGTTTCTTCATTATTCGGCTGAAGTATTCTTGTAGATAGCTTTCTAGGGTTGTGGTTTGCTGCTGATCTAAACCAAACACTGTGTATACTTCATCCATTGAAGCGTTTAACTGTTTACCACTAGCCAATACTTCTGTAAATGCTAGCCTGTCTGCTACGTTCCATCCCCACTGGAAGAATCGCATTATACCCCGAACAGCACGCAGCAAGTTTATTGGCATCCGTGTTACTCTGGCATCTTTTCCAGATAAGCGTTCGCAGAGGTTGATGATTTCTTCTGCACTCCATGCACGAGTACCGACTACAGGGAAAGCTTGGTTTTCCGTTTCTGGTACACTCAATGCTCGGATAGCAAACTTAGCAATGTCCTGAGTGTCCATATAGGCGATGGGAGAAGAATTACCTGTCACCCAAACTGGCTGTGCTTCCAAAATCGGAATCCCGTACTGACCGATTAACCCTTGCATAAACCCAGCTAGCCGTAAAATAGTGTAATTTAAGCCGGATTCAGCTAGAAAGACTTCTGTACACCGCTTAATTTCCATGAGCGGTACTTCTGGGTATTTATCAGCATCTAAAATCGAAAAGAAGATAAAACGCTCTACACCTGCTGCTTTTGCTGCTTGAATCAATGCTACTTTACCGTCCCAGTCCACTTGTTTGATACTCAGTGAATCTGTTGGGCGAGATGTTGACGCATCAATAACTTGGGTTACACCAACTAAAGCTTGGGCTAGGCTTTCGGGGGAACGCAAATTTCCGGGGACGAGTTCTGCACCCCATTCTTTGAGAAAAGCTGCTTTTTTACTGCTGCGGACAAGACAGCGTACTTTATACCCCTCATCGATAGCACGACGAGCCACTTGTCTTCCTAAGGTGCCAGTGGCACCGACGATTAATATTGTCATGGGGGTTGTAATAAATTTTAATGTTTTATGAAAAGAATGTTATCAGAATAACCTATGCAAACAAAAGTTTACATCTTTTCTCAGAAAATCTATTTATTTAGATAGGGCTATGGGAAAATAGCTGTCCGGTTAACGGACAAGCTTTTTTCTCATTTGGATGAAAAAGGAGTGGGGAGAATAATAACTCCTAACTCCTAACTCAGCACTCAATTATTCTTCTGTGCCTTGGATTTTCAGTAACAACGCGCCTAAGCCCCAGCCTACGAAGATTAAACCGAAAGACAATACAGCTGCATTCAAAATTTCGCCGCCCATTAGTGTGATTCTCCTTATGCAAATTGGTGTGTAAACTAGGTCTACCAGAAGCTTTTCAACAGTTGCTAGGATTAGACCTGTGTAAATAATTTTAAACTAGTTTTGCAGGTAATCCCTACTGGCTTGGGGGGCAATCCCTACTATTGCCAGAAAGGGAGATGGGTAAAATGAGAAAATTTAATGATAATAATTATGAAGAAACTTTATGTATCAAAATAATCAAGGTAATTTAATAAGTTTTGTGAAAGAAAATCGTCCGCGTTTGGCGCTGACGCTGGGAGATCCGGCGGGGATTGGGCCGGAGGTGATTTTGAAAGCTTTAGCAGATCCAGAAATTAGTAAAAATTATGACGTTACAGTGGTGGGTAACGGAGATTTACTGGCACAGACTTATCACAAACTAAATTTAACTGAGAATTTAGCACCTTTGGCAAATCCAGATGAGTTGTCAGTCAGCGATGTGCCGTTAGATGGGAAAATTAAAGGTGAAATTATCCCAGGATTAGGTAATGCGGCGAGTGGTGCAGCTAGTTTTGCATATATGGAATATGCGATCGCTCAAACACTGGCTGGTAAATTTGATGGTATTGTCACAGGGCCCATCGCTAAATCTGCTTGGAAAGCCGCAGGGTATAATTATCCAGGGCAAACGGAACTTTTGGCGCAAAAGTCAGGTGTTGACCGTTTTGGGATGTTATTTGTGGCGCGATCGCCCCATACTGGTTGGATACTCCGTACCTTACTTGCTACCACACATATTCCCCTACGTCAAGTAGCCGATACATTGACACCGCAGTTGTTGACACAGAAATTGGATTTGCTGGTGGAGTGTTTGGAGAAAGATTTTGGGATAGAAAATGGGAGAATTGCGATCGCAGGTTTAAATCCCCACAGTGGCGAACAGGGACAACTTGGACATGAAGAACAAGATTGGTTAATTCCCTGGTTGGAGCAAGAGCGGCAAAATAGACCACAATTACAGCTAGATGGGCCAATACCACCAGATACGATGTGGGTTAAACCGGGTCAAGCTTGGTATGGAAATTCTTTAGTACAAAATCCTGCTGATGGCTACTTGGCACTTTACCACGACCAAGGGTTAATTCCTGTAAAGCTGATGGCGTTTGATCGGGCAGTTAATACTTCCATTGGGCTTCCTTTTGTGCGGACTTCACCAGATCACGGAACAGCGTTTGATATTGCAGGTAAGGGAATTGCTGATGCTACGAGTATGAAAGCAGCGATACATTTAGCGGCTGAGTTGGTTAGTCGAAGATTGGCGGTGGTTTGTGGTTAAAATTTTTTTGTTGCAATATTTACTAGGAGTAATGCTTACTTGAATTTTGAAATTATCGGAGACATCACCAATATTGAAATAATTGCTGTTGGTAACTCCATTCGTGAACTAGAACGCTTGCGTAAAACTTATGGTTCAGGACGGTGGCGGAAACTTAAAGGCTTTGGAACCATTAGCTTAGACGACGGAAGTATTTATGAAGCTGAGTTATGAAGCCCACGGAATTGGTAAGAAAGAAATCAAAATAAAACGCTTTCTATAGGAGTAGTTATGCAGTCAGCGAACACAGAAACTCAATATGTTGTTTGCATTCACAACAAAGATTATCCTGCTTCTTTAGAAATTCGGAAAATTTATCAGACTGTTCCTGATTCTGATGCTGTTAAGCACCAAATGATTAGAGTTATTGATGAATCAGGTGAAGACTATTTATATCCTAGCAATTATTTCGTATTGATTGAATTACCAAAAGCGGTTGCAGAAGCTTTTTCTCTAGCTAGGGGTTGCTGAAAAAGAAAGAAAAGTTGACACTCTGAGATTTTCAGACCAAAGAAGTATATTCAGGTGCAAGATTTGAAGGTAGAATAGCCCA
>NZ_JBALEA010000058.1:0-12100 GCF_036917135.1 Nostoc sp. | reverse complement strand
GCACATTCCCTTCATCATCATGAGTGGCGCGGTCTTTGAGAAACGAGCAGGTGTCTGGGTCATCTTTGAAATTGCTGGCTAATGCTCGGATGGCTACATATCGCACATTCCCTTCATCATCATGAGTGGCGCGGTCTTTGAGAAACGAGCAGGTGTCTGGGTCATCTTTGAAATTGCTGGCTAATGCTCGGATGGCTGCACCTCGCACATTCTCATCATCATGAGTGGCGCGGTCTTTGAGAAACAAGCAGGTGTCTGGGTCATCTTTGAAATTGCTGGCTAATGCTTCGATGGCTGCACCTCGCACATTCTCATCATCATGAGTGGCGCGGTCTTTAAGAAACGAGCAGGTGTCTGGGTCATCTTTGAAATTGCTGGCTAATACTTGGATGGCAGTACCTCGCACATTCCCTTCATTATCAGCAGTGGCGAGATCCTTGAGAAACGAGCAGGTGTCTGGGTCATCTTTGAAATTGCTAGCTAATGCTTGGATGGCAGTACTTCGCACAAACCATTCATTATCAGCAGTAGCGCGGTCTTTCAGAAACGAGCGGGTGTCTGGGTCATCTTTGAAATTGCTAGCTAATGCTTGGATGGCAGTACCTCGCACATTCCCTTCATTATCAGCAGTGGCGAGGTCTTTGAGAAACGAGCAGGTGTCTGGGTCATCTTTGAAATTGCTGGCTAATATTTGGATGGCAACAAGTTTCACATTCCATTGATTATCAGCAGTGATGCGGTCTTGCAGAAACGAGCGGATGTCTGGGTCATCTGGAAAATTGCTGGCTAATCCTTGGATAGCTGTAATTTGAACATTCCCATCATTATCAGTGTTGGCACGGTCTTGCAGAAACAAGCTGATGTCTGGGTCATCTGGAAAATTGCTGGCTAATCCTTGGATAGCTGCACGTCGCACATTCCCATCACGATCATCAGTGGCGCGGTCTTTGAGCCACTGTAAAGTATCGCGGTTATCTTTCCAAATTGCAGCGATTGTTGCAACTGCTTGAGTGCGAATTTCCTGAACTAACTTAGTTTCTTCATATTGATATGATTCGTAATAGTACCAAAGGTCATATTTAGTTAAATCTTTTAGCTTATCAAGTAATTCATTAGCCATTGACACAATCACTAAGCGATTTCTCACCTCTGCAAGACACTTAGCCGCTAAAAACAGGTTGATAAACTTTTCCTCTTCCCCATCTTGCACCATTAAGTAATCAAGAATTTCACCAACAAATTTCGCCTCAATCATTCCCGTAATTAACAGCAATATCTCATGCCAAGTTTCATCTTGCCAGTGTTTGCCAAAAACTTCAGTTTTAAGATACTCAATTGTAATTTTGCGTTCCTTCTCAAACTGCCAGACGAACTCCCAAGCACAGAAATATTCTAAAAAAGTCCGATGCACAAAGGCATAGTAATCTGCACCCAAGAAACATAAAATAAAGTTGCGATCGCGCAGTTGTTTCATCAACCGTCTGGCTTTATCTCTGGCATCACTCACTGGTATATCTTGCAGATATTTAATGAAGATTTCTTCTAAGTCATCCGCATTGATAATGTTGCCAGCTAAACCTTTTTCACTGGTTTGCATTCGATAAGCAACTTCACGCAACATTGCCTGTTTATCTTTATAATAAATAATTTCCAGACGTTCATCCGGCTTTAAATTGCGTCCGTCGTCCCAATTATGCAGCAGAACCTCTGAAGCCTCTTTATACAGTTCACTTCTATCTCTAGGTAATTCTCGCTTCAGATTGAGAATTGCCATCATGGTTAACAGCAGAGGATTTTGTGCTAGTTCGGCAATTGCTTTTGATTCATTAATTACTTTTTGTAGACGCTCTCGTTTGATATTTTTATCTCTTTCTTCGGCTTGGCTAAAAGTTTTATCATGCCAACGTTCAATAAAATCTTGAATCTGTGCTGGTTCTAAATCTTGCAACCTAAAGTGGCGAAACTCTGCATCTCGCAATTGTTGCTGCTTATAGCCGATAATGCGAGAAGTGACAATTACTTGTACATCGGGATATTCATTAGTGAAGCGATGAATACAGGTAATTACTTCCTCCCGCTTCGCCTGTTCAAAGATTTCATCCAAACCATCAAACATGACTAAAGCGTTACCAGCCTTTAGCTGCTCATGCAATTTATGCTGATTGAGGTGATAAAAACAATTGGGACTATTATGGTAAAATTGGAGAAAATTATTACAACTACCCGCATCGCGATCGCGCTGATAATTGCGTAATTCAATCAGCAAAGGAATTGGCAGATTATAATCCTTCTGATCGAGAGTTTTTTCTACCCAATCCAACGCTAGATATTGCAATAATGTAGACTTGCCAGAACCAGGATCGCCTAAAATAACTAGATAATTCTTGCGTTGCTGATCTCGGATAACATCTAATACTGAACGGATTGGCTGTTCAAAATAATTGCGTTGATAACGTTCTGTTTCTTCTTGAAATTTTTCTATTTCAAATTCCGCATCTAATTGGTTACTTTCTTGTAGCCTACGAAGATGTTCTTTAGGCAGTTCTGGTAAAACCTGATAAACTGGACGCACATTTTGCGGGATAAATATTTGCCATAAATTTACCGGATGTTCGCGGGCTGTATTTTCTAAACTATCTAACTTCAAATTGCCGTAACGTTCCCGAATAGTTTCTAAATATTGTAGTAAATTAAAATCTGGTGTAATAGTATCGTTTTTTTGAATATCATCAAGTTTTTGTAAGATGAGAATATTACGTAAATCTTCTGATTCCGAGAGAAGCTGTTGACATTTTCTCAAATAATTATCTGTTACTAATTGCCAGTTAAACTTAGCTGGCATAGTTGGTAATTCAGAATGATTCCAAATAGTTGCAAGCCTTTGATAGTCTAGAGAATCACAATCAGCGTCAAAAGCCTTACCCAGGATTTCTTTAACAGATTTGTTATATATAAATTGCTTGAGTGGTTTAGCAAATTTCTTAATGTCTTCGTCAGATACTCTGCGAAACCTTAACTCCTCTTCCACTATTTGCAAAAATTCCTTCAGTGCCTTAATAATAGCCTTCTGAAGTGGTTCCTTTACAAATAGTAATGTCCCGACGTTGTTGAAGCGGTCTTTGAAAAAGTCTTTGGCGTAATCATTTGCTAAATCCTGTGCAAACTCTTTGTTGAGAATAGTCTTAACTAGGAGTCCAACAGCATTGCTTGCTATCCAGCCAATCAACCATTCCACCATAATACTCACGCCTGCTAAGAGCTTGACTACAAGTAGTATATACACCTCTCAAAGAAATATTTCCAGATTACTAGGTTTTTAGCTTAAAAGCGATGCTGGCTGAAGATTTCTTTAGAATAACTAATATACTGTGCATTTAGGAGTAGTTTTATGGTTCTACAAGTTAACCCCATCCAAAAAAAACCAACTGTTACTTGGGAAGCACTTCCAGCCGACTTCATTTTACCTGATGATCCAGTAGAAAATATTCAACAACCTGCGATCGCGGCTGCGCTTACCGATGCTTTGGGAAGCACAGAACGCATCCAACCTCAGATGCTCATTGGCTCTAATTTTGGACTTGTAGCCACAGTCAACAAAAAAATCGTTGTCAAAGCCCCTGATTGGTTTTACGTACCTCAAGTACAATCTGTAGGAACAAATGTAGTTCGTCGCAGCTATACCCCGAATTTAGAAGGCGCTGCTGTGGCTGTGGTAATGGAATTTCTCTCAGACACAGAAGGGGGAGAACTATCAGTCCGCTCAACTCCACCCTACGGTAAACTCTATATATTACGAAAAGATTCTCCAAGTTCCAAGTTACGTAACCTACGATCCCTACGAACCTAGTTTAGAACTAAGGTGTTTGCAAAATGGAGAATATATTTTGCCGCAAGCAGATACCAATGGACGCTTTTGGATTCCTGAGTTAGAGTTATTTCTTGGAATTTGGGAAGGTGAAAGATTATGTCAAACGATGAATTGGCTACGCTGGTGGGATAGAGAAGGAAATTTGCTATTGTGGAGCAGCGAACAAGCCCAACAAGAACGCCAGCGTGCTGAACAAGAACGCCAACGCGCTGAACACGAAAGTCAACGCGCTGAACACGAAAGGCAACGTGCTGATATATTAGCAGCTAAGTTACGTGAGCTAGGTCTTGACCCTGATGCTTAGGCGTAGCCCGCATTTCGGCAAGTGTTACCCTGAGCTTGTCGAAGGGCTCAGTGACCATCGTAGACATCGCATAACCTCAAGGAATGCTGGGAATAATAAATTTGGGACATCAGCACCAAAATTAATTCCATGAAACAGCAAAAAAATCAGTTCAGCCATCTGACTGCGATCGACAGAAGTTATCTATCATTTCCGGCACAGTTTTTATTAAATCAAAACCTTCTCCAAGGCAAAATACTAGACTTTGGTTGTGGCTTTGGTAATGATGTTAAAATACTGCGCCAAAAAGGTTGTGATATTACAGGCTATGATCCTTATTATTTTCCCGAATATCCTCAGAATAAATTCGATACAATAATTTGCTTCTATGTTTTAAATGTTTTATTTAACGAAGAACAAACTAATGTTTTGATGGAAGTATCACACTTATTGAAACCAGGAGGCAAAGCTTATTATGCTGTAAGAAGAGATATCAAAAAAGAAGGTTTTAGAGAACATTATGTTCACAAAAAACCTACCTATCAGTGTATTATTAAACTTCCTTTTACTTCGGTTTTTTTAGATGAAAATCGAGAATTATATGAGTATGTTCACTATAATCATCAGCGAAATTCATCTAATTATTGCATATTCTGTAATCCTCATAAAAATCTCAAACTATTAACTGAATCAGCAACTGCTTATGCAGTTTTTGATGGCTATCCTATAAGTAAAGGTCATGTTTTAGTTATTCCCAAACGTCATGTTAGCAATTATTTTGAACTACCATTCAAGGAGCAATCTGCTTGCTGGTTTATGGTGAACAAAGTACAAGAAATTCTCAAAGCAGAATTTGAACCTGATGGTTTTAATATAGGAATGAATATCAATCGAGCCGCCGGTCAAAATATTATGCATGCCAGTATTCATCTCATCCCTCGTTACAAAGGTGATAGTGTTGGCGCAAAAAGTGGAATCAGAAACGTTATTCCTAAAAAGCAATAGTTTTTCTTTACTGACAGCTTTTGGTAGAAAAACTGGACTTATGACAAATACATAAATCTGAAAAACCAGTTTTTTTGGTCTTGTTGAAAATATTACACAATATTTCAGTTAACCCTGATTATCTGGATCTATTCCTAGCGCTCTTAATTGTTCTGTCAATTGTTGCACCCGTTGTTCTGCAACTTCAGCGCGTTGTGCTTCTTGTTCGGCGCGTTGTGTCTCTTGTTCGGCGCGTTGTGTCTCTTGTTCGGCGCGTTGTGTCTCTTGTTGAGCGCGTTGTGCTTCTTGTTGAGCGCGTTGTGCTTCTTGTTCGGCGCGTTGTGTCTCTTGTTCGGCGCGTTGTGCTTCTTGTTGAGCGCGTAATGTCTCTTGTTGAGCGCGTAATGTCTCTTGTTTTACTTGTTCTGCGGGCGTGAGATAGCGTTGTCCTTGCTCATCATACCAATACATCCATTCCCGCGTTACACCGCAATAATTTCCCCTTTCGCAACCAATTCCTAAGCCAATCTCTGGTAGCCAAAGGGGGTTTCCCTCTTGCAATTCATATTTACCATTAACTAACTTATGTACTTCCAGATGCGGTTTGCGGCGGCGACGAGAGGAATAAATCACGTAATAAAGTACACCCAAAGCCTCATATTCAGCCAATTTAGTCGTGTATTCCTTGCGATAATTTTGGGAAACTACTTCTAGTACGAAAATCGGTACAACATTTTCATCCCACAGCACATAACTGGGACGCAGTTCCTCATCATAAAACCGCTCTACCCCTAAGCTCAAAAAGCCATCTGGCACAATGGGCGGTTTATCTGGGTGATAATAAATACCCATGTCTATGGCAAAGAGCCAGTCCATACGTTCTGCCCAAAGTATCAGCAGGATCGCCTTCAGCAAGCCTGGTATTAATTCTTGCAGTTCATTATCCACAGGCATTTCATCAGAGTCTGGTAGTTCCTCGGCTGAGGGCAAGTACCTTGGCAAGTTGTACTCTAACATGGCTGGTTTCCCCAAAACTCAAAGGATATTTGGCTCTATTTGGCTCACCAGAATTATAGCGACTTATCTGCTAGCAATGTCTACGATGGGCTGTTCAGTTATGAGGTATTGAAGAAAGTAGAAATTTTATTCCGATCGCAGGAATCAATCGTTAGCGTATATTTTTGTTCTGTTATGCACCAAGTCACAAGATAGATTTGGATTCAAGTTGCGATCGCCCATTACCATGAAGCACCAAGGCTGCCATTCCATGTTCTGAGGCACGTAACTCCTTGTCAGAGATTTCTGGCTCCTTAGTATAGACCGAACTCAGTAAGATATTCAGAACTCCACTTTTTTCAGCTTGACTGACGGCGCAATGTGTAATCAATTCACCTACATTAAGTATCACGTTGTCTTCTGGGTCAAGAATGACACGGGTAACTGGACGACCTAGGGCTTGTTCAATCCGTTGCTTCTTCATTGCCCGTGTGCTGCGTCCTTGTAACTTTTCTGCATTCGCTTTCAAGGCTTGCCAGAAAGTGTTGAGATTCTGTTGAGCGATGCTTGCTTGATTGCCCAGTTGAACTTTGTTTTCTAGCCATCTGTCACTGGCGCTAGAACGGACTGCGGTTGCTGGAGTCAGACCGACAGAGTTTAGCAATTCCGCTTCTTTACCGTAAGTCTGGGCACGAGCAAGCAGGGATTCCGTCACAATCTGCCCAGATGCCGCAAGAATTAAGCCATCGTCAGCACGGACTGTTTGCCCAACTCTGCGCCCTCTTGCCTGCTGGATCGCCAGATGCGCTGCCAGCGAATCAACTGAGTCACGCACCTTCGCGCCACTGCTGCGAGTTACGCTGCCAATTCGATTGCTAGTAAATTCTGTTGCTGCTTGCAAATTGCGGCTGATGTTTGCAGTCAGACTGCCACCCGTGGCTCGATAAAGTTCATCAAGGATACCCATGCGATCGGCTGTTTCTGCATCCACTAGCGTCACTTCCTGCCCCTCTAGTAGCAGTACATTCCCGTCTGGAGTCAGCACATCCCGCTCAATATACTTGCCAATAACATATACCTTTTGATCGGCAGGGTCAGCCAAATTGTTTGTCAAGGAGGCTGTTGCATCTCGATTGAGGTCTTGCAGTTTGCTGCTAGTAGCATCACTTACGGCAAGGAATTGCTCACCTGCATTTTGGCTTGCTGACTGTAGCCCCCGGTTCACACTCTCTACCGAGCTTTGCAGCTGTTCATTCACGCTTTGAGCTGCTGTTTGCAGTCTGCGGTTGGTAGTTTGGGCCGAGTCCTGCAATCTATCTCCAGTTGCCTGAACGGTTCCTCGGATACCACCAACCTGTTCTTCCATCATTTGAGCAGTTTCTGGAGGTACAAAGGCCACATCATAACCAATTTTCAGGGCTTCGCCAGCAGGAACGAACGATCGCCCTGAGTAAGCATCGGCAAATACACCACCAGAAACTTCGTATCCTTCTACTAGTCCACTATGCTCATCAAAGAACAAATCGACCAATCCACCGAGATCGAGTCCCTCAGTAGTCAGAATTCTCTTTTTTCTCAGGACAATATTCTGGTGCAGAATCTCTTTAATTACAGGGAGACGATGTGCCTTAACAACAGATTCTTTCGACTTAACTACGATTGCATCTGACCCGATCGCTTGCACCTCTTGTAGTGGAATCACTCTTGCATCTCGAAACAGTCCCTTTTCTGCAACTAGAAAACCCAAAAGTTGATTGTGTTTCTGATCAAAAATTAAATCTATAATTCGGACAATTTTCTTACCTGTGTCGTAGGTGACGACCACTTTATCGATAACATCACTACCTTTACGCATTTATCTATCCCTCCTATTCTTATTGATTTGGTTGTTGAATTACTTGTTCGTTGGTTGCTTGACCTTTAAGCTGAAAATATCGCCCCTCTCGTCCAAAACCGGGAACTATATCAATCACGCCAAAGTATTCAAAAAGTGCCCCAAGTGTGGCGACTAGGATCACAAAAACGGTAATATTTGCTCCAGTATTAGAGCGCTGTCCTACGAGTCTAGGCATTTTTTATTTATTGTTGTTTTTTTATTTTTAAGCTGAATGTAAATATCATACAAGATTATTTACATCATTATTTATTTATTTATCGGTATCTGCCTTCGTTCACTTTGTTGTTCAAAAAGAAATAAAACCAAAAAATATATTTCTAAAGATAGATTTCTCCACTAGTTCTCCCAAATTTTTGGGGCGATCTTTGGAAAGAAATATTTTTATCTTTAGTTTCAATCTTATTGAATTACTTAAAATATAATTCTAGTTAAAATACTTGCGTGCTACTTTTTAAAAAAAATAATTTTTTGTGGTATCGAGAAACAGCCAAGATTCGACAGATAGAATAGTTACTGGCTCGTTTTATGGTTGTGCAGAGCATTGCCTTAGCTAAGGGAACTCTAAGAAATAAATTCTGTGGCTAATGCTTGTCCCCACCAATAACTTGCAATTACGCCCTAACTGACCAACTAAAGCAAGCTAACTAGGAGACATCTCCGAAAAAGAATTGTTTTGACGTAGCAGTGCTACGTCTCTACAAGGGTTCTGGGTAACGCATATTTAATTTCTGGAGATGTCTAGGGGCATTTTATTTCTTGGATCTCCGTAAAGTTGCAGCCCAGTCAAGAATACAGAGGTTTCTACCTCACCAAGTAAGTTAAGTAAGTCGGCGTGAATAAATCAAAGTACATTAAGAAATGTAAAAATCTTGAAATTAGTTCGTAGTGAGGGCTTCAGCCCTCAAATGAGGACTTTAGTCCTCACTACAAACCTTGAATTATTCACGCCGCTCTACTTACTTCAGCCGATAAAATTTTGCTAACTCTTAACTATTTAATAAATATAATAGGTGCTTAGTGCTATTCATGCTCTATATTTAGCGACACGGTGGTACAAACAGCCACTCATGTTCAAATACTTACGAGGCAGTACCCACCGGGAGCAAATCATGCTTTGATACTACCACCAGATAGTGTAAGTTAAGGTTAAGTCGATATTCAAACGAATAATTTTTGCTGAATTGCGACAGATAAAGACTAAACTAAAAAGTCTTGTGCAGCAAAGCCTGTAGCTTTAAATGAAATAATCATGTCTAAGGTTCTTGTCTCCGATTCTATTGACCAAGCTGGAATTGATATTCTTTCGCAAGTTGCGACCGTTGATGTCAAACTAGGTCTAAAACCAGCAGAACTGATCGAAATTATTGGTGAGTATGACGCGCTGATGATTCGCTCTGGTACGCGCGTCACTCAAGAAATTATTGATGCTGGCACCCAGTTAAAAATTATCGGTCGTGCTGGTGTGGGTGTGGATAATGTGGATGTTCCCGCAGCCACGCGCCGGGGAATTGTGGTAGTCAATTCTCCAGAGGGAAATACAATTGCCGCCGCCGAACACGCCCTAGCGATGATTTTGGCTTTGTCTCGCCACATCCCCGATGCTAACGCTTCGGTGAAGCGCGGTGCGTGGGATCGCAATAGCTTTGTCGGCGCGGAAGTCTACAAAAAAACTCTCGGCGTTGTCGGTTTGGGTAAAATTGGCTCCCATGTTGCCTCTGTAGCGAAGACAATGGGGATGAAACTCCTAGCTTATGACCCTTTTATTTCAACAGACCGAGCCGAACAACTTGGCTGTCAGTTAGTTGAGCTAGATTTACTCTTCCAGCAAGCAGACTATATCACCCTACACATCCCCAAAACCCCAGAAACCACCCATTTAATCAATGCCACAACTTTGGCAAAGATGAAACCCACAGCGCGGATTATCAACTGCGCTCGTGGTGGCATCATTGATGAAGTGGCTTTAGCAGCAGCTCTGAAAGCGGGTACAATCGGGGGTGCAGCCTTAGATGTGTTCGAGTCGGAACCACTGGGTGAATCGGAATTGCGATCGCTAGGCAAAGAAGTCATCCTCACTCCCCACTTGGGAGCCTCTACCGCCGAAGCTCAAGTGAATGTGGCCATTGATGTTGCCGAACAAATTCGGGATGTACTTTTAGGACTACCCGCGCGTTCAGCCGTTAACATTCCCGGACTCGGCCCCGACGTGTTGGAAGAACTCAAACCCTATATGCAACTAGCAGAAACTCTCGGTAATCTGGTAGGACAGCTAGCTGGCGGACGGGTGGAAGTACTGAATATTCGACTGCAAGGGGAACTCGCAACCAACAAAAGTCAGCCTTTGATCGTCGCAGCCTTGAAAGGACTACTTTATCAAGCTTTGCGGGAACGAGTAAATTACGTAAATGCCAGCATCGAAGCCAAAGAACGCGGAATCCGGGTAATTGAAACCCGCGATGCTTCCATTCGAGACTATGCCGGCACATTGCATCTCGAAGCCACGGGTACTTTAGGTACTCATTCGGTAACAGGTGCTTTGTTGGGTGAGCGGGAAATCCACCTCACCGACGTTGATGGTTTCCCGATTAACGTCCCACCCAGCAAATATATGTTGTTTACCCTACACCGGGATATGCCGGGGATTATCGGCAAACTTGGTTCTCTACTCGGCAGTTTTAATGTGAATATTGCCAGTATGCAAGTAGGTCGTAAAATCGTCCGTGGTGATGCTGTAATGGCTCTGAGTATAGATGACCCTTTACCAGAGGGCATTTTGGATGAAATTATCAAAGTCCCGGGGATTCGGGACGCGTATACGGTAACACTTTGATTTTGGATTTCGGACTTCGGCTCCTTTCGGCTTCTCTACGAGACGCTACGCGAACGCTCAAGGCAAGTCGCTCAGTCGGACGATTTTGGATTTTGGATTGGTAATGGCTAATTGCTCATTGTTTTTCCCATTGGTCATTAACCATTACCTAGTCCAATCTAAAATCTAAAATCTAAAATCTAAAATTATATGGCAAACACCTGGTGGGAACTACAAATTTTATGTGAGCCAGACCTAGAAGAATCGATCTTTTGGCGACTGGAAGATTTTGGCTGTCGTGGTACAGCTAGTGAAAACAAAGGAAATTCATCTTTAATCAGAGCTTACTTGCCGACAATTGAAATACAGCTACTAGATTTGGCTGCGCTGTCACTGTGGCTGCGTCAAGATGCCCTCTGTATAGGGGTTTCATCTCCCTCCCTGCAATGGCAGTTAATTGATGAGGAAGATTGGGCGACTAGCTGGAAACAATATTGGCATCCGCAAGAAATAGGCGATCGCTTCTTAATTAACCCCGCGTGGCTACCATTACCAGAAAAAACAGAACGGTTAGTGATTCGTCTTGATCCTGGTGTAGCATTTGGCACGGGCAACCATGCCACCACTCAGCTATGTTTGGAATCCCTGGAAATGCGGCTAAGTGGAGTTCCTCAGTCTTTTGTCGGTAGTAGTGGTAAACATGAACATCTGGTAATTGCCGATATTGGCTGTGGTTCTGGTATCCTTTCTATTGGGGCGCTGCTACTGGGAGCCGAGAAAGTCTATGCAGTGGATACTGACCCTTTGGCGATTCAATCAACCATTAGTAATGCTGCTCTAAACGACATTAGCCCAGAACGTTTACTATCTGCACGGGGAAGTGTAGACATTTTGACAAAACTAGTTGAGAAACCAGTAGATGGTATCGTCTGCAATATTTTGGCGAATGTAATTATTGAATTGGTTCCAGAAATGAGTGCGATCGCTAAACCTGAAACTTGGGCGATCTTCAGTGGTATTTTGCTAGAACAATCTAAAGCTGTTGCTGACGCTTTAGAACAAAATGGTTGGGTCGTCGCTACCCTGTGGAAACGAAAAGAATGGTGTTGCTTGAATGTGCGGCGTTCTTAACTATAGCTAGTGATTTACACCCGTAGGGGCACGGCATTGCCCATTGGTGTCAACTTAAGAAGATAAAGCCCAAATTTGTTGGGTGTAAGCGTCAATGTCTCGATGACGCTTACGCCTTGCTTTAACTAATCC
>NZ_JBALEA010000057.1:0-262866 GCF_036917135.1 Nostoc sp. | reverse complement strand
TGCTACAAATGAAAGATTTTATTCAAGGGTTAACTGGTTTTCATTGGTGGATTAAAATCGGAGTTTAATCGTAAGTGATTTACCGGACATAATATTACTCGAAGAAATGGGAGTAGATATTATTGAAGTTGGTTATCCAGGAAGTTCTCAAAAAGATTTTTAGGTTTGGCTTCGCCAGAAGAGTTTTCGCAACTTCTGCAAATGATTTTTAATCGAGTACCAAATATTGATCAAGTTGTCGTTTCAGTCCACTGTCATGATGATTTGGGTATGGCGGTAGATAATTCACTCATTGCTTTCAGTTGCGGCGTGAGGCAAATTGAATGTGCAATTAATGGTTTGGGTGCGAGGAAAGGTAATGCCGATTTCAGTAAAGTTGTGATGGAGGTTTCAAAGCAGGAGAATTATCAACTTGAGATTAACACTTCCTTGATGAGTAAAGCAGCAGAGTTAATTTTTCAAATAACTGGGATAGGAGAGTATTATTTTAAGCGCATGATCGTAAAGTAATTTCAACTTATAGCAAGGTACAGGCGCATACTGGTTTTAGTAACGGGTAATAAGTAATTTTTTAACTCTTACCTATTAACCGTTACCACCCTTAACTAACTACCGCTTCAGCTTTTTCTTCAACTTTTTCCTTTACCAGCACATAAGGAGTTTCTGCACCTTGTGCTAGATATTCAGCTAGCTGACTTTCAATTTGATCGCGGACTATTTGGCGATACTCCAGAAAATGCTCGTTGTGGGCGCAAGCAGAGATGTAATGCTCAATAACTCCAGGGTTACGCTTGAGAATGCTAAACAAATGATGCCAGAACTTCCAACGGGTTTCCCGTTTGATTCCTTGTCGCCAAATTACAATCAGCAACGCTTTTACAACTACCCACTCTGGCATTTTGGCTGGGGCTTTCCAACTCGGCAAACCCATCATCAAGAAGCAGCGATAGGTACGATCCAAGTATTGTACTGGGTCGTATAAAGTACAAAATGCCTCAATATATTCTCTGGCAAGTTCTTCCAGGGGACGGGTGGGGAGGAAGTTCATCAATGTTGTCTGGTTAATATTGGCACTTTCATTTTCCCGTAGCCGTCCTTCTTTTTTCAGGCGATGCCAAAGCGCGGTGTTAGGTAACGCTTGCAACATGGCAAATGTAGTAGAGGGAATTGCTGCTTGTTCAGCAAAGCGGACAATGCGATCGCCTGCGCCTGCTTTTTCGCCATCAAAGCCGATAATAAACCCAGCCATTGGGCGCAATCCCGCTTTGATGATGGTTTCCACTGCCTCAGTTAGAGAACTGCGAGTATTTTGAAACTTCTTGGTCATTTGCAAACTATCTTCATCCGGCGTTTCGATTCCCAAAAACACCGCCGAGAAACCACACTCAACCATTAACTCCAACATTTCTGCGTCTTGGGCTAAGTCAATTGAAGCTTCAGTGTCAAATCGGAAGGGATACTTGTGTTCTGCCATCCAGACTTTTAACTCTTTCAGCAACAATTTCACATTTCGTTTGTTGCCAATAAAGTTGTCATCCACCATGAACACACCCCGCCGCCAACCCAATTCATAGAGGTAATCTAACTCTGCTAAAAGTTGGGCTGGGGCTTTGGTGCGCGGTTTGCGTCCGTAGAGAACAATAATGTCGCAAAATTCGCACTGGAAGGGACACCCGCGCGAAAACTGCACCGACATCATATCATAAGCATCCAATTCTAATAAATCAAAGCGGGGTATTGGTGTGCCTGTGACATCAGGTTTTTCTGTGGCACGGAAAGTTCCAGATGTTTCGCCCCGTTGAATTGCCTCAATAAACATGGGTAGGGTGATTTCCCCTTCATCCAGAATTAGAAAATCTGCACCAACATTTTCAACTTCGTGAGGTACAGAGGTGGGGTAGGGACCGCCAACTGCGACTAACTTGCCACGTTTTTTTGCTTCCTGGATTTGGTCAAGTAAATCTTGTTTTTGGACAATCATCGCAGAGAGAATTACCACATCTGCCCATGCCCATTCTGCTTCGGTTGCTGTGCGGATGTTGCGATCGACTAGCTTGAATTCCCATTCTTGGGGCAGAATCGCGGCTACTGTTACTAAACCCAGAGGTGGTAATAAAACTTTGCGATCGACTAACTCCAAGATTTTTTCATAAGACCAAAAGGTTTTGGGAAATATCGGATACACTAATAAAATTCGCATTTAGTATCAATCCTCACACTTTGATTGTTATCCCACTCTAACGAAAATTAAGAGTTATTGACTTTTTATTAAAGTTGTTTTATTCTACCACTGATATTTTGACTTCCCTCAAATGGGTAACTATAGCAGTTCTCGTTTGGATGCTCCCGATGGTAGGGGCACAGCAATGCTGTGCCCTTACGAGTGGTCTGTATTAAAACCTCGTTTCCAGGTAGAACCTGGAAATGCTCCTCATTGCGTCTGCCGCAAGTCAAAAAATTAGTACCAATCTAATTTATGTACCATTCAACATACTACCTCGCTCGTTAAGGATTTTAAGTATGTCAAAACCATCTGAAATCCAAAATTTCTCGCTAGATGGAAATACGTCTTCGTTGTAGGTATTAGCAAAGTCTACAAACTCTCCAATCCACCCATCTGGAACATACCTCTCTATCCTAGTACCTTCAAAGTAAAATGCACCAACCCGATTTTTATCAAAATCAACAAATACTGTGGGAAATAGATCTGAAACATCCCACCATGATTTTGCATTTTTATAATGGGTAAGCAATTCGGTGTGCAAATTATTCTTAGATATCTCGAAAATCGAAACTGCTGATAGAAATCTTTCCGCAGTCTCTTGGTTAACTACAGTAATTCCAAATCTTTCAGAACCGTCTAGTTCTGGAACCTCATAGCCAGCATTTAAAAATTCATGCCGCCACTTGTTCCAGTCAAGTATCCAGATATCTATATCAGACTGAAACCAACGAATGTTGCCTCTAAATCGCACAACACTAACGATCATCACATTACCTAAGAAGTTACTAGCAAGTTAATGCTCATTATTTTTTCGCCTTATCAAACCAGGAAGGTATAAACTCCCTTACTGGCTAAGGTTTAACGCCACTGATTTTTAAAACATCAGTCATAGTTTCACAATAATTTGGCAAGCCGAAACTACCGGGATTGATGAATTTTTCATAAGTAAAATGCCGATAGTTCATGCAAAACCTATCCCAAGCCGCCATCTGAATGCGGAACAGAATAATAATCAAATTAGCTAATGCTAAAGATATGGGAATGCGAAAGTAAATCTTTTTGCCCAAATATGCACAAACTTGCTTCACTGCTTGATTAGCAGTTAAGGGTGCTTGACCTAAAACAAGCCGACGTGGTTGATCGTTTTTGACAGGATGATCAATTAAATATCGCACGACAGTAGCAATATCTCGTCCGTGGATAAAGTGAAAACTGCCATCTGCTTCCAAAAAGCGAATTATATTAATATATTTCGTAACTTCTGGAATGCCAGATGTGACAGCAGAATAGGGTTTATTGGCATCACCGCCCAATACTACAGTGGGAAAAACTGTGGTAATTTTGGGTGCGATCGCTAATTTTTCTTTTTTCTCTAAGCACTCATATTTAGAACGGATATAATCTGTCCCAATTTTCCCGGCTTCTTTCAATGGTTGATTGTACCGATCCAAAACGCTAGCTGTCGAAAAATAAATTACCTGCTGGCAAAGTTCTGGATCTAGCAGTTCCAGCAACTCTATAGTCTTGACGACATTAATATCAAATGTCTCATCACCACCCCAAGCTGTGGCTGTGAGTACCGCCGTATCAATTGTAGATAGCAAATCGGCAAACTGGCGAATATTTTGCATATCACCTTGTAAAACGTTGATACCGGAACGTGCCTTAGTATCAACTTGCAGTTTACTTGGGTTCCTAACTAGTAGATACAGTTCGTGATCTGTTTCCTTAATTAAGGCTTCTGTTAAATAATGACCTACACAACCGCTTGCACCAGTCACTAAAATCCGTTTCTGGCTCATAGATAATTTATTAAAATTTAGGAGTTAAAAGTGAAGAGTTAAAAATAAAGTTAAAAGTTCCGAATCAGGAGTTAAAAATAAAGTTAGGAGTTGGAAGTGAGAGTTAAAAATAACTCTGCACCTCACAACTGATAACTTCATAACTCATAACTCCTAACCCTTAACTCCTGCAAGATTCAATTCCTTTGCTGTTTCAAAGAAGAAAGCGACATTTTCTTCGGGAGTTTCTGGTAAGACACCGTGACCGAGATTGAGAATGTGACCCCAATTACCAGCTTTGCGAACGGTATCAAGAATGCGATCGCGGATAAACTGTTTAGAGCCAAATAACACGCCTGGGTCAAGATTTCCTTGAACTTTGACTTGCTTACCCAATCTGGCTCGTGCGTCTGCCATATCTACAGCCCAGTCTACACTGACAATATCAGCGCCAGATTGTGCCATTCTTTCCAACACACCCGCGCTACCGCTAACTAGCAAAATTAAAGGTGTATCGGGGTGGGTTTGCTTGACTTGTTGAAAAACTCGCTGCTGATAGGGGAGAGCAAAGGTATCATAATCTTGAGGACTCAATTGACCCGCCCAAGAATCGAACATTTGCACAACTTGAGCGCCAGAGTCAATTTGGTAGCGGGCATAGATGGCGATCGCATCTGCTAGTTTAGCTAACAGTTGATGCAATATCGTCGGATCGGAAAATGCCATGTTTTTGATGATGGAGTAGGTTTTAGAACCTTTTCCTTCAACTGCATAAGCTGCTAACGTCCACGGCGCACCCACAAAGCCCAACACCGTTGACTTATCGTCTACTTCCGAACGCAGCGCTTGCAAAATTGTCTTGATAAATGGTAGATCTGCTTCTGGTTCTAAAGGACGCAGAAGATCAATTTGTTCTTGAGTGCGGAGGGGCGAGTGAATGATTGGCCCTTTACCTTCTGCAATGTCCATATCAATACCCAAACCAGGTAATGGGGTGACAATATCAGAAAATAAAATTACTCCATCTGGTTGGAAGGCTTTCCACGGTTGCAAGGAAACTTCAATTGCTACTTCTGGAATTTCGGAGCGATCGCGAAACGAAGGATACTTATCTCTTAAGTCTCGATATGCCTTCATATATCGTCCCGCTTGTCGCATCATCCATACAGGGGGACGATCTACTACTTCACCACGAGCAGCCCTTAAGAGATGAGGAGTCGTTGAATAAACACCCATTTATTACTTCATCCTATTTATGCCACTGTTTAGCTTATCATTCTGGGATTACGCTTTTCCAGCAGGTTTTCAGGAAAAGGTGAATAGCAGGGCATAATAGTAATATTTTATAATATTTTGATTATTTGGATATGAGCGCTCGGTTGGCTTGACTACAGTATTAATGCCAGCAAGTGCTACAAGTTATTGTTTTTTTGGCTTCTCCCATAAAATCATCGTTTTCAGTCCCACGTAGAAATGCGCCTCTCACTTCTACATCAAGGGAATGTATGAGGAAAACTCTAAATAAGTGGGCAACAATAAATAAAACTATGTTACGTAATATAAAAATAATTAAAGGTTTGTAGTAAGCGGCTAGAGCCGCTTACTACAAACCTTTAATTATTCACGTCCACTTACTTATGACAAATAACAAATGTGTCTCTACGTCTGGCGTAGAGACACATCCTTAAGGCTTTTCAACAGGTGTGCTGGTAAATTTATCCTTTTACTGTAGCTTTATGTTGTGAGCGCTTGAAGAGTGAAGTCATACCACAAGCACCAATTGCTAACACACCTAACATCGCATTAGATTCAGGAACGCTGGCTAGTCTATAGGCGTGGTTATCTGTTTCAAAGGCAACACCATCTGAGCGCAGCACAACTCGGTTAAATGTTTCTCCTGTTCCACCGACAAGATTGATAAAGAGATTAGATTGAAGGCTAGTCTGGTTACCATTTGCTGTAGCAGTTGGCACGTCTGAACCACTAAAAGTCTTTAACAACTGATTCCCATTGTAAATGTCAATATAGTTGTAACTATCCAATGAACCTGCATAAAAACCGAAGTAATTAACAGCTTGTTTGAAATTAATATTGACAAAACCAGTGTCACCTACAACATTACTACCTACTGGGGAAATTGCTAGAAATTTGGTGTTATCTCCATAAGGTGAGGCGTATTGATTAGATACGCTACCTTGAACAATGTTATTAGTAATATTAGAGTAAGTCGCAAATCCATTAGGGTCATTTGCTGTGCCATCATCAAAGGTGACAGTTTTGGCATCAGCGTAGCTAGAAAACTGGCCAGTGGTGACTTGCATAGTCACAGCACTAGCTGGATTTGCACTCATGATCACAGCAGTTGTTCCGAGTAAAGCCAAGGAGATTTTTTGCAGCATTTTAGTAATAAACCTTGAAGAACACAAAGATAGTTAAGACTGAACTGTTCTTGAAACCTAGCTATGAAAAACTGGTTTCATTACTCCAACGAATTAGAAGAAAATCACAAAGATTATTAGGTCTTTGCAACTGATCGTTCTTCTGTAAAACAAGCCCGAAGATGTAAGTTGATCTTCATGCTTTGTAATACTAACTATTTTGATATTTGTAACTCGCAAAAGATACGGTGTATATACTAAAATATCTTTAAAGATTAAGTGAAGCTACTTATGTAATTCATATCTGGGCAGGAAAAACGCATCTAAATTACTCTCGATCGCAACCAAGGTTAAGAACCAACAAAAAAATCACCATTTCTCGTTTGGTTGAGTTTCCAAGACTCAAAGCGATGTTTATGATGGGCTATCCCTAAATCTTTAGGAACAAGTATATGTTAATGAGATTAGTTGAGACTCTATTGAGAATAGACTGTTATTATTGACATAATATTCTCGCCTTGGGGAAGTGGCGAGTGGGGAAGGTGGGGTCCCCTCTGGGGATAAGGGGTAATGGGGAATGGAAAATAGGGACTGGCGATTGAGAAATAGGGTAAAACAAGAATCAATATATTGAGCATTGGGCATTGGGTAGTTGTACTGAACGTTGCCGTTGGCGCAGCCTCTCGTAGAGAAGTATTAGTTATTCTCCCTCTGCTTCCCTATCTCCCCTATCTCCCCTATCTCCCTATTCCCTCACTCCCCTAACTTTCTATGCAAACTGACTCTAACAGTCCTGATGGTGTTGCATCTGCTAATAACGAGCCTAATCCAGGAAAGTTTTTGATTCCGCGATCGCAGCGACAGAGGTTCTTTACTCAGTTTACCTTAATGACCCTCATCGGCTGGGTTGTCGGTGGCGTTGTCAGTATCGCTTTAGAGAAAATTGTTCTCCAAAGTCTTTCATCTAGCGCTGCTATCCAACCACAAACATGGAGCATTTTGGTCAGAAGTCTCAGTAATGTTGTATTTGCAATGATTTTTGCTGCTGACCAGAGCCTTGTCGTTTATCGATATTTACCAGGTTGGCAGTGGCTATTTGCTACTAGCGTTGGTTGGCTGATTGCCAACGGCGTTTCTACAGCTTGGATTAACTACATTTCAACCATTGCTTCATCATCTTCTGAAGATACTTTGATTTTGGGATTTTTGTCTGCGATCGCTTATATTATTTCTGGAATTTGGCTGGGTATTAGCCAATGGCTGGTATTGAGGCGATATACCGCAGACATTTGGTGGTGGAATTTTTTACCCTCAATCTCTTTCTTCTGGATCACTATTTTGGTTTGGTTGCTTTTTATTGTGCAAAATTTGATTCCAGAAACCTACCGTACTCCCATATTATATTGGAGTGGACAAGGACTGACAGCAGTGATTCTGGGAGCTATACCAGCAATTGGCCTGTGTACATTGAAAAGAAATTTACACCCCAAAGCTGGAATTTCTCCCTGACTTTTGTCGATATATTCCATCGCCTTAATGTTTATGACTCGCCCACGCATTCTCCAACCCGGTCAAAGTTATAAATTTAGTAAGTATTTGGAATTACCTTATGCCCCAGCAGACATCTTGGCGGAACTGGGATGTAGTTACGAACGCGCCTCGCTACAACTACCACAATATTTAGGTGTAGTTGACTATTTAGAGTTTTTGCAGCGTTACCTACGGCGCAATATCATGCGCCTTAACCCGATTAGTGAACCTGCAAAACGTGAAGTTCTAATTGCTCCTATTTTGTTGGAAATTTGCGACCAAACACAAACTAAACTGAACAAGGAATCTAGTTCTAATTGCTCCTATTTTGTTGGAAATTTGCGACCAAACACAAACTAAACTGAACAAGGAATCTAAGTTAAGTGATCTCAGCGAACCAAGAATCCCCGTGCGTTCACGCCGGGGAGTGTCAATCAAGCCAACCCAGTCTCATTTATTTGTCATCCCAAATCAGTTCTAAACGCTCTTGTGCTGTCTTCAGGGCTTTTTGGGAAGACTCACCCATTAATGTCGCCTCGATCGCTCTACCAAGACTATCAGACAAACGAGTATAGCCAGGAATGATTGGTCGAGAACCTGCTACAGGCATTTGGTCAATAAAGACTTTCAAAACAGGTTTTTGCTGGAGAAATTCTTGATAAGCCTGACTTTGGGCAGATTTGAGGTTAACTGGTAAAAAACCCGTCCCTATACTCCATTCTGTTTGGAATTTTTCACTTAAAACATACTCTAAAAATTTGAGTGCGGCTTGTTCTCTTGCTGGTGTAGTCTTCATCAAATAGATATTTCCAGTACCTGTAACGGTAGCTGGCTTCACACTTGCAGGGATGGGGAATACATTAAAGTCAACGTTGGACTTCATGATATAAGTCCAAGGGCCTGTGATCTGCATAGCAACACGACCTGCAATAAAAGCATCTTCTTCATAACCTCGCTCTGGGGAAGAAAGGGTTGCTGAACCATCTTTTAATAGGTCTTGCCAAAATTGTAACGCTGCGATCGCACCTGGATTCGTCAAATTTGGACGGTTATTGGTAACAATTTCTCCACCAGCGCTCAATAAAAAGGGGAACCAAGTAAATACAGTCCATTCTCCCTTCCCCAAAGGCAGTAAAATTCCGTACTGTTCGGGTCGATTGTCGCCATTCCGGTCTATAGTTAATTTTTTGGCAACTTCCCTCAACTCTTCCCAAGTTTTAGGAATTTGTGTAATTCCCGCAGCTTGGAAAAGTTTAGGCCGGTAAAAAATGCCTACATTACTAGTGGAGAGTGGAATTGACCAAAGATGACCATCTAATTTTAATTCTTCCCATAAGTTGGGGCTAATTTCCGACTTTAATGGAAACTTCTCCAGCCATTCTTCTAAAGGTCGAATTGCCCCTAGTTCCATAAACTGACCCGTCAATTGAGGGTCGAATGAGAGAATATCTGGAGGCGCATTGCCCACAACTGCTGTTAATATTTTTGGCAATTGGGGTTGACCTACAAAGATAGATTCCACCTGAATATCAGTATGAGTCTGATTAAATTTATCTACTAATTTATCAAATACATCCCGATTAGCAGGAGGATTGATTGATTGCCATAAATTCAGATGAATTATTCTCTCATTATTCTGGGCTGTCCCCTGACAACCATATAATAATATGAAAAATATACTCAGAATAATTCCTATCAGCCACAGCCGCCAAGTAGAACTGGTCAACTGGCGGTAAAAATTCTGAATTTGGGATTGGAAAAGGGTAACTTTCATGCAACTTTTTAGAGGAACTTTGGAAAGTCTATATGTGTTGGATATTTATCACTTCACCCTTTTTAAACCACACCCCAGTATAGTCAATTCGACGTAGATTAAATTGCTCACCTCTCAAACGCTCAAACTCATGTAAGGCTTTTTGACAACCATCCCAATGGCCGTAGTCATCTACCTGAATCATGCCATTTGGAACAACATTGTCATAAAGATTATTGAAGATATCCATTGTTGATTCATACCAGTCACCATCGGCATGTAGTAAGGCAATATTACCTATCTCAGACTTATATTGAGGTAATGTTTGAGCAAATAAACCCTTAACAGGTACAACAATGTCTTGAACTTTTAATAATTTACAAATCAACTGGATATTTTCTGCAATTGGAGCTTTTAAAGTGCCAACTCCAAACCCCGTTTCATTTGCGGCTATCCCGTTGTGTAGATCAATTTCTATCGGTGCAGGCATTCCTTCAAAAGTATCACAAGCATAAACTAAACGTGGGCTAAGGCTGTAGCGCTGGATTACAGATGCTAAAAGCGCTGCTGCTCCCCCTTTACAACTTCCACATTCAACAAAGTTTCCGGGAATATCTTCTAGACAAATTTTCTTGGCCAGAGAATAGAGTGAAAATAAACGTGCTTCACCCAATAAAGTGTAGGGACGGATAGCAGTAATAATTTCCAGAAATTCATTTACTGAATCTGTTGATAATTCACTCACATAATAGTTTTTTAAATGCTCTGGTAAACTCCAATTAATATCTGGATCGGGCTGATGTTGCACTGGCTCAACATTTCCGCGCCAAGCAACCCCCATTATTTGCATAGTTTGATAAATCATTGTGTTCCAGCCATTTTGCTTTAAGTAATCCAAGCCTTGGGCAACATCAGGAGCATTCAAATCATGAAATAAAATTAAAGCATCTGGCTCTGCAAATTGTTCGCAAATCATCGCATCATTGAGTGGACAGGGAGCTTCATGAGAACCGTCAATGAAAAACAACGACCACTTACGCTGTGATTTTTCTGCTAATTCCTCTACTTTTTGAGGACTATAACCGCTTACTAAATTAACTCTGTCAAGAACACCCGCAGACTGCAAAGAATTAGTCACACTTTCATACATATCTGCTTTTTCTAGCAGGGGATCAATTACATCTAACTCTACTCCTGCTAAAGCTAAGTGACAAGCAGACCAACCATACCAACAGCCAATTTCTAAAGCTTTTTTACCTCTAAATTTGAGGGCAGTATTATAAAGAATATGAGCTTCATCTCGACTGAGAAATCCTACATAGGTTTCTCTTTTATCTACATACCATTTATGAGGAATTTCGCGTCTTAAATAAGGCCAGTCAGAAGCATTTGTATCTTCTGTAATCATGTTGGTAAAACATTTATCTGGCTTGATTATTTCAAACCCAACTGAAACATAATCTCCATCTATTAACAATGATCTTTCAATAAATTCTATCGTTTCTTTATTCATGATTCGTTTTTCCTTAAATCTCCTAATTTTTGATCTAAAACTGCTAAATCCATAACCCTTGATGCGATCTAGTCTTAGCAGAGATAGTTGCTGATTGATGGTCTACTAATAGGGGAGCATCCCAATTTTGCTTAAATCTTTTCCCTCATCCCCAGCCCCTCTCCCATCTTTGGGAGAGGGGAGACATAATTCTAGTTCCCCTTCTCCCATCTTTGGGATAAGGGGGTTAGGGCTATCAAGGTTTTTGCACATTTGGGATGCTGCCACTAATGGTGAAATTTCATAAATTCGTCAATCATCTGAATATAGTTTTTGATAATGTGACTAAAATCAAAGTTTTCCCTAACATATTCTACGATTTCTTGGCGTAAAAATTTATTTTTATCAATCAAATCAAGAATTGCGTCACAAACAATTTTTTGGTTTTCGGCAGTAGCATTGGTTAATATATCATCTGGCAAAACTCTAATAAAATCTTTAGAGTGTAAGTTAGCGCTAGCAGATTCCGAAACAACTATACATAAACCTGCTGCCATTGCTTCTAGTACTACGAGGGGTGCAACTTCTCCATCACTAATTAAAACCAAACAACTATAATTTGTAAGATGTGAATAAACTTGTTTTAAACTCCATACGCCTAAATATTTTGTTGTGCTTCCTTCTACAAAATCAGGATCATCTAAAGGTCCAACAAAATCTATTGCGATTTTTCCATCTATTCTTTCTGCCAATAATTTCTGCTGCTTTCTTGGTTGAATCCAACCTAAACAAATAGCTTTATTATTTCCTTGTTCTTGAAAATCGAGTTTTTGAGTATCAATACCGTTTACTTGTGTTGATATGTATCCAGAATAGCCTGCTTTCAGAAAAATATCTTTTGTTGCACAAGAAAGAGCAATTATCCCAGGTGCATTTAAGTAATGTTTAAATCCTTGTTTAAAATCTTCCTCCCATTTGTCTTCTTTTAAGAAATAACCATTATGGCAGGTAAAACAATACTTATTTTTAAGACTTTTATTGAATTCGCTAACAAATTGATAGGCGTGTAAATGGACAAAATCGTAACTTCCATTATTTATTTTATCTATGACTTCATTAATATCTTTATTGTTAAAAATATCTATTTGATGTCCAATCTGCTCTAAAAAATATTTATACTCTTGCATCAGAGTTAAAATAGAATTTGATAAGGGAGGTGTAGGAATATAACCTCCAGCAACTAACGCTATTTTCATGTAAGAATGTCTCTTGATTAGAAATTATTGCTCCAATATACTACATTTAGTCTCATTGTTTACGACTCATAATAAGTTAAATAGGTAAACATCTATCCTATAATAGAATATATTGATTTAATTGTGGTACGATTTTCATGCTAAACCATACTAAACCTTCTTTCTTAAGTAGCTTTTTAGAGAATTCCTTCGACTTCAAACATCATCTACAAGATTTTTTACATTTAGATCCAGAAACCGTAGAGACAAAGTTAGCAGCAAAAAAAGATGAAATAAAAAGTAGTAGAAACATTTTTTCATACACTTCAGAGTCAATTTTTAGAGGTTTTTCACCCTTACCTAATTACAACTCGCTGCTACCGTAAGCAGAATTGAATTTAATTGTATGTGTTTTGGGTCGAGCCATATCGAAACCCAATAAGTATGTTGTTTACGTGAAAAAATGATGTTGATGAAAATACATTAACGACGAAAATGTACCATAAATTATTATTTATGTCTACCCCAATGGGTGCTATAGGTTCAGGATTGGGAGGCGGGGTAGAGTTGACCTTATCTAATATTGCTACAGAGATGCTGCGGCGAGGACATAAATTAGAAATTGTTGCACCGCAAGGGTCTATCAGCAATTCCTTACCTATTAAAGAAATTCCCGGAGAACTAATACAGATACCAGCGCAAAATCAGAGTCGTAGTGATCCGATTTTGCTGTATAAAAATTCTGTTTTAGCGAATATGTGGGATTATGCTCGCCAAGTGCAAGCAGATTATGATTTGATTGTGAATTTTGCTTATGATTGGCTGCCACTGTATTTAACACCATTTTTTAACTGTGCGATCGCACATCTGATCAGCATGGGTTCTTTGACAGATGCAATGGATCAGATTATTGAACAAGTAGCAATCAATTTTCCTAATACTATCGGTGTTCACAGCCAAACACAAGCAGCAACTTTCACCTTTCCAGAACGGTGTATTTGTCTGCTAAATGGTTTGGATTTATCTATTTATCAATTTTGCCCAAAACCAACTCAGAGCTTGGCATGGGTAGGTAGAATAGCTCCTGAAAAAGGGCTAGAAGATGCAGTAGCAGCAGCAGAAATCACCGGCATTAGACTGAAAATATTTGGGTTGAAACAGGATGTATCTTACTGGGAGAAAATTTGTCAAAAATACCCTAATGCTCCCATAGAATATGTAGGATTTTTACCAACAGTCGAGCTACAAAAAGAGTTAGGTCAATGTCGATCTCTTTTAGTAACTCCTCGTTGGATAGAAGCATTTGGAAATGTCGCAATAGAGGCACTTGCTTGTGGAGTACCTTTAATTGCTTACCGTCGGGGTGGTTTAACAGAAATTGTCCAGGAAGGCAAAACTGGTTTTTTGGTAGAACCTGATAGTGTTCAAGGTTTAGTAGAAGCAATTAAGCATTTGGATGAAATTGACCGCCAAGCTTGTCGCCAGCAAGCAGAAACTCTGTACTCTTTAAAAGCTATGGGCGATCGCACCGAAGAGTGGTTTCAAAAAATTCTGAGAAACTGATATAGTACTAATCTTGTTCAAGTTAAATATTACCGCTATAACAGGAGCTACCAATGCAGCCATCAAACGTTGAAATTAATCAAGAATTCTGGAACAATTACGCCAAAAAATGGGATAAATCTCAAGTTGTTCTGGGTAATGAAAAAATTACAGATGATCAAAGAGATAATTACGTCAATTATTTAGGTGATGAATGGGCTACTGTACAAGATGCAGTCGATATTGTGAATGAATATATTACACCATTTATTGATCAAGACAGCACAGTGGCAGAAATAGGTGTTGGTGGTGGTAGAATTGCCGCCAAAGTAGTTGAAAATGTAAAAAAATTATACTGTTTTGACATAGCAGAAGAGATGCTAAAAAGCGCTGAAGCAGCGCTTAGTGAATATCCTCAGATAGAGTTTCATTTAATAAAAAATTGTCAATTTGAACCTGAGTTTAGCGAAAAATTTGATTTTATCTATTCTTTCGATGTATTTGTACATTTAGATTCACAAACAATTTGGAAATACTTAAATAGTATTTATAAAACTCTCAAGTCAGGCGGCAGAGCTTTTATTCATACCACTAATATAACTACACCGAATGGTTGGGCAAGGTTTGCTGCATACGATAATGACGAAGTATTGTATCAGCCCACTTCCCCAGAAACAATTAAGTGGTTAATAGAAAAGGCTCAAATGAAAGTGATTAAAGAATCCAACCCAAATGGAAAAAACTTTTATTCGGATCGGGATTATTTAGTGGTAATACAGAAGTAAATTAATCTTTGAGACTAATTTGGATGATGGAATATTTGCGGTAAACTATGGCGCTATCGCTAATATTCCGGCATCTCCATCTAAAGTTACCTCTACACCCACTGGTAAGGCTGCGTTGGGACTATCATGGCCAAAAGGTAAGTCAGAAACAACAGGAATACCCAAATCGCCCAAGCGATCGCGCAATACTTCTTCTACACTAAAACTAGATATAGTTGGCGGCGCTTCACAACGAGTAAAACCCCCCAAAGCAATACCGCAGACTTTAGACAAAGCACCACTCAAACGCCACTGTGTCAGCATCCTATCAATCCGATAAGGTGCTTCTGTAACATCTTCCAACGCCAAAATTACACCATCAAGATGTGGCAGGATTGGTGTACCCAAAAGGTGAGTAGCCACTGTGAGATTACCTGGTAACAAAGTACCAGTAACCACACCACCACCCCAACCGCAACCTTTGAGAGGGGCGAAAGAACTACTTTCTACCCAATTGAATAATCTCTCAATTGACCAATCTGACTCATCTACCAAAGTTGTCATTACAGGGCCGTGAACGCCGGAAATTCCTGCTGTATAAAGGCTCCATAATAAAGCTGTGATATCAGAAAAGCCTATGAGCCACTTGGGAAGCGCTGAGGTTGGCCAATTCCAATTTTCTAAGATGCGGGTGCTGCCAAAACCACCTCTGGCACAGAGAATACCACGACAATCAGGATCTTGCCATGCTGCTGCTAGCTGTTGACTGCGGGTTTGGTCTGTACCAGCTAGATATCCCCATTTATCATCTATCTGGGGACTGATTTCTAGTTGGTAGCCACGCGATCGCCAAATTTCTAAACTTCGTTCAAATGCCTCAAATTCTCGCAAAGCACCACTAGGGGCAATTACTCGTAGTAAGTCTCCAGGTTTTAAGGGCGGTGGTAAGATTTTGGATGGCATGAAAAAAGTTAGGAGTGAAAAGTTTTAAACGTATTGGGCGCAAAATCAAAGGTTTGCTAACCTGCGGAGGCAGGTTTTGTCTGTACAGCCGCGAATTATAGCGCTTCTCGTTTGTATACAATACACTCTGACCTCACTTCCATTCCTCTCTCCTAAAAGGAGAGAGGCTTTGAATCTTACCCCCCTTCCCTTGTAGGGAAGGGGCTGGGGGTTAGGTCTGTATTTGATTCAACTGAGAAGCGCTATATATTCGTCCAGGTAAATATTAACAACGCTGCAACTGTGTTAACAACACAACAACTTCATCAATTGCCTGTCGCACAACTGTTGCAGACTGATCCGATTGATTAACAATAATACTAAAAACCAACGGCTCATACTTCGGCGCATTCATATATCCAGATAGAGAAACTACACCCGTTAACGTACCTGTTTTTGCTTGGACAATGCCCTCAGCAGGTGTATCTTGAAAGCGGTTTTTCAAGGTTCCACTTTTAGCCGCCACGGGTAAAGATGCGCGATATATATATGCTGTTGGTGTTTTTGCCATTGCCCGCAAAGTTTGGACAAAAGCTTCTGGTGTCACTAAGTTACGACGTGATAAACCCGAACCATCCACTAAAATATAATTTGCTGGATCAACTCCCAATTTAGTTAAACTCGCTTTCACAACTTCCAAACCGACATCAGCACTAGTCTGATTTTTCACTCTGGTTTTTTTCACAGCTAATGCTCTCAGCAGTGCTTCGGCATAAAGATTATTACTATTCTGAAGAGTTTCCATTAATAATTCAGATAAAGGTGGCGACTCTACAAAGGCTACTTCCTCTTGATTAACACCACCATTAACTACTAATGTTTGCCCCAAGGTAATTTTTTCTGTTGCCAAAGCAGAACGGAAGCGCCGTAAGAAGTAATAACTAGGGTCAACTACAGGCAAATTTATTAAATACGGTTCAGAATTCGTTGTCAGTTGTCCTTGAATTTTTAATCCTGTTTCTGATAATTCGCGGGTAACGTTGACGTAGGTTGGTTGATTTTGGGCAACGGTTGCTGACTGATTAATTATCCGCCACTGTTTCGCCTCGCCAGCATCAACCCACAGGACTTGTAAAGATTTACCTACAGCTTGCGGTACAAGTTTGAAGCTAAAAATATTTTGATTCAGAATAAAGCTGCTGACTGGTGCGCCATCATCTGACTGCACATCTTCCCATTGCCAGGTGGGATTAACAATATCACCTTGAATATAACTATCATCAGCGATCAATTGCCGAATTTGAGTAATACCTTTTTGCTTTAGCTGCTGTGCTAATTTTTGCAGTTGAGTATCATTTAAGCTAGGATCTCCCCTACCGACAACACGTAAAACACCATTACCATTCTGATAAATAGAGGTGCGAATCCGAAAATTAGCACCTAATTGTTGCAATGCAGCTGCTGTTGTCAGCAATTTGAGGTTAGACGCGGGAGTAAAATATTTCTGAGCATCTCGACTGTAAAGAGTTTGCCCAGTTGACAGGGGTTGTACCAAAATTCCCCAGCGCCCCCGACTAAATAAGGGACGATTGATGACAGCATCTATAGCTGTTCCTAGTTGGCTAGGGCAAATTGATTTGGTGGTAGTTGTTGGTGCAACTGGGGTTTGTGCTTTAGCTGCTGGCTGGGTAACACCAATTTGAGTACCCAGAAACAGCAGCATTAAGCCAAGAGAAATTTTCCTGGTCATCAGATAGTTATTAAAACTACTTGATGATAATACCTTAGTTTGACGGGAGTAAATTAATACTCTTATTCCTCTTCGTCTTCGTCCTCGTCTTCCTCTTCCCCGAACACTGCGTCTATAAGTTCTTGTGCCCGTTCGTCTGAAATCTTTAAGGCTTCCTGAAGCTCAGAGATATAATCTTGTTCACTTTCGGGTACTTCTTCATCAATCCCTACTACTAAGATAGCGGCGATGTATGCAGCTTCACGATAACCTTTATTTGGTAAGGATTCGATGGACTGGGCGATTAAATCTTCTGGATCTTCTTCTTCAATCAAGTTGACAACTTTTTCGGTCAATTCTTCAAAGTCGTCGTCAGAATAATCTTCAAATAAGCCAACCCGACTGAGAAATTCACTCAAAGCATATTCTTCTGTCGAAGAAATACCTTCACCATCAGCAGCTGCGGAAAAAAGTCCGATAACTGCGATCGCAACTTCTGGTTCTAGAGCAACTGAACTAACACTACGGCCTTTGGGCAATTTGCGTTGAGACATAATTATCCTCTAAAAGTTACGTGATATTTCAGGAAGTCATACTTAGCGGTTTATAACCCTTCCTCGATTTATGATTCCCAAAAAAATGCGGAAATATACATTGGGATAAATCTTTTTTTTCATAAAAAATACGCAGATAATATATGACTCTGCGTATAAAAATGGTTAATTGGCTTGAATTATCAAGTACCTCTCCCTAACCCTCTCCGCTCTTCAGGAGGGGATTAAGGGGAGCTTTGGCGGGGTGGGGTTCTTCAGGTTTGATAAGTAATCAAGCGGACATGATATGACAAGAAATAAATTATCCATCTTGTGGGGTGGGCAACATGAGCGCCCTAAACCTCGGACGGGTGGGGACACCCATCCCACAAAAAATTTGGGATGTTTTTTTATTTGTCAGTCCCTTAATCAGCGCTAAAAGCGCACTTGCTCAGTTTCCGACGGTTAGTTGTGCGAACTTGAGAAGGTTAGCGAAGATGACATCTTTATTACCTCCTAGTATCGGCTCCCAGTTATCAGGTGCGGCATAGAAGTAGGATTCATGATCCGAATCCAACAGACCATAAAATACCTCCGCTACAATCCGACCGCCCACCCAGCCTAGCTGAGTTTTGGCTCCATCGTTTTGCAGTAGTTGTTCTTCATGGAACGTCCCATCGGGATCTAATTTGATTGCATCCACAACCGAGGCTTGGGCTTCGGCCAAGATATAAAACCACAGAGGAGTATCTCTTTGAAGACTTGAATCGATTTCTTCAAATTGGAAAAATTTATCTTTATTCTCAGCCGGTTGTCTGGTAGATAGGTAGTTTGGTTCGAGTATTTTAACCGGAAAATCATTTCTTTGGAGTGCATGTGCGATCGCTTGTCCGCCTTGCACTTTATATATGTTACCACGAAGTAAGTTGAGGAGGGCTAACGACGGGCGCGGCGGATGAACTGCTTTGTCTGGCAAGGTGTCAGGGCTTATTGTATCCTCAACTTCCTTAATCAGTCCCCCAACTGTCGCGCTAGTCGGCAGCACATTGGGCGGCAAAACACCAAGTGGATCTACCAAGGTGGTATCAATTTTGTAAGCGAATTGTAGCCGAACTTCAGGATTCGCTGTTTTACCATCTGCGGCTTTGCGTCGATCTTCGCTGGGGAAAACTCCAGGTTGGGTATTTGGAAAAAAACGACCCCAGTCATCAATCACATGGGTTTTGGGGAGTGGTTCAAATCCCAGCAAACTGTCGTCATCTGGTTTTGACTCCTTGCTGGAGGGGAAAATACTCAAGCTAGTCTGTTTGTTCAACCGATAACCTGTCCTCACTCCTGAGTGTCCAAACCGGTAAGCCGCAACCACAAATTCGCGGGGTAAGTTTTTCCGCTTAGAATGAGTATAAAGGGCGTAAAGGTTTTCCCGCTCTTCAGGTGTTGTGGCTTCCTGAAGGTCAGCAAGCACTTCAGCTTTGACAATGCGCGGTAAAAAGTCTTCAATCACCAGCTTTTGATAAGTCCAGCGCACCTCATTGCGTGCTTGATTAAATAAGGCAGTACCAGTTAGTTCTTTATCCTCTTGACTCAGTTTTTTAACCACTGCATTGTGATATCTGACAAATGCCAATTGAATTTGGCTGATGATCGAGTTTTCATCATTGCGTTTATCGCCAATAATAGCGCGACCGTTGGGGCTACGCAGTAAGTCTTGAGTTGCTTGCTCATAAGTTGTTTGAGATTGACTCTGATTGCTATCTTTGAACAGCAAACTGGCACCGTCCGCGGCGTATAAGAAAGGTTGAGCATCAGGACCATCGCCGTATAAGGAGTCCAAATCAAAGCGTGGGGTACGCAAGTTGGTAGGGAAACGATCTTCTTCTCCAGCATCTGCTGGGTTTAGTGATGATGTGTTGTCGAAGGTCAGATCGTGATCGATGAATTGACCAAAGTAGGTATAACCTGCTGGTACCCAAAGGTTTTCTTCAGGATCGGGACCGTCTTTAACCGTATCAACATCTCCCTTTATACTTGCAGCAAGTTCCACAAGTTGATGTGTCGGATAGTCTTCTTCTCTTAAATGCAGCAGAGTCGTAAATGCTTGTTCCCGTATGCCGACGGTACCGTGACCAAATCCGCTCATATAATACTCCTTAATGAAGGTTGAGTAAGAGCTTAAATAATTGTAATCGTTCACGGTGGTCAAAAAATATCCGATATGAATCAGTACGAAAACCAGTCTAGATTTGATTTTTTACGCCACCTTCGGGGCGGGGAGTAGGGAATCGGGAATCGGGACTCCCCACTCCCGACTCCCTTTCATGGTTAATTTTGAGTAGTGGGGTGAAATGAGCAGTAAGGGACTGACAAGAAATAAATTATCCATCTTGTGGGGTGGGCATCCCGCCCGCGAGTTTCTTGGGGTAAGGGATCTCCGGGTTAATAGTGTCCCAACCAACCGGGTTTCGACTGCGCTCAACCCTCAGCCGTCGAGAGTTGAGCGCAGTCGAAACTCGGTTTACTGACTTTATTTTCACGCAAGTCCCTAAAGGCTATGCAACAGAAGCAGGACGAGTTATGCTCAACTACGGATTTAGTATTTTGAACTTGCCAGTGATTTATGCCGTAGTGAAGCCAGAAAATTATGCTTCAATTCGAACTATTAATTATTAACCAATGACAAATGACAAATGACTAAAAAATGGTTCCGAATTGGAATGTTGAGTATATTTATCTTCTCAGTCGCCTTACGGTTTTGGGGGCTGGGGCGATTCAACACTGTAGTATTTGATGAAGTTTACTATGCTAAATTCGGTAATGATTATCTCACGCACACACCATTTTTTAATGCTCATCCACCTCTGAGTCAATATATTATTGGTATCGGCATTTGGATTGGCAGTCATATTCCTTTTTGGCACGATACGGTGAATGGACTTACAGGTTCATTGCGATCGCCTTGGACTTATCGTTGGTTAAACGCCCTCACAGGCTCATTTATTCCTTTAGTTGTGGCTGCGATCGCTTATCAGTTGAGTTATCGCCGTAGCTTTGCAATCCTTGCAGGTTTATTCACAGCCTGTGATGGCATCTTTCTAGTTGAATCTCGCTATGCCTTAAGTAATATTTATATCATCATCTTTGGTTTGTTAGGGCACTGGTTTTTATTATTGGCATTAGATAATCAAAATCGGCGACGTTCTTTTTGGTTAATTTTTGCTGGCATTGCTTTTGGTGCGTCAGTCGGTACTAAGTGGAATGGTTTATGGTTTCTGTCAGGTGCTTATTTCACTTGGATAGCAGCTTGGGTAATTCATCTGATACATTCCTCTCCTAACCCCAAACTCTTTTTTACATCCCCGTCATTGAAGCAGGAGTCAGGAGTCAGGAGTCAGAAGTCAGGAGGTAGAAGTCAGGAGTCAGAAGTCAGGAGTCAGAAGTCAGGAGTTACTACTTATTCTCCCTCATCCCCCTCATTACCCTCATCTGAGTCACCACTACAAAACCTGACTCAGCTAAATATTTTTCAAATGCTGTTTTATCTAGGAATTATCCCAGCTTTTATCTACAGCATCATCTGGATTCCTCACCTTCAACTAGATAAAACTTATGGATTTATTGCAGTACATCAGCAAATTTTGAAGTTTCACTTACATTTAGGTGGTAATACTCCTGACGTGCATCCTTACTGTGCTGCCTGGTATAAATGGCCGTTGATGACTCGACCAATGGCATATTATTATCAAACGGCTGAAAGTATTACTGATCCGTTACCTGTAATGGGACCTCCTTTACCTGCCGGTGCTGGACAAGTTATTTATGATGTCCATGCAATGGGCAATCCCTTTTTGTGGTGGTTTGGTCTTGCTGCTATGTTGTTTTTAGTAGGAATGCTGGTATCACAAGTCATAATTCATCTGGTAAAGGAAAAGCGTTTTTCTGTGCCTGCAACTCTTAGTGTTGATACTTGGATTGCCTTGTACTTAGTTATCAATTATTTTGCTAACTTATTACCTTGGGTAGAGGTGACGAGGTGTGCTTTTATTTATCATTACATGTGTGCAGTGGTGTTCGTATTTTTAGCGATCGCCTGGTTTGTTGATCAGTGTCTTCGCAGTTATTATCAACAACTGCGGGCGCTAGGTGTCACAATTACTTTTATTATTCTGGCCGCTTTTATTTTCTGGATGCCCATTTATTTAGGTTTACCCCTTTCCCCCAATGGTTATAAGCTGCGAATGTGGTTTAACTCTTGGATTTAATTAAAAGGGCATTGGACACTTGTACTGAGCAGTTCACCTCTTCTCTACGAGATGTTGGTCTGTTGGCACAGCGTCTCGTAGAAAAATATTGGGCGTGGCAAGAATGATCTTAGCAATGCTATTAACAAAAGTTGCTATTTATCAAAAACTGCCTTTTTTTTAAGTGCAAAATTTAATTTTTGGTATTTATGAGTACTTAAAAAGTGGATTTTTGTAGCTTTATGATACCGTTTATCAAGACTAATTAGCAACTTACCTTGTTAAGTATTCACTACTGGACAACATAGTGCAATAGGATGCCCTTAGAGGTTGTTTGAAAAGTATTTAGCTGTGATTTTAGGCACTTGTAGATCCCCCCTAACCCACGCCAGTCGCTCTACTTGGGGAGACCCCAAGACCGCGCTGGCTCCCCTTAAAAAGGGGGGAACTGGAATCAAAGTCCCCCAATTTATCGGGGAGGCACTGCGCCCTTGCGGTTCCTCTTGGGAGAAGCACGTGGCGTGGATTTAGGGGGATCTAAAACGTTTTGCTACTAAGAAAAGGACTTTTCAAACATCCTCTTAGGCATAGTCTATTAAATTAAAAACTGCTCTCTAAGGAATGTTAATCTGTGCTGACAGCGATTCTGCTATAAATCTTTTTTCTCTGTCTAAATAAAATATCTTTACAGAAACTTTATTAAACTCTCACGACTGCTTTCGGAATTTATAAATAGTATTTGTAGCTTCATCTTAGTCGGTGGCAGAATCAAACCAAAGTATGTAAAGAAAGATTGACGAGGCTAAAACCCTCTTCCCTACTGACTTATGCCTGAACCCAACGACAAATATTTACGCCCACTTAACCTGTTATTACAAAAGCAATATCCAAAACTTTGTTGTAAAAATATCAATTGTAAAAATACAATTCCTTACACCAAATTTAAAAAAAACATGATAAATAACTATATATAGCTAGAACTAGCTATATATAGCCAGTTCTAAAAATTAGCTTTTACATATTTCTACTTATCTCTACTTAGATGAGAGAGAAGTGCCAAATTATGCATCAAGCATAAGACATTCGTGTGTCTAAAAAACTAGTGGATTCTACGTTTATGTCCGACTGGCAAATGAAAATTGAAACAAAACATACAAGGTTGACTAGCAGTAAGTATTTAACATTATTTCAGAGGAAGTTACTGTTAGAAAGTTTAGAACAAAGTTTACCTGAATCTTACCGACAACGTATTGAAATCATGTTATTAGCTGATGAGGGAAAAACTCAAAGGGAAATTTGTCAAATTTTGGGGTGTTGTCCAGCAACAGCACGGTATTGGATGCACATAGCCCGGACTGGGATGGCGCACCAATGGCAAGATTGTCCCATTGGTCGTCCTAAAGCAATAAATGACCAGTATTTAGAACGTTTGAAAGAACTGGTTAATAGCAGTCCCCGCGATCATGGCTATGTTTTTCGACGGTGGACAACAAACTGGCTGGGGAAACATCTGGTGAAAGAATTTGGGATTGAGGTGAGCGATCGCCATATTAACCGACTGCTCAAACAGATGGGGTTATCTACGCTACCAAAAGCCAGTAATGTTGAACGAAGCAGCAATGAACAGGCTCATAGTTCCAAAATTTTGATTAGTGACCTGAAATCGATAACTCTTCCCGATAATTCAGAATTGTTAATGATTAATTTTGCAAAATTAAAAAAAGATATAGACGTTCATGGCGCAAGATATATCCACTCAGTTGGTCTCTCTGCAACAGTTCAACAATACTCTGGGTTATTCTCTTTCCACAGAGGAATTTCAATCCTGTCTTCAACAAGGTAAATTTATTAATCCGAAAGTCGGCAAATTTTGGCAAGGATCTGACGCTCAACCAGGAATTTATATTGCGATCGCTGGTAAGGTCAGGTTGCTAGATAGCGCCGATGAGTTAATCGCCACTTTGGAAGCAGGAGACTCATTTGGGGAATTTACCTTGTTTAAGGAGGGTGACTTTAAACCCTATGCAGCCAGGGCTTCAGTTAACTTGCAACTGTGGTTTGTTCCGGCTGAAGTGTTGTGGTCATTGATGGCTAAATATCCGCAAATTCGAGAGCATTTGTGGGCTAGGGCGCGATCGCGTAATCCCCAACAAGTAGACTCAGATAACGCCCCAATACTGCCATCTAACTTCAAACGACTGGATGAAACCAATATTTTATCAACGCCAGCAGTAGAGTCACGCCAGAGAAAGATTAGCAAAGCCTATTTTCCCAACTCCACGCAGCGAGTTGGGCATTTATTACAGCGTGTGATTCGGCGCTATCCGTATTTTGCCCAACAGAGTGGATCGGATTGCGGTGCAGCTTGTTTAGTGATGGTGTCTCGCTATTGGGGGAAAAACTTTAGTGTAAATCGCCTGCGGGATATGGCCAATGTTGACCGCAATGGTTCGTCGCTGCGGGGGTTATCGGCGGCGGCGGAAAGTATTGGGTTTACCACACGACCGGTGAAAGCGAGTCTTGACCAATTGGCAAAGCAAAAGTTACCTGCGATCGCTCATTGGGAAGGCAAACATTACATCGTTGTCTACGAAATTAGCCCCAAACACGTCATTGTCGGCGACCCCGCCATTGGACAACGCACCTTGAGTCACGCCGAATTTAAAGCCAACTGGACTGGTTACGCACTGCTGCTGCAACCGACAGCCATGCTCAAGGACACCAAGGAGACTTCCACCCCCTTTTGGCAATTCTTTGAGTTGATGAAGCCTCACTCTTTAGTAATCCTGGAAGTGTTTGTCGCTTCGGTATTTATTCAGATATTTGGACTTGTTACCCCCCTATTCACCCAGTTAATTTTAGACCGAGTGGTGGTGCAGCGTTCTGAATTAACCTTAACGGCGGTGGGGTTAGGGTTACTGATTTTTAGTTTATTCCGTGTGGCCATGACAGGGTTGCGGCAATATTTGTTAGACCACACGGCGAATAAGCTCGATTTAGCCCTGATTGTGGGATTTATTCGCCATACGCTGCGGCTACCCTTGAGTTACTTTGAGTCTCGTTATGTAGGGGATATTGTCTCTCGTGTCCAGGAAAACCGCAAAATTCAACAATTCCTCTCCGGTGAGGCGTTGTCCATCCTGCTTGATTTACTCACTGTCGTTATCTATTTAGGATTGATGTTTTGGTACAGTTGGAAAATGGCGTTACTCGTGTTGGTGATTGTACCGCCTTTTTTCCTGCTGGCATTAATTGCCACACCTTTTTTACAAAAGATTTCTAGGGAAATATTTGGTGCTGTTGCGAAGGAAAGTAGCTATCTAATTGAAGCTCTTTCTGGTATCCGAACAGTTAAATCCACGGCGGTGGAACAGACAGTGCGTTGGCATTGGGAAGAGTTATTAAGTAAGGAAATAAAAACTACTTTTTCTGGGCAAATGATCAGCAATCGCCTGCAAATATTTAGCAACACAATTGAAGCAGTGATAACTACCATATTGCTTTGGTTTGGGGCGTACCAAGTGATTCATAACCAGCTAACCATTGGGCAATTGGTAGCATTTAATATGTTGTTAGGAAATATTATTACACCCTTCCAACGATTAACAGTTTTGTGGAATCAATTGCAAGAAGTGGTAATTGCTGTGGAACGCATTAATGATGTCTTGGATGCGGAACCAGAAGAGGATTTGCAGCACCAGGTACGGCAATCTTTACCAGCCATTCAAGGTAACATTCGTTTTGAAAATGTGACGTTTCGCTATCACCCTGAAAGCGATATCAATGTTTTGGAAAATCTCAGTTTTGAAGTACATAGTGGGGAAATGGTTGCTCTGGTAGGACGGAGTGGTTCGGGGAAAACCACGATTTCTAAGCTGGTTTTGGGGTTATATCCCCCCACGGATGGCAAAATATTGATTGATGGTCACGATATTACCAGTCTTTCGTTGCGTTCTCTACGCGAGCAAGTTGGAGTAGTTGACCAAGATACCTTTTTGTTTGGCGGAACAATTCGGGAAAATATTAGCTTGGCAGATCCTGGGGCAACTTTGGCAGAGATTATTGAGGCGGCGCGATTGGCGGGTGCCGATGAGTTTATTAAAAAGTTACCTATGGGTTATGAAAGCCAGATTGGTGAAGGAGGGGGGATGTTGTCTGGAGGACAGCGCCAAAGAATTGCGATCGCTAAGGCGTTGTTAGGCAATCCCAAGCTGTTGATTTTGGATGAGGCGACTTCCCATCTGGATGCAGAATCAGAAAGGATTATTCAGACAAATTTAAACACAATTCTTCAAGGCAGAACCACCTTAATAATCGCCCATCGCCTTTCAACTGTGCGGAATGCAAATTTGATTTTAGTGCTAGATCGCGGCGTTTTGATTGAGAGTGGAACTCACCAAGAGTTGATGGCAAAGCGTGGACATTATTTTTATCTCAATCATCAGCAGTTGGATGTTGCAGGGTGAAAAAAGACGATGAAAAGGAGACAAAGCCCCCTTTTTTAAGAGAATGTTTGAAAAACTGTTTGTGATGTAAGCTGTCGCGCAAATAAGATTGCACAACTAGGGCGCTCATGTTGCCCACCCCACAAGAGATTTATTTTTTGGAGGATGCAAATTAAAAGATTTTTAGCTTATCAAAGACTTGTAGATCCTCCTAAATCCACGCCACGTGCTTCTCCCAAGGGGAGACGCTGCGCGAACAAGTCGGGAAACCGCAAGGGCGCAGTGGCTCCCCTTAAAAAGTGGGACTTTGATTCCGGTTCCCCCCTTTTTAAGGGGGGTTAGGGGGGGATCTCCGAGAGCCAAACATATTAACCAAACCGTATTGTCCCCATTCCCAAAATTCAAAATCCCAAATTGATATGAGGAAAAATTATGCCAAATATATTGAATGGAAAGGTTCAAACCGAAATCCACGAGGTAGAACAAGGCGAGGAATTTTTAACTGAGCAAACACCAGCTAGATCAACTGATGATTGGGCTGATGCAACCAAGGATTTACTTGATAGTTTACCCCAAGTTTGGACAAGAGGATTAGTATATTTTTTGGTGGTGTTTGTGTCGATCATTTTACCTTGGGCGATGCTATCTAAGGTGGATGAAACGGGTACAGCAACAGGGCGACTTGAACCAAAGGGAAAGACGGTTAAGCTGGATGCTGCGGTGGCTGGGACTGTTGCCGAAATTCGAGTAAAGGAAGGTGATTCGGTTCAAGTTGGGGAGACTTTATTGGTATTGGAATCGGAATTAGTTAAGGCAGAATTGCGCCAAGCACAGGAAAAGTTAGAAGGACAATTAAATCGACTTTCTCAGTTAAATTCATCTAAAAGTCAGTTAATTGTATCTTTGACAACTCAAGAGCAACAGAACCAATCTCAACAGTTAGAAAAGCAGTCTCAAATTGACCAAGCACGACAGAATATGAATGCTCTTAGGAATTCATACAACTTACAAAAAGACGAAAAATTAGCTCAAGTAAATCAGGCACGACAAACTTTTGAGCATAATAAAACAGCTAATAAGTTAATCAACAGTCGTTTGGCGAGTAGCGAGCGAGAAGTTGAACGCTATCGCAGTCTTTGGCAGTCAGGGATTGTTTCAGAAACTTATGTTGTGGAGAAGCAAGATATAACTAAAGACAAGCAACAGTTATACGAACAAAATAAGTCAGATATTCAGCAGGCTAAACTACGTTTGCTAGAACAAGAGAGTAATTATGAGCGGACTATTCGGCAAGCAAATGTAGATATTGAGCAGGCACTATTGCGATTAAAAGAACAGGAAAGGAGTTATGAGACTTTAACTCGTTCCAGTAAGCTAGCTCTGCTAAAAATTGACGAACAACAAAAGGATTTGGACACAGAAATTACTACGCTTCAGGCAGAAATTGCTCAAAATAAGAGTCAGATTGTCTCCTTAAAGTTTCAGTTAGGACAACGACAGGTAAGAGCAACTGTGAATGGTAGAGTGTTTCAGTTACCGATACAACGGGCTGGGTCTGTGGTGCAGCCAGGAACAATGATTGCAGAGATTTCACCTCAAGATTCGCCGCTAATTATCCGGGCACAAATGGCGACAACCGAGAGTGGTTTTTTGCGAAAAGGGTTGCCAGTAAAGTTAAAGTTTGATGCTTATCCCTTTCAGGATTATGGCGTGGTAGAAGGAGAATTATTAGAAATTTCTCCTACTACCATAGAGGTTGATACACCTAATGGCAAGGTGGCAGCTTATGACTTAGAAATTGCCCTAAAACAAAATTGTATTCCCTCGGCTAATAAGTGTATTGTTCTGCATCCTGGGGATACGGCTACAGCTGAGGTAATTGTGCGTCAGCGTCGGATTATTGATTTTCTGCTTGATCCGTTTAAGCAGTTGCAGCAGGGCGGTTTAAAATTATAGAGCGATTTTATTATTAGCGAATATAATTCGCGGCTACACTGACAAAACCCACACTTCGACAAGCTCAGTGACCGCCTGCGTGGGTTAAAAATCCTTGATTTTCTCTTAGTCCACGGAGGTGGACTTCGTTTGTGTAGTAGAGTAGCGAATTCTATTCGCCCAATACACGCATCATAACTTCCGGGGGATCTTAACCGAAGCGTATTGGGAGAGGTCAACATTTCACGTTTAATGTCGTCTATCTAGTTAATAGAAATATCATGTCAGAAACTATCACTATTACCAACGAAGATATTCTTTCTCAAGTCAAGCTATCTTGCCAAATTCCTGAGTTTGTTGAGGGGATTGTTACCCGCAAGATTGTAGAAAACGCCGCATTTGAGGCGAGTCTCAAAGTAGAGACAGAAGAACTTCAGAAAGTAGCAGACCAAATCCGATTAATAAACAAACTCAACAGTGCTGATGATACCTGGGCATGGTTGGAAAAACATCATCTTTCCATAGATGATTATGAAGAAATTGTCTACAACACCCTCATTTCTGGGAAGTTAGCCACTCATCTGTTTGCAGATAAAGTTGAACTCTGCTTCTTGCAAAACCAGCTAGATTATGCAGGTGTGGTCATATATGAGGTTTTTCTGGATGATGAAGATTTGGCGATAGAACTCTTTTATGGGATTAAGGAAGGTGAGATCAGTTTTTATGATGTTGCTCACAAATACATCCAGGATACGGAATTACGTCGCAAAGGTGGATATCAGGGGATAGTGTATCGTCAGGATTTGAAGCCAGAAATTTCTGCTGCTGTTTTTGCGGCTAAACCGCCGCAGCTTCTCAAACCTATAGTGACATCTTCGGGAGTACACCTGATTTTGGTGGAGGAGATTATTCAACCGGAATTGGATAATGCCCTATACCAAAAAATTGCTTCAAATTTGTTTTCTGAATGGCTAAAGGAACAAATCTCTAAAGTTGATGTTGTTCAGCAGTTAGGCTCTAAGTAAGTCGGTGAGAATAAATCAAACTATATCAAGAAAGGTAAAAAATATTGAAATTAGTTCGTAGTGTTCGCGCAGCGTCTCGTAGAGACGCTGCGCGAACACTACAAACCTTGAATTATTCACACCCCTCTACTTAATTCCAAAGCTTAACCTGAAGTTCTACTCTATTGGCAAAGGGTAAACTTGTTACATTGTTTTTCCCGCCCCCTCTTGACAAAAGTGTAATTACCTTAATATCTCACAAATGACTACGCATCAGGTGGATACTACCTCTGTGGAACATCATGCTATCCGAATTATCTCAAATCTTTCACCAGTGACAACAATAGTCCTCTTATCGGTAGCAAAAAGTTCTAGATCCCCCTAAATCCCCCGCTCAATTGGGGGACTTTGATTCCGGTTCTAGATCCCCCTTCAAAAGGGGAACTTTCATTCTGGTTCCATTTTTAAGGGGGGTTAGGGGGGATCTTTATACAACATGATACTTTTCAAACAACCTCTAAGACTTTTCAAACATCCTCTCATCGATGTAGGCGCTCAGAAACTACATTAAAAGACAAAATTCCTACACTAATGTCTGTAAAAATAGTCATAAAACATTGACTTTTTCAATGTAAGGGGCTTCCAAAGAAGAAATTATCCCAAAAAAACAGTATCAAGACTTTTGGACGAAAGTCTGACTAATTATGCAACAAAGCCATACCGAACTATAAAAAAGGGATGAGGCGTAGTAAAGCTCTATTCCAATAGAATTTACTGCCAAAGCAATATTTTAATTTCGAGACATAAAAGTTTTAGTTGTGTCTATAAAAGCGATTTAGAAAGCTTGATTTTCAATGTTTATTCAATAACAATAAAACCAAGGATTAAACAAAACCAAGTTTAATTCTCTAACCAAAGTTAGTCAAATCATTTTCTTTAAGGAAAAACATCATGGCTTCCATTAAAATTTCTGAACTACGTCCAGCTGGTTCTGAATTCTTCCAAGATTCTGAAAGCTTCCTCAGCGAACTATCTGAGAATCGCGAAATTGATCAAATTGTGGGTGGTTTTACTAATATCGTTGTTTTTAGCATCGGTAATACTAACGGTAACGGTGTTAGTGTTGCTAACACCAATGCTAACACTGCTGCTAATACCTATGCTAACACCTTCGCTAACACCCGCAGAGGTCGTTAATACCGTCCCTAACTATAGCAATCCTAAATCATTCGTGAGAAAGAAACAAGATCCCCGACTTCTTTAAGAAGTTGCGGCTCTGCGGGTTACAATTCTCACAAGTCAAATAGGATTGCTATAGTACGATTTAATTTCAATAAAGCCATAATACAATGGTAATAAAAGATAGGTCTTGTTGATAAATTGCGACCTATCTTTTATTACCATAAATTGCCGCATTTTTCACAAACTCTGCTTTCTAATCTTTTTAAGTCAGATGGTTGTTAATATTTTTTGTTGAGACAAGGCAGAGAGTAGAGCGTTTTAGTCTTGTTAATATTTATTTACAAAATTATGTTTAATTGTGCCGACTTACTCATATAAAATATATTTTTAACACCTTGTTTCTTCTTTCAGATATCACTGGCCATCGCCAGTGGGAGGCTTATCTCTTTAAAAGCTGTACTGTAGCTTTGTTGCATAATTATGTAGAAGTTCTAATTCCAAAGACATAAGTAAGGAAATTATATTTAAATAATCGCCTATATTCAACTTGTCAAAATCAATAAAATCAATATAATATAGATTTATCGAATAAGATAATATCATAAAAATAGCCAATAATTTCAAATAGATTTTTCTAGCCAACGATTTGATATATGAGTATGATCTTAAGTTCGGAAAATGTAGTAGAGTATCTAAAATCATGTGGATTTCTTGAATTAAACGACGAAGCTAATACCAAAATTGAGCCGAAATTAGCTAAGAACTTTAACTTATTACTGACTTTAGCAAACGGTCGAAAACTCCTCATCAAACAAGAATCTCTCAATCAAGAAGGGAAAACCTCTGGAGAATTTTTGTGGGAATGGAAAATTCAGGAATTTGTCCAGAAATTCTCAGAATTAAGTCAGATACGCCATTGGATATCAGAGGCAATTCATTTTAATCTAGATGATTCGATTATTATTTTTAATTACCTAGATAACTATCGTGATGTGATGGCTTTCTATGGCAAGGAAAATATTTTTCCTCCAGAGATAGCCTCTGCTATAGGTAAGGTTATAGCGAGTATTCATAGCTTAACTTTCGATCATACAGATTATCAAGCTTTTTTCACTCAAAAACAGGAGAATGAATCCTCAGAAAATCTTTCCTATTTAATTAACAATTTAGGACGAATCGGCCCAGAAATATTTGCTTCTGTTCCCTCTGAGGGCTTAAAATTCTTTGCCCTCTATCAACGATATGACAGTTTAGGTCAAGCCATAGCCGAACTGGTAAATTCTTTAAAGCCTAGTTGTGTAACACACAATGACCTGAAGTTAAATAATATCCTTTTGGCTAAAGATTGGGAACAAAATATTGGCAATAACACTATACGATTGATTGATTGGGAAAGGTGTAGTTGGGGAGATCCAGCTTTTGATTTAGGTACGCTCATTGGTAGCTATCTACGCATCTGGTTAAGTAGTATGATTACCAACAAAACGATGAGTATTGACCAATCCTTGCGGATGGCGACTACTCCATTGGAGGTAATGCAACCTTCTATTGCTAATTTATTAATTGCATATTTAAATCATTTTCCAGAAATATTAGAGCATCGCCCTGACTTTTTACGGCGAGTCATACAATTTGCTGGTTGGGATTTGATTATCGCTATTCAATCAACCCTGCAATATCAAAAAACTTTTGGTAATACGGGTATCTGTATGCTTCAAGTGGCCAAGTCTTTGTTATGCCGTCCAGAAGCATCGATTCCCACAGTTTTTGGTATGCAAGCATCAGAACTTACATCCACAAGCTTATCTCCCGTTTAGAAGAGAGCATTTTTGTTCCCATCTCCCCTTACAGGTGTAGTCTCACTTTTCCAGCATTGTTATCAAAAACCTACACTTGTCAGATTCTCCTTTCTCCTTCTCCCCATCGTTAAAGGCAAGCACTTATGCAACTACTAGATTCGCTACAAATGCAACTGGTAGCTATTCCAGAACCATTGCAGCATTCATTGCAAGATATTGTTAATAAAATTCAGATTGAATCCAAATTTTGTATCAGACACCCTGACTACAAACCTATAGAATTACCATCTGAGGCATTTTCACGCTTTCAGCAATTACCCTCAGATGTACAAGATAAGTATTTAAAAGCGCAATTATCTAGTTTTCTTTACGGCATTTATTACAACGGTTCGCTAAGACGTGTCTTAGCGCTGGATGAGAAAACAACAAATTTAGCAGTTAACCAAAATCTAGAAAATAACACCTTTCTAGGCGTGGATTTGGTGTTTTACAATCGCCTCCATAAAAGCAACAAAGGTGAAGGGTATTTTAGCCCCGATTGGCTAGTGGTGAAAGAAGAAGCAGATGGTGCTTTGGCGGTACAAAAGGAAGGTTTAACACTGCACGTTGAACGAGAGCGGCATCTACCGCCAGATTCCCAAAGTGTTAATGTTGGGGATTTGGTTGCCATCAAACTGCCTAAAAATTTAGTGCAAAATGGCTTTTACATGGCAGTTGGCAATGCAGGTTCCTACGATGGGGAAGATGTAGTACGAGTTTATTTCAACTTAACTACTGATGGTGCAGTTGCAGTTATGGAAAGCTTGACTACCCAACTTAATGCCATCACCCTTGCTTTTAACTTTAAAGCGTTATACAACCCCTCAGATTATGGGCGTCATGACTCAGCAGTGCTTTACTTTGACAAAAACAAGTATGAAGCTGTACATTCAGTACTAGAAAAGGTGTATGCAGAACACCAATCCCATTTTCTGCCAGAAGTCCCTTTATTTACTAAACTTATCGCACCAGGTTTAGCGATCGCTGAAGAACCAGACCAAAAATTTGGAGAAAAAGAAAGTTTTGGTACGAATCGCTGTCAAATTATTGCCAATGGATTGTTAGAAGCTTGGCAGCAAGAAGATAATTCCCCAGAAGGTCGGATAACATCGATTCTGCAACAATTCTCTTTGAGAGAAATTGACTTGCAACGTCCTTACCTAAATGCCAAATCTGAGGATATTTACAGAACATTAAAGTTATGAAAATTACTAATCTTAACCCTGATATTCCGAAGCATGATATTCAGCCTCAGTTAACCACCCCAGATGAACTTGCTCTTGCTAATAGTAGATTTGCCAAATCAGATTTGCCTTTTTACCGCAAACTTGGGCGGACTAACTTAACTGTTAGTTCTTTAGGGCTGGGTGGTGGTGGTCAAATATCCAGTGAAGATACCCTTTACGCTTTTGACCAAGGCATCAACTACTTTTTCTACTCCAGCGATTTACATCAATATTTTTATAGTTCCATGCGTCCTGCACTCCGCCAATTATGCGGACGCGGCTCCTCAATGCGTGAAAAAGTAGTTCTGGCAACTGTCAGTTACATGATTAGAACCCCAGACACAATCTATACCTATCTATACGACCAGTTTATTGACCTGGGTATTGATTACATTGATGTGTTTTTCTGGGGCTGGATTGATGAGTATAATCATCCTGCATTCGAGAAGTGCATTAGTGCCTCTGATGATATTCGTGGACCCAATACAGTGTGTCAGCGCCAGATGGAAAGAGTATTTGGCGTATCCGAAAAGCTGAAAAAAATGGGTGCAGTGCGCTATATTGGTGCTTCTTTTCACGACCACGATTTAGCAAAACAGTGGTTAAATAGCTCTTTATTGGATGTTGTGATGGTGAGGCACAACGTGGCACATCGTACAGCCCAAAGAAAGGTTTTCCCCCATTTGGATGTCGACGATCCTCATCGACCAGGGATTGTCACCTTTAAGTCATCAGGTATGGTTAATGCCCTCTGGGAACCGCCTGCTGGTCTACCATCTGGATGCTGGCAACCTTCAGTCCCAGATTTATATCGCTATTCTTTAAGTCAAAACTCTGTTGATGTTGCCTTAGCAGGTTGGCAAAATCGTGAACAAGTAGATGCAGCAATTCAAGCTGTGCAAAAGGGCAAATTTACTCCTGAAGAAATCGACTATCTCAACCTATACGGCGATTTACATCGCAACCGCATCAAACCTGACGAAATTCCTACAGAACGTTTGCTTATTAGCAGATAGAAATAACAAATCTTACTTAAATATCATTAAGCCATGACCGAACAATTAGAACAAACTTTAGCGCTCAATGTTTTAACCAACGAACCCGTGCAAGCCCATCCAGCAACCGATGCAGAAATTTTGACATATTTGCGTCATTCTGCTAGGTTTGCAGAAATAGCGATCGCTGCTGAACGTGAGACATTAGTTTTAGCCAACTGCAACCAGTTGGGAATTGAAATATCTGATGATGAATGGCAAGCTGCTGGCGATGCTTTTCGCATGGAACGCAAGTTATGGGGAAATGCCGAAACTAGTGCATGGCTGGAGGAACAACGCATTACTGTAGACGAGTGGTCGCAAGGAATTAAAGTAGCGCTGTTGGAGAACAAGCTTAAAGAACATCTGTTCAGTGCAGCAGTGGATAACGCTTATGTTTCTAACCGCGACAACTACAGACGGGTGGCGCTATCGCAAATTCTGGTTACTGACCTGGCAACTGCTTGGAAAATCGTGCAAATGCTACGCGAAGGACAAGCTTCTTTCTCTGCTTTGGCTTTGGAACATTCTAAGGGTAAGCAGTCGCAAGAAAATGGCGGCTTTGTCGGAATTCGCTATTTAGTAGAACTGATACCGGAAATTGCCAAACCTCTTAGCGAAGCTAAGGAGAGTGAAATTATTGGTCCTGTGCAAACAAAAGTCGGGTATCACGTTCTGAGAGTGGAAAAGTGGTTCCCTATAGAATTAAATCAAGGAGTGAGAGAACAGATTATGGACTCCTTGTTTCAAGCCTGGTTGCAAAATTTGAAAAATTCCCACCATTAGGCTTAAGAGTATTCCAACGCAAAGATATGGGGAAACGAAACTTTTTAGATACCCCTAAATCCCGGTTAAATAATTCGTAATTCGTAATTCGTAATGACGCGACGCTCCTGTGTCGCTAACGTAATTAAGTTTTGGAATGGGGATTTAACCCCAACACAAAACTTGCCAATTATAAAACTGGGGCAATACTGCGTAGGTTTTGAAGATTTGTAGGTTAGTTAAAAAGGGGGGACTTTAAGAGACTCTTAGAGCTTGTTTGAAAAGTCCTCTTGTTAGTAGCAAAACGTTCTAGATCCCCCTAAATTCCCCTTAAAAAGGGGGACTTTACAGCTATTTTAAGGTAAATAGACCACGGGGTAGGGGCACAGCATTGCTGTGCCCCTACGACAGACGTGGTTCAAATACATGATTTCTGCTCTAATTCCGGTTCCCCCCTTTTTAAGGGGGGCTAGGGGGGGATCTAAAAGTGCCTAAAGTCACAGTGAAATACTTTTCAAATATCCTCTTAGCCCCACTTTAACTCTGAGAACACGCCCTAGTACAAACTTTAGACTGATGATTTGCTTAACCAGCAGTAGGTGCAGCCACCTGACGCATCAGTTCAGATGTTTTGTAGTTATCTGTAATTACTTGTGGACAACGCATACAAGCTGCCTTGCCTTCTTGCTGCCACCACCGACAATCTCGGCGTATAGAGCAGGGGGATAGTTCTTCTGCTACTGGGGGTAAGTTTTCTACAATTCGCATTGCTAGACGGCAATCTTGTCCATCAAAATGCTGACAATCTTTAGTAGCACAAGCTGATGCCGTCCGAAAAATTTCGGCTGGTGTAACTGGACTAACTTTTGCTATCAGTTCATCAGTGATAGGCAAGGGCTGTTTAAGATAAGTTACACGGGGTTCTGCAACTGTTCCACTGATGATTCCGAAAACCACACTATCCTCAGATTCTGGTCTAGCACTGGGGCAAAGTGTAGTTTTATCAACAGCAACATCTTCCATCAATTGAGCCTCCAGTGGAGAGAATCTTTATGAATATAAGGCGTTGGGGTCAGTTGCTACGAGTCCTATAATAACAGGAATAACAATCTTACCAAGTATTGTGGGAGCCAATTTTAATGCCCCACCTGTAACGCTTTTTGCTTCTTCGTCAGACATAGATAATAAAGTTTCTTCTGAATCCAAAACTTCGTTCCGACGTGTCATAGCATTCTTCACAGCACCATCAATCAAATCGTTAATTTCAATTTGACTGTTATATTTTCTTTCTTTCCCTTCCATGTTGATTTTCCTCTGAATTTTTGATCATTGATTAAGTAATTGCAGTGTTAAAGTGTAATTACTTGATATATCCTCATTATAGGAAAGAAGAAAACTACTTACTCTATTTTTAGAACTTTAAATTAGACAGAACTAAAACATTTATGTCCCGAAAATCTTGACAACTGACAGAACATATCTAATGTCCAGTTATTCCATATCAAATTTGCATACATATAAAGTATATGATGTCAAGGTAAAAACCAGATTTGGTATTTATCGTGTTAGGCGATCGCCCGATCACTACTCCTCATTCACGACTTTCTACTCTTTCAAACAAAGCCCGATAAACAGGTTCACCCTTTTTTTGCGTGCCTATTTCTCGTTCTGTGGCTACTGGTAGAGGGTTTTGGGCCAGCCATTCTCCTGTACCAATTTTCTCAAAAGCTGGATTTTCTCTAAAGCGATCGCGCATTTCCACCGCGATAAATTCCATATCTGATTGCAGAAATACAAACCCCCCAACCGCCAGATAATTAGCTAAGTCTGCCACTAGTTCTGGTTGGACTACACGACGTTTAGCATGGCGGGTTTTAAACCAAGGATCGGGGAATTGAATTGTAACGCGTTGTAAACTTCCTGGAGGGAGGGAAGATAAAAGTGAGTGCAGGGAGTTATTCACATTGCAAAATAAATAATGCAGGTTTGTTAAATCTAATTCAGAACGTAACTTATTCGCCTCCCCCACCAACGGTTCCCGAATTTCTAAGCCGAGAAAATTCCAATTGGGTTCTATCTTGGCCATATTCAACAAAAACAGTCCCTTAGCGCAGCCAATATCTAAATGTAGTGGTTGATTTGGCTTTGCATAAATTTTTTCCCATTCAAGGGGACTTGCCGGTGTTTGATACTTTTTACCAAGTGGATTAACATGCTGGCGGACTCGGACTGCTGCCAAAATTTGCTCTCCTTTACGCGAAAATATCCTGTAGTGAAACTCCAGGTTACAAGGAAGTCTAGCAAAAGTATGCCAAAAATTATCGGTCTATCATTCAATTGCCTACGCAGCAGCAAGTTCATATAGCAGTCTCAGTCAAATACGTCATACTGACACTGTATTTTCAGGTTGTCGAGAAATTTATATTTTGGAAGTCCCTCATTTTGCATTACTCTCTAGAATTAAAATGCCCTAGCACATTTGCTCTAGTCATGGAGGGAGGAAACTTAAACAGTGGATATTTTAGATTTATTTTATAAAGGCGGGCCAGCGATGTGGCCTCTGCTAGCTCTGTCGATTCTGGCTTTGAGTGTGATTTTCGAGCGTTTGTGGTTCTGGTTGCGAATGTTGACTCAAGAAAAGCAAATAGTTGATCGCATCCTGGATGCTGCCCAGGAAAATTGGGAAGTAGCTGCGGACATGGCAAGACTTGCAAATCATCAGCCTGTAGGACGTTTTCTCTACGCCCCTCTGCGCCTAACAAAAACTGATGCAGAAACCTTTAGACTAGCACTGGAGGCTACTGCCGAAGATGAATTAGCTGGGATGCGGCGGGGCGAAAAACTTTTAGAAGCCGTGATTGCCCTCGCGCCACTGCTGGGATTGTTGGGGACAGTTTTGGGTTTAATCCAATCTTTGCGCTCAATTCGCATTGGCGATTTGGGAACTGAATCTACGGCTGGGGTGACTACTGGTATTGGTGAATCCTTAATTAGTACGGCAACGGGACTAATAGTTGCCATTATTAGTTTGGTATTTTACCGCCTATTTCAAAGTTTTGTAGTCAACCAAGTCAAAGTTTTTCGGAAGGCAGGGAATGAGATGGAATTGCTCTATCGCCAGTCTCCTCCTGACTTTAGCAATAGGACATCAGCAATTGTTCGGGAAGATATCACTCCACCCCGCAAGCCAGGAAAGACTAGGCTTCCTATACCTCCTGAACCCCCGAATACACCTAATTAATGGTCAATAATTCAACCCCCGAACCAGGCTTGAGAGTGAAACATGAAAGTTAATCTACATACTCCAATTGAAGAAGTTCAGATTCAAATCATCCCTTTAATTGATGTTGTTTTTTGTATTCTGACGTTTTTTTTGTTAGCAGCTTTACAATTTACACGGCAACAGGCAATAAATGTTGATTTGCCCAAAGCCAGCCCTAGTAGTGTATCTGGGATAACGTCACAGGGCGGAAGTCTGATTGTGACTATCGATGCCGTTGGCAATACTTACATAGAAAAACAGCCTGTAAAACAGGAAGATTTGGGACAGAGGTTAAAACAATATCTCCAAGCAAACCCCAATGCTGTTATTGTGCTGAATGCTTCGCGGACAGCAACTTACAATGATGTAATTGAGACATTGGACTTACTGCGGCAAGTAGGAGGCGATCGCGTTTCTTTGGGGATTATTCCTGGTTCATCTCAACCACCCACAAACTCACTTAACCAGCCTGTTGTCCCCTCTTTCCCAATAAATCCTGGTGCTGCACCAGTTCCAGGTATCAATCCCGAAGGGAATATTATCCCTAAATTTCCCTTAGCACCTAATTCTGTACCCTTTCCTAGCATAAGTCAGCCTCCAACAGGACAAGGCATCAGTCCTATCAATCCTGGTATTTCAAACCCACCAGCATCCCAAGTGCCTGTAGCACCGAAAAAAACCCAACCTCCTCTTAAAAGATGAGATAGGGGACTGGGGACTGGGGACTGGGGACTGGTTATTCTCCTCTGCTGCCCCTGCTTCCTCGTGCCTCACTCCCCTTCAATCTTTTTCCTAAACCTAAAGATATCTAAAATAAAATTCGGCTAGAGAAAAATTTCCTGCTACTTTATAAATAATTGGTTGAGCTTTAAAGATTTTTCCACCGATAAACTAAAGTAATTTATCACCAATTGCCATTCACGTTTCAGGGGTTGTGGCATGAATATTGTGACGCTTTTAATTGTTTGGGTAGTAACAGCTATCAGCCTGTTGATAATTAGTAAATTGCCTCTGGGAGTTGAAATTGACACTCCTGGAAAAGCCTTCTTTTCTGCCGCAGTGCTTGGTATTATAACGGCAATAGTCAGACCGATTTTAAGCCTCGTTTTTGCACTACCAAATTTACTCACATTGGAATTGTTATCCGGCATTTTCACATTTATGATCGCCGTGGTTTGTTTTAGTCTTGCTGCTTGGTTAGTAGAGGGCTTTCGCTTGCGTTACGGTATTTGGAGTGCTATTATTGGGGCGTTTTCGCTCACTATAATTAACAGCTTAATCTACAAATTATTGGGAGTATAAAGTTAGGAGTTAGGAGTTATTAACAATTCCTCACTTAGAACTCCTAACTTATCACTCCCATCTTTGTAACTATTCGTTGGAACTTGGGGGAGCAACTGGGGTAGTTGATTGTTGTTTACGTTGTTCGCGTTTTTTGCGATCGGCTGAGAGCATATCTGCCATCACTACTAGTGCTTGCGCCATCTTGTCTAGGTTAGAGCGGTATAACTCCAAATCTCTGTTGAGTTTGTCATCGGAGAGGTGCAAGCCAGCAGCGATCGCTTTTAGCGCCTCAGTGAGTTGCTTTTCGTCTTTAACCAATTCGGGATCTGACTGTTCTAATAACGAAAATACACCAATTGCAAACAAACGGTTGTATTTAAAGTTAGGATTATTGGCGATCGCTTGCAGTTGTGCTTGTAAGTCAGCATCTCTATCTAAGTACGTAGTTTGACCCAGCCACCCAATTAAATCTTTAATTGGCAAACCTTTAGCTACAGCTTGCAGTCTTTGGGCATCCTGTCGATAGCGTTGCGGATCTTTTTCTATAGCCTGACATAAGGCGTTAAAAATTGATTCTTGATCCCGTTCTGGTTGATAGCCTTCCATGAAACGGTCAAAAGTAGTGACGACACCCAAGGCATAAATCGGATTGTAGCTAAAATCGATATTTACTGACAGTAGATGCATTTCCACCATCAATTCTTCGACTACCCGACGATAAATAGTGTTGATCGGACGGGTGTGAAGATTATAGAAAGTTCGCTTTGTATCGGAGACTGTACGGACGTTATTCACAAAGAAAAAAGAAATGTTAAGGGCGACGTATCTTTATTTTGTCGCTTAAAGGCTACTTTGCCAAGTTGAGCTTTTAGCGGGTGACGGTTTCATTTACAATATAGAGACATCAGAAGTATTTTATAAGCTTGTAGCCACAGGAGATCAGACCTTTTCTCCTAAAAAACTAGCCAAAAATTATTATCCTTAATGATTCGTTGATCGTATTTATGAACTTCTCGCCACAGTTAATTGCTTTAGGTGAGTATCTAGCTGGTGAATTTGATAATCGGGAACAAGCCATAGCCGAACCAGTTTGGTATGTCCACCTCCGTCTGTGGCAAAGACCAGTTAATCTGTTCACAGAAGATAGCATTACCTTGTTTGCTGAACAGGCTAACGTTATTACCCTAGATCAACCTTACCGCCAGCGAATTATCCGGTTGCGTCAGGGGAGCAACTCTGACGCAACCGTGGAAGTACAATATTATATGCCTCAAGATCCAGGTGCATTAAAGGGTGCAGGTAATAACCCTGCTCTACTGAACACACTGACACCCGAACAATTAGATTTATTACCAGGTTGTATCCTAACAGTTACTCAGGAGAAACTAGCTAGCGATCGCTATAAATTTACCGCTACCCCACCACCAGACACTCGTTGCAGCTTTACTTATCTTGGCAATAACATCTATGTTTCCTTGGGTTTTGCAGCTACAGCTACAGAATTTTACAGCTACGACAAAGGAATCGATCCAGCAACTGGAAAAGCAACTTGGGGAGCGATTATGGGGCCTTATCGCTACACCAAGCGAAATCAGTATTGAATAAGATAATGTTATGAGTTGTGAATTTTGAATTAACTCCTAACTCCTCACTCCTAATTCTTTTTCAGCTGGCAATGCTACGAGGTACACCTTCTAAAGCTTCCTCTTCTGTTTCAAAGATTTCAAAGACAGTATCCATCATCGTCACTTCAAACACGAGTTTGGCTTCTGGATGGACATTGCAGATGCGGAAACTGCCCTTTACTTTATCAGCATCACGCATTCCAGCTACCAAAGACGTGAGACCAGAACTATCAATAAAATTTACCTGAGCCAAATTTACAACTACATGGCGACTGAGTTTGGAAATACACTCCTGTAACTTCAGGCGAAATTGCCAAGCAGTGGTAATGTCTAGGCGACCTGCTGGTGTCAAGACAATAACCGTGTTTCCGTCTTGAGTTGCATAACTTTTTTGGTCTATATGAATCATTAAAGCCCTCCCCGTGGCATTCCTCTCAAGATTAACTAGTTACAGAATTTTGTAATGCTGCCACTTGAGATTAACAAGCTATAGCTAAAATTGTCACCTTTTTCTGTTAAGTACTTAACTTGAGGACTTTAACTCACCAAAATAATGGGGAGTGGGGAGTGGGGAGTCGGGATTACGGACTGCGATATCTTTGCTAATACCCAATACCCAATACCCAGTACCCAATCCCCAGTACCCAATCCCCATTCCCTATTGAGGCGGTGTCCAGTTGATCCAATCTTGAGGCTTAAGGAAGGTTTCATACAACTCGGCTTCGGGGGAATTTGGTTCCGGTTGATAGCCGTATTCCCAGCGCACTAAGGGAGGTAGGGACATGAGAATTGATTCGGTACGTCCGTTAGTTTGCAGACCAAAAATAGTGCCTCGGTCATAAACCAAGTTAAATTCTACATACCGTCCCCGGCGGTAGAGTTGAAAATTACGTTGGCGATCGCCATACTCTATCCCATGTCGCCGTTCTACAATTGGTACGTAGGCTGGTAAAAATGCTCTACCACAATCTTGCACAAAGCCAAACAAATCTTCCCAATTGCGGGTTGCTGGTGTTCCCACCTGATTGCTATAAATAGCCGCTTCCCCATTGGGATTTGGGCCGCGATATAAACCACCCTGTCCATCTTGGTAATCAAAAAACAGACCACCTACACCCCGTGTCTCGTCACGATGCTTCAGGTAGAAATATTCATCACACCACTGCTTAAACACTGGGTAATATTCAGGGTGATGTTTGTCGCAAGCCTGTTTTAATGTTTTGTGTAAATGTGTCGCATCTTCAGCAAAGGGGTAATAAGGTGTCAAGTCAAGACCGCCACCAAACCACCACACTGGCCCAGCTTCAAAGTAGCGATAATTTAGATGAACTGTGGGTACATAAGGATTATGAGGATGTAATACCATTGAAGTGCCCGTGGCATAAAACCCATGCCCTGCGGCTTCCGGGCGTTGGGCTAAAATTGAGGGTGGCAAATGGTCACCCCAAACTTCAGAAAAGTTTACACCTGCTTGTTCAAATATTGCACCATCTCGCAGCACGCGCGATCGCCCTCCACCCCCTTCTGGGCGTTCCCAACTATCTTCATTAAACTTAGCTACACCATCTAGTTTTGCTAATGATTCAGTAATTTCGTCTTGCAGCTGTTTCATAAACTGACTGACTCTAATCTGAGAGTCAGGTGCTGGCAAAGACTTGGATGATACTGCTTCTACAGTTGGTGTTTGCGAGTTGGTCAACATAGATTCCCGAACCTAAATTACAAATTCCACAAAGCCACAAATTTTTCATTTTAAAATTTGGGGGAAACACGCGCCAACAATCTAGCTCTATTTGCCCAACCCGCTTTTTTCTTACCGGTTAAGCATTTATACGATTGATGGGCATCACTAGAGTTATTTTCCCTCAAATGCGTATAGGCTTCTATATTGAATTAGTTTTTTTTGAAATTCTTAATTGGAATATTCTGGTATAAAGACTAAATTTTAGTCTTAAGCTTGAGGTATCAAGGATTTGACTGGCCTACTCAGAACTTTTTTGCCATATTGTTGCTGATGTCGGATGTTAAGGTTTGTAGCGAATCGAGGCTTGCTATTTTTAGGGCATTTTTGAGAAAGTTTTAATTTAGGGGTTGAGCGTAGTTGCACACAATACCAGAGTTAGCAGAAAGTGTTTAGGGAGGAGGATTAGGAAAATGCAAGGTTGGTTATCCAAATTCATCCACCGCAAACGTCGTCGTTTTTGCGCTTCCCTAGTATGGACCTATCGAGAGATTAGTTCTGCTTCTGTAGATGAATTGTGGCAAAAAGTGGTTGACTTAACTGATGTTTCCTGGCATCCACAACTTAAGAGTACTAATGTACCCTACGGATTAGTACCCAAACCAGGATTAATTTTTCAAGCTGTAACACGCTTTTCGCCAATTCCCATCAGAATTTTTGTGGAACGCGTCAATCCTAAAGAGATGCTGAGTATCCGAGTGATGGCGATTCCGGGAATAGAGGAACGGGTGACTTACCAAGTAGAGTCAACGGTTTGTGGTACTTGTTTGTCTTATTCTGTAACCCTACGGGGTTGGTTATCGCCCCTGATTTGGTCTTTATCCCGTCCTTATGCAGACCGCGTTGCACGGTCTTTAGTTGAGGCAGTAGAAAAGACTGCATTACCAACGGTATCTGGTAAGAAAAAATCCCTTAATGGCAGTTGTTTTGATTTTTAGGGACTGGGGATGAGGGGGATAAGGGAGAATTTGTGCCCAATACCCAATACCTAATGCCCAATGCCCAATGCCCAAAGAAAGTTAAGATTCTATTAGGTAATAATGCAATTTACTAAGTTTTATTACGGCAATGACAGTGAAAATACTAAACTGACCTTACTTAACATGTCGCGGAGTCTATTTATACTAATGTATAAATGGTCGTTGACCCGCCCAACTGTATGGAACATAAAGGCTAACTTCAAAGTAGTCAGACTTGCCGCAGTAACATCAGAGATTGGGGAAAGAACACTGTTAACTGGTTGACTATTGTCGTGAATCCAAGCGGTGTTGTACGAAACAAAAATCAAACTGCCTGTGGTAGACGGGCGGCTGCCTGTGGACGCTGTGCAAGACCATCACGAGATTTAGTTCTCGACTTCTAAAGGAAGTTCCTAACGTGGCAACGGCGGATGAGACGGGAAACCCAAGAGACGAATAAGACCGTCATTGTGTGTAGTTGAAATTGGAAGCCCCTTTTTCAGCGAAGCAAAAAGGGGTACTTCACGAAAGCATCCAGTTAATAGCTAAGATGTTCGCCACAAGTGTATTTATTCATTTTGAATTTTGAATTTTTATGTACGATGTCCTCGATTCTCGCTCTGTCTTAGAAGTTTTGCGACCAGTGGAAGACCCAGAACTCCGCAAAAGTCTAGTAGAACTAAATATGATACGCAACGTCACAATTGACGGTGGCAAGGTTAGTTTTACTTTAGTCTTAACCACCCCTGCCTGTCCTTTACGCGAATTTATTGTCGAAGACTGTCAGAAAGCTGTCAAAAAACTCCCAGGCGTTACAGATGTCAGCATAGAAGTGACGGCAGAAACACCGCAACAAAAAAGTTTACCCGACCGCACTGGCATTTCTGGGGTCAAAAATATTATTGCTGTTTCCAGTGGCAAAGGTGGCGTTGGTAAAAGTACGGTGGCGGTGAATGTAGCAGTGGCTCTAGCCCAAACTGGGGCAAAAGTCGGCTTGCTTGATGCTGATATTTACGGCCCCAATGACCCCACTATGCTGGGTCTGGCTGATGCCCAAATTACTGTGCGTTCCACTGAAACAGGTGATATCCTGGAACCTGCTTTTAATCACGGTGTCAAATTAGTTTCAATGGGCTTTTTGATTGACCGAGATCAACCAGTAATTTGGCGGGGGCCTATGCTCAATGGTGTAATTCGCCAGTTTCTCTATCAAGTTGAATGGGGAGAACTGGATTATTTGATTGTAGATATGCCACCGGGAACCGGAGATGCCCAGTTAACTTTAACTCAGGCAGTGCCGATGGCTGGGGCAGTAATCGTCACTACGCCGCAAACTGTAGCCCTGTTAGATTCTCGCAAGGGATTGCGGATGTTCCAACAGATGAATGTCCCAGTATTGGGGATCGTGGAGAATATGAGCTATTTTATCCCGCCCGATCAACCGGATAAGCATTATGACATCTTTGGTTCCGGTGGTGGCTCTAAAACAGCCGCAGAATTGGGAGTGCCACTATTGGGGTGTGTACCGCTAGAGATTTCCACACGAGTTGGCGGTGACAGTGGTGTGCCAATAGTCGTTGGTGAGCCAGATTCAGCTTCGGCAAAAGCATTAACAGCGATCGCTCTTACCATTGCTGGTAAAGTATCAGTTGCTGCTTTGACATAATTAATTTTAATTTCTATCTACTTCCTGGGCTATACCTTGGGAATACTAGAGATTGGGCATTGGGCATGGGGCATGGGGCATGGGACATGGAGAAGTATTGGGCATTTGTCAATACTTCTCTCAGAGAGACTACGCCAATGGCAAAGCTCAGTACAAGTACTCAATTCCCAATCCCCAATCCCCAATCCCCAACAATTAAAAAAGTCTAAACTGGAACAATGTTGTTAAAACGATCGCTCCCCAAAGTTCGCTGGAAGTCTTGGGTTAAGCCCTGGCAGTCTGTAGATTGGCTACTATTTTGTTTGCCAATTGCTGTCAGTATCTTTGGCGGCATCATGATTCTCAGTACGGAATTAAAGCAGCCTGTAACTGACTGGTGGTGGCACTGGATGGTAGCAGGTATCGGCGTATTTATAGCGCTGTTGTTATCTCGCATCCCTTACGAACTATTGATGCAGTGGCACTGGGTAACATATTCACTGACGAACTTCAGTTTAATCGCCGTGATGATTGCTGGTACTAGCGCTAAAGGGGCACAACGATGGATTAGTGTTGCTGGCTTTAACGTGCAACCCTCAGAATTTGCCAAAATAGGGATGATCATCACCTTAGCGGCTTTGTTACACAGGCGCACTGCTTCTAGCCTCGAAGGTGTTTTCCGCGTTCTGGCAATAACCGCTATCCCTTGGGGATTGGTATTTTTACAGCCAGATTTAGCAACATCATTGGTATTTGGTGCGATCGTTTTAGGAATGCTTTATTGGGCAAATGCTAACCCAGGCTGGTTAATTTTGATGATTTCTCCGGTGGTTGCTGCCATTTTATTTAGTATATCTTGGCCATTAGCAGCGCCAGTAGTTTTATTTAAAGAACTATCTTTTGGCCTATTAGGGCTAATTTGGTCAGTTGCGATGGCTATTGTCGGTTGGCAAACCCTTCCCTGGCGTCGATTTGGTTTCGGCGCTATCAGTGCATGGAGTCTCAATATACTGGGTGGCGAATTAGGAATCTTTGCCTGGAAACATATTTTAAAACCCTATCAAAAAGATCGACTAACTGTATTCATGGACCCCGATCATGATCCCCTCGGTGCTGGGTATCACCTAATTCAATCTCGCATTGCGATTGGTGCTGGTGAAATTTCGGGCTGGGGTCTCTTCAAGGGGCCAATGACGCAACTGAATTTCGTGCCGGAACAGCATACAGACTTTATTTTCTCCGCAGTGGGTGAAGAATTCGGTTTTATTGGTTGTTTGCTAGTACTATTTGTTTTCTGCTTAATTTCCTGGCGTCTACTACATATTGCCCAAACTGCTAAAGATAACTTTGGTTCATTGTTGGCTATTGGGGTTTTGTCGATGATCGTGTTTCAGGTGATTGTGAACGTGGGTATGACTGTAGGTTTAGCGCCTGTGGCAGGAATTCCCCTGCCTTGGATGAGTTATGGGCGTTCTGCAATGTTAACCAACTTCATTTCCTTGGGAATAGTAGAATCAGTAGCAAATTTTCGACAAAGGCAGAAGTATTATTGATTGGTCATTTGTCATTGGTCATTTGTAAGAACCAAGAACTACGATATGCGGCGCGAACGGTTGAGGGTGGGGACTTCCGCGATACGATTAAAAGGAAACAAGCGAGGCTAAAAACATGATCCTGCCTGGAGCAACTGTTCGCGTCAAGAATCCCGCAGATACCTATTATCGTTATGAAGGACTCGTGCAACGGCTGAGTGATGGCAAAGTAGCCGTATTATTTGAAGGTGGTAACTGGGATAAATTAGTTACCTTCCGCCTGAGCGAATTGGAACTTGTAGAGACCACCGCCGGACGTAAAAAAGCCAAATAAAATTAGTTAGGAGTGAGAAGTTAGGAGTTAGGAGTTATGATTCTTCAACTCATCACTCATAACTCTTAACTCCTAACTCAGCACTGTTATGCGCCTCCCACTACCACAGTTTGCCACTAGCGATCGCCATCCGAACCACATTGCGGAGGTGATCGAAACTACTAGTACTGAATTTTTAGCTCAGTGTTTAGAACCTGAAGATTTGAGCTTTCCCTCTATGCCACCCTTTGGTAGTTGGGTTTGTTCTGTAGATGAAGAATCTGGCAACCAAATCTATGCTGTAGTGTATTATGCCACAACTATGCCCATAGATTCCGTACACCGAGCTAGAGCCTTGGGGTTATCGTTGCAAGACTTACGGGAGGAACAACCCCAAATATTCGCCATGCTCCGCACAGAATTTCGGGCTGCCATTGTGGGATTTGAACTATCTTCGCAAAATCAAAGTTATAACCAAAGAGTATATCAGTATCTTCCACCCCGTCCCCCGCAAATTCATCAAGCTGTTTATCGATGTGAACCAGAAGCTATCATTAAATTTACTGAAGAACTAGATTTTTTACGGACACTGCTTTGTATCAATGGTGCGCCAATCGAGTCGTTGACCGCAGCAGCCATTCGAGATGTATACCAGTTACGCAAAGCTGACCGAGAATGGCTAATTAAAGCTGGACGTAACTTGAGTGTGCTACTCAAAGATGACTACGATCGCTTGCGGTTCATTTTGAGTCAAATCCACCCGTAGGTACTTAGTTCTGAGACAATTACTTAGTTAGTGTAAATTAAGATTTCTGATTTTTCTTCAGGTGGCTTCTCAATTTATCCATCAGGCGATCGCTCCCAAGGTAATCGCTATTTTACCATAGCCCCTTCAATTCCTACATCATGGAACTCTTATCACAAGTTCTGGTTCTGGAACCAACTTCCCAAGTTCTTGGCAAGGAACCCATTGTTCCCTTTGCTATTTTACTGGTGGTTATCTTAGTTATACCCATCTTGTTCGATCGGCTAAGATTACCAGGATTAGTGGGTTTGGTTTTCTCAGGGCTAGTACTTGGTCCCTCAGGCTGGAATCTATTTCAACCTGACTCGCCAATGATTAACCTCCTATCAGACATTGGCTTAATTTACTTGCTGTTTGTCGCTGGGCTAGAGGTTGATCTAGAAAAGTTCCGCCAAAGTAAAAGCCGTGCCTTTGGATTCGCTAGCTTGACTTTCAGTATACCCCTGGTGATGGGAACCTCATTAGGGCTGATTTTCGGCTATGGCTGGAATACTTCAATCTTAATTGGCTCTTTATTTACTTCCTATACCCTTTTGGCATATCCCATAATCAGCCGTTTGGGAGTGGTAAATAACGAAGCTGTTACTGTTACCATTGGAGCTACAATTTTTACAGATATTGGCGCAGTACTGATATTAGCCGTTTGTGTAGCGATCGCTCAAGCTGGGACATTCAGCATTGCTAAACTACTCACCTTGTCGGGTTGGTTAATTATTTATTCTGTAGCCGTTGTCACAGGCTTTGATTGGGCGGGCAAAGAATTTTTCAAGCGGTCTGGAGACGACGAAGGAAACAAGTTTTTGTTTGTGTTGCTTTCGGTGTTTCTCGCAGCTGTGGGCGCTCAATTGATGGGCATAGAAAAAATTGTTGGGGCTTTTTTAGCGGGTTTGGCAGTGAATGAAGCTGTCGGTGAAGGTCCAGTTAAAGAAAAGGTGGTATTTATTGGCAGTGTGCTATTCATTCCCATTTTCTTTGTTGACCTGGGCTTGCTGATCAATCTACCCGCCTTTGTGAACAATCTGGACACGCTGAAGTTAACGCTGTTGATGATAGCCGGTTTGATTGTCAGTAAATTAATCGCGGCTTTGTTGACAAAACTGGTTTACCGCTACAAATGGCAAGAAATGCTCACGATGTGGTCGCTGTCACTTCCCCAGGTTGGTACAACCTTAGCAGCAACGTTAGTGGGATATCGGGCGGGGTTGCTGCCACTAGAAGTATTACACGGTGTCATTGTCTTAATGCTTGTCACATCAACATTAGGACCGTTGATGACCAGTCGAATAGCTGTTGGTTTAAATTCCTCAACAGCCGAAGATCCAACACCACCCCTACCTGACCAGAACGCACCAGAGACAGACAGTGCTTTCACTATAGTCGTACCTGTGTATAACCCTCAGACTGAACAGTATTTGATTGAAATGGCGGCGTTATTAGCGCGTCAGTCTCAGGGTAAAATTATCCCACTGGCGATTGCTCCTGCTACCGCTCACATGGATGCACCGCAGTTAGAAGCCTCTCTACAACGGAGTGAGCGTTTATTAACCAAAGCCACAGCACACAGTCGAATATTGGGCGTGGCCGCAGAACCAATGCTGCGAATCGATGATGCCTTTGCTCAAGGAATTAGTAGAGCTGCTCGTGAACAAAACGCTAATTTAATTGTTATGGGTTGGGGTAAACGCACTGGGTTACGAGCGCGTTTATTTGGCAATGTAATTGATGGTGTGCTTTGGGCATCCCATTGTCCAGTAGCGGTGACACGTTTAGTAGAATCACCGAAAAAAATTCAGCGCATCTTAGTTCCAGTAGAAAATTTAACCGCACCGACATTACAGCCTATACAATTTGCCCAGATGTTGGCAGAGGAAAATCAGAGCCATATTACTGTGCTGAATGTGTGCGATCGCCGCACTAGTTCAAGTAAAATTGCTTGGAGGCGATCGCATCTCTCCCTACTAGTATCTAAATTAGCTTTGACCGATCCCCCAGAAATTCAAATTATTGCTCACGAAAATGTTGCCCAAGCAATTTTGCAGGCAGCACGATTATATGATTTAGTAGTTTTACCTTTTATACGTAATCGTACCAGTCCTGGAGGGTTAGCCATTAGCGATGTCACAACCCAGTTAGCCAGACAACTCACCTGCTCTATAGTCATGCTTGGAGAACCCCAACGCACTCAAACTAATCTAATTACCTCTAATGTGGTTACTACCATTACATCTACTGTATAATACGAGCCATAGTTCAATCTACTTAAGTGGAGGTTGGGTGTCCGAGAATTTCCCCAAATCTTGGCAACAAATGAATCGACTGTACAGATGCACAGATGTTCATCCCTCTCTTGTTGAAGATTTGATAAAGCTTAGGTAAAAAACCAACAATTTTCAAACAATATTTGTTATTTTACTAATTAAATTCTTAAGGAAGCAGGTAAAAACATCATAAAACTACATCCGTAAAAAATAGCTAAGTTCAACAAAAATTTTGCTTGAGCCTTGTTCTTTTTTTATTTTGTATTTTTGTCCCCAAGCTGGGTAATCTAAAAGTAAGTGCAATAGCTACTGAAAATATTTGTAAGTAACTGGGAAACTATGAGAATTTTGGTGACCGGCGGTGCTGGGTTTATTGGTTCCCATCTCATCGACCGACTAATGGCTGCTGGGCATGAATTAATATGCTTGGATAATTTTTACACTGGTCACAAACGTAATATCCTTAAATGGCTAGGTAATCCGTACTTTGAACTGATCCGCCACGATATTACCGAACCAATTCGGTTAGAAGTAGATCAAATTTATCATTTAGCTTGTCCAGCTTCACCAGTACATTACCAGTACAACCCAGTTAAAACCGTTAAAACTAACGTGATGGGAACACTGAACATGTTGGGGCTGGCTAAACGTGTGAAAGCTAGGTTTTTCTTGGCTTCAACTAGTGAAGTATACGGAGATCCAGAAGTTCATCCCCAAACTGAAGAGTATAGGGGTAGCGTCAATCCCATTGGCATACGTTCATGCTACGACGAAGGTAAAAGAATTGCTGAGACTCTAGCATTTGATTACTATAGGCAAAATAAAGTTGATATTCGAGTTGTGCGGATATTCAACACCTACGGGCCGAGAATGTTAGAAAACGATGGTCGGGTGGTGAGCAACTTTATAGTTCAAGCCTTACGGGGTAATCCTTTAACTGTCTATGGTGATGGTTCGCAAACTCGTAGTTTCTGCTACGTTTCCGATTTGGTAGAAGGATTCATCCGCCTAATGAATAGCGACTACATTGGCCCAGTCAACCTGGGCAATCCTGGTGAATACACGATTTTACAATTGGCCCAAACTGTGCAAAACATGATCAACCCAGACGCGCAGATTAAGTTCGAGGAACTACCTTTGGACGATCCCCGGCGTCGCCAGCCCGATATCACAAAGGCAAAAACTTGGTTAAATTGGGAACCCACCATTGCTCTCCAAGAGGGGTTAAAACTGACAATAGAAGATTTTCGCGATCGCATTCAAGGCGATGTCAATAATTCAACCATCTAAGCAGCCTTTAGTGTCGCTTTGAATTTTCATCCAGGCTCACCCTCCATAACTAATCTGCTTAGTGGCTGAGTTTACTGCCAGTGTGTAAGTGTCAAGTTGACAACTTCTTTTTGAAGACTAACCCAAAAAAGTGAGGAGCTAAAAAATGCGTGTTTGTGTGATTGGTACTGGTTATGTTGGTTTAGTTACAGGTGCTTGCTTGGCTCATATTGGGCATGAGGTAATTTGCGTAGACAACAACGAAGAAAAAGTTAAGTTGATGAAGTCTGGGCAGTCCCCAATTTTTGAGCCGGGACTCTCAGAAATTATGCAGTCTGCCATTCAAACAGAGAAAATTCATTTTACTAGCGATCTCGCTGCCGGAGTCACCCACGGGGAAATTCTGTTTATTGCTGTGGGAACACCACCTTTACCCACTGGTGAAAGTGATACTCGTTACGTCGAAGCTGTAGCCCGTGGCATCGGGGAAAATCTCAACGGTGGCTATAAAGTTATAGTCAATAAATCTACAGTACCCATTGGCTCAGGTGACTGGGTGCGGATGCTTGTTCTAGATGGTATTGCTGAACGGCAGAAAACACTGATACCCGCAGGTGGAGTGTCGAGTGATGAGAAATTACCTGAGTTTGCAGCCGAGTTTGATGTAGTCAGCAATCCAGAGTTTTTACGCGAAGGTTCGGCAGTTCACGACACCTTCAACCCCGATCGCATCGTACTAGGGGGCAATAGTCAAAGGGCAGTAGCCTTGATGAAGCAACTGTATGCCCCAATAGTCGAACGTAAGTTCGCTGAGGATCAATCTTTACCGCCTGTGCCAATTTTGGCAACAGACCTCAGCTCGGCGGAGATGATCAAATACGCCGCTAATGCCTTTTTAGCCACTAAGATTAGTTTTATTAACGAAGTCGCTAATATTTGCGATCGCGTCGGTGCTGATGTCACCCAAGTAGCCAAAGGTATCGGTCTAGACTCCCGCATTGGCAACAAGTTTTTACAAGCTGGTATTGGTTGGGGTGGTTCTTGCTTCCCTAAAGATGTCTCCGCCCTGATTCACACTGCTGATGACTATGGCTATGAAGCCCAGCTAATGAAAGCTGCTGTCAGTGTCAATGAACGCCAACGGTTGATTGCTTTAGAGAAACTTCAACAAGTTCTGAAAATCCTCAAAGGCAAAACAGTTGGACTACTCGGACTGACATTCAAACCAGATACCGACGACTTGCGCGACGCTCCAGCCCTCATCCTAATTGAGCAACTAAATAGACTAGGAGCTAAAGTCAAAGCTTACGACCCCATTATTTCCCAAACAGGTATGCGTCATGGTCTTTCTGGGGTGTTAGTGGAAACCGATGCCGAAAGACTAGCTGATGGCTGCGATGCTTTGGTACTTGTCACCGAATGGCAGCAGTTCAGCACTCTCGACTATGTAAAGATGGCAAAATTAATGGCCCACCCAGTTATCATCGATGGTCGTAACTTCCTCGACCCCGAAGCACTGATCCGCGCTGGATTCCAATATGTAGGCGTGGGACGGTAGAGAGTTAGGAGTTAGGAATGATAAATAAAAATTAAACCACACTATTTTGAGAACCATAGTTTTTAAAAGTAGTGGGAGCATCTTGCTCCCTGGTGGTAGTAGCGGGCAAGACTTCGGCGTGAGCGCTCAGTCGAACGCTGCCCGTACTACTCCAGAGTTCAAAATGGAGGAGGTTTAATACAACCTACAATCCAATACAGTTCAGTTAAGCATTTCTTCCTTCTCTCTGTGTCTCGCCAGTTGCTACAAACTCCTCCACCCCCCTTCGGGTGACGCTCGCAGGCTCGCTAACGGCAGTTCCTTATGGGGGAAACCCCCAAGACCGGACTGCCTCACCGCAACGCACTGGCTTTTTTGCGCCTCTGCGGTACCCTGCGGGAAGCCGTTCGCGTAGCGTCTCGTAGAGAAGCGTCTACGTTAAAAAAAATTAACTTTCACAAAGAGTTTTAGCCTTAACCCAAGCGTATTGACCCATAATAAATAACTCCTAACTCCCTTCAAAACCTCAAGATTTAAACTACCGCCTAGAATCTTCTAGGCGGTATTTAATTTGTTTAAAGCTTTCCTTTCCTTGGCATTTTTGCGTGAAAATATCATATCAAGCGCTATGTGGAATACGTTCAACTTCAGCATATCCACTGAAAATAAGTTTTTGTCCTTCAGTTTCTAATCTATTGAGTCTCATTTTCACTCCATCAAGGTCAAAACGATCCAAATCGACCATATTATCCAAAATTTCTACCAACGCTACGCTCAAAGTTTGCGAAATTTCCCTTTGCGCTTCTGGCACTTGGTCAAGTTGAATTTTTGGATCTTTGAAAGAAACTCGCCGCCGCCTTTCTATGCCTATGCTTAGGATCATACTCAGGGGAACTAGTTCGCCATTGTTTAAATCTGCTTTTGCTACAAGCTGTAAACGATTTTCAGGTAATAGCTGTACCTCAACTTCCGTAAAGGAGACTGGTTCACCGCCAGATAATGCCGTCAGTGATGGTACGGTGAGGTTAAGTAGGCGCTTTTTCACCAGTTCCGCGTTAAAGGCTTGGTTGATGCCTGCTTCTGATAATATGACTTGAGCGATCGCTTGAGTAGGTTGTTTAAGGCTAAGTTTGCCACTTAAAACCGAGCCGAAGTCAATAGCAACCGCATCGGTTTCAAAAGACATCTCCTCTACTGCGAAATCTTTCCGAATCACCAAGCCACGACCGCTCATTTTGAAGCTATCAATGCTGCCTTGCAACAGTTTGCTGGAGGGGTAGCAGCGCACAAAGACTTCTACTGACTCGCTTTGGGTAAACAGGTGGCGAATCGTTTGGCTGGCGACCGTGTTGAGCATCCGCTCTCCCCAATCTGTGCCTTTAGGATCTTGTAAACCAGTAAGTCCGCCGAACATGTGGTTTTGGGTCTCTAGAAGTTCTTTGTACTTTTGTAACAAACTGTGAAGAATACAGCAAGCGATCCCGTGATTAATTGTGCTGATGGATAGGAGTTGGATGGCTGATGGTTGATATGGTAGTGTATTAAATATTACTAGCTTACTTCTGTTAGCATTAGATATTAACAAAGGAAGCTAATGCAGCCCCACTAGATTTTGGGCAGTGGGTGCGATTGCGGTTCAATTAACAACAGTCTCGAGCCAGTGGAGGCAGACGTAATACCTTGGTTTTGTCTCACCACAATCTACCTGTCATCTGTGCGCTTGTGTGACAATGCGGTAGCGACTTCTGGGTTAATGCATACAGCGTTAAGTAGGTGGGCGTTAAAAAAGCCAACTAAATTAAGAAATGTAAATCTTTTAAAAGCTTATATTCAAACCGTTTTTGGTGCTTTACATAAGTTGACGTAGTTCGCTTTAATTGTGCCTACCTACTTACTGTACTATTAAAGATAGTACCAAGATTTAAATTACAGAGTATGGGACTAAGCAAGTTAGAAGGTGATGAGGTAATGCCTCACTGCGAATTATACCCTCAATATTTTCTGAATTTTTCAACAAATAATCCATAAATTTGATATTTACCAAACTGTTTTCTTTTGGACAGAGGGAGTTTAGAAATTAGTGTTGTGATTTTAAAGATAATTCTAAATCAATAGAACTTAATTAAGTTAATTCCTTCTCATATCTGAACTCGAATAGAAGCATGAGTTAGATGGAATTGTTGAGTTTAAAAGGTGATCCAATGCTAGACAACGTACAAAAAAAATTTAAAATCCCATTAGCTACTTATGTATTGATTTCCGCTTTACTGCCATTTCCTGTTACCTTATTATTTGCTGTGATTTCGGAGATGCAGAAGCCAGCAGTAGCATTAGTTAGTAACCGAGTATCTGAGAAGAATTTACTATTAAAAACTAAACAATCTATTCTAATTGTACTTGATGATACTTATTGGGGGGCGCAACATGATTTTGAAATTATGATGCCAGGAAAAGTAGAAAGTAACGACTCTAGCCAATTGACATCATGGAGTGCTACTAGTCAGACGACATACATTATTATCCAGAAAGATTTACCTCGAGATATTTTCTATTTATCTACTCAAGAAATTCGGCAATTGCTGCAAAGCTCAATGCGAGAAAAGATTGTTAAAAAAGGTAAAGTAGTTAAAAGTACCAATCTTGTCATTGATGAAGCTCCTGGTATAGAGTTGGTGGTGCAAAATGATGACGGCACATTGGGACAATATCAAGCGTTTTTGGTTAAAGGACGTATGTACGTTCTGGGAGCCGTAGCAGATAATGAATTAACTACAGAAACTGTTAATTTCTTTGATTCTTTCAGGGTTTATCCACAGAGAATTCGTTACTCCGAGTGATCAGATGCGGATTTATAATGTTGCATAGGATGTTGGTGATAGCGATCGCTGAAATATACTGATAAAACTTTTCACCAAGTGCGTAGACGGGGAGCGGCTTGTTGTCAGACATTGCCTCTCTGCTAATCATGAGGCGATCTGCTAAATTGCCGGATGATATCTCGGTTCAGGAATTAGTTTTCCCTCAATTTTGGCAGCATCTAACCATGCTGCTTTTGCTTGCAAGACTTCACGAAGCGCTTCCTCTTCAGTTAAACCAAATGCTGAACAGTATTTCAGATCAGGAATATCAGCAATATAGCCCTTATCTTATTCACTATAGAAAATATTAATATAATAGTGTTTCATACTTAGCTCAGTATCGCCACCAAAATCCGAAGCAAGTCGTCTATGTCAGCAGGAACACGATATAAATTCAGGTCTTGAGTTATTTGTTTACTTTCTCGATTCAATAGAGCAAATTGCCAAATATCCCCTGTAGAAACAGCCCCCTGTAAATTTGGTTCTTGAGAGTCGGTCCACGCATCAATAGCAGACTTAATCACATCTGTTACTGCCTGATTAGTCTGCTGTTGAATAAAGGCTAGTTTGTCAGCATACTCGTCATCTAATCGCGCATTAATTCGCATGGTTAGGTTCGTTTGTCATACACGTGTATGACAAAAATAACATACCTTCTACCTCGTCAACAACTTCCGCCGCAGATTATCCAACGCTGCATTCGCGCTGACATGACGAATTAGAGCGCGTCCTCGCACTGTACCAAACTGATACTCAAAACTTGTCACTTCATCCTTTGGCCCAGCTAAACCAACGTAAACTAAACCCACTGGCTTAGTATCTGTCCCTCCAGTTGGGCCAGCAATTCCAGTAATACTCAATCCCCAAGTTGTTGCAAGGCGGGTTTTGACTCCAATTGCCATTTGCTCTGCAACAGTAGCACTTACTGCCCCAAATTTATCTAAATCTTCCTGGTTAACCCCCAGCAGCCCAACCTTCACCGAATTGTCATAAGAAATTACGCCACCCCAAAAGTAATCAGAACTTCCAGATATCTCAGTTAACATTTGCCCCAAACCGCCACCAGTGCAAGATTCTGCCACCGAAAGCGTTTCTTTTGATGTCCGCAATAACTGACCAACTACGGAAGCAAGAGTATCATTATTAACACCGTAGAAATCCAGTCCGGCAATTTCTTTAAGTTGTTTTTCAATGGGCGCAATTAAGGCTTCTGCTACTGCTTCTGAAGTGGCTTTAGCAGAGACTCGCAATCTTACTTCCCCCTTACCTGCATAAGGGGCGACTGTGGGATTTGGCAACTTCAAATAGGAAGCAACTTTTTCCGCCAAAGCAGATTCACCAATACCCCAAAATTTTAAACTCCGACTGTGAATAATTTCTTTACCCCAACCTTGACTTTTAAGAAATGGCACGGCTGTTTCTTCCCACATCGGATGCATTTCACTGGGAACACCGGGAAAGGTAAAAATCGTGATTTCAGGACGAGGTTGCCAAATAATACCGGGTGCTGTTCCAGTGGGGTTGGGGAGAATTTCTGCACCTTGGGGAATTAAAGCTTGCTTGCGGTTACTTGGGGACATAACCCGACCACGTTGGGCGAATTTCTGGGTTATGTCTTCGATGATATCAGAGCGTTCTACCAAGGGGACTTTAAAAAAATCGGCGATCGCTTCGCAGGTAAGATCATCTGGTGTCGGGCCAAGTCCACCAGTGAAAATAAGAATTTGCGCTCTGGAAATAGCAATTTCTATAACTTGCTTCAACCGTTCTGGATTATCCCCAACCACTGTTTGATAGTAATGGGGGATACCTAGCTGCGCTAATTGTTGCGCCAAATATTGAGCATTGCCGTTGAGGATATCTCCTAGCAGCAGTTCTGTACCAACACAAATAATTTCTGCACTCATTGGAAGGAATAGTAAGAAGTTAGGAGTTAGGAGTTAGGAGTTAGGAGTTAGGAGTTAGGAGTTAGGAGTTAGGAGTTAGGAGTTAGGAGTTAGAAGTTTGGAGTTCAAAACTTAAAACTCATCACTCTTAACTCTTAACTCCTAACTATCTATAATGTCAGGCTAGTGCTGCTACAGGAATTTCCAGGTGAGGATATAGGGGGAAGCGATCGCACAATGCCGCTACCCGTTGCCGACAATCTTGGGTTACTACGTCGGAATCTGGAGAAAGCAGGCGATCGCTAATAATATTTGCAATCTCGGTAAATTCTGCTACTCCTAAGCCTCGCGTGGTCATTGCGGGCGAACCTAACCTCAATCCACTGGTAACAAATGGCGATTGCGGATCAAAGGGAATAGTATTCTTGTTAGCAGTAATATTCACGGTACTAACTAGTTGATCCGCCTGCTTACCAGTTAGACCTACGGAGCGTAAATCTACTAATAGTAAATGGTTGTCAGTGCCATTAGACACCAACTTTAAACCCCGGTTTTGCAGTTGTTCGGCCAAAGCACGAGCATTTTCAATCACTTGGGCAGAATAGGTTTTAAACTCAGGCTTGAGGGCTTCTCCAAAAGCGACTGCCTTACCAGCAATGACGTGTTCCAATGGCCCGCCTTGGCTACCAGGAAAAACAGATTTATCTAGCTTTTTACCTAGTTCTGCGTCACTGGTCAAAATTAAACCACCTCTAGGTCCGCGTAGAGTCTTATGGGTAGTTGTTGTCACCACATGACAATGAGGAATGGGATCGGGATGAAGACCACTAGCAACTAAACCAGCAATGTGAGCAATATCGGCAAGTAAATAGGCACCGATTTCATCAGCAATACTACGGAACTTTTCAAAGTCAATTATACGGGGATATGCCGAATAACCACAAATCAGCAGCTTAGGACGCTCCCTCAGCGCCAGCTCCCGAATTTGGTCATAGTCAAGTTGTTCTGTTTGTTGACTAACCCCGTAATGACTAACTTGGAACCACTTACCTGAAACATTTACAGGGGAACCGTGGGTGAGATGTCCCCCATGAGACAAATCCATGCCCATAATTTTGTCCCCTGGTTGCAGCAGGGATAAGAACACTGCAAAATTGGCTTGTGCGCCAGAATGGGGTTGCACATTGGCATGAGCAGCACCAAATATCTGTTTAGCACGATTGATCGCTATTTGCTCGATTTTGTCTACAAACTCACAACCGCCATAGTAGCGTTTACCAGGTAAACCCTCGGCATATTTATTTGTCAGTACTGAACCTTGAGCCGCTAGTACAGCAGCAGAAGTAAAGTTTTCACTAGCAATCAACTCCAAGTGGTTTCGCTGACGCTGTAGTTCGTCGTTGATTAACTCTGCGATCGCTGGATCACTGGAGGAAAGAAAATCTGAATTAGTCCTAGTCACTTCAATTATCCTTATGGAAATTTGTACAACGCCTGATTTTCGTTGGATACACCACCTAAATAACAGTCAAGAGTAATGGTTTTTGACTGCTGCACAGAGGCGATTAATCGTCTCCGTACCCTGGAGGTTTATTTGTACCAACTTATTTATTATTAAACCCAAGCTCAATTAATGCATTAATTATCATAACCTTGCTTTTGGGAATCTTGATTTTGCTACGATCGCTCTGATGTGAGACAGAGGGAAAGGCGATCGCTTCGGTATTACCGTGGAGTGAATTCCGAGTCAGGAGTAGGAAATATACTGTAATATTAAGACACCATTGCCCTACTTAATTATTCGTGAACAACAAGATCCCCGACTTCTTAGAGAAGTCGGGGATCTGGGGGTTGCAATTTTCACAAATCAAACAGGATTAATATAGCGATTTTGATAGTAAGCCAAAATCTGGTTAACTCGTTGCCGACATTCTAAACCAGAGTTTGCCCTCCACGAAAGGCTCAAACCACCAATTTGACTTTGATTGTAATCAAATTCTTGGGATGATTGGGGAATTAAATCTACTTCCACCCCTTCGATTTGACGTAAATGCGCTGCTATTTCTCTATAGACAGCTAAAGGCAAACCAGCGAATTCAATTTTTTCCTTAGTCTCCATCTTTATGAAGCTCCCACATTAAAGGTATTTTGGGGGGGCGTTGTCGCTGAAACAGGATTGCCGGTAGCAGATACAGCAGACGGCGTTGAGTTGACAGCCCCTTCCCCTACCATTTTGGCAACTTCGATACCAAATTGTTCGAGAATCACAATCGGGTTGGAGCCTCCATTCATTTCAATACGTTTAATCAGTACGCCATTTGCTAATCGCTGTCCCGCCTGGACATAGCGACTCGCTGGCTCATCGGGTACTTTGATAATTGCCTGTGGTTCCTTACTAATTAGAACTACACCAGTCACAATAACTGCCCTTGCTAAGTCAGGTTGCGCTGGTGGTGGCAATACAGAGACTAAAGTCGGGTTGGCGACAACTTGAGGCAAAAGCTTAGGCAAGACCGAAATCAAGGTAGGATTGACTTTTTTTGGTACAGGTTTCTGTTGATTTAAAGCTATCCTGGGTGTTGGAAGTTTTGGTTTTACTACCAATGCAGTCGGTAGCTTAGGCAACACGGGAACTGGTCTTCCAGGTGTTTTAGACATTCCGGGAACCAGTTGCCCGAAAACTTGTGCAAAGGGGTCACTCCGATTTTTTGATATCTCAACTAACCGCACCCGCTCTGTAGCATTAGTGGATTGAATCAAGCTAGCAGATGCAGGATTAACTTGTGAAACCTGTTTGGCAGGTATCACTGGATTCTTAAAGGATTGAGCCGTTGGTAGCGACTTTTTGGCTATTTGGGGAATTGGCGCAGGATTGATAGCTTGTTGTGTATCTTCAGAAGCACATCCAGCGATCGCCAAAGTTAGAATAGCTGCAATTGTAATTTTTGAAGTTCTGCCCATGAGCCTTTCTCAAAAGCCATTGGAAAATTGAAAAGTGGAAATCAATATGCCTAAAATTTGTATCAAAGGCAAAGTATGTTCCCTTTATAACCTAATTTTTGACATTTCAAGGGTTATTTTTAGCACTACCTACCCAGCATAACTGCGGGTTGGTGTTTGTTTGCAATCAATCCTCTGCCACACCCATAAGCTCTTTCATTAAATCCAGACCCTTCTTGACTCTACGGGAAACTGTTACTACACTGATGCCCAAATGTTCTGCAACTTGTTTTTGTGTCAAATCTTGCAAGAATACACATTCCAACACATCGCGGGTGCGTTTTTCTAGCTGAAGCAATGCTTGTTGTAAGCGAAGTTGGTCTTCTTGTGCCAGTTGAAAGCTGCGATAGTTAGGATCTGGAACCAATTCTCCCAAACAGGTAGAGCCTTCTTCTCCATCTTGGATTGGCACATCAAGACTTAAGGGAGCGCGATTAACCCATGCTAATTTAATTTCTTGCCATTCATTTGGAGAAATTTCTAGTGCTGCTGCTAATTCTGAGTCGCTTGGTTGGCGATTATGTTTTGCCCGCCAAGAACGTGAAACTCCTATTGCTTGCTGTTGCAGCGCCAACCACCTGCGAGGAATTCGCACGGTGACACCTTTATCTCGGAGATAGTGTTGAATTTCACCCCGAATATAGGGAAGAGCGTAGGAACTGAAGGCGTGTCCTTTAGAAAGTTCAAATCTTTCAATCGCCCTGATTAAACCCAAACATCCAACCTGGAGCAAATCATCGTAGGTTTCATGACATTGATTTGTCCAGTAGTGAGCTTCTTTTCTCACAAGTCCAAAATTGAGTTTTACGAGTTGATTGCGGACATTTTCTGACGGAGATTGCTGATATTCTCGCAACAACTGCCAAATTTCGTGTTTTAGTTCATTGGTGACTGTGGTAGGCATAGCACCGGGTTTAGTGAGCAAATAAAGAATCAATTATTCGTTTTTAAATTCAGCTGCGATGGCGTACACGCCCGCCGTAGGCATCGCACGATATCAAAGACAATATCGCGCTATTTTTCCTAGAAAATACTATGGTAGATAGCAAAGCTTTTCTATCAAAATTACATAGGGTGCTTGACAATCGAGCAAAATTTAAATGGGCGAAATCACCATTTAGTTTGTTATTTATCTTTGGTATGACCTGTAGCTTTTTTTAGAACTACATAGGAATAAAATATAAAATTAATCACTAAATATCAAACCGAGATTGTACTTAACTTGAATTAATTAATGATGAAGCTAATTTAGAGAAACAAAACAACAGTGGTTAGGTTTTTGTTGGATAAGCAAAAGTTGGATTTACAGTAAAATTACGTGTCTATTCAACTGAGATTTATCCAATAATTAAAAATTACTAATAATCTTAAAAAAATAATCCGTGTATTTACTCAAGCCAATAAAAAAAGGGCTTATCACCCTTTTTTGTACTTAAGTCTATGGTCAATGGCACTACGCGAACGTCTGAAATGTCTTTAATTTTGAATTTTGAATTTTGAATTGTTAATATGTCATCTCGTCCCCAGACTCCAGGCTGGGAAACAGTTGCGGCAAGGGCTGTATCTTAACTTAGTGCCATTCGTCTATAGTTTTTTAATAAAAGGGAAAAGGGATGAATCAATTCACCCACAAAACCCAGGTATCATACTTTTCCCAATTGCAAGAGTTATTTCGCCCACAATTTTGCTCTACTTTAACTTTTCCCCATCTTTGTAGAAAACCTATCAACCCTCCTGAAAAAAGATGGTAAATATAGCGCTTCTCGGTTGAGTTCAATACAGACCTAACCCCCAGCCTCTTAAAAGCAAGGAAAGGGGATTAACTGTATTGCATACAAAGGAGAACCGCTATAAGTTAAGTTTTGTGATCAAGTCTGATAGTTACAGAATTGTCGTTCTGAGTACCAGTCAGTTAAGTTACTTTCGAGGATTTAGCTACGAGTCGGTTCAACACGTCCATAAAATAGACCGCGAATCTTAACTTCTTTAGGTTCGCCAGCACCTAAATCTGTATCAGATGGCTGTTCGCTCTCGAAAGTACCAGCAATTTCACCACTAGAGTTATCCACTTTAGCGATTTGCAGAGAAATCTTGCCAGTGAGAATTTCAGCACGCTTGACGTTAGTGCGGGTAAGTTCCTCATCATCCGCTTGGGCGGGGAGAGCCACAGCATTATCGTAGCCACTGACGACACCACGACCCTTGGGATCGAGGAAGGCAGCACCACGATAGGAAGGAACTTTGAAGGTGCCTTCAAAGTCCGTGGAGGTGTTGATGCTGGTCAAACTGGGTTGGGTTTGAGCAACCAAGTTTTTGATGGTGAACAGGAAAGGTACTCGCTCACCACCAGGAAGTTGCACTGTGATGGCTTGGAAATCCAGACCATCGGTTTCCGCAAAGGTCAGGCTATTATCGGCGTTGATTTTTAAGTTACCTTGCACCTGGTCAATGGTGGAAGTGTATCTGGTCAACAATTTACCAGCAACAAATTCTGCTTCTTGGCGTTTATTAGCAGGTTCTTCTTTGATGAAGAAGCTAGTTGGTTCCAAGCAAAGTTCTTTGATGGCATAAGACTGGCTAGAATCAATGGGAATAGAACCACGGCTTGTTTCTGCTAGTTGGGGGCATTTGTTAGCCAAACCAGTGCCACGAATTTGATCGTAAGTGAGTACATCTCTACCACTACTACTAGTAGGAGCATCACTACAAGCAGTTATTAGACCCAGGCACAAAGCCAAGAATGCAACAATTAAAGCGCGATACCTCATGGTCAACCTCAATCTCAAAAATTAATATCTAAGTTGTAAAACTGCATCGAAGCTTTGATCTCTGATGAGAAGCCGCTACTCTGCAAAAAGCTACCTTTGGTCGGATACGGCTTTGCTCTGCTTAAGAGAGTTGAAGCAAGTGTCCGGGACTTTAGGTTGTCAGCCTCTGCTCAAACTTTTCTCTGCTAAACGTGTTAAACGTGTCGCTCTCTTGAGCTTGGGGTGTAAACCCCAGACTAAGTAGCACACTGCATCCATTTTGGATGTGTGTTACTTGGGGAGCAAAAAACCAGCAGTTTTACTGTTGGTGGCATTTGTTAGAGTTGGGCGGGTGGATGAGTAAGCTCCACACAGAGCAATAAATGCTTGCCTCGAAGAGCGCGAAGAGGGGTGTCTGCTTCGCACTTTGCTTTTGCATATAGCAAAAGCAGCATCGCCCAAGTCTTTTTGTATCATGTATGTGACGCTACTACATACAGCCCATTGTTTGATGGGTAAATCAGCCAGATCATACGATTTTTTTTAACTCAAAATCAAAGTACTCAAAATCGAAGAAAGTCTCGTTCTGATCACATCTAGCTGCTGTGGAGGCTATGCTAAAGGTTACTACGCTCTTTTAGGAGCGATCGCAATTGCTTTTGATAAAGATACAAATCTAGTTATATTCACCCCTGACTAGGGCAAGTGAGGGTACAAGAGCGACAAACTAGGGAAAATTAAAAATCTCCGGTAAATTTGAGTTGACCTCAATTTATACGGAAAGGGTGGCATGAACGATCACAAAAATCTGGAATTAGAGAAGTTGTCCTCTCAACTGCAAGCGATCGCAACTGTGGTAGGTGATACAGTTACAACTTGTAAAGACGATACTGTAGCTCTTTTAGCTTTATTGCGGCAATTGGAGCAGTTACACCGAGAGATCCGGGATGGGGTTTTTCAAGAGAGTTTGCCTGTTAACCGTCAGCAACTCTACTCACTGCTGAAAGATATTGAGTCTGAGGGAGGCTGGCCTTATATTGAGCGGATGAGACTACAAGCTTTTTTAGCCAATTTGCCACAAGAGCGTCCCGAAGAAAATAACCATGAAGTTTTGCAGAGCGATCGCTCCTTGAGCTGATCATCCCGAAAATTATTTTGTAGCTCTGAATTAACAACTCTGATCGCCTCATCAACCGCTAAACCAAAAGCGGTTCCTGATTGAGGCTTCAATCTAATTCGTAATTCCTAATTAAAGAGGGTTTTTACGGGTTATGCCATCACAAAGAAGGCGATCGCGCTTCTCAAGATTGTGATTGTGCTTGAGGTAATCGCCCACCCAGTCGCAACCACGAACAAGCAAATCATCAAGGTGTAAATTCCATAGAATTATCGTCTTGTCATCACTAGCTGATGCTAATGTTTGGCCATCTGGGCTAAAACTGACACTTAAGACTGAAGCGCGATGCCCATTGAGACTTTTAATTAATTTGCCGTCACTGCTCCAGAGTTTCACTGTACTGTCCCAACTGGCGGCGGCGAGCAATTCACCATTGGGGCTGAAACTGACGGCATTAACGCTATCGCTGTACCCTTTTAATAGGGTTTTTAACAACGTCCCATCCCGTCGCCACAGTTTCACGGTGTTATCCCAGCTAGCAGAAGCGAGTAACTCGTCGGTGGGACTAAAGCTGACACCCATCACCCAGCTGTCATTCGGCGAGAAAGTTTTAAGCAAAGTACCATCCCTTTGCCAAAGTTTAACAGTTTGATCGTCACTGGCAGAGGCTAAAACCTGACTATCATGGCTGAAATTTACGCTATTTACCCAACCCTGATGCCCCACTAAGGTTTTGAGCAACTTGCCTTGACGGTTCCAAAGTTTCACTGTTTTATCTTTGCTAGCTGATGCTAAAAACTGACCATCAGGACTGAAATTGACGCTCATCACACCATCGTTATGCCCGTGGAGAGTCCTGATTAAAGTACCGTCAAGCCGCCAAAGTTTAACTGTTTTGTCAAAACTTCCTGAGGCCAGGATTTCACTTTTTGGGTCAAAACTGACACTAGAAACTTGGTCTGTGTGCCCCACCAAAGTTTTGTATAGTCTGGTTTTTACCTCGCCACTAGTGGTGTAGCGTTGCCAAAGTTTGACAGTGCGATCGCTACTACCAGAAGCTAGCATCTGACCGTCGGGACTCCAAGCAACGCTCAAAACTCGCTTCTGATGCCCTTGCAGAATAGACGGTGTTGGAGCATCTAAACTCCATAGTTTCACGCTTTTGTCGAAACTTCCTGATGCCAGCAGTTTGTTATTTGGACTGAAAGCGATGCTGACGACAGCATCGCTGTGTCCTTTGAAGGTTTTGAGTAAAGCACCTGTGATACTCCAGAGGTTTATGGTTTTGTCTTCACTTGCGGAAGCTAACTTTTTACTATCGGAACTAAAGCTCAAACTCCACACTGTATTGCTATGCTGTCGTAAAGTTTTGTAAAGACGAAAGTCAAAACCGTCTTTCGCACTGTTAATCTCCCGCTGCCAAAGTTTCACTGTCTTATCTCGACCTGTTGATGCCAAAAATTTACCATCCGGGCTGAAAACAGCTACAATCACACCGTCCTGATGTCCTTGTAAAGTTGTAACCAGGCTACCGTCCCGTCGCCAGATTTTCACTGTCTTGTCGTCGCTGGCCGAGGCGATAAATTGACCATCGGGACTGAAGTTTACCCAGTTAACCCACCCTTGATGTCCCCTTAGTATTTTTACTAAGCTACCGTCTTTCCGCCAGAGTTTTATGGTTTTATCCTTACTGCCACTAGCTAGTAATTCGCCATCAGGACTGAAATTAACGCTATAAACCCAATCTCCATGTCCTTTCAGGGTTTTATATGGCTTAGGGTTAAATTCACCTGTAACCGGGTTTTTGTGCCAAATTTGCACTGTTTTGTCGAGGCTGCCAGAGGCTAGGCTTTGACCATCCGGGCTAAAACTTACACAACTAACAGCATCAGTGTGACCTTTGAGGGTTTGGAGTAAGGTACCGTCAGGACGCCAAAGTTTCACTGTCTGATCTCGACTACCTGATGCTAGCAACTGACCATCTGGGCTGAAAGTTACTCCCCAAACAATATCAGTATGCCCTTCTAGGCGGTTAACCTCCGTTACGCCATAAACTGCCTGTTGCAGGGCTGTCACCACTCGCATTCGGGTATCTGGTTGCACAACCTCTGCCTGTTTAAGCCCTCTCCAAGCCCGCAAACTTTCTAATAGGGCATCAAATTCTTTATTGGAGGCAAACAAAGCTTCGCTAGTAGCAGTGATCGCACTAATGTTGAAGTTGGTTTCACTGCTTTCAGCTCGGAGAGTTTGGCGGACTGCTGCTCTTTTTTGCAAGTCGGCTTGCCACCATAATGCTGCTATTGTTCCCCCCATGATTGCCAGGATCGCGCCTGCGATCCGTGCTTCTCGCAGTCGCCGTTGCAGCACCAAATTTAGTTGCTGTTGACTAAGTTTTTGGGCTACTTCCGCTCTAGTTTTTTCAAGTTTGATTTTTTCTAATTCGGCGAGCATACCATAATTGTTCTTTTGGCGAATTGGTTCAACTAAATAATCGTGAACCAACTGATAGCGATCGCCTAACTCTTCTCTAACTCGCAACACCAAACCAGAACCCACCAATATTTCTAAAATCAGTTCCCCAACTGTGTTAAAGCTTGATATTGTATCTATATGATTATTATTAACTAATGTAGCCGCTAAATCACCTTTAGTTTTTAACGGTCGCGTTCCCTTTTCATCAGTTAACTCAAATAATAACTTCCAACTTAACTCTTCATTTTGTTGACCGCAATCTTTTATCACTTCCCCCAGCCAGCGTTCCACCAATTTTGTCGAGCCACCACAAAGCTTATATTGTCCCAATGTGGTAATGTTTTCTATTTGGAGTTGAGCGCCGACTATTTGTAATTCAATTGGATGTACTTCGTCTAATTCTCCTGTCAAATCCTGCACTAATCGGTTAATTAATTCCTCACTCAGTTCATAATGTGAACGTTGAGTCAGACTTTGAATTATGGCTTTGGCATCTTGACTAGAGAATTTTCCTAAATAGTAGCGAATATCTTTATCGAGAATATTTTTATTAATTACGCCTAAATCATATAATCCAGTACTATTTTTCTGGCTCAAACGTTCAAATTCTAATAAATGATGTAAATAATCTTCTCGTAAGGAAAGAATAATTTTTACATAAGAAATATTTAAACATTCACTAAAGAATTTATAAAATTCTATTCTTTGTGTGGGAGGATTACTAACAAAAAAAAATTCTTCAAACTGGTCTAATATGATAACTATTGTATGATTTCGCTCAGATGCTAACCGAATTTTTTCTACTAGAATATTGGGTGTAGAGTCAAGACTAACGGATGTTCCTGTGTATGCCAGCGCTTGGTTCATACTGTTGATTAAGATTGTCATCCAATCAGTATAAACAGATAAAACAATCGGTATTGCAATACGTTCACCGATAACTTTTCCTTTGATTGCTGGGACTAAACCAGCTTTGAGAATTGAACTTTTACCTACACCTGATGGCCCATAAATTACTGTGAGTTTGTAGTCAGCACGGCTAATTCTTTCAATTAAGCGATTGACATCTTGTTGCCGTCCAGAAGCAGATATTTCTTGAGCAATTTCTTCAGGAATAAACGGTATTTTGTCAGGTTCCAGTACTGGGTTAATTCTGGGGCGTTGTGGCTGCAATTGACTTGCCCCGATAAAGGCACGAAAGCCATACTGATGTTCTATTTTAATTTTTTCTTGCTTCAGCTTAAAGGCTTCTGTATAGTTATGACGCTCAAAAAAGTAAAGCGATCGCAGTTCCTCTAAAATCTCTAAGTAAAGTGATGGCTGATGTTGTAGCTCACAAACTACCCTCGCCCATTCCAAATTATTAATAGCTTCCTCCGACTCACCCAGATGCCTTTGTGTACGTGCGAGCAAGAGAAGATACCAACTTTCTTGTCGCCGCGTTCGCAAAGCTTCTCGCAGAGAAACTTCTGTTGCTTCTTCGGAAATAGAAAGTGCTGTATTCGCTAATTCATAAGCCAGTACCCAATTCGACTCCGAAGCCGCCACATTTGCCAAAAAGCCGTAATTTTGAGCAACTTGTGTGGGAGTTCCATAAATTTTATGTAGATGTAATGACTTTTGAGCTAATTCTTTTAACTCATCCCAGGCTTGTAATCGTTGCAGCATTTCACAAGTAGGCAAAATGAATTTAGCAACTAAGTCTTCTCTTTGTACCTGCTCCAATACCTCCAAGCATTGCTTAAACCACAACAGAGCATGTTCGCAATAGCTACTAGTATTCTGGTATAAGTCTGCCATTCGGTGATAACAAAGCCCCAGGTGGAATAATACTATTGCTTGTTTGAGTAAAAAGGAGGAGAGGGAAGGGCGAGGGGATGAGATGGGCAAAGAAGAATTACTCTCCCACTGCGCTACTCTGTTTGCTTCCTGCTGCCACAACGCTAGGCTTCTTTGATAATTGGCTAAAGCACCATTAATTTGATCGTTGGCGTATTTATCTCGCCCCAACACAAATTCTAAACTAGCTTCTAATCCTGGTGTTAATTTAACACCATACAGACGCAGCAAATCATTACGGGCTGATTCTATTTCGTGGCGGTGTTGGGACTTGGGATCTAAATCTAGAAAGGCATTAGATAAAAAGGTTTCGGCACCTGCTGCTAGAACTTTAGCAAATAGAGATTCTTCTTCTTCACGGATCAAAGCAATTAAATCTGCTTTGGCCATTTCAAATTTAATAGTAGTTGCAGCCCAGCTTTTGAAATCAGGCGCTAATCTTGAAAGTAATGATGCTACATCATCTTGTAGCCATAACACCACTGGAAATGGAAAAGTCGCGGCATAGATATCTCGTGCTTGGTTGATGCCTGTAAGTAAGTTTTCCAGGTAGGTAGTTGACTCAATACCGAAAACCATCACGGCAGATGGCAAAGAGTCTGTAAGGACGGCAGGATTATCTAAAGATAGTTCTGAGACTATTGTGTTGTGTAAAGAAGTAGTTGAAGGATTGAGAACGATTTCTCTGATATAGATGTCTTTGGTGGTGGAGCGAATATTCTCTAACATTTGCTCACGTAATCGCCTATAGTTACATCGAACTAAAATCAGAGCAAATTGACCTTGAGAAAGTGCGATCGCTCTAATCAGTCTTTGCAAAGTATGCTGATTTTCTTTAGTGTAGAAGCGTAGCTGCTTGTCATTAGTCATTGGGAATTGGGCTTGGGGCATTGGGAATTGGGCATTTGTATTAGTATTAGAGACTGACAAATAACAAAATACCCAAAAAACTGGCTAAAAAACTCTCTCCTCCTCATTCCTCTGTGTCACGCCAGTTGCTTCTCCCCCTGGGAAAAGCTACGCGTAGCAAGATCCCCGGAGCGGTACAAGTCGGGTCACCGTCACCGCAAGGGCGCACTGGTTTCTCTATGTCTGGAGTGGTTCGTTTCTTTGGGTAATTTATTTCTTGGAAGTACCTTAATCTAATGACTAATAACTAATAACTAATGACTTGTTACTTATTTTGTTGCCAAGCCAAAACTTTTTCTGTTTCTGCCAAGGCTGGACTGATCCCAAACCAGCGACCTACAGGATCGCGATATTCAAACAGATACATACTTCTCAGTAAGCTCTGATAGTCAGACTCACCTTTAACTCTCTGCTGCTGCACTACTTCAAACAATAATTCCCACTGGGATTCATCAATAGCTAATAGCAGATCGTCGCGGTAGTCCTTAATCACGGCTTCTAAGCAGTCCCTAGAAAAAGGTGGATCTTGTCGTTGCAGGCAGCTATAAAGTAAACCCAATAAGTTACGAATGTGACCACCACTAACGCGACATATCCGATCCAAAGTTTGGGAGTGATCGAACAATTCTGTAATTAATGAAAGCCTTTCATTCAAAGGAACTTCTGGAAAAGCTCTTGCTAGAACTAATTGGCGCACTAATGACATCCCTGGTTCGTAGTCATTGCCATCTCTTTGCCGCACTAATACCATCGGCAGTACTTTCGGCGCAATCCCTCCCCCCAAACGATTTTTTAGTGTCTCATACTCATTGGAGAAAATTAACGTTAGGGGAATTGTGTAAACTAGGTGGCATTTGAGTCGGCGTAGCTGTTCACCTCGGTCGATAAAAAGGTATTCTGGTTGCGATCGCCCTGATGCTAAGGGACGCATATCCACTCGATCCAAATTATCTACAATCACTACCAGTCCTTTTTGACCCCGTAGCTTTAGCTGTTCAACAGCCTTTTCTAAAATTTCTTCGTTAATCGCTTGCAAAATACTATTGGTACGTGGTTCCAGATATTGCCTCAGTTGATTTCGCATCTGGGTGCTATCTTTGGTTTTGGCGGTAATTTTGGCAATACCCAAAGACAATTCTGCTTGTCCAGAAAGCTCTATGGGACTTTGCAAAAAATCGCCTACTTCTTTAAACAAATTGGTAAAGTAACCACCTTTGAGTTTGATGTTAATGCCTTCTAAACTGGCACTGACTTGACGGGCTACACTCAGCAAAATATCGCTGATATCAATATCCGCCATGTCTAAATCTTGACTAGACTCAAAATAAACCACATGAAATCCCGCTAATTCCAGTTCTGTCTTGAGGCGCTGTAATTCCGTTGACTTACCGCAGCCAATGTGGCCTGTAAATAACTGGCAGGTTGGCTCATCAGGAGAAATCCGAACGATAGTCCGTTGCAATTCTTCCACAATCTTGCAACCACGTACATCAGCAAAATCTATGTAATACTGCCGATCTAGCCCGTTACTTATATTTAGCGTGTAGCTGGGGTTACATGCTTTATAAAATCGTGACAAGTTTAATGTCGTTCTCATGTATGTAGAGGTGTATGTAGATGCAGTTTAATTCGTATTTTTTATACAATTAATCTCTATCCAGGATGTAAGCATACGATTGACTCACAAGTTGGGAGTGTCTTACAAGAAACATGACTTGGTGCATTATCACTGTCAGTAGTACGGTAGAGATTTAATTGACCATAATAACCTTAAGCACATCTGTCCTTTTTACACCTGCTATTGAGGTTTTGACAATCTCTAGCTTTTGTTTAATCTGGTGCAAACCTTTAATGCTTAGTGAATCAGTCAAAAAAGCTACAAGAGTACATGGTTCTCAGTTTGTATAACTGATGAGATAGGACTGGTATGAATTATAGCAAGGTACAGAGATATCTGAAATACTTATATATCACTTCGTATACTATTTGTCAAGAAAATAAAATTCTCAGCATCTGAATTAATATTTTGTAATCTTTAGGGAAAAATCTTCAAAAAGAACTTGTCAAAAAGACTACAGTCAGTTAAAAATGGACACCGGAAACTTTCATAGCAATGATCACTAGCGCCATAATCCTTGTGTAGTTAGTGTAAAGTGTTACTAAAAATAAAAAAAGTCTTGAGGAGAGTGGCTAACAGATGCCAATAGTGTTTACTGAAATTAATCATGATCCGAGTATGTCAAGGAATTTAGATTGCAACCAGAAAGGGGTTTGAATGGCTGGCATAATATCAGTTTCCCGCACGGATCTAGCCCAGCGTCGTCAGAAATTACGGCGGCAACGGCAGATGAAAATTATTCAGGCTATTTGGCGAACCTTTGCCATTACTGGTTTTGCGGGTGGATTGCTGTGGGTGGCAGTCCAACCGGTGTGGATGCTAAAGGCTCCCAAACAAATAGTGATGAAATCAGGTAATAAATTACTGTCGGATCAAACAATTCAGTCACTGTTGGTGCTACCTTACCCCCAGTCTTTGTGGCGGATTGAACCGTCAGCGATCGCTAACTCTTTGAAGAAACAACCAACTATTGCCCAAGCGATCGTCAAACGCCGCCTGTTTCCTCCGGGATTAATCATCGAAATTCAAGAACGAGTACCTGTAGCGGTGACTCAAACACCTAGCAACAAAAAAGTCACAATCGGCTTACTAGATGCAAGTGGGGCCTGGATGCCCTTAGAAAAATACACATCACTGAATCCCACTAGCAAATTACCTAATCTCAGAGTAATTGGTTCACCAAAACAATACTGCCTCCACTGGACTCAACTTCATCAAGCTGTCAGCCAAAGTCCGGTGAAAGTTATGGAAATTGATTGCCAAAATCCAGCGAATTTAATTTTGAAAACAGAACTAGGAAATGTGCATCTCGGCGTTCCAGGCTCCCAGTTGTCTGAACAAATTAAGGTACTGGCCCAAATGCGCCCTTTAGCAGCAAAATTAAATTCCGGTGAAATAGAGTATATCGATCTGAAAAATCCCGAAGTTCCATTAGTACAGATGAACCAAAATAACCAAAAATTAACTCCCAAAATCCCTAAAAACATCTAGGGTGTTTAATGTATTGATAGCTCATGGTAAATTCAGAAGCTTTATGCTGATAAATATATTTATTATTTTCAGTTTTCCAGCAAACCGGACGAAAATCGGCATTAACTTCTAATTAGAATAAGAAGATCAATCATAAAATCTCCATTCCGAGTAAAAGACCCTCAATTATTACCCTAACATCTAATAGTAGGGTGCAAAATGTCGGACAATCTAATGATGGTCTATAGCGTGCAAAACGCATTCCGCCCATACATTCTTTGACTAAACTTAGTGCGAAAAAGAGAAAAATGCTTGAGTTTTTCATTAAAAGCAGAGGGCACTGATGAGAACGGTTTATGCCGTCATCTAAGTGCAGAGCCAAAAATGCTGCGGCTTTGGTCTGTTGAGGACACTTCCAAAGACAGTTTACCGAAGTTTCAATCTGTAAGGAAAAATGCCGCCCAAAGTGGCGTAAGCATTGCTTATGGGCAATCAATTTGGACTGATCTGTGCTGTAATTCTTATTGGATGACGAAACCACTTAGGAAATCTTGATTTGTTGACCACACTAGTAAGGGTTCTTGTAGGATAGACTATTGCTCCGACAAAGTGTCCCTTAAGACCCCCCAAAGAACAAATGAATCAGGTATAGTCTGACAAGTAAATTCTTGCTTATTTTAACCTTAAGGATAAGTAAGTAGAATGTAAATTTTGTGTCTAAAGTTGCAATCATCCCCAATGGTGAAACCTATTAACAATATTATTATTGAGGCAGAGAAGATACCCTGTAGTGTGTCTTTACAAGGGATGCCCTCTGATGAGAATAATCAAGAGATTAATGTCTGGTTGAAGTTATACAGGTCACTTTTAGATAAATATAGGTATACTTCTCTAGAATTGACTGTGCGATCGGCTGCGTTAAAAGCTGATCCCATCGCAAATTTTCCCACTGCTAATTCTGTTAGGCTTGGCAGTAGTGAAAACAATCAAGAACAATGCCATAGTATTGTGGCAGTGTCAAACTAAAGTTGACTCTTAGGTGAATAACACCTGAAAAAGTCGTTTATCTACCCTTTCACAAATCCAATGACACTTGATAATAACCAAGGACTTAACTATAAAAATTCCCAATCTGCGGGACAGCCAGGGTTCTCTCTGGCAGTTAACTCAACCAACCCCTTTAATAATTCCGGGATGAACTTCGGACAAAATCACGATAATAAGAAGATTTTTGCGGAAAATAGCCGAATTGGTGAGATTGTTCCTGGTCGGGTCGCCAACATCAAAGTGATTGGTGTCGGTGGTGGTGGTGGCAATGCTGTTAACCGCATGATCGAGTCTGATGTCTCTGGGGTAGAGTTTTGGTCAATTAACACTGATGCTCAAGCTCTTACCTTAGCTGGCGCTCCAAGTCGATTGCAAATTGGACAGAAATTAACGCGGGGTTTAGGAGCAGGTGGTAATCCTGCCATTGGTCAAAAGGCAGCTGAGGAATCACGGGATGAAATTGCTACGGCTTTGGAGGGTGCAGACCTAGTATTTATCACTGCTGGGATGGGCGGTGGTACTGGGACGGGCGCAGCCCCGATTGTGGCAGAAATAGCCAAAGAAATGGGCGCTCTCACTGTTGGTGTAGTCACACGTCCATTTGTGTTTGAGGGACGCCGCCGCACCAGCCAAGCGGAACAAGGTATTGATGGACTAAAAAGTAGGGTAGATACGCTGATTATTATCCCTAACAACAAACTGTTGGAAGTGATCCCCGAACAAACGCCTGTGCAAGAAGCTTTTCGCTATGCAGATGATGTGCTGCGTCAAGGGGTGCAAGGTATTTCTGATATCATCACGATCCCTGGTTTGGTAAACGTTGACTTTGCTGATGTCCGAGCTGTGATGGCAGATGCGGGATCGGCATTGATGGGAATTGGCGTGAGTTCTGGAAAATCTAGAGCCAGAGAAGCTGCGATCGCAGCTATTTCTTCGCCGTTACTAGAATGTTCTATTGAAGGTGCTAGAGGTGTTGTCTTTAATATTACTGGTGGTACTGACCTGACTTTGCATGAAGTGAATGCAGCTGCAGAAGCAATCTATGAAGTAGTTGATCCCAATGCCAATATTATTTTTGGGGCTGTAATTGATGACAGACTCCAAGGTGAGGTAAGAATTACTGTGATTGCCACCGGATTTACAGGTGAAGTGCAAGCTGCGGTACAACAAAGCGTAGCTAACGTTCGAGTAGCACCTAACACCTCTAAGCGACCAGCAACACAGCAACCCGCAGTTAATCCCCCAACCTCAACTCCAACTGCAACTCCAACTCCAATTCCAGAACCAAAAGAAAAAATTGGATTGGATATACCTGATTTTCTGAAAAACCGACGTACACCAAGGAATTAAAAAATTTTGGATTTGAGACTCCGATGTGAGCGCTCAGTCGAACGACTTTAGATTAACTTAGCAGTCTCGGTTCAGGCTGAGTGCTGTATAAAATCTGCTAGTTTCAGGGTTTTACCAAGGTTAGGGGTAAGCAATCTGTTGTCATACCTAATTTTGGCAATTGGTAAAAAAACTCGTCAACGCTACTTTATAGAATGGATTTGGGCAGGAGTCTGTTGGCTGGTATGTCCAGCTATGCTTTTGTTACCAAAAAATAGGAAGACCTGCCCAACTAAGGATAAGTAAATTTACTAAAGGTATCGGTAAGGGGAAATTATTTTTTAATTTTCAAGGTTTGTTCAATCCATTGAATTATCTGATGACCAAGGCGAGTGCCATCTAATCGATCAATCTCACGAATTCCGGTAGGACTGGTGACATTAACTTCAGTTAGGTAGCCACCGATAATGTCAATACCCACAAAAATTAAACCGTCTTGGCGTAAGCGTTCGGCTAATTGGGTACAGATTTCATACTCTCTTGGGGTAATTTCGGTTTGAGCGACTGTGCCACCAGTTGCCATATTATTGCGAAAATCAGTTCCGCTAGAGAGGCGATTGAGCGCACCAATTGGTTCGCCATTGAGCAAGATAATTCGCTTATCTCCTGCTTTTGCCTCCGGTAAATAGGTTTGTACCATTACTGGTACTCGACCTTGGAGGGTACTGAGTTCGACAATGGAGTTAAAATTGCGATCGCCTGATTGCAAAAACAAAATACCTTCCCCAGCTTTGTTACCCAGTGGTTTGAGAATTGCTGCCCCCTTTGCTTCCACAAATTGCCGAATCAACTCCTTATCAGCACTGACAATCGTCTCTGGAATCGCTTTAGTAAACTGGAGGGCGTACATTTTCTCATTTGCCCCTCGGATACCACTAGGACTATTAATCACCAGGGTTTTATTTTGGTCAATGTAATCAAGAATATAAGTCGCATAAAGGTATGAATCATTGACAGGTGGATCTGTCCGCATAAATACGGCGTCCATTGTCTCTAAAGAAGTTAAGGAAGAATCGCTCAACTTATACCAAGGATTGGCCGCTACCCATCGTCTGTCTACCAACTGCACTGGTACAACTTCGACTCGCCGTAGTAAAGCCCAAGCTTTGCTTTCCACCACACTCAGTAGATTTCCCTGAGTTATCCAAACTTCGTGTCCCAGGATTTGCGCTGCTTCAATCAGGGCAACACTGGTATCATGACACGGGTCAAGCAGATGGATAGGATCAATGATAAAAACCAGTTTCACCCTTTATACCTCAATCACCAAGAAATTAAATGGTTATTTAATTATTATCTCTTGATGATCTTACCAATTGACGTACATCTGTACTGCTGAGTAGAATCTGGAGGGTAAAGTCTTGTGGATAGAGATCGCTTTTTTGGGCAAAAAGGCAGCGCGTTGTTTTTCCAGAGTGTAGCGACTGCCGTGTGTAGCGGCTTGTCGCTAGCGCAATACCTTTTGAATCTAAATGCTATTACTAGAAGTTAGTAGCTCATCCAGCTTGCCTTGACTATCTAAAGCGTGGATATCATCACAACCACCAACATGTGCATCATTGATGAAAATTTGCGGTAAAGAGCGCCGTCCATTAGCTCTTTGAGCCATTTTATTTCTGGCTGCCTCATCCCCGTCAATGCTGTATTCGGTAAATTCAACTCCCTTGTTCTTCAGCAAACTTTTGGCACGGATACAAAACGGGCAAGTCCTCCAGGTGTAAATTTCTACTTTTGCAGCCATAATGTCCTCAACTTGATTTAATACTTCTTAATTTTAGAACCTTGCCACTGGCTGTAGGTGTTCTATGCCGTTTTGACTTTACTTTCAAAAGTGGCTAACTAAATTCAGTTATTTGGTATCGCTGAGTTCCTTAGAGATCCACTTCCGCTACACCTAGCTAGCTTTTTTGCAGAACTATGCAAAAAGAAAAATCGTTGAAAAGCCTATAAATAATGTGAGCTTTTCAACGGTACAGGTCTATTTACACATGTTTTACTCGATCAATTTTTACAAAATTTAGGTGATACACACTTAACTTTCTAAAAAAACGGTATTTTATCTTAGGTAAGTATCCGGTATTTGTCAGTGTTTACTACTAAAATACTGTCATTTAGGCTACTGCTAAAGACTTTTTCCTCACCACTTTCAATGCACCCACTGCAAATAAACCAAGGGCGGCTGTCGTCCCAGGTTCAGGTACTTGTTTAGGTGCAGGAGGCGGAGGACTATAATAAGTGCCTTGTGCTTTTATAATGCTAGGCTCAATTAAAGTAGTGCCATATTGGAAGCGAACACTACCAATTTTGCTTATATCAAAGTTAGTGGGTAGTCCTGACAAAACAAACGTGGCAGAATTGTCAATAAAACTTCCCCCTTTAATTGGTGAATTTGCATTAGCATTATAGCCGTCAATAATGCCGTAATTCAATTGCTGCTGTCCACCAATGCCTTGAAAAATACCCAAGCCGGCAGTACCTAAACCGTAGTCTTGGGTTACTCCAATAGTAAGTCCTGCGGAATTGGTCGTAGATGCAAATGCCCATTCTTTGCCATTATTAGGAGTATTGAGAAGATTTACATTATTTGTAGTGGTAGAGGGGTTGTTTTGAGTGACCGTTGGGGCTGTTGCTGAAATTAAAGATAAATTTAAGGGAGATCCAGCATAGTCCCAAAAGACTGATGTGAGGACATCAGAAGGAACTGAGACATTTTTCATGTTCTTCAGGGTCACTGTCAACTTACCTGGATTGAGTAAGTCATCAAAGACAACTGATGATGCCAGAGCATTATTCGATAGTAAGTTAGTTCCTGTGACTGAGAAAGTCATAGAGGCTGCATCTGCTTGGGATATCTGTGAAACTGTCACCACAGCTAATGCTGATATACAACAGACTGCATAACCCGCTATTTTCTTGGAATATGGTTGAGACACGCGATTAAAACTCCTTTTCTTTTTATTGAGGATATTTAAGACCTCTCAAAATAACTCTTTTATGGAAGTTACCAATGTCTAAATTGACACAAATAAATACAATTTGTCTATGTTCTTTATCGAGGTTAGCTAAAAATTTAAATTTGGAATTATCAATATAGTTTTTATGAATTAATGGAGATTCTCAGTATTTACACTTGATATATATTTTTAAATTAAAATTGTATATATCCACATTTAATAATCAATATTTGGTTTCTCGATGTTATTACTTAATCAACAGATTTGTGAGAGATATTGATTATTCCATGAGTAAGATTTGTAGGTTGCATAGAGCGCAGTGTCACCTTGTAGAAAGCCAGGCTACAATAGGTATTTCATCCCAATCTACACGAGTAGATATTTTAATCTTTCACTAAGTACATGAGCTAAATTAAATATCGGACTCCAATTTGATGCTTTAAAACATACTGAGTGGGAAAAATCAGCTTTATCAGGGTTTTATTTAAAATATTCATATAAAACCACTGGACTGGTGTGGCAATGCTAAAATGGTGCATTAAAAGTCTCTGGAAAATTAAAGTTTAAAAGCATAATTCAATTTTTCTACTCTTCCCTATAACAATGCAATAAATAAGGGAAGGCAATTTATCGCCTTCCCCAAAGTTAAATATTCACGACACTAATATAAAGTGCTAACACTGAAGTAGTTACTCAACATTTACCTACTGTCAACGGCATATTCAATTAGTTGAGCAAGGCGGTGGCGTAGGGTTTCTAATCCCAAGCGCTGACTGGCTGAAATAAATACCGCTAGGGGGAATTCTTCTCTAGCTAAAGCTAGTGTCTCACTATCGGCTTGATCAATCTTGTTAAAAATAACTAGCGCCGGACCAGGAGTTATTGGCATTTGCGCCAAGATTTCTCTGACTGAGCGAATATGACGCAACCAAGCTGGGTGAGATAAATCTACCAAGTGTAGTAGGGCATCAGCTTCTGTGACTTCCTCCAAGGTGGCGCGGAAGGCATCCATTAATGATGCAGGTAGTTCGTGTATGAAACCTACCGTATCTGTAATCAGAATTTCCTGATGTTCGTTTGTTTCGCCATAAGGAATCACCAGGCGGCGCGTGGTGGGATCGAGAGTAGCAAATAGTTGGTCAGCTGTATAAACTTCTGCATTAGTGAGAGCATTCAACAGGGTGGACTTACCAGCGTTAGTATATCCAACCAAAGCCACTGAGGGAATTTCTCGATGCTGCCTTCGTTGCCGTAACCGCGAACGATGGGCTTGCAACTGGGTTACTTCTTTTTGCAGTCGGGAAATGCGCTGCCCAATGGCACGGCGTTCAGTTTCTAGTTTTGTTTCACCAGGGCCACGAGTCCCTATACCACCACCCAATCGGGACATGGTGCGACCTCTACCAGCTAGTCGTGGCTGCATATATTCTAGCTGTGCTAGTTCTACTTGCAATTTCCCGGCACGAGATTGAGCGCGTTGGGCAAAGATATCCAAAATTACTTCAGTGCGGTCAACCACCCGGATACCAATTTGCACTTCTAAGTTGCGGACTTGGGAGGGTGAAAGGTCGCGGTCAAAGACGACGAGATTGACCCCTAGTGTTTGGGCTGTTAGGGCAATTTCTTGCACCTTACCTTCGCCAACTACTGTTTGGGGATGAACACGCGATCGCTTTTGTTGTATTGTCTGTAATACATCTCCCCCAGCAGTATCAACTAAACGTCCCAATTCCACTAGGTTGTCTTGGAATTGTAGGGGAGTAATCTCACTGGTCATCACTCCCACAATTAGGACGCGATCGTGGTCAGCATCTACTTCCTGGGCGATAAATTCGCGCTGGAATTCTGCTTCCAGATTTTCTACCAAGTCTACTAAATCCTGGTCTGCCAGATCGTCTAAGTCCAAAGGTGGCGATATATTCCAACTTGGGGATTGGATTTGTTTATTGTGAGCGAAGCCGAATTGGCTTTCCTCTACCTTGACAGCAGCAGGACTAGGAATCAGGGTGCGAGACTCTTGGGGTGTCAGATGAGCTAGATAAGCTTCTTTGACATACCCAGTTGCGCCGCCTCCCCGCCGTGTAAATCCCGCTCCGGTTATATTTAGGACAACTAGGGCATCTAAGCGTTGCAGTGCCATCGCCGTGAGTGCCGCTTCGTTGGGCGGTTCTGCCTTGAGATGGGTGGCGATGCAACGAATACCACTGAGTCGTTCTGCACCGTAACGGGGCAATTCCATCGGTGGTATTTGGGTTTGACGCGGTGTGCCGACGCCGACGCGAATCACTTGCCCGCGACGGTTGATGTAGGCGCACACAGGCTGATTGACTTCTGTGCTAATTGCTGCCAGACGCTGGGAAAAGTCAGGTGTGGTGATGCGATCGCCTGGTATGCGCTGGTGGTACAGTCGCTGTAGTTGCTTCAGCTGGCTGGACTTCAGACCTTGGAGATTTCCAAAAATAGTTTCTATAGGCGTTTTTGACCAGTTAAATGGCCCCCCGAATCCTTATATGTCTATTTTACAACAGGGTTTAGGCTCCTATCTATCTCCTTTGAGGGATGCGTTAGGAATTAGTTCACGGTGGGTATTTATTTGACGCTATTTTGGTGGTAGTAACTCACAAATTGAGCAATGGTAACAACACGCGCCGCCTCAGAACAAAGGGCTGTATTGAGAAATATCAGTTGGCAGACTTTTGAAACCATGCTAGCTGAGATGGGAGAGGATAGAGCCTCTCGCATCACCTATGACCAAGGAATGCTGGAAATTATGACTCCACTGATGCCGCATGAACATTGGAATTGCTTATTGAAAATGCTCATTTTCGTTTTGGGTGAAGAGTTGAATTTAGAGATTTTTCCTACAGGTTCAACGACTTTGAAACGAGAAGATTTGCGGCGTGGTGCGGAACCAGATAGCAGTTACTATATTCGCAATGAAGCGTTGGTGAGGAACAAATCAGAAATTGATTTGAACCGTGATCCAGCACCGGATTTAGTAGTAGAAATAGATTTAACGAGTTCTTCGCTGAATAAATTTGATATTTATGCGTCTTTAGGTGTTATGGAACTTTGGCGTTATGAGGAAGGTGTGCTGTATATTTACCAATTGCAACAAGGGCAATATATAGAGTGTAATAATTCGCTAATTTTTGCACAATTGCCTTTAATTGAAATTGCTCGATTTTTAGAAGAAAGTCAAAGAATTGGGGTGATGAAAATGACGCGGAATTTTCGGGAGTGGGTGAAGGAGCAAATTTAATCAGTTAGTATTTTTAGTGGAAGTGTGAAGGCGATCGCTACCTCTAAATTGTATTTTTATCAAAGATCCTCTTTTTCAGTCGTTGCTTTCAGGGGCATAATCAATACAGATAATTAAACCATCTAGTAATTCTTGCATAACGGCTGTTGAAACTTTTCCTAAGCACCTGATAAATCGCTCAGTTGTTACACTACGAAGCTGCAAAACATTACCTGCTGAGTTTGAGTCTAAGCCATTTTCATCAGTTTGCTGGATAGGAATCATGAAAAGGCGATTTTGGAATTTAGGTTGCCATGTTGCCACAGGAATAATAATTCGCATTGGTATAGAAATAAATATATCAGAACTAATCACAACAGCAGGGCGAGTCTTCTGAATTTCTTGTCCTCTAGTTGGATCAAGTTGCACTAGCCAAATCTCACCTTTTTTAGGATTAGTCATTCTCGGTTTCCCAGTCTTCACCATCCAGAACGGCAAACTCTGTTAATTCTGGATCATTCAAAAAATCTTCGGCTATGGCGGCGATAAAAGGTTCTAGTATTTTGTGACGTTCTGCTACAGGTAGTCGGGCAATTTCTCGGAGAGATGGACGTTTTTGCTGTTGGAGATTTGATGAGATATTAGAATCTGAATCTTCAGTGTCTAACTGCTGGTGATTGACTGTTTTTTTTACAAGAGACTCAACAAAATCTAGGACTTCTTGTTGCTTGTCATTTGAGAGAATTCGCAGATTATCTAATACAGCTTGTGCAATGTTGATTGTTTCTGACATTTGATTTGCGTTTTTCAAGATAGGTTAAGTTTTTAATTTGTCATTCATAACTATCGCTTTTAATTTCAGTTAGTATCTTCAGTGGAAGTGTGAAGGCGATCGCTACATTAATCGCTACATTAGTTTAGTTTTTATAGCGGTTATTGAATTAAACCTTGAAAGCGCTCATGTTCCCGAATCCTATCAAAATCTGAGTCACTTTTTGCCATCTCTCGATATTTATCAGGATTCAGATTAATTGCTTTTTGTAAGTTTTCTAGTGACTGTTCAATATTACCTTGGAGAGCATAAGAGCAAGCTTTATTCTACCAAGCTTCGTGTAAATCTGGTTGAAATTTCAGTGCTTGGTCGTAGGATGCGATCGCTTCTTCATTGCGTCCTAAATTATCTAGCGCAATGCCCCGATTGTACCAAGCTTCGTGGTCATCTGGTTTAATTTTCAGTGCTTGGTCGTAGGATGCGATCGCTTCTTCAAAGCGTCCTAAATTCCTCGAAGCATAGCCCTTAGCATACCAAGATAAGTAGTCATCTGGCTTAATCTTTAGTGCTTGGTCGTAGGAAGTAATTGCTATCTCGTAGTTTCGTATATTTTCTAGCACAATACCTCGATCATACCAAGCTAAATAGTCATCTGGTTTAATTGTCAGGGCTTCTTCGTAGCATTCAATCGCTTCTTCATAGCGTCCCAAACTCTCTAGTGCATTTCCCTGGCTATACCAAGCTAAGTGGTAATCAGGTTGAATTTTAACTGCCTCCTGATAAAAAGCAATTGCTGCTTCAGTATCTCCAAACTTTGCTAGTGCATTCCCCTTGCCGTACCAAGCTAAATGGTAATCAGGTTTAAGTTTTAGTGCTTCTTCATAAGATGCGATCGCTTCTTCATAACGCCCCAACTTTACTAGTGCAATACCATGATTATTCCAAATTAAGTAGTAATTAGGTTTAAATTTTAGTGCTTCTTCGTAAGAGACGATCGCTGCTTCATAATGTCCTAAATTTACCAGTAAATTGCCTTTATTATTCCAAGCTTCGTGGTAATCTGGTTTCAATTTCAGTGCTTGGTCGTAGGATGCGATCGCTGCTTCATAACGTCCTAAATTCACCAACATAATTCCCCGGTTGTACCAAGCATAGTGGTAAGTAGGCTTAATTTTCACCGCCTCATCGTATGATGAGATTGCTGGTTCATAACATCCTATATTCCCTAATGTGATGCCCCGATTGTACCAAGCCTGGTGATAATCAGGTTGAATTTTCAACGCCTCATCATAGGATGCGATCGCTAGTTCATTTTCGTTAGCAGTAACTAATAACTTTCCCAATTCACATAGTAAACTCGGCTTCCGACTTTCTATCAGGGATTTTTCTATTAACATATCTTTAATTTCTAGAAGTTTTTCTATTTTTTTTTCATGACTAAGTTTTAAATATTCTTCATAACCTGCTTCGTCCAGCAGGCGAGTTGATTCTTCTTCTACTACTTCTGGCGTTGTCGGTAATTCAAACACCCCAGAACGCCAATCAAAAAAATCTGGGGCGCGGTGAATAAAATAGTTTATCGAAAATGAACGCAAAAGAAAAACAAAGCTAATGGGAAAGTCATCTCTAAAGTGTTCTCGCTGTTGGTTTAAGTGATTTAAAATATGCGGAACACTGGTTAAATTACTAAATTGTCCTTCGGTAATTTCCCCAAAACTTCTTTTTTCATATTTATATAAAGAATATTCCAGACCTTTAATCAATAAAATATCAACTTGCTTGTCTTTAATAAAGTCTGCCACTGGCTGATATAAATTATCAATCGCCTCGACAAAGCGCAAAACTTCAATCTTCTTCTGCGGAATCTCCTGGGGAAGTTTGACAATAAACTTGTCTGCTTCCACAGGTGTACATTGGACAAAAAACAAACCAAATCCTGATTTACGCTTCAGTGCGCGAAGCAAGTCTTGATAAGCTTCTTCTGGTTCTGGGGGTAAATCATCATCCCAATCACTTAAATTTGGGTTCATGAAAGTTTCGCTACGGCTTCTTTAAATTCTGGAATTCCTTGAATCAATGGATGAATATCATACCAACGCTGCATCTCTCCATCATCATCAAAATATCGGTATTCTAAAAGACAACGGTTATACATCAAACTCCGATACAAGTCATCATTAATAATGCGCTTAGAACAAGAGACTTTCGCTAACAGATCCCATTGATGATCTTCCACAGCGCGGCGATAAGTATCTCTGGCTTGAGTAATTGCTCGTCGCACCGCCTTTTCTGAAACAGGTAACTCTTCAGTGCGTCCAATGGCATCTTGAGTTAACAATAGCAAATTCCTCACATGACCTCCACTCATTAAACAAAGTCTGTCTAAGGTTTGGGGACTGTCGAAAATTTCTGTTTCTAGTGATAGTTCCGGTGCAATTTGTCGGACTCGCTTGTTAATTACTTCTTTAACTTTCTTGAGTCCTGGCTGGTAAACTTCCCTCTTGAGAGTGTTTACCATAATCATCGGCAAAATTTGGGGGTCGCCGTAGATATCTCTGAGGTCTGTTGCTCTGGTAGAATAGACCATTGAAATGGGGACAGTGTAAATCAAATGGCAATCTAAAGCTTGGAGTTGTTCGCTGCGGTCTAAAAAGACTTCCTCATAGTTGGTGCGTTCTCCGTCTTTAACTAACACCATTCGGTCTAAATTATCGACAATTACCGCCAGTTTATTGTAGCCATTAGGTAAGTGCTGTTTTGCATCCACCAGAAACTCATTTAACACCTGAATTAAAGTGACGGTGTAAGGATCAATTTTTTGGCGAATCTTCTGGCGTAATTCAGGAACAGCTCTTAAATTTGCGGTCAACTTGGCGAATTGAGCAAGCTGCACTTCTACAGCCATCTTCTCAAACTCTATGGGAGTCAGCGCCAAATCTTTTAAATCTACCCAACGATCTTTCAACCAGTCGAGTATGGGACGAGGACTAGCAATTCCTTTTAAATCTTTGAGCAAACGCCGGGTACAGGCGAGGAGTATATCTGTATATTGGGCATCTTCTGAATCGATATCCTCTTCATCAGCCGCAAAATAGACAACATAAAATTTCCGATTTTCTAAATATTTCTTTAACCTGAGTAATTCTGTAGACTTCCCCGCACCTCGATGACCAGAATACAATTGACAAGTATTTGTATCAGCTAGTCGCATTCGATTTCCCAACTCTTGCTCAATATCCGCATCTCCCCGCACATCCTGACAATCTACATATTTTGGATCTCCTGCGGGTAAGGGTTCAAAGGGGTTAAAGGCGTTGTAGAGGTTTGCGAGTAAGTCATCATTATTAGGCATAGGTAAAAAATATAGCAATGATGGTCATAATAATCGAGATTAGGGACTGACAAATAAAAAAACATCCCAAATTTTTTGTGGGATGGGTGTCCCCACCCGTCCCAGATTTAGGGCGCTCATGTTGCCCACCCCACAAGATGGATAATTTATTTCTTGTCAGTCCCTTATACAGAACTGAGGTAGATGAATCCAGTTCAAAGACTCGTTAACGGAGTTCAGAGGTGCATTCATCCAGTTCAAGTACTCATTTTAATTCTGACTTTTTACATTCCGTGGAAGGTCAGAAAGTATCATAGACAACAAAACTTTTCTCAATCATCGCACCCAAGAAAACTTTTCGAGTTACTTAAGACTGTTAGAATTTATTCAAAGACTTGTGGAATCTGCTCTTCGTAAACAGACTAGACTTGCATAAATTACTATTAACAACTTTCCCCTCACATCATGAACCGCTTTACCTCTATTTTGCTAGCCGGCTTGATAGCATCTGCTTCAGCTTTGGCTATTTCTCCAAAAGCTGATGCTAAAACACCAGTGTCTTATATTGCTGAGTTAGATAACTACGGTTATCAACGCAACGATGATCGGAACTACGAAGGTCAGAATCGCGATCGCAAAGATGGTGATTATGACCGCGATCGCGATCTTCGCAACATTAGTGACAATGATCGCCGCTATGACCGCGATCATAACGGTCGCTATGAGCGCGAGAATCATCGCCGTTATGAGCGTGAGAATAACGGTCGTTATGACCGCGATCATAACGGTCGCTATGAGCGTGAGAATCATCGCCGTTATGAGCGCGAGAATCATCGCCGCTATGAGCGTGAGAATAACCTTCGCAACATTTATAACAATAACCGTCGCTATGAACGCGATCGCGATTGGGGTCGTGGTTAATCTCTCCGCTCTGCATTATTCGCGGTGCCTGTTCTCAGCAAACAACTTCATGTGTGGTCAGCAATCGTCAGTGAATCGGTTAGATTCGGATTCGCGTAGGCGTAGCCCAACCTAGGCATCGCCAATGTGAGTTACCATTTTTGCCCCACCCGCTTCAAAACATCTGTGACTACCCGATGTCGATGCTAACCATTTGTAGGATTCATTTTCCTCAATTGGTAAATTTTTATAGCCTCGTTCATGTTTATCTGCATAGTCAAGATTTTGGCTACACAGTTGTAACAGGCTTAAGTGTATACACGGTAGACCTGTATGCGGGGTGGGGTTCTTTTTTTTATTTATGCAAGAAGTTTGAGATTGATCCCTGCTTCGGACGACATTTTCAGCTTTAGGGTAAGATCGATCCTTAGTTGTTCACGGATATTATGCCTCAAAACCACAACAGCAATTCCCGAAGATTGCCCAAAATTAGAACCACGATTTTCTACATCTTCGCGGTTATCAGTGTTTTAGTAGTCTCTTTTCCTTGGCTGTACGAAATTAAAACCAAGGCTGGGATTGACATATCACCTGGACGACACGCTGGAACTTTTTTTGAAAAACATACCCACGGACTTTTCAAGTGTGAGTGGCTTTATCCTTACCATTGCGATCGCCCCCGCCCCCAAGGTTAAGTAGGAGAAGCGAACCTCAGACAATTAATTCTAAAGGCTCAAGGCTGAATAGTCTTCGCTGACTGGTTAAATAACAAATTTCGTGATTTATCAGGATCAAGCGCTTGAGTTGTCAATGCTTCGGCTTTCTCATAGGCGCGAATTGTTGCTGGACGGGCTTGAATTGTCTCAAACCAGCGCTTGATATTAGGAAAATCTTCTAAGTTTTGACTTTGGCGTTCATGGGGCACAATCCAGGGATAAGCAGCAATATCAGCAATGGAATAATCACCAGCCACAAATTCTCTATCTGCTAGCTGCTTATTCAGTATTGCATATAAGCGTCCCGTCTCATTTACGTAGCGGTTAATGGCATATTCAATCTTTTCGGGAGCATAAGTACTAAAGTGATGATTTTGTCCCGCCATTGGCCCCAGCCCTGCCATTTGCCAGAACAACCATTCTAAAACTTGAGTGCGCTGCCGTAAATCTTGGGGGATTAATTTACCGGTTTTTTCTGCCAAATATAGCAAGATTGCACCAGACTCAAATACCGAAATTGGCGCACCTTCATCTGCTGGTTTTTGGTCAACGATCGCGGGGATGCGATTGTTAGGAGAAATCTTCAGAAATTCCGGTTTAAATTGATCCCCTGCCCCAATATTCACAGGAATTATGGTGTATGGTAAGCCGATTTCTTCTAAAAGAATTGTAATTTTATGACCGTTTGGGGTTGTCCAATAGTAAAGTTCAATCATGATTATTTTTCCTGATATTTAGGGTGGTAATTTAAATGCCTAGCCGCCTCGGCTTCCCGCAGGGTAGGAATACAGAGGTACGCAGAGTTGTACTAAGATTTTGGTGATTTGGCGATCGCTGCCCAAACTCTGTGATGAACCGGAAGAATTGGTGTGGGATATTTGGCTGCGAGTAATGTTGCCAATTCTTGGTCAAATGCTTCTACCAATTCTTGTGTTAAGCTGGCTCCCACGCCCGCACTAGCACGAATTCTTCCCCGCCAGTCTTCGTGTGTATAAGACACAAATACATCGTAAGAAAATGTGCGGATTTCTCGGAATCCTCCTTCGCCAATGTCTTGTAACCACAGGGGATGCAACCCAGTACCGCCGCCCATCTTCCACGCGGGATTATGAGCTTTGATTAGTTGTTCTGTTGCTTCAACGACATTACCTTTTAAGGGTATCCAATCAAAATGTGCGATCGCGATCGAGCCATTTCTTCTCAATATCCGAGTAATTTCCTGGACGGCACGCAAACGATCAAACCAATGCCAACACTGTCCAGCCGTGACTACATCAGCACTGGCATCTGGTAACTCGGTATTCTCGGCAGTTGCGACTCGATAATCTACTTGGAGTTGGACAGCTTCGCTTAACTGTCTTGCTTGTTCTAAAAGTGAAACTGATGGGTCTATGCCAATTACATAAGCACCTCTATCGGCAAAGCCCCGCGCTAGTGTTCCTGTTCCCGTACCAAGGTCAACAATATTTTGCCCTGGTAAACCTATGCCATATTCAGACAGTTTGTTAAATAATGAACTGGGAAAGCCAGCGCGATGTTTTGCATAATCAGTAGCAGTTGCACCAAAATCAATTTTCATACCTGCAAAACTATTCTTGTAACAATTGTCTAGGCTAGAAGTTCTCTACCCACGGACGTAGTTCTACTTCCCACGTCCAAGCACTGCGGGGTTGGCGGAGAATGCTGAGATAAGTTTGAGCGATCGCATCCGGGTCAAGAGTACTATCAGGATTATCTAATGGATCTTGGCGAATTGCTGAACGGATTGCACCATCAATCACGAAATGCGCCACATGGATATTTTTTGGTGCTAATTCCCTAGCAATACTCTGAGCCAAACCACGTAGTGCAAATTTACCCATTGCAAAGGGAGCAGACAGAGGATAACCCTTGACACTGGCTGAGGCTCCAGTAAAAAATATAGCACCGCCGCCAAGTTGCAAAAACCTTTTGGTAGCAGCTTGGGCTACAAGAAAGCCACCATAAGCAGTGATATCTAGGGTTTTTGCCACCTCACTAGGGTCTAGATCAACAAGAGACCCCCGCACCCGGAAACTGGGATTGTAAATGACAATATTCGGGGAACCGATTTTATGATCAATATCAATAAATAACTGTTCTACTTGATCTGGCTTTGAAACATCAGCAGCGAAACTAACTGCGCCGATTTCACTACTCAATTGAGCAAGTTTTTCAATTTGGCGAGCCGCTAAAGCTACGGTGAATCCTTCTTTGGCAAATAGACGAGCTAAAGAGGCGCTCAGTCCATTACCTGCACCGACAATTAAAGCTGTTGTTGCCATAATTAAACCTATAGTGCTTATTCTGTCTAGCTTAGAGCTTTTTTTTGTGCCACTCGATTAAGACATTTATAGATTAAGATTTGAGCGGAACTGAAGATAATTGTGAATTGCCCTTAGTTGGACTTTGACCAATTTGCAGTACACAAACTGCGGCAATCAGACAGAGAACGCCTGATAAAATAAACGCTTGTAAATAACTACCCGTCCAAGTTCTCAACACTCCGGCTCCAAATGCTGCGGTGGCTGCACCGAGCTGGTGTCCTGCGACAATCCAACCGAACATCACGCCGACATTTTCCTTACCGAAGATGTTAGCAACCAGACGGACTGTTGGTGGTACGGTGGCAATCCAATCAAGTCCATAGAAGACGGCGAAAATGGAAAGTCCATAGAAGGAAAAGTTGAAACTGAAGGGTAAGAAAATTAAAGACAAACCCCGCAGTCCGTAATACCAGCACAATAAGTAGCGATTGTTCCATCGGTCAGATAGCCAACCGGACATAGTAGTTCCAAAAAAATCGAATAGTCCCATAATTGCCAAAAGCCCCGCAGCCTTGACTTCCGGGATACCGTGGTCAATACAAGCAGGAATCAGGTGAGTACCAATTAACCCATTTGTGCTAGCACCACAGATAAAAAAGCTACCAAATAACAGCCAGAAGTCGCGGTTACGCATTCCCAGCCAGAGGGCGTTGAGGGTGGAGGCGATGGAATTGACTTTTGGCTTTAACACTTCCACAGTTTCGCTGTTGTCGCCAAAGGGTCGCAAACCGACATCCGCCGGGCGATCGCGCATCAAGACTGCGATCGCTGGAATAATTAGAAGTGCTACACCACTAAGAGCCAGAGCCGCAGTTCGCCACCCAAAGCGATCGGCGACTGAGGCCAGCATGGGCAGAAACACTAGTTGCCCCGTGGCTGTACTGGCGGTTAAGATGCCCAGAACTAGACCCCGCTTTGACAAAAACCAGCGATTGACGACAATAGCACCCAAAACCAGGGCGATAACTCCGCTACCAGAACCCACAATTACACCCCATAGCAAGACTAGCTGCCAGGAAGCTGTCATCAAAGTGGTTAAACCGACACCGAGAGCAATGACAGCAAGGGAGAACACCATCATCCGGCGAATGCCGATCCGCTCCATAACTGTGGCAGCAAAAGGGCCAATTAATCCGTAAAGTACTAAGTTAATGGAGATTGCCAAAGATATAGTTGCTCTACTCCAACCGAACTCCTGTTCGAGAGGCACGATAAAAACTCCAGGAGCAGAGCGAATTCCGGCTCCCACCAGCAAGGCTAGGAATGTTAAACCTGCGACGAGCCAGCCATAGTGGAACGAACGACGCGCTAGGAAGGAAGCTAGTGACATGAGTGGGGAGTCGGGAAGATGGGGCTAAAGGCAATTGATCCAAAGATGGATTTTGGGGACGGACAGTGTGCAAACAATATCCCTGCTCAGGAAAATATCTGCTATTTTTTGGGTTCTAATGGATAACTGTCAGGGTTAGCTGATGAGCTAATGACATATTCAGGGTATGCTGGTATCCCATGCTCGTGTAAATCCAAACCTTCCAATTCGCCTTCTGTGGACACACGCAGTGTCCCGGTCAAATTTACCAAATACATCAACCCCATTGCCACAGCGAATGTAGACACAGTAATAATTAGGTTGCCGATAACTTGTGCGCTCAACACCTGTATCCCCCCACCATAAAGCAGACCTTTTAACGGTGCAGAAACATCAGGTGAGATGGGGCCAGTCGCGCCGAATTCACCAGTAGCAAACAAGCCCAGCGACCACGTTCCCCAGATCCCGCAAAAACCATGTACTGGAACTGCACCAATCGGATCGTCAATGCGAAGCCATTCCAAGAGGTCTATGCCTAGAATTACAACTACGCCAGCTACCGCCCCAATAATGATAGAACCTGTTGGATTAACCCAATAGCAAGGGCAAGTGATCGCAACTAAGCCCGCCAAGAAACCGTTGACTGTAAAGCTCAAATCCCACTTTTTGGTTTTCGGATATCCGAAAAACAGTGCCGATAAACCACCTGCACACGCTGCCAAGGTAGTATTAGCGGCAACCCGTCCAGTCCCCACAAAGTCCATTGCCGAGAGTGTCGAGCCGGGGTTGAAACCGTACCAGCCAAACCACAGAATTAAACCGCCGGAAGCAGCAATTACAAGGTCATGGGGTAACATCGGTCCGCCACCGTCGCGCTTGAATCTCCGACCCAAACGTGGCCCAAGAACGATCGCACCCGCCAGAGCAATGAATCCCCCAATGGTGTGAACAACTGTAGAGCCTGCAAAGTCATGGAAGCCAATTCCTAAGAAAGGCAAGAAAGTGTCTTTGCTACCCATCGTTGCGAGAAAACCATCTGGTCCCCAAGCCCAGTGTCCAATAATTGGGTAGATGAATCCAGAAACGCCAATGCTGTAGAGAAGATCGCCAATAAACCCTGTCCGCCCAATCATCGCCCCAGAGGTAATGGTGGAGCAGGTGTCTGCAAAGGCAAACTGAAACAGCCAGAATGCCAGAAATGCTACGCCTGTACTTTCATAAGTTGCGGGCGCACCTTGTAAGAAAAACCAATTTAGTCCAATCAAGCCGTTACCATGACTGAACATGAAAGCAAAACCCCAGGCATAAAACAATAAACCGCAAAGACAGGTGTCAACGATGCACTCCATCAAGACGTTGACGGTTTCACGAGAGCGGCAAAAACCTGCTTCCAGCATCGTAAAACCTACCTGCATTGCAAATACTAGGAAGGCCGCTAGCAGTGTCCAGAGTGTATTAATCGGGTTAACAATGTCATTGCCTTTGAGTACTGGATCGGCTGCTAGAGCTGCTGTTCCCATTAAATTCAGAATGATCACAAATACCATGAACAGGATCATGATAGCCATTCCCTTCCCCAGCAGTAGTAAGTAAGCGTAGCGCCTCCACTCTTTTTCACGCAAACGCTGTCCCAATCGCGCCAACTTGTTAACTTGCTGACTTTGCTCAACAGTCGTCGGCATTTTCTTGATTGTGGAGAATTGCTGAGACTTAACCCGGAAAAAGCCTTTTTTGACGGGAGTAGATACCGCCTTGACAAAAAAGCTCCAAAAGCTTGTTACCAAATAGCCAAATATGTTGAGGCAATTTAGGCTCTTTTTTCCCAAAGAACTACAAGCCTTAAATAAGATAGTTTTTAGTTTGCTTTTCTTGTTACCCACTACGTAAAACCTCCATGAAGGTAAGTATTGTTAAATAACCCCAACTCAATTGTCAGGAAAAATTTGAAAGTATTTATGTCAAATACACTTGAGGGTGATTGTCTCAAAACCGACAGTCCATCACATTAAAATAGTTGCTGTGACATCAACATCAACGACGCTTTTCGACAAGAAGTTGACCACAGTTTTTTAATATCGAAAATCCTGATATTGGGGAAAACGTGAAGGATGCAGTAATTTTTGTTACATCAGTAGCAAACAATTGTGTCCTTTCAATGTCAGTATTTTCCGATATTAAGATAAAACCATCCAGAATATTATTAATTTTATATACAACAAGTCAAGGAGTTATTACTTTTAAGCAGCCTAATAAATTTCGTAATATCTGCGTCATAAGTTTGTCATAACTTCGTCAAACAAATGTGAAATTGTAAGTGTGAATATGTTTATTCATTTGCATCAGGTGGGATTATCTGCCTTTTACTTATCTTTAATTTCTCCTGATCGCCGAAGAAAGGCAGAGGGCTGGAGGCAGGAGTTATTTTAATTTTTAATTGATCTCTCCCGGCTTCTTCCAAGGAAGTTTGACTGTAAATCGACTACCTTTCCCTAGCTGACTTTCAGCATGAACAGTGCCGCCGTGCAACTCGACAATTTTTTGCACCATTACTAATCCTAAACCGGTGCCTGGGGAACGACGGGTAGAGGCGTTTTCAACCTGCACAAAAGGTTGAAATAATTTAAACAGGTCATCGGAAAGCATACCAATACCCGTATCTACCACACTGAAAAAGATATATTCCTTTGTGGAATTTGGCTGGACTTCAATCCAAACTTCGCCTCCTTCTTTCGTAAACTTGATCGCGTTAGTTAATAAGTTGATAAATACTTGACGAATGCGGCGTTCATCGACTTGAATGGGTTCGAGTTCTTCAGGGATTTGTGCCCTCAGTCGGATATTTTTCTGGAACGCCTGATGTTTCACAAAACTCAGACTGGAGTCACATATTCCTTGAATCGAAGTATCAGCTAGTTGCAGTTCTATCTTGCTGGATTCGATGTCGGTAAGTTCAAGGATCTGGTTAATTAATTCTAGTAGGTTCTTACCGCTAGATTCGAGGATATTTAAGGACTGGCGCTGTTCTTCACTCACAAGGCTGTATACTTCATCTTGGAGTGATTCTGTGATTCCTAGAATGGAGTTTAAGGGAGTCTTTAGTTCATGGCTAATGTTTGTTAAAAAGGTGCTTTTGGCACGATTTGCGATTTCGGCAGTTTCTTTAGCCTCACGCAGTTCGGATTCTGCCCGTTTGCGATCGCACACTTCCATACTCAAGATCACAAATTCCGCAATTGAGCTAATAAAGTTTTGTTCACTCACTTCCCATATCCGAGGAATACCAACCTGCTCGTACAATACTGTTCCCATGACTTCGCCCCCAACCCAAATAGAGGTATCAATTAGCGATACAATGTTATTTGGTTCTAATAGTTCGTCCGATAGTTCCCGTACCCGTGGATCGGTGCGAGTGTCACTGACGACGATGGTATAGCTAGATGCCAAGGCTTTAAAGTAGATGGGATAATCTGCAAGGTTGCGTTCTAAACCTGCCGAATGTCTTTGCTTGCTACGTTCATAGAGACTTATACATTGTAGTTTGGTGCGTTGGCGCAGCCCGCCTTCTCTACGAGACGCTCCGCGTAGCTTGCTTCCACGAAGTGGTACGGCATCCCCATTGAATAACCACACGCCCACTCGCTCTACTTCCAAAGCGTTAGCGGCTTTTTCTGTGATGACTTTGAATGCTGTTTCCAGATTTCCTTCAAAAATTGCTTTGTGATTTGCTAGTTCTACCAGTACTTGATGATGCTGGCTTAGTTTTTGTTCACTGTTGATGTGTTCTTGAGTTCGCTGCTTAACTTGCAATTCTAACTCTTCATTTTTGGTAGTCAGTGCAGTAAAGGTTTTGCGTAAATGCTGCGCCATCTCGTTGAAAGATTCACTCAGCACCTCTAGTTCCTTAATGCCCTGTACTTTCACCACTGAGTCTCCGCCATTGCTAAAATCGGCTAAATCTTTTGTCGCCGTGCTGAAGTCCAAAATTGGCTGAGTTATCCAACGGGCAGTAACAATACCCAGTAAAATAGCTAATCCCAATGCTCCCAGACAGAGAAAAATTGTAGTTTGAGTGTTGCGATTAATTTGTCCCATAAAGTCTGCTTCGGGGACAGCCACTACTATCAACCAATTGACATTTGGCAACCAATTGATGTTTGGTTCACCTTTTAACGGTCTAACTTCTAAAAATTGTCGTTTGCCATCAAAAAAGAAATCTAGTTGCTGTAAACTTTGAATCTGGTCAAAGTTACTAAACTTAGTTGTTAAATATTTAGCGGTTGCTTGGGTCAAATAATTCCCACTCTGGGAAGCTGCCAACCGAATGGGTTTACCATTTTGTAAGCGGAATGATTCTTCCGTTGTGGAACTTGCGACTAATAGCCCCGATCGCTCCATAATAAAAATTTGTCCAGACTTGCCAACTTTGATATTTTGCAGCAAATCCCCAATTTGTGATAAATGAGTGAGAGTGCTGTTGACTCCGAGTAACTCACCTTGGGAGTTATAGATGGGAAGAGAAGCACTGATGAGGAGCGTTGGTTCAGTGCGAGGTGTAAAAATCTGACTAAAGCTGAATTTTTTGGCGGTAACAGCTGTTTGATAATCAGGACGCGATCGCGCATCATAGTTTTTAATCACCTCTGGTAGTTGGGTACGTTGACCTTGAGAGTCAATTTTGTAGGTGTAAAGGTCGTAACCAGTTGACTTATCGGCTTTTCTGAGTAAAAATTGGCGATCGTTGAGCTTCTCCACCGCTAGATATTCTTGCTGTTCATTGCTTGCCGTTAAGGCCAACGCATCTGGAAAAATCTTTAATTGCTCTATTAAATATGACTCCCAGGTTGCCAGATTCTCTATCTTCAGCAACCCCATATTAATGATATTTTGATTACTGCGTAGTACCTGACGCGGAGTTGAAAGATAACTCTGTAAATTCTGCTCGACTCGATTGGCTACTTCATGGCGCAATTCGGTAGCTACCTCATTAACTGCTTTTTGCCCATTGTGAATTGATAAGTATGCAGTCAATCCCACAGCTAGGAAGATTTGCAGCAGGAACAACGCTACCAGGATGCAACTTAGAGGTACGGCTTTAAACAGGAAAAAAACACCACCTGTCCCAGTATTTTTGTTCATCTGCCCACTCTCCCTGCTTCCCCGTGCTGTCCTGTAGTACTGAGTACAACACCTTGAGTTTGCTGTCCTGTGGGCTTATGCATAGTTTGTACTCGGTCAGGTCAAGTGCCAATATACCACTTCTGGCAAAAGAACAAAACGTTAGTTAACTGCACTTATAGATTTCATCAGCCAAATATTGCCGTGAACAAAAAGATCCCCGACTTCTCTAAGAAGTCGGGGATCTAACCCTTGTGAAGGGGGTTGGGGGTGGGGTTCTTGTACCTCACTCAAACGAGAACCGCTATATAACACGGTGCGTTAGGCTAAAGCCGTAACACACCCTACTTACAGCAGTTTTCATGTATTTGAACCACAGATGTCGTAGGGAACATGCTGTGCCCCTACCCCGTGGTCTATTTACCTGAAAATAGCTGTAAGATTTACTTTATCAATAGTCTCTAACTAAAAAAATTGATAATCAATTTATTATAGTCATTTTTTGTTAGCCTTCTCTAAGAGGGATTTTCCATATTCATCAGCTTCTGAAGAATCCTCAAAAACAGGAACTCCCATTTTTTCAAGATACCTTATGTATATTGCATTCCATTGATCATCTTCAACTAAAAATATAGAAATGGCATTTTTATCCACAACATACATTAGCCCATTGTTCAATTTAGGCGTACCCCAAATATAATAATTTTCTATTAAACCGATATGCGTCGTCAGATAATCATGGATAAGCTCATCAGTAATTCCAGGTCTCGTCTTAACTTTAATTTTTTTAGTTTTCATATTTCTAATTTCCTATTTAACTAGAGCAAAACCTCTTGCATGATAAATAGTCGGTAGTAGATGGGAACTCTAACTAATAAGCTTATCCCACTCAACACTGCCAATCATGTCCCATCCTGCTCATCCCACTTTGGGCGAATGTTCTTACCCTCGCTTGACTAGAAGCCTGAGTGCTGTTGAAAGTTGGGGCTTTGGTTTGACGGCTCATATTTCTTGGACAGCATTGGTTCCTGCAATTCATGCAGCTCTGGGTCCCCAAGCTATTTTTGTCTGGATACCTGCGGTGATTTTCGGAATGCTGCTCAACTATCAGGTAAAACGCTTGGGTATGCATTTCATAAATGTGGCTGGAGGAACACCCAACTATGCTACCAAGCTGCTGCAAAACTACCCAGGACTAGCTCGCTATGCAGCAATTGGATACCTCCTCAATTGGGTTTCCTACTTGTCAGTTAATACAATCGTACTCAGAGATTTAATTAAAGTGAATTTGGAGGCGCTGGGTATTAGCTGTCCAGACATATTTCTGGATATGAGCTTTACACTGTTGCCTTTTATCGTCGCTTTTAGTGGGACTCGCGCCCTGAGTATTTTACATTTGTTTTTTGTAATTCCCGCCTTCGGACTGCTAATCACCTTCTGTATACAAGGTCTTGGTTGGTTAGCATTTTCTCCCGTTAGTCCGGGGTTTTTTCCTAATCATTGGTCATCTTTGAGCTTTGGGGATTGGGCAAAGTGGTTCTTTTTCGTCACTTATGCAACCTATAGCTGTGAAACGGCTTCTTCCTTTGTCGCCGATAGCCGCAATCCTACCCAGACGTTACGCTTTCTAGACGTTGCGGCTTGGATGATGCCACCTATCTTTTTGGGAGGGTCTTGGGTAGTGATGCGGTTAGCAACAAATCCCAACCTTCAAGACAATGCTTTTCTAAATCTTGTAGCGGCTTCTCAGCCCTTTTGGGGAAAATTCGCTGGTTTAAGTGTTTGTTTTTTGCTCGTAGCTGCTTGTCTATTAGGTTCGGCAACTGTGGTTTCTAATTGCCCACGAATTTTGTATCAGTTGGCTTTAGATAACCACATCTCACCAGTATTTTCCGTTGTCTCCCGTCGGGGTGTGTTTGTGCCAGCTTTGACATTAACACTGGTGTTGTGCTTAATCTATCTGATTTGGGGAGATGTCGCGCAAATCGTGGCTGTTGGTAACGTCGGTTGGTTCGTCTCCTTTATGTTACTGCATCTGGGGCTTTGGCTGCGGCGCGATCGCCCGGAAGTTTTGTTCCCTCGCCTATCTCTGGGCATTTTGCTATTAGAAGTTGTGGTGCTGTTGGTGGGTGGACTTGCTTGGGGTTGGCTCAACTTCGTAATTGGCTTATTATTTCCCATTGGTGTCCTGGGAATTGATGCGGTGATTCGCCGTGTGAATTTCGCTCCATTCCATCCCAGTTGGTGGATACGGCGATATCGCACGCGCCCTGTAGTAATCATCAAAGACTCAGTAGTTCTTCAGGTGAGCATCCTCATATTTTTACTGTGCAGCGCCGTGGGAGTTGGCTGGTTATTTGGTGGCAAACTTAATCAAGTGGCAAGTGCGGGGGGTGAAAATCTATTTGTGGTGCTGCTGATGAGTGTAGCATTTGTGGGAGTAGCGATCGCCTGTTGGACAACTTTACCGCAAGTGGTAGCGATCGCAGAAGCCCGAGAAGCTGCCGAACACCTATTTACTGTTGCCCAAGATGGTATTTTAGTGGTAGATGATCAAGGCATTATCCGCCAAGCTAACCCAGCCACTAAATCGTTCTTTGGTGTCAACCCATCTGATATGCAGGGAAATCACCTCAACTTATGGCTACCTGCATTAGTCTACTATCCAGACCAGTGGGCAAAGCGTAGTGAACAAACTCTACTCAGCAATGGGAAAAACAGAACCCTAGAAGTTTCCATCTCAGACCGACCACATCAGGATTTTCAAGAGTATGTCGTCATTCTCCACGACATTACCCAGCGCAAACAAGCAGAGCAGATATTGCGATACTCAGAAGCACAATTGCGCCAAGAGGCAAAACAGCTAGCATCTCAACTAGTGCAGAGTGAAAAAATGTCCAGTTTGGGGCAGTTAGTAGCAGGTGTAGCCCACGAAATCAACAACCCAGTTAACTTTATCTATGGCAATATCAATTTTGCAAATCAATATATCCAAGATTTACTGGGACTGCTGCAATTATACCAGCAAAACTATCCTAATCCAGTAACGGAAATTCAAAAAGAAACAGAAGCCATCGACTTAAATTTTCTGATTGGAGACTTGCCAAGCTTGCTAACTTCGATGACGGTTGGAGCCGAAAGAATCACAGAAATTGTCCTATCTCTGCGAAACTTTTCCCGGTTAGATGAAGCAGAGATGAAAGCTGTGAATATCCATGAGGGGATAGATAATACGTTGACGATTCTGGAACATCGCTTCAAAGCTAAATCGAACTATCTAGCAATTGAGGTCATTAAAGAGTACGGCGAACTGCCATTAGTAGAATGTTATGCTGGACAACTCAATCAAGTATTTATGAATCTTCTGGCAAATGCCATTGATGCTTTAGAAGAAGCAGTGGAGAACGGTGAGTGGGGAATAGAACAAAAAGCGCTCCCTATTCCCAATTCCCTAGTGCCTACTCCCCAAATACGCATTCAGACTAAACTTACTAGCGAAAATCAGGTAGTTATTGGCATTAGCGACAATGGTACAGGCATTCCAGAAAAGGTACAAAAACACTTATTTGAACCATTCTTTACTACTAAACCAATTGGTAAAGGTACTGGGTTAGGTTTATCTATTAGTTATCAGATTATCACCCAAAAACATGGGGGAAAATTACAATGTATTTCTACTCCTGGACAAGGGACAGAATTTGTAATTGTAATTCCGCTAAACCAGCAAGCTATCTGATCAGCTAATCAGCATTTAAGTTGCATAATCAAGGCGCTCATGTTGCCCACCCCACAAGATGTTGAGAAAATCTTAATCTGCAAATTAGATGTGTTTTAGCTTATCATGTCCCCTTGATTGCTTATTAAATCCGAAGAACCCCACCCCCGCCAAAGCTACGCTTTGTCTCCCCTCCTGCTTGCGGGAAGGGGTGTAATGACTGTGGTTTGCATAACTAATTATGCGGACATCATATAATTTGCATAATTGAATTAAATATAGCAATCCTATTTGATTGCGTGAAAAAATCTAAGTATTTGTAGGGTGTGTTACGGCTGACGTAACGCACCACCCTTTACTTAGGGAACTCCAAGAAATAAATTCTCCAATATTGTGGGGTGGGCATCCTGCCCGCCTAGTTGATATGACTCTCGTGTCGCCTACCCCATAAGAGGAAATAATAATTATGTAGAAACTTCTAATTCACCATCAAGATGGGTAACTTCCCATTGGGTTTTTTCGCCTTCGCGCCAAAAGCGCAATCCCACCCTAGCGTCTCCTACAGACAAATTCGTGAGTTCTAAATCGGGTAAGCAATCTGGTAGATTCGGCTGTACTTTTAACTGTTGTTTGGAAGCATCAGCTTTGAGTCCTAAAATGGTACGAATGAGTAAGAAAATTGAACCAGCAGCCCAAGCCTGAGGTATATTCGCATCTGGGTAGGGGACGGGAAAGTTATCATCTTGGCGTTCAATTCCCGCAAACAATTCTGGCATTCGCCCAGCTTGAAAATAACTAGCAGCAGCAAAGATACCCTCAGCAATGCGGTTAGCTTCTTGGTGATAACCATACTTTTTTAATCCCGCCGCGATGATCGAGTTATCATGAGGCCAAACACTACCCCGTTGATAACTAATCGGGTTATATGCGAGATTTTCCGATGAAAGAGTCCGCACACCCCAACCACACCACATATCTGGTTGGAAAAGTCGGTTAACAAGTTTTTTTGCTCGTTCTGGTGGTACAATACCCGACCAGAGGAGATGACCAGGATTTGAGGAAATTGATTGAATTTGCTGCTTTTTGTCGTCTAATCCTAAACAGTAAAAACCTTCAGATTCCATCCAAAAGCGATCGTTAAATCGTTGATAAAGTTCTTCGGCTTTTTGACGCAGCTTTTGCGCCTGTTCTTTTTCGCCCCACACTTCATAAATTAAAGCTGCCCTTAGCCACGCATCATAAACGTAGCCTTGGACTTCACACAAAGCAATTGGCGGCTCAACTAACTCACCATTTGGGTAAACTATTGCGTCACCCGAATCTTTCCAACCTTGATTGCGTAATCCTTTTGATGAACGAGTTAAATACTCAACAAAGCCATCGCCGTCAAAGTCGCCGTATTTATCAATCCAATTTAGGGCATTTTCCAGTGGCGCTCGACACTCATCAAGCATACTCTGATCGGCATTCCAGTTATAGGCTTCAGCTAAAGTAACAATCCACAGGATGGTAGTATCTACTGTTCCGTAGTAGGGATGATATGGAAGTAGGTTGAGTGTAGTTAACTCATCGCGCCGCAGTTCGTGCAGCATTTTACCCGGTTGGGCATCGTGCCAATCATCCAACTCAGTTGCTTGGAGTTGAGCCAGTCTCAGTAAAGTGCCACGGGCAAATTCATGATAAACTGCGATCGCTTGTAAGCTACCAATTATTGAGTCGCGGCCAAAAACGGCGACAAACCAAGGAATCCCAGCAGCAGGCATCCAAAATTTATGCCCATTGTCATCTACCTCAATTCGTAGCGCTCCCATATCCGCGATCGCTTGCTGATAATATTCAGTAATCTCAGCATTCGACGATCGCAACTTTGTGGCATTAGTCAGAAACTCATCCCTAATCTTTCCGGCTTTTGTACTGTGAGGCACATCGCAGGTATTTTGAGGTTTGAAGACATTACCATCTGCTAAGGCTGTAAAATTGACACAAGTATGCCATGTCTTGCCAGGAGCGATGGTAACATCAAACATTAAACGACCATTGGCATAACGTGGCTCAGAACTACCACAAACTGGCTCAATCACAATACCTCGCAAGAAAGAGCCGTTCTGATACTCAGTCTTGAGTACACCATTTTCCCATCTGGTTTCTATGTCACCCCGCGTTAATATTTGCTGTGATTTGACATCAAAAATGTCCGCAAAATCAGAGCGTATAGCTAGCATTAATTGAAACTCAACAGCTTCACTGTGATAGTTAGTTATATCAATATCTTCATGCATCCCTTCCACAATGTCGCGCCGAACGGTTACAAGCAAACTACCAGGAGGTAAAGTGCCATTGATAATAGGAAGCTGCGGGTTAGTGAATTGGTAAAGTGCATGATGATGGCTAATATTGCTAGAAGCTAGTAGCGAAAGCCGGTAGCGATTGAGAGAAATTTCGTAGTAAGAAATTAAGCGTGTGTCCCAAACAAAAAAACCTTGAGGTAAATTTTCGTCAATGGAACCATCACTAGCTGTTACTAAAAAAGAAGAACCATCATTGATACTTATCAAACCAGGATTAACACTAACTTTTGTAGGCATTGCCGCGTCGCTCCGAATTCAAAATTCAAAAATAAATTTAGTTGCTCTGTATCCTTTTCTGGTATCCGCTCAATTAACCATTCTCTGTAAAGCCTGGATACAAGATCATAGCACCGTCAACAAACAGTGTTGTGAATAACTCAAGACTTGCATGATATTTTTGCTTTCTGGGCGCGGCATTACTCTTGGCGATTTAGATTGTCAAATCGGCAAATTACCGATTAAAAAAGCACATTTTATTGATTATGATAAGAAATACTTAGTGTTTTTATCATCTATCTGAAGAAAGAGAAGCAGTATAGCGGTTCCCATTCAGATGCGGTACAAGATTATATCGCAAGGTGTAAGGGCACGGCACTGCCGTGCCCCTACGGGTGTACCTCACGTAAACGAGAACCGCTATATATTTTTTAACTAATATTTCAATTGTTTGTCATTTCTGTGACAATAGGATGTCTTTCTTTGTAAGATTGTAATTTAAAAAATCAGATCAATCCCAAGAAAGATTTATGGTATATTCAGAGCAATGTCGGTTATGAATTAAGGTAAAAATTTTAGTTAATTAATCTAAATGAGAGAACTATCTAAGATATTAAGGTATTTTCTTTTTAGGACAATTCATGAACTTTACTTACCTGATAATCACGATGTAGGGTATGTTTGCATAAGTTCTGAGTAAATGCCAGTTTGGATAATATTATCCAAACTAAAATCAGGGTTCATTCAGTTAGTGAGGTTTTAAATTTGATAAAAATAATTACTAAAAAGCAGTAGTAAATATGGAAAAACTTGTTTATGCTCTGTCTTTAAATAACCAAAATTTACCATACCCTGACCCTCTACATCCCATTATCGTCCACTTCGTAATTGCGATGGTACTTTTTTCTTTTGTGTGCGATGTAATCGGCTATTTCAGCCGCAACGTGCGTTTGTTTGAGGTGAGCTTCTGGAATATGTTTGTTGCCTCAGCAGCCATCTTTTTAGCGGTGATTTTTGGTCAGTTTGAAGCAGGTTTAGCGAACATTTACCCAGCAGTCCAACCAACACTAAATTTTCATACAGTGCTGGGTTGGTCGCTGGCGGCTATTGTCGTTGGCATTACAGGTTGGCGTTTCGTGATTCGCAACAGCACCCCACGGAAAGTACCACCTGCTTACCTGGGTGCTGCAAGCTTTTTAGTCTGCTTAGTATGCTTGCAAGTCTATCTCGGCAGTAAACTAATTTGGGTGTATGGGTTACACATCGAGCCAGTTGTGCAAGGCATGAAACAGGGAGTTTCGCCATGAACTGGCAACTCATTGAACAGTTGAGATTAAGGCTGAATGCTAACGGATTACCTTATGAGATTCCCATACATCCGCAATTGGTGCATCTAACATTGGGTTTGTTTATTATTGCTATTATTTTTGATATTGCTGGAGTGTTTTTTACTTTAGAAAAACCAATCTTCCGATTTTTAGGTCTACCTGCCCTCCGTTCTGGTTTTTTTGATGTCGGCTGGTATAACCTCATCGGAGCAGCTTTTATCAGCTTTTTCACCGTTGCAGCTGGTTTTTTCGAGCTACTGCTAGCAAATCCACCAGTTGATCAAAAGAGCGTTTGGGGGTTAACTACAGGTTGGACGATGCTTTTGCATGGGTTGGGTGGCGTTTTGCTCTTGGGGATCATCGTTGCCATGACTGTATGGAGAGGTTTGCAACGCTATCGCTGGCGCAAGGATGCTTCTAGGCAGGTACAGTGGAGTTACTTGTTAGCAGGTATGGCAATATTGGTCATCTTGTTTGTCCACGGAACTTTGGGGGCGCAATTGGGAGAAGAGTTTGGAATTCACGTTACTGCTGCAAAGTTACTCCAAGGAGGTAAAAACCCAAATTTACTACTCAAATAATCAAGCCGCAAGCACTATTACATGAGATTATTATGTTTAGCATTTTTGAATATGTACTAATAGCGATTTATGTAGCAGTGCTGATGATTGTCAGTCGGTGGATTGGCCAGCAAGCGTTTTCTTGGATGCCTCCCCAGGCGACAGCAGAAGCCCAACGGGTAGATGATTTATTTAGCTTTTTAGTCTCAATTGGAGCATTCATTTTGCTTGGGCTGATTGGTGTTATTGTGTATGCGATCGCTTTCCATCGCGCCCCCCCCGAAGACTACACCGAGGGACACCCTTCTAGAGGTGATGGGAGGCTAGAAATATTGTGGACAGGGATTCCAACTTTGTTAGTAATATGGATTGCCTTTCAAAGCTTCAATATTTATCAGCAATTAAATATTTTGGGTTTAAACCAAATTGTGCATTTGCACACACCCCTAGAATCTGCACCCGCCTACGCCGCAACCGTTAGCGATGTCCCCAAACCTGCATCTGAAACAATTGATGTTTTCGTTAGGCAATGGGATTGGTCTTTTCGCTATCCCAATAATCTTACCAGTAAGGAATTGCACTTGCCGATCAATCGTAGCATTCGCTTAAAGATGCAAGCAGAGAAAGTAATCCACGGCTTCTACGTTCCTGAGTTTCGCTTAAAGCAAGATATTGTTCCAGGGCGGAAAATTGACATTGTAATCACACCCATTCGTCAAGGTAAATATCGGCTGAAAGATTCTCAATTCAGTGGTGCTTATTTTGCCTTGATGGAAGCAGATGTATATGTTGAATCCCTTGATAAGTATAATCAGTGGCTCGCGCAAACAGTATCTAGCGGCGAAACTGGGAACGTAAAAAATCAGGCAGTTGCCGAAAATATTCAACCACCAAAGACATTATTTAAAAGCGGTTGGTACACCGTCACACCTGCACAACCTGCCGTAGCCAATGAAAGGAAGATAAATAATGACACATGATATAAGTGAAGCTATACCCAACAATAGAGAACCTGAGAATAACTGGCGGGAATATTTCAGCTTCAGCACTGATCATAAAGTGATCGGTGTTCAGTACATGGTGATGACCTTCATTTTCTTTCTTCTCGGCGGGCTGTTGGCGATGATTATCCGGGCGGAATTGCTCACCCCGGAATCAAATTTAGTTGACCGCCCCCTCTACAATGGTCTATTCACCATGCACGGGACAATCATGATTTTCCTGTGGATTATTCCCTTCAACGCAGGTCTTTCTAACTACCTAGTGCCATTGATGATTGGAGCGCGGGATATGTCTTTTCCCCTGCTCAACGCCATCTCTTTTTGGATTTTACCACCAGCCGGTCTTCTGCTACTGTCTAGCTTCTTGCTACCTAACGGCACTGCACAAGCTGGTTGGTGGTCTTATCCACCAGTTAGTCTGCAAGTTCCAGCCGGTCAGTTGATTAACGGTCAATCTATTTGGATAGTTAGCCTAGTACTAATCGGCATCTCTTCAATTATGGGGGCTGTCAACTTTGTCACCACTATCTTTTGGATGCGATCGCCAGGGATGACCTTTTTTCGGATGCCCGTCTTTGTCTGGTCGGTTCTTAGTGCCCAGTTGTTGCAGTTAATTAATTTGCCTTCCTTGACGGCGGCATTGATACTGCTGTTGCTTGATCTCTCCTTCGGGACACAATTTTTTAAACCTGAAGGAAGTGGCGATCCGATCATTTACCAGCATTTATTCTGGTTTTATTCACACCCAGCAGTTTATATCATGGCGCTACCAGCCTTCGGTATTATTGCGGAAGTTCTGCCAGCCTTTTCTCGCAATCCTCTATTTGGTTATCGGTCAGTGGCGATCGCAACTTTAGGTATTGCTGTGATTAGCATCTTTGTTTGGGTGCATCACATGTTCACCAGTGCCACCCCCGGCTGGATGCGGATGACCTTCATGGCCACCTCAATGTTAGTAGCCATACCCACTGGTGTTAAGGCATTTGCTTGGACTGCCACAATTTGGAGGAGCAAATTGCACCTAGAGACACCAATGTTATTTGCAATGGGAGGTGCAGCGATGTTTATTTTTGGTGGTGTCACAGGTGTAATGCTTGCCGCCACACCATTTGATATCCACGTCAATAATACTTACTTTGTCGTGGGTCACTTCCACTACATCGTTTTTAATACCATTACGATGGCAATTTTTGCAGCCATTTACTTCTGGTTTCCCAAAATAACTGGAAGGATGTACGCTGAAGGTTGGGGAAAGCTGCATTTTTGGTTGACCTTTATTCCTGCGAATATCACCTTCTTTTCCATGCACCCATTAGGTTTGCAAGGGATGCTGCGGCGAGTTTCCTCCTACGATCCCCAGTATCAGGGTTGGAACGTCATCGCTAGCCTTGGGTCATTCTTACTGGGAGCATCGACGCTGCCATTTATTGCTAACATTGTCGGTTCCTGGCTATATGGAGCGAAGGCAGTTGATAATCCCTGGCACGCTACAGGATTGGAATGGACAACTTCTTCACCACCACCGCGAGATAATTTTGCAGAGATTCCTGTTGTCAACAGACCTCCTTACGACTACGGCGATCCAAAATATTCATTCGTGGAAAATTCTGATAATGGTGAGTCTGATTAGGGATTGGGAATTGGGGATTGGCAAGGAGAGAGATATATAGCGGTTCTCAGTTTAGTCCAATACAGACCTAACCCCCAGCCCCTTCCCTACAAGGGAAGGGGAGTAAGATTTCAAAGCCTCTCTCCTTTTAGGAGAGAGGAATGGAAGTGAGGTCATAGTTATAAATTGTTCAATCCCAATTCCCATCATGCAACATCGCAACACCCATGTAGATGAAAGTCCGATCCGTTTTGATCAGTGGCGGCAACGCTTACCGAATTGGTTACAGCGCTTTCTCCCAACTGGTGGCGGGAGTCATGAAGATCAGCATGGCAAAGGAATGTTTGGGTTTACTGTATTCCTGTTGTCAGAAAGCATCATTTTTTTGAGTTTCATCTTTACTTATGTTGCTCTGCGACTGAATACTACTAACTGGCTCCCGCCCGGTATTTCTGGGCCAGAATTATCTAAACTCGTGATGATTAATACGGTAGTATTACTTTCTAGCAGCTTTGTTATTCAACTAGCAGAAAATGCCCTCAAGCGTAATAAACTGAAGAAATTTCGCTGGCTATGGCTGATAACGATCGCAATGGGAACCTACTTCTTAATTGGTCTATTAATTGAGTGGAAAAATCTTGATTTCAAGCTCACTACCGGATTAGTTGGTTCTACATTCTACTTATTGACAGGTTTCCACGGTTTACACGTTCTAGCTGGTGTTGTGCTTCAGATAATTATGCTGATTCGCTCATTCATTCCAGGCAATTATAATAAGACTCACTTCGGTACAAGTGCGACCACTTTATTTTGGCACTTTGTTGATGTCATTTGGGTCTTCCTTTTCTCGCTTCTCTACCTTTGGAAAGCATAAATTATTCAGTTAGTCAACTATTTTCAGGAGTAACATTATGAATTTATTCATCCAAGAACTACCAGCATCAGAACTCGCCCCAAAAGCAATTCAAGAAACACCAGCACCAGGTAAAGATCCACTAATTGCGCGTGGGTTACAAAAAGAGCAATATATTGGCATTATTGGGCTAGCGATCGCTCTAATTGCTGCCGTAGGATTTTTTAGTCGCCGAGTCGAATATGCTATTGGCTTTGCTGTTATCCTCAGCATCTTTTTAATTGGTTTGTTTTTATTCATATAGCGAATTTGTCATTGGTCATTTGTCTTTTTAGGTGATTTCTGATTAAAAAAATACCTCTGTTGACGAGTTTCGACTTCGCTCAACTCTCGACTGCTCAGTTGGTTGAGCGAAGTCGAAACCAACGGCTATGGTAAATTTATTACTAGAATTCACCTTAGACTCTTTCTTTGCACTTCTGCGCCTCTATATGAGACAAAAATTCTGAATCTAAGTGCGTAACATCCGAGAAAATTTCTGACACTTTGGAGAATATTTTATGAACAGCCCAGTTTATCAAACTGTCATTGTCGGTGGTGGCTTCACAGGCTTATTTACAGCCTTAAACTTAGCTCATGAAAATTATCCTCGCTCTGTAATTTTGATTGATCAAAATGAACGCTTTTGCTTTAAGCCCTTACTCTACGAATATTTCAGTGGCGAGATGGATGCTTTTCAAGTAGTACCGCGTTTTTCAGAATTGCTTAAAGGTAGTGGTGTCATCTTTGTTCAAGATGCAGTGCAATCAATAGACTTGCATCAACAACAAGTCAAATTAGCTTCAGGAAACTCTTACAACTACAGTAACTTAGTCTTAGCTTTGGGTAGCGTTACTGGTTATCATCATCTTGAAGGTGCTAAAGAATACGCTTTACCTTTTTGGACACAAGAAGATGCGATCGCTATTGATCGTCATTTGCGCGACTGCTTACAACAAGCGGTACAAACTCAAGATCCAGAACAACGTCGTCAACTGCTAACAGTAGTCATAGTTGGTGGCGGTGCAAGTGGTGTAGAAATGGCAGGTACACTAGCTGATTTACTCCCACATTGGTATACCGCTTTGGGAGGAAAATCTGATGAAATCCGTGTGGTGTTGCTCAATCACGGTAAAGAAATCCTCAACGGTGATGTTAACGCTCCTCTGCGTCTAATTGCTGAGAAAGAATTACAAAAACGCACAATACCCATTGAAATTATTACGGGTGCAGAAGCCACTACTATTCACCCCAACGCCATTGAATATAAGCGTAATGAGCAAATTGAGACATTGCCAACACGTACCACAATCTGGACAGCTGGTACTTCTATTAATCCACTGATTAAAGGTTTACCAATTTCCCCAGAACATCGAGATCATAGCGATCGCCTTTTAGTTACTCCCACAATGCAACTACTCGACTTTCCAGAAGTCTTTGCAGGCGGGGATTGTGCAGCAGTTCAGCAGAATTTGCAACCGCCTACAGCTCAAGTTGCTTATCAGCAAGGAGCTAATATTGCCCGAAACTTGAAAGCATTAGCGTTGGGTCAAGACCTCAAACCGGTAAAGGTAAATATACGCGGAACTCTCTTAAAATTGGGCTTAAATGATGCTGCTGCTAACTTTTTGGATGTTTTTGAAGTTGCGGGCGAAACCGGGCATTTAATCCGTCAAGCCGCTTATTTAACTCTATTACCAACTCCAATTCATGATTTCAAAGCTGCTAGCGAATGGCTAGATGAAGAGATTTTTCACCAGCACCTTGATCCTAAAGATGTGGGTAAAAAAGTTGTCCAAGCAGTGGAAGTGGTTGGCGCAGGAGTTGTAGGTGTTTTAGTTGCGAGAAAGTTATTGAAAATGTTAGGTTCGGAGGATAAGAAGGAGCTTTGATTGATGCTTAATCAATTTAGTCATACTTTTGTCACAATTTTGCAATAGCTTTGTCAATATGATATGTGACGCTATAGCTATGGGTTAGAAAATAGTCTCATACTATAGCAGGGGACTGGGGACACTTCTCTACGAGAGGCTGCGCCAACGACAAGCTCAGTGCATCGCTGGGGACTGGGTTGAAAGTCTTTTTATATATAGGTTTTATCATCAGTTAATGTCCTAACCTCCTTGTCCGTTGCTATAAACCCACACACCAGAGTCTACTGACGAGAATCACTATAAGGTACAAGCCCTTATAAAGATGACTCTTCAAATCCAAATTGCAAAATTTCATATAGTTGGAAGGAATAGAAAGATGAATTGGAAAGTACTTGCTTTGCTCCCTGCTTTGACTCTAGCTGCTGCTCTGCCTGCTTACTCTTTAACTAATAATAAAAGCCAAAATCCGGCTACTGCTACCCAGATCGCCCAAAGTACTCCGCAAAGCAGCATGATGAAAAAGCCAAATGCTATACAGAAGCCTAATGCCAAGCACAAGACCAATACAGTGGCAAGGCGTAGTACCGGGAATGTACTTACAGTAGGTAGCAGGGGAGAGACAGTGAAAACTGCTCAGAACTCTTTAAAGCAGCAAGGATTCTATACAGCAAGTGTGAATGGTGTATTTGATAACAGGACTCGTGCAGCAGTAATCAAATTTCAGAAATCTAAAGGATTAAGAGCAGACGGAATAATTGGACACCGGACTTTAGAAGCTCTTAAGTAAAATAGTTTATATATAGCAATCCTAAATCATTCGTGAAAAATTAGATCCCCGACAACTTTTACGAAGTCGGGGATCTGAACACCGCGAATTTTGAAAAATCAAATAGGATTGCTATAGGACTCCTATTTGATTTTGCCCTAACTGCTTACCAGCCTCCAGCCTGGGAACGAGGCTACAATAATTAAAGGTTTGTAGTAAGGACTTTAGTCCTTATTTGTTTTTCTAGCTTGCTTCCCCGTTAGCTGTTTGCCAAACTTTTCGGTTTAGTAACTGTTACTTGAAAAAAGTTCCAAATTGTTTCACTGGCATTCAGCCCCAGTTTAGCATTGAATTTATTTAGGCTCTTGTCAGTTGAAAAACCACCAGGCCAGAAATGTCCACCGTTTACTACCGCTAGCTCCCAGACTTCTGAGTTACCACTACAAGCTTTGTAGAGAGAGGTTTTCACTTTATCTTCAGAAAACTGCAAAGATCCACTTGATGAGGTACATTGATCGTGCGATCGCCAAAAGTCTACCATATCTGAGATCGAAACCAGCGCTCCTCGTTGAGTGTGGTCATCACCTTCATAAAGTACATCGCGATCGTTTGTACCGTTAATCATTAACATCGATATGGGAGTTGGAGGTTGGCAATTAGGTTTGAGTCTAACTGGGAGCGAACCTGCTACTGATGCAAAACCAGCAATTTTATCAGGTAACTTACAAGCCAGTGCTTGGGTAAGTATTCCACCTCTAGAAAAGCCGGTGGCATAAACTTTATGATCATCAATATTCATTTGCTGCTTCAGATGATCGATCAAAGCACTGACAAACAAAACATCATCTACCCTTCCTTGACCGTTACCTCTAAGGCTCCATTTTTGGTTAATTCCATCTGGATAAACAACAATAAATCCTTTCTTATCTGCTAATTCATTGAACTGAGTTACATTACTTATAGACCGACCACTACCATCATCTCCATGAAACACTAAAACTAAGGGCATCGCGCGGTCTGGATTATAAGATTTTGGAGTATAAAAATAGTAAGTACGCAACTTTCCTTGATTCTGTAGTTCTCCATAATTATCACCACTGACGATTTTTTCTTTAGTAATACTTGTTTCTTCAGCCTGGATAGAATTGCAGGCTGTCGCTAAAGTTGCTGTAAGTAGAAATATAATAAGTTTTTTAAGAATTCGAGAATTTTTATATATGTTCATGTTAATTAAATTGACTCAATCAAGATACTTTTATTCACTTTATAAGTCTTGTTCTTAAGAGGTTGTTTGAAAATTTTTTTGTATACGCCTAACCCTTGGAGATCCCCCTAAATCCATGCCACTTGCTCATGGGGGAAACCCCCAAGACCGCAGTGGCTCCCCTTAAAAAGGGGGACTTTGATTCTTCCCCCTTTTTAAGGGGGGTTAGGGGGGATCTCTAAGTGTCTAAAATCACAGCTAACTACTTTTCAAACAACCTCTAAGCAAAATTTTACCTAGTAGAGACTAACAACTCAAATATAGTTGTTAGTCTCTATTCGAGATATTAAACTCTTACATTTACATAACGAGCCGGAACACGAACTTTAACCCACCTGTGACCACGCCGTACTGTTTCCCAATGTGCAGGAATTAACCTCCGTTGATATCGGGCGGCAACAAAGGTATGTCCGCTCGGTTTGACAATTATCTCTGCTGCTGATGCCTGTGATGGTAAGGAAGAAATTGCAAATGGGAGAGCAAGTAATGCACCTAAGATGATCCGTTTCATGTTCAAATCTCCATCAATTAATTTGCTTAAGTTTTCTACAGCATCTCTAAATCATTTGTGAAGATATATTAAGGACTTAGGCAAACAATAGCCGAAACCCTTATTTACTGGAGGAGCAATTCATGTATTGCCCCTACTTAATTGATTTGCTGTATTGTTCTCAGTTTAAAATATTAGATCAAAAGACACAGTGTAAGAAAGTCATAATTACAGTATGACTTTAGTCATATTTTGAACTTAGCATAAACAATGATGCGATCGGGAACATATTTATTGTTAAAACTACAGAATTTTTGAGGCGATAATACCAATCAATACGGCAAGACCTAGCGCTCTCCGAAAATAATTAACACCTTGAAATAATTCTAGCCACGCCCAAGTAAACAAGGAGCCATTTGCCAGTAAGTCTAAAACCGTATTGGTTTTACCACTTGTAAAAATTAGAGATAGTAAACTAGCTACTATCCAAACAATAAGTGGTAGGTTTGGCATCTGAGCTATAACAATTTTGCCATTGCCGTCACGGAAGGTCTTATCAACTAATGTATTTTCCATCATTTGAAATTGCCACTTAGCTAAAAATTATTAACTTACAAAAGTTGCCGCGTCGGCCTATTGAGAATAGGCTGAGATTTAATTGCAAATTCTTTCATGTATTTAAACCATATCTGTCGTTAGGGCAATTCATGAATTGCCTCTACAGCGTAGTCTACTTACCCGAAAACAACCGTAATCACATTAAAACATTTAAGCAAATCTCTTTTCAACTATCTAATTGCTGAGATGAGAGCGGTAAAGCATATTCCTATCTGCCTATATTCATAGGCATACTCACACTCACACGAAATCCGCCAATATATCCGTCAGCACATGAATGCCATTTGTCTTCGAGATCAGGCTGGAGGTAAAAGGGTTTTAGCTAGTTTATTTATTTAAGTCCACCAAACAACGAATGGGCAAACAAAGCGGCTTGAGTGCGATCGCGTAAACTCAAGCGACTCAGAATATTTGTCACATAATTTTTAACAGTATTTTCTGAAAGAAACAGCGATTCAGCAATTTCACGGTTATTGGCTCCACAAGCAATTAACCGTAATACATCTAATTCTCTGGGTGTGAGTTGCGCCAATTCTGGAGGAGTTTTCACAGACGCGACAGGTGCGGCAATAGGCGTGAGTGCTTTCTCAAACAATCCTGGCCCGAGTAGGGTTTGTCCCTTGTAGACAGATCGAATTGCCAACATTAGTTCATCTGGTTCGGTATCCTTGAGCAAATAGCCCTTTGCACCCAGCCGCATCGCCTGGAAAACATACTCATCATCATCGAAGGTGGTGAGGACGAGAACCTTAATGTCAGGATATTGTTGAGCGATCGCTTTTGTTGTGGCCACTCCATCCATTACAGGCATCCGAATATCCATTAGCACAATATCGGGTTGTAGTGCGGCAATTTGTTCGAGTGCCCGTTGCCCATTCTCCGCCTCACCGATTACCTGCATCTCTGCATTCGACTCCAGCATACTCTTAAGTCCCTGGCGAATGAGATGCTGATCGTCAACTAATAAAATCTGAATCATAAGCTAAAACACCAACAGCTTTGAGAGTGGCAAAGAAACAGAAATACAGCAACCTGTTCCTAGTTGACTATGAAGATTCAACTGAGCGCCTAGTGCAACCGACCGTTCTCGCATCCCTTGTAACCCAAACCCAGTTGTATTTTGAGTGGGGTTAAACCCTTTTCCATTATCTTCCACTGACAGATGAATCATCCCAGAGTGAGCCACTATTTCAACAGTGACACTAGTCGCTTGGGCGTGTTTGCAAATATTTGTCAGCGATTCTTGCACAATGCGGTAAAGGGCAGTGTTTACTTCTGTTGGTAAAGTGTACGGGACATCAATTTTACACGACGGTTCAATACCTGTGGTTTGCTGAAAATCTGTCAGCAGTTTTTCAATAGCTGATTTGAGAGATTGCCCTTGCAAAGGATTTGAACGCAAAACAGAAAGCGATCGCCGAATTTCCAGCAGCGCCTCAGCCCCCTGTTCTTTTGCCTGTTTGAGAAATGTCAATGCTTTGTCATTATTTGATTGCCAGAACAACAGAGTATTATTAATCTGAATAGTTTGGGCGGCGAGAGTGTGTCCTAACCCGTCATGAATTTCGCGGGCAATTCGGTTCCGTTCCTGCAAAGTTGCCTGATCTTCAATCCGTAGCGCATACTGACACAGTTGTTGATTGATCATCTCTAATTGCTGATGGGCAATTTCTAACTGCTCTCGACTTTGCCGCTCTGCAAGCAGGGCGTTAATTAATAATAAAGCGAATACTAACGTTAAGCTAAACAATAATATATTACTTAATCGCCAATCCCAGGACATGGCAATTATATCTCGCCTAAAATTCTCAGGTACAATCGGTCTTGATAAAAGCAGTGTTCCATAAGTAAGCAGAGATAAACCCAAGACAACCAACTGTCCCGATTGCTTAAAGACGAGACAACTCCGCATCACCAGTACTAAGCACAGTAGAAAAACCGAGCGACTAGATAAGCCATGTTGAGTCGCTGGCAGCAAAATTAAAATGAATTCCAGGGCTGTATAAAATAATTTGGTTTCCAGCTTAACCATTGGTAGTCTCAAGCCCATCAAGCTGAAGGTTGCAATCACGACAACTCGTAGCAGCAACGACCAGGACAACTCAAAGGGCAACACAACTTCCATGAACATTGCCGTGGCTAATAACAGCCACTCTAGGTAAAGCAACAGACGAAAGGATGGGTAGGTCAAGCGAACCATAGAACTGTTCCAACTCAATGGCCTTTCTAACAGAACCATAGGTATTTTCACAATTTTAGAGGGAAATAGTTAAACAACACATCAGTCCTTTTGAAAATATAAGCTGATTAACCAAGGTTTTACCCCACCCTAAGGGACTGACAAATAAAAAAACACTCAACTACTTATTGTGGGGTGGGCGTCTCGCCTGCCCTTGTATATGGGCGCTCATGTTGCCCACCCCACAAGATTGGGTAATTTATTTGTTGGAAGTCCCTAACCCTCCCCTTTATAAGGGGAGGGAACTAGATTTCTTAATCTCCCCTTATAGAGGGGGGATTAAGGGGGGTAATTTAACTTGTGTGTACACCGTAGCCTTGCAGGAGAGAGGAATGGAAGTGGGGTTTTCCAGATCCCGTGAAAAGTCAGAGTGGCTTGGCTATACAGACAAAACCCACGAAAGTCGGTTTCCAATTCCTTGAGTCCACCTGTGCGGACGAAAGTTTGTATAGCCGCGTAAAGCCTTCTCTTCGAGAGGCTTCGCCAACGGCATAGCTTCGCTTCGCGCGTCAGCGTGCCGGAGGCTTTATTCTAATCGCCAGGTATGTTTGCACTCATTGAGATGCTCCCTGAAACTCTTCTTCCTATATAGCGAATCTGTCTCTACTATTGATAGAGTCTTTCCGACTGATTAACGATTTCTAAGTTAGGAAAAAAGTCACAAGAACTTTAGTACTTTTTTACTGGCCAGGTTAGGAATTCTAGCTCATGCACAAACCTATTCCAACTTCTAAGATTAGCTGATGTAACTGAATAGTAGGGTTAATTCATGAATTGCCCCTACTGAAAATCAGATTTTAGGCTATTGTTTGTGTAAGTCTTGATAGTCGGAACAAGAAAAACAAGAGAAGTAAATGATTAAAAAACAGCTAATTTTACCAACGCTTCTATTTGCAACTATCTTCATCGGAGGAATGACAGGTTGCAGCAATTCTAAGTCTCCAGATGTGTCTCAAGGAGGCGACTCTGGGACAAAGGTATCTGACACTTCTACGACAAATTCTCCTTCATCGAATACGCCGGAACGCGCTCAAAAACGCGAAGCAGTTCGCAAGCAAATTGAGGCAGTTTTGACCCCAGATCAGGTAAAAGAATTGTCAGCGAAATTGCAACAAGGTGAAAAAATGCGTAAAGCAGTGTTGAGCCTGAATCTCACTCCTGAACAAAAGACTAAAATTCAGGAGATTTTTAAGACTGCCTATTCCCACCGTAAAGGGCAATCTCAAGATAATTCCTAGTACAGTTCAGCGTAAATAAGCCACCCATTTTAAATGTCTAAAACCCTGACGCGATGGGAATTAAGAATTAGGAATTAAACCTTAGTGTAGCGTCTTGTAGAGAAACGGTACTAGTAGTTTTATCAAAACAGAATCCACGAGTGAGTCGTCAGAATAAAGCCATAAATTATGTCTGACTGCGGGTATTTATTCCCCCACTGATTGCATTCTGGATTCTGAATTCTGTATTTTTCTTTAATGGTTAAAGTATGTTCAAGCAAAAATTCATCGTCAAGATAGAAATCGCTGCTATGGCAGCAATCCTTGCAGTAACTAGTATCTACGCTTCCAAAGCTCTAGGTATAACCCAACCTAGCCCCCAAAAGCTGGTGGATGAGGTGTGGCAAATTTTAGATAAAAATTATGTTGATGTCAGCTTTAACCATCAAGATTGGCAAGCGATTCGACAGCAATATCTTAGCCGTTCCTATAGTTCCAAGAAAGAGGCTTATGGGGCGATTCAAGAAATGGTGGGGAAATTAGGCGATCGCTACACCGAATTTTTTGACCCCCAGGAATTTAAAGCCTTAAATAGTGACCTTTCTGGCAACCTCAGTGGTGTAGGTCTGGAACTGGCAGAAAATGAAAAAACTAAAGCCTTAACCGTTATCGCCCCCATTGAAGGAACCCCTGCTTTTAAAGCAGGTATTTTGCCGAACGATGTAATTGTCCAAATTAATGGTCAAATGACTCGAGGGATGAAAATTGAGGATGCCGTGAAGCGGATTCTTGGCCCGGTGGGAAGCAAGGTAGTACTCACGATTCAACGGGGTAGCCAATCCCAAAATTTCAACCTGACCCGCGCAAATATTGCTATCCATCCTGTAACTTACAACACGCAAACAACGGACGCAGGGAAGATTGGTTACATTCGTTTGCCAGAGTTTACTGAAACAGCCCCCGCAGAGATGCGTCAGGCAATTCAAGCATTAGAAAAACAGCAAGTGCAAGGTTACGTTTTGGATCTGCGTTCCGATCCAGGCGGACTGCTGGATGCGAGTTTACAAATTGCCAGTATGTGGTTGAAGGAAGGTGCGATCGTGTCTTTGGTAAATCGAGACAAAGTTAAGGAAAACTACAATGCGTCGGGACATCCTCTCACCAACAAACCCTTAGTGATACTAGTCGATAAGGGATCTGCCAGCGCCAGCGAAATTCTTTCGGGAGCGCTGCAAGATGATCATCGCGCCAGATTAGTCGGGACTCGCACCTTCGGTAAAGGTTTAGTTCAAGCTGTAGAGCCACTGGATGATGGTTCGGCGCTGAAACTAACGATCGCAAAATACTACACACCCAAAGGTCGAGATATCAATCATGTCGGCATTGCCCCAGATATTACCGTGGAGTTAAGCGAGGCACAACAGAAAGCATTATTGCAAAACCGAACTGTGGCGACATTAGCTGATCCTCAGTATGCTAGCGCCGTTGCTGACTTGAGCAAATTGATTCAGTCTGGAGACAATCATCTGAGTTTGCAGGGTGACAAATAAGTATACAGATACTTTTGACAATATCTACCATCGTCACTTGGAATCATGTCAACCCGCAAAACCCAACGACTTCAAAATTGTGAACCAGTCCCAGGTTTGCAAATCCTGGTTCAACTCAGTAACACTCCTTTGGTGCGGATAATCATCATTACTGTTACCCGCCATCAGCTAGCGATCATCGGGATTGTATTTGTTGTCACCTTGGTTTTTTCGATGCGGGAAAATGCCCCCTGGCTGACAGTACCTAAACAGGTGGCCATTGAATTCTTTTCTGCTGTATCCCAGTCTCTAGCTGCTTTATTGGGGGTGTTAATTGTTTTCCTCACCTTTACTAGTCAGTTGATCGCTCAAAGGCGGCATGAGGACTACCATACACTTCAGATTCAGATTGACCAACTGATTCGTCTAACTCAGTCTCTTCCCCCCGAACTCAGTGGTTTTAATGAAACTTTGATAGCGCTGATTAACTATTTAGTCCCCTTGCATTTAAAGGATTTCCCCATCTGGACAACTAGCTCCCAGGGGCTACCTTTGGACAAGCTTTTAGATAATTTCAAGAATGAACATGAATGGATGCAAGTACAGGAACAATCCTCCTTAGCTACCCATCTGCACCGACAGCGAATTGCACTTGTGATCAATAACATGGAAGAAATATTGGAGAGATTTTCCCGGCTTTACAATCGCATCTTGGAGATTAGCCGCTTCATTCTCGCCATCGTCAAGTTGTCCTTTCTTCTGGGAGTTTCGCTCCTGTTTCTACTGTTATTTGGCATTATCGATTTGCAAAGGGAATTTCCCGATCTCAGCCTACCTGTAATTGTTTCTCTAGCAATTTGGGTGTTGATTGCTCTTTTAGAATTAGTACTTGATACTTGGTTTTTTTATAAAAACTTTTATGGTTCATCAAGTCACTATCTGCGGTTCTTCTTGAATACAAAATACCCTAATTAATAGGCGGAGGCTAAGTCAGTATGAGTAACTTAACATTCCCAGATACCAAAGCTAGTAACATAAGCAAAGCATCTCAATCTCCAACTGATACAGTACGTGCTTATCTTCAAGAAATTGGCCGGATACCTCTGTTAACCCACGAGGAAGAAATTCTTTTTGCCCAACAAGTTCAGCAGATGATGAAAATACTTGCTGAATCAGAAAAACTGGCTGTTGAATTAAAGCGTACACCCACGCTATCAGAATCGGCTAACCAGATGCAGTTAAGTGAACAGGAACTACTTCAGCAGCTAAATCAAGGGAAAAAAGCCAAGCAGAAAATGATGTCGTCTAATCTCCGGCTTGTGGTATCAATTGCCAAGCAATATCAAAGACGCAACTTAGAGCTTATGGACTTAATTCAAGAGGGTAACTTGGGTTTGGAAAGAGGGGTTGAGAAATTCAATCCGGCTCTAGGATACAGATTTTCAACCTACGTTTACTGGTGGATTCGTCAAGCAATTACCAGAGCGATCGCCCAGCAAGGAAGGGCGATTCGATTACCCATTCACATCAACGAGAAGTTAAACAAAATTAAGCGCGTTCAGCGAGAATTGTCTCAAAAACTTGGTCGCATTCCCACCAGTACTGAAATTGCTGATGCACTTTCTTTAAAGCCTAGTCAGATTCGAGAATTTCTACTTTTGGCTCGTCAAACTATCTCTCTAGATATTCGGATTGGAGCAGACAAAGATATAAAATTACAAGATTTAATAGAAGATTGTAGTTCTAGTAATGCCTATAGCACCGAGGAATCTCTCAATGAAGATGTGGAAATTTTATTGTCAAATCTGTCTCGCCAACAACAAGAAATATTAAATTTGCACTTTGGTTTGACAGACGGAAATGAACTTTCTCTAGAACAGATTGGTCAGCGTATGGGTATTAGTCGTGAACGAGTCCGGCAAATAGAAAAACAAGCTCTAAAACTTCTACATCGACAGCTAAGTAAGTCATAAATCAGCAAAAATCCCAGTCCATATCTAAGGATTTAAAATGATGAAGCCTTTAGACTACGATTCCCTAAGTGATATTGAGCAATATTATGGGTTTAATTTAAATTACAAGGCGCATCAGGCAAACCAGAAAAAACCAATTATTCATATCGGATTATTTCTGGTAGTAGTCGCTGTTGTAATTATGCTCTGAGTTCCTCTTTAATTTATGGAATTTTCTGTCTAAAGATCATTGTTTTGTCAAAGTTTGAGGTGTAATGTTTTTGTACTATTTCAAATCAAATTTGTATAAACACGAGTTGAAAGGGGAAAAGAATTTGGCTGTTTCTAATAATTAGGTACCTCGTTCCTGGGCTGCTGCCAGGAAATGCGATCAAGGTGGGCTGCTGCCTGCTTGTTTGACGGGAGGCAGCAGCCTCCCACAAGAGCATTACAAGGCAGCAGCCCTGTAACGAGAGGTCAACAAACTTTAATTTATTTACGCCTAATTACTTACACTAAAATCCACTGGAGGTTCTGATGAACCATGAAATTTCTAACGAGAGTTTGACTGAAAATATTATAGAACCGGAGCTACCGCGATCGCCAAAAAAGCGATCGCCAAACAAGATTACTTGGGTAATTTTGGGCGTGCTGTTGCTGGGTGGGCTAGTTTTTTTAGGTATCCATGCGGGTGCAGCCAAGACAGAGAAAGGTGGCAAATCTGCCCGTAATAAGCAGCAAGTCACACCTGTAACTGTAGCAATGGTGACACAAAAAACGGTTCCCATACAATTACAGGCCATCGGCAACGTGCAATCGGGGTCTACGGTATCGATTACGCCCGAAGCCACTGGCCGGATTATTGGAGTTTATTTCAAGAAAGGTCAAGATGTGAAAAAGGGACAACTTTTGTTTACCCTGGATGACCGATCGCAAACTGCTGCAATCCAGCAAGCTGAGGGAATTGTCGCCAAAGACCAAGCCTCTGTACAACAAGCTAGAGATGGATTAACTAGAGACTTGGGTCAAGTAGACCAAGCGAGAGCCACTTTAATCAAAGACCAAGCCTCTGTGCGACAAGCCCAGGCGACTGTGGGTAAGGATCAAGCACAAGTAGATTTTGCCCAGGGACAGAGCGATCGCTATGGTGCATTGTATAAGAAGGGCGCGATCAGTTTGGATACAGCACAGCAATACGTTGCCAACATCCGCACAGCTCAAGCAACCCTACAAGCAGATCGAGAAGCGATCGCTAATGTTCAGGCTGTTTTGAAAAGCGATCAAGTGGCGCTGGCTAATGCTCAAGCTGTTGTCAAGGGCGATCAAGCTGCGATCGCTAATGCTCAGGCTGTTGTCCGTTCCGACCAAGGAGCATTAGATAATACCAAAGTGCAATTGTCTTACTCCAAAATTTATGCCCCAATTGATGGTCGCGCTGGCAATATTCTGGTGACTCAGGGCAATGTGGTACAAGCCAACAGCACAACTCCACTTGTTACCCTCACCCAAGTTCGCCCGATTCAAGTTGCTTTTTCCATTCCTGAAACAAATCTACCCCAGGTACAAAAGTATATGCAGAATGGGAGGCTGAAGGTAGATGTGACGTTTCCCAACGATCAAGCTCATTCAGTACCGGGTACTTTGACATTTGTCAATAATACGGTGGATAACACCACGGGAACAATTCAACTGATTGGCGACTTTGACAACAGTCAAGGATATTTGTTTCCCGGTCAATTTGTGAACGCAACATTAACGCTGACTGAACAACCGAATGCAACAGTTGTTCCTTCTCAAGCCGTGCAGAATGGCCCCGATGGCCAGTTTGTGTTTGTAGTTAAGCCAGATATGACCGTGGAAAATGTTCCAGTTACAGTTAGCAGCAGCATTGATGGGCTAGATGTGATTCAGAAAGGGCCGCAACCCGGCGATAAAATTGTTACCGATGGGCAAGCGAATCTCGTCTCCGGTAACAAAATCCGCATTAAAACAGCCGGCAATAACTCAAATGCCGATGGAAATTCCTCAAGAAGAGGCAGGGGAGCAGGGGGCAGGGGGCAGGGGGGAGAATCCCCGAAGTCTGGCGGAGGTGATTCATGAACCTCTCAGAACCATTTATCCGTCGCCCAATCATGACGACTCTGGTGATGGCGGCAATTTTGATTTTCGGTTTCATGAGTTATCGCTTGCTGCCAATCAGCGATTTACCAAGTGTGGATTATCCCACAATTCAGGTAAGCGCTTCTCGACCGGGAGCCAGCCCGGAAACTATGGCAGCATCGGTTGCCCGTCCCCTAGAGAAGCAATTTTCCAGCATTGCGGGACTCGATTCGCTCAACTCAACTAGCACTCTGGGACAGACTCAAATTACCCTGCAATTTAACCTGAGTCGGAACATTGATGACGCGGCACAGGATGTCCAAGCAGCGATATCGGGAGCATCGGGGCAAATTGCGACGGATTTACCTAATCCTCCCACCTACAGTAAAGTTAACCCCGCCGATCAACCGATTCTCTACCTTTACCTAGACTCTCCCACACTGCCCCTTTCCCAAGTAGATAATTATGCCGAGACTTATTTGGCCCAAAAGCTATCTACAATCAATGGCGTGGCACAGGTAGCTGTCTACGGTTCCCAAAAGTATGCGGCTCGAATTCAACTTGATCCGCAGCAATTGGCAACGCGGCAAATTGGGTTAGATCAGGTGGCGACGGCGATTCAACAAGGTAACGTCAATTTGCCCACCGGCAGTCTTTCAGGAAATCACAAGAATTTTACAGTCCAAACTAACGGGCAACTCCAGGATGCGGCTGCTTATCGTCAGTTGATTGTGTCTTATAAAGATGGAATGCCCATCTATCTCAATCAACTGGGGCGGATCATTGACAGTGTAGAAAATGACAAGGTAGCAAGTTGGTACAACAATACCCGCGCCATTATTCTCACCATTCAAAGACAGCCCGGAACCAATACGGTAGAAGTTGTTGATACGATTACGAAATTGCTCCCGAAATTGCGAGATCAGATTCCGGCATCCGTGGAAATTGGGGTTCTTTATGATGCGTCTCAGTCAATTCGAGATTCGGTAGATGATGTCAGATTTACCTTGATTCTGACGATCGCTCTAGTTATCTTAGTAATTTTCATCTTTTTACGGAACCTCTCAGCCACGGTGATTCCCAGTTTGGCGTTACCCGTTTCGCTGATTGGCACCTTTGCGGTGATGTATATGCTGCACTACTCCCTAGATAACCTATCACTGATGGCGTTGACCCTTTCGGTGGGCTTCGTCGTGGATGATGCGATCGTTATGCTAGAAAATATCGTCCGTCATATCGAAATGGGGGAACGTCCCCTAGAAGCGGCGTTGAATGGATCGAGAGAAATTGGTTTTACCATCTTGTCCATGACCCTTTCTTTGGTTGCAGTCTTCATCCCCATGTTGTTCATGAGTGAAGTGCTGGGACGATTATTTCATGAATTTGCTGTGACGATCGCAGTGGCAATTATCGTCTCTGGTTTTGTGTCTTTGACTCTGACTCCGATGTTGTGCAGCCGTTTTCTGCGTCCTGTAAATCATGCTAATCAAAGTCGGTTATATCAAGCTTCCGAATATGTCTTCGATCGCTTCCTCGGTTTGTACGATTGGAGTCTCAAAAAAGTTTTAAAATATCACCGCACCACGATGATTTTATCAGTCTTTCTCTTGGCGGTGACAGTTGGGCTGTTGATGATAGTTCCCAAAGGCTTTATTCCAAGCCAAGATACCGGACAAATTACAGGCGTTACCCAAGCAGCCCAGGATGCATCCTTTGATAATCTTGTCAAGCATCAGCAGACAGTTGCTAACATGATCCGCCAAGATCCAAATGTAGATGCAGTCAACTCCAATATTGGGGCGGGAGCGAGTGCTAGTGGCGGTGGGGCAGCAGTTGCAGCCAATTCGGGTAGTTTGTTTATTCGGTTAAAACCGCGATCGCAACGCCAACTTGGGGCTGACGAAATCGTGCAAAACTTACGAGCCAAACTTGCCACTGTTCCAGGTATCCAAGTATTCTTACAAAATCCCCCAGCGATTCCCATTGGCGCCCAACAAAGCACAGGACTTTATCAAGTAGCACTCCAGAGTTCTGATGTCAAACCCTTGCAGGAATATGTTCCCCAACTTGTTACCAAAATGAAGGAGATGACAGAACTCCAGGATGTGAACAGCGATTTACAGTTTGCTTCTGAGATTAAAATTGACATTGACCGCGATAAAGCTTCAACTTATGGTATAACCGCCCAGCAAATTGAAAATACCCTGAGAAGTGCCTACGGTTCCTACCAAGTGTCAACCATCTATGCAGCGACCAATGAGTATCAGGTGATTTTGGAATTAGCACCGCAATATCAGCAGGATATCAATGCTTTGTTGGCATTATACATTAACTCCAGCACAGGAGTTGCAGTACCTCTGAAGACATTCGCCAAACTGTCTCAGGGAGTCAGCCCCTTAATGGTTAATCATAACGGTCGGATGAACGCCGCCACCATTTCCTTTAACCTCGCTCCCGGTGTGGCCTTGGGAAATGCCAACGAAGAGATTGAAAAAGTGATTAATCAGGTAATTCCTGCCAGTATTAGCACCAGCTTTCAGGGTGCAAGTCAGGTATTTCAAAGTTCACTGCCGAGTTTGGGTTTATTGTTAGCGATCGCCATCCTAGTAATTTATCTGATTCTTGGCGTTCTCTATGAGGATTTCATTCACCCAATTACGATTCTTTCTGGTTTGCCGTCAGCAGGTTTTGGCGCATTGTTAACGCTGATAATATTCCATGTGGAACTGAATGTTTACTCCTTCATTGGGATAATTCTCTTAGTGGGCATCGTCAAGAAAAACGGGATCATGATGGTGGACTTTGCCATTGAAGCCCAGCGAGAACAAGGAAAAAAACCGTCTGAGGCGATTTATCAAGCCTGTTTGGTGCGCTTCCGCCCGATTATGATGACGACAATGGCAGCATTAATGGGAACCTTACCGATTGCGATCGGATTTGGGGCTGGCTCCGAATCCCGCCGTCCTCTAGGGATTGCAGTTGTGGGCGGACTGGTGTTTTCTCAGATATTGACCTTGTATTTAACACCCGTGTTCTATATATATATGGAATCTTGGCGGAAAAAGCTCAGTCAAGTTAAATTCCGGCGGGTATTTTCATTTTCAGGCGAGCGATCGTGATATTTAACTTTTTTAAACGAACCGCAAAGGACGCAAAGGAAGAGATAGGAAAGTTTAAGAAGCAGTTCAGGAGGCATTAGAGATGTTTACAAATTAGAGATAAAGTCGTTGCACCTATGACACATTTATCAAACTCACATTGAAATTATATTTCAACACAGTTCAGTTAAGCATTTCTTCCTTCTCTTCCTTCTCTTCCTTTGCGTTCTTTGCGTCCTTTGCGGTTCGTTTAAAAAATTGACTTTGACAAAGAGTTAAGACTTAACCCAAGCGTATTGCATTATTTTTAGCGATCGCCACCACATTTCTGGGAGAACAGAACCCATGAACCTTTCAGAACTCTTCATCCGTCGTCCAGTCATGACCACTTTGGTAATGATGGGTATCCTCATCTTCGGTTTGATGAGTTATCTACTCTTACCCATTAGTGCGTTGCCTAACGTTGAATATCCTTTTATATCTGTCTCCGCTAGTCTCCCTGGTGCCACCCCCGAAACAATGGCATCTTCGGTCGCCGCACCCCTAGAAAGACAGTTTACCGAAATTGCCGGACTCAATTCATTTAATTCCACCAGTTCCACAGGCAGCACCAGCATCTCCTTACAATTTGACTTTAGCCGCAGAGTCGAGGATGCCGCCAAAGATGTCCAGGCAGCCATCTCAGCCGCAGCCGGACAACTACCCGCCGGAATGCCTCACCCGCCCACCTACCGGAAAGTTAACCCCTCTGTCTCACCAGTTCTCTTCCTCTATATGTATTCTGAGACACAGCCAATCTCAACAGTAGATGAATACGCAGAGGTAACAGTTGGTCAGCCCATCTCGATGATTGATGGTGTTGCTCAGGTACAGGTCTTTGGTCAACAGCAATATGCAGTCCGCGTCCAGCTTGACCCGCGAGAGTTGGCATCAAGGGGAATTGGTCTAACTCAGGTGAAAACTGCAATTCAACAGGGAAATGTTGATTTACCAACCGGCAGTCTCTCTGATACTTACAAAAATTATACGATTCAGGCGAATGGTCAACTCACCGATGCTGCCGGCTATCGCCAGCTAATTGTAACTTACAAAAATGGTGCGCCCGTGCGCCTCCAGGATTTGGGGGACGTGATTGACAGTGAACAAAACGTCAAAGTGTCAAATTTGTATAGCGATAACAAGGTGACAAACCGCCATTCTGTTGTTCTCGCTGTACAGCCACAACCCGGTGCAAACACTGTAAATATTGTTGATTCCATCCAGAAACTTTTACCTACACTCCGCGAGCAAGTTCCCAAATCCATTGAGATGGGGATTATGTACGATCGCTCGCAAACGATCCGAGCCTCTGTCAACGATGTGAAGTTTACCTTAGTTCTCTCAATTTGTCTAGTTGTCTTAGTTATTTTCTTATTCTTGCGTGACATCACGGCGACGCTGATTCCTAGTTTGGCGCTACCTGTAGCGATTATTGGTACTTTTGCGGTAATGTATCTGTCGGGCTTCTCCCTAGACAACATCTCACTCATGGCGTTGACCCTTTCCGTGGGCTTTGTGGTGGATGATGCGATCGTGGTGTTGGAAAATGTCGTCCGTTATCGGGAAATGGGCGAATCTCCCCTAAATGCAGCATTGAAGGGATCAAAGGAAATCAGTTTCACCATTTTGTCAATGACCCTCTCCTTGGTGGCGGTGTTCATCCCCATCATGTTTATGAGTGGAATCATCGGTAAATTATTTCATGAATTTGCTGTTACCATCGCAGTGGCAATTTTGGTTTCGGGTTTTGTTTCCCTCAGTCTCACCCCCATGTTGTGCAGTCGCTTTTTGGGTTCATCCCATCAGCAAAGACCAAATCGGCTCTATCGAGTCTTAGAAGGGGGATTTGATTTACTCCTGCGGGGATATGATTGGACGCTCAAACCTGTTTTAAAATACCGCTTGATGACACTGATTGGGTCTGGCATTTTGCTGGTAATGACCGTCTATTTGTTCGTCATCGTTCCCAAAGGATTTATCCCTACAGAAGACACCGGACAATTGATGGCGAACACGAAAGCCGCCCAAGATATTTCTTTTGATGATATGCTGCGTCACCAGCAAACGGTTGTTGATATCATTCGTAAAGACCCCAATATTGAAGCAGTTGACTCTATTGTGGGTGCAAGTGGACCGAACGGTTCAGTCAACGGTGGACGAATTACCATTCGGCTCAAGCCACGCGATCAACGTCAACTTAGTGCTGACCAAATCATTCAAGAACTAACCCCCAAGTTAAGACGCACAACAGGGATTAAAACCTTCCTCCGCTCTCCGCCAGCCATTCCCATCGGTGGACAACAAACTAATTCTACTTATCAGTTCACGTTGCAGAGCTTGAATTTACAAGACTTGCGCCAATACGTTCCAAAACTTGTGGATAAAGTCAAAACTCTACCAGGACTCCGGGACGTTGACAGCGATTTACAACTCAGCACACCCCAAATTGAAGTTCAAATTGACCACAACAAAGCTGCAACTCTGGGGATTACCGCCCAACAAGTTGAACAAACCCTCAGCGCCGCCTATGGTTCCAGCCAGGTTTCTACTATCTATACCCCAAATGACCAATTTTATGTAATCTTAGAAGTGAAACCGGAGTTTCAGCGAGATCCCAGTGCCCTATCATTACTATATGTGCAATCGAGTACTGGCAAACAGGTTCCTTTGAGTGCGATCGCTAATATTACCCAAAATGTCGGACCTCTCACCGTTGCTCACGTTGCTCAACTCCCCTCTTCGACTATCTCTTTTGACACCCTCCCAGGAACCTCTCTCAGTCAAGCTACTGATGCCATCAAGCAAGCAGCCAGTGAGTTGTTACCCTCAACAATTACCCCCAGCTTTCAGGGTTCAGCCCAAACTTTCCAACAGTCCTTCAACGATTTAGGGGCGCTGTTGTTGGTGTCTATTGTAGTGATCTATCTGATTCTCGGTATCCTTTATGAGGATTTTATTCACCCAATTACCATTCTTTCCGGTTTACCTTCGGCGGGTTTTGGGGCATTATTGACGCTGCTGATTTTCCAGGTTGATTTAAATCTTTACTCTTTCATCGGCATCATTCTACTAGTGGGTATCGTCAAGAAAAACGGGATTATGCTGGTGGACTTTGCCATTGAAGCCCAGCGAAAGGAAGGTAAAAATTCCTTTGATGCCATCTATGCCGCTTGTTTAACTCGCTTCCGCCCAATTATGATGACGACGATGGCAGCTTTAATTGGAACACTCCCCATTGCTTTGGGGACGGGAGTTGGTTCAGAAGCGCGTCGTCCTTTGGGAATTGCGATCGTTGGGGGATTGCTGTTTTCTCAGATATTGACTCTCTATCTGACTCCAGTATTTTACATTTACATGGAGGGATTGCGGAAAAATCTTGGTCAGCCTAAGTTTTACCGCTTTTTCTTCAAAAAGCCCAAGCTCAACTGAGAATACTGATATTAACTAAGGTTTTAGCCCACCCTAACCCTCCCCTTATAAAGGCTACGGCGTACACACAAGTCTTTTAGAGTTTCCCTACATTAGATCCCCCCTAATCCCCCTTAAAAAGGGGGGAACCAGATTCAAAGTCCCCCTTTTTAAGGGGGATTTAGGGGGATCTCTAAGTACTTAAAATCACAGCCAACCACTTTTTAAACAACCTCTAATATCATGTCCGCTTGATTACTTATTAAACCCGAAGAACCCCACCCCGCCAAAGCTACGCTTTGTCTCCCCTCCCCGCTCTTGGGGAGGGGTTGGGGTGTAATGACTGGGGTTAGCATAACTAATTATGTGGACATGATATAGGAATCCGATTTGATTTCTGAAAAAATCCAAGTATATGTAGGAGAGCCAGCCGCATGGGCGGGTTTCCCGACTTGAGCGGACTGGCGTTGTGTTACCACGAAGTGTAACGCACCGTATTCTGGGCTTTGGTGCGGCGCTTGGCGACAACACACCCTACGTATTCGTTCAAAAATCAAATATGAATCCTATATAACCAGTTTTTCTATCTTAGTAATTATTCGTTTCACAACCCCATGACTGTGCGATAATGTGCTTCAATTTGGGCGACAGTTTCCGACTTACGCTTTGTCTCCCACTGACTCCGATTAAATAATTCTTGCCGCAATTCATCAACATTAATTGTTGTCACTTTACCATCAGCAACAATTTGCTTGCCATTCACCCAAGCACTATCGACAACATTACTAGGACGACCTAAGACTAGCAAACCAATGGGATCTGTACGCGGAAGTAATGATAAATTTGTCAGATCATAAAGTACCAAATCGGCTTGTTTACCCACGGTTAAAGAACCAAGTTTATCTGCACAATTAAAGCCTTTTGCACCTCCCAAGGATGCCATTTCTACTGCTTGTCGGGGTGTAATCCAATGCTGATAATCGAAGTCTGTAACGTTGTGCAATATAGAACCAATTTTGATCGCTTCTAACAAGTCTTGGGAGTCATTACTAGAGGCACCATCACAACCAAAAGTTACATTGACTCCCCCTTGGCGATATTTTAAAATCGGAGCAATGCCACTACCTAAACGTAAATTACTTAAGGGATTATGAACAACTGTAGATTGAGTTTCGGCGAGGATGGCGATATCAGTATCATTTAACCAGACGCAATGAGCTAGAGTTGTGGCATCGCTCAAAAATCCGATTCTTTTCAAATGTTCCACAGCAGTACAACCGTACTTTTCTTGGGCGAGTTTTTCCTGTGCCCTGGTTTCTAGCAAATGGGAGTGACGACAAAGATGATAGCGATCGCTTAACTCGATACATCCCTCAAATAAAGCATCAGTACATAATTGTATCCCTGTTGGTGCAACTAAAATACTCACACCCTCATCTGGACGATGAAATTGTCTCACCGCCTCTTCGATGATTTCCAATGTTGCCGCTCTTGTGCGAAAATAAGGTTGATGATTCTGGGTTGATTCCCCAGATGGCATACCTGCGGTGAGGGATTCATCTTGAATTAAGGGCGCGATAAAGGCGCGAATTCCCACTTCTCTGTAGGCGCGAGTTGCAATAGCGATGGTTTCTAACTCAAGTCCGGGAATTAACACTAGGTGATCTACTACACTCGTACCGCCGGAAAGTAAGGTTTCCACAGCAGTACCCAAGGCGCTAAGATAAACCTGTTCGGGATCGAGAGGCGCAAAATCATACAGTTCCGCCAACCATAATTCTAAAGGAAAAGCTGACATGATTCCTCGTTGCCACATCTCCGATGAGTGGGTGTGGGCGTTAAAAAAACCAGGTAGCAGCAGCTTATTTTTGCCATCTATGGGAGTACCGATTACCTGTAGATTAGGGGCAATCGCAGCTATTGCCCCATCTACAATCTGTACATCTACCGTTGCATAATCATCACTGACGGCAATCAAAACATTCTGAATGGTGAAATTTACCATGTTTAACCTTGATTAAGTAATTGTATTTTTAACTGAATTTCAAGTTACAAAATAGAAAATGGCGTTGGGTATTGCAATTTTATGAATCTGCCTTTTCGGACATTGGGAGTATCACCAAATACATGGACAGTGAATGATGCGATCGCAGACATCACTCGTCTTCAAAAGATCCCACAAACCGTTATTTTATCAACAGAAACTAAAACCCTGCGCCTAGACTTGGCAAAAACTGCTATCCTCGTCATTGATATGCAAAACGACTTCTGTCACCCTGATGGCTGGTTAGCGCATATCGGCGTGGATGTAACTCCGGCGCGTCAGCCTATTGAACCTTTGAACAACTTACTTCCAGAACTGCGTGAGGCTGGTGTTCCGGTAATTTGGGTAAACTGGGGGAATCGTCCCGACTTGCTCAATATTAGTGCTAGTTTGCGTCACGTCTATAATCCCACAGGGGAGGGTGTGGGATTGGGCGATCCACTGCCAAGCAATGGTGCTAGAGTACTGATGGCAGGTAGTTGGGCCGCAGCAGTAGTAGACGAACTAGAACAGCTTCCCGAAGATATTTGTGTGGACAAATACCGCATGAGTGGGTTTTGGGATACGTCTTTAGATAGCATCTTGCGGAATCTGGGAAGGACAACATTATTTTTTGCTGGTGTTAATGCCGATCAATGTGTGCTGAGTACGTTATGTGATGCCAACTTCTTAGGATATGATTGTGTGTTAGTTAAAGATTGTACCGCTACCACTTCTCCTGAATATTGTTGGCTGGCGACATTGTACAACGTCAAACAATGCTTTGGTTTTGTCACTGACTCCCAAGGAATTTTCACAGCGCTGAAAAACAGTTAGGAGTGAATCAATTTTGGATTTTAGATTTTAGATTGATCCCATGCATAAATGCACACCCGCGATCAATAATTTTAGATTTTAGATTTGTTCTCGCCTTTAAATTCGCTTGAACTCAGACCTTTTTAAATTTTGGACTTCGGCGTGATAGCTCAATCGAAAGCTTTTGAATTATTCAATCCAAAATCCAAAATCTAAAATCTAAAATTAGATGATTTAGATTTTAGTATTTTTCACACCCATCGATAACTTCAGAGGGGATAAGTAAATGTACGCTACTCGTTGTGTAATTCCGGTGATCAAATCTCCCAGAGATTACCAGGTATATCGCATCAGTCCTAATGATTCTAATCGATTAGCAATTATCTTCGATTCGATAAATGCTAATACTTCCTTGACTTGCTGTATAGAAATTTTTGATGTTGGTGGACAAACACCGCCAAATCGCCATCAGTGGGCGGTGGAGATGTTTTTCGTCCTCAAAGGGGAAGCGATCGCTATATGTGACGGCAAGAGTGTAAAGATCAAAACGGGAGATAGTTTGTTAGTACCTCCCACTGGGACTCATTTGATTAAAAACACTGGTTCTACTCGCTTGTACACGTTGACTGTTATGGTTCCCAATGAAGACTTTTCGGAATTGATTCGCAGTGGCATTCCGACGGAGTTAGATGCAGAAGATATGGCAGTATTGGGGAGATTAAATGCTTTGATGTCTTGATAAAATAATTCGTAATTAGTAATACTTCTCTACGAGAGGCTGCGCCAACGGCTACGCTCAATACAAGTTAGTAATTCGTAATTTAATTAGTTGCGGATTTAGGGACTTCCAAGAAATAAATTACCCAATCTTGTGGGGTGGGCGTCTCGCCCGCCCTTGTATATGGGCGGGCGAGACGCCCACCCCACAATAAGTAGTTGACTATTTTTTTATTTGTCAGTCCCTTACTTAAAGATCAATAGAGTTCAGTTAAGCTTGTCTTCCTTCTCTTTCTTTGCGTCCTTCTCCCTTGGCGCTAGCCTCTCCCTTTGGGAGAAGGGGAGACGCTAACGCGAATGCGGTTCGTTAAAAAAAATCACTTTGACAAAGAGTAAAGCCTTAACTGAACCGTATTGACTTAAAGATAGGTAAACTTCCGCCACAATGTCCTAGTCAAAACCTTAATTGATAATTGATAACTTTTATCTTCTTGTACTAGTAACTTTCCATCTTTAGTTAGCTTCATTTGTTGTCCCCGCCACTCTATAGTGTTGCCAATAAAGCCAAAACACCAAATACCAAAGCTTAACAAGTCCCACCCAGGAACGAGCCACAGAAACTTTTTGACAATTGGATCTTTCAGACTGATATTACCAACAATCCAAGCCATTACCAATCTTGTTACCCAACAAATACATAGTCCTAGCCATCCTAGTATTGAACCATTTGTGGCAATCAGCAGCAGCAAGCTGGTGACGATACCATAGGTAAAAATTAGTCCTAGATAACCCCAAGGACGAGAAACTCGTTTACAACGCGCCCAACGAATCTGGCGCTTGGTAGTATCAAATAAGTTGTTGCTTGTTTGTACGTGTTCAACTACATAGTCGGAAAGCACAACTTTGTAACCTGCTTGGACAGGTAAATAGCCAAGTTGGAAATCATCTGCTAAGTAATCAGCGATCGCTTCAAACCCACCGATCGCTTCTAGGACTTTTTTCGGGATGGCAATGGTGGAACCAAAGGCGTATTTTATGCCATTTTCCTGGATGTTGCTGACTAAAACCCCAGCATGAAACTCGGTAGTAGTGCCAATAGCCTCTAATGTCGATATCCATCCTTGAGTTAAGGATCGATACATACAGGTAACTACACCCACGCTTTTGTCTTGCAACGGTTGGATAACTCTTTGCAAATAGTCTGTTCCAACTCGGATATCACTATCAGCAAGGAGTAGAATGTCATATTTAGCTTTGGCTGCGGCGTTGGCCAAATTGCTAACTTTCAGGTTTGTACCGATGATGCGATCGCTTACGATCAACACAATATCCAAGTCGGAAAAATTATGGATGATTTTCTCTACAACCTCTATGCAGGGATCTTTAGAGTTTCGTACCGCAAAGATGATTTGATATTTTGGATAGTTCTGCTGACAAAATGAGGCGAGATTTTCATAAGCATCGCTATCAAGCCCACAAATCGGTTTGAGAATACTAACAGGTGGATGAAACTCTAGATCAATTGGCTGGGGAGCAGCAAAAAAAGTTATTGCTGCATAAATTGCATAACAATAAAACCACACAGATGATATGCACAAAAATAGTAATAAATCAATGATAATCAGGTGAAAATTTGTTAAAAAAGTAGATACAAACATGGATATTGATTAGTCGGCAAATAATATTAGCATTTTCTAGATTCGTTGCCGAGGAGTTTAGGTTTTTTTTATGTACCTCAGATGAAATTGTGATGACAAAGTTATGACTTTTGAATTCTTCTTTAGCTGGTACGTTGGGATAGAAAATGGTGGTTGGTAATTTCAAAGCCGTTACTAAGGAGGGCTTCGCGCACCTCATCGCTTAATAAGGCAGCAAGTTCTGCTTCACCTGCCCCGACATCTTTATTCAAAGAATCGCCATGAATAGCGAACGCTGGATGAGAGTAAATCTCTACCAAGTCTGCGTGGATTTGGGGTATCAAACCAAGTAAGTATTCCTCTGTAATGCCACCAGTTTGCAATAAACCGTAAACTCTTTGAGTAAAGCTAATACCCTGGGATTTTAGTATTGTCTCACCATAGCGGCGTAGTCTGCCAAATACTCCCCACCAAACTAGCTTTGTCAGTAAATTACTGCGATTAACTCTCAGGGTTAACCCCAGTTCTTCACTTGGTAACCGAATTACTTTAATATCAAATTCTGGTGCCAGTTCAACTAAAATACGCAACACCACTGGATGGATATGCAAATGCAAATGTCCATCTACATGAGAGAGAGGTAAACCAGTCGAACGGTATTTTTCTAACTGGGCGCGAATTTCTTGCCGCAGTTCTTGATGGGTTTCTTTGACAAATTGATAGCGCAACCCTGCCAAAAATGGACTGTTGGAAAAGTTACCTTCTTTGTCAACTAAATGGGGAATTTGCTCTGGCGGTAGCACAGAACGTCCACATATCAACACAAGATGTAGTCCAACAGCCAGGTTGGGGTGGGAATTTGCCAAGGTGACAGCCTCTTTTGCAGCATCAGCGCTCACCATCAGGCTGGTGCTAGTTAGCACTCCTTCTTTGTGTGCTTTGATAATTGCTTGATTAACTCCTTCAGAGAAACCAAAGTCATCACCATTGATGATGGCGAATCGATGTGCTTGCATAAGGTTTGTATTTTTTCTGATAGTTGAGCTATTGAGTGAGACTGACAGTAAAACCCTTAGCGAATGGAATTCGCTAGGTATATTTGCAATGGGACTGACAAGAAATAAATTATCCAAATAAACGAACTACAGAGACACAGAGAGAAGTTGCGTGCGCGGGTTCCCCGCGTTGAGCAAACTTCGGGAGAACACAGAGGAATGAGGAATAAGGAGGAGAGAGTTTTTTATCGTAAATTCAAGGGTTTAAGACCCCAACTGTCTTTAATTTTGAAGTAATGAGTAACAAGTAATAAGTAATGGGTATTACTCATTACTCATTACTCATTACTCATTACTCATTACTCATTAATTTAATTGGAAGTCCCTATTTGGCTAACCAACAACTACTGATTGTGCTTTAGCAGTTCCTTGGGTGCGACGATCTTTTAAGTAAGAGAAAAATTCCCGCCCTTCACGCAGGCGACGTACTAACATTTGGGGATCGGTGAGCATTTCAGCGACAATTGGAATAATCGCTCTAGGACGGAAGTAGAATTTACGATACATCTTTTCAACTGCATCCTCAATCTCAGCACTGGAGAGATTTGGATATTGCAGTGTGGACATTTGAATTCCTGAACTAGCAACTAAGGAATTATTGCTAAACCAATTATTTTCTTGTGCTTGACGATAAAGTTCTGTTCCGGGATAGGGAGCGGCGATGGAAACCTGAATTGTATGAGGACTAATATCGCAAGCAAAGCGGACTGTTTCTTCAATTGTTTCTTGGCTTTCGTCGGGTAAACCAATGATAAATGTGCCGTGTACGGTAATGCCAAGTTTATGACAATTTTCCATAAACTTCCGCGCTACTTCCAGCCTGATTCCTTTCTTAATGCCATCTAGAATTTGCTGATTGCCAGATTCAAATCCTACTAAGAGTAGACGTAAGCCATTATCGCGTAGTTTTTTCAGGGTGTCATAGTCGAGATTGGCGCGGGCGTTGCAACTCCAAGTGAGTTTGAGTCGCCGCAGATGTTCGCTAATAGCGATCGCCCGATGTTTGTCTATAGTAAAGGTGTCGTCATCAAACATATATTCTCGCACCTTGTCGCCGAAGAGAGCTTTGGCTTCTTCCATCTCACGCCCCACAGCTTCCGGGCTTTTCGTGCGGTATAAATGGCCACCAATCGTTTGGGGCCAAAGGCAGAAGGTACATTTTGCTGGACAGCCCCGCCCAGTGTAAAAGGAAATGTATGGATGCAGCAAGTAGCCAATAAAGTATTTGGTAATATCCAAATCACGATGATAAATTGGCAATACACTGGGCAGAGAATCCCAATCGTGAATCAAGGGGCGGTCTTCATTATGACGTATATTACCCTGGCGATCGCGGTAGCTTAAACCTGTGATTTCTCCCCAAGATTTACCTTCTGCCAGTTCTTTGCAGGTATAGTCGAATTCGTGGCGACACACAAAGTCAATGATTGGGTTTTCAGCGAGCGTCTGCTCTGGTAATACTGCTACATGCGCTCCAATCAAGCCAATCTGGATATTAGGGTTTTGAGCCTTGATTGTCTCGGCGCACTTCACATCATTAGGCAGCGAAGGCGTGCTGGTGTGCATGATAATTAGCTCGTAATCTTTAGCAATTTCGATTACATCTTCTACTGTTTGATTGTGTGGTGGTGCATCAATCAGCTTACTACCAGGTACAAGGGCTGCCGGTTGCGCCAGCCATGTAGGATACCAGAAGGAAGTAATTTCGCGCTTGGCTTGGTATCGTGAACCTGCTCCCCCATCAAACCCATCGAAGGAAGGAGGACTGAGAAACAAAGTTTTTTTCATAGGTATATTTCCTCAATATATAATTTTACGCACAGTCTACTAGATGCTGCGCGAATAGGTTATCAGGGTAATTCTAATTAGCTTACCGTGATATTTCCGAAGTTTTTAACTAGAGTTCTTCGATAAAGGACTTCCAAGAAATAAATTACCCAATCTTGTGGGGTGGGCGTCTCGCCCGCTCTAGTATATGGGCGGGCGAGACGCCCACCCCACAATAAGTAGTTGACTATTTTTTTGTCAGTCCCTAAATCAAAAAAAGAACCCTAAAGAGCCTGTAGCTTACGGCAAAGTCTCGTCTCTGGGCAATCCTGCGCTGTATACACAAGTCTTGGAAAGTTGCCCCACAGCCTTTTGATCCCCCCAACCCCCCTTAAAAAGGGGGGCAACAATTTCTTAAAGTCCCCCTTTTTAAGGGAGATTTAGGGGGATCTTACTTGTGTACAGAGATGTGTCTGTGGATGGGGTGTTAGGAGACTTTTGCAGGTCTACTGTAAGATAGAAAACTTACCCTAGAAGCGCAACCAACCTAAATTTATCTGCAAATAACTATCTTGAAAATGGGGCATGGGGCATAAGCATCTATCATGAATTTGATTTACTTTCTTTTGCGTTCTTCGTGGGGGATGGTAGCGATCGCGATCGCTACAGGATTTTTGAGTGGCGGTAGTAGTGCGGGGTTGATTGCCTTAATTAGCCATGCTGCAAGTAGCAGTAGTGCTTCCCGAATCACATCCATAATTTGGGGTTTTGGGGGGTTGGCAATAGTTGTATTAGTTACCAGTATTGTTTCTCAAGTGATGCTGATTCGCCTTTCTCAAAATGCAGTCTTGCAATTACGGATGGGTTTGAGTCGGCAAATTCTCGCTTCTGAGTTGACTCATCTGGAAAGTTTAGGGAATCCTCGATTATTGGCAACTCTCACAGAGGATATTCAAGCGGTTGCCAATGCTGTTTATCAGATGCCTTTCATCTTTATTAATTTAGCCATCGTCCTGGGTTGCATAGCATATATTACCTGGCTTTCTTGGTTAGTGCTGGTGCTGCTTTGTGGGATTTCAGTCGTAGCGATCGCTAGTTGTCAGTGGCTACTTAACAGAGGCAGTAAATTGTTGGCTCTAGCTCGTGAAGATGAAGATCATCTATTTAAACATTTTCACACCATTACCGAAGGAGTTAAGGAACTAAAACTAAATTACAGGCGGCGTGAAGACTTTTTAGAAGCAAAACTGCAATCAACTGCTAATAAGTTTCGTCATCACAACGTTAAAGGTCTAACTCTTTTTGCCACGACTTCTAGCTGGGGTCAACTCGTATTCTTTTTTGCCCTCGGTTTTGTCATGTTCGTGCTGCCTAATCTCCTTACCATCAATGCCGAAACTCTCTCTGGCTACATTTTGACCTTCACTTACTTAGTGTTACCAATGGATAACATCATCAGCAAACTTCCCTTATTAAGTCAAGCCACTATTGCCTTGCAAAAAATCGAGTCATTGGGTTTATCTCTAGCTAGTCGAACTGAAATATCCACTGTTCCACCTGCACTTAAATCTGACTGGCACAGCTTAAAATTTGAAAATGTTACCCACACTTACTATACAGTTCAAGAAGACAATAGCTTTATTTTTGGCCCTGTTAACTTAACGCTCTATCCTCAAGAATTAGTCTTCATTGTCGGCGGTAATGGTAGCGGCAAATCTACCCTAGCAAAATTAATTACCGGACTTTACATTCCTGAGAATGGCGAAATTTGCCTTGATGACGAGGTAATTAGTCAACAGAACCGAGAATGGTATCGCCAGCATTTTTCCGTAGTATTTTCCGACTTTTATTTATTTGAAGAACTTTTAGGATTAAAAAATTCTTACTTGGATGCTCAAGCCACAAAATATTTACAACTGCTGCAACTAGATCATAAAGTGAAAGTTGAAAATGGACAACTTTCTACCACTGCTCTTTCTCAAGGACAACGGAAACGATTAGCTTTACTCACAGCCTACTTGGAAGATCGACCAATTTATCTATTTGATGAGTGGGCAGCCGATCAAGATCCGGTGTTCAAGGAAATATTTTACACTCAACTTCTACCAGAACTGCGATCGCGGGGTAAAACAGTCCTGGTGATTAGCCATGACGATCGCTATTTTCATTTAGCAGACCGAATTATCAAACTTGACTATGGCAAAATAGAGTACGACAAAACTTAACCATGAAAATAATTCATAAATGTCTGAACAAAAGCCCATAAGTCCTTGGAACTACAAACCTTGGTGGTGTCAGCCCTGGTCTATAGTTCTCACTGGTGTAACACTGATTGGTTGTAGCTGGTTACTATTTAAAACTATCTGGCTAACAGTTATCGTCTCCGTTCCTGTAGTGGCGTGGATGGGATTTTTTGTGCTGTTTTGGCCGCAACTAATGATTCGTAGTGGTATTTTGGAGTCGTATAAAGAGTAATTTAACCCTGATGTCAGAAGTAGTACTTATCAACTTTCTACTCAACACTTATTATTCCTGAAAGTCAAGCTAGCAATAGGGCTTGCCTGTATGTCATCACATAAGGGGAAGTTCTGAGGGTCGGCTTTCAACCCTCAGAATTTATGTGTATATACATAATTAAATTGTATCAAAAATCTCTAATTTGGCGAAGCACTCTGATAGTATAATAAGTTTTGATAATTTTTAGCTGATATTGATAATTTTCAACCTGGCTGTGGGCAAAAGACTTTGTAAGCATCTATATACTCAGGGAATTTGCACAGTGAAAGTTAGGGTGATATGAACAACAGAGCAAACCAAAGGCATGAAGAACATCATGCAATACAATATTTCTGTATATTCGACCGAATGTTGATTTTCGTTGCAGAGATGTTTAGTTTACGGAGCCTTGCTGTTGGAGAGGTAATCCTGGGATTGTTGCAAAATTTCCAGCGTCCGAGACTTTCCAGCCTCATGTACAGAGACTCATCTGTGAAAATGCCAGCTGCTCCTCTACCTGACAATGAAGCAGAGAGGCTGAAAGCATTGGCAGACTACAATATTTTGGATACCCTACCTGAAGAAGCATTTGATGACTTAACTGCTCTTGCTGCCTACATTTGTGAGGCTCCAATTGCAATAATTAGCTTAGTTGATAACGATCGCCAATGGTTTAAATCTAAGATTGGACTAAAAGCCAGGGAAACGCCTAGAGATTGGTCTTTTTGCGCCCATGCCATTCTTCAACCAGAGGATATCTTAGTGGTTCCCAACGCCATCAAGGACGATCGCTTTATTAACAATCCCCTAGTCAAAGGTAATCCCAAAATCCGTTTTTATGCTGGAGTCCCACTAGTTACGCCCAATGGTTTTGCGATCGGGACATTGTGCGTATTCGATACCACTCCTCGTTGTTTAAGTTACCAGCAGTTAGATGCACTGCGCCGCCTAAGTCGTCAAGCCATCGCTCAGATGGAACTCATTCAGGAAGTTCGCAACCGCAAACAAGCATCGCTTACCGATGAACTAACAGGTTTGCATAACCGACGTGGTTTCTTCCTAATGGCTGAACAACAGTTAAAAATTGCTCACCGTATGAAAACATTGTCATGGGTTATCTTCATTGATTTAGATGGGCTAAAACAGATTAACGACACCCTCGGTCATGACATGGGAGATGCCTTGATTGTTGATGCGGCTCGATTACTCAAGCAAAGTTTTCGTAACTCGGATATTGTTGCTCGTTTGGGTGGAGATGAGTTTATTGTTTTCGTCTCCAGCTACTTTAAAGATGCTGATAGCATCCAAGGGCATCTACAAGCAAATATTACCAACTTTAATCAACAACAAAACCGTAGCTATGAACTTTCCATGAGTATGGGCATAGAGCGTTGCTCACCAGAAAGCAATATGTCACTAGAACAACTAATCGCCAGGTCTGATGAGTTAATGTACGCTCACAAACGTCTCAAGCAGCAATCTATTCGTCAAGGAGAGTAGAGCCAGTGCGTTGCGGAGGTTTCCAATGCTCGTACCTCGCTCCCCTACGTATAAAAAATCAAATATGAGTCCTATATTATAATTTTCTGTTAAATGCTATACTATTTTTCCTACACATCTAAGTAATAATTCTAGGTTGTAAGGAAAATTTTTACCATGTCTTCTAAAAAGACAGACGCTCTGTTGAATTGGTTGATCACTATAACAGTTATATTTGGCTTCTCCTTGACTGTAATTTTCTTCGCCTTATCCAGTGTTAAGGAATTGTCAATTGCACAAAAAATCCAGTATAGAAACCAAGCATTAACAACTACTGCAATAGTTTTTCTGGCATCGGCAGCAATGTTTAATACTTATTATGCAGCAAAGCGTGTCCAAGCGATGCAGAAGAATGCGATCGCAGCTGAGAAAAACCTCGAAATTGGCCTTCAAAATGCAAAACTCAATCAAGACAGATTGATTGCAGAACGCTTTATGGGGGCAATTTCCCAGCTTGGTCATGACAAAATTGAAACTCGGACAGGCGCAATTTATGCCTTAGAAAGAGTTGCTCAGGATTTTCCTCAAGAACATTGGACAATCATGGAAATTCTTACTGCCTTTGTGCGAGAGAATGCACCTATCCAACGCGTCAAAGGGGAGCAGCAAAACCCGGAATATCAAGGAGCAGTTTACTCAAGTAGGCGTAGAGGTGGGTCGCGTCCGACAGCCCAGTTGGAGCAAAACCTCTATGAAGAATTGCCAAAAATACGCACCGATATTCAAGCAGCCCTAACTGTTATCGGTAGGCGTAATTCACTGGAAGACCCAAAAGATCAGAAACTTGATTTACGTAACACCGACATTAGACAAGCAGACCTGCTAAAAGCTAACCTCCAAGAAGCAGACCTGCGTGGGGCTGACTTGAGTGGTGCTGACTTGCGTGGTGCTGACTTGAGCCGAGCTGACCTTAGTGGCGCTAAACTCATTAGGTCTATTCTCTACGAAACAATATTACTAAAAGCTAGCTTGTGTGGAGCTAATCTTTGTTGGGCCAACCTCAATCGTACCAACTTCTCTGGAGCAAACCTACGTTCAGCCAACCTCTCTGGAGCAAGTCTGCGTGCAGCTAATTTACAGGGAGCGAACCTTTATAAAGCTAACTTGCAACAAGCGTCGTTAAAAATAGCCAATCTCTCAGGGGCAAAGTTGTTTTTAGCTAATTTGCAAGGAGCAAAATTAGGGAAAGCCAACCTACATCTAACGGGTTTGATTGGTGCTAACCTTTGTGGGGCTAATTTGAATGGTGCCAACCTTTCAGGGGCTAACTTGAATGCAGCCAAACTCCACCAAACAGAAGTCTATTTTGCCAACCTCTCTGAAGCTAGTTTAACGGAAGCTGACCTGTATCAGGCTAACCTCATTGGAGCAAACTTATATCGGGCAACCTTTTATCAAGCTAACCTGACTGAGGCAAACCTGATGGGAGCTAACTTTTCAGAAGCTAACCTCACTGATGTCAAATTGGAAGGGACAATTTTGACAGGAGCGAAAAACTTAGAATTGCAGCAGATTAGAGAGGCACTTGGCGATCGCACCACTCGCCTACCTGATTATATCGAAGCACCAACACATTGGCGGCAGTCTGGTTAAGTAACCTCAGCATCATTAGTTATTTGGGCGTATTCTACCGTTTTCATAAAATACCATAGTTTCTACCAAAAGTCTCCGTAATAATTATTAATATCAAACCCGACATCGTTAAATATAACTACTTATCCGAACCTGATATCAGTTGTTAGAGATTTCATAAATGATTTTTATGCAGTAGATTTAAGAATCTGTCAAGTTTATCCGTGTTTGTACTCTATCAGATATTTACGGATGCTCTTAGAATCAACCTAAATTTATTTGTATAAGGAGTCAGATATGAAGACTTATGACATATCTTTCATAAAGACAAATGGACTGACGACTTTGTTGGTATTTATCTCAGTTATATTTATTTTCTCATTAACTCTAATTTTCTCGTTCTTTGAAAACATTCAAGGATTTTCAATTCAAGAAAAAATCGAATACATCACCCAAGCATTAACAACTATTGCCATAATCATTGGAGGATTGGCATTAATTATTAATGCTTACTATACTTCCAGACTCTCTCTGGATGAAAACCAGAGCCTGTTAACACAACTTCTAGCTGGAACACTAGCTTGGGATCACAACACCCAAACTGGGATAAATTACAGACAACCAACTCCACAAGAAATTGTTCCCGAACGCTTTTCTAAAGCAATCGAACAACTGGGAAATGAAAAGATTGAAACGCGATTTGCCGCAATTTATGCTTTAGAACGAATTGCCAAAGATTCTCCTTCATACCATTGGACAATCATGGAAATTCTCGCTGCTTTTATCCGCGAAAATGCCCCGGTAAATCGGGAATATGAGGACGAGTTACACGATTCATCAAAATTACCTACAGATATTCAAACAGCCTTAACTGTCATTGGGCGACGCGATTCATCTAAAGATCCAGTCAATCAGAAACTTGATTTACGCAATACAGACCTTAGCAATGCAGATTTAACGGAAGCTAACCTCTCTAGAGCAATCCTGGTCGGGGCTAACTTGCAATGGATCAATTTTACACGAGCAAACCTCTCTGAAGCAGATTTATCAGTAACTTATCTTTGTGGATCAATTCTCCATGAAGCCAACCTGCAAAAAGCCCTCCTCCCAGAAGCCAATCTCCAAGGCGTAGTTCTCAGAAAAGCAAATCTTTCTCAAGCAATCCTTTATGATGCTAACTTAGAAGGAGCAGTTCTTTGTGATGCCAACTTAGCAGGAGCAATCCTTTGTGATGCCAACTTAGAAGGAGCAATCCTTTGTGATGCCAACTTGGAAGAAGTTAACTTCGAGGGTAGCAATCTCCAAGATGCAAACCTGATTGGCAGTAACTTGCAAAGGGCAAAACTTGCTGGAGCTAATCTACAAAGTGTATTACTTAGTACAGCTAATCTCCAAGAAGCTGATTTCCAAGAAGCTAACCTCTGTGGAGCGAACTTGAGCGGCTCGGAAAACCTAGAATTACCGCAGATTCAACAGGCAATTGGCGATCGCACCACAATCCTACCCGAAAACCTGAAAATACCCCAAAATTGGCGATAGCGCGATGTATTGTCTCATGTCTCGTTCCCAGTCAGAGACTGGGAATGGATTATGGGAGGCTCTGCCTCCCTTGCTGGCAGCAAAGCCGCAATCAGGAGCATTTTCAGCCAGAGGTTGGAAACAAGGTTCTTTTATATACCTGAAAATTGCTGTAATTTAGAAAAATCATCTATGTGGTTTCACTAATGCCAAGAAACCAACTAATCTGCTAGAGATGTCTATTGGTTTACTGTTATATAAGAAATGCTTGCTAGAGTCTGGAGTGCATCAATTGTGGGCATCGATGCCGTCAAAGTAGGCGTGGAAGTCGATGTGTCAGGGGGATTACCGGGAATTGTTGTCTTGGGACTACCAGATTCAGCAATTCAAGAATCAAGAGAAAGAGTCAAAGCAACTTTGAAAAATGCTGGCTTTGCCTTTCCGATGCGAAAGATAGTTATTAATTTAACTCCGGCAGATTTACGCAAAGAAGGCCCCTGTTTCGATTTGCCTATTAGTGTGGGAATTTTGGCGGCTTCTGAGCAAGTTAGCGCTGATTTGTTGGGAGATTATCTATTTTTAGGTGAAGTCTCTTTGGATGGCAGTTTGCGTCCGGTGGCTGGTGTATTACCCATCGCCGCAGCAGCCCAAAAGATGGGAATTGCTGGTTTAGTTCTCCCTGCTGATAATGCCCAAGAAGCAGTAGTGGTTGAAGGTTTGGCTGTTTACGGCTGCAAACATATCTCTGAGGTAGTGGATTTTTTAAATAATCCGGGGCGTTACAAACCGGTACAGATAGATAGTGCAGTGGAAACGGCAAAACCATCCTACCCTGGCGCAGATTTGCATGATGTCAAAGGACAGGCTCATGGGCGTCGTGCTTTAGAAATTGCGGCGGCTGGCGGACATAATTTAATTTTTGTCGGGCCGCCTGGTAGTGGCAAGACCATGTTAGCAAGGCGTTTACCGGGAATTTTACCGCCCTTGAGCTTTGCCGAATCTTTAGAAGTGACTCGCATTCATTCGGTAGCTGGTTTATTGAAAAATCGTGGTTCATTGGTACGCGATCGCCCTTTTCGTAGTCCCCACCACTCGGCATCAGGGCCTTCTTTGGTTGGTGGTGGTAGCTTCCCTCGTCCTGGAGAAATATCATTATCACATCGCGGTGTACTTTTTCTCGATGAGTTGACAGAATTTAAACGAGATGTATTAGAATTTCTGCGTCAACCTTTAGAAGATGGCTATGTGACAATTTCGCGTACTAAACTCTCAGTAACGTTTCCCGCACAGTTTACTTTGGTGGCGAGTACCAATCCCTGTCCATGCGGTTACTATGGCGATACCATCCAACAATGTACTTGTTCTCCCCGCCAACGCGAGCAATATTGGGCAAAGCTTTCTGGGCCGTTGATGGATCGAATTGATTTACAAGTTGCAGTGAATCGCTTGAAACCAGAAGAAATTACTCAACAACCTACCGGAGAAGCATCAACATCAGTACGCGAACGAGTACAACAAGCAAGCGATCGCGCAATTACCCGTTTCCAAGAAGAACCAAATCTGCGTTGTAATGCCCATCTGCAAAGTCGTCATCTTCAGAAATGGTGTAAATTAGATGATGCTAGTCGGAATTTATTAGAAGCAGCAATTAGAAAACTAGGTTTATCGGCAAGAGCTAGCGATCGCGTTCTCAAAGTAGCACGAACTATTGCAGATTTAGCCGGAGAAGATCAGCTAAAAACCAATCATGTAGCCGAAGCGATCCAGTATCGCACAATCGATAGAATGCAGTGAAAGGGCGGTTATAAACCGCGTTTACACGAGGCTTTACCCACCGACCTGGGTTAAAAACTTTTGATTTTTTCTTAGTCCACGGAGGTGGACTTCGTTTGTGTAGCCGCGAATTCCATTCGCCCTGGCTGGCTCTAAATTGACACTGTGCAAACTACCAATGCAGCGTTACAAAGCCTTGAGGCTATATTGTTGCAATTGCAAGGAAGAATGCATTAATTAAATATTATAAAGAAATCTAAACAGGAACAGTTGGGTTGAAGATAAACGGTAGGATACGGATAAACAGTATATCTACTGATCTGAATCTCTAAATAGGTTTGTGGGTTCATTGTGTAAGACCAATGCAACTGGAAATAAAATACAGGAGTGAAAGTTGATGTCAGCGAATCTTAGAACGCGAGCAGCTTTGGCAGCAGGCATAATGTTAGGTGGTATGACGATGTTATCGCCGGGTGTAGCCCTTTCACAATCTGCTAACCCAAACAACATTACAGGTCGGTGGAATGCAGTAGCAAACAACAGTACTGGCAGTCTTAACATTACACAATCTGCAAACGGTTCTATCTCCGGCAATTTCCTTGGAATTCCCTTGCAAGGGTACTATATTCCTTCCTCACGCCGTTTAGTATTTGTACGCTTTGCTAATGGAATTCCAATTCAGTTTTATTCAGGATGGATCTCAAATAACGGTTTAGGGCTAGGGGGACAATTCAACGTTTGGAACTTACCAAATGGTGCAGCTGGGGGAGTTGATTACAACTTTAGCGCTACTAAGGTTTCTGACTTCCCAAACTAGGTAGAAAGGTTCAGTGAATTCGTAGCGCACCTGCTCTATTGAACTCGGCAGTTGAGGCTTTTAACTCGGCAGTTGAGGCTTTTACAGCGATTTTCAGGTAAATGAACCACAAATAGACCTCTCTCCAAACCTCTCTCCTACGAGGAGAGAGGCTTTGATTTTCTCCCCTTCCCTTGTAGGGAAGGGGCTGGGGGTTAGGTCTTATAATTGTGGTCTAAATACATGAAAACTGCTGTAACTCGGCAGTTGAGGCTTTTAACTCCACAGTTGAGGCTTTTAACTCCACAGTTGAACCTCTGAACTCGAAATATCCCCAATACGTTTCGGTTAGGGAACTCCAAGAAATAAATTATCCAATTTCACTCCTTCAAAACGGCTTTTTCTCCCCCTGCTCCCTGCCCCCTGCTCCCCTGCCTTAAAAGCGATGGGATATTTATTTATCTGGAAGTCCCTTAGTGATATTTTGCCCAGGAGATCCCCCTAAATCCCCCTTAAAAAGGGGGACTTTGATTCCGGTTCCCCCCTTTTTTAAGGGGGGTTAGGGGGGATCTTTATACAAGTTGATACTTTTCAAACATCCTCTAAGACGCAACAGAAATCAACTGACCAATACCCTTGAGAATTTGCAAAACGGCGTACAACTCTTTTGCGGATACAAAGGGAGCAAACACCCTTGACAAATCATACTGTGGCGTATTTGTTTGCGTCACTTTCACAAATAAAATATCATCTCCATTCGTCACCATCCCAAACACAGGTTTACTGGGGTTGGGGTTAGCCATCATATAAGCTAGGGCTTGCGGTACAGCCGCCCAAACTGACAGCGTGGTTTTTTTCGACTCCAACACCATCACCCACAACTGCTCTTGTAGCACTAAAACGTCAATCCGTCCGCGCAGTATCTCCTCGCCATCATCCAGCACGACTTCCACGGATGATTCAGCCTTAATTCTGAAAGGAGGATCGTAAAATCCTGAGAGTGCAAGTATTGGTGACACCAACAACAATATAACTGTCCCTTCTAGTAAATCACCTCCGGCACGGTGATAAAGATACCTACGCCGCACAACATCCACAGAGGCTTTTTCGGCTTCCGTAATTTCAGACAATCCCTCATACCACTCTGGGAAAAATTGCTCGTCTTCAACACGGACAAAACCGAATCGATTTTCTGCATCCTGAAGAGTGGTAATTGCTTCTGTAATTGCTGCCGTTTGTGTCATTGCTTCTAGGTAATAGTTGCTTTGCTACATTATCAACATCAGTGCATCTTTCTTATCGCCAATTAACGCCTAGGCGTAGCCCGTCGTAGACATCGCATTGTCATCTCACTATAAAATTCTAAATTCCTCCCCAAGGATGCTACACAAACTCCCTTGGGAGGATGCCTCTACTGATGAAATCAGTATCCAATATATCAGGGACTAAGCAACATCCCTTATAAGAAGACTGATTGGATGAATTTGCAAGCAATATGGAAGTTATTCCAAGAGACATTCAAAGAATGGAGTGAGGATAAAGCCTCACGGTTAGCGGCGGCGTTAGCTTATTACACGATTTTTTCGATTGCACCATTGCTAATTATTGTAATTGCGATCGCAGGTGCAGTATTTGGCGAAGAAGCCGCAAGGGGTCAAATCGTCGGACAAATTCAAGGTTTAGTCGGGATAGATGGCGCAAAGTTCCTGGAAACAGCCATCAAAAATGCTAACAAACCACAAACAGGTGCGAGCGCTTCGATCGTTAGTGTTGCGATCAAGGTGGGTTGCTGCCCCCTAATATTAAGGCGACTGATTTAATACCCACTTCAACCACTGTCCAAAGGAACTTATAACATTTAACCTTTGAACTCCAGTAGCACGGGCGGCGGCGAGTCCATCAACGGCGACTAATGCGGCGTACTGCAAGCCCAAGAAACTATCAACTGCTGCATAAGGGCCACCTAAAGTAATCGCCCCAGCCGCATACATTTGACCTCTCTCACTACGCATTTCTACTAATTCAAAATTGTTCGCTACAGTCAATCGCCCCAGATGATTCACTGGGAGGTTGTAATGTTTTACCAAATCTGCTATGAGGGGATTGGTATCTACCTTGGCATCCAGTCCAGTAGCATCAACAATAAAGTCAGCTAGCAATTTCATTTCCCCAAAGCTTTGCTCTCGGATACGGGTAATAGTCCGGTTTTGGGCATCTCGTTCTACATCCAGCACCTCTCCGAAGGTAATTTGATACCAACCTTCGCTTAAGCCTTGGGCAGTAATTTGCTGCCAGTCCTGGCGGTCGGCGGTGGTAGTTCCACCCCAGTCTGCTAGTAAACGTTTGCGTTCATCGGGACTGGCTTTTTCTAACATTACCCGGAGTTCGCCGCCCCAACAGGCTTTCGGCCAGTTAAAGGGTTGAAATTCGTAATGATTTTTGACTAGGCGGGTGGCTCTTTGAAATTTGTTACCTTGGGGTTTAGGCGATCGCATTAAATGCAAAACTGCAATATTCCGATTTCTTTTTCTAGCTTCATAAATGCGCTGCACAATCCGCGAAGCCACAATCCCCCGCCCCCGAATCAATACGGTACCACCTTGTTGCTCTAGTTGCTCATAAACATGATCGTGAGCTTCATAAGCATTGACAACAGATTTAAAATCTTGATATTTTTCCCTATAAGCTTGCAAATCTGGCAGAAATTGAATTGCTGGATACCCAGTAGCTAAATGTAAATAACGAGTAACTAAAAAAGCATAACTTCCTGGGGCGCGAGAATAGGCTATGCAATATCTGCCATCATCAGTTTTGCGAATTCCCCTAACTCGCCCATAACGATAAATTTGATTCCAGCCAATGCGCTTCGTCTCCCTATCTATGGAATCAAAGACGTTACCCGCACGGGGAGTATAAGTTTCGGCAAATGTTGGTTCAGCAAAGACTTGCCATAAATATTTGAATGCTGAATTTATCTGTCCCTTGGTGAAATCGTGCCAAGCTTCACGCAAGGCATAACTAGGCCAGCCCCAAATATTATCAGGACAAGAGTCAGAATTAGAACGCAGTCTTTCATATAAGGGAATTTGCGAATTCAAACAAAGGCGCTTGTAACGAGCATAAGGTTCCGCCTCTAATCCCAAAGCTACAATTTTATCAGCACGTACACCACTAATTCGCAGCAAATCAGCCCATAAAAAACTACCCAATCCCGCCCCGATCGCCAGATAATCAGATTCATCTACCGGAAATCCCGTAGCATGAAGTGCTTGCAGGGCGACCTTTTGTGCCTGAAACGCTAATGGTGGGAAATTACTTACCGAAGGCGTTAGCGGTTGGAATACAGGCAACCTGGGGTCTGGAACATTGGTATTTGCGTTGAAGTGAATCGTTGAAGGAGGGCTAGTATCTGGTGCAGGGGCGCTAGCGGCAAATGTCACCGTTATTAAATAGGGGCCAATTTGCAACGTATCGCCATTAGCTAAGATACTGCGCGTTTGTGGTTGACCATTAACATAGACACCGTTAACGCTGCCTTGGTCAATCACTACTAGATGGTCTTGTTCCCAGTCAATTAGGGCATGGTAGCGAGAAACTTCGTTACTGTTAAGCAGCATCCGAGAAACGCGCACTCCCCCAAGTTCAGCAGGTAAACGGGCAAATTCTCGACCAAAAGCGATCGGTATATTCAACCTTGGTTCTCGCCGTTCACCCGTCGCTGGTTCTTCCCAACTTAATTGGATTTGTTCATTTGTCATTGGTTATGGGGCATTGGGCACTGGGTAGAAAAATAATAACTCCTCACTCCTAACTCCTAACTCCTAACTCCTAACTCCTAATTCCTAATTCCTAACTACCAAAATACTCATCGCCGCAGCTAAAGATGTGCCACACCAATGACAGCCAATTTGTAGATTCTCTCCTGGGGAAACTTTATGACATTTGGGGCATTCTAGGCCATAAACTCCTGGCGGTGTTCGTGGATGGTGGTGATGTCCGATATGGACTGGTGGATCTGGTGGCAGCAAAATTGTTGCTGGAATGCTGCCTGTGGAAATGCCAGTAACATTGAGTTTTATGTGTCCCAAAGAGATACTAGTGCCTTCAGTTAAAGGCATTTCACCTTGAACTAATTGCCGTCCATCGACAATGGGGGGATTTTGCAATCGCAAATTCCTAATATAAAAGCGCTGTTGCTGGTGATGAAAAAATATTTCAACGTGCAGTCCAGAGACAGTGGGGTGACTCAGAACAATATCGCACCGGAGGGGATCGCGACCGATGCGGACAGTGCCATGATTTTGACTTGGCTGTTGTTCGTAAATGTTCTGAGTTTTATCTTGACCTGCATCGTGCCACTGTAAAGTTAGTGCGTTCATGGTTCTAACTTCGGAACTCGTATTTAGTTACTTCAACTTCTTTCTGTGCGATTCCTAACATGATTGAGTCGGTGGAAGCAAGTATTTAGAAAAAACTTCAACAAGCTTTATTTCGCTGACGCTAGTTTATCAGCAATGCGTGTAGTTTCTGGCAGCCGATATTTGGGCGTGCAGCGTAATACATAGTCAATTGCTGTGGGTAAACTAACTCGATGACCACTGGAGATGTAGAGAGGTTTTACTCCTGTGCGCGATCGCAAAACAGCCCCAATGGTTTCACCTTCATGTATCAGTGGTTGCCAGTTACCTTTAGTTTCTGCCAATTCTTCATGCTTACCTAGCAACCTAGACTTAGCTACACCAATTGTCGGTACATCCACAAGTAACCCTAAATGGCTAGCTATACCTAATCTGCGGGGATGAGCAATTCCATTCCCATCACACAGGATGATATCTGGTATTGTTTTAATTTTCTCCAGGGCATCGAGGACGGCTGGAATTTCTCGAAATGAGAGGAACCCAGGAATATAAGGAAAGGTCGTAGGACGGTGTGCTAGGCTTGTCTCGATTACTTGCAAATCAGGAAAACTCAATACTGCAACAGCTGCACGGCTAATTGTTCCATCAGCTTCAAAACCCATATCTACACCAGCAACGTACTGAATAGGTTCTTGCAGTTGATCGGACGTAATTACTTGATATCGCAGCTTTTCTTGGATAGCTATAGCTTCTTCCAATGTCGAAGGCCAAGCGTGATCTCGATAAAACTTCATATTTTAAATTGGAATTAAACTGATTAATATTAATCCTGTTAATTTGGCAAGGACAAAAACAACAGTTTTTGATGTTGAGACAGGTAAAAGATATTTTTTGTAAAAGTCTGTAAACAACTATCTTTATAATAGACATTTTAGCCCAGGTTAGCTGATATTTTGCATCATAATGTTATTTCAGGCTGTCAAGAGGGAATCCTGAGAATATAAGTTTATTTTCCAAGATTTTTTCTTTTACTGGTTATGACACAGCCAAATATTCTCAAACTTGCAAAACAGGGAGATGCAGAAGCGATCGCATCTCTGATGAACCGCCATCTACACCCCAAGGGGATCACTGCAAAAGTTGCCTTACAAGATGCTTGCTTAGAGGTAATTCTAGAATCTGCCCAAGTACCAAATCAGCAAATTTTAGTTGCATTTATCCGCAAAGGGTTAATAGCTTTGGCGGCTGCATCTGTTGAGAGAGTAAAAGTTTATGGACAACAGACAGGTAAGGAGTTTCCAGCTTGGAGTAAAGAGTTTTATTTGGGTATGGCAGAAGTAGAAGCAGTAGATAATGAAGAGTCTTCTAGCGACCCTCAAGTTTTAACTATTTTTATTAATTTAAGTGGTAATACTGCACGGGAATTAACAAACCAAGACTTTGAATTTATTGCTAATAAAATAAGCGCTGATATTTTAGCATCTTGTAGTGAAGCTTTTATTCAAAAAGTAAGTATTAGTAATGGTAGTTCTGTGATTACAAAGGAACGTTAGTATTTAATTTGCCTCATGTATAGAAGTGGATAAAGAGTCTATAACCGGGGTTCTTGCAAGAAATCTAATAAATTCAACGGAATTTTAAATATAGGGCTGGAAAAATTATAAAAATGTTGCTTTTGTCTATAAATGGGGAACCCTGAGATATGAAGATATTTTCTCGGTTTTTCGGATTTATTGGTTATGACACAGCCGAATCTTTTAGAACTTGCTAAACAGGGAGATGCACAAGCGATCGCACCTCAAAGCTAAACTAGAGAAAACAGTGCGTAGCTTGCCAACCTAGGCATCGCTCAACCATCCGTATCAAAATACAGCACTTACGGCAGCTATGAGGTACATCCTCAAAGCTGAAAGCTATGCTAAAAGAGGGGCAAGGAGAAAACTGTATTGCATAATAGCGGGAAGCGCTGTAAAGCTTATGAACACTAAAACATTAACTGCCATTCTTCACAAAGAAGAAGATACGTATGTTGCTGAATGTCCTGAAGTCGGCACAGTTGAGGTAAAACAATTGAAGAAGCTCTTGCTAATCTTAAAGAAGCTACAAGGCTATACTTAGAAGAATGTCCTTTGCTCGACACTGATACTAGTCCCAGATTTGTAACGAGTATAGTACTTCAGGAGTCACTCACAAAGCATTCTGAAAAACCTCTAACTAGCTTCATCGGATCTGCTAAAGGCAATTTTCCCACAACGGAAGAAGTGGATAACTTTATTCGCCAAGAACGAGATGCATGGGAATTCTAGATGCTATTCAAGTCACGCTGATAATATTGTGCTGCTTGCGACATATTAAATTGTAATAGCTTCTCCTCTCCCAATTTGTATCGCAAACTCGGCTTAAAAGGCGAAATATTCAAACTGCGAATAATTTCTGATGCTACAGCCTTTGCTAGTAGCGGTGGTACAGAATTACCAACTTGCCTAAATCCGTGCCATTTGGTTACATGAAATCTAAACCAATCGGGGTAAGAATGCAATCTCGCTGCTTCCCTCACTGTGATACAGCGTGGCGTAATTGGATGAATTGGTCTAGGAGATGTGAAAGAACCCCTATACTTATCTGTTCCGGCTCTTAAAGTATTACAGACACCAGCAGGATGTAGCTTATGAAAACGACTAATTTTTTCTCTCTCGCCTTGTTGAGTCTCCTGAAAACGTTGAATAGTTTCCCCAGAATGTTTTGTTCTTAAACTTGAAGAAAGTATTCGCAAATCATATTCTCGTTTGTAAGAATAATCATCGTTTAGACATTTTAATCCGCGAAGCACAAGAGCATATTTACTAGGCTTTTCGTATTCTGCTACAACCCAATCTCTTATTAATAACTCAGGATATTTTTCTATTTCAGGTAAATCTCTAATTGCATCCCATACTGTAGGACTCAATGGAATGTCAGATATTTTTTTAGAATTTAAATTATTTACTAATGCTTGTTTAGTAATGGGCTGAGGGTATTTCGGTAACTCTACATCTTCCCTTGCACCGATGAGAAACAATCTCTCACGAGACTGTGGGACTCCGTAATTTCCGGCGTTGAGAATTTGGTAATTTTCTTCTACTTTATAGCCGTAAACTTTAAACTCGCTAATCAAGTTTTGGAGGATTTGTTTATGTTCACCAACTGTGATTCCTCGAACATTTTCCATCACAAAAAACTTCGGTTTTAGCTCCAAAACCAGCCGATGAAAGTGAAACACCAAAGAGTTTCGGGGATCATCAACAACCCGTTTACCAATTAGGGAAAATCCTTGACATGGAGAGCCAGAAATTACCACATCAATTTCACGATCGCCAATTTTAGACCGATTCCTAATTTCTTCCCCGGTTGTATCCACAACACTTTTACATAACACTGAGCAATCAGGGAAGTTAAACTCATGTGTTGCACAGTGGATCGGGTCAATTTCCACAGACGCCAACACATCAAAACCAGCTTGTTCAAAGCCAAGAGTCATACCGCCCGCGCCAGCAAATAAATCAACTGCGATCGCTCTTTGTTTTCTCATCTCATCAGCCATGACACCTCTAAAGGGATTGGGGATTGGGTATCACGTATTAAATATACAGAATTTTCCCAGTCCCCATTCTCTACTCCCCACTCCCCGGTAGCATTTGCAAAATTTCTTGAGCAACGCGATCGCAAACCCCAACTTCTCCCAAACACCGCCGCATTTCTTCATAATCTGCTAGAGTTTGCTCTCTGCGACTGTAATTAAGTAGCAGATCCATCGCCGTTTGGACAATATTCTCTGGTGTGGCTTGCTCTTGTAATAATTCTGGGACAATTGCCTTCATCACTACTAAATTGGGTGGTGATGCAAAGGCTATAGAACCTTTGAGGATTTTCCGAGCTATCCAAGCAGTTAGACGACTGAGGCGATAAACTACAACTTGTGGCACATTTAACAGAGCAAGTTCCAGGTTGACAGTACCAGATTTGCTAATGGCTAAATCAGCCGCAGCAAAAACTTCCATTTGTTGACCTGATAGAACTGTAGCCCGTAAACCGTAACGCTCAATAGCCTCCTCAATTGGCTGTCTATAGACTTCCAGCGATAGGGGAATCCAAAAACGAACTTCAGGTAATTTAGCTTGAATAGTTTGGGCAGCTTGAAAAATTATTGGTAAAAGATATTTTAGTTCTTGGCGGCGAGAAGCGGGGAGAAGTGCGATCGCAATTTCTTCTGGTGCAATCCCCAGTGTTGCACGGGCTACTTCCCGACTAGGAGCGTCTTGCATTCGGTCAACTAAAGGATGCCCTACCCAACTAACTTCTGCCCCTTTCTCTCGAAAATAACGGGCTTCTTGTGGAAAAATTGCCAACAGCTTATCTGTAAAGCCGACAATCCGGTTAGTGTTACGCACATTGATCGACCAAGCCCACTCTTGGGGAGCGATGTAATATACCACCGGCACGTGTGGTAAGTGCTGTTTCATGTAAGTCCCAATTCCCAGATTCGGACTCATGTAATCGATCAGCACCACTAAATCAGGTGGATTTTGCTTTAGGGAAGCGATCGCCTGACGTTGCACCTGAAGAGTCGGTAAAATATAGGGCAGCCCTTCTAGAATACCCATTGAGCCAATACTACTGGTATTCCCCAGCAGAATAGCCCCAGCCTCTGCCATTTTTTCGCCACCCAGTGCCAAAATCTCTAATTCCAACCCAATCGCCACAGCTTGACGCTTCAGTGCCGTAATTAGCAGCGACCCTTGCAAATCGCCAGATACTTCGCCAGTGCTGATAAAAATCCGCATTTGATAATTAGTAATTAGTAAAAATTATGAGTTAGGAATGAATAATTAAGAGTTAGGAGTGAGGAGTTAAAAATTTAAGTCATCAACTCCTAACTCCTAACTCCTAACTTATAATTCACGATTCATCACTCACGCTTTTTTTCCCTTTACCGGGAATCAAGCCACGTCTTCCAGGCATCTGAGAAAGTAGCAGAAAGCGGCGCAGATGCTGCAATTCTTCGCTATCCCCTAACAATTCCAACTGTTCCAAAGCATCCTTAAAAGACAAATCAGAACGGTAGAGAATGCGGAAAGCTTTTTTCAGCATCATCAAATCTGCTGAGTCCATACCAGACCGTTTCAGTCCCACAAGGTTGAGGGTTCGCACCCGCGCCGGATTTCCTTCCACCAACATATATGGGGCTACATCGCGGTCAATACGTGCCATCCCGCCCACCATTGCGTGTTTACCAATACGCACAAATTGATGGACACCTAAAACTCCACTCAGCCTAGCGCGTGACTCTATATGAACATGACCAGCCAAGGCTACAGAGTTAGCAATCACTACTTGGTCTTCAATGACGCAGTTATGAGCCACATGGACATAAGCCATGAGCAGATTGCCATCACCAATTACCGTCGCTTCACCGGCACCAGTAGCGCGGTTAATGGTAACGTACTCACGAATCAAATTGTTATCACCAATTTTGACCCAGGTTGGTTCCCCCACAAACTTGAGATCCTGGGGTTCCATACCGATGGCCGCACCTGTAAAAATCTGATTTTGCGCCCCGATTTCACAAGGACCCTCTAGCACTGCATGAGCGCCGATGATTGTTTCAGGTCCCACTTTGACATGCGCTCCAATCACAGCATAGGCACCGACTTGCACTGTATGGTGGAGTTCCGATTTCGGATGAATTACAGCAGTTGGATGAATTAGCGTTTTCAAGGGTGAATCTCCAGAACTGTCTTGATAAGCCAGGGCCGGGGCGGGTTTCTGAGGCAGCGTGTAACTCTGCTTAAGAGAGTTATACAACTGCCATCCCATCGAGGCGACTGGTGTTGTTGAGGGTGAAGTATTTCAGTGAATGAAAGTGTCGGGCAAAGCAAGTTAAGTGTGTTTGTGAGTGCGTCTCGTAGAGAGGGCGTCCAAAATCAAGAAATTATCAGGTGCTGTAGTGGATTTTTTTACTGTTATCCTTTTCAGGATTCAGTAGAGGCATTTCACGGCTATGCCCATACCACGAAAGCAAACTTTTAGCTAACTAGAGAAAACATTAATTCCCCTTCACAAGCAAGTTGACCATCAACTTCGGCACGACCTTGCATCTTACCGAAACGACGTTGTTTTACCCATAACAGTTCCACCGTCATTACTAGTTGATCTCCCGGTACGACCTGGCGGCGAAAGCGAACTTTATCGATACCAGCGAAGACAAACAGCCCGCCTTCTACCGAAGACATTTGAGTTAGGACAATGCCCCCAACTTGTGCCATTGCTTCCACAATTAGTACCCCTGGCATCAGTGGACGTTCAGGGAAATGTCCTTGGAAATGGGGTTCGTTGATAGTAACATTTTTAACACCAATAGCCTTTTTACCTGGAACGTAGTCAATTATTTTGTCTACAAGTAAAAATGGGTAGCGGTGGGGTAGCAATTTCTGAATTTCTTCAGATGTGAAGGTTGTTTTAATCTCCGAGCTGATTGTAGTTTCATTTATAACCTGTGGTTCGGTAGATGCAGGTGTAGTCGGATCGATGGTATTAAGTTCAGTGAGAATTGACATTGGCCTTGTAGTTGATTTTTCATCTGAAAGTTGAGTAGGCAGGCGTATATCCAAAGCCTTAATATAATCCTGGAGTTTAAACTTTAGATCAAATCCAAAATCTAAAATCGTTCGACTGAGCGACTTGTGCCGAGCCTGTCCTGAGCGTAGCCGAAGGGCAAAGCCGAGGTAAGCCGAAGTCCAAAATCTAAAATTCTTTGAGCCAGTTGAATGTGTAAATTATGACTGGCTTTATACGCTAAGAAATGAGCAATAGGAAAAGTTCCTAGTAAACTTAAGTCTCCTACTAAATCCAAGATTTTATGACGGACTGGTTCATTTGCAAATCTCAATGGTGGATTTAGCCAGCCTTCTGGTCCACAAATGAGTGCATTATCTAAACTACCACCTTTAATTAACCCTGTTTTTTGTAAGTGTTCAATTTGATGCAGTAACCCAAAAGTACGGGCAGGAGCAATTTCTGCCGCAAAGCTAGCAGAAGCTTTTCCTAGTTCAGCCGTTAGTGACCAACTATGCCATTGATTACCAATGGCGGGCAGGTCAAAATCAATACCGTAACTAAAGCGGGTTTCTGGTGATGGGAGGGCACATACAAAGGCATCCTCTTGATATACCCAGATTGGTTCTGTAACAACCAAGGTAGCTTGGTTTTTAATGGGTTGTGATACTAAGCCAACTTGGGCAATGTTGGTTGTCCACAACCTTGCTGAACCATCCAAAAGCGGGACTTCTGGACCATCAATTTCAATCCGGGCATTATCCACGCCCATACCCGAAAGTGCTGCCAACAAATGCTCTACCGTGCGAACAGATATCTCACCCTTACCCAACTGAGTTGAGAGAACAGTGTGACTAACAGCCGCAACTTGGGCTGGAATCATCGGCAAATCCGGTAAATCCACCCGCACAAAGTAGCGTCCACTTCCCGCCTCAGCTGGTAGTATCCGCACCTGGGTAATCACACCGCTATGCAGTCCCACCCCTATTTGGGTGATTTCGGCTGCTAGAGTGTGTTGTTGCATAGCCAAAAAGTCAATATATTTCCTTTAGTATTGTTCATCGTCTGTTTTGGTAAAATTCCTGATATTCCCCTAAAAATGTCATTAATCCCTTTATCGGAACAGTATTGAGGTAAATGTAACAATTAGCAAGCTAATCCAAAAAAGTTAATTGTCATTTGTCCTTTGTCAGTTGTCCTTTGTCCTTTGTGATTCACTAATACTTCGACTACGCTCAGTACAAGTGACCAATGACTAATGACTAATGACAAATTAAAATCTTTCGCCAATCCCGAAATTAATCCGGCTATCACCGTCATCGCTGATACCGTAATCAATCCGAATTGGCCCCAGTGGAGACTGGACGCGAACCCCAAGACCATAGCCAAAGCCCGTGCCGTTTTTGTTCAACAATTCAGCTGCTTGAGTACTAGTTCCCAGATCACTACCAGCATCAAAAAATAATGCACCACTGACTACTGAAAAAACTGGGAACCGATACTCAACTGATGCTTGCACATAACTACGTCCACTACCTAATGTTCCTTCGTCATAACCTCGGACGGAGTTGCTACCCCCAAGGGTAAAAGCTTCGTAGGGAGGCAAGTCACCGAGAACTGTTCCTGCTTGGAAGTTAAATGCTAGAGTTTGTGCCCCTTTGGAAAGGCTAATCAACTTGATGGGTAAATATTGGCTATAGCTACCCCGTAATCTGGTGAGTAAAATGTTGCCCAGTCCTATAGGGACTGACTGATCAACCCCGAGGCGCAGATAAGAACCTTTGGTGGGTTGCAAAGGGTTATTACGAAGATCGCGCTGTACGCCTAGTTGCAATAGTAGTAAATCGTCTTGACCTTCTGGAGACTTGGTTAATTGACTGGTGATTGGTGTTATGACACCATTTGCATTGGGGGTGAGCAGATTTCCATTTTGGTCGATGGGATTTCCATTACTATCGAACAGTCCTCCTGTTTTTATGAGATTGCCATCGGCATCACGGGCGGAAACTCGTTGATACTGTAAACCCGCTGAGGCAGTCCAGACGGAAGTTTTGTAAGGATTGGAGGACAGGGGACGGGTAAAAGTTACACCACCACCTATACGGAGAATGCGGGGGCGATCCTGAGAATCTGTATTAGTAGGATTAGCTGGATCAAACGTCCTAATATCCCGATCTTTGCCATCAAAAATCAACGAAACGGAACTGCGGCGAAAAATATTAGTTGTATAGGAAGTCCGGTAGGGATCTCCGGCGATCCAGGGGTCTGTGAAGCGCAGATCAAACAGCAGTTCCCGTTGTCCCACCTGTACTTCTGCGCCCAGTTTTTGGTTTCTACCATTCAGGTTTTGCTGTTGATAGCTAACTGTGCCAAAAAGTCCGCTAGCAGAACTAATCCCTGCGCCGGCTGCAATGGAACCACTGCTGCGTTCGGCTACATTCACTACTACATCTACCTTACTGGGGTCACTACCAGGGTCAAGGGACACATTCACATCCTCAAACAGTCCCACTGCATACACTCGCTGTAGGTCTTTTTGGACTGTGTTGCGGTTGAATACTTGTCCTGGCTTTAACTCCAATTCTCGTGTAATGATGTATTCTTGTGTCCGTCCCCGAATTGGTTGTCCCTTCTCGTCTGTCTCCTGACCATCTTTATTGCGGAACCTGACTCTAATGTTTTCTACTACCCCTTCTGCTACTTGCAAGGTAACAATTCCGTTTTCAGAGACTTGTGGCGCTCCAATCACGTTGGCTAGCACGTAACCTTGGTCTTGATATCGCTTGTTTAATTGCTTGATGCCTTCTTGCAAGTCACGCAAGTTGAGGATTTTGCCATACTGCTCCCGAAATACTTCATCGGCAGTATTAGCTGGTAGTACAGAAGTAACACCAGTGCCAGGATTGGCTTGCACTTCTACCTTGGTTAGGACGGGGTTAGGCTGGACAACAAAGCTCACCCGCACTCCCAAGGGGGTATCTTCTGGCGCTGCTTGAACGTTGGAGAAGAAGCCAGTACCAAAGATGGCGTTAATATCTTCTTGCAGTTGACTGCGGGTTGTGGTTCGTCCTGGTTGGGTACGAATTACTTTGTAAACTTGGTTTTCTAGTTCTGGCGATAGTTGCCCAGCCTGGGATCTAACTACTACTTCTGATACTAGTACGCGGGGGTCGTTGGCTTCTGGGGTTGTGTTGGGTTGAGTATTTCCCGGAGTTGTCGGCGGGTTAACATTCTGCGGATTGGGAGTAGCGCCGGGGCTTGGGGCAGGTGTTCGTTGTTGACTACCTGGGAATGGAATGTCTGGAGTGGCTGATGGTTTAGGATTTGTGGGTAATAAAGGTTCCGTTGTCGGTGGATTGACGTTCTCCGGGAGTGGAGTAGTTTCAAAAGTTGGGGAAGGCGTTGGTTGTTGACTAGCTGGAGGGGGGATGTCTGGAGCGGGAGACGGCTGTTGAGTAGGGCTGGGATTGATTTGAGGGGTTTGTGCAGTTCTTAGCTTTGTGGAGGTTGGCACTACTACCTCTGGGGTCGCCTGGGCGTGGACTGCCGCAAGCATCGCTGCGGGATTGGCAGGGTAAATTGCGACAACACGGGATTGTATATTTTGCGCCTCTTTAACCTCTGTGGGTTGAGATAGAGATTCTAGACTTTTACTAGAGTTGCTTTGACCAGTGTCCTTTTCTGGCTGCTGATTTGTTTCTAATGTCAAAACTTCTGTTGTCTGTTTTGAACTGTTGGCGGTTTCGGCTTTTGCACTCAATGAGCCGCCCAAAGGGACTGCAATTGCTACTACTGCCAGCAATACGGGAGATAAACGCATTTTACTTATATTCCTCTTCACGACCACACACACCATCACAAGGCAATAATGCCCTTATGCCAAAGGTAAAACTCAAAACATAATTTTTTTCTTTTGCTTTTTTACTTTACTAGGCAAAAGGCAAAAGGCAAAAGTCAAATATAATTCCTTCTGACCTTTTGGTTTCTAGCTGTTTAACTTGTAGTTTCTACTGCTTTTAACACTCTTTGTAAAACCTCCTGGTAGGCATCCTCTACATTTCCTAAGTCTCGGCGAAAGCGGTCTTTGTCCATTACCCGGCGGTTTGAGTCTTTTTCGGTGGTATCCCACAAGCGGCAGGTGTCGGGGCTAATTTCATCTGCCAAGAGCAACTGCTGTTGTGAGTCCAAACCAAACTCTAGTTTGAAGTCTACTAGGATAATGCCGCACCTCTGCCAAAATTTATGGAGAAATTCATTGATTTGCAATGCAAGATGTGTAATTGCGTCTACTTGTTCCGCAGTAGCTAGTTCTAGTAGGTATAGGCGATCGCGTGTCAACAAAGGATCTCCTAACTGATCGTTTTTGTAATAAAACTCAACCAAAGGCTGTTTCAGAATTGTACCCACTGGTAAACCTGTTTGCTGACACAAACTGCCAGCAGCAATATTTCTGATCACTACTTCTAAGGGTAAAATCTTTACTGCCCTCACCCGCATCTGATTCGGGGCAGGGCTATCGATAAAGTGAGTTTTTATACCATAAGCCTCCAACTGTTTAAAAAGTTGGCTGGAAATGCTACAATTTATTTTTCCTTTTCCTTGGATGCTGCCACGCTTTTGGGCGTTAAACGCCGTGGCGTCGTCCTTAAAATCAGCCAACAAGACTTCGGGATCGTCCGTTGTATAGAGAATTTTCGCTTTGCCTTCGTATAACTTGGAATTAACAGACATGGTGGCAGGTAAAGTTCTAGGCGATGGACAAAATTTGTCCTTTGAGGCTTCACCATTTTATCTTTAGTTATTAACTATTAGCCATTGGTGATTATTTTAATCGGATGTGGGGATGCCGATAATTGGGTAGAGGGGATAAAATCATCGGTGCAAATCTGATTGAACTGCCCCAATGAAGAGCGTTTCCAGCCTGAGGCTGGAAACGAGGTTTTAAAGGATTTATAGCTGAAGTTAACACCAATGACAACTGTCTTTCACCCAATTCGCCAGGTGCTATGTAGCAATCTGTGGTACTGATACCTTCGCAAGCATTTTTTTATTAAAAGACAGACCGGTTTCGTTTTTGTCAATGATTATCGTGTCTCCAGAGATAAAAGTATTTTCCAATAATTTGGTGGCGAGGGGGTTTTCTATTTCTCGCTGAATTGCCCGTTTGAGTGGGCGGGCACCGTAAACTGGGTCATAGCCTGATTCGACAAGGTGATCGCAGGCGGATTGCGATATCTCAAAGAAGATTTTTTGCTCGCGCAGAAGATTTTCTACCCGCTTGAGTTGAATACGGATGATATGCCGCATTTCTGTGCGACTGAGGGTATGGAAGAGAATAATATCATCGACGCGGTTGAGAAATTCGGGGCGGAAATGCGATCGCAACCCATCCATTACCCGCTTCCGCATCGTTTCATATTTGGAATCATCACCAGATACATCCAAAATATGTTCGCTACCTATGTTACTGGTCATGACAATAACGCTGTTGCGAAAATCTACAGTTCTTCCTTGAGAGTCAGTAATTCTCCCATCATCTAAGACTTGCAATAAAATATTGAACACATCGGGGTGGGCTTTTTCCACTTCATCCAACAGCACCACCGAATAGGGACGGCGGCGAACCGCCTCGGAAAGTTGACCGCCTTCTTCATATCCTACATATCCTGGAGGCGCTCCCACAAGGCGAGAAACTGAGTGTTTTTCCATATACTCAGACATATCCAAGCGCACCAAGGCATCATCAGAATCAAAGAGAAACTGAGCTAAAGCACGGGCGAGTTCGGTTTTGCCCACGCCTGTAGGTCCCATGAACAAAAATGAACCAATGGGACGAGAGGGATCTTTCATCCCCGCACGGGCGCGACGAATTGCGGCGGCTACTGCTTCTACTGCCTCTTCTTGCCCAATGACTCGTTGATGTAAATGACTTTCTAATTGCAGCAATTTTTGCCGTTCCGATTCCAACAGGCGATTGACGGGGATTCCTGTCCATTTGGCGACGATTTCGGCGATGTCGGCTTCGGTGACTTGTTCTCGCAATAAGGTGGAACCTTGGTTTTGAATTTCTAAAAGGCTCGCTTCTTTGGCTTCGCGATCGCGTTGTACTCCTTCTAATTTGCCATACTTCAATTGGGCAGCTTTATTCAAGTCATAAGCTCGTTCCGCCTGTTCAATTTGCACTCGCAGCGCATCTTCTTCTTTCTTTAAGGCGCTTATCGCCTCCAATATCTGCTTTTCACCTTGCCATTGTTCATTAAATATTTGCTGTTTTCCGGTTAAATTGACGATTTCTTGCTCAATTCGCTCCAAACGCTCTCTCGTTTGGGGAGTACTCTTTTCTTCACCAGCTAATGACAGCTTTTCCATTTCTAACTGCATGAGGCGGCGATCGATAGTTTCTAATTCGGCTGGTTTGGAGGTGATCTCCATTTTCAACTGGGCTGCGGCTTCATCTACTAAGTCAATGGCTTTATCTGGTAAGAAGCGATCGCTAATATAACGCGCTGACAGGGTTGCTGCTGCTACCAAAGCTGAATCAGAAATTTTGACGTTGTGATGAACTTCATAACGTTCTTTCAACCCCCGCAGAATGGAAATAGTATTTTCCACAGTTGGCTGATCGACAAATACTTGTTGAAAGCGGCGTTCTAGGGCAGCATCTTTCTCAATGTGTTTGCGGAACTCGTCGAGGGTAGTGGCACCAATGCAACGCAGTTCTCCCCGCGCCAGCATTGGCTTGAGCAGATTTCCCGCATCCATCGCCCCTTGTTGAGTGGAACCTGCGCCGACTACGGTATGTAGTTCGTCAATAAATAGAACAATGTCACCGTTAGATTCAGTAACTTCCTTGAGAACTGCTTTTAGGCGTTCTTCAAATTCACCTCGTAATTTTGCCCCAGCAATCAAACTACCCATATCTAAAGAAATGAGTTTGCGGTTTTTCAGAGATTCGGGAACATCACCATTTACCATACGCTGTGCCAAAGCTTCTGCGATCGCAGTTTTACCTACCCCAGGTTCACCAATCAATACGGGGTTATTTTTGCTACGACGAGACAAGACTTGAATTACCCGCCGAATTTCGTCATCCCGCCCAATTACTGGGTCGAGTTTGCCAGCTTTTGCCTGTTCTGTCAAATCTCTACCAAATTTTTGTAAGGCTTCATAGCGGGATTCTGGGGTTTGATCTGTCACCTTTTGACTACCGCGAACAGCTTTGATCGTCGCTTCTAGTTTAGCGGCATCGGCACTAAAGCCTTTGAGGATCTTTCGTCCAATGCGATCGTCTTCAGCAAAGGCCAAAAGTATGTGTTCCACCGAAATGTAGGAGTCTTTCATCCTGACTTTCGCTTCCTCGGCTCGGTCTAGTAAAACATCTAAATTGCGGCTAAGGTAAAGCTGATCGCTTTTACCAACTTTCGGCTGACGTTGGGTAAAGGCTTCTAGTTGCTGTTGCAAGCGGATTGGATCGACTTCCGATCGAGCCAGGATGCGTATTGCTAAACTCGTCGGTTCTTCTAACAGGGCAATAATTAAATGTTCAACATCTAGTTGCTGTTGTTGATAAGCACGTACTATATCCTGAGACTTAACAATTGCTTCCCAGGCTTTATCAGTAAATTTATTTGGATCTGTAGGTTGCATCTTTAGAATTTTGGAATTTTGATTTTTAGTTTAGGGAGTGCGGATTGGATATTAGGGACTTGTACTGAGCGAACGCGAACAGCGTCTCGTAGAGAAGCCGAAGTATTGGGGAGTGGTTGTAACCCTACTCCTTAGATAATTATCCAAACATTATCGGTGTATATCCGCGTGTATCTCCGGTGGCAATTTGGGATTGGTAATTGGTGATAGTTATAATCGATTACCTATTTCCTAATTTAAGACGAAAATACTGTTATGAGCAGACTTTGCCAGATCCTGCGGCTGGAGCGATGTCTACGACAGGCTACACCTACACTTTTATAGCGGTTCCCATTCAGATTGCGGTACAACGTTATATCGCAAGGTGTAGGGGCACGGCATGCCGTGCCCCTACGGGTGTACTGGTTCAACTTTTCAAGATATCTCTGGGTTCGTAGTGAGCGCTTCAGCGCTCAAGCCAAGGACTAAAGTCCTGACTACGAACTTATTTACCCATAAAAGTTGGTGTGGGAAAAGACTGGCGGATAATTTATTTTTTGCAAATCCGTATAATAATTAGTGACTTACAAGTTGTTCTTGTGATTCCTGTTTGACTGCTGATTCTTGAGTTTTTAGTTGAATTAGTTCAATTTTATACCCATCTGGATCTTCCACAAAAGCAATTACTGTGGAACCATGTTTCATCGGTCCTGGTTCGCGCACGACTTTACCGCCCTGATTGCGGATTTCTTCACACGTAGCGTAAATATCATCAACGCCAAGGGCAATGTGACCGTAAGCATTACCCAATTCGTACTTTTCCACTCCCCAGTTATAGGTTAGTTCGATCACTGCCTCTTCGCTTTCATCACCGTAGCCAACGAAAGCTAGGGTAAATTCTCCCCCTGGATAATCTTTTCGGCGGAGTAATTTCATTCCGAGAATTTCACAGTAGAATTTTAAGGACTCTTCAAGGTTGCCCACTCGGAGCATTGTGTGTAGTAATCGCATAGTGACCTTCTCTCTCTACTCAGTTCAGTATTGTTATCTGCCAATATTCTACAAACCTTAGTAGACGCGATCGCATTTGGACAAAATCTAAATCCGGTTGTTGATCTATGAGAAGCTTTTTAACCTCATCTGTGGAAATATTCTTTAATCTCAGCCAATAAAGTCTCTTAACAGCATAAGCTAACGATTGGGTTAGGCAACTGGACTGGATGCGTAACACACTCGAACAAAGGATAAAGTACAGATGAGTAAATTTCTAGATACTACCATTGAAGCGATCGCCGCCCGTGAAATTCTTGATTCACGCGGTAGACCAACAATTGAAGCCGAAGTACATTTAGCCAATGGTGTTGTCGGACTAGCACAGGTTCCCAGTGGTGCCTCCACTGGCACTTTTGAGGCTCATGAACTGCGTGATGGCGATAAAAGCCGTTATGGGGGCAAAGGCGTACTCAAGGCAGTACAAAACGTCAGAGAAGCGCTTGCACCACAATTGTTAGGTTTAGATGCCCTCAACCAAGAACTGTTAGATCGCACAATGATCGCTATAGATGGTTCTGCCAACAAATCCAATTTGGGGGCTAATGCGATTTTGGGGGTTTCCTTAGCAGCTGCTAAAGCTGGTGCCGAATCTCTAGCAATTCCTCTGTATCGCTATTTGGGTGGTCCTTTAGCGAATTTACTCCCAGTACCGTTGATGAACGTGATTAACGGTGGCGCACACGCCTCAAATAACGTAGATTTTCAAGAGTTTATGATTGTCCCAATTGGCGCAACTTCCTTTCGGGAAGCGTTGCGCTGGGGTGCAGAGGTGTTTGCTACTCTGAGTCAAGTATTAGATGAGAAGGGTTTGCTGACTGGTGTAGGCGATGAAGGCGGTTTTGCCCCTAACCTAGAATCTAATCAGGTGGCTTTGGAATTGCTGGTTGCTGCCATTAAGAAAGCTGGTTATAAGCCAGGGGAAGAAGTCGCTTTGGCCTTGGATGTGGCGGCTAGCGAGTTTTACAAGAATGGACAGTATGTTTACGATGGTAAACCTCACACTCCGGCTGAGTTTATTGATTATTTAGGACAATTGGTTGACCAATACCCAATTGTGTCAATTGAAGATGGCTTGCACGAAGAAGATTGGCAAAGTTGGCAATTCCTGACCCAGAAGTTAGGTTCGCGGGTGCAATTGGTAGGGGATGATTTGTTTGTTACCAACGCCACTCGTTTGCAAAGAGGCATCCAGGAAAAAGCCGCTAATGCCATTTTGATTAAACTCAATCAAATTGGTTCTCTTACCGAAACCTTAGAAACCATTGATTTGGCAACTCGTAACAGTATCCGTTCCGTAATTAGCCATCGTTCTGGTGAAACAGAAGACACAACGATCGCTGATTTAGCTGTAGCAACCCGTGCCGGTCAAATCAAAACAGGTTCCCTTTGTCGCAGCGAACGCGTAGCAAAATATAATCGCTTGCTACGAATTGAAGATGAACTAGGCGATCGCGCCGTTTATGCTGGTGCTGTGGGGTTAGGGCCGAAGTAGGGACTGGGGACTAGGGACTGGGGGCAGAATTCTTCCCAATACCCAATACTTCGGCTTCTCTACGAGACGCTGTTCGCGAACGCTCAGTACAAGTCCCCAATCCCCAATCCCCAATTACGGATAGAAACCAAGTTTGGGCAATCCCAAAGTTTCATCCCAGCCCATCATTAGGTTTAGACACTGAATCGCTTGGCCTGCTTGTCCTTTAATTAGATTGTCAATTGCTGACATGACAATTACGCGACCTGTGCGCGGGTCAACTTCTACACCGATATAACAAAGATTAGTGCCGTTAGCCCACTTGGTTTGGGGGTAAATGCCGCTACCGCAGATTTTCACCCAAGGAGAGTTGCGGTAGAAGGCTGAAAAAATTGTGATTAAGTCATCTCGCACTAGACCAGGATCGCGCATTGTGGCATATACCGTTGCCAAAATACCACGTACCATTGGGATAAGATGCGGTGTAAATTGGATCATGAGTTCGTGACCAGCTAAGTCACTGCAAATTTGCTCAATTTCTGGGGTATGACGGTGACGACCAATGTTGAAAGCTGCTATAGAGTTGTCGGCTTCAGCTAGTAATAAGTTAGTTTGAGGTTGCCGTCCACTGCTAGATGTGCCAGACTTTGCATCGATAATAGCTGTTTCTGGTACGATTAAACCTTGCTTTAAGAGTGGCGAAAGTGCAAGGAGACTCGCAGTGGGAAAGGAACCAGGACAGCCAATGAGTTCAGCTTCAGCAATGCGATCGCGATAAAGTTCTGGTAATCCATAAACTGCTGTCGCTGCAATTGTGCGATCGCTTCTTTCTGTACCATACCAATTTGTATAAGTTGTCAAATCACTAAACCGGTAGTCTGCACTCAAATCTAGTACTTTACATCCTTTTTCCAACAGTTTTGGCACAATTTGGCAAGCCAGACCATTTGGTAAAGCCAGGAAAACTATTTCACAGCGATGAGCAATTATTTCTGGTTCTACCGCCTCTATTGGCAGGTTCGCTGCATGAGCCAGATGCGGGTAGAGATCCCCCAAGGATTTCCCAATACTGCTCTCACCACCTAAATAAACCAATTCCACTTCTGGATGATCCATCAGTAGTCGTACTAACTGTACTCCGCCATAGCCCGACGCGCCAACAATCCCAACGGGTACGCGTCTAAATTTGCCCATGATCTAAAATCCTTATCCCATGAATGGTTAACTCGTTCTCAGCTATCAACAATATCAGCGACTAGATGCACAGGGTACAAAACGCCCCAAACCGGGAAATGAGGGAGTAGGGGGAGATGAGGGAGTAGGGGGAGCAAACAAACAATTCTTTATTATTCTTACTCATCCCCCTCATCGCAGTCATGTTTTACTGTCGCTGCACTTGAGAATGGCAAAAATTTTTGCCACTTTATCAAATCATTGCTAGTCTACTTCTCTGCCTTATAAAGGAGCTACAATCTAAAAGAGGAAATTGTTAAAAAAATTTACGTTGGTAGCTGGAAATCTTTCTGTGTCACAGCCTAATACTACACAAGCTTTTAAATTTGATTCCATTGATGCCGCCTTAGCAGACCTAAAAGCTGGTCGTGTGATTGTAGTGGTAGATGATGAAAATAGAGAAAATGAAGGCGACTTAATTTGTGCTGCCCAATTTGCCACACCCGACACGATTAATTTCATGGCGGTGGAAGCTAGAGGACTGATTTGTTTGGCAATGACAGGCGATCGCCTAGACGAGTTAGACTTACCCTTGATGGTAAGCAACATTACAGATACTAATCAAACGGCCTTCACTGTCAGTATTGATGCAGGTCCCGAATTAGGCGTAAGCACGGGCATCTCAGCAGAAGACCGTGCCCGTACTATCCAGGTTACTCTTAACCCAGCGACAAAACCGACAGATTTACGTCGTCCTGGTCATATTTTTCCCATTCGGGCTAAAGAGGGAGGCGTACTCAAACGCGCAGGACATACGGAAGCGGCTGTAGACTTATCTCGACTAGCAGGGCTATACCCGGCGGGGGTAATTTGTGAAATTCAAAACCCTGACGGTTCAATGGCGCGGTTGCAGCAGCTAGTTGAATACGCTAAACTTCACAACTTAAAAATTATTAGTATTGCGGATTTAATCAGTTATCGCCTACAGCACGATCGCCTAGTGTATCGTGAAGTCGTTACCAAGCTGCCTAGTGAATTCGGTCAGTTTGAAATTTATGCCTATCGCCATACTGTGGATAATACAGAACACGTTGCAATTGTCAAGGGCGATCCAGCTAACTTCAAAGATGAGCCTGTGATGGTACGGATGCACTCAGAATGCTTAACCGGTGATGCTTTGGGTTCTTTGCGATGCGACTGTCGGATGCAGTTACAAGCAGCACTGAAAATGATTGAGGCTGCTGGTCAAGGTGTAGTTGTATACCTGCGCCAAGAAGGACGAGGAATCGGCTTGATTAATAAGCTGAAAGCCTACTCGTTGCAGGATATGGGGCTGGATACAGTAGAGGCAAATGAGCGTTTGGGATTTCCCGCCGACTTGCGAGACTACGGGATGGGGGCACAAATGCTCATGGACTTGGGTATTAAAAAGATTCGCCTGATTACCAATAATCCCCGCAAAATTGCTGGAGTCAAGGGTTATGGATTGGAAGTAGTCGATCGCCTGCCATTGTTAATTGAGGCAACTGAGTACAATTCCTATTATCTAGCGACAAAGGCAAAAAAGCTGGGTCATCTGTTGTTACAAACTTATCTAGTAACAGTAGCAATCCACTGGCAAGATCAACCAGAAGTTGTGACGGAACGCTATGAACGTTTAGAAAAACTGCGCCACTTAGCCAGAAGTAATGATTTATTATTGCAGGAAGAAGCGCGTCCCTTAGCGATCGCTATATTTGACGAGCCATCTTTAACAGTACACTTGGGTTTTGATCAGCCAAAAGTTGCTAGCTGTGATTGGTATCAACAAAGTGGTCATCCTTATATACAAGCAATCTTCCAAATTCTCGATGAACTGGCAACTTTGCCATACATCCAGAAACTAGAATTTCTGATTTCTTCTGGTTGCGATCCTTTGAGTAATTTACAAGTCCAACTGGATCGGCAGATGTTCTCCGATGGTACACTGCCTTCATCGATTAGCGATCGCTTGGAGACACAACAAATTTACAGCTTTAGCAAATAGGATTCTGATTTCTGAATCCTGTTTTATTTTTAGAATAATATTGAATTAGTGGTCTGTCTCATTAATTCTGAAGGGTTATAAAAGTTCGTAGTAAGGACTTTAGTCCTTGATTTGAGCGATAAATCGCTCACTACAAACCTAGCAAAACTAATGGGACAGACTACTAGCAGTCTCCCTAGCAGCCTCTCGCAGCCGCTCCACATCGCGCATCGGTGGGGCACCAAAGAGCCGCTTGTACTCTCGGTTGAAGTGCGAGGCATCGTCATAACCCACTCGGTAGGCAGCACTGGTAGCGTCAAGGTTTTCCCCTAGCATCAAACGGCGAGCTTCCTGGAGCCGCAGTTGCTTTTGGAACTGCAAGGGACTCATTGCAGTGACAGACTTAAAGTGATGGTGAAAGCCCGAAACACTCATTCCCATTTCTCGGGCGATGTTTTCAATCTTGATCGGCTCGTTAAAGTCTTTACGAAGTCGCTCGACGGCTCTGGCGATGTGGTAGGTATAGCCACCGAGAACCGCAATATGACGGAGCCGATTACCTTGCTCTCCTATTAGGAGTCGGTAAATAATTTCCCGCTTAATCAGTGGTGCGAGAACATGAGCTTCTGTAGGGCAATCTAGAAGCCTGACGAGCCGCACCACAGCGTCCAAAAGATTTGCATTCAAGGGACTTACGTCGATCGCTTTCACACCAACACTGCTGCGCGATGAGGTATACCCTGCCTCGACCATCACTGAGCCAACGAGAGTGGGGTCAAGATCGAGGCGAAGGCTAAGATACGGTTGCGCCTTTGACGCTTCCAGAATTTGGCTGACAATCGGCAGTTCGACCGTAGCAAGCAGATAATGCATCGGGTCATACTGATAGCGATCGCTACCCAGAAGAACTTCTTTGCTGCCCTGAGCGATCGCACAAAAGGCAGGGATAGAGACACTATGAAGGCATTCCGAAGGCGAAGAGGCGCGGTTGAAGTGCAAACCTTTGAGCGGTTCAATCGTCCCATCATGACGAATCGCGTTGGCAATCCGCTCAGTCAGTTCGTCTCTGTTGGCTTGCGCTCTGTCTACCTCGCGCTTTGCCTGCGGGTCGTTCATTAAATTGATATCGGACTTTTCACTCGTTTTGGCAGCGTTCATTTCTAAGTTTGCAGGATTGTACAACAATCTTAGACGATCGTTTTATTGCTTGTCCTCGAAAATGCCTAAGATGAAGCTAAAGCAATGAAAAACAATTTCGGCTTCTTGCAAGCATCTGGATTTTTATTCAAGAGAAAACTCAGTTTTGATTGGGTAAGGAACTCACCTACTGACAACCAAAATGCCATCAAGGCTAACCTTGCTTCTGAAAAAATTCATCCCTATTGATAGAGAAGCGATAAATGCTCAATCTCTACGATTGGGACAGCCACCCAAATGGCATCAAGTGAAAGGAATTAAGGAAATGGACATTATAAAGAAGTGGCTCACAGCCTTCCGCCAAAGGATCGGCTGAGTATTTTACCGGCACTGTCCGCATTGACCCCCTGTTCGAGGCGCACGATCCAGCCCGCACACTTGGTGCCAGTGTCACGTTCGAGCCTGGCGCTCGGACAGCATGGCATACTCATCCGTTGGGACAAACCCTAATCGTGACGGCTGGCTGCGGCCTGGCACAGCGCTGGGGCGGCGCGATCGAGCAAATTCGACCGGGGGACGCGATCTGGTTCTCGCCAGGTGAGAAGCATTGGCACGGTGCCACGGCAACCACAGCTATGACGCACATAGCCATTCAGGAACAGCTTGACGGCAAGACCGTGGACTGGCTGGAGCATGTCAGCGACGAACAATACTCCAGCTAATCACCACATCCGGTGGTTTTAAGACCAATTCTCCAAAATGAGGCAACAGATGTAAATCAGGAAAGTCTTGCTCCATCTAAGTTTCTTAATTGCGAATTGCGAATTGCGAATTGGTATAAGACCTTGTTAGGCGAAGAATCGAAGGAGAAAAATAGTGAGGACGAACGAGAATGGAAACTACAGAGGAAAGGTTGCGTTTGTGACCGGAGCAGCGAGCGGTATCGGTCGAGCTACGGCGCTGGCGTTTGCCAGTGAGGGCGCTAATGTGGTGGTTGCTGATATTTCAGAACAGGGCAATCAAGAAACGGCACGCATGATCGAGGAACTCGGCGGGCGGGCGATCGCCGTCAGGTGCGATGTAACGCGGGCTGAGGACGTGAAGGCGGCGCTGAACAAGACCGTTGAGGCTTTCGGGCGGCTGGACTTCGCCTTCAACAACGCGGGCATCGAGCCGAGGAAGGCAGCTCCGACCGCGGAGTACGAGGAGGAGGAGTGGAACCGGATTATCGACATCAACCTCCGCGGCGTTTTCCTGTGCATGAAGCACGAGATCCCGTTGATCCTCAAGCAGGGACGCGGTGCGATCGTGAATACGTCATCGGGCGCGGGAATCATCGGCATCAAGGGCAGCCCCGCGTACACCGCCGCGAAACATGGCGTGATCGGACTGACCAAGGCAGCAGCCCTCGACTACGCCGCGCAGAACATCCGCGTCAACGCCGTCTGTCCCGGCTACATCGACACCCCAATGATGGGTCGTTTCACCGGCGGCACGGACGAAGGGCGCGCGCAGGTGATTGCGGAGGAGCCGGTCGGACGGATGGGCAAGCCTGAGGAGATCGCTGCGGCCGTCGTTTGGCTATGCTCGGACGCGGCTGCCTTCGTCGTTGGGCACGCTATGGTCATCGACGGTGGGCAAACGGTGCAGTGATGTTCGTCGCCAACACGATCAAACCCTAAACGCACGACTTCACCACTTTCACCGCCAACAGCGATGACTTATATCGCCACTCAGGAGGTACTCGACGGCAAGCCCGTGGACAAGTGGAAGTGGTCGTCTCCCGCAACGCCTCTGGATATCTCGGCATTCAGCCTGATCATGGCCCGCCGCAGTCTTTCCGGGTCTATGATCGGCGGTATTGCCGAAACCCAAGAGATGCTCGACTTTTGCGGCAAGCATAACATCACCGCCGATGTCGAAGTCATTCCTATCCAGAAGGTCAACGAAGCTTACGATCGCCTGCTCAAGTCTGATGTGAAATACCGCTTCTGTATTGATATGGCATCCCTGAAATCTGCATAACCGAGGTGGAACCTCGAAGGAGTAACAATGCAAAAGTGCAAACTTGGCAATAGCCATCTGGAAGTTTCGGTTCTTGACCTTAGCTGTACAGAACTGAGCTACGGCTGCCATTCTCGCCGATATCGGGTCAAGCTGCGGTAAAAGGAGAAATTATGCAGAAGGTTGTCTTGAACAACGGGTTGGAAATGCCCATTTTGGGATTCGGTGTCTTCCAAATGACTGATCTGGAAGAGTGCGAAAGAAGCGTCTCGGACGCGATTAAAATTGGCTACCGTCTGATTGACACGGCAGCTTCTTACGGCAACGAAGAAGCCGTTGCCAAAGCCATCCAAAAGAGCGGTGTGGCGCGAGACGAGATTTTTATCACCACCAAACTCTGGATTCAGGACGCGGGTTACGAAAGCACTAAGCAGGCTTTCCAGCGATCGTTAGACAAGCTGAGATTGGATTACCTAGACTTATATCTGATCCACCAGCCTTACGGCGACGTTTACGGTGCGTGGCGGGCAATGCAAGAGTTGTATCGAGAGGGTCGCACCAAAGCCATCGGTGTCAGCAACTTCTATCCCGATCGGCTCATAGACCTGATCATTCATAACGAAGTGGTTCCGGCGGTTAACCAGATCGAAACTCATCCCTTCCACCAGCAAATTGAAAGCCAAAAATTTTTACAGGAAAACAAGGTTCAGATCGAATCCTGGGGACCCTTTGCGGAAGGTAAGAACAACATTTTCAGCAATGAACTACTACTTTCGATCGCCGGGAAATACCAGAAAACTGTTGCTCAGGTGATTCTGCGCTGGCTAACACAAAGAGGAGTGGTTGCAATTCCAAAATCCGTTCGCAAGGAAAGGATGGTTGAGAACTTCAACATTTTTGATTTTGAGCTAAGTCCCGAAGATATGAATGCAATTATCTCGCTGGATACGAAGACGAGCAGCTTCTTCGACCATCGCGATCCCAATATGGTGAGAATGTTAGGAACTGCCAAACGCAACACTTAAGCTGCTGAAGACAACAAAGGGCTACACGCGGAACGGTTTTATTCCAGATAACTGGGGCGCTACAGCCCAAAGAAAGAGTCACAGACATGAACAAAGCACGAAACGACCCCAGGAGAGAAGACAGCCCTGCTATGCCGAATCGTCGCCAGTTGCTCGGCGCGGGACTGGGACTGGCCGCAGCGTCGGTGCTGGCTCGCCGGGACACGACCGCGCACGCCCAGCAAGCCGGACAAGCTGCCGCAGAACAAAACGCCAATGAGTCACAGCAAATGGCGCGTCGCAGACTCGGCTCTTTGGAAGTTTCGACCCTCGGACTCGGCGTTCAAAACATGAGCCGCACCTACCAAACGACTATCCCCACTCGGTCTGAGATGTTGAACATCATTCGGACAGCCTTTGACCGTGGTATCACCTTTTGCGACGCGGCGGAGGCTTATGGCCCTCATGAGGTGGAACGGATACTCGGCGAAGGCGTAGCGCCGTTCCGAGACAAGGTTGCGATCGCATCCAAGTTCGGCTGGAACATCGATCTCGAAACGGGCAAGCGCCGTCCGGGACTCAACAGCCGCCCCGACCATATCAAATTGGCCGTCGAGGGGATGCTCAAGCGCCTTCGCACCGACCGCATCGATCTCCTCTACCAGCACCGAGTCGACCCGCAGGTGCCAATCGAAGATGTCGCCGGCACGGTCAAGGATCTGATGGCGCAAGGCAAGGTTTTGCACTGGGGCCTATCCGAGATGGGGCCGAACACATTGCGCCGCGCTCATGCCGTGCTGCCCATTAGCGCCGTTCAGAACGAGTACTCGTTGCTGTGGCGTGGGCCAGAAGATGTAGTCATCCCGCTCTGCCAAGAACTGGGCATTGGCTTCGTCCCGTGGAGTCCGCTTGGTGTGGGTTTTCTGACCGGTGCCATTGACGCAAATACGCGGTTCGCTGACGGTGACATTCGCGGCATTGAGTCCCGGTTCTCGCCGGAGAATCTGCCTCACAACCTGGCGCTCGTTGACTTGGTGAAAAGCTGGTCCGTGCGAAAACAAGCCACTCCCGCCCAAATCTCGCTGGCATGGCTGATGGCGCAGAAGCCGTGGGTCGTGCCCATCCCCGGCACGACACAGATGCCGCATCTGATCGAGAACATCGGCGCGGCTGCCGTTCGATTCACACCTGCCGAACTTGCCGAACTGAACCGGTCTGTTTCGGCGATCCAGATCCGTGGAGCGCGCCTCCCAGACGCAGTGCTGGTCTTCTCGGGTGTAGAAGCACCTTCAAAGAACTGAACGTTCCAAAGCTAATAAAGGAGAAGTATCATGCAAAAACGTAAACTTGGAAACAGCAACTTGGAAGTCTCGGCGATCGGGCTGGGCTGCATGGGGCTGAACTATGCCTACAGCAACACGCTCGACAAACAAGAAAGCATTTCTCTACTGCAAGCTGCCGTGGAGCGCGGCGTTACCCTCTTCGATACCGCCGAAATGTATGGACCTTTCACCAACGAAGAATTGCTGGGCGAAGCGCTCAAACCCTACCGCGATCGCATCGTCATTGCCACGAAGTTCGGCATCAAGTTAAAAGACGGCAAACAGGTGCAGGACAGTCAGCCATTCGGAATCAGGGAATCTGTAGAAGGTTCGCTGAAACGCTTAAAGACCGACGTGATCGATTTGTACTATCAGCACCGCGTGGATACCCAAGTGCCGATCGAAGACGTAGCTGGAACCATCAAGGATTTGATCGGTGAAGGCAAAATCAAACATTGGGGGCTTTCAGAAGCGGGTGTACAGACCGTGCGCCGGGCGCACGCAGTCCAACCGTTAACTGCCGTTCAGAGTGAGTACTCCCTGTGGTGGCGGCGACCGGAAGAAGCCCTGTTGCCTGCCCTAGAAGAGCTAGGGATCGGTTTTGTGCCATTTAGCCCTCTGGGTAAAGGCTTCCTGACAGGCAGTATCAGCAAGGACGCAAAATTCGACAAATCCGACTTCCGCAGTATTGTTCCCCGGTTTAAGCCGGAGGCTCTTGACACTAACCAGTCCTTGGTGGATTTGTTGAAAGAGGTGGCAAACCAGAAGAAAGCTACAGCAGCGCAAATCGCCCTGTCCTGGATACTGGCGCAAAAACCGTGGATTGTGCCCATTCCCGGCACAACCAAACTGAGCCGCTTGGAAGAAAATATTGGGGCAGCAGATATCGAACTGACGCAGGACGAGTTGAAGAGCATCGACGAGGCATTGGCGCAAATTCCAGTTGAAGGCGATCGCTATCCAGAAGAGTTGGAAAAGCGCACGGGATTATAGACGGAATCGCCGACCATAGAACTTTAACCCAAATAAGGAGGTGCGGATGACAAATACACAGCAGAAGGAATCTGTGAGGATAAGTGAAGCGGCACATAAAAACCATGAAGAACTGTTTCCAAACCACAAATCGACCCTGAAAGTAACTGACCCGGAACTGATCGAAGTCTTTGACAACTTCGCCTTCGACGAAGTAATTGCTGAGAGCAAGCTGGATACAAAGACAAGGGTGATGCTGATTCTGGCATCTATCATTGGCAGCCAAGCAGTCAGCGAATACAGGGTTATGGTGGACGCTGCTCTCAATGTCGGAGTAACGCCGATTGAAATCAAAGAGATCCTGTATCAGTCAGTACCCTACGTGGGTATGGCGAAAGCATTTGACTTCGTTCATGCCACTAATGAAGTGATGTCCAGCAGGGGCATTCAATTACCTTTAGAAGGGCAATCGACCACCAGCCCAGAAACACGCTACGACAAAGGGCTGGCAATACAGAAAGCGGTGTTCGGCGAGACGATCGATCAAATGTATGAGCGATCGCCTAAAGACCAGCTGCACATTCAAAAGTTTCTGTCTACCAATTGCTTTGGCGATTATTACACCCGCAATGGCGTAGAGATAAGAGTCAGGGAACTCATCACACTGTCTATCCTCATTGCTCTGGGCGGGGTTGAATCACAGGTAAAGGGGCATATTCAAGGCAACCTGAATGTCGGAAACGGCAAAGACATACTGCTGGATCTGATTACACAATTGTTGCCCTGGGTGGGATATCCCCGAACACTGAATGCCTTGAAATGCCTGAATGAAGTGGCGACGGAGTAATGGCGATGATAACGAGCAATAAACAATACAGGGCTTAATTAAATTCGAGTAAAAGGAAAATAATTATGAGCAAAGTCTGGTTGATCACAGGCGCTGGTAGCGGTATTGGCACCGGAATCGTCAAGGCGGCATTGCACTCCGGCGATCGTGTAGTCGCGACCGGAAGAAACCTCGATAAAGTGCGTAATGCCTTGCGCGATGTTGCAAGCGAGAATCTTGCATTTGTCCAGTTGGACGTTTCCGACGAGGTACAGGCGAAAACAGCCGTTGAGGAGGCGGTGAAGCAGTTCGGTCGTATCGACGTTTTGGTTAACAATGCGGGCTACAGCCTGCTTGGTAATTTTGAAGAGATGACCACAGCCGAGATCGAACGCCAGTTCGCGACGAACTTCTATGGTGTGGTGTACCTCATGCGTGCCGCGCTGCCGATTATGCGTCAGCAGAGGTCGGGTCACATCATCAACATCAGCTCCGTTGCTGGCGTTGTCGGGTTTAAGCACTGTGCCGCCTACGCCGCATCGAAGTTCGCGGTCGAGGGCATCTCGCTGTCGGTTGCGGTCGAGGTGGAGGGGTTCGGCATCAAGATGACGCTCGTCGAACCAGGCTTCTTCCGCACGGATCTTCTGGACGACCAGAATGTCAGATGGCCCACCAACGCCATCGAAGACTATGCTGCCGAGGGCAACGTCCAGGAAACGTGGTCGGCCTACAACGGCATGCAGCAGGGTGACCCGGCAAAGTTGGGGGATGCTCTGGTCAAAATCGCCGGAATGGAGAATCCGCCGAAGCTGTTCGTTGCCGGCAGTGACGCCCTCGCGGCGATCGCGCCGGCTGTCGAGGAACGGTTGCAGGCGACGCGCGCCCATGAAGAGCTATCGAAATCAACAGACGGTTCGTTCTAGCGATCGCGTAAGAAGCATCATCATCAAATCCACGGCTATGACGCAGATCGCCATTCAGAACTCGACAGCAAGACCGTGGACTAAATGGTCAGCGACGACTGATCGTAGAGCAAGACAATTCCGACCTTTAATTCAAGAACAGGAGTTCAAACAATGCAAAAGCGCAAACTTGGAAACAGCAACTTAGAAGTCTCGGCGATCGGTCTGGGCTGTATGGGCATGAGCTTTTCTTATGGCCCACCCAAAGACATACAGGAAATGACCGCCCTTCTGGGGGCTGCCGTCGATCGCGGCGTTACATTCTTTGACACCGCCGAGGTTTATGGCCCGTTCACAAACGAAGAGCTTGTGGGCGAAGCCCTCGCTCCCTTTCGTGGGCAAGTAGTCATTGCCACCAAATTTGGATTCGACATTAGTCCTAATTCCGATCCCCGTGGGATGAAGGGTGCGCCCGGACTGAATAGCCGACCGGAGCATATCAAGCAGGCCGTCGAAGGTTCGCTCAAGCGCCTCAAGATCGAGACAATTGACTTACTCTATCAGCACCGGGTTGACCCGAACGTGCCAATCGAAGACGTGGCAGGAGCGGTGAAGGAACTGATTCAGTCAGGTAAGGTGAAGCACTTTGGACTCTCCGAAGCAGGAGTGCAAACGATCCGTCGCGCCCACGCAGTTCAACCGGTCACTGCTCTCCAGAGCGAATACTCGCTGTGGACGAGGACTCCTGAAAAAGAAGTAATACCGACCCTTGAAGAACTCGGAATCGGCTTTGTCCCGTACAGTCCTCTGGGCAAGGGCTTTCTCACTGGCAAGATGGACGAAAGCACGACCTTCGATAGCTCCGACTTCCGCAGCACCCTGCCTCGCTTCACTAAGGAGGCGCTCAAGGCGAATCAAGCACTGATTAATCTGCTTGGCGGCATTGCAGAACAGAAGCAGGCGACACCTGCTCAGATTGCGATCGCCTGGCTGCTAGCCCAGAAGCCGTGGATTGTTCCGATCCCAGGCACCACGAAGCTGCATCGCTTGGACGAAAACATCGGGGCTGTCTCAGTCGAACTCACGCCCAATGATCTGCGTGACATCAATGACGCCGCCTCAAAGATCGCGGTGCAAGGGGCTAGATACCCCGAAAAGCTGGAGCAAATGACCGGTCGTTGAGCGGCAAAAAATATGCTCTCTGGTTGCATTACTTAGCTCACTAAGCAAGGCAACACCTGCAAAAGGCTGATTAGTTACAACCACTATGCTGTGAGCTTTTCAGCCTTAAGCGTCGCAAAAGCCCCCACCTTCTCTGCGAGACAACGCGAACAATGTACTCATAACGTGGGGATTGTGAGTGGGGGATGTTAGCGAACAGCGTCACGAAGTGAGGATTGCATCCAGTATTGTTTTTTGGTGTCAGCAAAAACAAATACGTTTATCTATGACGAAACGGGAAAATTTTCTGATAAAATTACTTAGTCTTGACCTTCCGGGTTCCAAATCGCTCTTTGTTCGCGTAGCGTCTCCCAAAGGAAGAGGGAAACCCTCAAGACCGCATTTTTCACCATCAATGCCATAACCGAAAACCAAGCTAATAGGTATATGTTGCAAGAAAACCCTTCGGCTTCGCTCAGGGTAAAAGATTGGGGTCTTGGGAACCACGACTCCTGACAAAAGGAGGGAATGTCAGAAGAATAGAACTGCCAAGATAAGACAGGCTGTTGCCGATGAATTGGGAGAGCTAGGTCCGTCTTAGGTTTGGGTAGTCACTCTAACTCTCGGCGTCCTTCCAACGCCCTCGCCAAAGTTACCTCATCTGCGTACTCTAAATCGCCACCCACAGGTAAACCAAAAGCAATCCGCGTCACCTTGGTAAATGGTTTTAGTAGCTGACCGATATACAGTGTTGTTGTCTCTCCTTCTACACTCGGACTAATTGCGAGAATTACTTCTTGAGGTTTTTGCTGACTCACCCGACGCTGTAAAGCTACTATAGTCAACTGATCTGGTCCAATTCCATCAATTGGCGAAATCACCCCACCCAAAACGTGATACTTCCCTTTGTATTCGCGGGTTTTTTCCAGCGCAATCACATCGCGGGGATCTGCTACAACACAGATAGTGTTGTTGTCACGGTTGGGATTGCGGCAAATTTCACAAACAGGTTCAGCAGATAAGTGAAAGCAAACGGAACACAAGCCTATCTGTTTTTTTGCCTCAATTAAAGCTTGTGCCAAAGCTTCTACTTCTGCTTCTGGTCGCTTCAAAATATGCAAAGCCAGTCGTTGGGCACTTTTGGGGCCAACTCCCGGTAGACGTTGCAATTGTTCAATTAACCGTGCTAAAGGGCGTGCGTAAACCGTTGTCTTGTCTCCAGAATGTTTTTACCTTAACTATGATGACATTTTTATGTAATTTTTGATTGGTTCTTGAACCCAAATATCAAGCAAACTTCCCACACCTCAAGTTGTGGTTATGATTGCAGTATGGACGTAATATTCTACTACTTATAATTGTTAGAGGAATTATGAGGAGATAATGGATTGGACATTTGTACGGTATAGAGGCAATAAATCTCAAAGAGATTGTCATTGCTTTAAATGATTTGCTTACAGCAATTTATGGTGTTGAAACACGTTTAAGTGACTTACTTATCAATATTGGTTTTGACAAAACTCAGGTAGAATCTCTACGCAAATATCATCTTCAACAAGTTGTTCTGAATTTTATGGACAATTTACAACAAAAAATTATGACTTTTCACGATGGTGAACGTTCTTACAAAATTATAAGTAGAGCGGCGTGAATAATTCAAGGTTTGTAGTGAGGACTTTAGTCCTCTTATGAGGGCTGAAGCCCTCACTACGAACACAATTAAACCGAACTACGTAAACTTATGTAAAGCACCAGAAACGCTTTAAATATCAGCTTTTAAGCAATTTACCAAATACTTCCCAAACTAAAAAGCGCCCCCCTTTCGGAGAGCGCTTTTTGATTTAGTTAAACTTTCAGTAATTAACCGTTGATAGCAGGAGCGGTTAGAGCCACAGGAGCAAAGTCACCAGCAGCCAAATCTAGGGGGAAGTTGTGAGCGTTGCGCTCGTGCATTACTTCCATACCCAGGTTAGCCCGGTTGATTACATCTGCCCAAGTTGCAATTACACGACCTTCAGAGTCAATGATTGATTGGTTGAAGTTGAAACCGTTCAAGTTGAACGCCATTGTGCTGACACCCAAGGCGGTGAACCAGATACCGATTACAGGCCACGCTGCTAAGAAGAAGTGCAGTGAGCGGCTGTTGTTGAAGGAAGCGTATTGGAAGATTAGACGACCGAAGTAGCCGTGGGCTGCAACGATGTTGTAGGTTTCTTCTTCTTGACCGAATTTGTAACCGTAGTTAAGGGACTCGGTTTCGGTGGTTTCACGAACTAAGGAAGATGTAACCAAAGAACCGTGCATTGCAGAGAACAAACTTCCGCCGAATACACCTGCTACACCGAGTTGGTGGAAGGGGTGCATCAAGATGTTGTGTTCTGCTTGGAACACGATCATGAAGTTGAATGTTCCGCTTATTCCCAAAGGCATACCATCTGAGAAGGAACCTTGTCCGATGGGGTATACCAAGAAGACTGCGCTAGCTGCTGCAACTGGTGCAGAATAGGCGATCGCAATCCAAGGGCGCATACCTAAGCGGTAAGATAGTTCCCACTCACGACCCATGTAGCAGAAGATGCCGATGAGGAAGTGGAAAATTACCAATTGGTAAGGACCGCCGTTGTACAACCACTCATCTAAGGAAGCTGCTTCCCAAATTGGGTAGAAGTGCAAGCCGATAGCGTTGGAGGAAGGTACTACTGCACCAGAGATGATGTTGTTTCCGTAGATCAAGGAACCTGCTACTGGTTCACGGATACCATCGATGTCTACTGGAGGTGCGGCGATGAAGGCGATTACGAAGCAAGCTGTGGCTGCTAACAGGGTGGGGATCATTACTACCCCGAACCAACCGATGTAGATGCGGTTATTGGTGCTGGTGATCCATTCGCAGAATCGATCCCATACGTTGGCGCTTTCACGACGTTGTAAGGTTGCTGTCATGGTTTTATAATTGCGGTTATTTATGAATCAGGCGGTTTCGTCTTTGCCTGTGAAACTACTCTACACTGCTTTACAATTTTTAATCAAGTTTTGTTACTTCAGTAAAGCGGATATAATCTATTAGTTTTACTTATCTAGAAGCAAACAACGACGTCGCAATACGCTGAAGTCTTTAAAACTTGGAGTCTAGAAAAAATTAACCCTCAACTTACCACTGGGGGCTTTTGTTTGGCAAAATGGCATATCTGTAAATTAGAGGGTTGCTATGGTGTTGGAGTAGGATACATTCCATGCGAAAAAGTACTGACTTGCATTACCCCTGGTAGTTAGCCAGGGGTTTTTATTTAAACTGAGTGCGATCGCTCTTAAATATTCTTTTGAGATTTTATATAAACCATATCTATCTTGAAACCTGTAGCTTTTCCCTGCTCAAAAGGATTTGCCCTGATCCCCCAACCCCTTCTCCCCTATATGGGATTCGGGGAGGCAGAATTTCAAAGTCCCTCTCCCATGTCTGGGAGAGGGATTTAGGGTGAGGGCAAAAACTACGGTTCTCAATTTAGATGAGGTTTAAGTGATTCTAGACTTCCCTGCTTTTCGGAATTAATGAGAGATCGCGGTTTTAATTCAACCAGGGAATTGACAATAAATATAAGCTTATATCAAGTGGGAAAATCAAGTACAACGAATTAACGATGACAGACGCTAAAAATGTAATCGATGGAAACCTAGAGGTTTGCTGTAATTCTCCCGTGACTGGGTTTTACCGCGACGGTTTTTGTCGTACAGGTGGTCAGGATTTCGGGTCGCATGTCGTATGTGCCCAAGTGACATCAGAATTTCTGGAGTTCACCAAATCACGTGGAAACGACCTCAGTACAGCTGTTCCTGATTTTAATTTTCCTGGATTAAAGCCTGGCGATCGCTGGTGTTTGTGTGCTTCTCGCTGGCAAGAAGCTCTCGAAGCTGGCGTTGCGCCACCCGTCATACTTTCAGCAACCCATGCTAGAGCTTTGGAAGTGGTTTCTCTAGACGAACTGAAAAAATACGCTCTAACTTGATCTTGATTGGGCATTGGGCATTGGGCACTTGTACTGAGCGTACCCCTTCCCTACGGGACGCTACGCGAACGGGGAAGCAAGCTACGCGTAGCGTCTCGTAGAGAAGCCGTTGGCGCAGCCTCTCCAAGAGTTGTATTGGGCATTGGGAAAGAGGAGGCAGGAGGCATGAGGCGGAAGTTCTTGAATTTTGAATTTTGAATTGATTTCCCCCTCATCCCCCCTACTCCCCACTCCCCAGTTTTAATACATTTGCAACCATAGCAATCAATTTATTAGGGTCAATTGGCTTAGATAAATGCTGCTGAAACCCTGCTGCAAGGGCTTCTAAGCGGTCTTCTTCTCGCGTGTATGCTGTTAAAGCGATCGCTGGGATGCGTCCACCTTTTTCTGGTTCCAAAGAGCGTAGTTTCCGAATCAGTGTATAACCATCTTGCTCTGACATACCGATGTCGCTAATTAGAATATCTGGTTTTGCTTGTTCAAGTACTGCTAGCGCTTCATCAACTGATGCTACCGCAGTGGCAAAAGCCCCATATTCCTCAAACATAAAACTGAGAAAATTACGGGTATCTGCTTCATCATCTACAACTAAAACCTTTAATCCAGCAAGGGGCGTAGAAGCCATAGGTGAGGAAATTTGTCCTGTGGCTTCTCTATTACCTCTATTGTTTTGTAGAAGTGGCAGTCTTACTGTAAAGGTTGCTCCCTCTCCAGTACCTAAACTTTGGGCAAAGATTGTACCTTTGTGCAGTTCCACTAGATGACAGACGATCGCTAGTCCTAGTCCTAATCCATTGTGCGATCGCGTTGTGGTACTGTCTGCTTGCCGAAAACGCTCAAATACTTTGGGTAAAAACTCGGAACTTATACCAATACCTGTATCGATAACTTGAATTTGGGCGTACTGAGATTTTGAATTTTGAATTTGGGATTTTAGATTACTGCTTTCATTAGTGTTTGAAGAGTCTAAGTTTTCACTATCAGCTCCCAATCCAAAATCGTTCGACTGAGCGACTTGTGCCGAGCCTGTCCTGAGCGTAGCCGTTCGCGCAGCGTCTCCGATAGGAGAAGGGCAAAGCCGAGGTAAGCCGAAGTCTGAAATCGAAAATCCAAAATAGGTTGATAGCCTTACTTCTACCCTGCCACCTTTAGGGGTAAACTTAATGGCATTAGTTAGTAAATTCCAGACAACTTGTTGTAGACGGGCTGGATCGCCATAAACTGAACCTACCGAAGCATCCAAAAAAGTATTTAACTTAATATCTTTTGGTTCTGCTAGGGGACGCACTGCCTCTAAAGCTGCCTCCATGACTGAGAGCAGATTCACCGCAGATACATTTAACCGCAACTGACCACGGATAATCCGGGATACATCTAAGATATCCTCAATTAGTTGCATCTGAGATATGGCGTTGCGTTCGATCGCTTCCAAGGCGCGGGAAGTGGCTTTTTCGTCAAGTTTCTTGGCGCGGAGGATTTTTGACCACCCCAGCATCGAGGTTAGGGGTGTGCGGAGTTCGTGGGAGAGAACAGCCAGAAACTCATCTTTCATCCGATTTGCGGCCTCTGCTTCCTGTCTTGCTGTCTGTTCTCGAATCACTTGAGCGCGGACTTCTTCTGCTTGCTTGCGTTCAGTAATATCTTCAAGGGTACCTACATAACCCAGCAATTCTCCTTGACTGGAAAGCATCGGTGATGAGCGAACTTGAACCCAACGGATGCTAGAATCAGTAGTCTGAAAGCGAAATTCTTCCGAATAGTCCCGACCTTCACAAATGTAAGCAGACCAACTAGCGATCGCACGTTCTCGATCTTCTGGATGAACAGATTCCAGCCATCTTTTTTCTAAACTCTCTGCCGCTTTTAAACCACAAATTGCCTGATAGCGGGGATTAGTATACTTACAGCCGCCTTCAGTATCAGTTTCAAAAATGCCAACAGGTGAGCAGGTACTTAGCGATCGGAATCGTTCTTCACTCTGCCTGAGTTCTGTATTGACAGCTACTAGTTGCGCGGCTTGTTGCTTGACGGCTTCTGTTTTCTTAAATAATTCTACAAATACTGTGACTTTAGAAGTCAAGATATTGGGGTCTAGTGGTTTGAGCAAATAATCAACAGCGCCCAAGGCATAGCCTTTAAACAGCATTTGGTCGCTGGTGCTAAAGGCGGTGAGAAAAATAATTGGAGTGTGGCGCGATCGCCCCCGATTCCGAATCAAGGTAGCAGTTTCAAAGCCATCCATCCCAGGCATTTGCACATCCAGCAAAATCACTGCAAAGTCTTGATGCAGCAGACACCGCAAAGCTTCTTCCCCAGAAGTAGCTCTTACGAGATTCTCCCCTAGTTTTTCTAGGATTGCTTCTAGTGCCAGCAAATTTTCTAGTTTATCATCCACTAGGAGGATGTTTACTTGGGGTTCCATCTGCATCAGTTTATTTCGGTGATGAATGACAAAGCTTGACCATCTGGGAAGCAATGTTTGAGAGTGTCAAAATCCAGTCTACTGTAACAGCAGAAATTGCTGCCTCTGGCATAACGTCGCTCTCGGCTGTGGCAGGTTCTTGTACAATAGTAATTCCTCCCCGTGCTTTTATTTTCTTAAAACCTTGCATACCATCATGGTTTGCTCCTGTCAATATTATACCAATAACTTGTTCCGTGTAGACGTCGGCTGCCGACTCAAACAGCACATCAATAGATGGTCGGGCATAAGAAACAGGCCCATCAGTGGAAAGGGCAAAGTGACCTGGTTCAACCAGTAAATGGTAATCTGCTGGAGCTATGTAGATATATCCCGATAGTATTTCGTCCTTGTCTTCTACTTCTCGAATTTTCAATAAAGTGGATTCTTGTAATAAATCCTGGAGTGTGTTATTAGACTGTTTGTGACGGTGTTGCACGATCGCGATCGGCACAGGGAAATCTACTGGTAAATTGCCCAGGACGATTTTTAATGCTGATAATCCGCCTAAAGAAGTACCAATTACCACAATTTTAAACGACACTTATTTCGCCCTCACACCTGCAAAATGTGGGTGGGTGATGTAAATAGCAAAGGCTATTTAATACTGAATCAGTCAGTATTTTCTTGCTTTTTTGCTCTTACCAATAACCCATGCTTAGGTGCAAAAATCATTGCTATGACAAACAACAAGGTTTGCAACACCACAATGCAACCCCCAGTTGCACCATCGATATGATATAGCAATCCTAAATCATTGGTGAAAAATTAGATCCCCGACTTCTTCGAGAAGTCGGGGATCTGGACATCCCAAATTTTCACAACTCATTTAGGATTGCATATATCAGGATGTTGGCTTTGGCAAAGCGTCCAACGCCACTTGCTACAACGCGGGGAACCCGCGCAACGCAGTGGCTCCCCAACCGACAATTTTTTTGCATTTTAGCCTTGTCACGCCAATAGGGTGTCTTATGCCGTAGGCTAACGCACCACCTAAAGATTTTGGTGCATTACGGAAGCTGTAACACTACACATACTTAGATTTTTTCAAACATCAAATCGGATTGCTATATATCAAAAAATCAAGATTAAATATTTTTGTTATTTCCGTCACAAACAAATATTTTATGATTGTGAAATACTTTACAGACAAAACTGTTATTCAGGTTTTTTCGTATTTAAATTAATGCAAAAATAAATACATTTTGTAAATATTCATTTGTGAGACAAATAACCTTTAAAATTTTAATATTTATTATTTTGACAATTCATAAAAATTTACTTAAGCTAAAAGATAGGTTAAGCGAATCAACAAACGACAGCAATTTGATTTAGCTCCATCCAGAATTGCTGTTGCAGACTATTGGCATGAGGAAATGAATCAAAATCAAAATTATTCTATGTAGGCAATTTAATCGGATTTGGCTACAAAAAGCTAAGACATGATTAAGCATATTGCACCGTGCAGATATTGAACAGATTTCGGTCAATTATGGATGGATACTTGTGGTGATGTTAGTGAGTATCCATCAACTATTGAAGTTTGACTAGCGATTTGAGATTTTGGATTAGGCTCTTTTGGTTTATATCTCGTCAGGGACGGAATAAATCTAAAATCCGAAATTGATTGGCCAAAGTGCGGTAGATATGTCCAGGAGAAACAATGCTTGAGTATTTTATATCTTTGAACGACCACAATTTACCTTATCCAGATACGGTTCATCCCATCGTTGTCCACTTCGTAATTGCGATGGTGTTGTTTTCCTTTGTCTGTGATGTAATTGGCTATTTTACTGGTAAAGCTGGCCTTTTTGAGGTGAGTTGGTGGAATATGTTAGTTGCCACGATCGCAATATTCGTCGCGATCATTTTTGGTCAATTTGAAGCGGGTTTAGCACAGCCTTACAGCCTAGCTAAATCGGTGCTGAATTTGCATACCCTAATTGGTTGGTCACTTTCGGGAATCATCACGGCAATTACAGCTTGGCGCTATGTAATTCGTGCCCGTAACCCGCAAAAAGTACCAATTTATTATTTGGGAGCCGGACTAATTTTAACCCTGATAGTTGGCTTACAGGTATACCTCGGAGATGAACTTGTTTGGGTGTATGGATTACACACCGTACCAGTTGTGGAAGCAGTAAAGGATGGTTTGTTGCGATGAACTCAGAATTGATTAACCAATTGAGCGGCTCTTTAGGCGCAAACGGATTACCTTACACAATTCCCATTCATCCCAACTTAGTGCATCTGACAATAGGTTTGTTCATCATTGGGATGACCTTTGATATCGTTGGTGTTCTGTTCCCCTTTGAAAAATGGGTCTTCAAATTTTTGGCAATTACTGTGGAACGTGACAACTTATTTGCTGTTGGCTGGTACAACATGTTAGCTGCCAGCATCATCACATTTTTCACGGTGGGAGCAGGTTTTTACGAAATGCTGTTGGCAACACCACCAGCTGAGATGAAAAGCGCCTGGGGATTGCAGGCAATGGAAACTATGCTTTGGCATGGTGTGGGTGGTGTGTTTTTATTAGCCCTGATTGTTGGTATGACCATCTGGAGAGCATGGCAGCGCTTCGTTTGGGCTAAACAAGAATATAAACAGACAGATAGAGAAGTGCAATGGATCTATCTGTTGGCAGGCATAGCAATCATGTTCATTCTGTACGTCCACGGGACACTAGGGGCGCAAATGGCTGCCGAGTTTGGCGTACACAATACAGCAGATAATTTGCTGCGATTAGGCATTAGTAATTAGTCATTTGTCATTTGTCATCAATTTCCAATGCCCAATACTTCTCTACGAGAGGCTACGCGAACGCTCAGTACAAGTGCCCAATAATCAAGGACTATGAAAATCCAGAAGATTTTAAATATTTTGACGCTGCTTACAGGCGCGATCGCAGTGACTGTTATCAGTCTCTGGATCGGTAAGCAGTCTTACTCCTGGCTTCCCCCCCAAGCAGCAGCCGAATCCCAACTAGTTGATGATTTGATTAGCTTCTTAGTAACCCTTGGTGCCTTCATCTTCTTGGGAGTCACAAGTACTTTAATGTATTCTGTGATCTTCCATCGGGCAGTCAAAGATGACTTCACCGACGGTCCCCCAATTCATGGCAATGTCACCCTAGAAGTTATCTGGACAGCAATCCCAATTCTGTTAGTGTTGTGGATTGCGAACTACAGCTACCAAGTTTACGAACAAATGGGGATTCAAGGCCCATCGGAATTAGTTCACTTGCATAATCCGCTAGCAATGCAATCGGCTCATGCAGAACCAGCTAACGCCTTAGCAGAACCCGTTGAGAAAATCGACGTATTAGCTAAACAGTGGGCGTGGGTTTTTCATTACCCAGAGAGAGATGTCACCAGTACCGAATTGCATTTACCGAGCGATCGCCGAATACGTTTAGCGCTAAAATCACAAGACGTTCTCCACGGCTTCTATATTCCTGCATTCCGCCTCAAGCAGGATATTATTCCCAACCAGGCCATCGACTTTGAATTTACTCCCATCCGCCCCGGCAAATACCGATTGACCGATTCCCAATATAGCGGTACATATTTTGCCACGATGCAAGCGAATGTCATCGTCGAATCTCCTGAAGATTATCAGCAGTGGCTAGCACAAGCTGCAACCCAAAAGCCATCCCCAGCAAAGAATCAAGCGGCTTCTGAGTATGCTCAAACATCCCATCAATCAGTTCAAACTGGTTGGGTTACAGTTCCACCTGCTGCACCTCCTCTAGTCAATTCACCTGGTTGAAAGGAAAGTAAGTATGACTAATGTTCCGATTGAAGGCATCCTTCTCCCCAACGAGAAGCCCAAACACGAATCTCCGGGTAACTGGAAAGAATACTTCAGCTTTAGTACCGACCATAAAGTTATTGGTATCCAGTATCTCGTTACCTCATTCTTCTTCTTTCTCGTCGGCGGTATCTTTGCGATGGTGATGCGGGGAGAACTGATGACACCCGAATCAGATTTAGTCGATCGCACCGTCTACAACGGGATGTTCACCATGCACGGCACTGTGATGCTGTTTTTGTGGACATTTCCCTCACTGGTTGGTTTTGCCAACTATCTAGTGCCCCTGATGATTGGGGCGCGAGATATGGCATTTCCCCGCCTCAACGCCGTCGCCTTTTGGATGGTGCCAGTAGTTGGGATTTTGATGATGGGTAGCTTCTTTGTCCCTGGTGGGCCAGCCCAAGCCGGTTGGTGGTCTTACCCGCCAGTTAGTCTTCAGAATCCTACAGGTAACTTGATTAATGGTCAAGTTATCTGGCTGCTAGCGGTGGCAATATCCGGCGTATCCTCAATTATGGGGGCAGTGAACTTTGTCACCACTATCGTCAAGATGCGGGCACCAGGTATGGGCTTCTTTCGGATGCCCTTGTTTGTCTGGGCAGTATTTAGCGCCCAAATCATCCAACTTTTCGGACTTCCAGCACTGACAGCAGGCGCGGTGATGCTGCTACTTGACCTCACAGCTGGCACCGCCTTTTTCGACCCCGCTAAGGGTGGGAATCCAGTGATGTTCCAGCATTACTTCTGGTTCTACTCCCACCCCGCCGTTTACGTGATTATTTTGCCCATCTTCGGCATTTTCTCAGAAATCTTTCCAGTTTATTCACGTAAACCCCTATTTGGTTACAAAGTAGTTGCCGTTTCATCCATCTTGATTGCAGGAGTAAGCGGCATCGTTTGGGTACACCACATGTACGTCAGTGGTACATCAGGCTGGATGCGGTTGCTTTTCATGCTGACGACGATGTTTGTATCTGTACCCACAGGAATTAAAGTATTTGCTTGGGTAGCAACTATTTGGGGCGGTAAACTGCGGCTAAATACCCCAATGCTGTTTGCCTTGGGCGGATTAGTCATGTTTGTCTTCGCCGGCATCACAGGCATCATGCTTTCTTCAGTGCCGGTTGATGTCCACGTTAATAATACCTACTTTGTAGTAGGACACTTCCACTACGTCCTTTATGGCACCGTGACGATGGGCTTATTTGCCGCCATCTATCACTGGTTCCCCAAAATGACTGGGCGGATGTACTCCGAAAGCTGGGGTAAAATCCACTTCTGGTTAGCATTCATCGGCACCAACCTCAACTTTTTGCCCATGCACCCCTTAGGATTGCAAGGGATGTTACGTCGAGTTGCTTCCTACGCTCCAGAGTATCAATTTTGGAATATCATCGCTAGTCTCGGCGGATTCCTCTTGGGAATGTCCACCTTGCCCTTCATATTCAACATGGTGATTTCTTGGATGCAAGGCGAGAAAGCACCTGCTAACCCTTGGCGGGCAATTGGACTAGAGTGGATGGTTTCTTCACCACCTCCAGTAGAAAACTTTGAAGAAATTCCCATCATCATCTCCGAACCCTACGGTTACGGCAAATCAGAACCCCTAACATCCAACCTCCCAGAATAAACGCAAACTATCGGGAAGACGCAAAAACCCTCCGCGCGCCTCTGCGCTTCCCCTTGCGTACCTTTGCGTTTCAAACTCCCCTCTCAAAAACCAAAATGGACAGCTATATCAATTCCCACGAATTGCCCCACACAGCCGCAGAACATAGCCACGACGAAGAAGGCAACAAAATGTTTGGCTTCATTGTCTTCCTACTATCTGAAAGCGTCATTTTCTTGAGTTTTTTCGCCGGATATGCTATTTACAAAACAACAACCCCGAACTGGCTACCAGCAGGTGTTTCTGGATTAGAAGTAAAAGAACCGGCAATCAACACAGTAATTCTGGTCGCTAGTAGCTTTGTAATTTACTTAGCAGAACGCGCCCTTCAACGCCATGACTTAGTGAAATTTCGCCTGTTTCTCTTGGCGACAATGGCGATGGGAACTTACTTTTTAGTTGGCCAAGCGATTGAATGGAACGGCCTCGCCTTTGGCTTCACCTCCGGGGTATTTGGTAGTACATTCTATCTACTAACAGGTTTCCACGGTTTGCACGTTTTCACTGGCATTCTGTTGCAGTTGATAATTTTGATCCGTTCTTTCCTACCAGGAAACTACGACACAGGTCACTTCGGCGTAAATGCAACTTCGTTGTTCTGGCACTTCGTCGATATTATCTGGATTATTTTGTTTGTCCTGATCTATGTTTGGCAGTAAAGATTGATTGGAGGAAAACCCAGATAATTTATCGTAAATTAAAGGGTTTAAGACCCCAACCATTACACCTAGTATCAGTTGAGTTGGAGTTTAAATCCCCGACTCCAACTGTCTTTGATCTTGAAGTAATGAGTAATAAGTAATAAGTAATGGGTATTACTCATTACTCATTACTCATTACTCATTTAACTGGGTTGGTGTATGGGGCATTGTTAATTACTTCTATACCCCATACATTGTACCTATGCAGGGTAAAAAACAAATGTCCGTAGTTCGATGCTTTCTCGTGGAGGCGCGTCTGTTGGGCTGGTGGGGTCTTCAAAGGCTGTATGGGCTGCAAAACGCGCGTGTCCATCTTCTGCGGAGTCGAAACACTTGATAAATAGTGCCTCGTCCCTTTGCATTTGCGGGAAGTAGAACCATTTATGTTCGGGATTATATGTAACTGCGTAGGTTTCACCAACGCGATCGCGGTACACGAGATCGCCAGCTACAAGGTCTGTTGATATAATACTTTGGGCATCACACACTGCTAAGGGTGACTCTTGGATTGGTTGGGCGATCGCTCGCCAAAGGTTGATGATGGCAAATCTTTGTTGCAATAGTGTATCAATTTCATCACCATCTATACCCTGTGCTGCTAATTCCAAACGGGCGCGAGTATAGCCTGATTTGGCGGTGAAGTCGTTGTGTATGCGCTTGGCAGGTTCTTTAATATTATTCTCACCTGGCTTTGACTGACCAGCGTTACGAAGGGTGTGATCGAATATCACTACCTTCGTTGCACCTGTCACCTGTTTTAATAATTGCTCGGCTTCTGGGTAATAAACGCGGCGTATTTCGTCTTCATCGTAAAAGTCGCGGACGCTGCTGTAATGTTTAGTAAATGCAAATCCTTCTCTATCTAATGAAATGTTCTTGGAGATCGAACGAGCATTATAAATTGGCAGTTTGTGCGTTTGATAAGTTCCATTGGTGCGGGGAATCCCTGCTGGGGGTTCATAAGTATAGTTGAAAGGTTTTTCTGCCATCGGGGTTAAGTAAGTGAGGTTAGCCTCTACGTATGGCAGATATTGGGAAATCTGTCTGTCTAGAACTTGGTTATTTAAGCTCATAGGTCATCCAATTTTGGATTTTGGTTAATTATTAATGGTCAATACTCAAGAGTTTTTGATCGCCACATCCCTTATTTTTGAACTGCACCAACGGGAACAGGTTCACCGAGAACTTTGGCAAATCTTTGCAAATAAAAGTCTACAGGATTTGCTACTGATTGAATTGACTGGCGATCGCGTACCAAATTCCACCATGTCTGCAAACCAGTTGTTTCTGCCGGTAGTGTGAATTTGCGGAAGTGTTCTAGGAGTGGTAAACGTTCAAACCAGGGATAGAAGCTGATATCAACCAGGCTAAACTGATCTCCTAACCAGTAATTACCATTAGACAGTTTGCCTAATCCTTCTTCTTCAAGATACAAGAGTGCTTCCGTGAACTCTTTTCGTCCTTGTTCTTGTTCTTGGGTATCTTTACCGCGCAGAAATTTGTTAAACGCAGGTACAAAGCGAGTATTGGCGTAGTCTATCCAAATCCGGGCGATCGCTTTCTTGGCGGGATCGCGGGGTAATAAAGGTGGTTCTGGAAAAACTTCATCTAAATATTCATTGATGATCGCAGACTCGTAGATTTCAATATCCCCATGTTTGATCGCCGGGACTTTTCCGTAGCGCGAAATCTGCGTGTACCCATCTGGTTTATTCTGTAAGTCAATTTCTATCGGCGTGAAGTCTATGCCTTTTTCCAATAAGACTACGCGGGTGCGTTGAGAGAAGGTTGAGGCTTTGGCAAAGTACAGTTGTATGTTGCTCATGAAATCCTTTCCTTACGATTAAATAATTTCATTGGCAAGTATCTATGCTATCTATATAGCATAGCACACTTTCTCGGTCGAGTTAACGTAGTTTAAGTATTATACAGTCTTTCAGAAATATGTATACCTAATTATTAGTTTATCTAAATAAATATCTAGGGGACTGACAACAAATAACACGATTTGCTGACAAGCTCAGAGGCTTCAGCCCCTCGTCGTAGCTCACGGCAGTTTTAACTGCTGTGACTAAGTAATGAGTAAATACCCATTACTCATTACTCATTACTCATTACTCATTACTCATTACTCATTACTCATTACTCATTACTTATTACTCATTACTCATTACTTTTCAAGAATCTCAGTCCCTTATGAGATTAATGTAAACTCTATTGAGAATATACTGTACTTGTTGAGATTTGGGGTTAAGGTGCGATTTTGATTGTGTGGTCAAAGTTATGGAGCGATCGCAGAATGATTTTACAAGCTTTACCAGTTCCTAGTATTGTTTAATTTTGTCCCAATAACTGATTCCTCATTATCCTTTATTAGAAATTTAGAACTATTAATTCTAATAACTTCATAATTTTCTGGCATCAATACAGAACTTAAAGTAGCTACAATATCTGCAAGAGAAATCTTAAAAGCTAGTGGTACCTTAAAATTAAAAAATGATTTTGGCATAGTTTTAACATTTAAATGCAATTTCTTTTCTCTTACGTACCACACACCAGTAAATTTATTACCTGTTAGCAATTCTTTAGGTTTAGAGAAAAGAAGCATTTGAACCCTGGTTTGCTCATAAGTCATATCATCTCTAAATTCAATAGTAATTTTTTCTGAATACGTATCAAAACGCCATTTTCCTAGAAGTAAAATTTCTATTTCTATATCAGAATGCTTACTATTATCCATGTTTATCCTCAAATTAGCTTTAACTCTAATTTTTCCTATTGTTAACAAATATATGATTAACTAATTATTAAAGTTTAGTTACAACTTTTCGCACGAGAAAAGAATAAGTGCATCTGCCAAACTAACCAAGAACTTACCCGCCAAGCTCCCATTGAAAGGTGTTCTGTAGATGATTTTGAGGATAAATCAAAGCTATCTTGGTCATATTGTAACCAATTGGCTGGTAGGTGTCCCATTGGTGTCAGAGGAGACAATTTAAAAGTTAGTTGCTCATAGTCTAACCAATTTCCCTCTTTTCGCCAACCAAGGCGATCGCCGAGTCTCTTTTCTGTTTCATAATCTACTTGACCACCCATTTCGCTCCAGATAGTTTGCTGAATACTGAAGCCGAAATAACCATAACTATATTGTTCCCAAAGTTGATCAATGCTGTGGAGGTCTTGACAAGAGAAATTATCAATATCTTCCTTGTAAACTTCATTCCAATAATTCTTACTCATGACTTTGAGCATTAGTTTAGTGGTTTCAATGTCAGCTTCTTTCCACTTATGCTGTGCTAGAAGATCGCGCAATTGGGTATAATCAATATTTGTATTGTTGAGAGATTTATTTATCAAGGTAATATTGTTATTAGTCAGTCCCATTAATCCTGTTTCTTCAACAGCAGATAAAGGCGCTCTAGAAACAATATTTACTTCTGTTATGCCTAGCAGTTTTCTTTGCTCGCTGAACTGCTTGGATATATAGTTTGATATTAAATCAATACCCTTGTCTAAAAACACGCCATTTTCGCTCAAATCAAAATTATTGATTTGCCAATCTAATAATTGAGATTGAATAAAAGCATCTTTTAATCTAGCTTTTTTCTCATAACTTGTCACCATGAAATCGAGAAAACTTTCAGAAATTACCTCACTTTTTTCCAGGTTAAATAAATTTGACTGATACTTTAAAATATTATCCCCTAGATTTTTAATATCTCCGACAGTTGCATAGAAATATTCATCTACTTTTACAACTTCATCTATTAAAGATTGAAAGGGACTAAAGTAATCTTGTAAAGAATTTTCAAAATTGATTGCAGTCTGGGAAATCTTTGCTATTTCTTGACGAATCTTATAGGCTTTTATTTGATATTCGTAAAGTTCTTGATATACTTCTAAATCTTTAACTATTTGCTGGACAATTTCTTTTTGAATTTTGGTATCTTCTGTAAGTTGTTTAATCCCTTCACCAAGCAATCTTATTTTTTCTAGCATTAAAAAATAAGAATTGCTCAACAGTAAAACTGCTTTAAAGTTTTCTTGCTTCTCCCATCTTAGTTCATCAAGTATTTTCGGAGTTTTATGATTTTTAAGTTCTAATTTTCTTCTTTGATTTTCTAAACTTTTTATTTCCAAATATTTTTGTTTAAATAAATTCTTTAAGTCTTCCGTAAGATTTAACAAAAAATTATGATAAGTATCTTTATAACTTTCTAGAAAATCAATAAGATGACTATAGTCTTTAATGAATAATTTAATTTCGTCAAAAATTTCTCCCTGGCTAATTTCTTCTTTTCGCTTAATTATCCCCCCAAGCTGATGATGATATCTAACACCTTCTTTAATTAATTGTTGACGTTCTCTAATTTTTTTTTGAACTGTTTTTACACCCTGATTTTTTAGAACTGGTAATTGATAGGTTCGTTGATAAATTGAAATAGTTTCGTAAGTAATTAGTTGTCTTTGCTGTTTAGTTAGCATAATTCTGATTTTAAGAAGTGTGAGCAGAGACAATTACTCTATGATTTCTGTTTTGGATAATTCCCATATCAATACCTTACCTCGTGCTTCTATCAGTCGCATTCCGATTTTTTCTAGCACCCGCTTTGAACCTATATTATCTGCGTCACCCCTTAAAAAGGTGGACTTTAAGAGACTCTGAGCAAGCCTTTTTTAAGGGGGGTTGGGGGGATCTAAGACTTTGAAAACACGCCCTAAACTCTCACCCATTTCAACACCTTTGGATCTTTGTCATAGTGGTATGTCAAGCCATCTTTAGTAGTTATGGACTTTCCTCCGCTAGCCTTGCTTCTGATGATGCCAAGGGAATAGTCTGTTAATGTGTTCATTTCCTGATGAGAGAGCTTTTCAATTGTTCCCATTTCTGGTTTACTTGATGATTGATTATTGGGGAAAGAATCAATTTTAATTTGACCATTTTTGGATGAATTAGTAGCAGTTGCTTTTTGAAGCTGATAATCCTGCACAGTTACAAGTTGCCAACTAGAATCTTGTGAAAGTTCCAGAACCCATTGATGATAATTAAATAGACTCTCACGATGTCCCACGCTGATAAAAGTTGTTTGACTTTGTTTTAACTTCTGATATAAACTTTTTTCGTTATTTAAATCCAAAGCACTTGTTGCTTCATCTAATATCGTGAAGCTAGGAAGAGTAACTAACAATCGTGCGAAGGCAAGGCGTTGTTGTTCTCCCAATGATAATATATTCTCCCAAGGGAGTTCGGCATCAAAGCCGCCAACTTTTGTCACCACGTTTTCGAGGTTAACTTGTTGCAAAACTTCTTTGAGTTCTGCATCGCTCATTTGACGAGTTGTATGAGGATAGAGTAACTGTTCGCGCAAAGTTCCCAAAATTATATAGGGACGTTGGGGCAAAAACAACACTTCTTCTAAAGGAGGTCGCAACAGACGACCACTTCCTGCATTCCACAAACCTGCGATCGCTCTTAATAGAGAACTTTTACCTCGACCACTCGGCCCAACAATCAATAAACCTTCTCCAGGCTGAACAGACAGTGATAAATCTTCGACGATCACCTGCTCATAGTTTGGCGTTTGTAAGGTGACATGCTCAAAAGCCAGACGGTTTTCTTCGATTGTTTTAATCGTACTGACTTTTTCTGGTTCTTTCGTAACAGTTTCCAACGCATCCGACAGCTGAGATAAGCGTTCAACATAACTAGAAAATCTTCCAGAAGCTCCGAATTCACTGATTAATTGTCCCAGAGCATTAGAAAACATGAAGCAAGCTAAACTAATTTGGTTAATTTCTCCAAAATCAATTTTATCTTGAATAAATAAAGGTGTAAGTATAAACATCGAAAACACAGTAATAGCAGATTGATACGCTCTGTGAAAAATATCCTGATTTATCTCCCAATTCAGCCTCCGTTCGGCATTTTTCTCGATCTTACTAAATCTGCGTTGAATTATATTTGCTTCTTGATTTTCTCCCTGAAAAAAAGCGATTGATTCCGCGTGATTCCGAACATGAGTCAGTGCATATCTGTAGTCAGCTTTAACTTCAAGTTCCTCTTTATTAATCTTATTGGCTTGTTGATTCAAATAAACAGCAATTAAATTACCTGTGATTGTATAAACAACTAGGATTATTGCAATCTGTGGAGAAATTGTCCAAATAATTACTAAAAAACTTGTTAGTTGGAGGATTTTCTCTAGGAAAGTAGCTGAAAAGCTGAGAGCATTGCTGGTAATGGGTTCGATTTCTTGGGATAGACGTTGATCTGGGTTATCAATATCGGATTTGAAATTTATTTTATAATAAGCACGCTTGCTAAAATACTTTTCTAAGGTGTGATTATTGAGCCATTTGTACCAATCAAGAGCAATTTTTTTTCTGACGAATTTAGAAGATGCAATCAGAAGTGTTTCCACCACAATCACAAGTATAGAAATCCATAACGTACCCAGATATTTAGAAATATCTCTCTCTTCAATGACGATATTGAGTACATAGCGATTTAAGAAGCTGCTTGAAGCCGTTACACCCACGATCGCAATTATTAATAAAATTAGGAGAATCAGCATTCCCCAGGCGCGAATCACGTCTGAGAATGCTCTGCCTTCTGGCTCTGTTGGATACCAGTAAGACCCAGCGATCGCTCTGACATCTTGCCAGAATCTGGTAAAAACCACAAGAGGATTAGTTGAGGGTTGATCGCGAAAAACTTGAGCTTGCATTTTCTAAAAATATAGTGGTTTTTATTTGAGTTAAATAATCGCTTAACTTAATACCATTGAAGTTGAATAATCACCGCGACTATTTCAATTGTTTTTAGGGACTTAACTTCTTCACAATAAGTAATAATTTCGGGGGAAAGTTGATTTTTAAGTTTGAGTTTTAGATCCTCTGTAATGGGTAAATCTTTAATTTCTTTCAGGAGAAATTTCAGAGATTCGGTTTTGCTACGTTCTGCATAGATGGACTGAAGAATGGCTTCTATTCCATATCCCGCAACAATATCCCCCACAACGGTTATTAGACCGAGTAAGGCTATAGCTCCGACGATGCCAAAGGGTCCTCCTAACATTGTGAGAGTAGCAGCAACGGCGACGGAACTACCCCCTGATGCGGCTGTTAGAACCACCAAAATTACGCCAGGAAGACCCAGCCCAGCTAGTTTTTTCACAATTTCGTCCATGATAATTACCTAAAATCCTGACACTTTTGATTAAAACATGATTTCTGAGTTCAAATAACTAAAGCCGAGAAAAATTGAAAGCTATTCACAATAAAATCCCACTACCAAACATTAAAAGAGGTAGGGGATGTAGACACCTTTGCTTCGGGTATTCTGCGAGTACTCCAACGCAGTACCTACAGGGTGGAAGATCGGAAAATAGGAAATAATTTTATTGCTACTCCAGTTCCTAATTTTTATTAGTCAGCAAAATTTCAGCGATCGCACTAGAAATCGGGTAGTGTGGTGAAAATATCTCCATCCAGAAAAATTCCCCAACTGGGTTAACCTCAAGGAATACGTGCCGGCCATCGGGTGTGACGATAATATCGATCGCTCCATAGTTTAAGCCAAAATAAGCCATTAGCTGGAGAAGCTTTTTCTCAAAATCTTCTGGCAAGTCGTAGGGTTGCCAATTCTTACTTAAGGCTCTCCCTTCTTTGCGCCAATCGTAAGTAGATCCCTCCAAACTCTGGGAATCTACTGCCGCAGTAAATACGCGGTGTCCGACAATAGTAGTCCGCAACTCCAGCGCCTTTGGCACATTTTCCTGAAACGTCATCGGACAAAAACGCAGTCCTTCAAGATTGTCCAGATCGTCATCTGTAATTGGACTAGTGAACACAACGTTTTCTCGTCCCCGATCGTCATAGATGGCAAAGGAAGAAAGCATTTTGGTGACTATACCTTGCTCCTGACACTCCTGAGCAAATTGCTTTACTGCCTCTGGATTGTTTGAAGTCAGAGTGCGCGGAGTCACAAGGCCAACCTCTCGCGCGACTTGTAACTGTAGTTGTTTATTATTGGTTATATCGACATTTGACATTTTATCAAAGTGGAATGCTTTCAGGCTGGCAATCACCCCCCTGACAGTACGGCGAGTTTCTTCAACCGAAGCGTCTCTAAATTGCTTGTCCATCGTGCCGGGAATTTTTGCCCCGTAGCGCATCCGCCGATACCAAACTGAGGACACTTCACTCAAATCTAGCTTCTGTTTCCCATCAGTAATAATTACCCGCTCAGAATCGCCTTGGTAAATATCCAACTTAATTTCGGTGGGATATCTATCTGTGTCAAAACGAAATGCTTTCTTTCCTCTAGCCTCAATTTCTTTGATTACTAGAGGAATGCTTTCGTTGTCTTGGCTGAAAGTAATGATTAATACTGTCATTCGATTTTAGATTTTAGATTTTAGGAAAGTGTGTTAGGCGATCGCGTCATGTTTTTCGTGACAAATTATATCGAGATATATGCCTAAAATACCCTAAATTAACTGCTTTCTAGGGAATAAGTGCGTCTGCGATCGCACTGGCAATCGGCAAGTCTAAATCTCTCTCCAGCATTCCCCACTCTCCTATGGGGTTAACTTCTAAAAAGACATATTCTCCTGATGGTGTGAGAATAAAATCTAAGGCTCCAAACAACAGCCCAAATTTACCCATAAAGGCTTGGAGACGATGAATTACTTGATCAGGAAGCTGATGGTGTTGCCATGCACCAACCTCAACACCAGGTTTACGCCAATCAACTTTGGCTGCTGCATAAACAGACGCTTCTAACGCCCCGACAAATACATGGCCATTCACATACACCACCCGCAATTCCTGTTGTTTAGGGATTTGCTCTTGAAAAACCATTGGGCAATAGCGCAGTGACTCGGCATCTTGCAAGTCTTCTTCTTTAACGGTACTGGTGTAAAGAAAGAACGAGGAGTTAGCTTCCATACTGTGGGAAAGAGCAGTTAATAACTTACTCACCATTTTTCCGTTGACTTGGTGAAAAAACTCCCGTGCTGACTCAGCTTTGTTAGTGATCAGAGTCTGGGGAATGACAAAACCTACCTCAGATGCTACCCGCAGTTGGCGCAGTTTGTTATGTGCAGTATTTATCCGCTCTAGATTATCTACCCACCTAGCTTCTTTAAGACTGTCCCAAAAACCATCTAAGGTTGCAAGTGATTCTCTAATGCAGGCTTCTCGGTACTTTGGAGCCAATTCTTTACTCAATTCTGGCTCCCATATCCGCCGTATCCATACAGCTTGCACCTGCTCTGTGCTGATAGAGTGGGTGCCATATTCCAGCTTGTGATAGCTTTTGGATTTGTCAAAGTGTGCTGTTAATTGCACTTCTAGGGGAAACTTATCAGTGTCGAGGCGGAATGGTTGTACCCCTTTCTTTGACAAGGCTTCTGCCACTCTATCTATTGTGAAGAAATCACCACTATGGGTGATTAATAATACAACGTCACGCGATAGGTGCATAAAATTTTCTGGTTTTAATTTGTAGGAGGTAGATGTTAATAATTAGCTAAATAAATTTTTATTCATATCTCCGAATTATTGGGTAATTCGGGGATATAAAGTAGAGGCGATCGCTTCCATATTCTCATATAATAATATCCCCTTAAATGGAAGTGATCGCCTTATTAAGAAGTAGTTTTCAGTTATTTGATAACCATTACTCCTTTAATTTCATTTGAAGAGCGCTATAGTCTAGCGATCTTCAAAATCTGAAGGAAACTTAAAGGTGTAGATATTAGGGGGATCTGAATCTTCCGGTTGTTCTTCTAAGAAGCGTGCGAAGAATGGCACTGCTTGCAGATTAGATGCTTTTACTGTATTGCTAGACATCCTATTACCTCCAGGTAAATTTGCTTTAACAATTTAATATGTATCACTAATTTCATCTAGAAGCAAGGACAGTTAAGACAATTAATATTTTTATATTACTCTCAAAAAAACTAGCTCTTTGTACAGGTAGGGTTTTGCCAGTTAATATTTTTATGATGCTTTAGGCAGGTATTTTAACAATATGGAGAAAGGGACTATCCCAATTTTGCCAGAGGATATTTATCATTGCAAAGGAAGCGGCAGCGTAGTGAAGCAATTGCCCAATCGTTAGATATTGCTATTTTGATTTACAAATATTCATGAATATTTTAGACAAATAGATTTTGTTAATTAGTAGTAAGTTGGCGTAAATAATTAAAGGTATGATGCTTTTACTACGTTAGTAGACATAATATTTCCTCCAGGGAAACTTTCTTTAGCAATTTAATACTTATCACTAATTTCATCTAGACGCAAGGACAGTTAAGACGGTTAGAAAATCTTTTTTAAGACAGTTAAGACAGTTAAGACAGTTAAGGTTCTTATATTAGTCTCGATAGAAAAAATTAACCCCTTATACGGATAGGGTTTTGCCCATTGATATTTTTTGATAGTTTATGTGGGTATCTTCACAATATGTAACTTCGATTATTTAGTCTCGATTATTCTCTGCACAAAGTTATAAAATAGTGTTAAGCATAAACTTGTAGCACGATCCAACGATCGCTACTAAGGAAAATTATTCGCTGGCGATCGCTAGTTCAGCAGACTGAACAGCCCCGATTTGGTAGCTCTCGAAAGAAACTTTTTGCTGGGAATCCTTGGCTGGCGGTGAACTTAGCGGCTGATAGGTAACAAGTTTATAGCGGAGGCGATCCCTTTGTCGTTGATATTGTGAATTGAGTAAACGATTTCCAACTCGGAATTGACTGTAGAGCGTGTCTCCAACCCACCACGCATCAATTAGAGTTCCATCTTTCTCATCAATCACAAAATGACCAGCACCACGATCTTTAACAACCAACTCATAATTACGTACCAGCTTTTTCGCCCCTACTCCATAAGTGATTTGCCAAGTATAGCGTTTGGGATTATTGGAGATTGGTTGAATTATGAGTGTCATTGGTACAGTTTGAGATTGCCCTTTGACAGAGCGGTTGAACATTGTGCCGCTCCATTTACCTTGCCAATTCTGAGGAAAGGAATTACTTGATGATGAAGCACTTTGGACAATTTTCACCATTACCAATATCAACAAAGACATCAGTATCAAAATCAGGAGGCTTCGCTTTAGTCTGGGGAAAAACTGTTGCATATAACACTTAGTCACAAATACGAAATGCTTACTATAGTAGTTCTCGCTTGGATGTAATACATTTTGACCTCTCTCCAAACCTCTCTCCTAAGAAGAGAGAGGCTTTGATCTTACTCCCCTTCCCTTGTAGGGAAGGGGCTGGGGGTTAGGTCTGTGTTGCACTCAACAGAGAAGCGCTATATAGCAGTCCTAAATCAGTTGTAAAAATAAATTAACCGCAGAGGCGCAGAGAACGCAGAGAGAGGAATCGGAGATTTTCACGACTCATTTAGGATTGCTGTATATAATGATTTTAGCGATTAATATTCGGGATAAATGTTTTTTATGTGTGAAAGTATTGATTATTTAAAAGCCCCATTTTGCCATAAATCCAATACCTCTTTAGCTGTAAAGTAGCGTTCTTGCTCAACAGAAAGAGATTTAATCACTGAGCGCATTTTTTCATATTGCTTTCTTGGTTGAGGATTTTGCAGTTGTTTTTCAAATAGATATTGAAAATTACTCACTCCACTCCATTTGCCAAAGAGAACCTCTATGGTGTTGTAGGGGAAAGCAGCATAGCTTTGAGGGTCGCAAAATAAAGAATTGATATGGATACCTGATTCGTGGCGTTGAGCAGTTTGAGAGTAAGGTGCAGCTGGACGAACTCCCAATTGCTCAATGTAATCAGTTACAGGTGCGATCGCATCATAATTAATCCCCTTGACTTCAATTCCGAAACGGACTCGCAACCCATTTAATACCTGCTCGATGGCAACATTTCCGGCTCGTTCCCCAATGCCGCAAAATGTACCCGATACTAAAGTCGCTCCAGCCATGACGGACTGGAGAGTATTTTCGAGAGCCAAGCCCATATCATTGTGGTAGTGTACCCCGAAAGCAACCCCTGTTGTACATTGGAGCAGGTTGTTAATCCAGACATAGCTCTTTTCTGGACTCAAGACTCCGACTGTATCACAGAGCATAAAGTGTTCGATATCAGCACTGCATGAGCGGATACATTGCACTAAAAAGTCAAAATCGGCTCTTGAGGCATCCTCGGCGGCAAAGTCTACGGTGAGTCCAGCGATCGCAGTAGCATAGCGCAAATTTTCGACAATTAGATCAATAGCGTTTTGGCGAATTCTATCGATTACTTTTGCTGGAATATCGTCATCAATGGTTTTTCCTTTAAATTCCTTTAACAAACGGATCTGAGGATCTCTTAGAAACAGTAGTCGATCAGAAAGTCCGTAGAAAAGGATGATGCGCTTAACTCCGTACATCTTGGCTTGATCAATGTACTGCTTTCCCATCAAAGTAGAAGCAGTGATCAGACTATCCAATCCTTCTGATATCAATGATTTGACTAGCTCTTCTTCTTGCTCACAAACACGGGGCATAATGGCGAGTCCATCGACTCCCGTTTGAGCAATTAAATGGGCGAGCTTTTGTTTTGTTGGGTAAGAGAAGAAAATGCCTGCTTGTTGTTCTCCATCTCGCAGGGTTTCATCGGAAATTTTGATCGGAATGGTTTCCATTAGACCTCTTGCAAAATTATTTTAGGGTGGAATAAAGAAGGAGTCAGAATTCAGGAGTCAGAATTCAGAATACTCTACTCTGCTCCATCTCCCATCAAAGCTTGTAATTGTTTAGTTAATAGTTTTACATTGGGTTCATAAAGCATCAGACCGTGGTTTCCAGGTACAGAAATCACCTTAATAGGCTTTTGAGTATAGGCTTGCCATCCCCAATCGGGTAGATCGTAATCAGAAAAAGCTTGGAGTTCTTGCAAAACAATCTCCTGAACTTCTTGAGCGCGGAATAAAACAATGGGGGCAGAAATTTGATGCCTAGGCTGATAATTCGCGTAATTGAGCGTTAGCACTTTCATCACTTTCATATTAGTTTTGAGTAAATAAAGGGTGGAGTGTTCCGGTAAAACCTTATGTCGGTATAGATAATCTGCTGCTAAATCCCACCTCAGTCTGTCATTGGCTTGAGCAGCTAAATCGTCATATTGCAGTCCCAAATCAACTCCCTTTAAGACTTCAATTCGTCGAATCAATTGCCAAATCCAATCAAGCTCTGCTCTATCAGTAAAATACTCAGACTTAGAAACTAATCCAGCGTCTAAAATAGCTAGTAAACTAACCTTTTCACCTTGCTGTTCGAGTTGGGAAGCCATTTCAAAAGCAACGGCACAACCTGAAGAGTATCCTGCTAATATATATGGACTCTTACCTTGCTTTTGACGTAATAGATCAATCAATTGAGTCGCATGATCTGCTACTGATTCAGGAAGTGGGCTAAGTCCATCTCGTCCTGGAGTTTCGAGTCCATATACTGGATGTTCATTTCCTAAATTGATTGCCAAATCTCGAAAATAGAAGCCGTGTCCGTTTGCGCCAGGAAGAAAAAATAGAGGGGTTCCATCTCCTTGAGGTTGGAGTAAAAGTAAATTAGGATTTGATTGTTGAACCTCATGATTACAAAGTTGTTCTGCTAGTTGAGCAATAGTAGGATTCTGAAATAAACTGCTTAAAGAAAGTTGTTGCTCAAACACCTCTTGAATATTATTAAGCAGTTTGATCGCTAATAAAGAATGACCGCCCAAGTCGAAAAAGTTATCATGAATTCCAATTTTTTGACGTTCGAGGACACTAGACCACACTTGCACAAGTTGTTCTTCAACTTCGTTATTCGGGGGTTCATATAAGCGCTCAATTGCACTATTTGAAATGGGTAATGCTTTCCGGTCAATTTTGCCATTGCGAGTTAAAGGCAACTCATCCAGTATGATGATTTTAGCAGGTATCATATAATCTGGCAGACGGGATTTAAGATAATTTTTCAAATGGGTAGACAAATCATTGCTGATGCCCGTTAGATATGCAATTAAACACTGATTGCTTTCAGTTTTATATAAGGTGACAATTGCTTCTTTAACTGATGGATATTGCAACAAAACCGATTCAATTTCACCGAGTTCAATTCTAAAGCCCCGTAATTTAATCTGATCGTCTATGCGACCAAAATATTCAAGATTTCCATCAAACCCCCATCTTACTAAATCGCCAGTTTTGTAAATTCGCTCAGTTTTACCGAATAATTCAATTTTGATAAATTTTTGGGCGGTTAAATCTGGACGGTTGAGATAGCCTCGTGCCAAACCCACTCCAGCAATGCATAATTCCCCAGGTATTCCAGGCGGTAATGGCTGATTGTAAGCATCTAAAATGTAAATACGGATATTAGATAATGGTTGACCAATGGGCGGTTTTTTTCCATTAGGATGACAGAGAGCAATACTCGCACAAACCGTAGATTCTGTGGGACCATAGGCATTGAAGAAACTTCTTCCTTTTGCCCATTGCGCCACTAATTCTGTTGGGCAAGCTTCACCGGCAACGACTATGGTTTGGCAATCGGGTAAAGCAGCTTGAGGTAATAGGGATAAGGCTGAAGGAGGTAAGGTGATATGGGAAATTTGATGATTTGCTAAGAAGTTAACCAAAACTTGACTAGGCAATAAGGTTTCTTTCTTTGCCAGATACAAACAAGCGCCTGTGGCAAGAGCAGTACCAATTTCCCAAACTGAGGCATCGAAGCTGAAAGAAGCAAACTGAAGCAATCGGCTTTGAGGTTGAATTTGCAAAGCTTTATCGATCGCTAAAGTCAAATTGATCAGTCCTCCATGCTCAATCATCACCCCCTTGGGTTGTCCCGTCGAACCAGAAGTATAGATCGCATAAGCCAAATCATTAGGCGTACTTTGGGGACTGGGATTTTCTTTTAACGCTTCGGTAAAAGTTTCTTTATCCAAACAAATTACCTGACAGGGTTTTTTGAGGTTAGCTAGAGGGAATTGATCTTTAAGAAAACTTTGGGTTAGCAACACTGATATCCCAGAATCTTCTAACATGAACCCAATACGCTCTTGTGGATAATTAGGGTCAATCGGCAGGTATGCACCACCTGCTTTCATGATACCGAGTACACCAATAATCATTTCTAAAGATCGTTCAACGGAGATACCAATTAAAGTGTCTGGCTGAATTTGGTAATTTTGAATTAGATAATGAGCGAGTTGGTTTGCCTTTTGATTAAGCTCTTGGTAAGTTAGGCTTTGGGATTCAAACACCAAAGCCAGATTATTCGGGTTTTTAGCAGCTTGTTGTTCAAATATATCAACTAGAGTTTTATCGTGGGGATAGTCGGTTTGAGTTTGATTCCAGCGTTGTAGTTGCAGAAGTTCGGGCGCTGTCATCAAAGGCAAAGTATTGATAGGTTGTCCAGAGTTATCAACAATTCCCTGAAGCAAAACTTCAAACTGTTCCGCCATCCTTTGTATAGTACTCCGATCAAAAAGATCGGTGGCGTATTCCCAAGTTAAATTTAACTGTTTATCAGATTCGCTGACCAGAAGTGTTAGGTCAAACTTAGCAAATGGATAGGTTAAAGGAAGCCATTGAATCTCTAGCCCTGGTAAATTTAGATCGGGAATTTCATTATTTTCCAGTGCTAACATCACCTGGAATAAGGGGTTATGGCTCATACTGCGTTCTGGTTGCAATTTTTCTACCAGATACTCAAAGGGAATGTCTTGATGAGAGTATGCATCTAAACAAGTTTGGCGAGTTTGTTGCAAGAACTCGATAAAGCTTTGCTCAGGATTGATTTGATTACGCAGTATCAAGGTATTGACAAAGAAGCCGATTAATCCTTCGGTGTGGCTGTGGGTGCGGTTAGCAATAGGAGAACCAATACATAAGTCTTCTTGGCGACTGTAACGAGAAAGCAGAATGCTGAAAGCCGCTAACAAAGTCATAAACAAACTTACGCCTTGCTGTTGACTTAAAGTTTTAATGGCAAGAGTTAAGTCAGGCGGTAGGGAATAGCGATCGCGATCGCCTCGGTAGTTTTGCAATGCTGGACGGGGATAATCGGTAGGTAACTCCAGTAATGGGGGGGCATCCTGGAGTTGATCTTTCCAGTAATTAATCTGGGTTTCTAATACTTCTCCTTGTAACCAATTTCGTTGCCAGTTTGCGTAATCACTGTATTGAATAGGCAAGGGAGAAAGCTTTGGGGTTTGACCTTGGGCAAAGGCGGTATAAACTTGTCGTAACTCACGGACAAACACCCCCATTGACCAACCATCACTAATAATGTGGTGTATATTGATCAACAACACGTATTTGCGTAGGCGTAGCCCGTCGTAGGCATTGCTCAGTTGCAGCAGTTTCGCTTTAAACAAAGGGCCAGTATTTAAATCAAAGGGTTCTTGAGCATAAGCATCGATAAAATGTTGGATGTTTGGGTATTGCGGATGTTCATCAAGGTTTCGCCAGTTTTGTACAGTTAAAACTTCGATGTCATCTAAATTTTGGATCGCAACCTGGGGTTGTCCCGCCACTGTGGGAAAATACATTCTCAGACTGTCATGCCGGTTAAGCAGATAAGCCAAACTAGAATGGAGAGCATCAATATTGAGGTTTCCATCCAGTTGTAAAGCGATCGGCATATTGTAACTAGCTGACGAGGCTTGAAGTTGCGCTAAAACCCAGAGGCGTTGTTGAGCAAAGGAAAGGGGTTTGGGGGCATCATTTGGTAAGGTCGGAATTTCTTCTGCTATGACAGATATGGCTCTAGCGGAATTTAAAAATGCTAATATATCTGCTTTATTGGTTTGAATTTCCTGCTTGAGTTCAGAAGTTAAGGCATTTTTACTAGTACGAATTCGTAACTTATCATCTTCAGCCCAAATTCGGCATCCTATGTTCTGCAAACGCAGCATTAAACCAACCACTTCCTGATTTTTAGTCATAATTTTAGTCAGATACAATCAAAGTTGATTGTCGATATTAGGAATAAGTTTTAACAGTAAATAGTACTTTTTAAAGCTAGTTTTCCGGGTTTGTAGTAAGCACTTTAGTGCTTAGAAAATAAGGACTAAAGTCCTTATTACGAACTTGCTTACCCTAGTAAGGGTTTGAGAGGGTTTAAAAATTTTAACTTATAGCGCTTCTCTGTTGAGTGCAATACAGACCTAACCCCCAGCCCCTTCCCTACTAGCGTTGGGGAGCAAGATTCAAAGCCTCTCTCCTAAAAGGAGAGAGGTTTGGAGAGAGGTCAAAGTGTATTGCATCCATTCGAGAACCGCTATAGTTCTGGTCTTGGAGCGATTGCTTCCAATTCTACATCCTGGTAAAGGTCGGTAAAGGAGGCGATTAGATTAATACTTTGGAGTTCAAAGGTTTCGTCTTCGGGTGTATAGGTTTGTAGCACCCATAAGCCTTGGTCATTACGGCGGAAAGTTTCAAATCGTTGCTGCTTGGTGTTAACCAAAACGTATTCCTCTAGGCTATCAAGGGTTTGATAGTCGTTGAATTTGTCACCTCGGTCAAAGGCTTCGGTGGAATCGGATAGAATTTCGATAATAAGTTTAGTAAAGCGTTTATAGGTGGGGGTTTCTTTGTCTTTAGGGTCGCAGGTTACGAGAATATCGGGGTAATAAAAACGGTTCCGTTTTTCAATCCTGGCTTTAATATCGGCAAAGTAAACTCGACAATCTGACCCTCGGAAGTGGTTACGAATCAAAATAAATAGGTTTCCGACAATCGTGTTATGGGTGTCAGTTGTTCCCGCCATTGCGTAAACTTGACCATCAAGATATTCGTGTTTGATGTTGCTTTTTTCTTCTAGTTGAAGGTATTCTTCGGGAGTGAGAAAGACGGAATCAGATAGGGCAATCATAGGTTAAGTTAAAGATAAAGTTTACTTGAGGATGTGTTTTAAATCGTAGTACTTTAAAGTTCAATTTCCTCTTCATCTGAGTTGAGAGGCTGCATACTTTCGTCAGTGGAATTAACCCAAATGCAGGTATCGAGATAATTCGCTAATTCACTAAGGGTGGGAAATTCAAATATCTTATGCAGAGGTAGTTCCACTTTGAATTTATCACGGATGCGGGCAATCAGTTGGGTTGCTAATAAAGAATGACCTCCTAAATTAAAGAAGTTGTCATAGCGGGCGATTACTTCATATTTAAGCAGTTTTGCCCATAATTCGGCTAGCAATTTTTCTGTCGCTGTTATAGGCAATTCAACGTCTGTTGATAAAACGATTACATTTGGCACAGGTAAAGCTTTACGGTCTACTTTTCCATTTGGTGTGAGCGGCAGTTTTTCTAATATAGTGAAATGGCTAGGAATCATATAATTAGGCAGATTTTTAGCTATAAATTCCCGCCATTCGGCGAACATTGCTGGATCAACTTGAAGATAGTTATCCTCTGTTCCTCTTGGAACAACATAAGCCACTAGACGTTGATCAAGATCAGTTTCTTCTCTTGTAATGACAACAGCTTGCTGAATTTTTGGGTGTTTAACTAAAGTTGCTTCAATCTCACCTAATTCGATGCGGAAACCACGGATTTTGACTTGGTAATCCATACGACCCAAGTATTGCAGATTACCATCAGGTAGCCAACGGGCTAGATCGCCAGTTCGATAAATTCGTTCAGTTTGACCAAATAATTCTACTTCTAGGAATTTTTCGGCGGTTAAATCGGGACGGTTGAGATAGCCTCTGGCTAAACCAACGCCAGCGATGCACAATTCTCCAGGTATGCCTGGGGGTAACGGTTGATGGTGTGTATCTAAAATATAGATGCGGATATTAGGCAAGGGTTTACCAATGGTTGGTTTTTTGCCATTGGGTTGACAAACAGCGATACTTGCACAAACCGTAGATTCTGTGGGGCCATAAGCATTGAAAAAATGTCCTCTAGTTGCCCATTGGGTAACTAATTCTGTTGGACAAGCTTCGCCAGCAACAACTATGGTTTGACAATCGGGTAAAGCAGCTTCAGGTAATAAGGATAAGGCTGAAGGGGGTAATGTAATATGGGAAATTTTATGTTCTGTTAAGAAGTTCATTAAGTCTTGGCTGGGTAATAATGTTTCTTTCTTGGCAAGATATAAACAAGCACCTGCGGCCAGAGTAGTAGCAATTTCCCAAACTGAGGCATCAAAACTAAAAGAAGCAAACTGAAGCAAACGGCTTTGGGGTTGAATTTGCAAAACGTTGTCGATCGCAAATGTCAGATTTGTCAGCCCTCGATGCTCAATCATTACACCCTTGGGTTGTCCCGTCGAACCCGAAGTATAGATTACATAAGCTAAATTATCAGGGGTACTTTGAGGATGGGGATTATTTGTTAACGCCGAACCAAAAGTTTGCTGATCCAAACAAATTACCTGATAGAGGTTTTCTCGGTTGGCTAAAAATAATTGGTCTAATAGGAAACTTTGCGTCAGTAACACCGATATCCCAGCATCTTCTAGCATGAACTTAATCCGCTCTTGGGGATAATTAGGATCAATGGGTAAGTATGCTCCACCTGCTTTGAGGATACCGAGTATACCAATAATCATCTCTAGCGATCGCTCAACGCAGATACCAATTAGGGTTTCTGGCTGAATTTGGTAATTTTGAATTAGGTAATGAGCTAATTGGTTGGCTGTTTGATTGAGCTGTTGATAACTCAGACTTTGGTCTTCAAATACCACTGCTATTTTATCGGGCGTTTGCGCTGCACGTTCTTCAAACAGAGTAACTAGTGTTTGGTTTTTGGGATAATCGGTGTTGGTTTGATTCCAGGTTCGCAACTGTTGGATTTCTGCTGTTGTCATCAAGGGCAGCTTACCGATCGGCAGTTGGGGGTTTTGAGAGTTCTGCTGTAAGTATATCGCTTCCAGCAAGACTTCAAAGTGTCCCGCCATGCGCCCAATCGTTTCTGCTGCAAATAAATCTGTGGCATATTCCCACATACAATGGAGTTCGCCGCCCCTTTCGCAAAGATTCAGCATCAAGTCAAACTTAGCAAACGGGAAACTTTGCTCTAAGTATTGAATATCAAGCCCTGGTAAACTAAGATTTTTCCCGGCTTCTTGAGAATTTTGCAACACCATCATCACTTGGAATAAGGGATTATGGCTCAGACTGCGCTCTGGTTGCAGTTGTTCTACCAAATACTCAAAGGGAATATCTTGATGAGCGTAGGCATCTAAGCAAGTTTGGCGGGTTTGTGGGAGTAACTCACTAAAACTTTGCTCTGGCTTGATTTTGCTCCGCAATACTAAAGTATTGACAAAAAAGCCGATTAATGATTCTGTGTTGCTATGGGTGCGGTTAGCGATCGCACTACCAACACATAAATCCTCTTGACGGCTATAACGATATAACAGAATATTAAAAGCTGTTAACAGAGTCATAAACAAAGTAACTCCGTGCTTTTGACTAATAGCTTTAAGTCTCTGAGTCAGTTCACGGCTCAAACAATATTCCTCACGCCCACCTTGGTAACTTTGTTGGGCTGGACGGGGATGATCGGTAGGCAAATCCAGCAATCGCGGAGCATCGCCTAGTTGTTGTTTCCAGTAATTTTCCTGACTTTCTAAAATCTCCCCTTGTAACCAACTGCGCTGCCAAGCTGCATAATCACTATACTGAATCGGCAATGGTGACAAATTCGGAGCATGCCCCGCAGCGAAAGCCGAATAAGCCTGTTCCCATTCGCGCTTAAATACTCCCATTGACCAGCCATCACTAATAATGTGGTGCATATTAATGAGCAGCACATTTTTCTGTTCGCTAAGTTGCAGCAGTTTTGCTTTGAACAAAGGGCCGGTATTTAAGTTAAAGGGTTCTTGAGCATGGGTATCTGATAACCGTTGTACGGTTTCTGCTTGAGTTTGGGGAGCAAGTTCTCGTAAATCTGCGTAGGCGCAGCCCGCCGCAGGCATGGTAAGTACTTCTATATCCTCTAGATTTTGGATGACCACTTGCGCCTCTCCTTTCATTGCAGGGAAATAAGTACGCAGAATGATATGGCGATCGAGGAGATACCTAAAACTTGCACGTAAAGCTTCTATATTCAAGTCACCGTCAAGTTGCACGGCTGTTGACATATTGTAGGTAACGGAGGTTCCAGCGCCTTCAAGTTGGGCTAAAAACCAGAGTCTTGATTGGGCAAAGGACAGAGTTTTCGGAGCATTTTCAGGTTGTGGTGTTATGGGGGGTAAAGCGACACACGAAGCCGCTTTGTCAATTTCTGTTGCCAACTCAGACAAAATGCTCTGCTCAAATACCTTGCGGACAGACACTTCTACCCCAAAAATGTCACGAATGCGGGCAACCAATTGGGTTGCTAACAACGAATGTCCGCCCAATTCAAAGAAGTTATCTTGGCGACTAACAAACTTAGCTTTCAGGAGAGTTTGCCATAAGCTAGCTAACAGTTCTTCAGTTGGTGTCACGGGCATTTGAATATTCGTGGAAGTGGCTGTATTTGGTTCTGGCAATGCTCTGCGATCTAGCTTACCGTTAGATGTAAGGGGTAACTGATCCAACACCATAATTTGGCTAGGAATCATATAATTTGGGAGGCGAATTTTCAGGTACTCTTTAAGTTGACTCTCTAGATTGAAGGATTTTTCTGCCGCCGTCAGATATGCTACTAACCGGGGATTATTATCAGTTTTATATAAAATAACAACCGCTTCTTTAACTAAAGAGTGTTGCACTAATAGCGATTCAATTTCACCAAGTTCAATCCGAAAGCCCCGTAATTTAACTTGAGCATCAACACGACCTAGATACTCAAGGTTGCCATCATCTCTCCATCTTGCCAGATCGCCAGTTTTGTAAATTCGCTCAGTTTTGCCAAATAATTCAACTTCAATAAATTTTTCGGCAGTTAAATCGAGACGATTGAGATAGCCTCGTGCTAAACCTACTCCTGCGATACACAATTCTCCAGGAATGCCAGGTGGTGACAGTCGATGGTGAGCATCTAAAATATAGATGCGGATATTAGCTATAGGTTTACCGATAGAGGGTTTTTTACCATTTTGTTCACAACTAGATATACTGGCGATAACCGTCGATTCCGTTGGACCATAGCAGTTAAAAAAACGCCGTTTTGTTCCCCACTGTGCCACCAATTCTGCTGCACAAGCTTCACCACCAACGATTACGGCTTGCAAATCAGGTAATGAGGCTTGAGGTAATACAGATAAGACGGAAGGAGGTAAAGTTAAATGGGAAATTTTGCGATCGCACAACAAGTCCACCAAAGCCTGACTAGGTAACAAAGTTTCTTTATGGGCTAAATATAAACAAGCACCTGCGGATAAAGCAGTGGCAATTTCACCAATAGACAAATCGAAACTAAAAGAACCAAATTGAAGCCAACAGCTATGGTGTTTAACTTGAAAAGTTTCAGCCCAGGCTAAACTAAGATTGACAATTGCGCGATGCTCAATCATTACCCCTTTGGGTCGTCCTGTTGAACCAGAGGTATAAATTATATAAGCTAAATTATCAGGAGTACTTTGAGGATTGGGATTATCTATTAATTCTTGGGCAAAAGTTTTTTCATTCAAACAAATGACCTGGTGTTTTAGTTTAGCTAAAGGTAATTGCTCTAATAAAAAACTTTGAGTTAGCAATACCGATGTCCCAGAATCTTTTAGCATGAACTCAATCCGTTCTTTGGGATAATTGGGATCAATCGGTACATAAGCCGCACCTGCTTTCAAGATACCGAGTACACCAATAATCATTTCTAAAGACCGTTCAACGCAGATCCCAATTAAGCTTTCTGGCTGAATTTGATGGTTTTGAATTAAATAATGAGCTAGTTGGTTAGCTTTTTGATTAAGTTGTTCATAACTTAGGCTTTGGGATTCAAACACCAAAGCGAGATTATGAGGATTTTTGGCAACTTGAGTTTCAAACAGTTCCACCAAAGTTTGATTGAGAGGATAATCAGTTTGAGTTTGATTCCAGTTTTGGAGTTGTTGACGTTCGTCCTCTGCGATCAACGATAGGGTATTGATGGGTTGTTGAGGATTATCGACAATTCCCTGAAGTAAAACTGCAAAATGTCTCGCCATCCGTTGAATGGTTTTAGCCTCAAATAAATCCGTGGCATATTCCCATTCTCCTGTTAACCCTTGGGGCGTTTCCCGAAAAATCAGCGACAAATCAAACAGAGTTGTGGTGTTTTCCCACGTGAAACGGGTAAGGGTTAATCCATTGATTTCTAGTTGCTGCTGGGTTTCATTTTGCAAGCCAAAGGCGACTTGAAATAGGGGATGATGAGAAAGCGATCGCTCTAAACCCAATTCATCAACTAACTTCTCAAAGGGTAAATCTTGATGGTCATAGGCATCCAGGGTTACTTGCTTGACTCGTTCAAGTAATTCTAAGAAAGTTGGATTCCCTTGTAGATTGGTACGTAATGCTAGGGTATTGACAAAAAAGCCAATTAATGCTTCAGTCTCACGACGGTTGCGATTAGCGATCGCAGAACCAACAATAATATCCTCCTGACCACTGTAGCGCGAAAGTAACAGCGCAAATACCGCAAGCATTGTCATAAACAGAGTAGTACCAGACTCCTGACTCAAACGCTTCAACTTCTGTGTTAAATCCTGATTGAGTTGCAAAAACTCGCTACGCCCTCTGAAACTTTGAACTGATGGGCGGGTTTTATCTGTGGGCAATTCCAACAGAGGCGGGACTGTGGCTAATTGTTTTTGCCAGTAATTGAGTTGGGTTTCGAGTACCTTTCCCTGTAGCCATCGTCTTTGCCAGTGTGCGAAATCGGCATATTGAAGCGGTAATTCAGTTAAAGCAGAAGATTCGCCGGTGCAAAATGCCTTATAAAGGCTGAACAATTCACGGCGGAATATGTCAATTGACCAGCCATCACAAACAATATGATGGATGACGATCAACAGTAAATAAGATTGGTCACTCAGTTGCAACAACTTTACCCGTAGCAAAGGTGGGTTTGATAAATCGAAGGGCTGTTGCAATTCTTCTGTCGCTAACTGCGTGGCTTTGCTTAACTGGTTTTCTTCAGTCAATTGTCGCCAATCTAGCATTTGCATTGTCAGTTGAAGATGAGTGTGAATCACCTGTATTGGCGACTCATCAACAACACAAAAGCTGGTGCGTAAGACTTCATGACGTTTAACAATTTCTTTAATAGCTTGTTCTAACGCAGCTATATTAATAAATCCGTTAATCTGCCAGAAAAACGGGACGTTATAGACACAATTTTCGCCTTCTAGTTGGTCGAGAAACCAGAGTCTTTGTTGAGCAAAAGAGAGAGGAAGAGGTTGTGCCCGCGATACGGGTGTGAGGAGTGAAGATTGCTGTTGCTTTTTCAGTTTTTGTAGGACTAATTCACGCTTTTCTGGTGAAAGGGCTTCTAGGCGTTTTAGTATATCACTCATAATATTTTTTTAATTAAGAAATGATCGCTTTGCACATCCTAATATCGCTCTTTTATTACTCTGAGGAACGAAACCCAACATTTTCAGGGCTTTGTTGGGTTGTGCTTTGCTTAACCCAAGCGTATTGACTATTCAGGTGGTAGCAAATCCTTGAGCAGAGAATTGAGATTTCTGGGACGATAATCGGGACAAGCTTTTAGTCGTTTTATGACACTATAATGAATGGCAACTGTTGAAGATTTTATTGGTCGCCATTCATCACCACCCAACGCATAAAATCCACTAACACTATTATTAAATTGAGTGTTTGGATCTGGCTTAATCTGAAATTCATCATCAGTCTCGTTTATATAAAACTCTAACCCCAATTTTTTAGCTTTATTGAGCATCCATTGAAAGGGGTAATCTGATAACCCTCGATATTCTTTTGTTCCTCCACCAATACAGCCGTGTTCACCCACAAACAACACTTCTTCTACTACTTGGTCAGGATTTTTTTCATTTTTCTCCATTGAAGCCGAGGGAAATACTCTGCGTTTTTCATCGATGGCTACTGCATGAAAGGCATTTTCAACAATGGGACTCAGTGTAGCATCATAAAATTGATATTTTTGATTCCAGAGTTTAGCAATCGGTAGCCAAGATGTTATATCAGGAATACCTAACGCTCCAACTGTATCCCAGCATCCTAACATTTGGATGGGTACACGATACTTCAGATAGCCTTTTTTAGGGTCTAGATTTTCTATGTTTTTGGAATTATATTGACGGAATTTTTGAGCTTTTGAACCATTTGGGTTAACGTTAAAGTCACGATAAAGCTCATAAGCTTTAGGAATATCTCGTATTTTGGAACGTCTTAATAAACCGCACTTATAAATCATGCCAGCTAAACAACGAACAATATAGGCTCCGCGACTAAAGCCAATTAAGTAAATTTCATCTTGAGCATCTGCGTCATAGTTCATACATAATAATCGATAGGCATCTTGAATGATTTTGTCAATTCCCCATCCAAAAGCACCTCCACCTATCCGGTCAATTAAATGATCGTTTTCTGTGCCACATCCTGATAAATAGAAGACCAGTTGCGGCGTTTGATCGTCAGCTGTATATTTCACTGAACGTGCAAATTTGACGACGTTAGTAGGATAGGAACTTGTCAGTTCATTCCAAGTACCATCGCAGCAAATTACTAATCGTTTTTTCTTAATTACATTAGGATTTTTAGCCGATTCTGATTCTTGAGTTTCAGGATTAAATGATTGTTCCGTAGTCATAATTAGTTGAGCCTGATCTGAGTTTTTAGGATTAGATAATTGTTCAGCAGTAATTATTGACTTGGTTCTTGAACTTTAGGATTAGATGATTGTTCAAGAGTAATTAGTGGTTGAGGCGATTTTCTAATTTCAGACATTTAACACGCGGGCGTTTTGAGAATTATTCGTCTACACCATCAAAAATGAGGACGAATTGTTACTTTGTGTTGCGTTCCGAAAGTAATTGTTGTGTTACTTCCTCCTCTGATAACTGATCAACTTCCCCTAAAATTTGTGCTATGGCATCATTTTCTGCTTGTTCAATCTGCTGACTAATAACTTTTTGAGCGAGTTCAGCAATGGTCGGATTTTCAAACAAATAACGCAGAGTAAAATCTAGAGAAAAGGCTTCTCTTAATCGAGAAATAACTTGGGTAGCTAGTAAAGAATGTCCGCCTAACTCGAAAAAGTCATCATGAATTCCCACCTGTTTTAATTTGAGAACTTCAACCCAAATCGTAGCTAATTCTTGTTCGGTAGACGTGCCAGGAGCAACAAAATTAACCTCTAGATTTCTTTGGTCAATATCTGGAGCGGGCAAAGCACAGCGATTGATTTTACCATTAGGTGTTAGAGGAAATACCTCCAGAAAGATGAACGCTTCGGGAATCATGTAGTCAGGTAACTTTGTCTTGAGGAAGTTTCGCAGAGTGCTAGGAGTTGATGGATGATCTTTGACAACGAGATAGGCAACTAAATACTTGTTTCCAAGTTCATTTTCCCGTCCAATGACCACAACTTGTTTGATCTCAGGGTGTTGAATTAAAGCTGCCTCAATTTCTCCTAACTCAATGCGGAAACCGCGAATTTTAACCTGTGTATCAATTCTACCCAGAAATTCCAGATTTCCATCAGGAAGACGACGGATTAAATCTCCAGTTTTGTAAAGTGTATCGTCCTCAATAAACGGATTAGGAATAAATTTTTCACTGGTTAATGTTGGTTGATTTAAGTAACCTCTAGCAACACTCGCCCCACCCACACAAAGTTCCCCAGGAACGCCAATGGGAACTCTGTGTAAATCTTTATCTAGTAGGTAAACGTTTCTGTCACCGATGGGTTTACCAATGGGAATTGACTGTACATTTTCAGCAAGTTGTTGAGGAATCGGGTAACAACAGGTAAATACTGTACATTCTGAAGGGCCATAAGCATGAATTAATTTTGTTCCCGGTAGTAGTTCTAAGGCGCGACGAACATGAGGTACAGAAACGGATTCTCCCCCAAACAGCAGTTGTTTAATCCCTAACAACCCTTGTGGCATTGTGTCAATCATAAGATTGAATAAAGCAGTAGTCAGAAACAGGGTGTTAATTCCTTGTTCTTGGATGATGTTGCTTAAGTCTTCAGGTATCGGAATTTTGCCTGGGTAAAGCACACAACGCCCACCATAAAGTAAGGGCGGCCAAAGTTCTAGGGTTAGTGCATCCCAAGAAATCGATGAATGTTGCAGCCAAATTTGTTCTGCATCAAGGTGAATATAATCAACCCCAAACATAAAACCAATAATGCTACGATGCGTAACTTGCGTTCCCTTTGGTGTTCCCGTGGAGCCAGAGGTATAAATGATATAAGCTAAGTTTTCTGGATTAACTTCACTGAGCAAATTGTCTTCTTTTTGTTGAGCAATTATTTCCCAATCTGAGTCAATATTCACCACAGTTTGATTATGGATTGGGAGTTTATCTTGCAAATCAGTCTGCGTTAATAAAATCGGTGCTTGTACATCTTCCACCATCAACGCCAGTCGATCTGTTGGATCAGCCGGATCTAGCGGAATGTATGCCCCACCAGCTTTGAGGATAGCCAGTATTCCTATTACCATTTTTAGCGAACGCTCGACACAAATTCCCACCCGTACTTCGGGTTTAACTCCCAGCGCTTGTAAATAATGGGCTAATTGATTGGCACGGTTATTCAACTCCCGATAAGTTAAATGTTGTTTTTCATATACAAGTGCTACTGCATCGGGAGTTTTTTCTACCTGTTCTTCAAATAAACTATGAATACATTTATAATGAATAGAATCTAAGTTTTGACTATTTTCTTGTAGAATTAATTCTTCCTGTTCGGTTACAGTGAGCAGAGATAATTGGCAAATATCTTGTTCTAAATTAGTTGCCATTCCTGCTAGCAATATTTGGAAATGTCCAATCATCCGCCCAATTGTCTGTTCATCAAAACGACTGGTATCATAGATAATCCTTCCACACAATTGTGATTGAGGATTAACCACAACCGTTAGTGGATAATTCGTGCGTTCAAAGCAACGAAGATGACTAATTTCTAAAGTTTTTTTGGTGTCCTGTTGAGTAGAATCTAGCGGATAATTTTCAAACACTAAAAGGCTCTCAAATAGAGGTATTCCTGGGGGAACATCACTCAAACGCTGAATTTCTGCTAGGGAATAATAGGTATACTGTTCCTGTTCAAATGCTTGACTTTGTAAGTGCTTGAGCCAGGTTAATAATTTTGCTTTTCCACTGACTTGCACCCGGATGGGGAGAGTGTTAATTAGTAGCCCCACTATCGAATCCACTCCCACAAGTGTTGGTGGACGACCAGATACAGTTGCACCAAACACTACATCACTTTCCCCACTGTAGCGGGAAAGTAATAATGCCCATGCTCCTTGCACCAAATTATTCAGAGTTAAATGATGCTGCCCTGCTGCATATTGCAATTTCTCAGTTACCGTTTGAGATAATTGAAAAGTTTGCTCGTTGTATATTCCTTGTTCTTGTTTCCTGTTCCCTATTAAAGAGGTAGGATTTTCAAATCCCTGGAGGTTTTGTTGCCAGAAGTTTTTTGCTTGAAGAATATCCTGTTGCTGTAACCAATTAATATATTTTCTATAGGGAATAGAGGGGATCAGACGTAAATATTCGCCTTGCTGATTAGCCTCATAAAAAGCGAAAACTTCTTTGAGGATAATCTGCATCGACCAGCCATCAAAAAGGATATGATGATGAGTCCAAATAAATTGGTAAGTATATTCCTCTAGCTGGATGACGGTGAAGCGCATTAGAGGAGCTTGAGATAGATCAAATCCTTTTTGGCGATCGCCTGACAAAAAATCCTCTAAATGCTGTTGTTGTTCATCGGGCGTGAAATTCCGCCAGTCCAGTTCTTCCCACGAGAGATCCACTTGCTTACTCACCATTTGCAAAGGCTTTTCTATTTCTTCCCAATAAAAGGAACTGCGTAAAACTGGATGCCGCGCCACAACCTGTTGCCAAGCTTGCTCAAAGGCAAGAAAATTTAATTCTCCTTTGAGGATGCAAAGCAACTGCTCAAAATAAACTTCTGACTCTGGTGCATAAAGGGTATGAAAGAGCATCCCTTGCTGCATTGGCGAAAGTTCATAAAGGTCTTCGATATTGTTCATGACAATGGGGATTGGGGATTGGGGACTTGTACTGAGTTTCGACTACGCTCAACTACCGCGACTTGTGCCGAGCCTGTCCTGAGCGTAGCCGTTCGCGCAGCGTCTCCGATAGGAGAAGGGCGAAGCCGAGGTAAGCCGAAGTATTGGGGATTGGGGATTGGGGAGACAAAGAGAATAACCAATGACCAATGACTACTTCGTTTTGATTTTGGCTAGGAATTTGTCAAGCTGTTTTTGGCTGAGTCTGGCTGCTGAGAAGTCTGAGGGTGTATGACCTCCAGCATCAGGGGATTGACAGTGGGTAATGAGCGATCGCAATGCCTCCATAAACCCAAAGGCTAAACCCTCAATGGTGTCTCGTTTATGAACTTTCTCGCTGTAAGTCCAAGTCATTTCCAGCCTTTCGGCATGAATGAATCCGCTTACCCCTAATAGGTGGCTGCGTCTATTCAGTAAACTCTGTTCAGCTTTAAATTCTTCAGCCAAACCCAACACAGCAGATGCCTGAAGCACCTGATCGAACTGACCAAGGTAGTTAAAACTTACTTCCGCTTGGGGTAGCGCTTGTAGTTTCGTGCGGATTGTGTGATCCTGGTGCAAATATCGCAATAGTCCATAGCCGATGCCCCGGTTGGGGATGCGCCGCAGTTGTTCTTTAATTAACTTTAAAACCTCTCCTGGATGAGCAACCTCTTCTACTTCTAGCTGTAAATGAACGGGGAATAAGGTGGTAAACCAGCCCACAGTCCGCGACAAATCCACATCTTCAAATAAGTCTTCCCGTCCATGTCCCTCTAAATCAATGAGTAGGGAACGTTCTCCCGTCCATTGGGCAAAGCTTTGCACTAAAGCAGTCAACAGCACATCGTTAATTTGAGTGTTGTAGACCGAGGGTACATCCTGCAAGAGGGCGCGGGTATGTTCTTCAGTTAAAGAAAGTGAGACAGAATCTGTTGAGGCTATAGTGTTATTTTCTTGACCTGAAGGATCATCTACTGGTAAGGCGGTAACTTTCAAATTAGACTCACTTAGCCAGTAATTCAACTCATCTGATGATTGGGCGTATTCTGTCAGGCGATCGCCCCAATATTGCCAAGAAGTTGTCTTAGGTGGTAATTTAATAGCTTCGCCACGGCTGATTTGCTGATAACCAGTAGCCAAATCTTCAAGCAAAATCCGCCACGAAATGCCATCTACTGCTAAGTGATGGATGATGAACAGTAACCGACCAGGTTGATTATTGCCTAATTGAAACAGTGCTACTCGTGCGATGCCTGGGTTGGGCGTAGCCATCGCTCCAGTAGACAGATTTAAACTAGCCTGAAGTTCAGCATCCACCGCTTTTATTGCTGTTTGTTGTTCTTCTGCCGATAGGTGCGACAAATCAATAATGCTAAATGGTACAGGTTCCTGGATCTGACTTTTCATGTCGTGTGGAAAACCTAACCCCCCAGCCTCCTTCCCTACAAGGGAAGGGGGAGAATTCAAAGCCTCTCCCCTTGAAGGGGAGAGGTTTGGAGAGAGGTTTTCTAGAGCGTTAATCTGCGATTCTCCCTTTGGGAGATGTGCAAAGCGCGATCGCAAAGCATCATGATGGAGTAACAATTCTTGTACAACTTGCTGTAATCGCTCTGGTTGCAAGTCTGGCGGTACTTCTAGCATTACTGACTGGTTAAAGTAATCAGGTTCGGACAAATTCTGCTCAAAAAACCACTGTTGGATGGGTGTCAGCACCACCTTGCCAGTCACTAACCCTTGTTCGGCTGTAACTTGGCGAGTGATGCCAGCCACGGCAGCTAATTCAGCAATGGTTTGGTATTGAAATAGCTGTTTAGGGGCAATTTGGATACCCGCTTGATTGGCTCTGGAAATTACCTGAATGCTGAGGATGGAGTCGCCGCCCAATTCAAAGAAGTTATCGTGGATGCCGACTTGTTTTAATTTTAAGATTTCCGACCAAATCGCCGCTAATCTCTCTTCTGTAGGGGTTTGCGGTGCAACAAAGTTATCTTCTACACTGCGGAAGAATTGGGTGGCTGGGAGGGCGCGATAATCTACCTTCTGGTTCGGAGTCATTGGTAGTGCTTTCAGCAGTACAAAAGCCGAGGGAAGCATATAATTAGGCAGCTTTTGCTTGAGAAAATGCCGCAATTCATCAATGCTTGGTTGTGACTCTTTAGGTACAACATAAGCCACTAGCCGTTTTTGTCCGGGAATATCTTCACAAGCAATAACGACAGCTTGCAAAACCTGCGGATGTTGACTCAAGACCATCTCGATTTCTCCCAACTCGATGCGGAAGCCCCGAATCTTCACCTGATTATCGATTCGCCCCATCAACTCAATGTTGCCATCAAGTAGATAACGGCCTAAGTCGCCAGTTTTGTACAGTCTCCCGCCTCCTGCCGACGCTCTCTGTGAGACGCTATGGGAACGCGGACTCGCTAACGCTGCGCTATCCTCAAAGGGATTGGAGATGAATTTTGACTCGGTTAACTCTGGACGTTGCCAATACCCTCTAGCTAATCCGGCTCCGCCAATGTGCAGTTCTGCGGGAACTCCTATAGGCACTGGTTGCAGATATTGATCCAGAATATAAACCTGAGCATTGCTTATTGGTCGTCCGATCGCCACAGAGTTGGCTGCTGGGGTTAAGCGGTGTAAGGTGGTTATAACCGTTGCTTCCGTTGGCCCGTAACTATTAATTAATTGGGGTGGATGGGAGAGATGAGCCATACTAGTGTGCCAGCGCTTCACTTTTTCAAGTTGAGCTTCTTCGCCGCCAATAATCACCATTCTCAGACTTTTGGGAATTCGGGAGTCTTCAGGGCTAAGTTCGGCAACTAAGTGATGCCAGTAGGCTGTGGGAAGATCCAAAACAGTTAACTGCCATTCTCGGCAACACCGCCAAAATTCATCGCTGGAGTGCAACATTTCTTCGGTTCGTAACACTAATGTTGCACCGACTGAAAGACAAGGTAAGATTTCTTCAACAGATGTATCAAAACAGATAGATGCAAATTGCAGAATCTTGTCGCCAGCCTTAATTCCATATTCGTGGGTGGCGGTGATGATAAAATTGATCAGCGATCGCACTTCAATCATCACCCCTTTGGGTTTACCCGTGGAACCAGAGGTGTAAATAATGTAGGCGAGGTTATGGGGCTGAACTTCGCTAATCGGGTTGGCTGGACTGTGTTGAGCAATTTGTAACCAGTCTCGATCTAAACAGATTGTTTTTCCAACATAATCTGGTACTTTAGATTGGAATCTTTCTTGAGTCAGCAAAATGCTCAGTTGGGTATCTTCGAGAATATCAGCCAACCGCTCTTGAGGATAGGTAGGGTCAAGGGGAATGTATGCACCCCCGGCTTTGAGAATGCCGAGTAAGGCGACAATCATCTCTAAGGAACGGTCAATGCAGATACCAACTAGGGTTTCTGGTTTGACTCCCAAACTTTGCAAATAATGTGCAAGTTGATTGGCGCGATCGCTCAATTCGCGGTAAGTTAGCTGTTGACCTTCTTGCTGAACAGCTACAGCATCGGGAGTTAAGTCCACCTGATCTGCAAATAACTTCTGGATACACTCTTTATTTAGATACTCTTTCTGAGTCTGATTCCACTCCAGCAATAATTGCTGCTGAGTCTGCGTTAGCAGTGGTAATTCCGAAACTCGCTGCTGTGGGTTAGCAACAATCCCCTCTAGTACAGTTTGATACTGCTCTAGCATTCCTTGAATTGTGGCAACATCGAAGAGATCGCTGTTGTATTCTAAGACTAGGGTGATTCCCTTCGCTCCCGTTTTACAACCGTTCTGCACACGTTGCTCAGAACGTGGGATAACCAGGAAATCTAAATCAAACTTTGCTGATTTATTACTGATCGGTTCACGCAAGCTGATATCCAAACCTGACAGACTCAAGTCTGGCATGGGAGAATCATGGAAGCTAAACATCACTTGAAATAGGGGATTGTAACTCAAATTCCGTATTGGTTTGAGAACCTCCACCACCTGATCGAAGGGTAAATCTTCGTTGGTGTATGCTTCCAAAGTCACTTGGCGCACACGGCCAAGTAATTCTCTAAATGTGGGATTGCCAGATAAATCAGTGCGTAGAACCAAGTTATTGACAATCATGCCAATTAACTTTTCTACTTCGTGCATCCGCCGATTAGCAACAGCAGTGCCTACGCTCAAGTCATCCTGCCCAGTATATCGGTGTAATATTACTAGCATTGCTCCCAGCATCGTCATAAATAAGGTGACACCCTCTTGACGACTCAGAACTCGCAGAGATTCGCACAAGTGGATGGGAAGTTCCACCCTAATTTGATCGCCATTGTAAGTTTGCTCTGTCGGTCGTGGGCGAACGCTGGGTAATTCCAACAACGGTGAACTACCAGATAACTTCTGCTGCCAATAGGCTAATTGTCGCTGGGCTTCCTGGCTTTTAACCCACTGTCGCTGCCAATGGGCAAAATCCACCAACTGAAGCAGTGGTTGACTAAGCGGGGAAGGATCTCCGAGTGAGAATGCTTGATAAAGTTGCAACAGTTCACCCAGGAATAGATTGAATGACCAACCATCATGAGTTATGTGATGCTCAACGTGGATCAACAAATTTTCTTGGTCGCTCAACCTGAACAAAACCCATCTAACCAAAGGTAATTGATTCAGATCAAAGGGCTTTTGCACTTCTGCCTCAATTAGTTGCTGCACCTCTACTTCCCGCTCAGATTTAGGGAGTGTCTGGAGGTCAACTACTCTGAAGCTGATTGGTTGGGCTGGGTGGATTACCTGAAATAGCCGTCCATTCACCGCCGGATAAGTCGTGCGAAAGATTTCATGACGTAGCACAATTTCGTTGAGGGACTGTTGTAATATCGCCACATTGAGTTGACCTTTAAATCTCATAGTTGCCTGGAATTGGTAGGCACTACTTTCAGGAGCCAATTGTTGGATGAAGTACACTCGCTCTTGAGCAAAGGAAACTGGCAAGAGTCCTTCACGCAGAATTTTTTGGATGGAGTTAACCGGCAAATTCTGTTTTAGGCGGCTGTGCTGTTGGATTAGTTCAGCTAAACCAGCTATGGTAGGTTTTTCAAAGATGTGGTGAAAGGACAACTCGACTTGAAAAACTTCGCGTACACGAGAAAGGATCTGAGTGGCGATGAGGGAATGACCACCTAGATAGAAAAAATTATCATTGACTCCAATTTGCTCAAGTGCCAGTAACTCAGTCCAGATAACTGCTAAAGTCTCTTCAGTTGGGTTACAAGGTGCGACAAAGGTTTCTTGGAGATCGGGGCGGGTGCGATCGCAAGCTGGAAGATGCCGACGATCCACTTTACCATTAGGAGTGAGTGGCAGCGAGTCGAGAAATACAAATGCTGCTGGCACCATGTAGTGGGGCAATTTTTCTTCAAGGAAGTGTTTTAAAGTAGTGGCACTTGCATCATTTTGGTTAGGGACAATATAAGCCACAAGGCGCTGATCGCCGGGGATATCTTCACGGGCAATCACCACTGCCTCCCGGACATCTGAATGTTGACTTAAAAGCGCCTCAATTTCTCCTAATTCAATGCGGAAGCCCCGAATCTTCACCTGATGATCGACTCGCCCAATAAACTCAATGTTGCCGTCAGGTAGATAATGGGCTAAGTCACCAGTTTTGTACAGCTTCGTGCCCCCTTCCTCAAAGGGATTAGGGATAAATTTTGACTCAGTTAATTCTGGACGGTTTAAGTAGCCTCGTGCTAGACCGTCGCCGCCAATATATAATTCACCAGCAGTACCAATGGGAACAGGTTGAAGTTGGGAGTCCAGTATATAGATTTGTGTATTGGAAAGCGGGCGACCAATGGGTATGTTTGTAGCCCCTTCGGGAATATCCTGGACTAGATACCAACAAGCAAATGTTGTACTCTCAGTGGGGCCATAAGCATTCAGCAATCGCCGTGGCGAACCATTCTTAAAAACTGCTTTAACAGACTTGACATCAAGAACATCGCCTCCAATTAGTAAGTGATGCAAGTCTTTAAATGCTTCAGGGACAATGCTGGCTAACTGATTAAATAAGGCTGGTGTCAAAAATAATACACTAATCTTTTGCTCGCAGATGTACGCTGCGAAATACTGGGGCGAAAGCACAACATTTTGAGGAATTATCACCAGCCTAGCCCCGTGCAAGAGAGATCCCCATATCTCGAAAGTAGCTGCATCAAATGAAGTATTTGAAGTTTGAGCAACGCAATCGCTCGACGCAAACTTGATGTAGTTGCTGTTGCATACTAGCCGATTGACAGCCCGATGTGGTATGGCAACCCCTTTTGGTGTTCCTGTAGAACCGGAGGTGTAGATAACGTAAGCCAGATTTTCAGCCGTGACGTTGCTAGTAGAATTCTCTTGGCTGTGTTGGTTAACTGATTCCCAGTCACTATCCAGACAAACCAACTTCGCCCCGCTTGCAGCAAACCCTTCAACGAACTTTTGCTGTGTCAACAGCACCGGCACTTGTGAATCTGACAGCATGAAGTTGAGACGCTCTTTGGGATAGGCTGGGTCTAGCGGTACATAAGCGCCACCAGCTTTCAGAATTCCCAGCAGTCCTACGATCATCTCTAGCGATGCCTCCGACGAACGCTCAACGCAAATTCCTACCAGCACCTCTGGTTTTACACCTAAGCTTTGTAGATAATGTGCTATTTGGTTGGCTCGGTAGTTCAACTCTTGGTAAGTTAATTGTTCTTCCTTGAAGACAACAGCAATACTGTCTGGAGTTTTTTCTACTTGTGCTTCAAATAACTGATGTATACATAGATGCTGAGGATAATCTGCCCTTGTATCATTCCATTCAAATAATATTTGATGTAGCTCCTGCTCAGTTAAAACAGAAGAATCATCAAGAGACTGAGTAGAGTTAGTGATAATGGTTTTTTTCATCAATAAAGTTATTAGTAGTTAAGGAATAAAGATTTTATAAAGTAATTTGATCAATGAAGGCAATTCTTGCAGAGAGCAGAAGGGAAGAGGAGAACTGCCCGTACTCTAGAATGGATGATTGGGAATGATGGACAAATGGCACTAAGTTAAGATACAACGCTTGTCCTCACTGCTTCCCAGCCTAGAGGCTGGGAACCCATTCTGGGAGGGCTGCCGCCTCCAGTGACTTGACCAGAGGCAGTAGCCCATTCAGAATACATTCCCAGCCTGGAGGCTGGGAACGAGGGGACACGAGCTTTTGGGGTTTTCTTAGTGCCATTCTAATGATGGCCTTTGAGGGGTTAATCCGGTGAAACCGGACTCAGAGGCCATTTGATGATTTGACATAAATTAAGCGCGATCGCGCTTAATTTATGTCGTATTTTGCCTGGAACTTCAACTCAGTAAAATTGAAACTATTCTTCGACAATTTCAATTATTTTTGGCGGCTGAACCTCTTCCGCATCAATATTGATTTCTGGGCTAAGTTCATTTTTCAGTTTTAGTTTTAGCTCCTCTGAAATGGGTAAATCTTTAATTTCTTTGAGGAGGAATCTTACCGATTCGGTTTTACTACGTTCCGTATAAATGGCCTTGAGAACAGCTTCAATTCCGTATCCGGCTACAGTATCCCCAACAACCGTTATTAGACCAAGTATTGCTATACCTCCGACGATGCCAAATGGCCCTCCTAAAGCTGTGATAGCAGCTGCAACGGCGGCGGAACTTCCCCCTGACATGACTGTTAGAATCACGAGAATTACGCCAGGAAGACCTAGACCAGCAAGTTTCTTAACGATTTCGTCCATTTGAATTACCTAAAATCCTTTGTTGGTTAAAACATTACTAAAGGTACGAGAATGGAGTCTTTGTAAATAAAGAAACCGATCTCAAAACTAGACTAAACTAAATAAGAGTCATTCGCGCTCAGATTGGGTTAATATTTTTTGAGTTCGATATCTATTTACCCCGATATGATAATTAGATTTGGTTGGGGTTCCAATCCCCAATGCTCAATTCAATCAAAGCGATCGCTAATTTTTCCATTTACAGCAGATATAGCCACTGTTCTTGGTGAGGCCAAATAATTTTTGCCCGTTGGATCGCCACTGCGTCCTTTAAAATTGCGATTGGTTGCATAAATCCCTGTTTCTTCTTTTGCCAAAACCCCAAGTCCAGAATTGATACAAGCCCCACAACCTGTCTTGAGAATCTGTGCCCCTGCTTGTTCAAAAATGTCGAGATAGCCTAACTCTTGGGCTTGTTCTCGGATTTCAATAGTTGCAGGTACAATAAATAAGTTTACACCGTCTGCCAGGTGGCGACCGTGCAAAACTTCGGCTGCCTGAGCCAAGTCGTAGAGTTTACCCCCAGTACAAGAGCCAATAAAAGCTTTAGTAATTGGAATGTCTTCTAATTGACTAATGGCAACTACTTGATCCGGTTTCGGGGGACGTGCGACTTGCGCTTCTAAATCACTGAGGTCAAATTGATAAATCATTTCGTACTCAGCATCAGCATCGCCGAATATCTCTGCAAATTCTTGGGAAACTCGGTTTTTTAAATAGTCACGGGTCACTTCATCAGGAACAATCAAGCCACAGATTGCACCACACTCTACAGACATATTGGCTAAAGTCAACCGTTCATCAAAGGGCAGTTGTGCAAGGATTGACCCTCTAAACTCCATTACCTTACTGCTAGCACCAGCACAGCCGATTTTTCCCAGGATAAATAGGATAATATCTTTGGCACTGATTTTAGCTGGCAAGGTTCCAGACAACTCAAATACTAGAGTTGGAGGAACACGAATCCACATATCTCCAGTAGCATAAATATTAGCCATATCGGTGGTTCCTACCCCCGTGGAAAAGGCTCCCAATGCCCCGTAGGTGCAGGTATGGGAATCTGTACCAGCAATCACCATTCCTGGTCGGATAAAGCCTTTTTCTGGGAGTAAAACGTGACAGATGCCTGCTGCTTCCCCTGGGGAAACCACATCAAATAAGTGGCATCCTTGAACTTTAGCAAACTCAACCATCTGTTCATACATGACATGAGCTTTGTCATCAGCACGGATGTCGTTGACTTGGATAAAGTGATCTGCTACTAAAACCAGCTTTTGAGAGTCCCATAACTTTGCACCTTCTCCATACTCTTGATAAAATGTCTTCGCCACAGGCGCGGCCACAGCATCATGTGATAATGCTAAATCGACCTGGGCAAAAACCACTTCTCCCGGCTGGACGTAGGAATTGCCGGAGGCTTTGGCCAAGAGTTTTTCGACTAAAGTCATCGGTCGGGTTGGGGTCAGGCTGGGAGGAATGGTAATCTGTCCCTGACGACGCAGCTGATTAAAAGACATTAGCCCACCGGCGGCTGCGATCGCATCAACTACAGGATTCTCCTGTTTTTCCCCCAAAATTTCTAGGGACAGTCCAATATTGATGCTATTACGATAAAAAATCTCCGCAAACGATCGCGCCCGAATCTTTTCAATTCCAGCCGCTTGGAGGGCAATGGGGGCAATTTCTCGACTGGAACCACAGCCGAAATTTTCTCCTGCTTCAATCACATTGTATTTTAACAGTTCACCTGCACCAATAATATGTTCTAAAGCATAGTGTTTTAAGTTATCAGGGTCATCTCTTGTCGCCCGATTTGCCGGAATAATATCATCGGTATTGATATCATCTCCCAGATGCAAAATGTTATTTCTGTGACTCATGAAGCACTCCTAATTGACAATATTCCACAACTGAAAGTTCTTCAAGGAAAAGGTCAACTAAGGTTGCAGTGTTAACTAAAATTTCTTCTCCTTCGGTAAACAAATCAGCTGTTCGGTATCCCTGAGCTAAAATTCGGTCTTGCGCTCCAATCATCCGTTGGGCAGCCTGTATTTCTCCCCATTGTTGAAGCATTAAAATACAGGCTCCAAGGGTGCCAAGAGGATTAGCAATTCCTAAACCTGCAATGTCTGGGGCTGTACCGTGAATCCCTTCGTACAGCCCAAATCCATTAGCATTAAGACTCGCTGATCCTAACAAGCCAATTGAGCCAACTAATGCACCGCCAATATCGCTCAGAATATCTCCAAATAGATTCCCCGCCAAAATTACATCAAACCTCTGGGGATTGAGAACCATAAGCATAGCTAAGTTATCTACGAGTATGGCTTCAACCACAACCCCAGAAAACTGTGTAGCTTCTTCTTGAACTAAACGAGTCCAAGGCAAATGAGGCAAGGCGTTTTCTTTGTGGGCTACGGTGAGTAACCCCCGGCGGGCTTGGGCTTGCTCTAAGGCTTTGCGAGCAATTCGACGAATCTCTTCATCGTAATAGCGCATCGTATGATACCCATAAGCTCCTTGATCGTCTGAGCATCGTCCAGATGGTCCAAAATAAATCCCACTAACTAGTTCTCGAACGATGAGAATATCGAGTCCTTGAATTTTCTCTGGTCGAAGGCTAGATTTATGCAGGAGACTTTTAAAGCTACGGATTGGACGAAGATTGCAAAAAAAGTCGAAGTGTTTTCGGAGTTCTAGCAGTCCGCCTTGAGTAACCGCACCAAATACAATTCCATCGGCTCCATCGCACAGTTCGACGGTGGCTTGAGGGAAATAACTACCCAGTTGCTCAAAGGCAGTTGGACCAAGCCAGCCATAGTCTACCTGCAAAGTAAACCCTTCAATTTTAGCGACGTGTTGCAGAATTTTTAAGGAAGCTTCCACAACTTCTAGCCCAATCCCTTCCCCAGGAATGGCGACGATCCGATAAGATGCCTTACTTAAAGACCCCATTTCGACCTATTGAAAATTACTGGCTCCACTCCGTTCTGATTAAGAAAAGCTCAAAGGATATTTGAAAAGTCTTATTGTCGGTATCAAAAGTTTTAGATCCCCCTAAATCCCCCTTAAAAAGGGGGACTTTGATTCCGGTTCCCCCCTTTTTAAGGGGGGTTAGGGGGGATCTAAAAGTACCTAAAGTAACCGCAAAACACTTTTCAAACATCCTCTCAGATTTAGGTTGATAAAATACTACACAATTCATCGATTTCTTGACTTTTTTCTTGAATCAGTGTGTTAGCTAAAGCTTGTAACTGCCGGACATTTTCTGGCTTGGCATTATCTATGGTTTCGAGTTCACTTTTTAAGAATGTTTGAAATCGATAATAAGAACTTTTATTACCTTTATTATTAGCCTCAAACAACCGTTCTAATTGTCCAGCTACTACTTCACTGCCACCGTCAAGCACAATATCTAACAGAGGTTTTGCCCATTGCAATAGCCCCCATTTTTTAACTTCTTCATAAGGGTAGACACTAGTTAGGGAACCGGCACCCAAGGATACTACTAAGATATCCTCTATATTCAGAACTTGTTGGTTTTCTTGCCTACTAATTTGCGCTTCTAAAATAGCCAAATTAGCTGGATTATTAGCGACTACTCCGCCATCGACTAAAGTATAGAAGCCGTTGGTATTATGGGAGCTACCAACGCGATAGGGAGCAAAATAAGTCGGAGTTGCACTAGTTGCCAATGCCGCATCTGTGAGGGTAAAACCTGAGCATAACTTGCGAAACCTTTTCGATTCTGTCTGTTGCTTTTCGAGTTTGTTAGTAAAGAATATGGGAATTCGCTGCTCGATGTCGTAGCTAGTTACGAAAACTTCTTTGAGATTATTTTCTAGAGGAGTGTCGCCAAAATATTGCCTGATAATTTCTTCTCTGCCTTCAGAAGAATATTTTGGTTGGACGAATATATCCTCTAGTTGACCAAGTATTTGTTCCCAGAATGGCTCGTAAAATATCTCAGCCCCATACTCAAGATATATTTGGAGGAGATTGTCAGCGCTGTATTGGGCGACGGGCGAACTATCAGTTGCGTCTAAGTCTAAATTTAATCGGGGTTTGGTTAATCCGAGTGCTAGAATTCCACCACTGGAAGTGCCAGAAATTAAATCGAACAAACTAAAAATCTGCTTTTGTGTCCGCTTTTCAATTTCTGCTAATATCATGGCTGGGATAATGCCTCGAATACCGCCTCCATCAATGGCAAGTATTTTATATTTGGGATTGGCTTTAGTATTCATAGTTTTTTGCGATCGCTCCTGAGTTAATGTTTGCTCTTGGGTATTGACTGCAACTTGACTTTGGCTAATTTTGGCTGTTTCAGATTTCTCCTCTTTTGGTTGGGTAGTTTGAATGTTCGCAGCTTTTTCGCTCTGTCTTGTTGTCCCTTTTTTTGTCTTTGGGTGACGCTCGTCCCTCGCTACTCCTACCACAGTTTTCGTCTGGGTTGGGATGCCAGTTTCTACAATTGGGGGAACCTCAACAGATATTTGCTGCAACTCGGCTTCACTGACAGCAATTACTTCAACGGGGAGAACTTCTGGAATCAACTGACTCTCTTCCACCAGCACCAAAGTTTCCGTAGAATCTCCATTCTCAGAACTACTCGCTGCCCGATCTTGTCTCTCACTGTCGTTCGATGATTGTGTAATTCCAAATGGAATTTGTGCTAAATCCCAATTAGGATTGCCACGCAAGTTTCCATCATGGCCATTTACAGTCTGGTCTTTTACAGTTGTTCCTTGTCCTTCGTTTAATGCCCAGTAAGCGACTAATCCTTGTTCATTTCCCACTAGAGGCTGATAGCGATGGCTCTGGATTTCCACTGGGGGACAGGGGTAATTCCAGATGCTAATGTTAGCTAATTGACCTGTGAAATATATGTTGTTGTGTAAAGTCGCGCCCAGAGTCACAGAACTAGTTGCTTTGTTTAAAGAGTCACCTGTAAAATAACCAAAATACTCATGGTCATCAAGATATATACTCACTTGACCTTTATTAAAAACAATGGCAAAGAAGTGCCATTGTCCGACAGTTAATTCTCCATTGCCAAAACTTTTAATTTTCTTTTCAACAGTTTCATCAATGTATACATCTAGGCTCCCTGATTCACTAATGCCGAACTCAAAATTATCACTATATCGATCTGAAGAACGCGCGAAAAAAACATTGCGCGTGCCATAAGTACTGGCTTTATTTGTTAGTTTATGAGGATTCACCCATCCTGAAATTGTAAAGGCTGAACTTCCCTGGGCAAAAACACCAGCAAAATCATTTTTGCCAAAATCTATGTAATCATTTTGACCATCAAATGTCAGAACTGATTGGCTATATACCTGGTTTGTCACGAGGTTTTAATCTCCAAATAAGATAATTCGTAATTAATAAATGCAATAGATATAAATGTATTAATCTATTTGTTATAACCAAAAGTTAATTTTTCGATTAAAAAAGAAGCTAGCTTTTTTAGAACCAACGTGCTTAACTTATCTTTCAAATAATCTCAGCTTTATGAAGAAAATGCAATAGCGGATAAGACAGTTAAGTAAATATTTAAGTGGGCATTTAAATCACTTGAGTAGACAGTTAAGACTGTTAAGACACTTAAGTAGACAGTTAAGACTGTTAAGCAGATAATTAAAATATTAAAAATAATTAATAAAGAATAATTACCGAAGAAAGGGAGAGGGCAGGAGGAAGAAAATATATTTTTTGCCCTCTGCCACTTTTTTAACAGCGACCTAAGAGGATGTTTTAAAAAGGCTACGGTGTACACACAAGTCTTTTAAAGTTGCCCCACAGCTTTAGATCCCCCCTAACCCACGCCAGTCGCTCTACTTGGGGAGACCCCAAGACCGCGCTGGCTCCCCTTAAAAAAGGGAGGGACTAGAATCAAAGTCCCCCAATTTATCGGGGAATTTAGGGGGATCTACGACGATTTTGGTTTTGTACAGAGATGTGTGTACACCGTAGCTGAAAAAGGGGGGAACCGGATCAAAATCCCTCTTTTTAAGGGGCGCCACTCTTGTTGCACCTAGGGTGGTTTCCCCCATAAGCTACTGGCTGGCGTCGGGTTTCCAGACTTGTAGCAACTGCCGTCAAGAAATACGGTATCCTTAATTAAATACCCTAAATTTATACCCTAAATTTATGGTGTTTTGGGGAATTAGTCAGGGGTCACACCCACAACTAGATGGTCAATTAAGTTTGAGAACAGTGTGCAGTTATTGAAATGATCGTGAGAGTGGGCAGAAAAGAAGTAGCAGGTTGAGGCAAAAATTATGACACTCCATCCAACGCAACTATGGGTAATACCAGAAGAAACAGCACGAATTGGGCTGCTTTTCCCAAAGGGAATGTTTACATAAAGATGCGGTCAGCTTTGGGACAGTTGTACTTTGACAGTGAATTGCTAAGTCTTGTCCAAGGCTGGTACTGCTCAAGTTTTTTGTACCTGCACTTAAATCTGTTGAGGTTTTAAATGATATTTCAACTAAATTTAGCAGCGATCGCAGCGATCGCTGGGCAAGCCACTTGGAAAAAGGCAAAACCTGTCATCCTTAGAGATGTCTTCATTCTACCTGTATTGGGCTTCTTGGGAATAATTGTGTTGTGGTGGATTATTGCACTTGCCAACCATGAATTGATGCCCACCCCACCAGAAGCGCTCATTGCTAATCTAGACTATATCTTAAATCCCTTCTACCAAAGAGGCCCAGGCAATTTAGGAATTGGTTGGTTGTTGATCGCAAGTCTGCGCCGGGTATTACTGGGGTTTTTACTAGGGGCGGTAGTAGCGATTCCTCTGGGGTTTCTCATTGGGATGTCTAGATCGGCAATGCTAGCGCTCAATCCGATCATTCAAATTTTTAAACCTGTATCGCCCCTAGCTTGGCTACCCATCGCCTTAGCAATTTTCAATTTAGCAGAACCTTCCGCCATTTTTGTGATTTTTATTACCTCCTTATGGCCGACAATTATTAATACCGCATTAGGAGTTTCTAGCGTTCCCCAAGATTATTTAGATGTGGCACGAGTGCTGGAAATGCCACGTTGGAGACGAATTACAAAAATCATTTGGCCTGCAAGTTTACCGTATATTTTTACAGGTTTACGAATTAGTTTAGGCATAGCTTGGCTAGTAATCGTTGCCGTAGAAATGCTCACCGGCGGTATTGGTATCGGCTTTTTTGTTTGGGATGAATGGAGTCGTTTAAACCTGAGTTCAGTGTTTTTAGCTGTGTTTGTAATTGGCTTAACTGGGTTAATTCTAGATTACGCCGTGGGCAAAATCCAAGAATTAGTCACCCATCGCCCTAAAACTTCCAACTAACAAAATTTGGCTGCTATCAAAACAGCAAGATTTAATCAGACTCTGCACCGGAAGCAGGAGTAATTAATCACCAATGGAGCAACAAAAATGGGTGATAATAACTGGACTCGACGAGATTTTATCAAAGGAATAGGAGCATCCACAACAGGCATAGCGTTGTCCTCTTGTGCGATTTCAGGAGATCGATCCGCCAAAGGACTAACTGAAGAAGCCTTAGCTGTACAACCAGTAATTAGATCCCAAGATTTAGAAAAATCAGATATTACCGTTGGTTACGTTCCCGTTAATGATTGTGCGCCATTTGCGATCGCCTGGAAAAAAGGCTTCTTCCGCAAATACGGTTTAAACGTCACACTCAACCGCGAAGCTAGTTGGGCCACCTCCCGCGACGGTTTAATATTTGGTCGTCTAGATGCTTCACCCGTAGTATCCGGTGCCGTCACCAACGCCAGAATTGGTGCCGAAGGCGCACGCCACGCCCCCTTGTGTGCAGCCATGACCATCCACCGCCACGGTAATGCCATGACCATGAACAAAGCCATGTGGGATTTTGGGCTACGTCCGTGGTATGAGTATCAAGAAAAATATGGCGATGGTGCTTTAGAAGCCTTTGGGCGCGATTTCCGAGGCTACTTTGACAAGCAGCCGCCAGAAGGCAAAGTTTGGGCGGTTGTTCTCAGTTCCGCCATTTACGAATACTTTGTCCGTTATGTGTCCGCCGCCGCAGGTGTTGATCCGCTTAAGGAGTTTCGGATCATTATTGTTCCGCCACCCCAAATGGTGACAAACGTGCGGATTGGTGCAATGCAAGCTTACATGGTTGCAGAACCTTGGAATACACGAGCAATAACAGGTAACGAAAACATCGGCTTTACCTTCGCCCAAGGTAAAGAAGTCTGGTTGGGACATCCAGATCGACTCTTGGGAGTGATGGAATCTTTCATCAACAAATATCCCAAAACCTATCGTTCTCTAGTCAAAGCAATGATTGAAGCTTGTCAATATTGCAGCAAAGTAGAAAATCGCCAAGAAGTAGCCGAACTGCTTACAGAGCGTTCTTTTACAGGTGCTAGACCAAAAAAGAAAGATGCCCCAATTGCAAAGTTTACAAGTCCGGGAATTCTCGGTAACTACAACTATGGCGGCTTTGACGGCAAAGATCGCACCATCAAAGCTGCTGACACCACAATTTTCTTCGATATCCCTAACAACATTCCCCAACAGCCAGGAGAACACTCAACATTTTTATGGAGATCGAGAAGTATCTGGTTAATGACACAAGCAGCGCGTTGGGGACAAATTCATAAATTCCCCAAAAATGCCGAGAAAGTAGCAGAACAAGGGTGGAGAACAGATTTATATCGGCAGATAGCATCAGAAATGGGCATCCAATGTCCTAAGGATGATTACAAGGTCGAACCACCAGAAGTATTTATAGATAAGAAAGGCTTCGACCCTAGCGATCCGGTAGGCTATCTGAATAGTTTTCCCATCAGGGCTAACGCACCGACTCGCTTTTTCATGTCTTAAATCCTAAGTTCAAATATTGATTGATGCCTTAATTATTTGCGGAGCATTTGATGATGGAATATACCTCATTACCAATTAATACCCAGACCGAAGTTCTGCCCCGCACCGGATTTTTAGAAATTGAAAATTTAGTCAAGTCTTATCCGACACCTGATAAAGATAACTTTGTCGTTTTAGATGGGGTTAATCTCACCATTGGTGAAGATGAATATATTTCTGTAATTGGTCACTCAGGTTGTGGGAAATCAACCCTACTAAAGATAGTAGCTGGTTTAGAAAAAGCTACTTCCGGCTCAGTCAGGCTAGATGGAAAAGAAATTCGTCAGCCGGGAGCCGAAAGGATGATGGTATTTCAAAACTATTCGCTGTTACCTTGGTTAACAGCGCGAGAAAATATCCGTTTAGCTGTGGATGAAGTGCTAAAAAATGCTAATAAGGCTGAGAAAATTAGCATTGTCAATCAACACTTAGCAATGGTAAACTTGACGGCGGCGGCTGACAAATATCCTGATGAAATTTCTGGAGGGATGAAACAACGAGTAGGTATTGCCAGAGCTTTAGCAATTCGTCCGAAAATGTTGCTGATGGATGAACCTTTTGGGGCATTAGATGCGCTAACTCGCGGTAAATTGCAGCGCCAGGTATTGGATATTTGGGAAAATAATCGTCAAGCAGTGATGATGATTACCCACGATGTAGATGAAGCGATTTATATGTCCGATCGCATCGTCTTGATGACCAATGGCCCATCTGCTAGTATAGGAGAGATTTTAGAAGTTCCTTTTGAGCATCCACGCGATCGCGCCGCCATGCGAAATTCAAAAGAATATTTTGAACTCCGCAACCACGCCCTGAATTTCCTTGACCGATATTTTGCCCAAGACGAGTAAATTAGATTATCATTTTTTTTAGTGGGTAGCCTAATTCAAATTCATGAAAGCTGGATTTGGAACGGAGGAACCAATGTTTGGGGCTAATCTTACGAGAGACACCTTCCAGTCTTAGCCCGTCAGCTAACTCCGTAGGCAATGGAAGGAACCCCCAAGATTTTGGCTGTAATACAGTTATTATTGGGGTTTCCTTGACCGATTTAAGATTTGAGATTTTGGTTATCGTCACTCAATCTAAAATCCAAAATCCTTCGACTGAGCGACTTGTGCCGAGCATCTCGACTTCGCTCGATGGAGCCGGAGCCAAGGTAAGCCGAAGTCCAAAATCTAAAATTTGTCCCCCAGCTTCTCATTGCTAACTCATTTAATTGGGAGAAGTAAAGCTGTGCAAATCAAACCAATGTTAGCACGTCTGCAAAGTGCCACAGGTCGAAATGACTTAATTGACCAAATGGTACTGCTGCCAGAACCAAAAAAACCTTTTTCTAAAAAACCTCAAAGCTCAAAAGCAGTTAACTTAATTGTTGCATACAACGCATCTCCTAACAGTCATACGGCATTAGATATTGCTTTCTGGATTGCCCATCAAACCCGTTTAGCTACTAATGCCCAAGTTACAGTTCAAGCCGTTTATGTGCTAGAAGATAATCAAAGCAGTCAGTATCCAAATATCTTGAGCTTTCCACAACAACAGCCGCCATTAGAATGTCAGGTTAGTGAAGTATCAAAGTCTGTCACACTGGTATTAACTCAACCCAAATTGCAGACTGTGGTAACTCCCCTACAACAAGCAGATAGAATTCTCTGGCAAGCCCGAAGTCTGGCTGAAGAATGGCAGGGTTCTTTCAAATCTCATTTGCGGTTTGGCTGCATTTCCACAGAACTTCACAAAGTTGTTGCATTAGAATCTGCCGATATCCTATTTTTAGGTTGCAACTCTGTCAATCATCCGATGATTGAAGCACTAGGTTCTAATTTCCCCTGTGCCGTTTTGGGTATTCCCAGTTGTATTGATGAATAATCGCTGTTTAAAATTTCAGTAATTTTTGTCAAATTTTGATCATAGATTCAGTCACCTAAAACTAGGTGGCTTTTTTAGCCACTAACCTAAATGAGCTATGAACAAAAAGATCCCCGACTTCTTCAAGAAGTCGGGGATCTAAGCCTCTCGGTAAAGAGAAAATAAGGGAGCATCCCAATACGGTTCAGTTAAGGCTAAAACTCTTTATCAAAGTCAAATTTTTTAACGTAGACGCTTCTCTACGAGACGCTACGCGAACGGCTTCCCGCAGGGTACCGCAGAGGCACAGAGGGAACAGAGAGAAGAAAAAAATGCTTACAGCTATTTTCAGGTAAATAGACCACGCGGTAGGGGCACAGCAATGCTGTGCCCTTACGACAGATGTGGTTCAAATACATGAAAACTGCTGTAACTGAACCGTATTGGGGAGCATCCCAAATGTGCAAGTTTATTTTTATCCGGGATTTTGGCTTAGGCCAATAATGAAATAACGAACCGCCAAGGAAAGAGGTTGGTACAGGGTTTTTCTGCTAGTCTTATGCCTTTTGGCAAAATTGGGATGCTCCCGAAAATAAAATAGGATTCCTATATGAAATTAAGTTTTGATAAATCGCTATAAACAAGCAATTAAAAATTAAAAATAAAGGGTACAGACTTAATCTTAAGTATCAATTTAATTAAGCTTTTCACCAAAAGATAGTAAAAGTTATATCTTCCGCATATCAGGGTTTCAGCCTTTGGAGAGATGCTTTAAACAGGTAAATTCTACGATTCTGATCTAAACGGTTAGGTATTGCCATAGGTAAAAACATAAATACTAAGAGTTGCTTCTCAAGAAATTCTTAATTCCCCCAAATTTAAACTTAGTAGAAGGAAATCCAATGTTCCAAAGTACGGAAATCATGCTGGGACTATACAAACCCCTATTGTGGGTGGCACAGACTCAAGTAGATGCCTCAAACATCACACCAGCACAGGCATCGGTTCTCACTTCCGGGCCGCGCTTTTTTGTGGCTTTAATCTCCGGTGTGATTCTAGCCTTTGCTTTCCAATTAGTTCTAACTAATCTCTCCCTTGCAGCCGGTATTTCCTATCTGGGGCATTCATCTGACTCGAATTCAGATAATGGGGAAGTCGAAAGTTTCGGCGGTACGATTCGCAAAATCGGCACAGCAGTAGGAATTTGGACATTAGTCACGGTGACGATCGCACTTTTAATCGCCACTTTCCTCGCAGTAAAATTAAGCCTGTTATTTTCAGATCCAGGGAAAGGAGCAATTCTCGGTTTGGTGATTTGGGGTGCTTACTTTTTGCTCCTCGTTTGGGTAAGTTCCACCACAGTCGGCTCCTTAGTTGGCTCAGTCGTCAATACGGCAACATCCGGCTTTCAGGCGATTATGGGGACTGCTACCGCCGCCCTCGGCGCGAAAGCTGTCAATAACCAAGTAGTCGCCACAGCTGAAGCCGCCGCCGCCGCTATCCGTCGAGAACTAGGAAGCGCCATCGACCCTGGGAGTATCCGGGAGAACATTGAAGATTACTTAGAAAAAATCCGTCCTCCAGAGTTAGATGTGTCGAAAATTCGGAGTGATTTTGAAAATTTACTCAACGATCCGCAATTAAAAGCGATCGCTGGGACTCCAGATATCCGCAACATCGATCGCCAGAAGTTCATCGAGTTAGTCAGCAGTCGTACCGATCTTTCCAAAAAAGACGTTACCCGCATTGCTGATACCTTGTATAAAGTTTGGCAGCAAGTAGTAAGTCAACAACCACCCACGGAAGATCGTTTGGGTGAGTTAATGGATTATCTCAAATCACTCCCACCCGGACAAAACAAAACAGATGAACTCAACGCCAAGCTGGAGCGGTTATTAGCAGAAAAGCGTGATTCTAAAGGTTCTGACCAAAAGCCAGCTACCGGGCCAATTCAAAGTACACTCCAGCAGGGATTATCTGCCTTAACCGGCATTGTGTTGGGACGCACAGATTTGTCTGATTTGGATGTGGAAAAAATCTTGGGTAGTCTCACCACCGCTAAAGATAAAGTCACCGAACAAGCAGATAAGCTAGGGTTGCCAACACCATCACAACCCTATAGTCCAATTCGGGCTGATGTGGAAAACTACCTGTACAATACTTATGCTTGGCAACTGAGTACAGAAAAAATTGCCGATGAATTTCATGATGTCATCTACGACCCAGCCGCCGACCCTGGAATCGTCCGCAGGGAACTAGAACGCCTATCCCGCAATGATTTCGCCAAAATTTTGCAACAACGAGGATTGCTTACTCAAGGTCAAATTGAGCGCATTGCAAATCAGCTAGAACTTGTCCGCCAAGAAGTGCTGGTGACAGTGAGAGCGATCGAAGAAAGAGAGATAGTCCAAGACTTGCAACGCGCTGTAGAAAGTTATTTGCTGGTGACTTCCAAGGCAGATTTGACAGCCGAAGGCATTGAGAAGAATTTTAAACCACTGTTGCAAGACTCAGACGCAGATTATGAAACCCTGACATTGCGATTGGCGCACATTGAACGTCAGGAAATTCGGGAGATATTGCTGCAACGTAATGATGTCCAGCTATATGAAGTAGACAGCATTCTCGACGAATTGGAAAAACAACGCGATCGCGTCTTGGTAGAATCCAAAGGACTAGCTGAACAAGCACAATATCAAGCAGAAACCCTGTGGTTGAATGTAGAATCATATCTGCGTAACACCGGAAAATCAGAATTGAATCCTGATGCCATCCGCGCCGACTTCAAAAAGTTACTGGAAGATCCCCAAGCTGGAATTAGCTCAATTCGGGCGCGGTTATCTCGCTTTGACCGTGATACCTTGGTGCAATTGTTGAGTCAGCGCGAAGATTTGAGTGAAGACCAAGTTAATCAAATCATCAATGCTACTGAGGAGTCATGGCATAATATTCGCCACACACCCCAAGCTGTAGTGGATAAAGCTAAAGAGCAATATGACTCTGTTACCACCACGATCGCAGATTATCTGCGGAATACTGGGAAACAAGAACTGAATCCAGAAGGTATTCAACGAGATTTGACCAAATTGTTTGAAAATCCCCAAGAGGGAGCCGTCGCACTGCGCCGTCGGTTGTCCCAGGTAGACAGGGATACACTGGTGAAATTACTCAGTCAACGTCAAGACTTGAGTGAACAACAAGTCAATGAAATCATTGATTCCACCCAAACTTCCATTCGTAACTTTGTACGTGCGCCTCGTCGCCTAGCTAGCCGTACCCAGCAAAGAATGGAAACATTTAAAGGTTATCTAGAAGAGTATTTGCGCCAAACTGGTAAGGAAGAACTAAATCCCGAAGGTATCAAACGCGACTTGCAATTATTGTTGCACGATCCGCGAGTGGGCGTAGAAAGTTTTAGCGATCGCCTTTCCCATTTTGATCGTTCTACGATCATCGCCCTGCTGAAAATTCGGGAAGATATTTCTGATGAAGAAGCGGCGCGGATTGCCGATAACATGGTATCCGTAAGGGATCAATTTGTCGAACAAGTACGGAGCATCCAACGAGGCATTCAAGATGCAATTGACGGGGTTTTTGCCCGCATCCGTAACTATCTCAACTCCCTGGATCGCCCAGAACTCAACTATGACAACATCAAGCGTGATGTTCGCACATTTTTTGACGATCCCCAGGCGGGGTTTGATGCCCTACGCGATCGCCTCTCCTCTTTTGATCGTGATACCCTAGTGGCAATTATGAGTTCTCGTGAGGACATCTCCGAGGAAGATGCCAACCGGATCATCGACCAAATTGAACGGGCACGCAACACAGTATTGCAACGTGCAGAACGCATACAGCACGAAGCCCAACGCCGCCTAGAAGAGGTGAAAATTCAGGCACAACGGCAAGCAGAAGAAACCCGCAAAGCCGCAGCTACAGCCGCTTGGTGGCTCTTTGCCACAGCATTCGTCTCCGCGATTTTCTCAGCATTCGGAGGAGCGATCGCTGTGATTACGGCGTAGTCTCACAAGTTTTCTCCGCTAAATTTTCAGCCTCCCGTTATGGGGGGCTTTTCTATGTTTTGCATATATGGCAATACGGTTCAGTTAAGCATTTTTTTCTTCTCTCTGTTTCCTCTGTGCCTCTGCGGTTCGTTAAAAAAATTGACTTTGATAAAGAGTTTTCGCCTTAACTGAACTGTATTGGCATATATGGGACTTCCAAGAAATAAATTATCCAAATAAACGAACCACAGAGGCACAGAGAACACAGAGAAAGGAAAAGAGGTTTTGAATTTTACTCCCCTTCCCTTGTAGGGAAGGGGCTGGGGGTTAGGTCTGTATTTGCCTCATCCCATACTACACGCCATGCTGCTTAAACCATGCCAAAAGACGTTTCCAACCTTCTTTGGCTTCTTTTTCGCGGTAGGAGGGGCGATAATCGGCAAAAAATGCGTGGGGTGCATCGGGGTAGACGATGATTTCAGATTTGCTGCTGCTGGACTTTAAGCCTACGCGCATCTGTTCTACTGTATCTACGGGAATCCCCGTATCTTTGCCACCATAGAGTCCGAGAATCGGGACTGTCAGCGCTGATGCAATATCGATGGGATACTTCGGCTGAAGTTCGGTAGCATCGCCCACGAGTCGCCCGTACCAGGCTACACCTGCTTTAACGTGGGGATTGTGTGCTGCATATAACCAGGTAATGCGACCGCCCCAACAAAAGCCTGTAATTCCTAACTTATTGCCATTACCCTTAGCTGATTTCTTTGCCCAGTTTACTGTAGCATCAAGATCAGATAACACCTGGGCATCAGGAACTTTGGCAACAATTGGGCGAATTTCGTCTATGCTACTTAACTTTGAGACATCGCCTTGACGGATGAATAATTCGGGTGCGATCGCTAAATACCCCAAGTGGGCAAAGCGACGAGTGATATCCTGAATATGCTCATGTACACCAAAGATTTCTTGAATTACCAGGACGATGGGGAAGTTCTCACCACGAGCAGGTGCGGCTCTGTAAGCAGGGATTTCGCCATCTTTGACGGGAATTTTCACCGCACCAGCTACTAACCCCTTAGCATCGGTGGTGATCGCTTCGGCAGAAATTGGTTGTACTGCGAGGGCAAAACCCGTCGCTAGACTGGCTGTTGCAATAAATTTGCGGCGAGTTACTTCTTGCATCATCTCTACCTTAAATTGACGAAGACTTGATTGTTGCTTATCCGTACAGTACTATAATGCGAATACTACGGTTTACCAATCAGTTTACTGCAATATTGGCTTTGTTTGCTACCTAAGTTTTCGCCTGTAGAGAAAGAGCGATCGCTATCTAAAAGTAGTTTTTCACAGGATTTAAAACCGTTACAAAACTTAATTACGAATTATTTAATTTCTCCTTAAACTGTCTAAATATTTTATTTTAGGCAATTGACAAACTTCAAGTAAAATTGTATTTTACTTATAAATTTAAAATAGCAAAATAGACTTGGAAGTCTCTGAGCCATCGCTTTATTTTTCTCGATTTATCCAATCTTCTCCACCAGCTAACTGACTAAGATAATCATCCATAATCGCTGGTAATTCCTTTGGCGAATAAGTATATGTTAAAGCTAGTAAACTACTTGCTGTAGTTAAAATCTGGTTTTTATCTAGCATCGCCGACAACTGAGAGCGAGTAAATTTGCCGTTCATCGCTTCCTCACTCGCATCTGCGATCGCATCTTCAATCACTTCCTCTTCTATCAAATTTTGCCATTCGCCTAAATTAATATAATAAGAGGTTTTATTATCTTTGATATTCAGCTTTTTAATTTCTCGGATGGAATTACGAATAGAATTTGCCCATGAACCAGTTAATCGTTGTTCTACTTGGTTCTTAATCAAATGAATCAGCAGAATCTTTAAATAAGCTTGGATATTTCGCAGAATAGCTTGTTTACTCATGCCTTCTAATTCATCTACAATTGCTAAGGCATCTGCATAACGTCCTTCCTGGATACAAGTTCTGAGGTCTATTAATTCCTGTGTCATATCTATCAACCTCAAAATTTCATTTCTTCTAGTATTTTTCATTAGAATTAGGTGTACAGATAAGGACACAGCATACTTGTATCCCTACGAGAGTCTGTACTTCACTCCATTGCAAACAGCTATTATTTCAATATAACAATTACCACTTGCACAGTTTCGGCGTAAGTTTTACCCCACCCTAACCCTCCCCGATATATTGGGGAGCCACTGCGTTGCGGGGGTTCCCCCCGTTGTAGCAAGTGGTGTGAGGGAACTAGATTTCTGGTTTCCCCCCTTTATAAGGCAGCTTCTAGCCAAACACCTTTATAAGTGGCGTGAGGGAACTAGATTTCTGGTTTCCCCCCTTTATAAAGGGGGACTAAGGGGGGTAGATTTAGGGTACATTTGCAAAACTGAGATGCTCCCCAAATTATCCTTCACTTCTTCGCCTGTATCACTTGCAAACTACCACCTGCATATAAAGTTGGCTTAACCACTTCAAACCCAGTCTCACTTAACAACTTAGCCAAATCAGTTTTCAACAATTCCCAAGCTGTTTCTGTCTCAAACAACAACAAAAATACTGATACCCCAGGCCAAAATATCGGATTTGTCGGAGCGTGAAAATCCACCAGTGTAAATACCCCTCCTGGCTTCAGCACCCGATAAACTTCATTAATAATTTTTCGTAATTGCTGAGGCTGCATCTCGTGTAATGCAACGCTTGTATGCACCACATCAAACAGATTATCTGCAAATGGCATATCTTCGGCAAAAGCTTCCACATAAGAAGCTAATGGTACATTTTGCCGCGCCCGTTGCAAAGACTTGGGTGAAGCATCTAATCCTGTTACATTTTGTGAAGACTTTACCAAAAATTCTGTCGTTTGACCACTGCCGCAACATAAATCTAAAACTTGAGTATCTGAGTCAATTATTAAGCCTTGTAAAGCAAGTTGCCGAAAACGGGCTTCACCACCTACACTTAAGGCTGCTAAACGGGAGATACCATCATACAACCACTGATATCGGTAACTCCAATCCCTTAAAATTGTTGCCATTGCATATTTCCTTGCTATTAAGCTTTATATTTAATAAAGATATATTGTTAACATTAGTAAAAAACCTGAAAAGATTGGGGGAAAGTAACTGCTATGGGTCGTGTAGGCGTCTTATTACTCAATCTCGGTGGTCCCGATAAGCTAGAGGATGTCGGGCTGTTTTTGTACAATCTATTTTCCGATCCGGAAATTATTCGCCTACCATTTCGCTGGTTGCAAAAGCCCGTAGCCTGGTTTATTGCCACGCGGCGAACCAGAACATCTCAAGAAAATTATAAGCAAATCGGTGGTGGTTCTCCACTGCGGCGGATTACAGAAGCGCAAGGCGAAGCTTTAAAAGAACAATTGGCTTATTTGGGGCAAGAAGCTAGTATGTACGTGGGAATGCGTTATTGGCATCCCTATACAGAAGAAGCGATCGCACAGATTACCCAAGATAATATCGAACACCTGGTAATACTACCACTATATCCCCAATTTTCCATCAGTACCAGTGGCTCTAGTTTTCGGCTGATAGAAAAGCTGTGGCAAGAAAATCCAAAACTTCAACCTATTGATTACACTGTCATTCCTTCTTGGTACAAACAACCAGGCTACCTCCAAGCAATAGCGGAACTCATAGCCCAGGAACTTGGACAGTATCCTAACCCCGATGAGGTTCATATATTCTTCAGCGCTCACGGCGTTCCTAAAAGCTACGTTGAAGAAGCCGGCGACCCTTACCAGCAAGAAATTGAGGAATGTACTGCTCTGATTATGCAGACCCTCAATCGACCCAATGCTCACACCCTAGCTTACCAAAGTCGTGTTGGTCCAGTAGAATGGCTCCAACCCTATACTGAAGATGCCCTGAAAGAACTAGGCGCACAAGGTGTGAAAGATTTGGTTGTGGTGCCAATCAGTTTTGTCTCAGAGCATATTGAGACACTACAAGAAATTGATATTGAGTATCGGGAAGTAGCCGAAGAATCAGGAATTCACAACTTCCGCCGCGTACCTGCTCCCAACACCCATCCAGTATTTATTAATGCCCTTGCCGAATTAGTGATTGATGCGCTGAAAAACCCCAGTTTAGAGCTTTCGCAAGCTGCCCAAATGAAAAAAAGGGTGAAAATGTACCCTCAAGAGCGTTGGGAATGGGGTCTGACAACTAGCGCTGAAGTTTGGAATGGTCGGATTGCTATGCTCGGTTTTATTGCCTTAATTATCGAGTTGATTACCGGTCACGGCTTTTTGCACATGATTGGAATTTTGCAATAAAGGTTACTGGGTACTGGGTACTGGGTACTGGGTACTGGGTACTGGGTACTGGGTACTGGGTACTGGGGACTGGGGATTGGCTACTGGTACTGGGTACTAGGAAAGACGGAGAGGGAGCAGGAGAGGTAAGGGAAGAAAATCCCCAATCCCTAGTCCCCAATCTCTAGTCCCCAGTACCCAGTCCCCAGTCCCTCATCCCCAGTCCCCAATCACCCTCGATACCAGTCATACCACTGTTTAGCACTACGAACTGCAAACCAAAGCAGTATTAAAGCAATTAATCCTCCTTGCCAGGGAGCGCCAAAGGCAAAAAGTACTAGAGCAACGCATAAGGTATCTTGAAGAAAGACTGCCCACAATGGTAAGCCACGTAACCGATAGAACCAACCAACTTGGACTAGCTGGAGTACCAAAGCTAACAAACCCCCAATTAAGGCAATCAACCAGTTTGGCGTTGCTGTTGCGTTAGCTACTGCTAACCCCATAATTGCGCCCGCGATGGGAGACATGAATAACTGAACTAGTTGGAGCGATCTTTGCCCCCATAGCTTTTTTGAGCCGAATAATTCAATTAACGACCAACTGGTGAGGCAGCCTAATAATATTGGTGGAGAAATGTGGGATAAAATTGGAACTTGTGACCACAAGTTACTACCCTGCAATAGTCCAATAATCAGCAAAGGTATGCCTATTCTCATTCCTGCTGCCGCAGATGCAGAAAGTGTGGCTAGGATTTCAATCATCAAAGCACTCGCAGCGCTAATAAATAAGTAGATATCTGTTATTTATACTACCCAGTGCAAAGAATAATTCCAGCATTAAACATTTACTCTTTAGCAATGCAATACTAAATGTTGTTGGTATCTTTATATATATTTTTTGATAATATCTGCGTATTTTTTGGTTAACAAGTTAGTAGTAAGCGCTCAAGCGCTCACTACAAGCAAATTAATCCTAAATTCCTAATCTTTGGTAAACTTCTTCTAAATGCCGGAGATGTTGCTGGGGGTCAAAACAAACCTCTAGTTCTGCTGGAGACAACTTTTGGGTAACACGTGGGTCTTTGCTAATTAAGTCCTGGAAGTTGCCTTCTGGCTTGTTCCAAGCAGCGTGTGCGCTTTCTTGGACGATCGCATAAGCTTCTTCTCGGTTGCTTCCCTTGTCGATTAAAGCCAGTAGCACTTTTTGGCTGAAAACAACGCCGCCATAACAGTTGAGATTCCGTTTCATGTTCTCAGGATAGACCAAGAGGTTTTTCACCAAGTCGGTTATTTCTATTAACATAAAATGTGTCAAAGTGCAAGCATCTGGCAAAATCACCCGTTCTACAGAACTGTGGGAAATATCCCGCTCGTGCCATAAAGCAACGTCTTCTAAAGCTGCACCGGCATGACTTCTGACGAGTCGCGCCATTCCCGTCAGTCGTTCCGAACGGATGGGGTTGCGCTTGTGTGGCATGGCTGAGGAGCCTTTTTGACCTTTGGCGAAAAATTCTTCAACTTCCAAAATGTCTGTTTTTTGGAGATTGCGAATTTCTACAGCAAAGCGTTCGATGGATGCCGCTACCAAAGCTAATTGTTGCACGTAGTCGGCGTGGCGATCGCGGGAAATAACTTGGGTTGAGGCTATATCGGGTTTGAGTCCAAGTTTCTGGCAAGCGATCGCTTCTATACGGGGTTCAACATTGGCATAGGTTCCCACAGCACCAGAAATTTTACCCACAGCAATGGTTTGGCGGAGTATTATCAGGCGTTCTTGGTGTCGCAACACTTCTGCTAACCAACCAGCTAGTTTGAAACCAAAAGTAATCGGTTCAGCGTGAATACCATGTGATCGGCCAGCCATCACTGTATGACGATGTTCCCGTGCTTTTTGGCGAATTACCTCAATCAAATCTTCCAGACGCTGCAATAATATATCTAGGCTGGCAACTAATTGCAGTGCTAAAGCCGTATCCAAAACATCCGAACTAGTTAAACCCAGGTGAATATAGCGTCCGGCATCACCTACATATTCATTGACATTTGTCAAGAAAGCAATGACATCATGGCGGACTACAGCCTCAATTTCCAGTACCCGCTTTGGGTCAAAATCTGCCTTGGCTTTAATTTCTTCAACGGCTTCAGATGGAATGTAACCAAGTTCAGCTTGAGCCTCACAAACAGCAATTTCGACTTCCAGCCAAGTTTTTAGTTTATAGGCTTCACTCCAGAGGTTAGCCATTTCGGGCAAAGTATAGCGCTCAATCACAATTAGGCACAGAATACAACCGTCATATTTTACAGTCTAATTAATGTAGATCGTTTTTTAACGCTATTTTTTGCTCAGGGACGGAAGGAGTTTTTGAATCTGACGTGATGATACTAATCCTGCCGTCAGATTCCATATATGCCAACTTCACATCAGCTAAAAATTCTACACCTTGCTGACGTAACTTGCTCATCAACTCATCATCTGTAATTAACTCTCGTTGCAGATGGCGCTCAATCATCCGACCATTTTTTATCAATAGCAGAGGTGGCGGATTCAGGAAACGTTGGAACTGGGGAAGTTTGTAGCCCAACCAGTTCAGCAAGTAACTCCAAAAAATCACTGTTCCTACCAGGATAGCGCCTTCAGTAATCGATGTGTAATTACTTGCCATAGCATTTTGAGCCGCTTCAGCAAATAGGACAACGACGAGTAAATCAGTTATTCCTAGTGTTCCGAGTTGTCGGCTAGGAAGCAGGCGTAGCACTGAAAATAGCGCTAAGTAGACAAGCGTTCCACGGATAATCAACTCAAAGATGCTGATGCTAGGAACAAAAATTGCTTGCCAATTGATAAAAAACCATTTTTCCATTAGCACTGATTTTCTCGCTTTTTACATATAATTCTAGAAAAAATCCAGTATAAGATTATTTCTAAATACAGATAATCAAGGATTAAAATCGCTGATTTTTTCTTCTCTGTTTTAAGCGCTTGGGCTTCCTAAAATACTGGAAAAAGCGATTAATAAAGTGAGAATATGGCTTTTTATTAGTGGATGCTTGTCCCGTTGGAGCCTTGCCATTATATTTTGTGTTATCAGATAAAGGTATAGCATTTTTAGTTGGGACTATGCCGCTTCCATACCTTCTGGCATAAACTTGGGTAAACTCTGCACCGAAGAAAAGAATCTGTGCGGCATAGTTAACCCAAGCTAAAATTACCACGAGGGAACCAGCAGCACCATAGGTTGATCCAAAACTGCCATTACCTAAATATTGTCCTAATAAAAATCTCCCAATAGAAAACAAAACTGAGGTGAGAGCTGCTCCAACTAAAACATCACTCCAAGCAATTTTGACATCTGGTAGAACTTTAAAAATTAGTCCGAATAGCAGTGTGGTTATAGCAAAAGAGAGGATGAAATTGACAATTTGCCAGATGAAATCTACACCTGGTAACAAGTTGCTAAAGTAGGTTACTAATGTTGCTAATGCTGTACTAATTACTAGAGAAACTAAAAGTAAAAAGCCAATGCCGATTACCATTGCAAAGGACAAAAAGCGTAGGCGAATCATGTTATTTATGCTACGTCCGGGTTTGGGTTTGACTTCCCAAATCGTATTCATAGCATCTTGCAACTCAGTAAATAAGCCTGTCGCACCCAATAGCAGAACTACAACACTAATGATCGAAGCGATCGCACCTGTTTGTGGTTTGTTAGCGTTTTTGATGGCTGTTTCCAGGAACTTTGCGCCATCTATCCCGACTAAACCTTGAATTTGTCCGACGATTTGACCCCTTGCGGCTTCTTCGCCAAATACTGCACCTGCGATCGCAATTACAATAATTAGCAATGGTGCAATCGAAAAAATCGTGTAATAAGCTAACGCCGCCGCTAACCGTGAGGCTTTATCCTCACTCCATTCTTTGAATGTCTCTTGGAATAACTTCCATATTGCTTGCAAATTCATCCAATCAGTCTCCTTGTAGGGGATGTTGCTTAGTCCCTGATATATTGGATACTGATTTACTCAATAGCGCCATCCTCCCAAGGGTGTTTTTGCAGTGTCCTTGAGGAGGAATTTAGAATTTTATGATCATAAGACATCTCCAGAAATTAAATATGCGTTACCCATAACCCTTGTTTTGACGTAGCACTGCTACGTCAAATTCTTTTTCGGAGATGTCTATAATAGAATGCGATGGCGTCAATTGGGGATATAAAGATGCGCTGATGTTGATAATGTATTAAACCAATTTTTACCTAGAAGCAATGACACAAACGACAGCAATCACAGAGGCGATTACCACTCTTCAGGATGCAGAAAATCGATTCGGTTTTGTCCGTGTTGAAGACGAGCAATTTTTCCCAGAGTGGTATGAGGGATTGTCTGAAATTACGGAAGCCGAAAAAGCCTCTGTGGATGTTGTGCGGCGTAGGTATCTTTATCACCGTGCCGGAGGTGATTTACTAGAAGGGACAGTTATATTGTTGTTGGTGTCACCAATACTTGCACTCTCAGGATTTTACGATCCTCCTTTCAGAATTAAGGCTGAATCATCCGTGGAAGTCGTGCTGGATGATGGCGAGGAGATACTGCGCGGACGGATTGACGTTTTAGTGCTACAAGACCAGTTATGGGTAATGGTGTTGGAGTCGAAAAAAACCACACTGTCAGTTTGGTCGGCTGTACCGCAAGCCCTAGCTTATATGATAGCTAACCCCAACCCCAGTAAACCTGTGTTTGGGATCGTAACGAATGGAGACGATATTTTATTTGTGAAAGTGACGCAAACCAATACACCACAGTACGATTTGTCAAGGGTGTTTGCTCCCTTTGTATCCGCGAAGGAATTGTACGCCGTTTTGCAAATTCTCAAGGGTATTGGTCAGTTAATCTCTGCTGCGTCTTAGAGGTTGTTTGAAAAGTCCTTTTCTTGGTAGCAAAACGTTTTAGATCCCCCTCTCCACCAGCGAAGAAGCAGGGTGGTTTCATACAACCAGAGAAAAAGTTTCAAAGCCTCTCCCCCACAGGGGGAGAGGTTTGGAGAGGGGTCAAAATCTATGGTTTTACATGAGAAATTAAGGCTTATGTATTTTTCTTTTTTCGTATGAAACCACCCTGCTCTCCACCAGCGAAGAAGGGGTGAGAGTCTACTTACATCCTAAAGACTTGCGAGTATCCACACCAGTTTTAGAATTCACACCACTTGCCTTAACACAAAGCTTTTTCACTTGTATCCCATCTAAAATTGCATTCGTAAAATCTGCACCTGTGATATCCACGACATCAAAAGTAGAACGCAGCATCATTGCATCAGTCAACACAGCATCACTTAAATCAGCATTCTTAAACCTGCTGAGATAGGCTATACCTTCACTAAAATCAGCACCATGCAGATTTACTCCTTCCAATAACGTACCGTTAAACACGCCACCACGTAAGTCAGCATTGCTAAAATTAGCATTCTCTAATTTTAGATTGGTAAACTCAGTCCCAACTAAACTTTGACCAGAGTAATCTTTACCCTTAAGTTCATCATTCCCCACAGAACGGGTAATACTGGAAGAACTTGCAGCTTGTGCCGATAGGGGAAACAAAAAAAGAACCATAGCTAAGACAAAGCTAGCTAACAGTTGCCAATATTTCATAATCTCTTCTTAATAAATCTCAACAATTCCACCATTAACCATTAAACCTCACAGAAGAGAAGAAAGGAGATGAGGAAGAATAACTAATCCCCAATGCCCAATACTTCGGCTTCTCTACGAGACGCTACGCGTAGCTTGCTTACGCTCAGTACAAGTCCCCAATCCCCAATTTGACACACAGGACTGTAAAACTAGAAAGCATCTCGTAGGATGATAGATGTTGAGGTGCGATGCCTAACGGCAAGTTGCTCCGCATCTACGCAAAATAATTATCTGTGGCTAATCAAGAAGACAACGCCCAATCTTTGGCGCGAACCCCTTTATATCAACTCGGTGTAAAACTCAAAGCCCGCTTTACCAGCTTTGGCGGCTGGGAAATGCCCGTGCAATTTAGTGGAATTAGCCGCGAACACGAGGCTGTCAGAAATACAGCCGGAATGTTCGATATTTCCCACATGGGCAAATTTACCCTCCAAGGTAAAAACCTCATTTCCCAACTCCAGCCACTAGTACCTTCCGACTTGAGTCGGTTGCAAGCCGGTCAAGCACAATACACCGTATTGTTAAATCCCCAAGCCGGAATTATTGACGACATCATTGTTTATTACCAAAGTGAAGACACCACTGGTATACAGAAGGCATTCATCATAGTCAATGCGGCAACCTCCGATAAAGATAAAGCATGGCTATTGCAACACCTTGACCTGGATAACCTGCAATTCCAAGACCTTTCACCAGATAAAGCCTTAATTGCCGTGCAAGGGCCAAAAGCGATTAAATATCTTCAGCCATTAGTGCAAGAAGACTTACAACCAATCAAAGCCTTTGGACATTTGGAAGCAACCCTACTAGGCAAACCTGCCTTCCTTGCCCGCACAGGTTACACCGGAGAAGATGGCTTTGAGGTGATGGTAGATCCAGATGTAGGAGTAGAATTGTGGCGAAGTCTCCATCAAGCTGGTGTCATCCCTTGTGGACTTGGTGCCAGAGATACCCTGCGTCTAGAAGCCGCCATGGCACTTTACGGACAAGATATTGATGACACCACCACCCCCTTAGAAGCGGGTTTGGGGTGGCTAGTTCACTTAGATACCAAAGGCGATTTTATTGGACGGGACGTTTTAGCACAGCAAAAAGCTGCTGGAGTGCAACGCCGATTAGTCGGTTTGCAAACCCAAGGACGCAACATTGCCCGTCACGGCTATCAAGTATTATCCGCAGGTAAACTTGTGGGAGAAGTTACCAGTGGCACCCTGTCGCCTACACTGGGTTATCCCGTTGCCTTAGCCTACGTTCCCAGCCAGCTAGCAAGCGTTGGTCAGCAGCTAGAAGTCGAAATTCGCGGCAAAGCTTATCCAGCAGTTGTAGTTAAACGTCCCTTTTATCAGTCAAAAAATCGTGTCGCCAACTAACAAGCGCCAAGGTTTTTAAGGAATAATATGTTGTGAGTTATTCAATCTACAGTCAGGTTCATTACCAGATATGGCTTGGATGACTATTGGGGCAATGATTTTTTTAATAAGGGAGAGGAAGTGATATGTCTTTTGAATATCCTCAAGATTTCAGATACTTGGATTCTCATGAATACGTGCGACTCGATGGTGAAATTGCCACCATTGGCATTACTGAATTTGCCGTACATGAATTGGGTGATATCGTCTTTTTGGAACTACCAGAAATTGGCGATGCTCTAACTAGAGGAGAAAATTTTGGCACAATTGAATCAGTGAAAGCCGTTGAGGAACTGAATTCACCAGTAACAGGCACAGTTATAGAACGGAATGAAGCCTTAATTAGTTCTCCCGAAGAAGTGTCAGAAGACCCCTACGGGGAAGGGTGGTTTTTGAAAGTGCGTATCAATGACCCTGGGGAAGTTGAGGATGCCTTGACAGCAGATGAGTATCGCGCCCAAGTAGAAGGGGAGTAGGGAATACTGAGGAGTAGGTGAGTGGGGGAGGTAACTAACAATTACTCTTGTTCACCTATAACAATATCTTCCCAATCCCCAGTTCCCAGTAGTCCACCAGACCAACTTTGATGGATGAATAAGTTCGTAGTAAGGACTTTAGTCCTTGACTTGAGCGCTTTAGCGCTCACTACGAACCAAGCATTGTTGACTTGGTGGACTAGTAGCCCCCAGTTTAAGAGTATTTATTGCAGAATATTAATTACTACCATCTGGAGAGTAATTTGTGGTATTGAACGCCCCTATTCTTAAGTCTAATGAGCAGCAAGTGCTAGACGAAAAAAGTCAAAAATTAAGTAGTTTTGTGCCAAGACACATTGGCCCCAACTCCGATGACATCCACCTTATGCTTAAGGTTTTGGGGTTTCCCAGCCTGGACGCCCTGATCGACCAAACAGTTCCACAGACAATTCGGCTAAAGCAACCACTAAAGTTACCAGATGCAGAAAGTGAGTATGCAGCACTGGCATCGTTAAAAAAAGTTGCTGCTAAAAATCAGGTTTTCCGCTCATACATTGGTATGGGATATTACGACTGCATCACCCCACCTGTGATTGGGCGTAACATCCTAGAAAATCCAGGTTGGTATACTGCCTACACTCCTTATCAGCCAGAAATTGCCCAAGGACGACTAGAAGCGTTGCTGAATTTTCAAACCCTGATTATCGACCTCACAGGTTTGGAAATTGCCAATGCTTCCTTACTTGATGAAGCTACAGCAGCAGCTGAAGCGATGAGCCTAAGCTATGGTGTCTCCAAAAATCAGGCAAATGCCTATTTTGTCTCTGGTAATTGCCATCCCCAAACTATCGATGTGTTGCAAACACGCGCTAAACCATTAGGGATTAAGATCATTGTCGGCGATCATCAGACATTTGATTTTGATCAACCAATTTTTGGGGCTGTTCTGCAATACCCTGCAAGTGATGGCACCATTTACGACTACCGCGCTTTTATCGAAAAAGCCCATGCTAAGGGTGCATTGGTGACGGTAGCAGCAGACCCTTTAAGTTTAACTTTACTAACTCCTCCTGGGGAATTTGGCGCTGATATTGCTGTAGGAAGCACTCAGAGGTTCGGTATTCCCTTGGGGTTTGGGGGACCTCATGCAGCATACTTCGCTACGAAGGAAGAGTATAAACGGCTGGTTCCAGGGCGAATTGTGGGAGTATCAAAAGATGCTCAAGGGAAGCCAGCATTGCGTCTCGCTTTGCAAACCCGCGAACAGCATATCCGCCGCGAAAAAGCTACTAGTAATATCTGTACTGCACAGGTGCTACTGGCGGTAATGGCGAGTATGTACGCCGTGTATCATGGGCCTGCTGGACTGAAGCAAATTGCAGAGAATATCCACCAGCTAACTTTAATGTTGGCAGCAGGACTAAAGCATCTGGGTTATAAAATTAGTTTTGAACATTTCTTTGATACACTGCGGGTGGAGTTGGGAACACGCAGCTTGGAAGTAATTCTCGAAGCTTGTCAAGCAAGGAATATTAACCTCCGAATTTTTGATGACACTGCTGTTGGTATTTCTCTAGATGAAACAACTACAGCAGATGATTTAATAGAGCTGTTGGAGATTTTTGCAGCGCCTGATAGTCTATTTTTCGGTTTTAAAGAAATTGGCGACTTAATTGCAGCACGGCGCAAATCATCTCTACAAAACTCAACCTTTGTCCGTACCAGTACCTATCTCACCCATCCTATATTTAACCGCTATCACTCAGAAACTGAGTTGTTGCGATATTTGCACAAGCTGGAAAGCAAGGACTTGTCGCTAACTACATCGATGATTCCCTTGGGTTCTTGCACAATGAAGTTGAATGCAACTGCTGAAATGATTCCGGTGAGTTGGGAGGAATTTGGCAAGATTCATCCATTTGCTCCAGCGTCGCAAACGCAAGGTTATCAAATCCTGTTTGAGCAACTTGAAGCATGGTTAGCTGAAATTACTGGTTTTGCCGGAATTTCTCTGCAACCAAATGCTGGTTCTCAGGGCGAATACGCCGGACTTTTGGTGATTCGCCAATATCACGAAAATCGGGGTGAAGCACACCGTAATGTTTGTTTGATTCCCACTTCGGCACACGGGACAAATCCGGCAAGTGCGGTGATGTGTGGGATGAAGGTGGTGGCTGTTGCCTGTGATTCACAAGGTAATATTGATGTTGATGACCTGAAGAGTAAGGCAGAAAAACATAGTAATGAATTAGCCGCCTTAATGGTGACATATCCCTCAACTCACGGTGTCTTTGAGGAGCCAATTCAAGAAATCTGCGCTGTTGTTCATAGTCACGGTGGACAAGTGTACATGGATGGGGCAAATATGAACGCCCAAGTGGGAATTTGCCGTCCTGGAGATATTGGCGCCGATGTCTGTCACTTGAATCTGCACAAAACCTTCTGTATTCCTCATGGCGGCGGTGGTCCTGGTATGGGACCGATTGGCGTTGCATCTCATCTTGTGCCGTTTCTACCTGGACATGCTGTGGTAGGGACTGGGGACACTTCTCTACGAGAGGCTGCGCCAACGACAAGCTCAGTGCATCGCTGGGGACTGGGGACTAGGAAAGAGGAAATTCCCAATCCCCAATCCCTAATCCCTAGTACCCAGCATATTGGTGCTGTGGCGGCTGCGCCTTGGGGTAGTGCGAGTATCTTGGTGATTTCTTGGATGTACATTGCAATGATGGGTGCAGATGGTTTAACCCATGCAACTAAGGTGGCGATTCTCAACGCTAACTACATCGCCAAGAAACTGGAATCGTACTATCCGGTTTTGTATCAGGGAAAAAATGGTCTAGTTGCCCATGAATGTATTTTAGATTTGCGATCGCTAAAAAAATCAGCCGCGATCGAAATTGATGATGTTGCCAAGCGTCTCATAGATTATGGTTTCCATGCGCCCACTGTCTCCTGGCCTGTAGGGGGTACAATCATGGTGGAACCTACAGAAAGTGAATCTAAGCAAGAGTTAGATCGTTTCTGTGATGCGTTGATTTCTATTCGCCAAGAAATTGCCGAAATAGAAGTTGGTAAGGTTGATATCCAAGATAATGTTTTGAAGAACGCACCCCACACAGCTGAAAATCTCATCACCGGAGAATGGCATCATTCTTATTCTCGTGAACAAGCTGCCTATCCTGCATCTTGGACTCGTGAGTATAAATTCTGGCCGGCTGTTGGCCGCATCGATGCAGCCTTTGGCGATCGGAATTTTGTTTGTTCTTGTCTGCCAATGGATGCTTATTCTTCATAAAACCATACAGTTTAGTTAAAACTTGCTCCTCCCAACTGTCGTTTCCAGAAAGTTGGGGGGATTTTTTAAGAATAAACTTTCTCTCTGCGTCTGGGCGCTTCTTCGTGATATCATGTCCGCTTGAATACTTACTAAACCCGAAAAACCCCACCCCGCCGGCGGGGTGCAATGACTGTGGGAATTATAACTAATTATCCCGCTTTGATATGACAAGTAAAAAAACATCCCAAATTTTCTTGTGGGATGGGTGTCCCCACCCGTCCCAGATTTAGGGCGCTCATGTTGCCCCCCCCCACAAGATGGATAATTTATTTCTTGTCAGTCCCTTAAACCTCACTGTAGGTTCACTGATTTTGAAATGGTGAGAGGAATTAATGCCAGTTTTTTCTTTCTTTGGATGAAACCACCCGGCTCTGCCCAAAATGGGAGAGGGGAGCAAATTCCCTAACCCCGAATCCCATGTTGGGATTCGGGGTTAGGGGATGAGGACAACTCTGGAACGCTTTCTCTTACCTGACTTCTACGTTAATTTGACACCAATGAACATGCTTATGCCCCTACAAGCACTGAATTTAACTCAATTGAAAACTATTCTTACGATCCCCATAAAGTCTTAAAATATTGTTAATTTCAGCCAAAACTCTCGACCTTCAACTTACAAGTATCACCCCAAAAATCACTATGGCTATCGGCTACGTCGCGCTTGTACTCCACGCACATCTGCCCTTCGTTCGTCACCCAGAAAGTGACTACGTGCTGGAGGAAGAATGGCTCTATGAAGCCATCACAGAAACCTACATCCCCTTATTGAAAGTATTTGAAGGCTTAAAGCGAGACGGTATCGACTTTAAAATCACGATGAGTATGACACCACCTCTAGTGTCGATGCTTCGTGATCCTCTACTTCAAAAACGCTATGAAGCACACTTAGCCCAACTAGAAGAACTTATACAACTAGAAGCAAAACATAATATCAATAATGGGCATCTTCGTTATTTAGCCGAACATTACGCTACTGAGTTTAGCGAAGCGCGTCAGCTATGGGAAAGCTACGACGGCGATTTGGTGACAGCTTTTAAGAAGTTCCAAGACAGTAACAACCTGGAAATCATCACTTGCGGCGCTACCCACGGCTATTTACCGTTGATGAAAATGTATCCAGAAGCAGTGTGGGCGCAAATTCAGGTAGCTTGCGAACATTACGAACAAAACTTTGGCCAAGCACCCAGAGGCATTTGGTTGCCGGAATGCGCCTACTACGAAGGTTTAGACCGGATGCTAGCCGATGCTGGGTTACGTTACTTCCTCACTGATGGGCATGGCATTCTTTACGCCCGTCCTCGGCCGCGTTTTGGCACTTATGCCCCAATTTATACCGAAACAGGTGTTGCTGTCTTTGGTCGAGATCATGAATCTTCCCAACAGGTATGGTCTTCGGAAGTGGGCTATCCTGGGGCGGCGGAATATCGAGAATTTTACAAAGATTTGGGCTGGGAAGCAGAATATGAGTACATCAAGCCCTATATTATGCCCAATGGTCAACGGAAAAATACGGGTATTAAGTATCACAAAATTACGGGGCGTGGCTTAGGGCTGTCAGATAAAGCACTGTATGATCCGTATTGGGCTAAGGAAAAGGCAGCAGAACACGCTGCTAACTTTATGTATAACCGAGAGCGGCAATCTGAGAATCTTTATGCTCTAATGCAGCGACCACCAATTATCGTTTCGCCTTATGACGCAGAGTTATTTGGACATTGGTGGTATGAAGGTCCTTGGTTTATTGATTATTTATTCCGCAAGTCGTGGTATGACCAAGGAACATATCAAATGACCCATTTAGCAGACTATTTGCGGGATCAGCCAACTCAGCAAGTCTGTCGTCCTTCGCAGTCGAGTTGGGGTTTCAAGGGTTTCCACGAATATTGGTTGAATGAAACAAACGCGTGGATTTATCCGCATTTGCACAAAGCTGCTGAACGAATGATTGAAATTTCCCACCTGGAACCAGAGGATGAATTGGGGGTGAAAGCCTTGAACCAAGCAGCGCGGGAATTGTTATTAGCACAATCTTCTGACTGGGCATTTATTATGCGAACGGGAACAATGGTACCCTATGCGGTTAGACGGACGCGATCGCACCTAATGCGGTTTAATAAGCTCTATGAAGACGTGAAAATCGGCAAAATTGACAGTGGTTGGTTGGAAAAAGTCGAGTTAATGGATAATATCTTCCCCGAAATCAATTATCGCGTCTACCGTCCGTTGTAGTAGTAGGGTGGGCAATGCCCACCTTATTTATATTTAGTAGTGAGTGGCGTTTATTTTGCCAACAACAGAGCAAGCCTTAGCCTGTATAGGGAGGGGTTTGTCAAGATGATATGCAAGTCCAGATGGAAATCATCAGGCGTAAAATTAATGGAGAGCTTTGAAATTATTTAGTAAAAGTTGCCTCAAGTGCAGTGGCAATTTGTATGAAAACCTCACTTGCAGGCGAAGTGCGATCGCTGATTGCAATGGGATTTCCAGTATCACCACCGCTACAAATATTGGGATCAATGGGAATTTGCCCCAGGAGTGGCGCTTGTAATTCTGCTGCGAGTTGTTCGCCCCCACCACTGCCAAAAATTGGCGTGCGTGCGCCACAATCACCACAAATTAAATAGCTCATATTTTCCACGATGCCAAGGACGGGAACACCGACTTGGCGAAACATATATATGTTACGTCGTACATCTGCAACAGCTACTTGCTGAGGAGTTGTCACGAGAATAACTTATCAGTGAGAGGTTAAGATAAAGTGCATTTTGTCAATCAGTTAAAATACTCAAAATAGTCTTATTGAAAATGATAATCGTGCGGTGGAGAGGGG
>NZ_JBALEA010000056.1:0-58312 GCF_036917135.1 Nostoc sp. | reverse complement strand
GTGGAAGCCGCTAATGCCGAACTCGCCAACTACTGGACAAATGAATTAGTTTCCCAAGTGCAGCAGCATCTGATGGACTAAATTAGCTAATATCTCAGCTTGTGAAGTACCTCAAGCTGCTTCACAAGCTGAGGTAGTTGCTCAGTGCCTTTCACTCGGGGTTTAAATCCCCCGTTAGGAATAGCGTTAGCGACGGAGGAGCGTCAGTTGCCACAACCAAGGGAACCCGCGCAAGGCACTTCTCAACTTTTGGAGACGCACTCGCGTTCGTCTGAAATGTCTTTAATTTTGAATGCGTGAATTTTGAATTTTGAATTGTTAATATGTCAGCCTGATTACTTATTTTCGATCTCAGATACATTCAAACCTGTTAACCTAGCTACTTGTTCTACTGTCATCCCAGACTCAAGTAAGTTGCGGGCAGTTTGTAATAACTGCGATTCTGCCTTGTCTGCCCTTTGGCTTTCTTGTTCTGCCCTTCGGCGTTCCTTTTCTTCAGGAGTTGGCAGTAATTCCCCAGCCAATATTGCCCAGCGTAACCAAGTAGCATTAATACCTTTATAACTTCCCTGCCACAACTGCAATGCTAACCCTAAAGATTGACTCACTAACTGATTTTGAGCATTTAGTGCGATGGGTTGATAAGCTCCTTTTTCATTAGAGAAACCAGCCAAATCATTAGGGTTAAAAGGGTCATACCAGAAATATTCTGGGACACGCATTTGATTTTGATAAATTAGCTTTTTCTCATTTTTGTCTGCTTGGGCTGTGCTGTCAGAAAGTAACTCGATGACTACATCTGGTGTTTTCCCCTCTTCCCAAACCACCCAACTGCGACGTTCTCCTTTCGGGACTCCCAACACAGCAAAAAAGTCTGGCCCTTTAAAGTCTTTGTTTCGCACCTGCGCCACACTGTAGTAAACGAACATATTACCGCCGATAAACCCATCTTCTCGTTCTTCCAACCAAGGTATGAGAGCATCGATCAGCAAATCCATCTGGGCTTTGTGTCGTGGGCTTTCCATCGGGATATCGTCATTGTCGGGTAATTCGGCTTGGGTGGGTGGGAGTTGAATATCTGGTGCAGCTAGGATAGTTTCTGACATAGCTTTTCACCTTTTGGGTAGGCGTGGCGGGTATTTTTATGTTAAGCGATCGCAGAAATTTTCGTTAAAAAAGAATTCAATTCTGAATTCTGACTCCTGAATTCTTCTTCAAAAATTTGCTTTTGACACTTTTTGAATTTGCCCAGTAAAGTATGCTTCCTCATGTTTGAGTTGTTGCGCCAGTTCTAACCCTTTTTGAAAGGCTGTTAGTGCTTGAGGAAACTCTTTGCGTTCTACATATAATTGTCCAATTTGGTCATAAGCTTGCATCATTCCGTAAAAATTGGCCGCTTGCGCCTGTGTCTGCACCAGAATTTGGCTGGACTGCAAAGCCTCATCTACTTGTCCTTGAGAACGGTACAGCGCAATTAACTTCTGCAAAGCTTCACCAGCCCGAACGTACTCCTGCAATTGCCAAGCAGTGGTATAAGATTCTTGATAATTTTTAAAAGCTTCTGGCAGGAAGTTACGATCCTTCTTGGCTAGAGATTCGTAATCTGAAGCGATCGCTAGCTTTAATTCTGGTATTTCAGTAAGATTATTTTCATTGACATAAATTTCTGCTAATTTATTCAGTACATTCAATGACTGCTGTGGTTGGTTCGTCTGCTCGTAAATGTCAGCTAGCCGTTGCAGATATGTTACCTGGTTTACACCTTGGCCAAGGGATGTAGCTAAACTCAACAATTCTTCATAGACTGGCGCAGCTTTGCGATAATCAAACCAACTCAAATGCAGTTCCCCAATCGTCTTCAGAATTTCTACTACTGCTGTAGGATCTTGTTGCTGCCTCACCACTAGCAAAACTTGGTTGTAAGCTTCTAGAGCCAGTTTGGACGATCGCACATTTTGGTAGGCTTCACCTAGCGATCGCCACAACTTTAAATCAATTGGGGCAGTTGTTTTCTGAGATTGCGTCTGTTTTTGAATTGCTTGCAATCGTTGAGTAATATATTGTACCTCTTGGCTGTCATTTTGATTCCAAGCGATCGCGCCAACTCGTGATAATGCTTGCACCTCTGCTAATGAACCTAAAAAGCGCCGCAAACGCAGTTCCCGGTTCCAAATTTCAAATGCTGCTTCCGGTTCACCTGCTTGCAGTTTCGCCGCCGCTTCTTGGTTTAAAGCATCCAAGGCTGGTTCTAACTTTTGCTGTTCTTCGAGAGTTAATGGCTGTTTATCCTTGGGCGAACGTGGTGACAGTGGATCAGGTGTGGTAATCTCTAGAGGACTGGGAGGAAATTTATCCGGTGGTTTCGGCTTCTTACTCTCTGCCAGCGTCAAGGAACTGCTAAAGAGTATAGCGGCAGTAACGATCACAATTAAGTGCCTGAGCATGGGTAATTTACTTTGCCTTGAGTTGTTTGCATGAGCTAATTCTACGATTCATAGAAAGCGTTTCCTAATCATATATAGCGGTTCTCGTTGACGTGAGGTACACCCGTAGGGGCAATTCATGAATTGTCCCTATAGCGGTTCTCGTTTACATGAGGTACACCCGTAGGGGCACGGCATTGCCGTGCCCCTACATTTCGGGATGTAATGTTGTACCGCATCTGAATGGGAACCGCTATACACCTTGGGATATAATTTTGTACCGCATCTGAGTGGATGGTGAGACTTAAAAAAAGAATTAAATTTGTCAGCCATCAAATAATTTGGAACCCTCAGAACCCACGACACTAAAAGCCCGACTACGGCGATCGCTAGAGTTGTGTGCGATCGCCAACAGGTTATGGCTTCAGAGGTAAAGGACTCTTAAATGGGCTATTGCTGGGTGGGAGAGTAGGTGGAATTGGGTTAATCGGAGTAGGCACTACTTTTTTGAGGACTGTGATCACAAATCCTTTTAGCTGGGGTGGTTGCTTATTAGATATATCAGTAACTTGCAATGTGATTTGAGTTGGGAAAGCTAGATTAACTGGAAACTGCTTTGAGTCACTTAGTGCAACCTCATCGCCGTATGGCAGAAGTTTAACCTGAATATTTTCTTTTTCTCCTTCTACTCTCCAACTCAAAGTAGCAGTTGTTCCTTCATTCAGAACCAGATTTGGTTGATCGCTACCGTTGATTGTGAAAGAAACAATCTTAAATGGTTTTGCTGAAATTTCTATTCTAGATTCAGTCTTTTTAAAACTAGTTTTGTCACTTCCATTGTTAGAAAAAGCTTTGATTTGAAAGGCAAATTTTCCTGCCTTACTTGCAACTATAGGAACATTTTTACATCGTAGTTGTTGATTTTGTTGTGTACATAGTTTTTGAAGGTTAGGGTTTACAAGATTACCTTGATTAATTTTATAAGTAACTGGCGCACCATAAGAAGTGTCATCTTCCGCACTGCCAGTAATTTGAATTTGTTGCAGTAGTAGGGGGCGGTCAATTGTCCAACTTAAAAGAATATTTTGACCTTTTTGATACTGGGGTTTATCTGCTTGAAAACTAACAACTTCAGCAATTTGTTTCTCAGCTATTTCTACTTGGGTTGTTTTAGTTGCTGGTTGATTATTTTGAGAAAATAACTGTATCCCATTTTGATAAAAGGCTTGCAACTCAAAAGTGTAATTACCTTTTGTTCTCACTCCAGTTTTCACGTTGCTACAAATAAGGTCTTGTTCTTCTTGCACCACACAAGGAGTTCCCGTTCCCTTACCCAGTGATTCAGGAATGCCATTGCTGAAGTCATAAATAATAGCTGGAATGGGTTGTGAACCTTTAGGTGTCAAGACTAACTTTTGCAACTGTTTATAGCGGTGAATTTCCCAGTTCAAAGCAATCTCATCACCTTCAGTGATTTGAGGGTCCTTGGCACTAAATTTTTCTAATGTCAAAGGTTGAGGATTTAAAATTCGCCAAATGATAAATCCTAATCCTCCCAATAATCCCAAAACTGCTAAAAGCAGTAGTATAAATTGCCAAAAAGGGCGGGGGTTCCACACCAAAGTTCCTTGAGGCAATGTGTTAGGTAAAGTTAAATTTTGTTGATCCTTGATATCAACTTTAAAGTTGACAACTAACCCAGCACCAACCCACGGTCTTCGCCACCAAGGTCTGGGTTTGACTGTCAAATTAGCCACGGCATTTTTGTTAGGTAATAATCTTAATTCAGTAGGATCAAATTTGTAAGTATATAGTTCTTCTTCGTCTCGACTTTTTAAATTTAATATCAGTTCGCGGACAATATTCCCCTGGTTAGTCACTGATAATTCGTACTTGCCAAGACTACGGCTAACTTGTCCCAAGATGGTATTAAATTCTATATCTAGGCGATAATTTGTCGGAATCTGGATGTACACCAAATCTAGTAGTACTAAGTCTGGAGAGTTTTCCGAATACAAGCGGATTGTCGGAGAATAGCTTCCTGCAAGGGTATCTCCAGGTGGATGAAATTTCAATAATATTTTACCTTGAGTACCAGGGTTGAGTTCTAGTGCAGTGACATCAGATACCAACCCTAGTCCCTCGTATCCAGTTGCAGGATAATTGATTGTGAACCAATCTTCGTCTAAATCTGGGCAACTCAAGCGGAACCTGTCTACAAGATAAGAGCGATTATCAACTATTACCTCCACTTGTAGAGGCTCACCAGGATTAAAAATTAGCGGTTTGTTGGGGTTGGTGTTAGGTCTAATGGAAAATGTCGGATCATTCAGCCGAATTGCAGTCTGTTCTTTTAGCAGAACCTTAATTTGGTTTCGGAAGGTTTTGGGAGTATCTTGTGGATAATGTAGAGGGGAATCTACGATTAATGTATATTCATAGGTTCCGGGGAGAGCATTTGCAGCGATTTGAAACTCGAATGTTACTTCGTCGCTACTTTGTTGGGGATCTAATGCTAAACTTTCTCTAGGAGAACTAGACCAGCCGGTGATATTTTGAAATATTTCGTCAAATGCAAAATATAAGTCAATAATCGCACTTTGGTCTCCCTGATTGGTCACAACTACATAGAGAATAATGGGATCTCCTGGCATCCCAAATTGAATTTCCGGTGGGTTGATACTAACTTGTAGTGGATTGAATTTACCTTGCATATTATCGACTCCTTTAGAGAATGTTTTAAAAGTGATTGGCTGTGATTTTAGGCAGTTATTTATCCCCCTTTAAAAAGCGGAAAACTGAAATTAAAGTCCCTCTTTTTAAGGGGAGCCACTGCGGTCTTCTCTCTTGTGGTCTCCCGAGTTGGGGAGACTGGCGTGAAAAAGCAGGGGAGCAGGGAGCAGGGAGCAAGGGAGAAAAACCACGCCACTTGCGGGTGGGGCTTCAACCAAGGGAGAAAAGGAGATGGGGGGCTTTTGCCCACAAGGGGCAAGGTTTGTTTGTACCTTTACCTTTACACTTGCCCCCTGCCCCCTGCCCCCTGCCCCCTGCCCCCTGCCCCCTGCCTCTTATCAAGTGGGGTGGATTTAGAATGATCTAGAACGTTTTGCTACCGGCAAAAGGATTTTTAAAACATCCTCTTATTTGATGTGGTTTAGTTTAACCTGAAAATCTTCATCACCACTCACAATCATGGTTTCTTGATTAGTTTTCAAGTCGATACTATTGATTTTTTTAGAGCTTTGGTAAATTGTTTGACCTTCTACTGCCTTTTGTTTATCGAGCTTATGTTGGGGGGTTAAGTACCAAACCACCACTCGTCCATCATCGCCACCACTTACTAGCAGATTACCATTTTTACTATCACTAAATGCTAGAGTCCGCACCGGAAGTGCTACACCAGGCACAGATGTTTTAGATGCTTGCCATGTGTCTATTGGTGAGCAATTTAGTTGATTTATTTGTACCTGTCCATTGGGATTTTTGATAGTTTGGCACTGATCTAAATTCCAAATCGTAATTATTCCCGCAGAATCGGAAGTTGCGAGAATTTTGTCTGATTTAGGATCAAAAGCCAATCCCCAAATAAAGTCATCACCCCCAACTGCTTTGTTTGGATTCTGCACTGATAAATCAGGGGGTTCTTTATCAGACTGACTTCGATCCCACTGCCACAATATGAAACGGTTAAAGTTGCCAGCAATGACTAGAGTTTTTCCATCTGGGGTGAGAGCTAAGGCGCGGGCTTGAAAATCCGTTCCAAATTTACTTTTTAGGTCGATAACTTTTTTCGGTTGTGCCAGGAAATCGCTGTTGGGTGCTAGTCTAGACCATTCTCTAAGTTTACCACTGCCATAACCACTGAATAACTTAAGTGAGTCGGGGGTAAACGCTAGGTCAAAGACGCGATCGCCTCTACCATTTGGATCATTCTGGTCTTGAAGCTCGTTATTAATCTTTTTACCTGAGGGTACTTCTATTAGTTGAATTACACCAGTGTCTAGACCAACTGCAACACCATTATTTTGTAACGGGATGAAGCGTAAGACTACTACAGGTGCATCGGTCTTTGCCATCAGACCTTTAGGCTGTTGAGGTTTTTGACAAGCTAGAGGTTGTCCAGTAGTATATGTTACTCTGTCATCGGGTTCTAAGCTGTTAGCACCAACTCTCCAAAGTCTCAGTGTGCAATCAACTGAACCACTGACAACTGACAATCCATTGCCATTAAACCGAACTGAGTTTACAGATCGTGTATGCATTACATCTGTTGGTCTGAGTATTAATGCTAGGAGTATGGCTAAGAGCGCGATCGCAGCCAGCTGTAGCCATAGAGGTATAATTGGCTGAGTCTCCACTTCTAATGTCTGCGTGGCGGGGTCTGTACTCCCTAAACGTTGGTCGGATAATTCTGATTTGGCCTCTAATAGTAGAGTTTTACCGATTCCGATCCAAGGGCGTTTTGTTTTAACATCAAGGATGACTTTACTTGTCTCTCCTAAATGAAGATTGGCAATTTCGGGAAGCTTTTTGAAACTACATTTGCGCCAGTCTCTACCCTGCATCTGGACATTAATTTCTTGGTTGATATTGCTAGCATTTTTAAATAGTAATTCAAAGGAAGCTGTATCAGATTTCCAGTCAGGTAACCATGCCGATTTACTAGGAATTTTGAGGTGTTTTTCGGTGATGCTAAAGTCTATAAAACCCACTGGCAAAACTTCAATATTGCCTTCAGCATTAGTTGGATAACCATTATTACTAACAGCTTCAATAGTAAAAGGGTAATTTTGACTAGGCGCTTGCGCTACAGAAGGAGGTTGGCATTGAAATGTGGCTTCTCCTAAACCACCTGCATCTAAAGATAATCGCCGTTCTGCACTGCTAGCTAGCCAAGACGGATCAACGCCTGTAAAACGTAATCCGACCTCAGTCGGTTGTTGCCCCAAGTTCCGCACCCGTACTGGTATGTCTATAGAATTGCGGGGATAAACTTGGAACTCCCGTACAGGCAATTCTAGACTTAAATGTGTCGGTCTGTTGTCTCGCTCGATTTTCAGGCGTAGCACAAGTCTGCACTGTTGGGGTAACTGTGGTGAAAAAATATTCACCATCAAGTTGACAGTACCGACAAATCCCGGAATGGGTGTATTGAAGATGAAGACTTGGAAGATGGTACTACTGCCGGGTGGCTTGGCTGCTGCTACCTCTGGTTCGAGTCGATACCAGCGATATCCTGTGTTTCGGGTTTCTCCGGCGGCGGTAATTTCTATCTGAAAATTGACAAAGCGATCGCTATCATTATTGACAGTTACCTCAAATGATCCAGGAGTATCACCTGGACGAAAGGTGAGGTTCTCAGTAGAAAGGCTGGCATTAATAACATTTTTTTCCATACTCTCACTTATAATATTTTCTTGTATTGTGTATGACTAACACTATTAAAAAATTAATGTCTGCGACAACGTGACAATAGTTTTTTTGGTTTGATTATTGATATACAGCACTTTGCAAGTAAATGAAGTACACATCTTAATCTGATAAATCTTGACGCCAATGACATCCTGCCCGCCCTTGTCTACCTCATTCAGATCAAATGTGCTGTATATACAATCCGATTTGATTTTTGAAAAAATCTAAGTGTATGTAGGGTGTAACCCGATTGGACTTGATTTAATAAAAGATTGATGGAAATAAAAAATAAAGTTGTACTAATTTCTTTAATCATATTTTTTGAAATTTTTAAACTCGATGCTTTTATATTTTGGGGTCTAGAGTATCATTTAGCTTGATATTAGTCAATCAATAAAAGGTGCAAAGGGTGCTGACGGAGTTTTGTCGTGGGAGTGGGAGTAGGATAGAAGGGGAGTGTTACTGATCAGTTTCCCTTGTTTGCTGACTTTAAGACTACCGGGGAATTTTTGTTTGCACGACGGAATTTTGAGAAAATTGTTGTGCAACTATAGTTTCTGGAGAAGCAATTGTCTCTATCCGTGCGGGAGTGTCTTCAATTGTCGGCACCACCAAGTTGCTTTTGCAGCTGGAGTAATGGTTTTAGCAGGTGTAGCCGTTGCTTGCTGAGTTACATTGCCAGTAGCTAAAGTAAAAATTGCAGTCGCAGAAACAGACAGTTAATTTTGATATTTTGTTTCTTATGAGTAATGTATCTCGGTTATCCTTAGCTTCTAACTCCCCTTCTTTGCAGTTACTTGTATTAAGTAATGGACATGGGGAAGATGTAATTGCAGTTCGGATTTTGCAAGAACTCCAACGACAACCAAACCCACCAGAGATATTTGCTTTACCTCTGGTGGGTGAAGGACGTGCTTATCAACAGTTGGATATCCCTCTGATTGGTTCAGTCCGCACTATGCCTTCTGGCGGCTTTATTTATATGGATGGACGACAATTAGCGCGGGATGTACGCGGTGGTTTATTGCAACTTACCCTCAGCCAGATTAAATCTGTCCGCCGTTGGGTGAATTATCAAAAAAAATTAGGTAATAAAAGAGCGATTTTAGCTGTGGGAGATATTGTCCCGTTGTTGTTTGCAACTTTCAGTGGCGCTAATTATGGTTTTGTGGGTACGGCGAAATCTGAATATTATGTCCGGGATGAAGCTGGATTATTACCACGGAAATCTAAGGATGCGCGTTGGGAAAACTTTTCTGGTTCAGTTTACCATCCTTGGGAACGTTGGTTAATGAGTCGTCGCCGTTGTCAGGCGGTGTTTCCTAGAGATGTGCTGACGACGGAAACATTAAAACAATGGCCAATTCCAGCTTTAAGTTTGGGTAATCCCATGATGGATGGACTAGAACCGACGTTTTCACGCCAACAATTTTATAGTCGGGATGCCCAACAGCAAGAGACAGTTCGGCCTTTAATGGTGACTCTTCTTCCTGGTTCCCGTGCGCCAGAGGCATACGCCAACTGGGAAACAATTATGATTGCCGTATCTGCTTTGATGGCAAGTTTCCAAGAGCGAAATTCGGTGTTTTACACTTCTGGCACTGTGATATTTTTAGGTGCGATCGCACCTGGTTTAGACTCTAATATTTTATCCCAAAGTGTGCAATCTCAAGGCTGGCGCAGTGAATCAGCATCTCCGATCAAAATATCTGATCCAAATCTCTTGATATTTAAACAAAGAAATGCATATTTACTGCTGACACAACAAGCCTATAATGATTGCTTGCATTTGGGAGATTTAGCGATCGCAATGGCAGGTACAGCCACAGAACAGTTTATCGGTTTAGGGAAACCTGCGATCGCGATTCCCGGCAATGGCCCCCAATATAACCCTGCCTTTGCTGAAGCTCAAAGTCGTCTTCTCGGATCATCTTTGATTTTAGTCGAGCAGCCAGCAGAAGTAGCGGAGGTAGTACAGTCCCTATTCAAAGATCCTGATATTTTGCAAATTATTGCCGAAAATGGTCTACGACGTATGGGCAAACCCGGTGCTGCACTACGCATTGCAGAATGTCTACAGGAACGATTTTAAATAGGTATTGGGTATTGGGTATTGGGTATTGGGTATTGGGTATTGGGTATTGGGTATTGGGTATTGGGTATTGGGCACTTGTACTGCCCTTCTCTACGAGACGCTACGCGTAGCTTGCTTCCACGAAGTGGTACGACTACGCTCAGGAACCGCGACTTGTGCCTAGCGACGCCGAGGTAATTTGCCGAAGTATTGGGCATTGGGTATGCTTATTTTCCTTGTCCCCTCATCTCCCTGCTCCCTGCTCCCTGCTCCCTGCTCCCTGCTCCCTGCTCCCTGCTCCCTGCTCCCTGCTCCCTGCTCCCTACTCCCTCACGCCACCAACCCAGAACGTAAAGCCCTCACAGCCGCTTGAGTACGGTCATCAGCACACAGTTTATTTAGAATATTGCGAACATGGGTTTTCACAGTACCAACTGTAATGTAGAGTTTCTCGGCAATTTGCCCATTGCTGCACCCACCTACAATCAACTCCAAGATTTCTAGTTCCCGTTGAGTCAGGGGGTATGTTTCCAAAACTTGCTCGTATTCTGATGCCAACGCCTCAATTTTTACAGTCTTCGGTTTGTCAGAACCTTGGATTTCTCCAGGAATACCTTGGCGCATCTTCCGCAATACCACATTGGCAATTGCCGGATCAATCCAAGAGTTACCCCCGTGAGTTGCTTGGATTGCTTCAGTTAATTTACTGATGCTGGTTTCTTTCATATAGTAAGAATCAGCACCCGCCGCAAAAGCTGCAAGTACAGCATCCTCTGTATGATCCATCGTCAGGATGAGAATCTTCGTATTCGATTGCCCCGTTTCAGCTTGGTAGCGTTTGAATTTACGGGTGAGTTCGATGCCATCCATGTCAGGCAAACCGATATCTACAACAGCTACATCTGGCTTTGCCGTTTCTAAAAGTTTTAATCCTTGGGTAGCATTTGCCGCTTCGCCAATTACTTTCAATGCGCTGTGAGACTGTAATGCCGCTCTTAGCCCCATTCGCGTTAAGTCATGATCTTCAATTAAAATAATACTAATTTCATTCATTGCTACACTCACTCTTGCGCTGTTTGCATCTTTCAAAATATTACCTTTTGTCAGCACTAGCTCTTAATTTTACCTATCTAAAGATAGATGATATTTCAATCAGTCTGCATCCACCGATAGAAATAATAAATAACTGATTTTTTTATATTTCGATAGAGGACAAATCTAACTGGAGATATATGGATACTTACACAAAAAGTATGAAATATTGAGACGAATGCGAAACTGCTGCTCCTTGTTTATAATTCAGCTTTGAGTTGCGATGTTCCATTCGTTAATTAGTATTTTTTTGTATAAAACTTTAAAAAAAGCTGACGAAAATGAAAAAATTACAACTCGACGAAGTTGCTTTCCGAAAAAGTGAACGATGGTTCCCAGGGATTTTTAACCTAACCTTTGGATTAATCCGATTGATAGAGCCAATCCTCATTAAAGGGAATAATATGGCGTTAAAGTTTGCTGGAATCAGCAGCAGCAAGGTTATTCGTCGTTCTTTATGAGCAGTTTGGAGGCTTTGAATTTTCGCCCAACTTTTGTAGGGAAGCTTTGTCAGGCTTAGGTCTTGGTAATTTTCTGAGCAGTGGAAGTTGGCGATCGCTAGGAAAATCCTAACACAGGTCTAGCGATAATTATAGCGTTTCCTAATTACAGCAGATTTCAACTTCTCTTCTTAGGTTACCCCAACGTGAGGTACTGACTTACCCCCTTCCCGACGAGTGAAGCTGACTTTTCACGTTGTATGGAAAAGCCCATGAAAGACCTAATCCCCAAGCAAGCTTCCCGACACGGGAAGGGGGAAAATTCAAAGTCTCTGACGCCACATGCTTCTCCCTTGGCGCTAGCCTCTCCCAAAGGGAGAAGGGGAGACGCTTGCTTCCCCGAAGGGGTACAAGTCGGCAGAGCCGCCCAACGCAGTGGCTCCTCCTTGTAGGAGAGAGAAATAGAAGCGAGGTTTTCCAGATACCGTGAAAAGTCAAATCAGAGCCACCTCCTCCCTTGCTCTTAGGAGGTGGGCTTCTGTACCTACAATCGATAACCCCTATAAGAAAATTGTCGATATTCCAGGAGGTAAGATTACTTCAGATTCACAAATAGGTATAGACAGGACTTTGTTATTTAGTCTGATGAGTAAAACTCTTCCAGCTTGTACTACAAGATAATGGCATACAACTCTCACCAATGACTGACGACGGTTGCTTGCTCACTGATTTACAATTGTTTTAAGCTTGGTAAAGTATTTTATTTGACTTTCCGGCAGTTTTGTCTCCTGTCTTCAGATCAATAGTTATTCAATTTGTTAATTGCTAATTCTTTGAGAGCCATTGGTCATTTGGTAGGAGTTTAATTCCCTGACTCTGGTAAATTAACTAGAGGGAGGAGATAACAGACTGAATTCAACCCCAGCAAATGCCCGGAATGTTGAGATAATGGAAACGCCAAACAAGTATTGTTATGCAAAATGTCTTAGTCAATCAAGTTACAGATTTTAGATATCCGAAAATCTTATATTTTTTTAGTTGGATGATCTGAAAAGAGAAATGTTATTTATGAACCTATCTTTGGCGGCAAAAATAAAACCCGATGGAAGAGACGCTGAAAATTTTGGTTGTAGACGATGACGAAGTAGACAGGATGACAATCCGTTGTGCCCTGACTCAAGCAGGTGTTGAGGTGGAACTTTCTGAGGTAAGCGATGTTAATAATGCATTCTCTGCCTTAAGCACCACTTCATATCATTGTGTTTTCCTCGACTATCGCTTACCAGATCAGGATGGACTAACCTTAATTCAACGGCTACGTTCTTCGGAAATTAAAGTTCCTTTAGTAGTCCTAACGGATCAAGGAGATGAACAAATTACTCTCAAATTCTTGAAAGCTGGTGCTACAGATTATCTTTTTAAGTCTAGGATATCCCCAGAAATATTGGCACAGGTTTTGCGAAGTGCGATTCGGGTTTATCAGGCCGAAATGCAGGCAGATTTGGCAACCCAGCAGTTGCGAGAAAGTCATGAAAAACTCATTCTTAAAAACCAAGAATTGGAGAGACAACAACAACAGATTCAAATGCAAAACTTCAAGTTATTGGAGGCATCACGGCTCAAATCACTTTTTTTGGCAACTATGTCCCACGAACTCAGAACGCCGATGAATGCGATTATTGGTTTTTCGCAAATACTGCTGCGTCCTAAGTTTGGTCAACTCACGCAGCAGCAAGCAGATATGCTTGGGCGCATCTTAAATAATGGCAAGCATTTGCTGATGCTACTCAATGAAGTTCTCGACTTTTCCAAGCTGGAGGCAGGACGATTAGACTTAAAGGGAGAAATATTTGATGTATCAAAGGTAATAAATCTCGCTGTAGATGAAATGCATTCTCTAGCTGATGCCAAAAATCTATCATTGTTAGTGCGAAACGATTTGCGAAATGCTTCGGTATTTAATGATCCAGTTCGGATTAAACAGATTTTAATTAACCTGCTCTCCAACGCCATTAAGTTCACAGAGTCTGGTGAAATTTGGGTTGAGGTTAAGGAATTACCTGGAAATCGATTAGCAATTATTGTTCGAGATACAGGTATTGGCATAGCACCCAGAGATTTTAAACATATTTTTGAAGCGTTTCGGCAAGTCGATCAAACTATCACTCGCAAATATCCAGGTACCGGTTTGGGTTTGGCAATTATAGATTCGTTAGTACGAATGATGGGCGGCAAAATCTTTATTGAGAGCAAATTGGAGGTGGGTTCAATGTTTAAAATTGAATTGCCACGTCAAATCACATTATCGACTGTAGCAGATGATGCTCGAGCTTCACAAGATGACGAGGATTTTTTTTGCCATGCTAAAAATCCCCATCATTCATCTTCTGAAGTCAGGAAAACATCAATAGGATATCCTAGATTTAAATTATAAATAAATTACTTCCAAAAAACTAATAAAAGTTGATACATCATGTCTGTAGTTGAAGATAATAAAATTTATCGTATTCTCGCAGTTGACGATATTCAAGATAATCTCATTTTGGTTCAAGCAATTTTAGAAAGTGAGGGGTATGAAATTGCTTTAGCTTCTAATGGAATAAAGGCTTTGCGGCAAATTGAACAATCTCCACCCGATCTGATTCTGTTAGATGTGATGATGCCGGGAATAGATGGTTATGAAGTCACACGCCGAATTCGGAATAACCCGGCGATATCTTATATTCCAATCTTGCTGATTACTGCCTTTCATGAATCTAGCGTTGTGGACGGTTTGGATGCTGGTGCTGACGATTTTATTCGTAAACCATTTGATACTGACGAACTACTGGCAAGGGTGCGATCGCTATTACGTCTCAAACACAGTTTGGACGAACAACAAAAAATGGCCCGCCAACGGGAAGACTTTGTTTCCCGGCTGACTCATGATTTGCGAACTCCCCTAGTAGCCGCCGATCGGATGTTGAATTTATTTGAAATGGAAATATTCTGCAAAATTTCGCCGGAAATGAAACAGGCGATCGCAGTTATGATTCGTAGTAACCAAAATTTGATGGAAATGGTAAACACCCTGTTAGAAGTCTATCGCTTCGAGGCAGGTAAAAAAACGTTGAATTGGGAAGAATGCGATTTACGTGAGATATCTCAAGAAGTAGTCAGCGAACTAAGTCCTCTAACTAATGAAAAAGGCTTGACCCTGGAAATAAATACCAGTGAGTTAGAACCACTGAGTCAAAACCCTGGTATGATTATGGGCGATCGCTTGGAACTACGCCGGGTACTAAATAACCTGATCGCAAATGCCATCAAATTTACAGATACAGGTGGCATAACAATCCGCATTTTTGAAACATCACCTCATCCCGGAAATCCAGGTTTAGTGACAATTGAGGTGCAAGATACAGGATATGGGATTGCACCTGAAGATCGGGCAACAATTTTCGAGCGATTTCGCCAAGGTAGAAATAAACGCTCAGGTAGTGGCTTAGGACTACATCTATCCCACCGGATTATAGAAGGGCACGCCGGAACTATCCAGGTCGCCTCTGAATTAGGTAAAGGTAGTGTATTTACTGTGCAACTACCTAAAAACACTTAAGTCTACTTCTTAGCGATCGCAAAATTATAGCAGGGGACTGGGGACACAACGACTGCGCTCAGTGCATCGCTGGGGACTAGGGACTGGGTTGAAAGTCCTTTATATATATCTTTGCAACTAAAAATTTCACAAAATCTCTGCTAACTTTACCAGCAGACTATTCACTAAATCAAACAACCTAATGTCATCTGTATCAACACTATTTCTTTCACCAGCTAACAGATTTCTCACAGCAGATAACCGATGATTGGTTTCAGAAATTCTCCAAGATTCATCTAAGTTTACTGCAAAATCAAACAGCGATCGCTCTCCTAAATGCTCTCTTACCCTAACAGCTACACTATCATTACTTACCAAAAATTCTTTGATGGTATCTAATCCCGAATTACCTAATATTTCGTCATGTCCCCACGTTTCTAGCCAGTCTCCATCCACATCTTCAACGTAAAAATTGACAAAATCAACCCCGTGAGTTAACCAGTTCTGCTGCATTTGTCGCGCTGTTGCTAATGCTTCAGCAAATGTATCTACTTGATTGTCGCAGTGAGTTTCTCTTTTGTTAGCCATAAAAGCTCTAATTAGCACGTAAGTATATAGGCTAGGACACAAATCTGAAATATCAAATTCCTGAAAATTCACGAAAATTTTAAATATTTGCCACCAGAAAGGTAATCACTGTTATACAGGGCCACGTTGACTAACTGGTTCACAAAATTAGCATCCTTGGGATTGTAACTTAAGAACAATCCTCTCTCTATTTCCCACGATCGCAGTGTATTTTGCCAAGCTTGGTACTTTTGGTGATTCAGTTCTTCACTAACACTAGTTACTTGAATGCACAGTGGTTGATTGTTACGACTAACAATTAAATCTGTCGCCATAGAAAGGTCGGCAATATAACGCTGCAAAAAACTACCTTCTCGACTGACAACATCTTGAGCTATTAATTTAATGATATCATCATCAAGCTGATTAAATTCGCCTGCCATCAATTTTTGTTTCCAAATATAAAACTTGGAGTCACTTGCATTGAACCATCTGGGAAAGAGATAACCATACCAATATCTCTCGATCGGTGTCATCAGATCGAACTTTGCTTTTTGTTCTTCCTCTGAAGGCAAGGATTTGATGATCAGCCATATTGTCGAATCCGTAATCACCTCTAGCAGAAAGGCAATTACAAAGGGTTTGGCAGTCAGGGAACCTGGCTTGATGTTCTTTACCCAACGATTGATTTCATCTAATCTTCTCGCTAAATTATGATCTATCGAGGAAGCTTGCTCGATAAGGGACTTTAGCTGATCCTTAATCTCTGTTGCTTGCAAACGATGCCCTACTTTCAGAAGATTACGCTTTTTTTACACATTGATAACTAGATTTTAACTTGAAAATGTATTTAGTTAATTTCCTGATGTCATTAAATATTCTCTGGATCGATGCCCTGTATACGTAAAACCTCCCGCAGTCGGGCAATTTCTTGCTCTGCACGTTGGGCGCGTTTTTCTGACTGTTGGGCACGTTCTTCTGACTGTTGGGCACGTAAACGTTCTTGTTCAGCCAATTCTTCTGATGATAGTATTAATTGATTTTCAGTAGTGAAGAATCTTAATTTACCTTCATAAACTCCCAAATAAAGTTCTAACTGCTGACTCCACAAACGGCCATCAGTGGTTACTTGGATTTCTTGATACTTCCCATCAACTAGATGAAATCCCTGAAGTTCCATTGTTACAGGGTGAAACCAGAAATAATCTGGTGTACGGAAGGTATCTTGGTAAATTTGTTTTTTTAAACCTTTATCAACTGCTGTGGTTGAACTTGACAAAATTTCTACAATCACATTGGGATATTTGCCGTCTTCTTGCCAAACTACCCAACTCTTACGATCTTTTTTCTGGGTTCCCAAAACTACAAAGAAGTCTGGGCCACGGAAATGTTCTGATTTTTTCTGGTTAGGACTGTAGTAAATTGTCAAATTGCCAGAAGCATAAAAATCTTGCCTTTCTCGCCACCATAATTTAAGTATGCGAATCAGCAAATCGATTTGGTCTCGGTGTATGTCACTTTCCAAGGGTGGTTCGTCACTAAGTAGATCACCGGGAGGAAAAATAACTTCCTCCTGTAAAATATTATCAGAGATTAATTCTATTTCTAGGCTAGCAGGTTCAGACATCAGCGATCGCTCCGCTATTTACGTTCATTTTACTGAAAATTCGGTAACTTGCAGATAGCTTTGAAAACTTGCAATAACTCAATTGCATCTGGAGATTCATTCAGATTTAATAATGGCATTAACTGATAAATTGGCTGCACGTCACGTCTTAAATAAACCAATTGATAACGCAGTCCGTTAGTTGCCAAACCCCAAACTGATGGTTGTTGGTCTAAACTTTTAAAAGCATAAGTGAGTAATTGAGGTAAACCCTCACCCACTTCAACCGCACTATTTTTCGTTTCAATCACTACAACCCAGAAAGGGCGGCGCAATATTACTTTGAGGACTGTTGATTGCTAAAATATCCATCCGTCCGGTAATTCTTCTGTCTTCATCTTCCACTGCGATCGCAATACTATCTTCCATAGTCAACCGAATCGGTACATCGTAAAATCCAGCTAACCGCATCAAGGGTGCAATCGTTAAAAATTTAACCAACCCTTCAGAAATTTTACCTGCGCTTAAATAGCGACGGAAGTCATTTCTGATTCGCAATAAATCCTGCTGTTCAAACTTAGAGAGTGGTTCTAGAGTTAAGAAGTCTGTGAATGAAGCATTGGAAAGTTCTTCTAATTTGAGAAATCGATGAACATCATTGAGAGATAGGCTGCTTGCTTCAACAGTAAGCGTCATAATTTCAGGCTTTGTTTGTCAAGACTACTTACAATATTGCAACATTCCCGGTAGATAGATTGCAAAACGTGTTTACATTTCTTGATCCCTTGCTTTTGGTAGATGAAAATGAATGTAAACTAAATAACTCGGCAATTTCCACCCAGCTTAACGAAAATCTAAACCCTGTATAGCACAACTGGGCTAAGAATAGTTTTTAGTAACAATAGCGATCGCACTCATAACCATGTCTAAACCAACTATAGAATCAATCCTACAAGAGAACCGCCTCTTCCATCCAGCCTCGGAATTCTCAAAAAATGCCCATATCAAAAGCCTGGAGGACTATCACCGTATCTACGCTAAAGCCAAAGCCGATCCGCAGCAATTTTGGGCAGATTTGGCTGGAACAGAATTAGAATGGTTCCAAAAATGGGACACGGTATTAGACTGGCAACCGCCTTTTGCTAAGTGGTTCGTTGGTGGTAAGATTAATATTTCTTACAATTGCCTTGACAGACACCTCACTACCTGGCGCAAAAATAAAGCAGCATTGATTTGGGAAGGAGAACCAGGTGATTCGCGTACTCTCACCTACGCCCAACTGCACCGGGAAGTTTGCCAGTTCGCCAATGTATTGAAGCAACTGGGTGTACAAAAAGGCGATCGCGTCGGAATTTATCTGCCGATGATTCCCGAAGCTGCGATCGCCATGTTAGCTTGTGCGAGAATTGGCGCACCCCACACTGTAGTATTTGGTGGTTTTAGTGCCGAAGCTTTGCGCGATCGCTTAATTGATGTTCAAGCTAAATTAGTAGTCACATCTGATGGTGGTTGGCGCAAAGATGCCATCGTCCCTCTTAAGGAACAGGTAGATAAAGCCTTAGCTGATGGCGCTGTTCCCAGCGTCGAAAATGTCCTAGTTGTCAAGCGCACCGGACAAGAAACTTATATGCAGTTGGGCGGACGCGATCATTGGTGGCATGATTTGCAAAAATGTGCATCAGCAGATTGTCCCGCCGAACCGATGGATAGCGAAGATATGCTGTTTGTCCTCTACACTTCTGGCAGCACAGGCAAACCGAAGGGCGTAGTGCATACAACTGCTGGTTATAATTTGTATACCCATATTACCACCAAATGGATATTCGACCTCCAAGACACAGATGTATATTGGTGTACTGCCGATGTCGGTTGGATTACGGGACACAGCTACATTGTCTACGGCCCCCTTTCCAACGGTGCAACCACGTTGATGTATGAAGGTGCGCCCCGTGCTTCTAATCCTGGTTGTTTTTGGGATGTAATTGAAAAATACGGCGTTAATATTTTTTATACTGCACCTACGGCAATTCGGGCATTTATTAAGATGGGCGAACAACATCCCAAAGCGCGAAACTTGTCTTCATTGCGTTTGCTGGGAACCGTTGGCGAACCGATTAACCCCGAAGCTTGGATGTGGTATCACAAAGTAATTGGTGGCGATCGCTGTCCCATTGTCGATACTTGGTGGCAAACGGAAACAGGCGGTATTATGATTACACCGCTACCAGGGGCGATTCCTACAAAACCCGGTTCCGCAACTCTTCCCTTCCCAGGAATTATTGCAGATGTGGTGGATTTAGAAGGAAACACCGTACCCAATAACGAAGGCGGTTATCTAGCAGTGCGCCATCCCTGGCCAGGAATGATGCGGACAGTCTACGGCGATCCAGAACGTTTCCGCCGCACTTATTGGGAACACATTCCGCCCCAAGATGGTAACTATACTTACTTTGCTGGTGATGGTGCAAGACAAGATGAAGACGGCTACTTCTGGGTAATGGGTCGTGTGGATGACGTACTGAATGTGTCAGGACACCGACTCGGTACAATGGAAGTAGAATCAGCCTTAGTTTCGCATCCAGCCGTTGCAGAAGCGGCGGTAGTGGGTAAACCGGATGAACTCAAGGGTGAAGAAGTAGTGGCTTTTGTGACATTAGAAGGCACTTATCAGGCAAGTGAGGAACTGAGTAAAGAACTCAAACTGCATGTTGTTAAAGAAATTGGTGCGATCGCACGTCCGGGAGAAATTCGTTTTACAGACGCTTTGCCGAAAACGCGATCGGGTAAGATTATGCGGCGCTTATTGCGGAATCTAGCTGCTGGGGAAGAGGTATCTGGTGATACTTCGACATTAGAAGATCGGAGTGTGTTGGATAAGTTACGGGAAGGGGCGTAAATAATTCCAAATGAGCTTAATAGGGGCGCACATATATATGCGCCCCTACGTCTGTCTTGTGATGCATTACGCGTTAACGCACCCCAATTTATTATAAAGATTAGAACATTATTGAGGCATTGAGGGCGATGAAGCTGAAGCGCAAACCCAAGTCAGCATTTGTTCAACCTATTAGCTGCATGATGCTGAGTATTATCACTGTAATGGGGATATCACCGTCAGTCTTAGCGGTTTCTGGACAAGTTTCTTTGCATTCGCCAGAACAGGATGCACAGAGACAACCGCAAAAAATAGCACAATTTTCAGGTACAGATTCACCAGAGCGATCGCAGCTCCTGCAACAAGCCAATGCTTTATATAATCAAGGAGACTTCAAAGGCGCAGAGGAAAATTTACGTACATTCATTAAAAAATTCCCAGAAGATGCATTCGGACACTTTCAACTGGGAAATGCGCTTTTTGAGCAAAAGAAGTCAGAAGAAGCAATTAGCGCCTATCGAGAAGCCATTCGCCTCCAGCCAAAATATGCTCTAGCTTACAATGCCATCGGTATGGCTTACGCTAGCCAAAGTAGCTGGCAAGAAGCCATTACTGAATATAAAAAAGCTCTGGAAATCAATCCTAATTATGGCGAGGCGCTGACTAATTTTGCACTGGCATTGTGGCAAACAAATAAAAAAGATGAGGCGTTATCTTCTTTAGAAAAAGCTATAAATATTTTCAAAGCACAGAAAAGAGGTGAAAAAGTTAACCAAGTCGAACGAATTTTGCGAGAGATCAAAACTTCAGACGATCCTAGTGTTTCCTGAAAATCATATTATCCAGTGGATAAAAGTTAAGAATACCTGCTGAAAATTAGCTTTAAGGATGTTTTGGCAGAAGTGCGATCGCTTATTATGCGGGATTTTGCTGCTGGGTAAGAGGTATCCGGTTTTAATTAATTATTGTGGGGCGGGCTTTCCAGCCCGCCCTCTTAAAAGCATTGAAATAGAATAATTGTAATGGGTGAAATATTTCTGTTAACTAGAGAAATTGTAAAAGTAATTTTTCACTTAAATGGGGGATACACAAGAGTAGTCTGGGAACGTTCTGAAAATACTGCATGGGCTAGCAAGGGATGGATTTTTGATATACCAACTCATGTAATACCATACGATTTACGAGCAATAGGTTCTCGTTTTCTATTGTCTATAGTTAAGTCGAATGCGAATGATTGTGAGGATATAGAAAATATCCGCAATAATCGTAATAGCTTTTTTCATATAGAAAGATTGCCTTTTATTATATAAATGACATCTAACCTAGTAGCGCATCGATTCAAAAATAGCAAAATAGCAGTCTACAATAATAATCAGACAAACCTTTTGTTAAAGCCTATGACTTCCTTATCGGCATTAACTTTACCTGACCACACCCAGTTACCAGACTCAGATGGTACTTTTGTGAAAAATCTTCAGGAGCATCCGCAAAGCATTTTAATCACAGATTCAATTAAACCTGTTCTAGAGCAAATTTATCCTGATGGTCAATATTGTATTGGACAAGATTCTGGTATCTATTGGCGATTGACAGATCCTCCTGAGAAAGGGGCTGAAGCACCAGACTGGTTTTATGTACCCAATGTAGCACCGACCCTTGACGGTAAAATGCGCCGTTCTTATGTGCTGTGGAAGGAGTATGTCGCGCCCTTGATTGTGATTGAATTTGTCTCTGGAGATGGTTCAGAAGAACGAGATCAAACGCCGCCATCTCAAGGACAAGGTGGGAATGTTGGTAAATTTTGGGTTTATGAGCAGGCAATTCGAGTGCCTTATTATGGGATTTATGAAGTAGCAAAAGCCCAAGTGGAAGTTTACCACCTAGTCGATAATACTTATCAACTGATGAAACCCAATGAACGGGGACATTATCCAATTGCTCCTATGGGTGTAGAATTAGGAATCTGGCAGGGATTTTATCTGAATGCAGAGTTACCTTGGTTGCGCTGGTGGGATGCACAAGGAAATTTACTGCTAACAGGTGAGGAAAGGGCGGAAGTTGAGCGACAAAGGGCTGAAACTGAACGACAGAAGAGGCTCTTAATTACAGAGAAATTGCGATCGCTCTCTCCTGAAGAACTCAACGCTTTAGGAATTGATCCAGAAATGTTGGATTAAGGAAAATCTCGATATCAATAATTTAATAAAGTTGTTTCTTGGTTAGCACTGGTGTTATTTTGGGTACTCTTATCTTGTAAAGGGTCTTAGAGGATGTTTGAAAAGTCCTCTTGTCAGTATCAAAAATTTTAGATCCCCCTAAATCCCCCGATAAATTGGGGGACTTTGATTCCGGTTCCCCCCTTTTTAAGGGGGGTTAGGGGGGATCTAAAGTGCCTAAAGTCACAGCGAAATACTTTTCAAACAACCTCTTAAGATGGCTGGTTATATCTAGTTATGAGTAAATTTTGGTGAGCAGTTATTCCCCCCTGTTACATAAATCGCAACAATACAGGTTTTGAGTTTTACTTCAGCAATACTGGGGTTAACTTCATCCATCTGGGGGTAGATTATGTATACTTGGACTAAATTACCGCGCACATCTGCTTTATTTGTCAGTGCGTTATTAGGAGGGGTGATTTTCACCAGTTGCGCCTCTTCCCGTCAATCAGCAAATCAAGCTTTACCTCCAAGTGCAGCCGGTGGCGCAGCAGATAAAGTAATAAGCAGTATTCCCCAAAAGCCAGAAGCTGCACCAATAGCCCGTTCTCGTCCCCAACTGATCAAAAAGGCAGCAATATCTTTAACTGTCAACTCTGTAGATCAGACTATTGATGCTGTTTCGCAAATTATCAATAAACAGCAAGGGGATTTGATCGGGTTGAAACAACAACAACCCAAAAACGATAATTCGCGTCACACAGCAACAATGCAATTGCGGATACCAGAGAATCTGCTGGAATCTACTTTAGAACAACTAGCTAAATTAGGCACTGTCAATAGTCGCAATATCACTGCCGAAGATGTAGGCGATCGCCTGGTAGATTTCCAAGCTAGATTAACTAATTTGCAGAAAACTGAAGCCAATTTGCAAAAAATTATGGATCGGGCGGGTTCTATTCCAGATGTGCTGAGTGTTGCTCAACAACTGAGTAATATCCGAGAAAGCATAGAACAAATTAATGCCCAACTCAAAAGCCTACAAAATCAAGTTGCTTATTCCACTATTACGCTGAACCTAGAAGCAGCAGTTTCTAGCACCAGTCCACAACCTGCCTTTGGTTTGCAAGTTCAGGAAACTTGGAACAATTCTACCCACTCTTTGAGTGCATTTTCCGTTGGCTTACTCAAGCTAGGTATTTGGTTAATTGTTTACAGTCCCTATTTGTTAATTTTTGCTGCTATTGTCTATGGCTTTAGCCGTTGGCGGCGAACTCATTCACCACGTTTGACACAAACACCAGGATCGAGTAGTCCTGACTAAAGTTGCATAAATCATACATCTAAATTGGATAGATTTACATAACAAAAGAGTGATTTAAATATTCCTAACTCTTATTGTTTGCACCTCCATCTTGAAAAGTTCTGTTTATCCTGTAGTTTTGATTACTTTAATCATTCTTGAAATGTAAAAAGCAATACAAAATATATGGTGACAATTTTGATACAAATTTGTTAAGAATAGTTACAATAGTCAGAATACAGGATAATATTTCTTATGGTAAATTCACTTGACAATAATCCACCCCATCAAGTAGTAATTGTTGGCGGTGGTTTTGGTGGACTTTATGCGGCAAAAACCCTGGCGAAGGCGGCAGTAAACGTTACTCTGATTGATAAACGCAACTTTCATTTATTTCAACCCTTGCTATACCAAGTTGCCACAGGTGCGCTATCGCCTGCGGATATTTCTTCACCATTGCGCTCTGTGCTTAGTAAGAGCAAGAATACGAAAGTGCTGCTGGGAGAGGTGAATAATATTGATCCACAAGGGCAAAAAGTGATGGTGGGCGACGAAGCAATACCTTACGACACCTTAATTGTTGCCACAGGTGCCAAGCATTCCTACTTTGGCAAAGACAACTGGGAAGAATTCGCCCCCGGCTTGAAAACTGTAGAAGATGCCATAGAAATGCGTCGCCGGATTTTTACCGCCTTTGAAGCCGCAGAAAATGAAATTGATCCAGAAAAGCGCCGTGCTTGGTTAACTTTTGTAATTGTTGGTGGTGGCCCAACCGGTGTAGAATTAGCGGGTGCGATCGCAGAATTAGCAAATCAAACTCTCAAAGAAGATTTCCGCAACATCGACACATCAGAAGCCCAGATTTTGCTATTAGAAGGTCTGGATCGGATTCTGCCACCCTTTGCACCAGAGTTATCACAAGAAGCAGAAGCATCTCTGACGCGCTTGGGCGTGGTTGTCCAGACAAAAACATTGGTAACGAATATTGAAAATGATGTTGTTACCCTCAAACAAGGCGATGAAGTTAGAGAGATTGCCTCAAAAACAGTATTATGGGCAGCAGGTGTGAAAGCTTCAGCGATGGGAAAAGTGCTAGCAGAACGCACAGATGCCGAGTGCGATCGCGCTGGACGGATTATCGTTGAACCTGACTTGAGTATTAAAGGACACTCCAATATTTTTGTAATTGGCGACTTAGCAAATTTTTCTCATCAAAATGGTAAACCGCTACCTGGTGTTGCACCTGTAGCCAAGCAACAAGGCGAATATGTAGCAACACTAGTCCAAAAGCGGCTTGCAGGTAACAATTTACCAGCATTTTCTTATGTCGATCACGGTAGTTTAGCAATGATTGGGCACAGTTCTGCTGTGGTAGACTTGGGCTTTATGAAACTCAAAGGTTTCTTTGCCTGGTTGTTTTGGCTATTGATTCACATCTACTTCTTAATTGAATTTAACAACAAATTAGTAGTAATGATTCAGTGGACATGGAATTATTTCACCCGTAATCGCGGTGCAAGATTGATTACAGGACAAGAATCACCACCCACTCACGAATTAGCGATCGCCACAGTAATTACACATCAGGAAATAGTCAACAGTCGATAATATCTAATTGGGCATTGGACACTTGTACTGAGCGAAGTCGAAGTATTGGGCATTGGGCATTAGTTATTTCCCTTGTCCCCCCTTGTTACCGAGTCTTTTTCTTCAATTTTGAATTTTGAATTTTGAATTTTGAATTGATTTCTCCCCGCCCTCATAAATTAGCAGTAAGCTATTTGAGGGCGTTTTTCATAATTTACATAATGGCAAGTATTAACGACAACTACCTGAAACTGAAAGCGGGTTATCTGTTTCCAGAAATTGCTCGGCGGGTGAATGTATTTGTAGAAGCAAATCCTGATGCTAAAGTCATCAGGCTGGGCATTGGCGATGTTACCGAACCTCTGCCAGAGGCTTGCCGCACAGCGATGATTAAAGCTGTGGAAGAAATGGGCGATCGCAATACCTTCAAAGGCTATGGCCCAGAGCAAGGCTACGCTTGGTTACGGGAGAAAATTGCTACTCAAGATTTCCAAGCACGGGGAGCCGATATAGATGCTTCAGAAATCTTTATCTCCGATGGTTCCAAGTGCGACACGGGCAATATTCTGGAAATCTTTGGACATGACAATATAATTGCCGTTACTGACCCAGTTTATCCCGTGTATGTAGACACTAACGTTATGGTGGGAAATACTGGGGATGCCAACGATAAAGGGGAGTTTGAAGGCTTAGTTTATCTGCCAATTACGGCTGAGAATAACTTCACCGCCGAGATTCCCTCAAAGAAAGTCGATTTAATTTATCTCTGCTTTCCCAATAACCCCACTGGCGCAACTGCTACCAAAGAATATCTCAAAGCATGGGTAGACTATGCCAAAGCTAATAACTCGATTATTTTTTTTGATGCAGCCTACGAAGCATATATTACCGATCCGTCGATTCCCCACTCAATTTATGAAATTGAAGGTGCAAGAGAAGTTGCGATCGAATTTCGTTCTTTTTCCAAGAATGCAGGTTTTACAGGAACTCGCTGCGCGTTAACCGTAGTACCGAAGACACTCAAAGGAAAAGCCGCCGATGGTTCCGATGTGGAACTGTGGAAACTCTGGAATCGTCGCCAGTCTACCAAGTTTAATGGTGTTTCTTACATCGTCCAACGGGGAGCCGAAGCGGTTTATTCTGAAGAAGGACAAGCACAAATTAAGGGATTGGTTAGTTTCTATCTAGAAAACGCCAAAATTATCCGCGAAAAACTCACAGCCGCCGGATTATCAGTTTATGGTGGCGTGAATGCACCTTACGTCTGGGTGAAAACGCCCAATGGTTTATCCAGTTGGGAATTCTTTGATAAGTTGCTGCAAACTGTCAACGTTGTGGGCACCCCTGGTTCTGGTTTTGGTGCTGCGGGTGAAGGTTACTTCCGCATTTCGGCGTTTAACAGCCGCGAGAATGTGGAAGAAGCGATGAAGCGGATTACCGAGAAGTTTAAGGTGTAGGCGATCGCTTTTAGCCGTTTTTGTTAAACTCATTCTATTAATCTAAAGGTTACGGTGGGCTATATTATCCACCGCAACCTGATAGATATTGAATTTTGAATTGGAGCGAAGGGACGTGACTGCTGCTATCCGCGTTTTCAAACCTGTTAGCCAGATGCAGCTAGCACCTGGTAGCACAGTGACTATTCCTGATATTAGCTGGGAAGAATTTGAATCTATTTTACAAGAATTGGGAGAAAAAAGAACTACACGAATTGCCTACAGCCAGGGTGCTTTAGAAATTATGGCTCCTTTACCAGAACATGAAATACCCAAAGATGTAATTTCTGATATTGTCAAAATATTGCTGAAGGCTAAAGATATCAGATACCAACCTTTTGGTTCCACCACCTTTAAACGGCAAGGTGTAGCAGGAGTTGAACCTGATACTTGCTTTTATATTCAGAATTATCAACGAATGATTGGTCATCGCCGCTTGCAAGCTGATGATCCGTCGCCAGATTTAGCGATTGAGACTGATGTCACATCAAAAACTACTCTTGATGCTTATGAAGCCATTGGAGTCCCAGAATTATGGGTTTACGATAGCGGGAGCCTTTCTATTTATTTGTTGAAAGAGGGGAAATACGTAAAATCTAACACCAGCCCTAATTTTGAGGATATAGCTATTACTCAAATTATCCCTGCTACCGTGGAACGTAGTTGGCAAGTAGGAAGTTTTCAAGCTTTGAAAGAATTGGAAGCAATGACTTAGTAAATAATTAAATAGCCACTGGATACTGGATGAGGTAAAGAATAATTGATGTAATCTCAAATATAAGCATTATCTAATAAATTTGTTTAGCTCCTCAACTAAAAGATGTACTGTTGTTGAACTTTCAGCGTTTGCAATAGCGTTGTTAAAATCTTGCTTAGGCCAATCATCCCTATCAAATACACACCAAATTTGATCGTAATCTCCTTGAGCTTTTAATTCTTTAGCCTCTTGCACTAGTTTAATTGGATTGTATCCAAACCCTCTAACATCAATTTTCTTGACAGTCGTGGAAACCCGAAAGCTCATGAAGTAGTTAGGCTCGGTTTTTTCACCTTCACATATAATTAAAAATATTTGCCTAAGCTCTCTTATTTCAACTTTTCTATCAGCATAGCCACGATTTTTAGGCATTAGGCTCACCAATAAGTTGACTTAAGTCACCAATAAATGGAATAGCACCATATCTGCCTTTAATATAGTCACTTTCAACAGAGGCATCATTTGATATTTTGTACTCAACTAATGAATATAAATCTGTAGCACCATATTTGTTTTTCTCAGTAAACCAAATCTGATCTCTGCGAAAGACCTTGTAAGTAAGCAAATTAGTGTCATGAGTCATAAATATTAGTTGTGCATTATTAGAATTTGTCTTTTTTGAGTTAAATAATTCAACAATTGCTTTGCTGATTAGTGGGTGAAGTCTCGCATCAAATTCATCGAATATCAAAACTTTGCCATATTTAAGAGTATCTACTAAAAGTCCAGCAATAGAAATTATTTTTTTAGTCCCTTCTGACTCTTGATTATCTAAATCAAAAAATTTTATAGAAACATTACCTTTATTACCAAATTTTTCATGCCCCGTTCTAATTGAATTTTCTGTTTCAAAATGATAAGAGCTTTGTTCTCTAGGGATAATTTCTGCTTCCTTTATTCTTATTTGTTTAATACCTAAATCTAGATTTTTAATTAATTGAATAATTTCTGATTTATTATCATTCTTTTTTGCTAAAGAGTTTATTGTATAACTCAAATGATCTCGATCGTCTAAACCTGAAACTATATTTAATTTTTTGGTGAGCCAATCTAGTATTCTCTCAGCTATTTCAACGTTAAATTGAGCAGCTACTGATAGAAAAAGTGCATTAATCCTAGTTTTTGGGTAAATACCCTCAGCTTTAAATATTTTAGATATATGTTTGATATTACGTGTATTTCCGTCATAAACTCGTTCAAAAAGACGAGTTTCTCTGGTGTTAGGAACGTAAAATAACCACTCGGCAATAACCCTTTTTTGATTAGCTTCAAACCCATATCGATACTTTTTAGTATCTAATAAAAACACAATTTCAAAAAAAGATGGTTGTGCCTCAGTTTCTGTACTTAGCTCAAATGGCTCAACTCCAATTTTTTCTGTGCTTTGAGTCTCTTTAGAGGAATTAATCATAAACCACTTCATAAAGCTCAAAGCTTTTGCTAGATTACTTTTGCCACTGGCATTAGCACCATAAATCGCAGCACTTTTGAGTAATTCTAGGTCATCATCTACCGCAAAAACATTGTTGTCATCAACTTCTTTTTCTTTAGCAACAATATTAGCAGCCACCATACTAAAGGTGACTTTATCCTTAAAGGATCGGTAATTACCAATACTAAACTCTATGAGCATAGTAACTTTTTATCCTAAATAGCATATTTGTGATTATTTCACAAATAAATATATAAGTTTACCATACCCTTTAGCATGAGATGCGATCGCACTTTCTTGACTATCTCGCTACTTATACAAAAAATGTCGGTGTAATTCATGAATTACACCGACATCTTTGCATACAAACGAAAAGCGCTATATCTTCCCTTAAATTAGAAGTTGATATTTATCCTGGGCCAATTTGTACAGTGGACGCCAAACTAAACGATTTGTCGTCACAACCAACAAAGACATCACTGTTGTTGCAGCTAAGAGTAACGAAAAATTACCCGTAGCTGTAGCATGAGAAATTGTTGCCCCTAGTCCCTCGGCGGTACGAACCTGTCCTTGAAATGTGACGTATTCGCTGACGATGCTAGCATTCCAAGCGCCGCCAACGGCAGTAATAATCCCTGTAATCAAGTAGGGAAAGATGGCGGGTAAAATTAATATTCGCCAGCGTTGCACAAGGGTAAGTTTATATACCCAAGCTGCTTCCATTAAATCTGAGGGAATGGATTGCGCCCCAGCAATGACATTAAATAGGATATACCACATTGTCCCCAGCATCATCAAAGCCACTGAGCCAATTTCCAAACCGCCAGCCATGCGGCTTAATGCCAACAATAGCACCGGAAATAAAGCTGTCGCCGGATAAGAAGCGGCAATTTGTACCAGGGGTTGTAACACCCTCGCCAGTCGAGGATTGCGACCAATGGCTACTCCCACCGGCACAGTCCACAACAGGGATAATAGCAATGCAACGATGACTCGCAAGGCTGTAAACACAGCCCCCTTAATTACCTGTTGCCAATCCGCCCAACCTAAAGTCCGTAACAGCAAGAGGGCTTCCCAAGTACCCCACAGCACAATCAAAGTGAAGCCGCTAACAAAAACCCAATTCAGTAATCCCGGCAAATGCAAGTCACCTTTGGCGTTGACGGGTGCGGAACGAACCGGAAAAGACCGAACTAAACTATCATCTAGGACTCTTTGCAATGGGTGAAAAATGCGATCGCTTAAAATCCGTAAACTAGGCGATCGTCGTAAAACATCTAACACCCATGATTCAGGTACATTTTCTGACTCTACCATCTCTAACTTAAACTTTTCTGCCCAAGCAATCAACGGTCGCCACACGAAATAATCAATTGCCACAATTACCGCAATTAGTACCGCCGAACCCCAAAGTATGGCTTTAAAGTCTCCCTTGTTGGCTGCTGTTCCTAAAAAAGAGCCTAACCCTGGTAAGCGAAAATCTTTATTCCCTAGAGTAAATGACTCAATGGCAATTAAGAAAAACCAGCCCCCAGCAACCGACATGACACTATTCCAGACCAACCCAATCACACCAGATGGTAATTCCAAAGTCCAAAACCGTTGCCATAAATTCAGCCGATAAACACGAGATGCTTCCAGCAATTCTTGGGGAATGCTACACAGGGATTGATAAAAACTAAAGGTCATATTCCAGGTCATGCCGGTAAAAATCAACAGAACAGAGGCGATTTCTACCCCAATGCGCCGACCGGGAAACAGGGAAAGCAGAGCTAGTACGACTCCTGGTAAAAATGACAACACAGGAATTGATTGCAGAATATCCAATAGGGGAATCAGAATGCGTTCCGCCATGCGGGAACGATAGGCACTATAAGCATAAATGAGGGTAAACCCCAAGGAAAAAAAGTAAGCCAACCCCATACGTAACAGGGTTAGGGCTGTATAACCTGGTAAAGCACTAATATCTGTCGAAATTGTAAATTCGGGGTTAAAAGCACCACGGAACTGGGACGCGGTTCTCACAATTGCCACAATCAAGCTGACAATAGCCAGAATCAGCAAGGCATCTTGCCAAGTCCAATTGATGCGTCCCTGAGTTTTATTAGCGGGAGTAAGGGGGCGAGTCATGGGAATGGGGAATGGGGAATTGGTAAAAGAGACTGACAAATAAAAAAATACTCAACTATTTCTTGTGGGGTGGGCGTCTCGCCCGCCCATAGTCCAAGGCGCTCATGTTGCCCACCCCACAAGATTGGATAATTTATTTGTTGTCAGTCCCAAAGACAAATGACTAATGACTAATGACTAACTAACTACCAAAGGTTCAACACTGACGGCTTGCTCTAGAAAGATTTGTCCAGATGGCTCATCGTAGCTGTATATTTCGGCATAGCGACCCCAGTCGATGGCAGTTTTTAATTGCCGCTCGGCTTCTTGTGGACTAAAGTGACTTTCTAGGATATCTAATACCAGTTCTTCTGGTATGCGTTGATTATTTTTTGCTTGTAAGAGACGATGTATCTGTTGTACTAAGCGAATATTTGCGAGTAGTTGCGATCGCACAAGTTGTTTGCGATCGTCAATACTACCACCAATAAATGTCAGCCCGACTGGAGTTAGACTAATATCACCTTGTGCTAGTTCTACAAAACCCATTAATTTTGCAGCTTCGACAATTGGCAGAATATCATCTACTTCTAGTTGCAATTCTTGCGCGAGACGGTAGAGGTCTTTTTCTTGACGATCTTCTAAAAGTTCCAATAAACCAGCAATGGAACCAATTCGCACGGCTGGTAAAGACTGATACTTTGCTTCTGGTTTTGGTTGTTGAGAAGAAACGGGTGCAGCAGCCTCAATTGTCTCCAGTTCCGGGTTGGTGATAATTGTATAAACCTGGTCTACCAGGGCTTGAAAGCTCGGATGTTTGCGATCGCGGTAATGAGGTAAAGTCACAGCTAAGTCCGCTCTTACTCTCCCCGGATTGCGCCCAAGAACAATAATCCGATCTGCCAAAATCACCGCTTCTTCAATACCGTGAGTAACAATTAAAATAGCTTTAGTGGGTATTCGACGCTCCAACCACAAATCCAATAACTCAAAACGTAAGTTTTCTGCCGTCAGCACATCCAGCGCCGAAAACGGCTCATCCATACATAATAATTCTGGTTCTACGGCTAAGGCTCTGGCAAATCCAACTCGCTGACGCATTCCCCCAGAAAGTTCTTTGGGATAAGCATTTTCAAACCCATCCAAACCGATGATGTCAATCATCCGCAGTGCTTTTTGTCGCCGGGGGTCTGGGGCTTCTCCTTTGGCCTTTAAACCCAGTTCGACATTCTCCAGAACAGTTAACCAAGGATAAAGGGCGAAACTTTGAAAAACAATTGCTACACCTGGATTTAAGCCAACTAGAGGATGGTTATGATAAATCACTTCACCTTGGCTAGCGGGAATTAACCCCGCAATTATCCGCATTAAAGTAGATTTACCTGAACCCGAAGGCCCTAGTAAAGCAACTATTTCTCCTGGACGTAACTCTAAATTGATATTTTCCAGGATGACGATTTGCTGACCGTTGGGTTGCTGATAAGATTTTCTGACACCTCGTAGAACAATGAGGTCTTCAGTTGGTGTTTTGAGAGCCACGGCTCCCCCCTCTAAAGCTTATGATGGACTGGAATTTCATGCTTTATCTTACAGTTAAAGCAAGTAACACTTAACACTGTTAGGTTGAGAATGATGAAAAATTTTGAGGGCTTGTAGCTTAGGGACTGACAAATAAAAAAATGTCCCCAAACTGACCCAAAACCCCTCTCTATTTCTCCTTTCTCTGTGTTCTCTGTGCGGCAGTCGCTCATGGGGGAAACCCCCAAGACCGCGCTGCCTTGTCTCTGTGGTTCGTTTATTTGGATAATTTATTTCTTGTCAGTCCCTTAACCAATCCATCTTGTAGTGAAACTAAAGGTGTGTCAATCCTGAAAATTGCTTTCTCTTTCCTCGCTATCACTGGCTAAATCAATTTTTGGCTCAACTTTTGCCCGCCCATAAGTACCCAAAGTCAGCCCTTCTTCCAGATATACAGAAGAGTATTTACTCAACCCGATACGCTGTGAAGTATAAATTCCCGAATGACCTGAAAATAAATAGCTAACTATACAGCCAATAGCAATAAATACTCCCGATTCCAAACCAAATAATTCAATTCCCATTAAAGTAGATGCCAAAGGTGTATTTGCTGCACCTGCAAACACACCTACAAATCCCATTCCTGCTAAAAGTGGTGCAGGTAATGCTAAAAGCAAGGACAAAGCATTGCCTAAAGTTGCGCCAATATAAAACAAAGGAGTCACTTCCCCGCCTTTAAATCCTGTTCCTAGAGTTAAAGCAGTCATACCTAATTTTGCTGCAAAATCCCAAGGAGGTAGCTGGGTGTGAAAAGATTCAACAATAGTCGGGATACCAAGGCCAATGTACTTAGTTGTACCACTCAACCCAACAATTATTGCGATGATCGCACCCCCCATTAAAGGACGCATTGGAGGATAAGATATCTTTGCTTTAAAGAAGTGACTGATTTTGTGAGTTACTTGAGCAAATAATCTCGCTACAATTCCAAAGATTGCACCGGCAATAATAGCAGAAATCAGTCCCCAAATTGTGAGCGTTGGTATAGAAGGAGCGTGTTGGTATGCGGTATGATGCAAACCAAATAGTAACGTTACTTGATTTCCCACGATCGCAGCAATTAAAGAAGGAAAAAGAGCGTCGTAATGAATTTTACCAATCGCTAAAACTTCCAGACCAAATACCGTGCCAGCTAAGGGAGTACCAAAAACGGAAGCGAATCCTCCACTTATCCCTGCGGTTAACAAAATTCGTCGATTTCCCCCTTGAAAGCGGAATATTTTAGTTAATTGGTCTGCCAAAGAAGCAGTCATTTGTAATGCTGTACCTTCACGACCGGCTGAACCTCCAAATAAATGGGTGAGGTTTGTTCCTATTAAAACAAGAGGAGCCATACGGAAGGGAATAATATTTTTTTGGTTATGGATTTCTTCGAGTAAAAGATTGTTTCCAGCTTCTACAGTTCGACCGAATTGATGATACATCCAACCACTCAAAAAGCCGCCAATTGGCAGAAATGCAATAATCCACCGATGGGATTCTCGCCAATCAGTTGCCCATTCCAATGATGCTAAAAGAGCCGCAGAAGCAGTTCCAGCAAGAATGCCAACTATAAAAGAAATAGGCAACCACTTGATTAGGTGGGGTAATGCAATAAATGGTTCAAATTTACGAAGCTGCTTCATGGTAATTCGTCATTTGTTATTTGTCATTCGTCATTAAGCTGACTTTTCACGTCATCTGGAAAACCTCACTTCTATTTCTCTCTTCCTTTAAGGAGAGAGACTTTGAATTCTCCCCTTTCCCTTGTAGGGAAGGGGGCTGGGGGGTTAGGTTTCGCCTCTTATTTTCCAGATGACGTGAAAAATCAGGTATCTTTTGGGAAACAAGTTACACGAAGTGAAAACCGCAAATTATGACGTACTTTTTGCGGTAATACACCCTACAGCTAATCGCTACGAAATATTTAAAGTTATAAAAAAATTGATTATCACCCCTCTTAAAAGTATCGGCTTATATTCCATACCTCCTGTAATGCAAAGTTGGCCACGTTTACACGAAGCCAGTTACAGAATTGAGGTAGAAACTATCAGCCGAGGGGCGGTTTTCTAGATATTCTAGAGGGTGAGTCTCATCACCTTAGTCATATTTTACAGAAGTTTTGACAACTTGCAAGCAAGTTGAAAGGTTAGGGTGCGATCACACCAAGGCTCAGTTAAGTCTAATACAGACCTAACCCCCAACCCCTTGCCTATAAGGGCTACGGTGTACACACAAGTCTGAAACAGTTGATTAAGCAAGGTTTTACCCCACCCTAACCCTCCCCTTGGAAAGGCTACGGTGTACACACAAGTCTTCTAACATTACTCCACAAGCTTATGATCCCCCCAACCCCCCTTAAAAAGGGGGGCAAAAACCTCTCAAAGTCCCCCTTTTTAAGGGGGATTTAGGGGGATCTCTAACGCATTCTAATCGCCAGGGCAAGATGCAAGATATAAGATCACCCTAAACCGAGAAAATTTGAAATCAACGGCAATAGATTGCTGCACTGTTCAACCAACTTTGTGGCACTAGGTAAACTAGCGATCGTCCCTTTTAAAATCTTTATAGCCGTTTTCCCCGCCTTTTGCATTCCCCCTTCTTGAGGACTTTTCCCCACTTCTGCTAAGGCTTTCACTTGCTCTAACGCCTCAGCTTTATCTTCTGGCGGTAAATTTGTATCAGCCTCAATTACTGCTTGCAATTGCGTCAACAGTTCCTTAATTCCCGGTTTATCTGGTTCGGGTGATGCTGGTAACTCATTGATGGTATTTGTTACCGTACCGCTAATATCACCTAAATTTAAAGCTTGTCCACTGGCATTAAAATCTCTGCCAACACTGCCAATTTCAATTTTGCGGCTGGCATCATTGCTGTTAGTCATATTTTTATTTTCAACTTTATTGTCAACTTGAACATTAATCGGCTTATTGGCTAATAATTTTACAATCTCTGTCATCTCTCCACTTTGTTGGCGATAAACGACTATTTGCTCATCTTTAGCTTGTAATTGTGCTTTATATTTTTCTTCTACAGCTTGCAATGCTAGCTGATAATTTTGCGTAAAATCGCTATGAATCTTTTCTTTATCAGCACCATCAGGTACACCTATTTTGACGACAACAACGCCATCACCTTTATTTTCAATACTCTGTAGGGCTAACTCTGTGTCTTCATTTTGGCCTTGCACTGTTTGGAAGGCATTAACAAAAGCTTTCCAGTCTATGCCATTGCGGAAAATTAAATCGACAGTATTCAAAACCTCTTCAAACAGCTTGCTAAATTCTCCTGGTTGAAACTCGCCACTACTGGTACGACGTTCACGGTCATCGGTTCCAGGTTTGGGGTTTTCCAGAAGATAGATAAAGCGACAATCTATATTATCCAATTTAGTTGTACTTTCAATATTCCATGCTTCAATACAAGCACCTGTCATTTGGGCGCTGGTAAAGTTAGTACCTACAGCTTGAGCTAGAGTGAGGTTTGCCCGCTCTAAACAAGCACCTTGGAAGGTGGCTTCTGTAATATCAGCATTTTTTAGATTCGCTTCCTTTAAATCTGCACCGATCAGGTTTGCACCTTTTAATTTAGCATCAGCATAAGATTTTCCTCTACCATTGCCAGTTACTAGCAAATTGAGAATATCTCCTTTAGCTAATATCGAGTTGTCTACTCTAGCAAAGTCTAATTTTTTAGCTTCATAAAAACGAGTGCGTATTAGATTGGACTTTCTCAAATCTGTATTTTTAAGAGTTGCACCAGTAAAATCAGCATCAGTTAAATCAGCATTACAAAAACTTGTACCACCTGTGGCTGCAAAAGCGATCGCAAATGAGCGAACCCAAGCTTCTTTTTCATTTCCAGCCAGACTACGCCAGCCAATGTAAGCACTAAATAATGTAAAGACTACGGCAAAGCCTCCGGTAAAAGCTACGGCAAAAGCTCCGGCTCCGGCTACAGCTGAGGCGAAGGCTCCCGCAAAGGCTACAGTCAAGCCTACGGCTACGGCTACGGCTACGGTTACGGTTACGGTTACGGCAAAGGCTCCGGCTACGGCTCCGGTGAAAGCTACGGCAAAAGCTCCAGCGAAGGCTACGGCAAAGGCTCCAGCAAAGGCGACGGCGACGGCGACGGCGAAGGCTAAAGCAAAAGCGAAAGCTGCGGCTCTGGCTCCGGTAAAAGCTACGGCTCCGGCAAAGGCGAAGGCAAAGGCAAAGGCGAAGGCAAAGGCTACGGTTCCTAAACCTGTTGTCAAACCCTTATAAATGGTAATAATCCAAAAAACCAGCATCACAATTAGGCAGACTATCCCCGCGATGAAGTTTGCAGTCCTTTGGGCTTCGGTGTTAAAAAGATATGCTACAAATACACCAAAAGTAATTGAGAAAAATCCTGATATTCCCGATAGCAGCCATGAGGACATAAGCAACCCAATAGTCCAACGTCGCTGTAGTCCCGCTTTAACACCTGTAAAATCAGCGTCTTTAAGAATTGCGTTGGTAAAATTTGCTCCTTTAATATCCGCCTTGCTAAAGTTTGCCCCAGTCAGGTTTTGACCTTTAAAAGAGCGACCTTGGAGATTTTGACCGGAGTAGTCTGGCGGCATAATTGCGTCAGCAAGAAGTTTTTAATGAGATTTTATACAACTGTACTCTGCAATATTTCGGATTTTGGTAAAATAAAGAAAATACAAAAATTTTGGATGTAACACGCGGTATAAAAGCATAAGTGTGCATCTTTACCTTTGAATGCTTAAGGTGTCATCAGCAATATTGAAGTTGGTGTCACAATGCTTAAGCTGTAGTTATCAATATTGCAACTGTAGCGGTTCCACAACTTATGGGAGTAGTTTACTCACTAATTTTGGTTTTTCAAGTTTCGCTTACTAATTATTTCAGTGATAACACAGGAGCGTAGGCGCAACCCGTTGTAGACATTGCTTGACTGATACCTTAAATTTTGCGATCGCACTAACACCATACTCTTAGATGATGTTTGAAAAGAGCTTTATTACAAGAATTCAAGCAACCTTTGGTAGGTATTAGCCGCACAGCATCCAATGCAGATTTTCTCAACAAAATACCACTGATTATTGATAATATTGCTGATGCTTTAGGCAAGGTGAATCTTGCTAATAGTAAAAGTGTCGTTGTCGTTACGGATGATGATATAGAGAATTTGGAAATAGCTTTGATGGCATACTCCAAAAGTCCTACTACTCGTGTAATAATTCGTACTTACGATCAATCTTTTTGTGATAACGTCGCACGGTTGTTTCCTTATGCTCAAGTTATTTGCACCTCTGCTATTTCAGCAGAAGTATTTGCTGCTGCTGCTTTTGGAGAAAATATTCTCAGCTTGTTTAACTTTGATACTCAAACTATTTTGGTAGTAGAGTATATGATTGAGGCTGGAGATACACTGAATCGATTACTATTGGCTGAGGTTGCTTATGGTTATGGAGTTGTACCAATTTTATACCAACGACTTAGGCGATCGCCTGTGAAATTAATGCCTTCTGATCATATACAACTTGATGTTGGCGATCGCTTGGTTGTTCTGGCAAATAGTAATAACCTCCAAAGGATTGAGCGAGGTGAAATGTTGACTAGAACTTGGCAAGTACAGGTTGAGAAAGTTTTAGCTCAAGATGGTATTTTTGATGGTGCAAATGAAATAAGTATAATATCGGGATGTAACATTGGTACAGCTAGAAAATTGATGTATAATTTACCTTGACTGCTACCAGTAGCATTATATAAACAACAAGCTTTATTACTAGGGCGAAGGCTCAGTAAATTAAGAGTTGTAGCCCATTTGAAACCTTTTGTTGAAAATTAAAATTTTATTAGAATAACGAACCACAGAGGACACAGAGGACACAGAGGACACAGAGAAATGAGAGTGTGAAAGATATTTTACTTAGCAGCGATGCCTAGGTTGGGCTACGCCTACGCATAGCCATGCCAAAGCCGCATCAACATTACTAACCTGCTCCCCTGGCGGTATGACTGGACGATTTACCATCACAACCTTCATACCCAGTTCTCGCGCGGCAATAATCTTGGGCTTGGTTGCATCGCCACCGCTATTTTTACTGACGATGGTATCAATGTTGTTGTGAATCAGGATTTGCCTTTCATTATTGAGGGTAAAAGGACCGCGATCGCACAATACCATCCCCAAGGGCACTAAAGCATCATCGCCAGGAGGGTCAATCATCCGCATCAAAAACCAAATTTTCTCTAGGTGAGCAAAAGCGGCGAGTTCTTGCCTACCAACTGTCAAAAACACGCGCTGTGATTCGTTTGCTACAGATGCTGCTGCGGCTGCAACGCTATCAACTTCAATCCAGCGATCGCCACTAACTTTTTCCCAAGGCGGACGGATTAACATCAGACGGGGTACTCCAACTTTCGTTGCAGCATCCGCCGCATTGAAGGAAATCTGATTAGCAAAAGGATGGGTTGCATCAATTAATCGGTCGATTTGCATTACTTGCAGATAGCTAGCCAATCCAGCCACACCACCGAAGCCTCCAACCCGCAAATCGCCCAAGGGTATTGATGGTTCACGGGTGCGCCCAGCTAGAGAGGTGATTACTTCTAACCCTTGGATAGTCGCCACTCTCGCCGCTAGTTCTGCTGCATCACCCGTCCCACCGAGAATCAAAACGCGCATCATTGAGATAAAGGTGGAATCTTTGCCAAAATTCCCTTCTTCAGAGCTTCTGGACGCTCTGACCAAGGCAGTAAACCATCAGTTTTGGTGTAGTATTGACCAGCACATTGCAGTACCGCAGAGGCACTACCATCAACGGTTAAATCACCAAATAAATATGTTAATTTCCCTTTGGCAGCAAAGGCGACTACACAAGAGCGATTACAAGCACTCATACATTCAACTTCCTCAATTAGAAATTGATCTCGTAAGTCCCAATCTTGTGCAAGCTGCTGAAGTTGGTGTAGAAGTTTTTCACCACCACTTTCTCCTAAGCGTTTTCCATCTTGCCAAACACTGGCACAGGTTTTGCAAACAAATAAAGTATGTTCAGCAACACCCAAGGGACTAGTTGGGGAAATATTTATAGTAGTAGTCATCTGTACCTCGCAGATATGTGAAACTGATAAATCTACTTCGGCGGGCATCCTGACTCACTCAATTTGGGATTTTCGATTACTTAGTACGCTAATCTCAAATTTGTTCACAGTTGCGGGACAGCGCCGGATTTGCACCGAACTTTCCCCGTTACCTCTGGTAGCTGACTCCCACCAGAACCGAATCACCTTATCGATCATACACTAGGGTTATCTGAGAATACGAAACAACAAGCTTTGCGCTAAGGATCAAACTGGACGACAAGCAGACAAAATACTGTGCATCTTCACTACTTGTCCAATAACTGCGATCGCAGGCGCAGCAAATCCAGTTTGCTCTACTTGCTCGACAATTGTCTCCAAAGTCCCAATTAATTCTTCTTGTTCTGGCCGCGTACCCCAGCGTACCAAAGCAATGGGTGTTTCTAAATTCAACCCAGCTACACTTAATTGTTCCACAATATAAGGCAGATTGTGAATTCCCATATAAATTACAATGGTTTCGGAACCGTGAGCGATCGCACTCCAATTCACTAGCGGTTTATACTTGCCCTTGGCCTCATGACCAGTTACAAATGTCACTGATGAACTATACAGCCGATGTGTCAAAGGAATACCGGAGTATGCCGCCGCCGCAATTCCCGAAGTGATACCTGGCACAACTTCCACTGATATGCCAGCTTCTACTAATTCTGCCATCTCTTCGCCACCACGACCAAAAATAAACGGATCGCCACCCTTTAACCGCACCACAATTGCATGATCCTGCGCTTTATCAATCAGCAATTGAGTTGTTTCTTCTTGCAACAACGAATGTCTCCCCGCACGCTTACCAGCATTAATTTGCTCGGCTTGGGGATTAATCATTGCCAAAATTGCCGGACTCACTAAGGCATCATAAATTACTATATCTGCACATTCCAATAAACCTTTCGCCTTCAGCGTAATTAATCCTGGATCTCCTGGCCCCGCACCTACTAAATAAACCTTTCCCAAATACTTGTTCTCCTGTTTTTCTGTGCGGTTCATCTATCTATTAAATCCCAAATTAGCTCGGCTAATTCTGCACTTGCTCCCAGTGGCTCTGCCAATTGGAAATTCACCGCAGAAAATTGTAATTTTAACTCCTCTATTGAGGCAGCGATCGCATCGGTTATTCCACCAGCAAATAAAAAGTATGGCAAGATGGCAATTTCCCGATAACCAGCAGCTACCAACTCTTTCACCCGTGATTCTAAACTCGGAGGATTAGCCCAATAAGCAGCCATTATTCCCAAACTCGCCGCCATTGCTTCCACAGTTTCTTGAGAACCTGGGCGACGGCTACCATGAGCCAACAGAATCCATGCTTCTGCTTTTATAGCAGCTATTTGCTTGAGGAGCAATTTCTCTAAATTGGGGTGAGAGCCTAAATATGGTTGCAACTCAATGATGATATCTTCACCAGTAGCCTGTTGTGCTAGTGCGACTTCGGCGGGAATATCTGTCATGACATGGACTCCCGGTAGCAGAAATAGCGGTATAATTTTTAGGCGATTCTCGTTTTGAGATATTCTGCGTAGGCGTAGCCCACCGCAGGTATCGCCAAAAGCCCTCTGAACAAATTGTTGAATCTGCTCGTGTAAAGGCTGAGAACTCATTTCTAAAGCGGCTATGCCAACCAGATGTTGATTATTTACTGGGTTGTGGTTTTTTGGCAATTTATTACATACCAGCCTTGCTAGTTGCTGCATCGCAATTTCTGGACGGCGATCGCGACTTCCGTGAGATAATAACAGATAGGCAGATGACATCGGTATAAGCTTGAACTCTAAGTTACTAATTCTTATATTTTACTTAAGATTAAGCTGGTAGTAATATAGCGTTTTTCCTGCTTCGATTTCCTCTCGGTGCTTTGCCCAGTAAAATTTTTAGCCTCAGCGATCATTTGCCCCTGTCTTATCTCACAAATCCAATTCTCACCCCCTGTGATCCACAGCCTACAACGATTTGACACCTATTAATGGGACTTAGAGAAAAAACACCCAGAAAAAAGCCTCAAACCTATATACAGAGATACTTTGACATCGTTTTACTTGATTTATTGATATATCTGGGTTTGAGTCATTTTTGAGCATTTGGTGTATTTACCTTACCCCGCATGGGTTTGAGGCTTGTTTATCCCTCACAAGTGTTTAAGTCCCGTTATTCACTAGTGTTTCCATTTATACTACCTATTGGTTGGCAGAGATGACATATAGTCCGGCTACGGCAACAAGCACATCCGTGTCCATAAAAGTTAGTTCGTATGATTGCTTTGAAAAAGCATTAATGAAATGTCTCGTTGTTTCTTGGCGTGCTTCACTTAGCTTTCTCTCATCCTCTCAGTTTACGCACATTTCAGCCTTTTTGCAAAAAAAGATTGTAAAGAGGCTCTTATTGTTCTTCGGCAGTGTAAGTATAAAATTGATCAAAGGCTGCCACCGTCTCAAATTTGTAAGAAGGCATCCAAGAACTTATTTTTAAATCTGTGCGGTAAATGCTAAATATAATGTAATTTTGTCTTTCTGTAGTCCTGGCAATAATTTCTTGCATTTGCGGGTTAGCAGAGTCAACCAACTTATTACAATTAAAATGGATTAAATTTTGGATAATATTCGTAGTTTGTTTACATACATCGGTTTTTAAGTATTTTGTCAGCCGTTGCACTGCATATTCTTCATATTCAAGCTGATTGGGATTTGTCTTCGCCATTGTCACACCCAAGACGGCGATTCCTGCGGCTGCTCCAGTAGCCATGATGATGGTGAAGGGTTTCATATTTGCCAAGTAAAATTCCTTGTAATCGTTAGATTCCAGAGACTCTAAATCAACTCAGTCCGTTCCTTAAATAAAAACTCTTGATCCCTTGCCAAATTATTGCTATAATTCAAATTGTTGAATGGCGAGCGTAGCCAAGTGGTTAAGGCAGTGGTTTGTGGTACCACCATTCGTGGGTTCAATTCCCATCGTTCGCCCTATAATTTCATACTCATCCATATATTCCTATAAAAGATGGGTTGTGGTTTTGAACATTCATAACTATTACTTTAGCAAGGATCTGCTGTCTAAGAGTTGATGGATTTGAAAGGGTTGCAAACCCAAGATGATTAATTAGTTTATCTTATCAAGAAGTTGATGTATATAAGCAAATCTACTTTTTAAATTAAAATTAACACGATGTGCAACTTGATAAGCTGTCGTGCATTTAATTTGCACAGGTAGGGCGGGCAAGATGCCCACCCCACAAGAGATTTATTTTTTAGAGGATGCAAATTAAAATATTTTCAGCTTATTCTGACCTCTCTCCTAAAAGGCTACGGTATACGCATAAGTCGGATTACCCCCCTTAAGGGGGAAACGGTAAATCCAGTTCCCTCCCCTATGTATTGGAGAGGGTTAGGGTGGGGTTCTTGTACCTCACAAGGGATGAGAACTGCTATATATCAAAATAAATAAAAATTGTATTCCTTTAGTTAGAGCCAAAAATACTGAGTCATAGATACTTTAAGGAAAGTAGAACATAGATTTAAGTGCCTGCGGAAAAGTTGATATTTGTAGGTACACAGATAAATCATATTTATCTGTGTTATTTCCTGTTTATATGCGGTTTAAGAGTAGGTAGAGGCTTACTTGTCTTGCCTTGAAAGTCAACAATGCAAACATCGTCATCTAGTGGAGTTGCTATGTCTGAATTGCTGCAAGCAGTCTTAGATAGTGAAGAAAAAAGTGATTTGCGTTCCTTTATTAGTGAATTACGCCAACAAGAAAAGAAGTACTTGTTACGGAACGATATACTCAATGTATATAGTCAGTATTGCTCAAAGTCCCAGAAACCTGAAGCTTTTTACACTGCGTCCGAGTTAGGCAAACTCATTTACTATACTCAAGAAATTATTCAGGAGGACTCCAACTTCTGTTTCATTATCCGTTCTAAGATTGCCAGCCAAGAAGTTTATTGGTTGACATCAGACTTGAGCATTGAGCCGATGACGGTGCAGGATTTGTTGGATTTGCGCGATCGCTTCGTCAATAAATCTCATCCTAACGACGGTGGCCTGCTAGAGTTAGATTTCGGGCCATTTTATGACTACACTCCAGTCATCCGCGACCCCAAAAATATCGGTAAGGGGGTGCAGTTTCTCAACCGCTATCTTTCCAGCCAACTATTTCAAGACTCTAAACAATTGCTGGACAGCTTATTTAATTTCTTGCGCCTGCACCACTACAACGGAGTTCAACTGCTAATCAACGATCGCATTCAATCACAGCAGCAACTTTCCGAGCAAGTTAAAAAAGCGATCGATTTTGTCAACAATCGCCCCAATGATCAACTATACGAGCAATTCCGGCTCCCATTGCAAACAATGGGTTTTGAACCGGGTTGGGGTAACACCGCAGCGCGAGTGCGGGAAAGCTTAAATATTCTCGATGAATTGATTGATTCTCCCGACCCTCAAAGTCTAGAAGCTTTCATCTCTCGCGTCCCAATGATTTTTAAAATCGTCTTAGTGTCAGCTCACGGGTGGTTTGGACAAGAGGGCGTTTTGGGGCGACCGGATACTGGCGGTCAGGTAGTTTACGTCCTCGATCAAGCAAAGAGTCTAGAAAAGCAGCTACAAGAAGATGTCTTACTAGCTGGTTTAGAGGGCTTGAATGTCCAGCCAAAGGTGATTATTCTCACCCGCTTGATTCCCAACAGTGATGGCACCCTTTGTCATCAACGCTTAGAAAAAGTCCACGGTAGCGAAAACGCTTGGATTTTGCGAGTACCTTTACGGGAATTTAATCCCAACATGACTCAAAACTGGATTTCCCGATTTGAGTTTTGGCCTTATCTAGAAACTTTCGCCATTGACTCAGAAAGAGAACTCCGGGCAGAATTTCACGGCACACCTGACTTAATAGTTGGTAATTATTCTGATGGGAATCTAGTGGCGTTTTTGTTGGCGCGACGGTTGAAAGTTACCCAATGCAATGTTGCTCACGCTTTGGAAAAATCTAAATACTTGTTCAGCAACCTCTATTGGCAAGATTTGGAAGATAAATATCATTTTTCCTTGCAATTCACTGCTGATTTGATTGCGATGAATGCTGCCAATTTTATTGTTAGCAGCACCTACCAAGAAATTGTCGGCACACCCGATAGTGTGGGACAGTATGAATCTTACAAATGCTTCACCATGCCGGAGTTGTATCATGTCACCAATGGGATTGAATTATTTAGTCCCAAATTTAATGTCGTACCGCCTGGAGTAAATGAGAATTACTATTTTCCTTACTCCCAGACTCAAGATCGAGTGGAGAGCGATCGCCAACGCCTTGCAGAAACACTATTTACCCTAGAAGATCCCGCGCAAATCTTTGGCAAACTCGACGATCCTAGCAAGCGTCCTCTCTTCTCAATGGCGCGTCTTGACCACATCAAAAACCTCACAGGTTTAGCCGAATGCTTTGGTAAAAGTAAAGAATTACAAGAGCATTGCAACTTAATTTTGGTAGCGGGTAAGTTACGTGTCGAAGAATCAGGCGACAACGAAGAACGTGACGAAATTATCAAACTCTATCAAATCATTGACCAATACAATCTCTACGGAAAGATTCGTTGGTTGGGTGTGCGCCTTTCCAAAACTGATTCCGGTGAAATTTACCGAGTCATTGCCGATCATCAGGGAATTTTTGTACAACCAGCTTTATTTGAAGCTTTTGGTTTAACGATTTTAGAAGCAATGGTTTCAGGATTACCGACCTTTGCCACCCAATTTGGTGGACCATTGGAGATTATTCAAAATAAGGTTAATGGTTTTTACATAAACCCGACGAATTTAGAGGAGACAGCTACAAAAATTGTGGAATTCATCACTAAATGCGAACAAAATCCTAATTACTGGAATGAAGTTTCCCAGGGAGGAATTGAGCGGGTTTACACCACTTATACTTGGAAAATTCATACTACCAAGCTGTTATCATTAGCACGAATTTATGGCTTCTGGAACTTTACCTCAAAGGAGAATCGGGAAGATTTGTTACGTTATATTGAAGCTTTGTTCTATTTAATTTACAAGCCAAGAGCGCAACAACTATTAGAGCAGCATAAACACCGTTAACAATTCCAACTCCCAACTCCTGTAGCGGTTCTCGTTCACGTGAGGTACACCCGTAGGGGCACGGCATGCCGTGCCCCTACACCTTGCGATATAATTTTGTACTCCTAACTCCCCACTCCCCACTCCCCACTCTCTCACCGATACAGCCAAACCCGGAGTAGTGAAAGCAGTTGCTCAGGATCTACAGGTTTGGTGATGTAGTCAGAGGCTCCAGCTTGGATGCACTTTTCCTTGTCACCTGGCATAGCTTTGGCAGTTAAAGCAATGATTGGTAGTGAGCGAAACTGTTGTTGCAGGCGGATGGCGCGGGTGGTTTCGTAACCATCCATTTCTGGCATCATGATATCCATCAAAACGACATTAATTTCAGGATTAGCTTGCAGCGTCTCGATGCCATCTCTGCCATTTTCGGCAAATAGCACTTGCATTTGATAGCTTTCTAAAAAGCTGGTGAGGGCAAAAATATTTCGGAGGTCATCATCGACAATCAAAATTTTCCGATTAGCCAGCACCGGATCTGTTTGATGTAGTTGCTCTAACATTTGACGTTTTGGTGGGGGCAAATTTGCTTGCACCCGATGCAAAAACAGGGCAGTTTCGTCTAATAACCGCTCTGGCGATCGCACATTTTTAATAATAATTGTTTCTGCTAGTCCCCGCAATTGGGTTTCTTCTTGGCGGCTGAGTTCTTTGCCGGTATAGACGATGATCGGTAGTTTCAAAAGTCTGGGTTCAAGTTTTATCTGCTCAATTAGTGTAAACCCGGTCATATCGGGTAGACCGAGATCGAGTACCATACAATCAAAGTGATGCGATCGCAAAATCGAGAGGGCTTCTGCCCCCGTACCCACTGCTGTACTATGAACATCGCCGTTACCAATTAGTTCGATAATACTTTGGGCTTGTACGGGATCATCTTCTACGATCAGGAGATTTTTTACCTGACGCTCAATAAAGCCTTTAATCTCAGTCAATACCTGAGTTAGCGCTTCTGGAGAAACGGGTTTTTGTAGATAGGTAATGGCGCCTAGCTGTAATCCCCGTTGCTTTCTTTCATCAACAGAAAGTATATGTACTGGTATATGTCTGGTATCTGGCTGATGCTTCAACCGATCCAGCACCGTCCAACCATCCATCTCTGGCATATAGATATCTAACATAATCGCATTGGGTTTAAACTGTTGTGCGAGTGCTAGACCTTGTTTGCTCTGTAAAGCAACAATCGCTTTAAAGCCCTGCTCACGCGCCATATCTAGTAAGATGCGGGCGAATTTATCATCATCCTCGATAATTAGCAAAGTGCGATCGCCTGGTTGAATTATTTCCCGATCATCTGGAATTTCGTTAGAGAAGGTAGTAAGTGGTTTAACGGATGAAGAAGTATCTACAATTGTAGGTCTGCTTTCGACTATTGACACTTCTCTTATGGTCGGTGCTGGGCGGATAGAGGTATCAAGGGATGGTGTCGTGAGAGTATTTTCACCATTTTTTTCCTGTCGCCTGGGCAAGAAAAGGGTGAAGGTGCTTCCCTGTCCTGGTTCGCTGACTAGTTCAATTCTCCCTCCCAACAGTTGAGCCAATTCGCGGCTGATGGACAAGCCTAAACCAGTTCCCCCATACTTGCGGCTGGTGGTGCCATCTGCTTGTTGAAATGCCTCAAAAATAACCTTCTGCTTTTCGGCTGCAATGCCTATACCCGTGTCGCTAACTGCAAAAGCAATCATGGAGTTATCAACTTCGGCTATTTGTAACTTCACGCTTCCCTGTTCGGTAAACTTAAAAGCGTTAGTTAGGAGATTTTTCAGCACTTGTTGCAGGCGTTTGGAGTCGTTATAAATTGTCGGGGGTAACTTCTCATCCAGTTCAATAGTAAAACTGACTTCTTTGTTGTGGGCAACTTGTCGGAAAGTCTGCTCTAGAGATGTCTCCAAATCTGCAAAAGCAATTTGCTCAATATCGAGGGACATCGTACCCGACTCAATTTTTGCCAAATCGAGAATGTCATTAATCAACTCCAGCAAATCAGTCCCAGCCGAGTAAATAGTCCGGCTGTATTCTACCTGTTTGTCGGTTAAGTTGCTAAGAGAGTTATCTGCTAGCAGCCTTGCTAAAATTAACAGGCTATTTAGCGGTGTCCGTAACTCGTGGGACATATTCGCCAGAAATTCAGACTTATATTTGGAAGACAACTCCAGTTGTTCAGCTTTTTCTTCCAAAGACTGCCTTGCCAGTTCAACTTCTTGGTTCTTGCGGGCAACTTCCTGATTTTGCGCTTCTAACAATTCTGCCTTTTCTTCTAGCTCCTCATTGAGTTGTTGTAATTCTTCGTTAGACTGCTTGACAAGAAATTGTGATTCCTCCAACTCCTGAGCCTGTTCTTCCAGCCGTTGATTGCTTTGCTGTAGTTCTTCTTGCTGGCTTTGCAGCTCTTCTGTTAAAGCAACAGACTCTTCAAGTAGTTGCTGGGTTTGCACTTGTGAGGCGATGTTATTTAAAAATACACCCAGATTTTCACTCAATTGCTCTAAAAATGTCAGGTGCAACTGGTTAAAAGTCCCGAAACAGGCAAGTTCAATTACGGCATTTACTTCGGACTCAAACAGTATCGGTAACACAATAATATTTAGCGGTGGTGCTTCTCCCAAGCCGGAACTGATGCGGATATAGTCACTGGGAACTTGCGTGAGGAGGATTCTTTGTTTTTCTAAGGCGCATTGTCCTACCAATCCCTCGCCCAAGCCAAACTGATTTGCTAAATTTTTACGTTCTTTATAAGCATAACTACTCAACAACTTCAGCACTGCTTGGTCTTTTGTAGAGTCCATTACATAAAAAACGCCTTGGGATGCTCCAACCAGTGGTGCTAAATTTGACAAGATCATCCGAGACATACTCTCCAAATTTCGCTGCCCTTGGAGCATCTGGGTAAATTCCGCTAAGTTAGACTTTAGCCAGTTTTGCTCTTCATTTTTTTGAGTTGTGTTTCGCAGATTAAAGATCATCTGGTTGAAGGTGCGCGTCAACACACCAATTTCATCTTGGCGATCGCTATCTGGTAAACTCACCGATAAATCCCCATCCGCCATTTTTTCTGCCAAATCAGAAACTCGCTTGAGCGGTACTGAGATATGTCTAGTCAGGGCGAATCCGATCAAAGCTAAGAGCAAAGAAAATAAGGGAATACTATAAACAATACTCGCGATCGTTTGGTGTCCAGCAGCTTTTGCGTTAGCAGAGCGCTTTTCCAGCAGTGTATTCTCCTCGTTTTTCATTGCCTGGATAACTTGCTGGATTTTATCCATCAGCTTCTTACCCTGATCTGTCAGCACAGCTTTTTGGGAAGCTTCTAAGCCCTGGCTTTGCCGTAGCTCAATGACATCTTTCATTACAGCCATTCTCTCAGTTAGGAGTGGCTGCAAAATGTCAAGCCGATTTTGTTGGTTGGGGTTATCTGCTGTTAACCTCAAAAGTTCCTTGACCTTTTGATTCATTACTTGGATGGCAGTATTATAAGGTTCTAAATAGCGCTGTTCTCCAGTAATAATGTAACCGCGTTGCCCAGTCTCAGCATTTGTCAGTTGCAAGTTGAGGTCTTCAAGCTGACTTAACACCTGGTAGGTATGGCTTTCTTGGCGCGAAGTTTCAATTAGCTCATTGGTGCTTTGGTAGGAGATTAGACCAATGGTGGTGAGAGTTGCCAAACTCAGGGCAAAACTTACTCCAATCTTGGTTCCAATCTTCAAACGGTTCAACATTCTTCCACACAGGTATTCAACTTATTTCGGTTTTTGAGACTGTTTTGATGGTTTTTTAACTATCCAAAACAAATTTAGGATATTTCATTTTTGTGGGATATGTCTAGTTTTTGCACGCCAAATATTATTTGTATCCTAATATATTTACAAATGTCACCTAAATAAGTATGTAAATAATCTCTTCTTCTAACATTCTGATAATCAAAAAAGATAACCCTTTAGACAGCAGAACTTCTTGCAAAAGAAGCAAAAACCTTATTTTATAATTCAATCCTGCGGTGGATGATTAAATACTTATTCTTAAACTATAAATAAATTGAACATCAGACTTTAGTTACTAAAAAATGGTGGCTTTTATTATATAAGTACAGTAATTAATTTAGCAATAGGGATTTCCAAGAAATAAATTATCCAAAGAAACGTAGACGCAAAGCGGTGAAGCAGCGCGGTCTTCTCCCAAAGGAAGAAGGGGAGACGCTAAGAGCGATAGCGAGCGTCTGGGGGTTTCCCCCATGAGCGACTGCCGCGCAGAGAACCAGAGAGAAGAGAAATAGAGAGGATTTTGCGTCAGTTTTGGGATATTTTTTTATCTTGACGTTTAACTAAAAATTTGTAATAATCTGGCGATCGCTTCTAACTGCATCAAGTTCAGATTGGCTATAGATAGTAAAATGCTGGATCTTGTTACTCTCTAAAATAGCCCTCGCACCTGCTATGTAAATATCAGTGCCTTTTATAACTACTACGTAATGGTCAAGGGTGAGATGATGATCATAATTTCTAGCTAAATCATCAGGAATCCCTAAATTAGCGTACTTATTTTGGGAATTGCTGATATTTTCCCCATAAATATCACTTATATTACTTGTATTTTTAGCAACTATCGATACTTGATTCATCGGAAAGCCAGCAGTTCTCAGTTCAGTAAGCGCTCTTTGAGTATCTTGGCGCGTGTAAAAAACACCAAGTGCGTGTTTATAGCGACTATTTGGGGTGGAGTATGGCTCATAAACCCCCCACTGTTGAAGATCACGGCGATTAAAAATCCTCTTAGCAAGACGAATTTCTATGTCTATGCCGGTTAATATCACCAAATAGTAACCTTTACAGACAAGATTGCTGTAACCCTGTGCTTGGTTTTCTGGAATTCCTAAACTTAGAAGAAAACTAGGCAAACCACCTGCTAAAGTGGTAGCGATCGCAGTTGCTTCTTCCCCGGCTAAGATCACTGGGCCTATACCAGGAATTACCCAGAGGACTAAACCACCTAAAGCACCACCAGTAAAGGCTCCAGCAACATCTTTTTCAGATGTATTGCTAGTGTCCTCTTTAACTTCAACACCAGCAATATCACTTTGTTCTTCTGTATTCCGTGCAATTACAGAAACTTTCTGCATCGGAAAATTAGAAGCTTTTAGTTCCTGAAGTACCAATTGTGCATCGGAACGTTTAGCGAAAACTCCGATAGTTTTTCGCTCTTTTTCTAATGTCATTTTATCGGTTTATTGCAGCTAGAAGTGATTCCCAAGACTGTTAGCTAATTACACAGCTCGACGAGTCAGTAAACCCCAAATGAAAATCAGTATCATAGCACCAAGAACAGCAAATAAAATGCTTCCAAGGGATAAAGCTCCTACAGATGCGGCGGCTGCGGAACTACTTCCTAGTAATACTTGACCCAAATAACCCCCGAATACGGCTCCAAGGATTCCTAATACAATGGTGGAGAGAATACCGCCACCTTGGGTTCCAGGATAAAATAACTTAGCTAATGCACCTGCAATTAAACCCAAAACCAGCCAAGCAATAATGTTACCCATGAAATTTCTCCTTTCTTGAGAATCTGCTTTTTTTGCTTTTGACTTTTTTATCTTAAAGTTTGGCTACAAAATTTCTGATCTATCTAGAGAACTAATATCAAAAATCTTTAGAGGTTGTTTGGAAAGTCATCTTCTTGGTAGCAAAACGTTCTATATCTCCCTAAATCCATGCCACTTGATGCCAGTCCGCTCAAGTCGGGAAACCCGCCCACGCGGCTGGCTCCTCTACTTGGGGAGACACGCCAGATCCTCCACTTGGGGAAACCCCTCTGAGCGACTGGCTCCCCAAGACCGCAGCTCCCCTTAAAAAAGGCAGACTTCGATTCCGGTTCCCCCCTTTTTAAGGGGGGTTAGGGGGGATCTAGTTTCTCAGAAATAATTTAGGTGTACTCCATTTCGATTTTTGGTAAATAATATTACGTTTTTCAAAAAAACAATTTGAATCGTGCTAGCTGGTTTTCAATTGTGACTGTGAGGATGTTATTCAGTTCTGTGGTGTCTTGGAATTGGAGAATTTGTTGTGTGGGTAAGTCGAAAGGAAATTGCCCTTCTAATTCTGGGCGTTGCATTTGCGCTAAGAGAATTTGTTCAGTTCGCTTACTTTGGATGGCATAGCCGATTTCAATACAGACGTTGGGACTAGGAATTAGTTGAGGAGTTTCTTTACCATCAATGCTAGCAATGGCCGTGGTGTCAGCGATAAATAACAAACTCTTACGGATTTTTCGCATGACTGTGCGGTTAATTCGGACAGTAGCACCAGTGGGACGAGAGGATTCTACTAATGTTAAGGGAAGACGCGATCGCAAGTTTAAACTTTCCAAACTTTTTTGTAGTTCTTCTCTGAGAATATTTGTCGCTGCAACATACTCAGTTTGATAGGATAAAAAAATCGTTGGTTCTAACTGAGCCAGCACCGCTTGCTTGGTGAAATAAATTTCATGACTAATTAAGTCAATGTTAGAGACGCAATAGCCGCCACTACCTTCAATATAAAATTCAATATTTTCCCCTTCCAGATAGCGCCCAAACCAAGTTGATTTCTTAACTTCGTCACTTTCTTCCAAAAAGTCTGCTCGCAATGCTGATTTCAGCAGACTTTTTTTGCTTAGGCGAATGTCTGGCGGGCGTTTTTCCAGTTCTGGAATCGGCTCATAATCCTGTAGATACCACGCCCTGAGCGCAATAATTGACATAAGACGCTATTTAAACTGTTTCTCGCTATTCAACTTCGTATAATCTTACACCCATAGGAGTTCCTATTTCGGAAAACTTGGGCATGGGGCACTTGTACTGAGTTTCGACTACGCTCAACTACCGCGCAGTCGAAGTATGGGGCATTATTATGATGTCCGCCAAATCACCCATAATAAACAGTTTGTAGTGGGGACTTCAGTCCCCAAAGCCAGGACTTTAGTCCTGACTACGAACATTTTTTTATATTCAGCTTGATTAACCGGACATGATATTAGTTATTCTTCCCCTGCCTTCCCTGTTCACTACTCTTCTACCTTTATTTAACTATTTTAGCTAGAGGCTTAATGGGAATCTCAATCCAGAACTCTGTACCTTTACCAGGTTCTGAAATGCACTCCATTATTCCCCGATGTTTTTCGACAATAATCTGATAGCTGATTGACAATCCCAATCCTGTACCCTTGCCCACAGGTTTGGTAGTGTAAAATGGGTCAAAAATCCGCGTTTTTACCTCTTGAGTCATTCCGGGTCCATTGTCACGAATCCGAATCAATAGACGAGAGTTGTCTGCTGAGACTTTAGTGGAAATCTGGATAGTGGGCATTGGACATGGATTGTTCCCCTTGTCCCCTTGTCCCCATTCCTCATTCCCCATTACCAAGGCATCTATAGCATTGCTGAAAATATGCATGAATACCTGATTCATTTGGCCGGCATAGCATTCCACCAGTGGGATATTGCCATACTCTTTGATTACCTCAATGTCTGGAAATTTAGCATTTCCTTTCAGCCGATGTTGCAAAATTAATAAGGTGTTGTCAATGCCTTCATGGAGATCAACGCGCTTATTGTCGGCCTCATCCAAGCGAGAAAAATTGCGTAACGACAGCACTATTGAGCGGATGCGTTCGCTTCCTACTTGCATTGAGGTAATGATTTTTGGGAGGTCTTCTACTAAAAATTCAAAATCAACTGCTTCGATCGCAGCGCTAATTTCACTATGGGGATGAGGATAGTGTAACTGGTAGAGACCTAAAATTTCTAGGAGTTGTTCGGTGTAGTCATTAGCATGACACAGATTACCGTAGATAAAGTTAATGGGGTTGTTGATTTCGTGGGCAACACCCGCCACCAACTGTCCTAAGCCAGACATTTTTTCGGTCTGAATCAACCTTGTCTGTGTTTCTTGAAGTTGATGTAGGGTATGCTCTAACTTGGCAGCTTGATTTCTGGCTTGAATTTCGGACTCTGAGGTTTGTTTGTAGAGTTGTGCTTGTTGAATGGCGATCGCAGCCTGATCTGCCAACTGTTGCAATAAATAAACTTCTGCATCCTGCCAATTTCTGGGAGCATTACATTCATGGGCAATTAATAACCCCCATAGTTCCATACCGATATTAATTGGAACTATTAAGTTTGCTTGGATTTGCAGACTTAGCAAAAACTCTTGATGACAATCACTTAAAGAAGCAGTTGAAACGTTATTAATTGCCCGTACCCTGTCCTGAGAGTATAAACTGGTATACTCATCAGGCAAGCATTCCGATGGTGCATTCACTCCCAAGACTGACTGCCAATCGCCATTAATCTCTTCTACAATTACCGATCTACTCTTCAGTTGGAAAATCACCACTCGGTCTGAATTTAGCAGTGAGCGAACTTCCCGAACAATAGTTTGCAGGGTTGTTTGCAAGTCCAATGTGCGGCGAATATGCTCTGTAATTTGCTTGATTACCTTGGTAAACAGTAATGATTTTTCGAGTTCAGCCGTTTGCTCTTGCACCCGCAGTTCTAGGTTGACATTCAGGGATTGTACCTGTTTATACATTTTCTGCTGCTCAATTGCCATTGAGAAATGCTCACATAAAGCTTGCGCTAATGATATCTCTTCCGGCTTCCACTCAGATGATTGCCCCTTTTTCTCCTCTCGCCAAACCTCAAAGGAAAGCTGGGGTAAGAGTTGTCGCCGATTTTGATCGCATCGTCCCGCCCACAAGACTTCTGTTTCAAATTCAGAGCGAAAAATACTTAATACACCGATAAATTTTTCGCGGTAATGTAGGGGAATCACCATCAGTCCGCGAATTTGAGTAGAACGGAACGCTAAAGCCAAAATTCGCAAATGTGGTTCTTTGTAGAGGTCAGTAGTTGCCCAAACATTACCTTGTTTGCACTCAGCCATCCACTTTTGCCACATCTGATGCTGTTCGATAATACTGTTATCTAACTCGTAAGGGAGTATCGGTTGGTCGCCCCAGGTGTATACTTCCCCAGCCTGTTCAATGTAAAGCCTGCCACCTATTCCACCAAAGGCAGTAATAACTGCTTCTAGCGCTCCCTGCAATTGGATTGTTGGCAGTTTATGCAATAGTGTGGTAACTCGGTTAATAGTAGCTTCTTGCTCTTGCTTGGCGCTGGCTGTGGCGAGTAGATCGCTTTGAGCGATCGCGATCGCTACCTGGTCAGCAACTTGCTGCAATACTTTCAATTGCCGCTTCAAAATCTCTTGCGGTTCGGTATGGTGAGATACCAACAATCCCCACAGTTTAGACTTTGCCGATTGTTCTTGTCGGTCGCAATGTACAATTGGCACTACCAACGATGACTGCACGCCCATTGCCTTTAGGTATTGAATATGACATGGGTCTACCTGCCGATAGTGGATATTAGTTTGTAGACGTTTGCCAGTTTCTTTTGACTGTAGAGGCGATAGCCCAATCTTCTCGTTTGCCACATCCACAATGGAACGTTGGCCAACTAACAAAAACATCTCTCTGGCGGCTTCTGGAATATCATGAACTGGGAACCGTAAACCCAATAAAGATGGTAGACGCTGCTCATGAATAGATTCTGCAATCACTTCACCACTACCATCAGCACCAAAGCGATACACTTTCACCCGATCTGCACCCAAAAATAAACGCACTTGGCTAACGGTAGTCGTTAATATTTCTTGGAGGTCGAGCGATCGCCTGATCTGGTTGATCATCTGATGCAGTAAACTTTCTTGGTCTAAGCTTTGCTGCAAACCCTTTGGTTTATCGCTAAGTGTCATCGCCTATATACACCATGACTGAAGTATGATTTTTTATAAAATTGTCCCTAATGAAAATTTTTAACTTAGTAATGCCTTGATCTTCATCCGATTTCAAGTCTAAAGTTACAAAAATTTTAATCTTTTAATTATTGGCACTTATTAATTTTATATTCTTAATGATTAAACTATTCCAGTAATTTTACTTAAATTAATACCTGAATAATTTCATGAAATTAAAAATATTTTTTGACGATTTTTGCCCATAAATTCAATTAATTAAGATTTATTCAAATCAATAAGTAAATTATTGGTAACTTTTTCAAATGGGGAATTTTCCTATTCCCCGTTTAACTACTGACTTTATGTTCAATGTAAGTATTTTGATTAAATTATTCGTAATTTACCGTTAAAGATAGTAAATTACGAATTTCTTCACGCACACTCATGAGAGTTTTACCGAGATGGTTTTGACCGGCTTGGTTAGCACCACAGCCCCAAAAAGAATCGGTTGGGGAGTTTTCAACCAAAATCTCATCACCTGTCATTAGGAGAATCTCTCTAATATCAGCATGAGTGAGAAACTTTTTGAATACAGCTTCTCGCATAATTTGAGTTTTCACTAAATTCCAGTCTTGACGGCATTGGCGAGTGCTACATCTTCCCAAAGCGGCAGCTTCTTCTGGGGTGGCGGCAGTATGAATGACGGGTATAATTGCCGCATCTGTGCTACCTACAAATTTTTGCGCTTGATAATAATGCTCAACTGTTTGCCAGTAAGTACCCTGAATGTGGATTCCGTGAGGAGAAAAGTTAGAAAAACAGCCATAAGGCTGCCAAACCTTATAAAAGTAAATGGTCATTTGAAAATTGCTCTTTTATATATCAACTTCACTCTAGCTGAGTAGGTAAGCCTTAACAAACTCCCTAGATGCAAGCTGAACTGACTTTTCACATGGAAAAGCCCAAGAAAAACCTAACCCCCTTCTCGCGTCGGGAAGGGAGAAAATTCCAAGTCTCTCTCCTTTGAGGATGGGTTACTTTTATGTTCGCCGATTAACCAGGGTAGCGCTGGCTTGGTCAACAGGCATTAGCAAAACTTCATTAATATTGACATGGCGCGATCGCGTCACACAAAAAAATATCACATCAGCGACATCATCTGCTGTCAGGGGTGTAACTCCCTGGTAAACTTTGTTGGCGCGTTCAGTATTTCCGTGAAAGCGCACCTCGCTAAATTCTGTTTCTACCATCCCAGGATCAACGGAAGTTACACGTATCCGCGTCCCCAACAGGTCTTGTTTTAAACCTTCAGAAATTGCTCTCACAGCAGCTTTAGTAGCACAGTAGACATTGCCACCGGGATAAGTTTGATGTCCGGCAATGGAACCTAAATTTACCACATGACCGCGATCGCGACTCACCATTCCCGGAACCACATAGCGGGAGACGTAAAGTAAACCCTTAACGTTAGTATCAATCATGTCTTCCCAGTCTTGAAAGTTGCCTTCATGCAACTTGTCTAAACCACGACTTAAACCAGCATTATTAATGAGAATATCAATTTCAGACCAGGCGGGGGGTAGAGTAGCAATGGCAGATTCAACAGCGTGGCGATCGCGCACATCTAGCTGTAATAAATGAATTTCAGTACCAAATTCTTGACTGAGAGTATCTGCTAGCTGTTGCAAACGTTCTAACCGTCGTGCCGCTAAGATCAGTTTTGCACCCGCATCAGCGAAGATTTTTGCACAAGCAGTACCAATACCACTACTTGCACCTGTGATCAAAATGATTTGATTTTTTAAGGATATCATTGTTAGTTGAAAGTCAAGAGTTAATTTAAATACACAATTTAGGAATTCTAGAACTTTCCGGCTAAGGCTGCAACACAGCGATCGCAAATTATATCAATTGCACAAAACCAATATTTTAATTACGAATTAATTTTTTAGCCAATCGCCACAGCAGGGAAAAGGGTAAAATTAATATCGCCTTTAATATTTGCATAAAGTGACTTAATCGACCTTTCCGAATGGTGGGGGGATTAGACTGGCGTTGCAGGATTGCTAGATTTTCTCGAACTGTCGCTGTAGTGGGATGATTAACGCCTAACACCCGTTGGCACATTGCCAGGGCTTCAATCAACAAAGGTTCGGCATCGCTGTACCGTCCTTGGTTATTGTAGAGCAAAGCTAAATTGTTCAAGCTAGTAGCTACATCGGGATGGTTCCCAGCAAATAGGCGCTTTCTCATTGCCAGGGCTTCAATGTACAGAGGTTCGGCATCGCTGTACCGTCCTTGCCTATTATAGAGGGAAGCTAAATTGTTCAAGCTAGTAGCTACATCGGGATGGTCCCCAGCAAACAGGCGCTTTCTCATTGCCAGGGCTTCAATCAACAGAGGTTCGGCATCGCTGTACCGTCCTTGCCTATTATAGAGCAAAGCTAAATTGTTCAAGCTAGTAGCTACATCGGGATGGTCCCCAGCAAACAGGCGCTTTCTCATTGCCAGGGCTTCAATGTACAGAGGTTCGGCATCGCTGTACCGTCCTTGGCTATCGTAGAGGTAAGCTAAATTGTTCAAGCTAGTAGCTACATCGGGATGCTCCCCAGTAAACAGGCGCTTTGTCATTGCCAGGGCTTCAATGTACAGAGGTTCGGCATCGCTGTACCGTCCTTGGCTATCGTAGAGGGAAGCTAAATTGTTCAAGCTAGTAGCTACATTGGGATGGTCCCCAGCAAACAGGCGCTTTCTCATTGCCAGGGCTTCAATGTACAGAGGTTCGGCATCGCTGTACCGTCCTTGGCTATCGTAGAGG
>NZ_JBALEA010000055.1:0-7541 GCF_036917135.1 Nostoc sp. | reverse complement strand
CATCGAGACATTGACGCTTACACCCAACAAATTTGGGCTTTATCTTCTTAAGTTGACACCAATGGGCATTGCCGTGCCCCTACGGGTGTACCTCACGTAAACGATAACTGCTATATGCTTTTTTTTTGAATTTTGAATTTTGAATTGGAGCGAAGCGACGGTCATGGATGTAATTGTATTAGGATTGATGCTGTTATCCTTGACAATTTGGTTAGGATTGCTGTGTTTTCGGGGTCAGTTTTGGCAGTTAGACCAACAATTAGAGATTGGAGAAACTCCGCTAAAATCTTTGCCTGTAGTTTGTGCGGTGGTTCCAGCACGTAACGAAGCTGAGTTGCTACCAACCACCTTGCGATCGCTCCTACTTCAAGATTATCCTGGTTCTTTCAACGTGTTTTTGGTAGACGATCGCAGCACAGACCAGACAGCAAATTTTGCCGAAGGGGTTGCACACGCTGTCGGGAAACCCCAGCAATTGCATATTATCTCAGGTGAATCACTGCCGAATGGTTGGTCGGGCAAACTTTGGGCAGTTGAGCAAGGTATAAAAAGTGCTAGTAAATTCGCGCCTGACTATTTTTTGTTGACTGATGCAGATATCGAACACGATCCTGGTAATCTCCGCCGACTCGTAGCCAAAGCTGTGCAGGAAGATTTAGACCTGGTTTCTGTAATGGTGCGACTTAGATGTGAAAGCTTTTGGGAAAAACTTTTGATTCCGGCTTTCGTCTTTTTCTTCCAAAAACTCTATCCTTTTCGCTGGGTGAATAATCCCAACAATCCCACCGCCGCCGCCGCCGGGGGATCAATTCTAATCGCCCGTGAAGCTTTAGAGCGCATCGGCGGTATTCAAGTCATTCGCCAAGCTTTAATAGACGATTGCGCCCTGGCTCAGGCTGTTAAGAGAGGGACTAGGGACACTTCTCTACGAGAGGCTGCGCCAACGACAAGCTCAGTGCATCGCTGGGGACTAGGGACTAGGGAAGAGTTTTCCCAATCCCCAGTACCCAATACTTCGGCTTCTCTACGAGACGCTACGCGAACGCTCAGTACAAGTCCCCAGTACCCAATCCCCAATCAAGGGCATATCTGGCTAGGATTGAGTACTTTAACTTGCAGTTTGCGTCCCTATGATTCCCTAGCGACAATTTGGGATATGGTTGCGCGTAGTGCTTATACCCAACTGAATTATTCTCCATTACTACTATTGGGAACTTTGCTAGGAATGCCTCTGATTTATTTAGCTCCACCTGTGTGTGTAATTCTAGGTGCAGTTTGGAGTAATTGGGCGATCGCACTTACAGGTATATTAGGATGGCTGTTAATGACTTTCGCTTACTACCCAACGATCCGCTTTTATAAATGTTCTCCTTGGTTAGCATTTAGTTTACCTGCGATCGCTTTTCTCTATACTTTAATGACTCTAGACTCAGCCCTACGTCACTGGCAAGGGCGCGGCGGCGCTTGGAAAGGAAGAGTTTATCCCAACCCAGATAATTTATAGTTAGAATAAGATTGAATTTCAAAATCGTTAGTGCTAATCTAAAGTTAAAGTTAAGCCTAAAGTGGTTGATTAAAAGAGTTATGACAACCGCAACACCAACAATTAATCCTGTTCTTGTCCCCAAAAAGCTGCCTTTTCTAGAGTCAATTTGTTGGCAGACCGCCGATGTCTATCGCTTTACTTCAGAAGAAATGCTGAGTCGCTACGAGCGTGGTTGGCAATATCACAATCTATTTGATAATCTTGAGGGTGAAGAACTCAATTTCCTTCAGGAACTTGCCAGACGCTATAAGTCCTGGTTGCAAGTTTGTTTATGACCTTTAGGTTAGAACATCATAATCAAATTCTCACAGTTCTTGAATGCTTAGATTCTGACATACTTAGAAAGGGTTCTGCTTACTTTGGTGGCGGAACCCTTATTGCATTTGAGTTTGATGAATATCGCTGGAGTAAAGACGTTGATTTTATCGCTTCTGTTGGTACAGAAGGGTACAAACACCTGCGGACAGTGGTATTTGATGGTGGGCATGAAGCATTATTTAGTGATTTAAGTAAAATCAAAATTGGACGTAGCACAACTGACCAGTATGGAATTCGGATGATCGTTTTTGTGGATGATATGCCGATTAAAACGGAAATTATTGCCGAAACTCGTTTTCAACTAGACCCACCAAGATATCTAAATTGGTCACCCGTTCCCTGCTTAAGCTTCAATGACTGCTTTACCTCTAAGCTGCTGTCAAATTCTGACCGTTACGCAGATGACAGCGTTGAGGCAAGAGATTTAATCGATCTAGCAATTCTCAGGCTGCAATCTCCAATCCCTCAAGTATCAATTGAGAAAGCTGAAAAAGCATATCAGGTTATGCGCCCTTTGGAAAGAGCGATCGCACTATTTCAGGGAAGACCGGATTACAGGGAGAAATGCTTTCTCAGTCTGCAAGTTGATCAAGCTCAGATACCCAAAATTATCGATGGTATTGATTTACTCTCTACAGATTTAGGTTTATCTCACACTCCAAGGGCTTTTCGAGAACAACATGATATCCTTGCTGATTTAGAAACACAAATTAAAAAACAAGAAGATTCTTAAACGATTTATGCCCCATGCCCCATGCCCAATGCCCCTAAATCCTTGAAGCTGTTTCTTTAGTACTCGCAGGGCTAACAGGTAATGGTTGAGCCGCTTTCAATACCGCATTCAGCAACCCTGGAAACAGCACCTCTAAATCTTCACGCCGCAGTATGTTAATATGATGAGTCCCTTCTTTGCGTGTCAAGACTATCCCCGACTCTCGCAAAATCTTAAAATGATTGGACATGGTGGATTTGGCGATCGCAAAATCAAATCTCGCACAGCATTGCTCCCCCTCAGTCGCCAGCAACCGCACAACCTCTAGCCGCACCGGATCGCCCAATGCATACAACACGCCCGGTAAAGAAATATTTTTTCTATCTGGATGATAAAGAAATCTCATACTTGCATTATCTCATCAGGTGGCATATATTTTTATTATTCGATATTATCGAATTATAGAATTAATTAGGAGGGCAATTTTATGTCATCCATTACAAATGTCACGGAAGCCACATTCAAACAAGAAGTCTTAGAAAGTGAAATTCCAGTCTTAGTAGACTTTTGGGCCCCGTGGTGCGGCCCTTGCCGGATGGTGGGTCCAGTAGTCGATGAAGTTGCTGCTGAATACGAAGGACAGGTAAAATTTGTGAAGTTGAACACAGATCAAAATCCTACTGTCGCCAGCCATTATGGAATTCGCAGCATTCCGACACTGATGGTTTTTAAGGGAGGTCGGCAGGTGGATACGGTGGTTGGGGCAGTTCCAAAAACTACCTTGAATAAGACCTTAGCACAGCATCTTTAGATATAGGTAAAGGGCATGGGGCATTGGGCATGGGGCATTGAGAAAACACTTAGTACAAGTTCTCCTCCACCCCTTTGACCATCCGCCCCTTTGCCCGACTACCCAGTCCCAGAGCATTCTGTTTCAACTAACGGGGAAATAGTGAAATGGACTTGAAATTACATGGTAAATCCGCGTTGGTAAGTGGCTCTACCGCAGGTATTGGTTTAGCGATCGCTCTTGGGTTAGCTCAAGAGGGTGCATCAGTAATTGTCAACGGTCGATCTGAAGAAAGAGTAGCCCAAGCGATCGCTAAAATTCAGCAAAATACACCCGACGCGAAAGTTTCTGGTGTTGTTGCTGACGCAGGCACTGCATTAGGGGTAGAGCAACTCTTTCAAAAAGTTCCTCACGTTGATATTCTCATAAACAATGTCGGTATTTATGAGCCAAAAACCTTCTTTGATATTACTGATGAAGATTGGTTAAACATCTTTGAGGTTAACGTCCTCAGTGGAATTCGTTTGAGTCGGCAATATCTGCAAAAGCAGTTAGAGCAAAACTGGGGGCGGATAATTTTTATCTCCAGCGAATCTGCCATTCAGATCCCAGTGGAAATGATTCACTACGGCACAACTAAGACAGCGCAGCTTGCCATTGCCCGAGGACTAGCAGAAATGACTGTGGGGACTGGAGTTACAGTAAACTCTGTCCTCCCAGGGCCAACCCGTTCAGAAGGCGTTGAAGAGTTTATCACCAAGCTGGCGCAGGAACGTGGCATTAGTCCAACAGAAGTTGAGGCTGAGTTTTTTCAAAATGTGCGTCCAAGTTCCTTGATTAAACGTTTTGCAACTAATGAAGAAGTAGCAGCGATCGTAGTTTATCTTTCTAGTCCCGTAGCTTCAGCAACTAATGGTGCAGCTTTGCGGGTAGATGGTGGCGTTATTCGGTCGATTGTTTAGTAGACATCTGATGAAAAAGAATTGTTTTGACGTAGCAGTGCTACGTCAAAACAAGGGTTCTGGGTAACGCATATTTAATTTCTGGAGATGTCTAGTTAATACCCTTTGTGTGGGACTGGGGAAAAGGAGAATAACCATACCCAATCCCCAATCCCCAATGACTAAAATAATTTGGAGATAAAACCAATGACTACTGATATCAACTTATTCTCTTCTTATCAATTAGGGAATCTGGAATTATCTAACCGGATAGTAATGGCACCCTTAACCCGAAATAGGGCAGGTAAGGGAAACGTACCATACGAACTTAATGCTACTTACTACGCTCAACGTGCTTCCGCCGGACTGATTATTTCAGAAGCAACCCAGGTAACTCCTGAAGGACAGGGCTATCCCGCTACACCAGGGATTTATTCACCAGAACAGGTGGAAGGATGGAAGTTAGTAACCGACGCCGTACATCAGGAGGGAGGAAGAATTTTTCTGCAACTATGGCACGTAGGCAGGATTTCTCACCCCGACTTACAACCCAATGGAGTTTTACCTGTGGCACCTTCTGCCATTGCTCCGAAAGGTGAAGCTTCAACTTATGAGGGATCTAAACCCTTTGTAACTCCCCGTGCTTTAGAAACTTCAGAAATACCGCAGATCGTCGAACAATACCGTCAGGGTGCGGCAAATGCCCTAGCAGCCGGGTTTGATGGGGTGGAAATTCACTCAGCTAATGGTTATCTAATAGATCAGTTTCTTCGGGATGGTACTAATCAACGTACAGATAAATATGGCGGTGACATTGAAAATCGTGCCCGATTCCTGTTGGAGGTAACAGAAGCGGTAACTAGTGTGTGGGATTCTAACCGAGTTGGGGTACGTTTCTCTCCGAGTGGGACTTTTAACGATATCCGTGACTCCAATCCCCTAGAGACATTTGGTTATGCAACTCAAGCTTTGAACAAGTTTAATTTGGCATATCTACATATTTATGAGGCAACAGAGGCAGACATTAGACATGGTGGGATAATTGTACCCACTAGTCATATACGCGATCGCTTTACAGGTACACTCATCGTCAATGGTGGTTATACTCGTGAAAAAGGCGATGCTGTATTGGCAAAAAAAGCAGCAGATTTAGTTGCCTTTGGCACATTATTTATATCAAATCCCGATTTACCCCGACGCTTGGCTTTAAATACACCACTAAATGAAGCAAATCAAGCAAGCTTTTATGGTGGTGGTGAAAAGGGATATACAGACTATCCATTTTTGTCGGCTGCTAATTCCGATGTTGCATAAATGCGGGATGATTTTGTTGGTTTTGTGGGATGGGCATCTTGCCCGTCCCTTGTATTTCCGGGCGGGCAGGATGCCCACCCCACAAGAATCATCCCTTCATTCAGTAACGCCCTAATTCCTATGGCGATCGCTAATCTGCTCTAATGGATTCACTGGCCATTACTCCACACATGAAGTTGCTTGAAACAGGCACTGCGAGTAATTCAGTGGTAGGGATGGCGATGGAAGATTAAACAACTTTTTGCCACACTCAAAACAGCTTTCCTTGAGTTTAGAAGCAACTCAGTTAGAGTCTAGTGTTGCTATCCAACGCCTAACAATCCTTGTTTTGTCCATCCTGATTTTCTACAGTTAGAGCATCTATCGTATATCTAATTTAAAAATTGCGATCGCAACTAGGATTTTTGAGTCTAGGGAATGTCAAAATAATCCTAGATAATTTTTAAGCAACTAGGTGATCATCTTCTAATGACTCATTCTACTGATATCGCCACTTTAGCTCGTTGGATGGCAGCTGACTTTAGCAATCAAGAACAAGCTTTTGAAAATCCGCCTTTTTATGCCCATATCCGCGTCTGTATCCGTCCCCTTCCCTTAGAATTGTTCTCAGGGATAAGTTTGTTTCTGGAGCAAGCGTATGATTTTATGCTCAATCAACCCTACCGAATGCGGGTAATGAAGTTGATTCAGACAGAAAACCACATTGCTATTGAACACTACACGGTTAAAGAAGAACAAAAATTTTACGGCGCATCTCGTGAACCCGAACGACTCAAAGAGTTGTCTGTTGAGCAATTGGAAAAAATGCCAGGTTGCAACATGATTGTAGAGTGGACAGGTAATAGCTTCAAAGGCAGAGTTGAACCTGGTAAAGGCTGCATAGTGGTTCGTGACGGCAAAAATACTTATCTGGATAACGAATTTGAAATTGACGCTAAAGAATTTTTTAGCCTCGACAGGGGAAGGGATTTAGACACCGATGAACGTCTTTGGGGTTCTATCGCCGGCCCGTTTCACTTTGTGCGTTGGAGTAATTTTGCCGATGAAGTCAAAGTGTAACAAGTGAGGAGTGAGCAGTTAGGAGTTAGGAATGAGGAATTAAAACTCATAACTCTCCTTTAATCTGCTAAGAGTTATTTTTAGCATATAGTTAACTTGCGATCAGAATTTTCTAGCGATCGCCTCAAGACTAGCAGAAACATCCAGTTAACCTACTATCTCTACCTCAGAATCCTATGCTATCATGGTTTAACTAGCATCCTATGGCTACTGAATGCCTACTAAGACATCTTAGGAAGATTAAAGTAGTTCAGGAAATCTTGCTATGGCGGCATAGCCAAGTGGTAAGGCAGAGGTCTGCAAAACCTCCACCCCCGGTTCAAATCCGGGTGCCGCCTTTTAATAAATATAAGGATTACAAAGCTCTGAAGTCCTTTTTTAATGGTAGTTGTAGGGCTTATTTGCAGAGCCTTCCAATAATTTTGGGTAGTTTGGGTAAAGAACTGGGGTAAAACTGGGGTAAAAATGTAAGGTAGAGGTTTTTACCCCTATTGGGGTAAAACTGGGGTAAAACTGGAATGGTAAAGGTCTTTACCCCAGTTAATTACCCTTATGGAATCTCAAAAATCTCAAAGTATTGCCTGTCGGGGTTCAGTGCAGATTAAGAACTCTAACGGCAGTCTCCAATTAGTTTTTTCTCATCCTATTGTTACGCCGACGGGAGAGCTAAAAACCAAGCGTTTCTACCTTTCGACAAGGCACTACGATACAACTTTAGGAAGACATCAAGCATCGACTTTAGCGGCAACAATTCAGAGAGATATTGACTATGGAGAGTTTGATGCCAGTTTAGCTAAGTAAGTCGGCGAGAATAAATCAAAGTACATTAAGTAATGTAAAAAATATTGAGACTAGTCCTCA
>NZ_JBALEA010000054.1:0-29757 GCF_036917135.1 Nostoc sp. | reverse complement strand
ATAAGCTTTTGCGTCATGTCTCATATTTTATGACACTGTGTGTACCTCGCTTCACTTATTTTCCTCTGCTACCCCTACTTATTGAGCCGATACCTTTAAATCAAGTTACTTTTGCGAGTCTGTTCGGTTTCGCACACATAACTCAAAAAATTTTTCCGGCTCGGCTACTGGGCTTATTGCCCAGTAGCCGAGCAAATTCCTTTTGGATGACTTGATGACACTCGCAGGAAGTTGCTTCCAAATCCTCTCGGCTCAGGATGCTAATATGACCACGTTGGTAGGTGATCATTCCGGCTCGGCTGAGGGTGCTAGCCGCTACTGTCACGCCGGAACGACGTACACCTAGCATTTGAGCAATAAATTCTTGCGTGAGGGGAAAATCTTCTGATTCCAGACGATCAGAGACTGTCAGTAGCCAGCGAGCCAGACGTTCTTCCAGTGTATGGAGACGGTTGCAGGCAGCACCTTGGGCCAGTTCAGAGTATACAGCTTGTACATAGTGTAGCAGCAGGGTTTGAAGCGCTTCGCCCCGATTGAACTCGGCTCTAACTACATCTGCATCGATCTGCATAGCAGCGCCGGAAATCTGCACAAACGCTGTTGTGGTTGTGGTGTTGTCTCCTAAAATTATCGGGATACCCACCATGCCTTCATTGCTTACTATCCCAACTTCCGCCGTTGAGCCATCTTCCATAGTGGTGACTATAGAAACCACTGACTTATCAGGAAAATAGACGTGTGTCATCGGTTCGGCTGCTTGGTAAAGGATTTGCCGAAGTGGGAGCGAAACTAGCTTTAGATGGGGGACAAGACGCTGATAATCTTGGCTTGGCAGAGCTGCAAGAAGCTTATTTGCTGGTTGCTGAAAAAGGTTTTTATCTAATGATATTAGAAGTCACTCTCCTTAAGGTAGGTGACTTTAGAAAAGCCAACTCAGGGCACAAGGAAAGGATTTAAGGTTCTGATCCTAATGTCAAAAGGTGTATTCGCTAAAGAAAAACGGGGACAATCTCAAAAATATTAAATAAACACACTTCCTAGAGTCTGTACGGTTTCGTACATAGGAGCTTCAAAAAAATTATTTTCGCCGTTTATTGGGCATATTGCCCAATAAACGAACAAATTCATTTTCTATAATCTGATAACATTCGCAGGAGGTTTTTTCTAAAGCCTCTCGATTCAGGATGTTAATCTGACCACGGTGGTAGGCGATCATTCCGGCTTGGCTGAGGATGTTAGCCGCTTCAGTAACACCAGCGCGGCGTACACCTAGCATCTGTGAAATAAATTCTTGCGTGAGCGGAAATTCTTCTGATTCCAGACGGTCAGAAACTGTTAGCAGCCACCGAGCCAGCCGCCTTTCTAGCCTATGCAGACGGTTGCAGGCAGATCCTTGTGCTATTTGAGTGTATACACCTTGCACGTAGCGCAGCAGCAGGCTTTGAATAGCTCCACCCCGATTGAACTCGCTTCTGAGTATATCTGCATCCATCTGCATCGCACTGTCTGAAATCTGCACAAATGCTGTTGTGGTTGTGGTGTTGTCTCCTAAAATTACAGGCATACCCACCATACCTTCATTGCTCACTAAACCAACTTCCACAGTCGAGCCATCTTCCATAGTGCTGACTATAGAAACCACTGCCTTATTAGGAAAATAAACTTGTGTGATCGGTTGGCCTGCTTCGTAAAGGACTTTCTGAAGTGGAAGCTTAACTAGCTTCAGGTGGGGAAGAAGACGTTCATAATCAGTTGCTGGCAGAGATGCGAGCAACTTATTTGCTGGTTGTGCATGGGTATTTTTGTCTAATGACATTGGGATTCTCCTGAATATAGCCATCTTTAGAAAAGGCAACTCCAGGCATAAGGAGAAAAATCAAGAATCTGATCCTAATGTCAAAAGGTGTATTTTCTAAAAAAACTTTTAATAAATTCGTGGGAAGCGATCGCAGTAAAAAATTCCTGATTATGCAAGTCCTTAAATTGCACTACCAACTATCTGTTTGCTTCCAGACATAGAAACTTTAAAGCAATTTATTTTATCTTAACATTTTTTAAAATTTAATCCTAGAAGAATATAACGGTTCCCATTCAGATGCGGTACAACATTACATCACAAGGTGTAAGGGCACGGCAGTGCCGTGCCCCTACGGGTGTACCTCACTTAAAGGAGAACCGCTATATTAAGACTTTTTGAGATACTACGAAAAATTGAATGACTTATCGTAGTATATACTCAGTCTCAAACAGTCCAACTCACAAAAACTCAATAAAAGCAAGTATTTTCTACTACAATTTTAGATTTTTTATTACTCCAAACTAGCTTACTTATCTCGTTCACTTATGCAATAATAAACACTTGCGCCCTAAAACAGCGTTTAATCTATCGATTTACAGTATTAATAGCGAAAGATTTATTTGCTGAATAATTTATATTGGTTTAGTGCCGAACTCAGTGTTGTTTGGAGCTACTAATTTAATTGAAATATGGCGTTATTAACAAAATGGCAAAAATCCAACAAAGATATCACTGTTCAGTCAACTGAGAAGCAAGGCGAAAATATGAAGTATAACCAACTTGGCAAGAGTGACTTAAAAGTTTCTGAAATTTGTCTGGGCACTATGACTTATGGACAGCAAAATACTATTGAAGAAGCCCACGAGCAGCTAGATTATTCAATTGCCCAAGGAGTCAACTTTATTGATGCAGCCGAGATGTATCCAGTACCAACAAGTGCCGAAACTTATGGATTAACTGAAACTTACATTGGGGAATGGTTAAAGCATCAACAAAGAGATGAAATTATTATAGCTACTAAGATAGCTGGTCCTGGTCGAGGTTTTAAATGGTTACGTGGTGGAGCCAAAGCAATTGACCGTGATAATATCAAACAAGCTGTAGATGATAGTTTAAAAAGATTACAGACAGACTATATTGATCTGTACCAAATCCACTGGCCCGATCGCTACGTGCCACGTTTCGGACAAACGGTATTCGATCCGACTCAGGTGGGTGAAACAGTTCCCATTGCTGAACAGTTAGCAGTATTTGCTGATGTAATTAAGGCGGGCAAAATTCGCTACATCGGCTTGAGTAATGAAACCCCTTGGGGAGTTGCCCAGTTTAGTAACGCAGCTAAACAATTAGGATTGCCCAAAGTTGTTTCGATTCAAAATGCCTACAACTTGTTGAATCGAGTATTTGACGGAGCCTTAGCAGAAGCAGTTTATTACGAAGAAATTGGTTTACTGGCATATAGTCCTTTGGCATTTGGTTTATTGACTGGTAAATATCTAAATGGCAAACCAGAAAAGGCAAGATTCAGTTTGTTTGAAAATTTTGGTCAGCGCTACTTAAAACCAAAAGTCAGTGAAGTAGTAGCAGCCTACATAGATATTGCCAAACGCTATCAACTAAGTCCAGCACATCTGGCTTTGGCATTCGTGCGGAGTCGTTGGTTTGTGCCTAGCACAATTATTGGTGCTACGACACTGGAACAACTCAAAGAGAATCTAGAAAGTGTGGATGTAGTTCTCGACAAAAACATTTTGGAAGAGTTGGATATAGTTAATGCTCAATCTCCAAACCCGGCACCATAAGAGTGCTGAGTAGTGAGTGCGAATTGTTCTGAAACGAGTAGAGGTACGCGATTCTGTCCCAGTTGTTAGATAACAAACTAGATATTTAGTAGGTAGAATATGACTTTTACAGCAACATCGGTTGACCAAAATACTATTCGTCGTCGCGGTACTGGTTTAAGAGCTTACAATTCTGAAAAAGTATTCAAAGGATACACACTTTTCACACCTCTGACAGGTCAAGGTGAAGTCTACCTCCTGAACCTAGAAGGAGAAGTAGTACACCAATGGAATCTGCCTTATCCACCAGGGTTATACGGTTATCTCTTACCCAATGGCAACCTTTTTTATAATGGTAAGACTCCACCAGAAGAACCACTACGTTTTGCTTTGTGGGCTGCATTCAAAAGTGGCGTTGTTTTAGAAGCAGATCCCAAAGGAAATATTATTTGGGAATATCAGCATCCAGACCACCATCACGATGGACGCAGACTAGCCAATGGCAACACAATTCTACTAGCCATTGAAAAAATACCTGAGTCTTTGGTTAAGAGGATCAAAGGCGGGGTACCAGGTACAGAACCAGATGGTAATATCTATGCAGATGTGCTTTATGAAGTGACTCCAGGAGGTGAAATTGTTTGGACTTGGCACGCCCACGAACACCTCGATCCAGATATATTTACGATCACACCCCAGGATCATCGACATGAATGGACTCATGGGAATACTGTGGGTGAACTTGCTGATGGCAACATTATAGTCAGCTTCCGCAATATCTCCACAGTTGTCATTATCGATCGCAAAACCGGAGAAATCATCTGGACGTTGGGCGATGATGTGCTAGCACAGCAGCACTTCCCGAACGAATTAGCTAACGGTAATATCTTGATTTTCGACAATGGCGCACATCGCCGTAACATTGCTCTCAATTTCTCTCGTGTAATTGAGGTGAACCGCCAAACCAAAGAGATAGTTTGGGAATACACCGACAATCCGCCCCAAAATTTCTTCAGTTCTTACATATCAGGGGCGCAACGTTTAGCCAATGGCAATACCTTGATTACAGAAGGTGCCTATGGCCGGATATTTGAGGTGACAGTTGCAGGTGAAATTGTTTGGGAATACATTAATCCCCACTTTGCAGTTAGAAATATTCCCGGTGAGAAGTCGCTGGTAACTCGTGGGGAGCAAAATACAGTCTTTCGCGCCTTCCGTTATGCACCTGAAGAAATTCCCTGGCTTTAGAAAAGCGTGGTACGTAGTAAGCACTGAAGTGCTTAACATCAGGACTAAAGTCCTTACTACCAACTTCTCATATTCAAAGTTTGGTTAGTGTCTGAAATTTTTCGCCACATTGAGAGTTTCTACTGCGCTAGGACTTACGCAAAAGCACACGCTGTAGGGCAATTCATGAATTGCACCTAGGGGAAAATAAGGGTTTTGGCTATTGTTTGGGTAAGTTCTGTGCGCTTTATAGCGGTTCCCATTCAGATGCGGTACAAGATTATATCGCAAGGTGTAAGGTAAGGGCACGGCAGTGCCGTGCCCCTACGGGTGTACCTCACGTAAACGAGAACCGCTATAGGACACTAACAATTTAAGATTTGGGATTTTGGATGAAAATTCAATTCCCAATGCCGATTAACAATTCCTATTTACCAAGGAACTTAAACATGGCTCAAATCAAAGTATACAGTGCGGTTGTTTGTCCTTATGCTCACCGTACCCGCTTGGTACTCCAAGAGAAGGGCATCGAGTTTGATTTGATTGAGATTGATTTGCAGAATAAGCCAGAAGGGTTTACCAAAGTTTCCCCCTATGGTAAAGTCCCTGCACTAACTCATGGCGATAACCGAGTTTGGGAGTCAGCAGTAATTAACGAATATCTCGATGAAGTATTTCCCAATCCACCACTGTTACCCAGCAGCCCTATTGCCAAAGCACAGGCTCGTATCTGGATCGATTTCGCTAACACTAGGTTCGTTCCCGCTTTTTCTACCCTGCTGCGGAGTTCAGATCCTCAAAAACAAGAAGAAGCAAAACAGGAACTATACAAACACCTGGAATTCATTGAAAACGAAGGTTTAGCAAAGCTATCTGGGGAAGGCCCTTACTGGTTTGGTGAATCCATCAGTTTGGTGGATTTCACCTACTTTCCTTGGTTTGAGCGCTGGGCTGCACTCAAGCAGTATCGTGGGTTTGGGATACCAGAGCAATTTACCCGTGTACGCCAGTGGAAACATACTTTGAAAGAGCGTGAGTCGGTGAAAGCGATCGCTCACTCTAAGGAATTCTACATTGAGCGATATGCTAAATTCGCTGCACCTACTCTCGCTGCTGTTTAAACGTAATTAATAATACCAATTTAATTAATGATTGCAACACATCCTTGGGTAAAGTAAAGACGCGATAAATCTAGACGCGATGAATCTAGAATCTAGACGCGATTCATCGCGTCTCTACAAATGGTCTATTTGTTGCATTGTTTTTTTCAATTGGTATAACTATGTTTCAACTGGGAATTCAAACCCCACTTGAAACATAGAATTAAACTCTTTAAAATTACGAACTTGTACTGAGCGTAGCCGAAGTATTACGAATTACGACTTTACCAAAGTGAGCGGCGCTTTTGAGGTAATGATAAGCTTCTCGTGCTTCAGTGAAGGGGAAAACTCGATTAATAATCGGTTTGATTTGATGCTGTTGCATTGCCTGATTCATCGCCTCAAACATTTCCCGACTGCCAACATAAATTCCCTGAACTGTTAAACTCTTAAAAAGTATTGGCATGGGGTCAATCTCATTTCCTCTACCTGACAATACGCCAATTAAGCTAATACGTCCTCCAATGCGGACTGCTTGTAGGGATTTTGGCAGAGTACCTGCACCGCCTACTTCAATTACATGATCTACACCTGTGCGATTAGTCAATTGATAAACTTGCTTTTCCCAATCTGGTGTTATTTTGTAGTTGATTGTCTCATCAGCACCAAGCTGTTTGGCTTGCGCCAATTTATCATCACTGCTGGAAGTAATAATCGCTCTCGCACCATGTATCTTGGCAAACTGGAGAGCAAAAATTGAAACTCCTCCAGTACCGAGTAATAAAATACTATCACCTGCGCGAAGATTGCCTTTTGTAATCAGTCCATGCCAAGCTGTGACTGCTGCACAGGGTAATGTTGCCCCTTCAATGTAGGATAAGTAGTCAGGTAATATCACTAAGCCATCTTGGTGTAATACGACATACTCAGCTAGCATTCCATCGATACCGCCTCCGAGATCAGATTTCATTTTCTCTTTGGTTAAAGAGCCATAAATCCAGTCTTGGAAGAAAATACCAGCCACGCGATCGCCTATTTTTACCCGTGTCACACCTTCTCCCACCGCCACAACTTCCCCCGCACCATCAGACTGGGGAATTAAGGGATATTTCTGTCCAGTACCATAAGTGCCTTCAATGACAAGTAGATCGCGGTAATTTAAGGATGTTGCTTTGACTTGAATGAGAACTTGTCCAGGTGCGGGTTTTGGTTCAGGGCGATGGACTAATGCCAGGGCATCAATTCCGGCGTTGTTTTGAATTTCGTAAGCTTTCATAGAATTTCTTATGCACTATGCTATCGCCAATCATCCATTGCAAAAACATCTGGGCGATTGAATCCCGGTTCATTAGGTCTATGCATTGCAACTCCAATGATTTCACTGCGAAAACCACGAGCAAGCATCTTACGGTAAGCTTCGTCTCGACTGGTATTGACTCCAGCAACCAAACGTGTGATCCCTTGAGCCGCAGTCAATGCTTCACACAAATCTAATAACTGCTCGAAATGTTGCCCTGCATGATTGCCAGAATATACCGTGCCAAATTTGATAAAGCAAGTATTACTACCTGCCTCAGTACCTGCCCCATAGTGACAAACTGCAAATCCTGCCAAGCCTGCATCATTCCATAACAACACTGTATCACCCAGTCCTTGAGCCTGAACTGTCAGAATTTCCCGTGATAAATCTAGCCCTTCATAAATAGAATTAGTGAGTTGAGCAATTGCTTTGATACTTTGGGCGCGTTCATCCTCACTGATGAGTGAGTATCTAGTTCCTTGGGATATTGGCTGGAATTGCTGTACTTCCTTTGCCAAAATTGCAGTGAGAAAACGCAGACGGAAGCCAAATTTTTGATAGAGTACGTGATGCTTAGGACTTTGAGCAAAAGTAAACAGTCCTGTCATCGGAGTATTCCATTGGTCAAAGGAAGTTATTGCAGCTTCAACCAGACGTTGACCTACTCCTTGGTTCCAAAAGTCAGGATGAACGCTTAACGGCCCAAAATAGCCAAAGCTTCCCCAATTCACCACTAAGTTAGAACCGATTAATTTTCCATCTACCTCGGCAGCATAGGCCGCATTTGGATCATTTTTCCAACGATGGTGGATGTAAGCAGCATCCCCATAAAACTCGGTTGGTTCAGCTAGTCCTAATAAAGTGCCAAAGGCCAGCCGAAAAATATGGTCAGCAGCAGCTAACTCATTCTCTTGGAGTAATCGGATAGAAACGTTCATCTCTTTGTCATCTTGAGAGCGTTAGATTCTATCCTATTACTTAGAGTTAGGGACTTCCAAATAAAAAAACATCCCAAAACTGACGCAAAAATCCTCTCTATTTCTCTTCTCTCTGTGTTCTCTGCGCGGCAGTCACTCATGGGGGAAACCACGCCAGATGCTCCACTTGGGGAGACCCCAAGACCGCACTGGCTCCCCAAGACCGCGCTGCCTTGCCTCTGTGGTTCATTTCTTTGGATAATTTATTTATTGGAAATCCCTTACGCTAAAGAGAATCTATGAACTGCTGTACTTTTTCTATGAGTGGCTGATGTTCGATTAGCTCTGCTAACTCTTGGGCATTTTGGAAACACGATCGCGCTATTTTTTTGCGTTTGGTTGTAGTGTAAAGGCTGCCCATATTCAGCAAAGTTGAAATTTCTCCCAGAGAATCGCCCTGTTGTTGATAAATCGCAATGGCTTGTTTGTAAAACTTCATGGCTTGGCGATGCTCTGCCAGAGTAGTGTAGGTAAAACCAATGTTATGAAGGGTTGTGGCCTCGCCAGAGCGATCGCTAATTGCTCGACGTGTCAAAAGAACTTGATGGTAGAGCAATAAGGCTTGTTTCGGTTTTCCTAAATCATGATATACAGAAGCAATGTTGTTTAAGGTGGTTGCTTCACCAACCAAATTTTTCACAGCTCGTTGAATTGGAAGTGCTGCTTGAAAAAATTCTAGAGCTTGCTCAAACTTGCCTAAGACATTGTAAGCAAACCCAATGCCATTTAGGGTTGTTGCTTCCCCAGAAAAGTCTCCTAGCGATCGCCGCATCGTCAAAATTTGGTGTTGTAACAACAATGCCCGTTTCGGTTCTTCCAAGCGCGTATAAATTAGCGCTACATCATTGAGCGTAGAAACTTCACTTTGAGTATCTTGCAATCGCCTGAAGATAGGCAGTGATTTGTCAAAATATTCCAAGGCTTGGGAAAAGCGTCCAAGACGGCTGTAGGTAGAACCCAGATTGCTAAGTGCAGTTGCTTGTGCGGCAGCGTTGCCAATTTCAACAGCAACCGAAAGCGCCTGATGAAACCGCTCTAATGCTCTTTGAGGTTGCCAGCAACTAAGGTGAGCTAAACCAAGGTCGTTCAGAGTATAACCTTCCCTGGCTCGGTCTGGAATTGCTCTAGCTAAGTCTAAATTTTGGGTTGCCAGATCGAGATACTCTTGAAATTTCCCTCGCTGATAATAGCGGTTTGCCTCATCACGACGTTGTTCCCACTCTTTGACTTGATTTAAAGGTTGCATCATCTGACCTCAATTGCACTCTGCGATAAGTAGGCAGGACATATTTTGGGAATGAACCCCTCTTAGGTTTCCCAAATTTTAACCTTTATTTTCTATCTTTAGATATAAGACGTAAATAGATAAGTATGGTAGTGTCTCATACTTACAGGAATATCTATGAATTAATTAATACAAATAGCCTAGTAGGGGCACACAGCTATCATTGCTGTCAACTTAGAGCCAGCGCGAATAGAATTCCGTGAATAACTTCGTAGTCAGGACTTCAGTCCTTGGTTTAAGGGTTTCAGTAAGAGAGTACTTATAAAGTAAATCTTAAGTAGGGTGTGTTACGGCTTTAGCCTAATGCACCGCTACATAACACGGTGCGTTAGGCGCTCGTATCATATTTTCGTGACAAATCATATCGAACAAACCCTGATGTTTTAGTTAAACTCGCCTGGATTTGTTCCCTTATTCTTGGCGACAGATATTTCATGATTTCTGCATCGTTCTAGAGGCGATACAAGTAATCAAAGTCCTTGAGAGAGAAATGCCTTAGTAGCAGTCTTGCAGTTTTTATCTCAGGCATGCTATCAGAGTAGCAGGCTAAATGCTACTTTAAACAAGCGTATTTTTTTGCAAACATTAATATAATGCTCTTACTATGAGCATCTACCAATCTCTCAAAAAATCTTATACGCAAAATCGTCAGAGTGAAAATGACTGGCGGTTGTTTTTGCGTTTAGTGCCTTATGCCCGTCGTAACGGACGGCTATTGGCGCTGTCGATGTGCCTACTAATACCGATCGCACTAGCTAACGCCTTACAACCTCTGTTGATTGGCCAAGCTATCTCCCTAATTCGTCATGAACCAAGCGCTTACGAATTTTTCCGGAATCGCCCCTTGTCCCAAGGGCTAAATATCCTAGAGGGACTATTGGTAATTGCGATCGCTATCCAATTGAGCTTGACAAGTTTACAAGGTTATATAGTCCAAAAGCTAGGGCAACAAATCACCGCCGCAATTCGCCAAGACTTGTTTCACCATGTGACATCTCTAGCAGTGCGCTTTTTTGACCGCACGCCCGTAGGTAAATTAATTACCAGAATCACCAGTGATGTAGAAGTGTTAGGCGATGTCTTTTCTACTGGGGCAATCGGCATTATATCCGATTTGTTTTTGATGCTGGTGACTTTGGGTGTAATGTTTTCCATGCAGTGGCAACTCGCTTGCTTGCTGCTATTGATCCTGTTACCAGTTAGCTGGGTAATTGTTTACATTCAGAAACAGTATCGCAAAGCCAATTACAAAGGGCGAGAAGAACTTTCTATCCTGAATTCACAGCTACAAGAAAATGTTGTTGGTATTAACGTTGTGCAGTTGTTCCGCCGGGAAAGATTTAATGCCGAATTGTTTCGTGCCACGAACAGCCGCTACACACAGCAAATGGATAAAACCATCTTTTATGATTCATTTGTTTCAGCAACCTTGGAATGGATTGGACTGATTGCGATCGCAGGTGTTTTATTGATCGGTGGTTGGTTGCTATTAGAAAAAAACTTGACTTTTGGAAATTTATCTGCATTCGTCTTGTATGCCCAACGATTATTTGACCCTTTAAGGGCTTTTGCAGAAAAATTTACGACAATTCAAGCTGCTTTCACAGCCATTGAACGCGTCGGCGATATATTAGATGAACCGATAGAAATCCGCGATCGCGCCAATTTGCGCTTCTCAATATTTGATGCTAAATTCGGCTACATAGACGAGATCGTGGCAAATCTAGAATCCCCAGACCTCACTTCCCCGCCAGAATTGGGAGAGATTCGCTTTGATCACGTCTGGTTTGCTTACAAAAATGATGATTATGTAATTAAAGACTTAGATTTTACCATTCATCCTGGTGAAAAAATTGCATTAGTCGGCCCTACCGGTGCGGGTAAAACCTCCATTATCCGCCTTTTGTGCCGCCTTTACGAACCCACCGAAGGACGCATTCTCATCGATGGTATCGATATTCGAGAAGTACCACAAGCAGAACTGCGGCGCTACATGGCAGTAATTTTACAAGAAGGCTTTTTGTTTGCTGGTGATGTTAAAAGCAACATTTCTTTAGGAGATGGCTATACCATTGAACAGATTCAACAAGCAGCAGAACAGACCAACATTGCCCAGTTTATAGAAGAACTACCCCAAGGGTATGATACTCAACTTCGAGAACGGGGTACAAATATTTCTAGTGGTCAAAAGCAACTTTTAGCCTTTGCGCGGGCTGCCATTCGCAATCCTCAAATTTTGGTACTAGATGAAGCTACCGCTAGTTTAGATGTTGGCACAGAAGCTTTAGTTCAAGAGGCATTAAACCAGCTTTTGCTCAGACGTACCGCCATTATTATCGCTCACCGCTTGTCTACAATTCGCAATGTAGACCGGATTTTTGTTCTGAAGCGGGGCGAATTAATCGAACAAGGAAGTCACGATCAACTACTACGACAGGGAGGGCTTTATGCTACTTTACATAACTTGCAGATGTTGGGAACTTAATCCCCCGCTCACAATCCCCACCTTATGAGTACATTGAAGTTGGGGACTTCCGCGACACGTTAAAAAATCTGATTAGAGAATAAAATAGCGATGCCTTCTCCTGTCGGAGACGCTGCGCGAACAGCAAGGCTTCTCTTGTTAGGCTACGCCAACACCAACGCACTAAAATTTATTGGTTGAGACGGTAATTTTTTGATCGCCAACCCCCCAAATTTCTCGCCCATACTGTTGACAAAAGTCTTACCTTATCCAATGAAACAGCCCTGTATATACAAGGGCGTAGTTTCGTATCAATTTGTGTAACACAATCTAAGATAGTGGCTTCATTGGGCTATACTTAAGTGTGATATGTAGTATAAAATTTTACGCTGCTAATATGCCTACGAGAGCAGAACAGGTTGCCAACATCATTGAGCGTAGATCAAGTTATCTTCCTAAGAAAATCGCAACAGTTGAAAAAGAGCTTCAGGCACGAGCATCTGCCCTATATAATCTGGAAACTCATCGAGAAGCGTTACTTCAAGAAAATACCAATCTCCCAGTTTTAGAGTATTTAAAAGCAATTAATTTTAGTGATATTCAAGAGCGCATTGCATCTGAACTGGTTGTATTATCTAAATTGAGGAGTCGCTTTTCCAGAAATACCCTGAATATTGGTGTTATGGGGTTAATGGGACAAGGAAAGAGTACTTTGCTCAAGAGTTTAAGTGGACTTAGCGATCGCGAAATTCCTGCATACGAAGGATCAGCTTGTACAGCTGTTCGTAGCGTGGTTTGCAATCAAGAAGGTTCTGTTGAAGTTAGAGTCGTTCTCCACTCAGAAAAAACCTTTTTAGAGGAAGTCATTCTTCCTTACTACAAATCGCTGAAACTCAAGCCTGAACCCCGTACCTTAGATGAATTTGCCCGAACATCTTTACTAGCCAAAATGCCTGTTGGTGCAACAGATGAAGCAGTTTATCAGCACCTGCGATCTGAGTATTTCCAGAACCTAGAAAAATATCGACATCTGATTGTTCCGGGAATAGAACCTCAGCAGAAAATTGTACCTGTAGAGCAAGTAGCTGAATATGTGAGACAAGAACGCAATACCCAAGGAGAACTAATTACCTTCAAACACCTGGCTGTGCGTGAGGTTAATATATTTTGCCCTTTCAACAATTCTGATGTTGGTAAGATTGCTCTAGTTGACATTCCCGGTTTGGGAGACTCTAAACTGGGTGACGAAACAGTAATGCTAGAAACTCTGGGCACAGCAGTGGATGTTGTCCTATTTATAACTCGCCCAGACCCGCAACGTTACCAATGGCGTAAGGTTGACACAGAACTTTACGATATTGCTGCTCAAGAGTTGAATAACCTTGCAGGTAGAGCATTTATGGTTATTAACCATAGCCAAAGGACAGACAATATAAATGCCTGCAAAGCTCTTAAAGATACCTTGCAAATGCAAGTAGTCAGTTGTGAAATTGCTGATTGCTCAAACCCTGATGATGCTAACCAAGTTTTTAATCGCATTCTTAATTACTTGGCAGAGCATATTTTAGAAATTGATGAAAAGTATGCTCGGCAAAGTCAAGAACGGTTGATGAAAATTCAGCAAGATATTGATGTGATTATACAGTCTGCTCGGAAAGTTTTTAGCGGCACTGACAGTGATTTATCTAGAGTTATTGATGATACGTATGACGATTTATTTGGTACTGATAGAGATGGATGGTGGCGAGAAATTACCATTGCTTTCCAAGATTTAAGACTTGAATTTGCTAAACGCTGTCAATCACCATCTCATAGTCTTGAATCTACTATTGAAAAAGTGTACCAAGATTGCAAGGAAAAGGCTGGAATTTTAACAGCTAATAATCCAGAAGACGAAATTAATAAGCAGATTCAAGCCAGCAATCCCATGAAAGCTTATGGTGATTACCGCGATCTCCTGCGGACTCTACTTTCTGATCGCTTTAGTAATTTGGATGAGGGACTAAAAGAATCAACTGAAGAAGTAAAAGTACGAATAGCAGAAATTTTAATTACATCGGGAAAATTGGGTATATTGCCTAATTCTTTAGAAGGCTCAGAATTTATCAAAGCTTTTAGAGAATTGCTGGAACAAGAGCATTCAGATTTGAAAAGACTCCAGCAAGGTTTCCAAATTCTTGATAGTTTTGAACTTTCCTACAGTGGCTTAATTGAACCACAAATTTATCAATATTTGGTTTCACTTAGCAATATTCAACTTGCTAATGACGAATCCCAAGATACAACTTTAAAGGTCGGCCCGAATACAACTGCTGACTTAATTTTGTCCGCGCTAGAGATTGACTACAATCGCACAGTCGCCAGAATTAAGGCAGCTCTAGAGGAACTGCTTTATCAGCCCAGCATTGCTGCTTATGCGCGGATTGAGAAGTTTATTGACAACATAATCTACCACAAAGAGGCTCAGAAAGACTGGAAAAAGTTTCTCAGACGAGTGAGAGCTAAAGTCTGGGCTGAGGAAATTGGTAAGCTTGAGCAAGAACAACAACGTCAACAGGACTGGTTGAATCGTGTCAAGCGATTAGAAGAGGTGAATCGTGTAGAAACCATTCAATTTTCGACTTGATTTTTCGAGCTACTGAATTGATTCCTAAAAACTTTTTTAGCACAGAGTAAACTTAATTTTTCAATCTGGATTTCTTTCATGAATAAACTGCAAGAACTCAATATTATCATGGTTGCGCCTAGAGGAGTAGGCAAGACCAGTTTGTTAGCCGCCATGAACGAAGAATTTAACAAAACCTTTGCGAGTGCGGGGCTAACAACATGGATAAGTGATAGTAAAACATTGGATGCGATCGCAGAATGTCAACGTCTGCTACAACGTATGTATACACATAAAAACCAAAATAATCTAGCTGAACCAACTGCACCCCAAATTGACCCTTGGGAAGATCAAGGATTTGTCTTTGAAGTGGGAAGTGGCATCAAAAAGTTCATGAAAATTCGCTTTACTGATCCTTGTGGAGAGTATTTCAAATTAACTGCTAGTGACGTTCAACAGGATTATGTCAAGCAACAGTTAAATCAATGTGATGCGGTGATTATTCCCATTGATTCAACTGCTTTGATGGAAACGAAAACAGGCAGAGCTAGGAGTACAGAAATTGGATCTTGGCATGAACAAAAAAATGATCCGGCTCGTATTACTAACCTATTTAAAGAGGCCTATGAAAATGTAACCAAACCCAGGCTGGTTGTCCTAGCGCCATTAAAGTGTGAAAGTTACATGAAAACGGATAAAGATGCTAATGATCTGCTGGATCATATCAAAATTGGCTATCGGGAATTACTGGATTTCTTCAAAGAAGACAAGCATTATCACAAAATAGCAGTAGTCATAACACCTGTACAAACCATTGGACATACTGTTTTTTCCCATGCTGAAACTATTAATAATTACACTCAGTTCGTTTACAACAAACAACCGATAGATGCCCCTTATGCTCCTAAAGATGGAGACCAACCACTGCGCTATGTGTTGCGGTTTTTGTTGAATGTATATAACGAAGATCGGAAATTAGAATTGGAAAAAGCTAGAGAAAACCTTGATGAAGTTGAAAAAGAAGTTGGTTTTAAAGCCTATCAGCTCAATAGCGCCCAACGTAGGCTTGAACTGGCACAGCAACGTTTCGATGAGCGTAAGGGACTTTGGCGACCCTTCAGGAGCATTGCCAACTTTTTCGATGACGTTTATACACCCTATAGTGAAGCTAATAACAGTTATACGGAAACCGAATCTGCTTTCAAAGAGACAGAAAACCAAAAGTTTGCGATTCAAGGCATGGTAGATGCTACAGAAGCTCAGATCCAAGCTTTTAATACAGCTATTTCCAAATTTGCAGTTGATTGTAAGCAAGATCGTGGCTTTGCCATTTTTCAAGGTAGAGCCAAATGGTTGCCAGTTCCTAAATAATAAAATGAGGCTTCTATGAGTGATAGTCAGATAGAAATTTACGTTAGAAGTTCTCCACTCGGCGAACAAGTTGGTATTCATTGGCGCAATATCAGTAAAGAAGGACAGCCTAAAGAAGAGCCATCTGTGCTAAAAGAACAAGTTATTACTAGAGATGACGGTAAAAAGGTAACAATTAATTCCCTAATAAACGATACTAAAGCGTCCCTTATTTTGGCTCGATATGAAAATAAAGTGCTTCTAGAACTTACAGGGCTGGATGCGTCAGAAGATCGGTCGAAAAGCATGGGCCGGAGAATCTCTGAAATCGTTTTGTGGGTTGGGGATGCAACGCCCGAAGTAGAGCCTCAACTGAGAAAATTAGCTGCTTGTGCCTTACTGAGTTTTTGGGAAAAAGAGTCAGATTTTCTGAAAACGATTCGCAGTTCAATTGAGTTTGATGGACTCGATAGCTTTAAAACTATTGACCAACAAATTAAGCAGTTATACACTGACGCTGGCACAAATTTAGATCGCCTACTGTCAAAAGTATCTTCAGGGGATATTAATACTTCTGACTCAGATTGGTTAACTCCGAAAAAAATTGATATTGAGAATCAATTGTATGATCTGGTAAACCAAATCAGTCAAACCCCTTTACCTGAAACTGAGCAACCCGTAATAGTTGTTGCTGAGTTCAAAAAAGAAGGCGATAGCCAACATATTGTTTACAAGGGCAATGTTTGGAAAGCACCTCAAAAAAAAACACCAGTCCCGTCACTCCAACCAGTACCACCAACCGAACGCTCGATCCCACCCAAAACCACAGGATCTCCAAGCCGTCTCCCGATAAGAATGTTTCTCCTGGGGTTCTTCCTGATGGTAGTAATGGTTATAGCGATTATTATCTTTCAAACCAATATGTTAACGCCGACACTGACCCCGGCACCAACCCAGACCCAAACACCAAACCTAAGACCAAACCCAAGTCTAAGCCCAAGCCCAATCCTAAAAAAGAAGACAATAACCCCGTAAATTTTGTCATAAAAGGCTTAAAAGGCGTCAATGATTTGATTGATTGGGATAAGGCATTCAAACATTTACATAAAGATCACGTTTCTATAATTTCTGATTTAATTACAGTTTTAAAAAATATTGACGAAAATAATGGTTCAATGGAGACGACTCGGTTGGTGAACAAGGTAGAGAAGTTTCTCAATAAATGCTTGATAAGTTTAGATTCAAGACCTTTCGATAGGAATGCTCCAGAATCTTTACAAAAAGAATCTGACCAATCCTGGATAGAAGATGCTGCGGATTATGTCGTAGAAGGAATAAATATAGTTTCAAATCAGATTAGTTGTAACCCAGACCAACAACAAGAACTGCTAAAACTGAGTTACTTTTTACAAGGGGAGTTAAGAACAGAAGAAGAGCGTGAGTATATAAGAACGATTTTAGATTCTTATTTGGCAAAAATTGATGAATTCCGAAGCTCTCCACGTTCTCAGTAATGGGGTATTGAAATATCGGATATTATCTATTTCTGGAGTGCCATCTTTGCAACTCAGGGACTTCCAAATAAAAAAATATCCAATTAACTCTTGTAACCTGAAAAGTCAGACCATAAAAAAATCCCCACCCAGGCAATGCTGGGATGGGTAATATGAGGTGGAACTAAACAATCTTCCCAAAAGAAGTAAGAGAATTATTTGCTCTCTGTAAAATCAGCGTCAATCACATCGTCGCCGCTACCAGAGCTAGACGTGGAACTACTGCTATCTTGAGGTTCACCACCAGGTGCAGCACCGCCACCAGCTTGTTGATAGATGTTGCTACCAACGGCGAATAGCGCTTGTTGCAATTCTGGGGTGAGCTTCTTGATTTGCTCATCGTCTTCTTTCGCAACTGCTTCCCGCAGTTCTTTCACCAAACCTTCAACTTTGGTCTTGTCAGCATCGGGAACTTTATCGCCCAATTCTTGTAGCTGCTTTTCAGCTTGGTATGCCAAAGAATCGGCTTGGTTCTTGCGTTCAATCCTCTCACGCCGCTCTTTGTCAGATGAAGCGTTTTGTTCAGCTTCTCTAACCATCCGGTCAACGTCATTTTTATCCAGGGTGGAAGCGCCGGTTATGCTGATGGACTGTTCTTTACCAGTGCCTTTATCCTTAGCAGTGACGTTAAGGATACCGTTAGCGTCAATATCGAACACCACTTCAATTTGAGGAACGCCGCGTGGTGCAGGAGGAATACCATCGAGGCGGAAGGTTCCCAAACTCTTGTTATCGTTAGAAAATTCGCGTTCACCTTGAAGAACATGAATTTCTACGTTGGTTTGACCATCCACAGCAGTAGAGAAGACTTCCGATTTCTTGGTGGGAATCGTGGTGTTGCGGGGGATAATTTTGGTCATCACGCCGCCCAATGTTTCCACACCCAAAGATAGCGGTGTCACATCTAACAGCAAGATGCCAGTTACATCACCAGCCAGTACCCCAGCTTGAATAGCTGCACCAACTGCTACGACTTCATCAGGGTTAACGCTTTGGTTGGGGTCTTTACCTAATACCTGCTTCACAATCTGATGGACTGCGGGAATACGGGTAGAACCACCAACTAACACCACTTCATCAATATCGCTCTTGCTTAACTTCGCATCCCGAAGGGCGTTTTCCACAGGAATACGGCAACGGTCGATTAAATCAGAACAAAGTTCTTCAAACTGAGCGCGAGTCAGAGTTGTATCCAGGTGCTTGGGACCATCCTGGGTAGCCGTGATAAATGGTAGGTTGATTTCTGCTTGGGTGACGCTAGAAAGCTCAATTTTGGCTTTCTCTGCGGCTTCAGTCAGACGTTGTAAAGCTTGCTTGTCTTTCCGTAGGTCAATACCTTCGGCTTTTCTGAACTTCTCAGCTAAGAAGTCAACTATTTTTTTATCGAAGTCGTCACCACCGAGGTGGGTATCACCAGATGTGGCTAGTACTTCAAAAACCCCATCTCCTACTTCCAGCACGGATACGTCGAAGGTACCACCACCAAGGTCAAATACAAGGATGGTTTCGTTACTCTTCTTGTCAAACCCATAAGCCAGAGAAGCAGCAGTCGGCTCGTTGATAATCCGTAGAACTTCAATCCCGGCAATTTTACCAGCGTCTTTTGTCGCTTGCCGTTGAGAGTCGTTGAAGTATGCGGGAACAGTGATTACAGCTTGGGTGACGGTTTCACCCAGATATTTGCTAGCGTCTTCAACTAGTTTGCGAAGAACTTTTGCCGAAATTTCTTCAGGAGCAAACGGTTTACCAACGATTGGACAATCTAATTTGACATTGCCGTTGCTACTGAGGACTTTGTAAGAAACTTCCGTCGCTTCGTTATTCACTTCGTCGTAGCGGCGTCCGATAAAGCGTTTGACTGAGTAAAACGTATTTTCGGGGTTCATCACCGCTTGGCGTTTGGCGATTTGGCCAACCAAGGTGTCGCCATTTTTCGCAAATGCAACTACTGATGGCGTTGTCCGAAAACCTTCAGCATTAGCAATTACTGTAGGTTTACCACCTTCCATCACTGCCACGCAGGAGTTTGTTGTTCCTAAGTCAATTCCAACTACTTTTGCCATTTTAGGTGCTGGCTCCGTATAACTACAAATGAATGAATGAGAATATAAAGCACTAAATTTTGAACCAACAGGGTCAATAAATCAGCCAGTTCAGCATGAATACCTTTGATTTGGCTTTCCTGGGGTTAAAACTCCAGATTATGCTGATATATATACTGAAGCTTAGTGGTAGCCATTCCATGAAGGGTGGTTTCCCGAACCTTGCTTGGGACGGTTAAACAACTAAATTGTGTTTTTAGTTGGTTCATGAATTAATTTGTCTTCACTCTGTCTAATGTAGAAGAATTAATACTTTCAGCAATTAGGGTGAACCGTAACGTCAGAGTGGTGTTTGCCGTCTTTAGAGGTAATAAACTACAGAAGCACTGATAATTGGGCATTGGGTATTGGGCATGGGGCATTGGATAAAATATGACTCAGCACTTAGGAGTTACTCCAACTGAGAAAAAAGAGTTTCCCAGTCTATTACAGGCGGTCTTTGTCCTTGGTTGACTATTTCAAAAACTTTCTTAGAACTACTTGGTTGAAAAAGGCATTCTACACAAGCGTTTGCTACGTCAATTCGGCTGGTATCACCCGAAAGTGTATCCCCAGTGCCTACGACAACGCCGTATTTACCCCCTGTTTTTGCCTTGAGGAGGGTGTTGAGGTCGTATGAGGTATAAGGACCGTCAATGAGGCGTCCTGGGCGGATAATGGTGTAGGGTAATCCTGAATTAATAATCGACTCCTCGCCCTTCTGTTTGGCATCCAACACACCAAAAGCGTTGAGAATACTAAAAGGAAACTGATTTTTACGGAGAATTCCGCAAGAGGAGACGAAAACAAATCGCTGCAAATTCTGGGGTGCTGCTGCCACTAAGTTGCTGACACCTTGGGCATCGACCTTTGCTGGACTATTCTTTGCTTTTGCTTCACTAGATTTGGGGTTAACGAAAGTGATTCCCCATTCAATCAAGTTCGGGGGTTGGTCAAACTCCCATCGCGCAGAGGGAAAGGCAGTGGTTCCGGTACAATTTATGATGTGGGTGACATTTTGGGTTGCGCCTGGCAGTGTAGCTGGCTGGCGGATGTCACCAACGGCAATTTCTACTCTCTGGTTAAACATCTCTTCAGCTTTTGCAGCATTGCGTGTCAAGACACGAACTTTCAAGCCCTTCTCTAGCAGTTTGCCTACCACTAGTTGCCCTACTCCACCAGTTGCACCAGCAACTAATACCAAATCTTCAACTGACGTTTCAAAAGAAGTCATAAAGTGTCCTTGAGATATCTATTGCTAATCTACTGAATAAAAAGGCAATGTCTATATCACCAAACTAAACCCAGGTTAAAGATTTTGCTAATATGCTGTTGACTCTGTAGCAATTCATGAAGTAGGGAGAATTCATGAATTGCCCCTACTTGTTGTAGTTTTGCGTGATTTTTATAAGTGCATCTTCAAAAAGAAATGGGATTAGATTTTTTCATCGGCAATTGTATGATTACTATATAGGACTCATATTTTATTTTCCAGATACACTTTTTTTACCGATAAAAGGACTTTTGAAATATCCTCTCAAGTTAAGTGTTATGACTCCTAATTCATGACTCCTGGTTTGTGTTTATTGCTAACTTCTAAAGGTAGGAAAATCGTCAAAACTTCGCCATAGTGTGGACGCTGGCGGACAATTAGTTTGCCACCGATCGCCTGAAACAAATGCTTAGTTGCAGCGATATTCAAACTAATCGTACCCGTTTCTGGTTGGAACATCAGCAGTTGTCCCAGAGCTTTGCGAATTGGTGGTGTTGCAGGTGTATTGGGTTTATCTTTGCACCCGAATTGGGGCGACAATTGTAATTTCAGTTGATCTCCAGCCGGGATAACTTGTACTTGAATATGGCTGCCAGAAGGTAAGCTCCGAGTGAAGTTTTCGATCAAACCAGTGAGTACTTGATCCAGCATAATGGGATTGCTTACCACTGTTGGTAGGTGCTGGGGTAAAACAACATTTAAAGTTAAGTTCCGCCGATGCGCTGCTTGTTCCCAACGGGGAATGCTCTGCTGCAACACTTGATCTAAGGACATCGGTGTAAGTTGAGTTTTTGAGGATTTTGCTGAGGCAGTAGTTTCCAGTTCTGCGGCTTTAAACAGTAATTCCATACGATCAATTTGCTCGGTACACTCGTGATCGATAATTTTTAAGCGATTGATCACGCTGGCATCTAAGTCTTGCCGCTTCAGCAGCAGACGAGTCATGGTGCGAATCGTTGTTAAAGGTGTGCGAACTTCATGAGCGAAGGCTTGGAGCAATTCTACATCGGGATTTGGGGATTGGGTATTGGGGAAGGTGGTGTCCCCTCTGGGGATAAGGGGTAATGGGGACTTGTAGTGAGCGTTTGCGAGGTATTGGGCATTTGGGAAAACTCTTTTCCCCTGCTCCCCTGCTTCTTCGCCAGTCCCTAGTGAACAGTCTCTAGTCTCTTCTGGTTCTGTTAATTCCTGAAGCAGCAATTGGCTAAACTCATTGATGATGCGGTAGTCTGGTGCTACCGGGGAATACTGATCTACTAATGCGTCTAGGCGGGCAAAAAATTCTGGATTAGCCAGCATTACCCTTGCTCCTAGCGATCGCCAAGCTTGTTGTACTACTTCTGGCTCAAAAGAAAATGAAAACGCTTTTTTACCGTTTTTGTGTGCTGTTAAAACCAGCACTAATCTAAATTTATCTGTAAAAACTAAGCAAAACTGTTCTGCCGCTAGTGGATCGGCAGGTAGTAAGGGCAGTACCGATTCGTGGAGAGGGACTTGATCATCTTTTGGTGCGTTGGCGTAGCCCAACTCAGGCATCACATCTGGCATCTGAAATGGCATCAGTGCCAAAGGATTAAATGGTTTTGCTGTAAAAGTTACTGTTTGTAAGCTTTGAGTTAGTTTTGGCTGACTAAATAAGGGTGCTGGTGCAGCTAAAACTAATCCTTGGGTTGTGTCTTGGGAAGCAGGTGCTAAAGTATTTAATAGCAAACGTTCTGTCGCTGCGAGGCTGACACGCCACTGACGCTCTGCTTTCGCAGGTGAGCATTCAGCCACACTTGATTGATTTTCAGCCAAGATTTCGCTCAGGCTTGGCAATATCCATTTGTACACAGGTTTTCACCCCTTAATTCAAGAGCGACTAACAGCGTCTAGGGTAGACATTTGACTACTACCTAAGAGGTTATAGCTATTTGTGTACTGATGACAGTGGTAGAACCGAACAATTCAGGCGCAATTTCCCCTATTTAGCGATCGCTATCCGTGAAAGGTTGAATTAAGGTATATTTTGTCAATCCTTCTATCTAATGAAATTTTCATAACCAGTTTAGTTGTATAAAAATACGAAACTAGGTATTAACAATTCAAAATTCAAAATTCAAAATTCAAAATTAAAGACATTTCAGACTTGTGGAGTGCGGTCTTGTGGTCTCCCCCGCCGTAGGATGCGCGTTCGCAAAGCGTCTCGAAGAGAAGCGCTGTAGAGGAGCAACTCCGGGGAATTTAAACCCCGATGGTTCCTGAGCGTAGCCGTTGGCGCAGCCTCTCGTAGAGAAGGACTGAAATGGTTGCTAGATATAGATTGCAGGTTCTTAAACCCTTTAATTTACGATAAAAAGTTGAGTTTTTATTAGTAATGCTATAGGTTGATAAAATTATTGCTTGAACAACGCCCAAGCCAAAAATCTCTCGGTATAATACAATGCTAATTGATTGCTCACACCGTTGAAAACAGCATCAAAAGCGTGTTCTGCCCAAGGAATTTCGAGAAAAACGGCAGTGTTACCAGAATCATGTAAACGTTCATACATTTGTCTGCCAAATCGCGCTTCTACCAAATTGTCACGACTACCGTAAATTAATAAAGTTGGCGGTAAAGGGTGCGTTATGTAATTTATTGGTGAAGCAATTTGATACTGATTAGGTAATTCTTTTAAAGAACCACCGAGAAATGCTTTTAAAACAGCGCGGCTGTGAATGGGATCGGGAATTGGCGGTGTTTTGTATCCTTCTGTCAAGTCAACAGGCCCGTAATAGTTGACTACAGCACGAATGGGTGGTGCATCTGTTTGATAAGCCGCTAACATTGCTAGATGCGCTCCCGCAGAACGTCCTAAGAGTACCATACGTTCTGGATCGGCTTCATAAGCTGCTGCATTTTTGCGAATAAAATTCAAGGCTACACGCACATCATCTAATTGAGATGGAAACTGATATTTAGGTGCGTGTCGATAGTCGATGGCAAATACTGTATATCCATGATTAGCAATATATTGATTAAACTCAGAATTGGCATGAGGATTACCATATTGCCAAGATCCACCATAAATTACTACTACTGCCGGATATTTCCCTACCTCTGGGGGTTGATAAACTTCCATTTTTAAAGGAAATCCCGCAGGAGAAGCAAAGAGAATATCTTTTTGATGACGTATTTTGCCTAATGGAATACCCCAGAAGAAATTAACTAAATTAAAGGGATCGGTTTGCATCTTAGCGCTGACTTGGATAGGAATTTGCTCTAGATAATTTGCTCCTAATCCTTGTTTCATCGCTTTAGCCATCTGCATTTGAGTTGATGGGATATTCACTAGCATCCATCCACAAATTAACAATCCGATTAAACTGAAAATGCAAACTAAACGCTGTATTTTACGGCGACGGATGTAGAAGAAAGATAGCAATAAAAATAGCAAATTTAATAATAATAACCAAGGACTGACTTCTGGCGCTCCCACTGCTAGGGTGAGTAAAAACATATTTGGAGCTGGAAGAATAATCCAAGAGCTAAGAAATAGATTTACAGAACTGAGTAGTAATACAAGCCATGATAAAAGTATTTTTGGTTTAGCCAACATAGAGCGGTAATAAGGACTCCAAAGAAGTACAATTTATCCGCTAATGCTCAGGTTGGCAATAGCTCTATATTTTGAATGCAGTTAGGGATTTAAAAATAAAAAAATATCCCAGATTTTCATGTGGGATGGGTGTCTGCACCAATATATCAGGGCGGGCAGGATGCCCACCCCACAAGATGGATAATTTATTCACTTATTGCTGTTGTATCTGTTTTTGTACCCAAAGACGAAAAGCTTTGAGGGTTGAATTTCTGCCTGCTGTTGTACTTTGCTCTAGATATTGGGGAATCGCCTCAATTAGTGGGAATAGAGGAAAATTTAGGCTTTGCCGAGATTCTATATAATGCCCATCTTGCAGAATATTAATTTGGAGCTTCCCTCGATCAAAATGCCAAAGCTCAGGTACTTTTAGCGTTTCATAAATATTCGGATGAGTCCGAGAAGTAATATCAATTTCTAGAGCTAAATCTGGAGGAGGATCTATTTTTAAATCTAGCCGTTTCTTGCCACGGATCTTGGATTCATTTTTTATATAGAAACACTGATCGGGTTCTATGCCTTGAGCCATCGCTTGGTTTTTGAAAGTGGTAGAACCAAGGCATCTAAACTCAATATCTAATTCTTCCAAAAGAGCTTTGACTAAATCGCTAATAATTTCTTTATCATATTCATGTTCTGGCAGTGGTGCCATAATCTCCAGTATTCCTCTGTCATAAGCAATTCGTGCTGCTCGGTGTTCCCCTAAATCTTCTAGAATTGCTTCTAATTCCTGCCAGGTTACATCTCGCAGTAGCACTCTTTGTCCTGGTGGAACATGGATGCGCTTTAATTCCAACAACATCATCTCCACTCCCAGTAGCTTTAACCTAAGTTTAGCTTACTCCAATTGCTCTGAGGGGGCGAGAATTTTTGCTCCTAGATAGAAAAGAAAAGCTTAGTTTGAATAAGAAAAAACCCCTGGAGTTCCCAGAGGTTTTAGTTCCTGATTTAGTTTCTATTTGTGACTACAATTTGTTTTCAGTCATTTCCAGAAATTAAATATGCGTTATCCAAAACTCTTTTAGAGACGTAGCACTGCTACGTCTCTACATTCTGCGACGCTATTAATTTTTTGCTGGTTGTGAGTTGGGAATCGTCACATCTATTGGTGTCACCTGTGCAGCTAGTTGTGTCAATGGTGGTTGAATGGCGGTTTGATTGCCCACCACTAGAGTCACTAGCTTTTCTGGCTTGAGGTATTCTCGTGCTACCCGTTGCACATCGGTTGCTGTGGTGGCGGCGACGGCTTTTTGATAGCGAAAGAGGAAATCAGCCGGATACCCGTAATATTCGTATCGCATTAAGCGTGATAAGGTTTGGCTGGGATCTTGAAAGTTAAAAACAAAGGAGTTGAGTGTAGACTCTTTGGCAAAAGCGAGTTCTTTTGCTGTTACTCTTTGAGTTTGGATACGCTTGATTTCAGCTTGTAAAGCTTTGACGAACTGCACAGTAGCATCCGATCGCGTTTGTCCACCTGCAATAAACATTCCCGGATAATCGTAACGGGGACTCCACTGCCCATAGACAGAGTAAGCTAAACCTTGACGCGATCGCACTTCATTAAATAAGCGTCCACCAAATCCATTTAACACCCCATTCAATACATCCAGCGCCGCATAATCGGGACTGTCAAAACGTCCGCCTAAATGCCCCATCAGCACACTACTTTGGGTAAGTTGTGGCTGATTGACAAAAAACACTCCACCTGCATTAGCTGGCGAAACCTTTGGTAATGTAGGTTTTGCTATACCTGGGTTACGGTTCCAGTTGCCAAACTTAGCTTGAATGAGCGATCGCATTTTCTGACTCTCAAAATCGCCCACAATCCCCAAAATCATATTATTGGGGTGAAAATATTGCTGATAGAACTTGAGCAAATCCTCACGGGAAACCTGATCTACCGTTGCATACTCGATGGTGCGAGAGTACGGGCTATCTTTGCCATAGATCAATTTCTTAAATTCTCGACTAGCAATCCCATCTGGATTGTCATTGCGTCGGGCAATGCCACCCTTCGCTTGAGTTTTTGCCAAGTCTAGCTTTTCTTGAGCAAATACTGGCGATCGCAGCACCTCGGCAAACAGCCCAAACACCGTTTCTAAATCTTCACTAAGTGCGTCAAAGCTAGCACCACCAGAAGCTTCACCAATACTAGCTTCCACAGATGCCGCCCGTTGTTCCAATATCTCATTGAGTTCATCAGGCGAATGCTGCTTAGTTCCTCCAGTTCGCATCACTGCACCTGTAAAACTAGCCAACCCGACTTTCTCTTGTGGTTCCAAACGATTCCCTGTCCGCACAAACGCCGTACCATTCACCAACGGTAACTCGTGATCTTCCATCAAATAGACAACCAAGCCGTTTTGCAGCACAAACCGTTCATACTTGGGTAACTTAATCTCAGGTAACGGTGGTAACTGCAACTCTGTGTAATGCTTGGCCTCAGTTGTCGCCGCCAGAGAAAAATTACAAGTTAAAAGTAAACACGTAAAAATAGCAACGAAAGCATAAATAAACCCCTTCCAATTTTGAATTTTCAACCCTATCTGCCTTTTACCCTTCACCTGATACCTCTGCATATCTCTCTTCCTTTGCGCCCTTTGCGTCCTTTGCGGTTCGTTTTTCATCCTTGTTTCGACAACAACTTACCAATCGTGCGATTTTGTGGCGTAAAAGTTACCTTGGCCACCCGCTCAATATCAGCCGTTGTCACCGCCCCAATATCATCCAACTGCTTAAACAAATTCCGCCAAGAGCCAGTTTTCACCTCATATTCCAACAATTGTTGAGCCATCCCCATATTGGAATCGAGGGTACGTAACAAACTCGCCCGTGCTTGGGTTTTCACCCGTTGCAAATCAGCCGCCGCTACAGGCTCAGTTTTTAATTTGTCAATTTCTTGGCGCAAAGCCACCGCCAATTCATCAACTGTATGACCCGGAGCCGTGAGAGCATAGAAAAATATCAGGTTTGGGTACTTATCTCCCGGAAATCCACTGTAACCTTGGGCATTTAATGCCAAACGCTGCTTTTCTACCAAAGATTTATACAGGCGCGACGTGCGCCCATCACTTAATAAACTGCCAATGATTTCATAGACTGCATTATCTGGATGGGTAATTGCCGGACGGTGATAACCTTCTAAATACCAAGGTTGAGAAGCTAGCTGTAAAGTAACTTCCCGTGTTTGTTGTTGTGGCGGTTCTGTCGGAATTTGTTCAACAGCTTTGGTTTTTGCTTGAAAGCGGCCAAAATAAGTTTGCGCCAGTTTTTTCACCTCAGCCGGGTTAACATCTCCAACAATAGCGATCGCTAAATTACTTGGTACATAATGAGTATCAAAGAAATTCTGGACATCTTCTGGTGTCAGATTGCGGATATCTTCGTCATAACCAATCACCGGACGCCTGTAGGGATGGACTTTGTAAGCAGTATCAACAAATTTTTCCACCATCAATCCAATGGGTGAATTCTCCACCCGCATCCGTCGCTCTTCTAAAATTACATCTTTCTCTTTATAAAACTCACGACGAATTACCGGATCGAGAAATCGATCCGACTCCAACGACATCCAAAGTTCTAGCTTATTAGCAGGAAAGCTGTAAAAATAACGGGTGGCTTCAGTAGAAGTATTGGCATTTAAACCTACGCCTCCCGCTTGTTCGACTATTTGCCCCAATTCGTTTTGCTTGACTAGCTTGGCGGCTTGAGATTCTACTTGTTTAAACTCAGTTTCTAATCGAGCCACCTCATCTTTTTTGCCATCGGCTTTCGCTGTTTTTATTTGAGCATTCAACTGCTCTAAGGCTTCTAATAGAGGTTTTTCTGCCTTGTAGTCTTTTGTCCCAATGCGCGTCGTCCCTTTAAATGCCAAATGTTCTAGAAAGTGAGCTACACCAGTTTTGCCATCTACCTCATCCACACCGCCGACATTTGCGTAGGTAAGAAAAGAAACTACAGGCGCTTGATGTCGTTCTAAAACAATGAATTTTAGACCATTATCGAGGCGAAACTCCGTTAACTGTTTGATGACTCGATCTAGATAAGGTTGGATTGAAGTTTGAACTGGCGGGGTTGGAGTTTTGGCCTCTTGAGGAGGAGATACGGTTTGAGTTTGAGCCAGAGCAACTTCTGGTAGTAATCCCCATGAGAAAATGATCAAAGCCAACAAAGTGAGAAACAACCGCCGCAATATGACAGATACTTGATCTGACCAATTCAAAATCCCAAATCGTTCGACTGAGCGACTTGTGCCGAGCCTGTCCTGAGCGTAGCCGTTCGCGCAGCGTCTCCGATAGGAGAAGGGCAAAGCCGAGGTAAGCCGAAGTCTAAAATCCAAAATTGACCCCCTGCTCTGTTTCATAAGCAAAAATTAAGATAAAGTTACATTAACTAAAAAACAAGATACTTAGCAAAAGAGCGTTAATCTGGTATCGAGATTACAGTGGCTCTTTGTACTTGACATTAGACAATAATGCTACAAATCCTGTTACGGATATCTAACCATAACTGTTATGCGAATTTTTAATTCTTCTCCACCTTCCGAAGCTCAGACGCGCACCCGAATTTTAGAGGCTGCACAACGGTTGTTTGCCTCCAAGGGATTTGACGGCACTACTACCCGCGAGTTGGCAGAGGCGGCAACTGTAGCTGAAGGTACTCTATTTCGTCATTTTCCCAATAAGAAAGCAATTTTGGTGGAAGTAGCCACAAGTGGATGGGTAGAGATTCTGACAGATTTGCTGACAGAATTAAGTGAAATGGGCAGCTATAAAGCCATAGCTCAGGTGATGCGCCGTCGGATGTGGAATTTCCAAAAAAATGCTGATTTGATGCGTGTTTGTTTTATGGAGGTGCAGTTTCACCCTGATTTGCGCGATCGCATTCAATTAGAAGTCATTACTAAAATGACCGATGTGGGCGAAGCGTTCTTTCAAACGGCGATGGATAAAGGCATTTATCGCCAAGGGGATGCCAAGCTAGTTGCCAAAGTTTTTTTAGGAATGTTTGCGATCGCAGGTTTTTCTAACAACACCCTCATCGAACCTGATGCTTCCCCCCAACAAATGCAAGCAATGGCCGAAGGACTTGCTGATATCTTTCTTAATGGTGTTTTAGTTAAAGATTAGGGATTGGGTATGGGGCATTGGGCATTGGGCATGGGGGAGAATCAATAATTACCGAAAAATTGGGTTTAGAGCTACGTCGCTCTACGACGGCTTTTCTTGTAACTAAGAAGTAAGAAGTAATGAGTAAGAAGTAATGAGTAAGAAGTAATGAGTAAGAAGTAATGAGTAAGAAGTAATGAGTAAGAAGTAATGAGTAAGAAGTAATGAGTAAGAAGTA
>NZ_JBALEA010000053.1:0-101163 GCF_036917135.1 Nostoc sp. | reverse complement strand
GAGATATTTGAATGCTCGGCTATATTGATTCGTTTCGGCATAAGTCATATTTATACTCATTACTTTTATCGTAAGCGATTATGCGGACATGATATAATTGGGAGATAGTGATTTTTTGTTGCAAATCCATCTTCACACCAGGCGTTAATTCTCCATCACGCATGGTGGTATCAAAAATAATTACTTTATGATGATTTTTTGACATATTGGTTAGAGATAGCGATCGCTTACATCAAATACAATCTTAAGGAATATCATCAGTTAAAAAAACTGTCTCTAAATCCCGATAACCACTGACAATATGTACACTTTCCACGCCGCCATCAATGGGACGATAAAATATTAAGTAATCTTCTTGGGAAACTCCGTAAACCACTGGCAAAATTATCGAAACTTTGCCCCATATTAGGAAAATGAGCCAACAGTCTACACTGCTATTTAATTTTTTCTTTGAGTCTTGGAGCCGCATCAGGATTGTAGCGGATAATACAGCGCTTCCCGCTATTATGCAATACAGTTTTCTCCTTGCCCCTCTTTTAGCATAGCTTTCAGCTTTGAGGATGTACCTCATAGCTGCCGTAAGTGCTGTATAGCGATTAATCTCTTTAATCTATATCCTAACCGAAAGGAGTTGGAGCAAGGTTAATTCCCTGCTGTTTGAGCTTCTTGATAAATTATTTCTTGAAACTGGATCATATCTTTTTGTGGATCGGCATGGCTAACTTTCACTAATATCTGTTCGCCCAATTTCACAGAACGTTTGAAAGCCATTGGTAACTGTAAGCCCAAATCTTCTATCAAAATTAAGGCTAAGTTGCTGTCTTCCCGCAGCCACATCAACACTGTCACATCCCAAGTTTCTTCAGGATGACGGCGTAAATACTCTAGAGCATAATATCTATTAGTTTGCCGTTCCACCATCGTCACCTCTTGGGTAATGCTGGTGACATTCATCATTACTTCTTTTAGTTGTTCTGCGGAAAATGGCAGAACTTCACCCCGCAAATGGGCTTTAATTTGGAAGTGGGTAAGTAAGTCACTATACCGACGGATGGGAGAAGTTGCTTGAGTATAGGTATCCAAACCCAAACCAGCATGACGCAAAGGCGTAATACTCATTTCACTCTTGGGCATACAACGACGCATGGCGCAAGCGCGAACGAATCCCGCCGGAAGTAGCAGCAATTCTTCATCGGGAGGTAATTCTGGTTGCGGCTGACCGCGAAAGGGCAAAGGTATGTTATGAGTTTTACCATAACGAGCCGCAACTTCACCGGCAACAATCATCATTTCTGCTACCACTTGCCGCGATGGGGAATCGTCCAAAATGTCAATGTGGATTTCCTCTCCTTTGACTTTGATCGTCGCTTCGGGCATGGTGATGCTAATTGCCCCTTGAGCGTAACGCCAAGCTCTCCGCCGTTGTGCCCAAGTAGCGATCGCCGCAATTTCCGGTTCTGCTTGTACGCGTAATTGCAGCATTTCATCTACATCTTCGTAGGTGAGGCGATAAGTCGGCTTAATCAAGCTGGTATGAATGCTGTAATCTTCTACTCCCCCACTTGTACCTAAAACAATCCCGAAACTGAGGGCGCAACAAATTTTTCCCTGAATCAGGCTCATTGGCCCAGTTGCCAATACCTCTGGAAACATGGGAATCATCCCCGTAGGTAAGTAGACTGTACTACCCCGCTTTCTGGCTTCCAAATCTAATTCATCTTCTGGTACTAACCATCTAGTGGGATCGGCAATATGCACCCACAGGCGTTCCCGTCCATCGGCCAGTACTTCCCAACTTAGACCATCGTCGATCTCTGTGGTAGTTTCGTCATCAATGGTGTACACCTTCAGGTGAGTCAGATCCAGGCGGTTTGTTGTATCTGAGTCAATGGGCGGGAAATCCAAACGCTGTTGCGCCACTTCTAATACCTTATGAGGAAATTGAATCGGAATTGAAGAACGACGCAGGAACAAGTTTTCATAAGGACTCCAGTGACCTAAATCTACTAATAATTGAAAGGCTCCTTGGGGTGTTGTTGGCCGCCCCAGCATCGTCATTGTTTCTAATACTGGAGCGCTGGGCGGATAAGCACGAGCTAAGGAGTCATAATTAACCCCCGTCCGCACCGTGTCAGCGATTAGCGCTGCGTATTTTTCTAGTCCTTCTAAGCGCTGGCGATCGTGACGCCCCCACTCTACTGCTTCACCTTTGAGTGCCCGCTCTACACGAGTTAAAAATTCCTGCTGTCCCTTAGCTTTTAGTGCCTCTATTTCGATCTGGTGCTGGCGTTCTGCCACTTGAGCAGCAGTTCGCGGCTCGTAAGCGTCTCCTTTTTGCTTGAAATAGAGTTTATCGTCTGATAACAAGCAATAGGCGGCATAACAAGGAGGCGCGGCTGATTCTGAAAATAGCAGATTCGCCATTTGGTCTGGGGTGACTGTTTCCCCATCTTCAACCAGTAATTCCCAAGCCACTTCTAAGCTAGATGGGTCTAAATAAGGCTTGACCTGATCCAAAAAGCTGGCAATCTCAGAGGGCTTGTAAGTCTGTCCGGTAACTGTATAGCTTATTTGTTTAGGCGCGAGGCTGTGGGATTGACCACGTTCGTCTACCACAAACCAGCGGGTTTTACCGTCTGGACGTTCTACGATGCCCAGACGGCGATCGCCTTGAACCCTAAATTCAACTAGCGTCCCCTTCTCCACAACTCTCGCACTTTAATTTGGTGAACAGTTTAAATAGTTTTAAGTTAGGAGTTAGGAGTTAGGAGTTAGGAATTTTAATTCTTAACTCATCACTCATCACTCATCACTCATCACCCTTTTTAGCCTTCCGCATTGATAAATGGCAACAAGGCCACAATCCGCGATCGCTTAATTGCTAATGTCAACTCTCGCTGTTGCTGAGATGTCAGCCCAGTAATTCGACGTGGGAGTATTTTACCCCGTTCGGTGAGAAACTTACGCAATAAATCAACATCTTTATAATCGATTGGGTCTCCTGGCTTAATCGGAGAAAGGCGACGACGGAAATAACTCATCTTTACTTAATTTCCTTATGAACGGTATGTTTGTTGCAGTGGGTGCAGAACTTTTTCAGTTCTAGCCGGTTAGTGGTGTTGCGGCGATTCTTTGTACTGGTATAACGTGAGACACCAGCAGAACGCTTATCTGAATTTGTCCGACACTCGGTACACTCTAGTGTCACAATAATGCGGGCACCTTTACTCTTAGCCATAATCTTACAAACAGTGAAGCCTGAAGAGAATTAACACAAATGACTATCTTCTCACATTCCGCCGTATATTATCAACTAATCTTTTAATTTTTATATCGAGCGAGTAGCCACGACGCGATGAAACGACGAAAGTTCCACAATAGCGATCGTGTAAAGCCTGCTGCATCTGGGCATCAGAGAAGGCACTGCCACAATCAATTGCCAGGGGAATTATTAGCAGTATAGCAGTGGGATTGGCTCTAATATTGCTCAGGGCAATTGACACGAAAAGGGCACCCAAGCCGATAATCGCCTCTCGCTTCACCAGTGAGAGCAAATCGGGAATTCTACCCATGATTTGCCCATCTTCGACTTCCAGCACCTTTAAATCGAACGCCCAACGCCCTAAACTTTGCCCTTGATTGTTATATGGCACTAGCACCCGCGAAACTAGCCAAAGTATGACAAAAACTAAGATTTCCACAAATTGAATCCCGATATCGCCGCCTCCCAGCAGGGAACTGACTAACCAGACACCAAGGAAATCAAGCCCTAATGCCATACCTCGTCGCCCAATCTCAGCCTTGGGATAGTGTTTTTGGGGAACTCGTTCGATTGTCATACAAAACAAGTATTTTATTTAGGGGTAGGGAGATATTGTATTGTTGTAAGAACTTAATTTTAATTGACTTGCAAGTTGTATCTATGAAACATCTGTTTACTAAAACAGCTATTAGTATAGTGACGACTATTGGTTTAGCGTTAGCGATCGCCATAACCCCTAATGACGTAGTTCATGCTACTGAGTTTAAATTTAACTGGAAAGGAAACGGTGGTTACTTAGTTCAAGGTTCATTTAACTATGATACAACAACTGCTCCCAGCGTCATTTCTGAAGCAGGTTTGGGAGTTACGAAGAATTTGCAGTCCCTCTCAATTTCCTTCTTTAATCCATTCAGTACTCTCATAAATAGTTTTACTCCAGTGGTTAATGGCGTATCGAACTACAGCTTTTTGAGATTCAACTTTGATAGCACTAAAGAGCAAATCTTTGGCCAATTTGATGTTGGCAAAGATGATAACCTTCCTGGTGATACATGGCTCAATAATAATCTGGCACTCATCAATGAAGGTTTTAGTGATGAGGTTCTAGGTAAAGAATTTGGTTTTAACAGTAGAGATGCCGCAGGGACAAAGCAAATACTAGATTTAAGCAACAATTCGGTTCAGGTATCCAAAGTCCCCGAAGGAAGCATAATTATCGGTTTACTAGCAGTGTCTAGTTTGGGATTTAGCATCAAGCAGAAGAAAGCTATTAGCGCTTTGCGGAATTCATAATTAGTGTATTTGCTCTGTTGATTGAGTCGTCAGTGTTACTTTACAGGGATAAAGGTAAAAAGTCGGAGGCGATCGGTATTCCTCTAATCGCTGAATCAGTGGACATTTGTGGAAAACCCATACATCTAACCATCATTGCGGTGAATTGATTTACAGTACTTATATCGAACTGGGCTAACTTTGCCCATCGGCGTTTTCATCTCAAACACGCCACTTTCTCGGACGGTTAATCTACCAACATGAGTGCCTGCAAACTTCCCTGTTGGTATAACTGCCCGTACCATGTCGCCAGTCTGGAAACCAAAGAAAGTCTTACAAGGTGTTCTGTGCCGAATAGCGCGGCGCGATTCTAAATCATTTTTTATTTGTTGTCCCCGGTGGGTTAACTCCGCACCCCAGATAACTTTTTCACCCTGCACAATTGCTAGCCCAGTTATCTTGGAACCTGGATCTATTTTTAATTGGTGCGGTTCTACGGGGGTAGTAACTGCATATTTCAAGATAATTGTGAATGGGTAACGGCGATATACTGCTGCTTGTTGCATGTTCAATAACCGCCTTGCCTGTCCTGGTAGTATTGGATTTAATAGTTGTTTGTTGGTGTCAAGTACAAATACGAAATTAGACATTTTGTCCTTCCATTGCTGGAGTTATGTTTTCCTCGCCAATGTTTTGAGAACTTTTTAAGTCAAAGACACTGGTTTAACCAAATAGACCTGTTTAATCTTTGACGACAGAGCTACAAGCTAGAAAGCACCCGTAGGTATCATGATTCTCAAAACGTAGCTTTCGCTTAAGCTGGCTATCTGTCCAGTAGATATACTAGAAGTCTTGCAATGTCCACTGTTTAGTGAATAGCTATGTTATCAGTCAGCGATGCAGAAGCAATTATTTTAAATTTAGTACAACCGTTGGATGATCAACGGGATATAGAAGTTGTAGATTTATTCACAGCCGATAGTCGCATTTTGGCAACACCTGTCACCAGCCCGTTAGATTTTCCCCATTGGGATAATTCGGCAATGGATGGCTACGCAGTTCGCTACGAAGATGTACAGCACTCTAGCGCCGAACAACCAGCTATTTTAGAAATCGTTGAAGAGATTCCGGCTGGCTATCAGCCTAAGTCTAGGATTCAACTAGGACAAGCTGCGCGGATTTTTACAGGTGCCCTGATGCCAGCAGGTGCGGATACTGTAGTAATGCAAGAGAAGACACGCCGCGAGGAAAACCGCGTATTTATCCTGGATGCGCCAAAACCGCAAGGATTTGTCAGACACAAAGCATCTTTTTATCAAGCTGGAACACAACTACTACCAGCAGGAATTAAGTTAAATGCCTCAGAAATTTCCGTATTAGCAGCAGCACAATGTCCGCAATTAAGTGTTTACCGTCGTCCGCGTGTGGCAATTTTTTCCACTGGTGATGAGTTGGTGGCAATTGATCAACCATTGCAACCAGGGCAAATTGTGGATTCTAATCAGTATGCGATCGCAGCGTTGGTAAGACAAAGTGGCGCAGAACCGTTAATTTTAGGCATTGTGAAAGATGATCCAGTTGCTTTGGAGAAAGTTATTACCCACGCTGTTGCGATCGCTGATATAGTTCTCTCTTCTGGTGGTGTCTCAGTGGGAGATTATGATTATGTTGAGAAAATTCTAGAGTCACGAGCAAAAATTCACATTCGGGCTGTACAGATGAGTCCAGGAAAACCCCTCACCGTCGCCACCTTCCCCAGTAGAGACGCGATTAATCGCGTCTCTACAAACTCCCCGCTTTATTTTGGTTTACCAGGGAATCCTGCTGCTGTGTTGGTGACATTTTGGCGGTTTGTGCTACCAGCAATTAAGAAACTTTCGGGAATTACTGAAGGTTGGGAACCAGTATTTTTGAAAGTGCGATCGCATGATGAATTGCGATCGGATGGCAAGCGCGAAACTTACCTTTGGGGTAAATTGCATTTAATTGATGGTGTCTATGAATTTCATAAAGCTGGAGGTAGTCACAGTTCCGGCAATTTAATTAATTTAGCTCAAACCAATGCCCTAGCTGTTATACCGATAGGTAAAACATTAATTTCCCCACAAGAAGAGGTGCAAATTTTGCAGCTTGTTAACCAGACTTTTCACGTCATCTGGAAAAATCATCGAGTGACCTAACCCCCTAGCCCACTTCCCTGGTAGGGAAGTTTTTCACCCAGATGATGACCGCAACTTGATTTTTCAGCAGTGGCTTAATCGGGATGAAGCAACCAATAGTCAAGTCGTGTCCACTACCAATAATATAGAGTTACAAACACAATTCGCAATTGTGAACAAAAATTGGATTTTGTCAGATTTTTTTACCCCAAAATATAATGTTTACGCATTTAAATGCTAACTTCACGCGCATAGATGAGATAGTTCCTAGTATATATAAGCTTTCTATCTCAAACAATAAAAAGTTCGTTTTCAGTCAATTCCTTATCCTTGATGAGCGCCCTATGCTTATTCATACGGGTCGCTCAAATTGGTTTGAGCAAACGTATCAGCTTGTTTCCTCTGTCTGCGACCCTTCAAAACTTCATTACATTGCCTTATGTCACCTTGAGGCTGATGAGTGCGGAGCGCTTAATCAGTGGCTTGAAGCGGCTCCAGAAGCCAAAACAATTGTGAGTCCTCTGAATCAATCGAACATGGATGACTTTGCGTTGCGACCAACAACGGTTCTTAAGAATAACAAAGCTCTTTCCTTGGGGAAAAGAGATATCATACTTATTGAAACTCCTCATTTTCCTCATGGATGGGAGGGTTGTCTATTCTATCAGCCGCAAGAGGAGATCCTTTTTTGTTCCGATCTTGCAGCTCATCCTGGTCAGTTCGAGGAGCCTGTTACCGAAAAGGATCTTACAGAATCTATCATTAAGTTTCAGCAAAAAGTCGGGTTTATGTCTGAAGGCAAAAGCTTCACTCGGGGGATTGAGGCAATAGAAAAGCTACCCATTAAGTACCTTGCAACAATGCATGGTTCTATTATTCACGGGGAGTCGATCTCGAAGCTTCTTTCAAAAATGAAGGGAACCTTTGGTTCTTAAGTTGATTGTAGCCGTGAAAAGTCAGGCTTGTTAACGAGTAATGGGGATTGGGGATTGGGGACTGGGGATTAAATTATTTGTTGATAAGCTAAAACACATCTAATTTGCATATTAAATTTTTCTAAATATCTTGTGGGGTGGGCATCTTGCCCGCCCTGATTATGCAACTTAAATGCCGATTAGCTTACTTAATGCCCAGTCTTAAAATACCTGCTCAAAAGCCTCAATTAGGCTGTTAACTTCCTCAATGGTGTTGTAATGCACCATACTCACCCGGACTATTCCACCTTGGGATGCTAACCCCAGGTATTCAATCAGCCGTTTAGCATAAAAATCCCCGTAGCGAATTCCTATATAATGTTGGTCAATTTTTGCCGGAATGGTCGAGCTATTGATTCCATCTACTACAAAAGATATAGTTGGTACACGGAATTGACGGTCAGCCTTTGATTGACCAATCACTCGCACATTAGACTTACTGTTGAGGTAATTTAGGAGGCGATCGCTAATCTTTTCTTCATGTATGCTAATTAAATCAAACGCCTGTACCATTTGATTTCTCAAATCAGGTGCAGTTTCACTCCCGTAGTGCAGTTGTGCTAATTCACTTAAATAATCACATAAACCTAACATTCCATAACTTAATTCAAAATTGACATTCCCCAACTGAAATTTATAAGGTATATCTGTCTGTTCAATAAAATAATGGTTAAGACCAGGCAATCTTAATAAATGTTCTTCTTTACCATAAAGTAAAGCATGATGTGGCCCATAGACTTTATAACAACTCAAGGTATAGAAATCAACATCTAAATCTTGGACATCAACTAATCTGTGGGGTGCATAAGCTACACCATCTACACAAATCATGGCGTTGCGATCGTGTACAAATGCAGCAATTTCTTTGATCGGGTTGATGGTGCCCAGAACATTAGAAGCATGAGTCAAGGTTACTAGTTTGGTGCGTTGACTCATCAATGGTTCTAAATCTGCTAAATCAAGTTCCAAGGTATCTGCGCGAACTTGCCACACTTTAACCTTCATTCCTTGTTTTTCAAGAGCGACCCAAGCCCCAATATTAGCCTCATGGTCACAATTAGTAACAATAATCTCATCGCCAGGTGTGAAGGTTTGACCTAGACAAATTGAGAGAACTTTCAACATCATTGTAGTAGATGAACCCATGACCACTTCTTTAGAATAATTGGCATTAATGAAAGTAGCCATTCCCCTAGTTGCTAGAGCTAATCGTTCTCCTGCAAGTTGAGAAACCCCATAAGAAGCTCCCAACTGGACATCAGAACTCAGGAGAAATTCGCTAATTCTATCTACTACTTTTTTGAGAGTTTGTGACCCACCAGCATTATCAAAAAAAGTCCATTCACCAGCTAGAGCGGGGAAATATTGGCGAACTTGATCAAGATTTAGGAGCATAGCATAAGTGTAAGAGAGAGTGTTCTTTACCCTAGCCTACCTTTTGGCAAGTCGCCTAGAGAGCATCTACATCATTTTTTGGCATTTACCGCTTGTTCGGCCAGCCTTCTTACTCTGCAAAAATCTATCTGCACAAGGTATATTTTGAGACTAAAAGATTATCTTACTGACATATCTAACTTCTAGCAAGGATTAATGTCTTGATTCTTCACAATTCTCTCCAATTTTATTTGATAAGTTTAAGGGATAGTCAAAGCAACTATTGTTTTGATTCTTAATTCCTTGATTGAAAAGAAAGGAACGACCTATGAATACTACGGTTAAATACGACATTGAGGTTATCAAGAAAGAAGCACTTCAACTTGTTAAAAAGGGACTTCTTAACCGTCAGCATCCAATTTATACCCTCTGTAAATATATTCCTCATCGTGACTGGGTTAATTTTGAACTTGAGTTAGAAAAAAACGAATTTCTACTCAGAGATAGAATTATCGACCTACTGAATCACGAATTGTGGGAAGAAGATTGAGGCTGCATTTAGAAGCTAAACCTGATTAGCAGCATCACAATAAAATCAAAATTACAAATTCAGTTTTCAGCATTAAAACCCTCGAATTAAGTCGGGGGTTATAAATAAGAGATTATTAAAGTAAGAGACGATTTATAAAGTGAACCATATTTTCAGATGCGTTATGTGGCTGCTTTAACGCATCTGAAAATATCGTGTGTTACGACTAAATTAGACTTTCTCAAAGCCTCAAATTCCTACACAGCCGTAACACACCCTAGTGAATATTTACTTTAGCTCTGTCAGTTAATACCTTATGGTTGGGCTAGAGTCACAGATTCTATGGCAATTTATTACTGAGATTCACAAAACATAATTATACTAACCTATTCCAGTCAATTGGTATTAGGTAGACAACTCTTCTAGCCCTATCCATTCGGTGATAGATTGCCATTGGCTTGCGTAAACAGTAGCGCTTCTACGTTTTTGTTTTTGAGCTTTTCTAGGTATTTTTTCCATAACAGCATCGGCGAATGAACTGGATTTGTTCCAATTATAAACAGGCATTTCCTGCCAGCAGTGGCGACAAAACCAGTAAGTTTCTGCGCCACGTATATGTTCTAAAAGTAAGCTTGAACAACAAGGACAGTAATTCATATTTTTCTCAAACCCTGTTAATAAAAGTGTTATCGTAAATCAGGGCAGCCAGTTGAAAAGCCCGTAGATATTTAAAACAACCTGTCTATATTTTTACTATAGTGTTTAAATATGAGGAACTTGTGAAGAAAGTGAAAATATTCAAATACTTAATAATTTCATAAGATTTATACTAGAAGTTACGAACAAAAAGATCCCCGACTGATTCAAGAAGTCGGGCATCTTTATTTACGTCTCCCTCATCCCATAGACTCGCAGCGTTTCACCCCAGAGCTAGACGCGAGGATTTTTATAGTTACTTAAAATTATGGGGGAAAACTACCTCATATAACCGAAGACTGGAAAGAAAATGAGGTCGTGACCTAGCTAAATTTCTGGAATTCGTCATCATGTATGAACTAGTACAAGCTGTGATCAACGGTGATGAAAAAACTGCTCTACATCAGTTTATTTCGGCGTTGAGTGCTTCAGGTAAGCATTATTTCCTGAGAAATGAGATTTTGCAAGCCTTTGCTGATTACTGTCATCAATCCCAAAAGCCAGCCTATTTTTACTACTCTTCTTCTGTTGGCAAACTGATACAGTACACCCACGAAATAATTCTTCAAGAAGAAAGTACTTGGTTCGTAGTTCGACCAAAGATTGCTAACCAAGAAGTTTGGAAACTGACAGCCGACTTTAGTAAGTTCGAGCAGATGACACCTCAAGCGTTGCTAGATGTGAGAGATCGCCTAGTCAACCGCTACCAACCCCATCTTCTCGAAATTGACCTCCACCCTTTCTATGAGAGTTCCCTAAGAATCGATGATGCCAGAAATATCGGTCAAGGTTTAGCCTTCCTCAACCGTTATCTGTGTAGTCAATTGTTGACTGACTCCCAACATTGGGTAGAGATGTTATTTCAAGCATTACATGGGCTGCGATACGATGGTATTCGCTTGTTGTTGAGCGATCGCATTACCTCCGGTATTCAGTTAGCCGAACAAATTAAGCTAGCCCTCAAATTGCTGAGTGAGCGATCGCCTGATGAACCATATCAAAAATTCCACTTTGAGCTTCAAGAACTCGGTTTTGAGCCAGGTTGGGGTAATACTGCGGCGCGAGTCTCCGAAACCCTAGAACTCCTTGACAGACTCATTTACTCCCCAGAACCCGGCATCTTAGAAACATTTGTCGCCCGCGTCCCCGCAGTCTTTCGCGTTGTCCTCGTTTGCGTTCACGGCTGGGTTGGACAGGATGATGTTTTGGGAAGAAATGAAACACTCGGTCAAGTTATCTACGTCCTCGAACAAGCTCGCAGCTTAGAAAACGAACTGCGTGAACAAATCAAACTCGCTGGACTCGATTTGCTGGGCATTAAACCCCATGTAATTATTCTCACTCGACTAATCCCTAACTGTGAAGGGACATCTTGTAACCTACCTTTAGAAAAACTCCAAGATACTGAAAATGCTTGGATATTACGCGTTCCTTTTGGTGAATTCAATCCAGAAGTTACTAACAATTGGATTTCTCAATTTGAGATTTGGCCTTATTTAGAACAATTTGCTCTCGATGCTGAAAAAGAGTTACTAACTCAATTTAAAGGCAAACCTAATCTGATCGTTGGCAATTATAGCGATGGGAATTTAGTAGCCTTTATCCTCTCTCGCCGGATGAAAGTTACCCAGTGCAACATTGCCCATTCTTTGGAAAAGCCTAAATATCTATTTAGCAATTTATATTGGCAAGATTTAGAAGAACAATATCACTTTTCGGTACAATTCACCGCCGATTTGATCAGCATGAATGCAGCCGACTTCATTATTACATCGTCCTATCAAGAAATTGTTGGCACACCCGATAGCATCGGTCAGTACGAGTCGTATAAGTGGTTTACAATGCCACAGTTATATCATGTGGTTGATGGCATTGATTTGTTTAGTTATAAATTCAATTTAGTGCCACCGGGAGTCAATGAAAATATTTACTTTCCCTATAGCCAAAAAGAAAACCGAGATTCTAACCTTTGCACACAAATCCACGACCTACTTTTTAGCCGCGAAGACCCTCAAATTTTTGGTCACTTAGATCATCCTAATAAGCGACCAATCTTTGCTGTTGATACCATCACTTCCATCAATAATCTCAATGGTTTAGCTGAATGCTTTGGTAAAAGTCAGGCATTGCAAGAGCGTTGTAACCTGATTATCTTAACTAGTAAACTGCATCCAGATCAAGCTATAAACCGAGAAGAAGCAGAAGAAATTCAAAAACTCTACGATATTATTGATCAATATCATCTTGATGGCAAGATTCGCTGGGTGGGGATGCGTATCCCTAGCAATGAACTCGGCGAAGCTTACCGAGTAGTTGCAGATTATCAGGGAATCTATATTCATTTTGCCCACTTTGAATCTTTCGGACGGAGTATTTTAGAAGCGATGATTTCCGGCTTGCCTACCTTCACTACTGAGTTTGGCGGTTCTTCGGAAATTATCGATAGCCAAGAAAATGGATTTAATGTTAATCCTACAGACTTAGAAGGAACAGCAAAGAAAATTTTAGACTTCCTTGACCAATGCGATACTCATTCTGAATATTGGTGCGAAGTTTCAGAACGGATGAGTCAACGAATTCATAATAAATATAATTGGCATTTACATAGTAATCAATTACTGTTACTTGCTAAAATGGTTGGTTTTTGGAACTTTGTTGTTCCAGAAAATAACGAAGCCAGAGATCGGTATATGGAAGCCTTATTTCACCTTATTTATAAACCCAGAGCGGAAAAGATTTTGGAAAAGCATAAGGGGGGGTGAGGGAGTGGGGATTGGGGATTGGGGACAAGGAGAATTAGAAACTGATTCATCCACCTCGGAACTCCGTTCATCCACCTTTGAACTCCGTTCATCCACCTTTGAACTCCGTTCATCCACCTTTGAACACCGTTCATCCACCTCGGAACTCCGTTCATCCACCTTTGAACACCGTTCATCCACCTTTGAACACCGTTCATCCACCTCGAAACACCGTTCATCCACCTTTGAACACCGTTCATCCACCTTGAAACACCGTTCATCCACCTTGAAACACCGTTCATCCACCTCGAAACACCGTTCATCCACCTTTGAACACCGTTCATCCACCTCAAAGACTCATTAACGGAGTTTAAAGACTCATTCATCTGCCTCAAAGTCCCCAATCCCCAATCCCTATGCTCAATGCCCCATTACCTATTCCCCACTCCCCATTACCCCTTATCCCCAGAGGGGGCCCCACCTTCCCCACTTCCCACTTTACCTACACAGACTGGATATTAACCGAAACCCAGTTTGACCCTAAGCAATTACACTCTAAAGAAACTGTTTTTACAATCGGCAATGGATACCTTGGAACAAGGGGAAGTTTTGAGGAAGGTTATCCTCATGCATTATCAGGTACCTTTATCCACGGTGTCTACGATGATGTGCCTGTGGTTTACACAGAACTGGTAAATTGCCCCGACTGGCTACCCTTAGTAGTGATTGTGAATAGCGAATCTCCTTCCCTGCGGGACGCTGCGCGAACGGAGACGCTACGCGAATGCTTCCGTCTCGATCAAGGTGAGATATTACGCTACGATCGCCAACTCGATTTACACCAAGGACTTCTGTCCCGTTCTTTGCGTTGGCGCTCTCCCAGTGGTAAAACCATAGACATCCACTTTGAACGCTTTGCTAGTCTTGCAGATCCCCACGTATTGGCGCTACGCTGCCATTTAACGCCAGTAGATTTTGATGGGTTGATCGAAATTCAAGCTAGCATCAACGGTTATCCAGAAAATCAAGGTTTCAATCACTGGGAAGGACTAGATCAGGGCAAAACTGACCAAGGAATCTGGTTGCAACGCTCTACCCGTAGCTCCCGAATTGAACTCGGTATGGCAGTTAAGATGACAATATTAGGCGCTGAAGCATCTTTGCAAATCAATACCGCACCTGGTTATCCAACCTTAAGCACCACCTTCTTGGGGAAAGCGCAACAGACCGTAACAATAGAAAAATTAGTGACAGTTTTTACCTCGCGGGACATTGAAACACCAGTCCAAGCTGCTCAAGAAAAACTCGCGCACCTCCCAGACTATGCAACATTACTAAAAGCCAATGAACAGGCGTGGCAGGAGGTTTGGCAGCAAAGCGATATCCTCATTGAGGGGGATACCACGGCGGCTTTTGCTGTGCGCTACAATCTGTTTCAGTTGTTGATTGCTGCGCCACGGGATGATGACAAAGTGAGCATTCCGGCAAAAACCCTTTCCGGGTTTGGCTATCGCGGTCATATTTTTTGGGATACAGAAATTTTTATGTTGCCCCTGTTTCTGTTTACCCAACCAACGATCGCTCGTAACTTTCTCAGTTACCGTTGGCACACCTTACCAGGAGCCAGACGCAAAGCAGCCCATTACGGGTATAAAGGGGCAATGTTTGCCTGGGAAAGTGCTGATAGCGGAGATGAAGTGACACCACGTTGGGCACTTGAAAGTAATTTTTATGGTGAAGATGTGCGGATTTGGTGCCGCGATCGCGAAATTCATATTAATGCAGATATCCCCTACGCCGTTTGGAAATACTGGCAAGCCACTGGTGATGATGACTGGATGCAAAAGCGTGGTGCAGAGATTATTTTGGATGCCGCGATTTTTTGGGGTAGTCGGGTGGAATTCAATCCTGAGCGCCAAAAGTATGAAATTCGAGGAGTGATCGGAGCTGATGAATACCATGAATTAGTTCACAATAACGCCTTTACCAATCGCATGGCGCAATGGCATCTAGAGAAAGCGATCGCAGTTTATGATTGGTTAGCTGACAAATTCCCCGAACGAGCCACTGAACTAGAACAGACATTAAAACTTACTCTAGAAGAGCGATCGCACTGGCAAGATATCATCGCCAAAATATTGTTCCTTTATGATCCATCAACAGAAGTAATTGAGCAGATCGAGGGATTTTTCCAATTGGAAGATATCAACTTAGCAGATTATGAACCACGCGATCGCTCTATGCAACCAATCTTGGGTGTTGAGAAAATCAACAAATATCAAGTAATCAAACAGCCAGATGTATTGATGCTCTTATATTTAATGCGAGAATCAGCAGATTTTCCCTACAACAAAAAAGCATTGCAGACAAACTGGGACTACTACGCACCCCGCACCGATATTACTTATGGTTCGTCCCTTGGCCCAGGAATTCACGCCATCTTAGCTTCAGATTTGGGCAAATCAACCGAAGCTTACGAACTATTTATGCGAGCGTTAATGGTGGATCTTGAAGACAACCGAGGTAACACCAGGGATGGAATTCACGGCGCTAGTGCAGGTGGCATTTGGCAAGCTGTAATTTTTGGATTCGGCGGCATCCAATTCACTGAAAATGGTCCGGTAGCCAACCCGCACCTCCCCCCAGGCTGGACACGCCTGAAGTTTAAACTACATTGGAAAGGGTTATGGCACGAGTTTGATTTGCATCAAGGAGTGGGGACTGGGGGACAAGAAGACAATGCAGATAACCAATCCCCAATACCTAATCCCCAATCCCCAATCCCCAATCCCCAATCCCCAATCCCCAACATCAAAGGATTCATCTTCGATTTAGATGGTGTGCTAACAGATACAGCAGAAGTTCACTATTTAGCTTGGAAAAAGCTAGCGGATGAAGAGGGTATACCGTTTAATCGGGAAGCTAACGAAGCGTTGCGGGGTGTATCCCGTCGTGCTTCCCTGATGCTGATCCTTGGAGATCGACGGTATACGGAAGCACAAATCGAGGAGATGATGGAGCGTAAAAATCGCTATTATGTGGAATTGATCCAAAATATGACACCCAAGGATTTGTTGCCAGGTGCGATCGCTCTCTTGGATGAACTGCGGCAAGCTGGGATTAAGATTGGTATTGGTTCCGCTAGCAAGAATGCCCGCACAGTGATCGAGCGATTGGGCATTGCTGATAAAATAGATGCGATCGCAGACGGTTATAGTGTAGAGCAACCAAAACCAGCACCCGACCTATTTTTGTACGCAGCCAAACAACTAGGAATCGAACCAGAGCAATCTGTAGTTGTAGAAGATGCCACAGCAGGTGTTGAAGCTGCCCTAGCTGCTGGTATGTGGGCAGTAGGACTCGGCCCCGTCGAACGAGTTGGAGCGGCTCATGTTGTCTTACCCAGCCTAGCAGGTATCAAATGGGCAGACCTACGAGAGCAATTAATTCGTAATTCGTAATTCGTAAGGGAACTCCAAGAAATAAATTATCCAATATTGTGGGGTGGGCATCCTGCCATTGGTATCAAGTTAAGGCAGATGCCCAAATGTCAAGTGAGGTTGCAGCGTTGCGTCGGTGTCGCCGACGCACGGCTTTGACCAAGCCCATAGAGCGTTGATACTCAACCAACCAAGGGATAAGTAGCAATTGTGGGTTTTTCAGGAGTGCGCGGTGGAAAAAATATAAACTGCGAAAGACCATTTCAAAAGAAATGCGTTCAATGGGCTGTTGCAAAGCGACAGCAACATCAGTACAGAAATCATTGAGGACAGCATAGAAAATCCATGTAGCAAAGAAAAAGCATTTGTACGCCATTAGTGCCACCGACCCACAGATAAGATAAACCCAACAATCTTTTTGTGAGTAAAAATGCATCCTCAATTTTCCAACGTCGGCGATACAAATCACAGACTCGCTGTGGAGAAAGCTGTTGTGGGTCAAGGACATTAGTTAAATAATGATACTAAGTTTGACCCCAAAGTACTGAAACTTGGCGCATTGGGTAACGACAAGGAGCAGTGTGATGAAGTCCCATTTGAATAATTTCGTCGTTGAGTATTTTTTTATTTGTCAGTCCTTAATGTCCTAACCTCGTTGTCCATTGCTATAGCTAAATGTATAATATATATCTCCAATCTATTGCTAAATCTCAAATAAATAGTTGCTAAGTTACACGCCTAAGTAAGGTGCTAGGGCTAAAGTTTTCGTCAGATCAGTAAGGAGAACGCGATCGCAAAGGTTAAACAGTTCTACCTCAGTCTGTGTCTGTCGCATCAGCCGCAGGAAATGACCCTCAGTGTCAACACTCAGGGCAATGTAGTTGAGGAACATTTTGAGGTAGCCTACGCGCGATCGCTCTGGCATAGTTGCGGCAGTTGGAGTTTGCCATAAACGATCAATATAGTTGCGTACCTCTACTAAAGGAACGGGCGTAATCGTCTCCAAGCGCAAAGCCTGCCGAATTTGATTAAAAAGCCAAGGATTCCCGATCGCCCACCGTCCCACCATCACACCCGCCGCGCCGGTTTGAGAAAGCACTTCAAGGGCAGCTGCGGCAGAGTATATATTGCCATTGGCAAGCACTGGACAATGGACTTGTTGCACCGCTTCAGCGATCAAATCATATTTCACTGCTCCGTGGTACATATCTTTCACCGTGCGACCATGCAAACTCAGCAAATCAATGCTGTGGCGATTGATTATATCTAGAATTTTGTAAAAGTTATCTGTATTTTCAAAGCCTACGCGCATCTTGACAGTCAAAGGGCGATCGTTCACTGTCTGCCGTAGTTCTCCTAAAATCCGATCCACTTTTTCTGGTGAGAGTAGCAATCCACCGCCAACATTTTTGCGATAGATTCTAGGTGCTGGACAGCCCATGTTCAAGTCAACTCCAGCGATATTATAGTTGCAGAGTTCCTGTGCTGTTCTTACTAAGTCTGGAATGCTTTCGCCAATCATTTGAGCAAAAACGGGGCGACCTGTGTCGTTTTCGGTGATTGCTGCCAGAATGTGACGATTGAGGCGTGAGGTATCATTCACGCGAAAATACTCGGTGAAGAAGTAGTCAGGACTGCCGTAGTGGGCAATGACCTTCATAAACCAGAGGTTTGTCACATCCTGCATAGGCGCAAGAGCGGTGAGGGGTAGGTATGGATAGAGCGATTGGGGGAGCGATACCTGGGACATAGAGATGAAGAGCGATCAACAAAGGATCACTCTATCAAAAAATGGTTATTTAAATGCTGCGATGTCTACGACGGGCTACGCCTACGCCTGATTCAGAACACCTGGGTGGAAAAATTTTGATCCATCAATAGGAGCTTATTAACTTTTGCAACCACAACAGGGTCAAGCATCACTAAATTTCAATTTCATCCTGCTCTAGATATACATCGCAAAGTAATCATTGTAAATTTCTGTATTAGTCATAACTGTGAGTTCTATTTGTTTCTGTTCTTGATCTGTTGCCGAACTCGTAGCCTGGTCTAAGCTTTCTTGAGGAATAAAATCACCACAGTATTCATTGGCAGGCACTGTTGCATTCATCTTTTGAGGATAACTCAATTTAAGATTGTTCATGATGGTAATAAATTGACTACGGCTGCGATAGCGAAGCGCTCCGTAGGAATCACTAAATCTGGGATTAAGCCGCTTTTCTTCGCCAATGGTAGAAACTGTGCGTCCTTTATAGTCATGGGCAGGATATACCCAGGTATCATCTGGCAAGGTGAATAAGCGTTGTGTCACCACATCGTATAAAGTTCCAGGATCGCCTCCCTGAAAATCTGTGCGTCCACAACCACGAATAAATAAGGCATCACCAGTTAACAGATGGGTTTTGTTCACCAAATATGCTATGTGACTGGCGCTGTGTCCTGGTGTGAAAATCGTTTCGATGATTACCGATCCCACCTCTAGGATTTCGCCACCGACAAGGGAGCGATCGGCTTTTGTCACAGCAGTATTCTGGGGAACGATCACTTCACAGCCTGTTTGTTGCCTGAGTTTGCCTGCCCCTGTGATGTGATCGGCATGGAGGTGAGTTTCTAGACAGTAGCGTAGCTTTAATCCCAGTTCATCTAATGATTGCAAATCGCGGTCAACTTGCTCTAATACAGGATCGACTAGAACCGCATCTCCTGTCTGCCGATCGCCAATTAAGTAAGTATAACTACTAGTTGCAGGGTCAAAAAATTGCCGGAATAGGAAAGTTGAGTGCGGTATCTCTGCACTGCCATCGCTGAACAAAGGCATCGTCGCAATAGTCCGCACACGCACTGGTAGCGACTGCAACAACGCCTGAGATAATTCCTGCGCCTGTCCCCGTAATTCTGGTACAGCGATAGTTTCCCACAAGTCGCCCTTGCGGGGAGTTCCCAAGGTATAAAACAGCGTCGAAACGTTACCGTCTGCTGCATATAAAGCACCGTGGGTATCTGTATCTAATCCTAAACCGATGGCATTGGGGCGAATTAAACGCTGCGATCGCAAATTAGTAATCAGAGGATGAGGCGATCGGCGATAATCTGCTGCTACCCCGGTACAATTCACCACGCGGCGGACGTGCAAGATATTATTAGTTTGGGTTTTGCGCTGGCAGACGGTAACAGCTACACCATCCGGCAAAGCTTGATATTCTCGAATCCGCCCGGCGGAGATGGTGAGTTGACCAGAATCCAGCATTTGGGTTACAACATCCGCTACTTTTGGGGCAATGCGATGACGATGAACATCCCAATAGGGTGTCAAATGACGCAAAAAACGTTGCTGTTCCTCCGTCGGTAGTTTTTGCCAGATTTTCTGAATCATGGGACGCAGAGAATCAATTACTGCTCGCCAGTCGTAGCCTTGGGCAACAGCAATTTCCACCTCGGCACGTAGCCGACGTAACCAGCCGCGGACACTTTTCGGTGAATTTTCTAGGGTTAAGAAGGAGGGATAAGGTTGAGCCGCTTGATGTTTTAGGGGAAATAATCCTCGTCGGGACACAGCATAAATTTTACCCCGATGTTGGCGATCGCTCAGAGATAAAACCATATCCACCATCGTTAGCCCCGTACCAATTAGCAACACAGGCGCATCAGCATCAAGGTCTGCTAGGGCATCGGCTGACCAAGCATTCCGTAGATAACTTTCATCATTACTATTTGGGTTTTGAATGGCGGGGGGTGCAGAAGGTGAGTTCCCCAATGCCAACACAACTCTGTCTGCGGCAAAACAGCGACCACTACGCAGAGAAATCATTGCGCCTTTGACTTCAGGCTGTACCCCTACTACTTCATCGGTGAAGCGTTCTAGTCGTACATCACTAGGTGCTGTGGCTTCTGCTTCTGCTAAAACCGATTGAATGTATAAACCATAGACCTTACGAGGTATGAAGGTACTGGCATTGACTTCTTCGGGTAAAAATGCTGTTAACTCATCGCGGTTGTGCTGAAGCCAACGTAACAAATGCCCCGGATCGTGGGAAAATGCACTCATGTTGCCTGCCGATACATTCAGCAAATGACAATTGGTATCTGTGCTGTAGGCGATTCCCTTGCCAATTTGATCACTACGCTCAATCAGCTTAATGGTGAGAGGTTGACTGGCAGTTTTCAATAGGTGGGTAGCGACTAGAGAACCACTAAAACCTCCGCCAACAATCGCGATCGTGGTTGGAGTATGGGCAGTTAAAAAACTAGGGTTCATGGCGGTCTTAGCTAGAATCAATAGTTACGCCGATTTCATAAAGTCTATCTAACGGGACTAAACGTATTTACAACCCATCTAAAAGAATTAAGACTTTATTACGTCTAAATTCTTATAGTACCTCTTTTCTAGGTATTAAATACATTTAATTGATAAATTAACCGTAGTTTGAGATTACATAGTAATCATCCCTTATTGCTAAACTAAATAACCAAAACGTTGTACAAATTCCTCATGATAGGATTATTGAATACATTAATTACTAATCAACTGTAGCCACCCAACATCCATCTTCTTTTCGCTGCCTCATTAGCTAAATCAATCTTGATAACAAACTTATGGTCTGCTAGCATTTTTTGTATTGGTCTAAGTTCATGATCTCCTAAGTGATTTTCCAAGTAAGCTTCTATTAAAACCTCAACCAACTGAGTCACACTATCTGGAGGCATTTGAATGTATCGTTGAATGTACTTAATTGCCCTCCCATCATCAGTCATCACTTTACCACCAATACGTTTGGCAACTACAAAACAAGATAACTCTGCATCGCTTGCACGTTTTGACTGAGGAACAGTTGACATTTCTACTAAATCCTCATTTCCAAGGGAAATCTTGAAATTTCACCAGAATTGACTAAATCACTGAAATAAGTCAAGCTATCAGGATATTTGTATTTTGCATTCTCAAATTCCAGTTGAACATACACCGTTGTAATTACAGAATAACCAAGTGCTTTTAGGAGATAAAAGCGATTGATATACATGAAATTCAAAATTGAACACTTATCAATAGTTACCACTCCTTTCACTAGCTATCTACCTCCAGAAACGTTAAGAGTTAATGTAGAAGTTGATAACCATCTTCTAAAGGAAGTAACAGCATATCTAGAAGTTTTTGATAAGTAATTTCTCCACGTCTGTATGCCTCTGTACCAAGATCAATAAAGTGCCAAGATAAACCTCGGCGTATAATTTGAGTCGATTTGTCTCGTATCCCTAAAGATAAACTTGGTGGAGTTTCAGGATCAAATTTCTCATCATGCTTAATAACTAAACGTTGATCTTGGAATAACTGCTGTTGTAAAGCTTTATCAATCCATTTAAGTTCAAATAAACGGATTATGACAACTTGTGAGCTAACTCGAAAGCGTTCGGCAACTTGTCGGATCAGACTAATCCAGGCTTCATAGGTGTTGGCAGGTGAGTAGTCTAATTCCAGTCTTTGCTTTGGAACCAAAAAATTACCTGCAAAACTATTAGCTCTCCATTCAAGCTCAGATTTATCATTTGAGGACTTTAAGTATGTAACCTCTTGACCTTGAGATGAATCAAATAAAGCATGACAGTACTCATGAGCAGCAGAAAAATTTTGCCGATACAAGTCATCAAGGTAGTTGACAAGAATACAATGTCCAGCAACCGGATGATTGATGTATAAAGCAGATATATTTTTATCCTCTAATTGACGTTTAAAAATATGAATACCTTGATTTCTGATCAACTCAAATATATTTTCTATTGGTTGTTTTCCCACAGCTAAACGTTCTCTCTCAAAAAAGGCAGCTTCTTCGCCTTGTCTTTTGAAGTGTCTGTGACCAAATGAAAATTGTCCATAATTGGGAATCGGTATTGACTGACGCTGAAATATTTCTCGCTCCAGGAAATCTTCGTATTCACAGAGCCGAACAAATTCCTGAATAGCGACGCGATCGCTTTGGGAAAGGGCAGCATTTCGTCGAAACATCTCTTGAACTTGTGACTCTGCTGATGGATAGTCACCCGTAACAAAGTATCTAAAATCACGACGGTATAGAACGGCTAATAATACTAACTGATCACCTGTAATTCTGTTCCTACCCTCTTCAATATTTAGATACTCCTGGAAGCTTATTTGAAGGCGTGATGCAGGATCTTGCGGAGTAATTAAAAGACTTTCCCGCGCATTCTTGAGCTTTCTTCCCAAAACCGCATAATCAAACGCCATTACTGTACAGGCTAAAAACGCTTAAAAATTTTCTCTACCCAAAATCATCTTACTGTATTTGACAAATAAAGAACCTCTTAGCAACGGATATTAATTTTTTTTATACAAATATTTACGTATTGATACTATATATAATTTTTACGTATAACCAAGCAATTAAGGGCGGTTTTTATTCAATAAGACTTGATTTTATATAAATTTCTGTGATACTGTGCCTTCATCCATAAACTACAGTAACTTGATAAAATAATCGTAGTTTGTGATTACACAGTGTGCATCAAATGGGAATCACTCCTTATGCCAAAAGATTGGTATGAATGGCACGACCTATACGATACTGAGCCAAAATTGCAGCAGCGTCTAGCAATCGTGCAGGAATATATTGCTTACAGCTTGAATGCCTCACCTGATGGCGCTATCCGAATAGTCAGTGTTTGCGCGGGTGATGGACGAGATTTACTAGGAACTTTAAAAAATCACCCCCGTGCGAAGGATGTTTCTGCACGACTGGTTGAAATAAATTCAAATCTAGTTGAACGTGGACGAACAACTATAGAGTCTTTGGGTTTAGCCAAGCAAATTGAGTTTATCAATGGTGATGCAACTCTTGCCACTAACTATGTAGGGGCAGTACCAGCAGATATCGTGATTGTATGTGGTGTCTTTGGCAATCTGGCTGAGGAAACTGAACTCAATCGCTTACTAGATAACCTGAGTTTTCTGAGTAAACCAGGTGCTTTTGTCATTTGGACTCGTGGACACTCTAACGGTATTACCTACTCTGACAATGTACGGAAAATTTTGTCTGCATCTGGATTTGAGGAAGTCAACTTCAAACTCACGGCTACAGGAGATATGGGAGTAGGTATTCATCGATACTTTGGTGAAAACTTGGCTGCACCCAAAGAAGAACAGTTATTTGTGTTTTCCGGCATTGCTAGTAAAGCGAGGTAAAAATGTCTATTCAAAACACAGTGTCAACTTAGGAAGAAGTTTTAGAGATATTATCAAAAACTCTGGAGTCCAAGCTTTAGTAGCAGATGGTGATTTTACCACAGTTAAGGACGCTGTTGATTTTCACCTGCGACAACTAGCTGATTATCTCATTCATGGCAATGGTGCAATTTTATGGAAGGACTGGTGGTAAAAATAGTAGTGTTGATCCTATCTTCGCTGCTGTGGGTGCGATCGCTTTCGTATATTTGAGAAATCGCATCTGCGCCCCCGTGACATGAGTGCTGGTGCAGCAACGGCATTTAAAGCAGGTATAATTCCCACAAAAGTTGACGTGAAAAAACTTTGGGGCAGCAGTTTTAATAAAGATATCGCCAAATGCCAATAATTGCAGCAAGGAGTAAAAAGCTAAATGTCAAAATCACCTGTTTTAGAAGCGTCCGTTACCTCAACAGCAAAATTATTGCCCAATCTCTTGGATCTGGCCGATTCTCTTGCTGCCGATTTTGCCACCCGCGCTGCCATCCACGATCGCAATAGTTCCTTTGCCTTTGAAAACTTTGATGCTCTCCACAAAGCAAAATTATTGAGTCTAACTGTACCAGTAGAGTTTGGTGGACAGGCTGTAGGATATACCACAGCCTGTCAGGTGATTGAAAAGATCGCCAGTGGTGATCCTTCCACTGCCTTAGTGCTGACGATGCACTACTTACAACACGCTAGCGCCGCCCGACACCGGCGCTGGCATCCCACTGTCTATGAAAAGTTGTGTCGAGAGTCTGTGCAAGGTATAGCTTTGCTAAATGCTGCCCGTGTGGAGCCGGAATTAGGTACACCAGCCAGAGGGGGATTACCTGCAACCATCGCCAAAGGTACATCTGATGGTTGGTTAATAACTGGCCACAAACAATACACTACTGGCAGTCCGATTTTGCGTTACTTCGTAGTTTGGGCGCGCACAGATGATGATGAACCGCAAGTAGGGAGTTTTTTGGTTCCTCGGGACATTCCAGGGGTGAAGATTGTGGAAACTTGGGATCACTTAGGGATGCGGGCAACGGGCAGTCACGACTTGATTTTAGAAGATGCCTATATTCCCAGAGAATACGCCTTAGATTTACGTCCCGTCAAGCTTTGGTCAAAACCCGATCCCTTAATGCTGGCAGCTGGCAGTTTATTTTTAAGTGCGTTGTATCAAGGGGTAGCAACAGCAGCACGAGACTGGTTAGTTGATTATTTAAATGAGCGATCGCCGACGAATTTAGGTGCAAGTCTAGCAACTTTACCCCACTTTCAAACATCTGTTGGTGAAATTGAAGCATTACTATACGCCAACCATCGATTAATTTACAGTTTGGCAGCAGACATTGACAAAGGTGAACACCAGCCGAATCTTAATTTGCAAGCACAAACAGTGAAATATTTGGCTACAAGTAATGCCATTCGAGCCGTAGAAATTGGTTTAAAACTCGTGGGAAATCCAGGTTTATCTAAAAAAAATCCGATTGAAAGACATTATCGAGATATTCTTTGTAGCCGTATTCATACACCCCAAAATGACGTAATTTGTTTGTCTTTGGGTAAGTCGGCATTAAAAATATAAAATACAAAAAATTTTGCAGATGTTATATCATGTCCGTATAAATAGTTATGATTCCCATAGTCATTGCACCCCACCCCCAACCCCTAAGAGCTTGCGGGGAGGGGAGACAAAGTGTAGCTTTGGCGGTGTGGGGTTCTTCGGGTTTAATAAGTAATCAAGCGGACATGATATTACTCAATGAATATTTATACCATTTCTTTGTGAGGCTGCGCCAAACCCTTTTAACTTCTTTACTTTCTTTCTTTCTTTCTTTCTTTCTTTCTTTCTTTCTTTGTGTCCTTTGCGTCCTTTGCGGTTCGTTTTTCTTTCTTGTAATATGGTTTAGCGCCAATTACAGCTTATGAAGTTTGGGCATCTGTTGTTGCAAGCAAATCGGGGGTTAGCACGCTAGCAAAATCAGCACATAATACATATAGCTAGCGTCCATCAAAAACCATTCATGCCGCAAAATAACCAAACCGCCGTCGAATTCCGCGATGTCACCTTTAGCCGCAACCATCGCCCATTGGTGTCAAATCTAAATTTCACCATCCGCCAAGGAGAAGCACTGGTATTACTTGGACGCAGTGGAAGCGGCAAAACTACAACAATGAAGTTAATTAATCGCCTATTTACACCTACACAAGGCGAAGTTTTATTTGATGGTATTCCCACAACTCAATGGGATGAAATTAAACTGCGGCGAAAAATTGGTTACGTTATTCAAGAAATTGGTTTATTTCCCCATTTTACAGTTGAACGCAATGTGGGTTTAGTCCCTTCTTTGGAAGGTTGGCAACCTAAACAAATAAAAACGCGGGTTTACGAGTTGTTACAATTGGTAGGCTTAGAACCAGCACAATTTGCCGGACGTTACCCCCATGAACTTTCGGGAGGACAAAGGCAAAGAGTCGGTGTAGCCAGGGCTTTAGCAGCAGATCCGCCAATGTTATTGATGGATGAACCATTTGGCGCACTCGATCCGATTACGCGGCTAGAACTGCAACAAGAGTTTCGGCATTTGCAGCAAGAATTAGGCAAAACAGTTGTTTTTGTCACCCACGATATTCAAGAAGCCTTGGTTTTGGCATCGAGAATTGGTTTAATGTATGGCGGAGAATTGGTAGTATTGGGGACGATAGATGAATTTATGCGATCGCAACACCCAGAAAGTCTAGCCTTTCTCCAATGTCTGCGTTCCCTTCCAGACACTTTATGAAAAATTTCTTCCTCGTTAAGTATGCCCCAGAAATTCTTCAGCATACTCTAGAACACTTATTTTTGGTCGGTATCGCTATTGGAATTGCTATACTTGTAGGCATTCCTTTAGGCATTTTGATTACACGCAAAACTTATCTCCGCCAACCAATTCTCGTCATAGCAAATATTTTTCAAACTATTCCTAGTTTGGCGCTATTTGGTTTACTCATTCCGATTGCCGGAATTGGTGCAGTACCTGCAATTATTGCCCTCACTGTATATTCTTTGCTGCCGATAATTCGTAACACTTACACAGGTATTATGGGCGTAGATCCAGCGATTGGAGAAGCTGGTAGAGGCATGGGAATGACAGATAGACAATTATTGTTACAAGTTGAGATTCCCTTAGCAATGGGAGTAATTCTGGCAGGAGTACGAGTAGCAACAGTAATTGCCATTGGGATTGCAACTATTGCCGCCGCAATTGGTGCTGGTGGTTTAGGAGTATTTATTTTTCGCGGTATATCAGTTGTGAACGATCAGTTAATTTTAGCTGGTGCAGTTCCGGCGGCGGTAATTGCATTATTAGCTGACTTTGCAATTGGTTGGTTGGAGAATAAATTAAAAAGTAAAAATTAATGAAAATATTTTTAACACTTTGCTTTTTAACTTTTGCCTTGTTACTGGTAACTACTAGCTGTACGCCAAATTTAAATAGTAGTAGCGGTGGTAATATTATCGTTGCTTCCAAAGATTTTACCGAACAAGATATTTTAGGTGAACTCTTAGCCCAGCAAATCGAGGCGACGACTAATTTAAAAGTAGCTCGTCGCCCCCATTTAGGTGGTTCTTTTGTCTGTCATAGTGCTATTACTGCTGGTAAAATTGATGTATATATTGAGTATACTGGTACAGCTTTTACTGCAATTTTAAAGCAAAAGGCAGTTAAAGATCCGAAAGAAGTTTATGAAAGATTAAAACAAGCATACTCCCAACAATTCAATCTTGAAGTAATGCCAAGCTTGGGTTTTGAAAATACTTTTGCGATGATTGTCCGGGGTGAAGATGCTAAACGCTACAATATTGAAACTCTATCTGAAGCTACTCAATATACACCACAATGGCGGGGTGGTTTTGGCTATGAATTTTTAGAACGAGAAGATGGTTTTCCAGGATTAGCTAAAACTTATGATTTACGTTTTGCTAAACCTCCCCAAATCATGGACTTAGGTTTAATATATCGTGCTTTGATTCAAAAACAGGTAGATATGGTAGCGGGTAATTCCACTGACGGACAGATTTCTCGCTTGGGTTTAGTTGTCTTAAAGGATGATAAACACTATTTTCCGCCTTACGAAACTGTGCCAATTGTCCGACAAGAAATATTAAAAAAATATCCCGAATTAAAAACAGCGATCGCTTCACTTGCAGGAAAGATTTCGGCAGATGAAATGCGACAGTTAAACTATTTAGTTGAGGGGGAATTACGTGATATTAAAGATGTTGTCCAGGAGTTTCGGAAATCGAAGGGATTAAAATAATTCGTAATTCTTAGTTAAGGGCTAGGGTAACACACCCTCTACTATGTCAAGTTTAAATTGATGGGTAAGTAAGTTCGTAGTAAGGACTTCAGTCCTTATTTTCTAAGCACTAAAGTGCTTACTACAAACTTTTAATTACTAGCTTAGACATTGTACTACTGTTGTTCACGCAAAAAGTTCTTTAACCACCTAATGACTTCACTTGTTGTTTGCTCATTGGCCATTTGGAGACATTGCTGCACAATTTCTCTGACGTTAGGAAAGTAGCTGCTTTCTGTAAGGGCATAACTTTCTCCCTGCAATCGATAAATGAATAACCGATTACTCTTTAATATCCACACTTCTGGCACTCGATAAGGCAAGAAATCATTAATGTCGGTATAGCTTGTCACATCTATTTCACAAGCTTGCATCTCTTCCATGCTCTGGTAGCGGTGCCATGAGTAAAATTTCCCCTCTTCGATATTTAATCCGAGGTGAGGAGCGATCGCCTAGTTGCTGACTCAATATTTGATAGGCTTTCCAGTCTCCCAAAAGCTTCAACACCGCGCCAGGTGGTAACTCGATTCTTTGTGGTGTAATTACGGTATCCATATTAACTCACATTTTAGATGTTGCCGTAGACGCGTTAGCGTCTCTGAAAGAGAAGCCTCTCGAAGAGAAGCGGCTTGTCGCCAGACATCGCATTATTTACATGGAAGATGGGCGATTACAGGATTCATAAAAACTCTGTATAGTACATTTGATTGTCTCTCACTCAACTGAAAATCGCCATAATTAGTTTTAGTCTTAACTGAACTGTATTAAGTTTTAATTGATTGACAAATACGCTTTATATTAGCCTCTTACTAATGACTATAGCGCTTCTGGGTTGAGTGTAATACAGACCTAACCCTCAGCCCCAACCCTTGTAGCGTTGGGGAGTAAAATTTAAAGCTTCTCTCCTAAAAGCAGAGAAGTCTAGACTATATTGCTTCCATTCGAGAACCGCTATACAGCAGATTTAAGGTAAATGAAGTACATATATAAAACCCAAAACCTTATAGAGACGTAGCACTGCTACGTCTCTACGTGTATTCGATTAGAGCGCAATCTGCTATATACCTTGAGAATGCGATCGCGGGACTAAGGGGATCTAGGTTTCAGGCTTCAGTGCGTAAGTCCTATTCTTGTCCTCTGCGGCTAAGTGATGGAACTCTAATAACGAAACGATTAAACAACCACAAAATTGTTGTTCGTTAGTGACAACCCAGCAGATAATACTGCAAATTGTATCTGAGTAAATGCGCCTGCACTACCATCCTGGTCAAAAAACAATGCACCTGTATTGGAGTTATAAATAAATCGCTGGGTGCTAGTGGTTGCAGATTCTCCAAGTGTAAACTGATTAGCTAAAAGTACACCTGCTGATAAACTGCCACCAAAACCAGCAGCCGACACCTGAATTAGTTCATTAGTGGCAAAGTCAGATATCTGATCAAGTCCTTCATTGAAACTATTGAAAACAAACGTATCAGTACCATGCCCTCCATAGAGCGTATCATTACCGTCGCCACCAATGAGGATATCATTGCCATCGCCACCCGTCAGTATGTCATTGCCACTTAAGCCTTTAATAATGTCAAAATATATCATTGCCACCGCCACCAGTTACAGTGGTTATACCGATGTCGTAAAGATCCTGACTGGAAAAGCCCTGTAGGGTATCGTTACCCTTGGTTCCAATGATAACTGTCATAGGTTTTTCCTACCTGAATCGATTTTGGAAGTAACTTTTAGTTAACCTGAGAATAACTTGATTGATATCCAAATATTTACTTAGATGTCTATACTTTTCAAAAAAACTTTGTATACTCTTGATAAAATGTTTATATACTTTTCATATTTTTAACCATTCAAGGGGAGTGAGAGAGCGATCGCAAACAATAGTAATCAAAATCTGATAAATTAAGTACACCAAGATGCTAAATATGTATAAGATTTCATGGTAAATGGTATAAAAATGCTTGCTGTTACTCAAACCAAGGGAGTTGCGATGCCTGCGGTGCGCGTAGCGATCGCAGTTTTTTCTTTCACCCTCCTGGTTTATAGCCAAGTCGCCTCAGCCGCCTTAACTTTACCCCTACGCAGCAAAAAGGGGATGGTGGTTTCAGCCCATCCCCTAGCAAGCGAAGCGGGAATTTCGATGTTACGCAAAGGTGGTAATGCAGTGGATGCAGCCGTAGCCACAACCTTTGCAATTTCTGTAGTTGAGCCTTTTTCGGCGGGAATCGGTGGCGGCGGATTTTTACTAATGCACTCTGAGAAAACTGGCGAGATGAAAGCATTAGATTTCCGCGAACGCGCACCCTTGAAAGCTACAAGAAATATGTATCTTGACGCCAAAGGAAAGGTGCGCCCCAATGCAAGTATTGATGGTTATTTGGCAGTAGGGACACCAGGAACGGTGGCGGGACTTTATGAAGTGCATCGTCGCTATGGTAAACTTTCTTGGCAAGAGGTGATGAAACCTGCGATCGCACTTGCTAAAGATGGCTTTATTCTTGGCGATGTGCTAACTGTGCGTCTCAACCAGCGCCAGCAAGCAATTCTCAGCAATCCAGCCGCGCGGGAAATTTTCACTCGCAACGGTGAATTTTATCAGCCAGGGGACAAGCTGGTGCAGCGAGATTTGGCGCGTACCTTAACAGCAATTGCCGAAAATCCCCAAAATTTTTACACCGGAAGTATTGCTCGGGCGATCGCGGCTGATATGGCAAAAAATGGTGGTTTAATTACTCTAGAAGACCTCAAAGCCTATAAACCAATCTGGCGCACTCCCGTTTGTGGAAACTTTCGCAAAGCTAAAATTTGCTCAATGCCACCACCATCATCGGGAGGAGTTCACCTATTACAGATTCTAAATATTATTGGTGACACTGATTTAAAATCTTTAGGATGGCATCATCCCGACGCAATACATTTAATGGTAGAAGCAATGAAAATTGCTTACGCCGATCGCTCACAATATTTAGGCGATCCTGATTTTGTCAAAGTCCCTGTACAAGAATTGCTCAGTCGAGCTTACGCCAAAAAACGCCGTCAAGAAATTAATATGCAAGTGGCTAGACCCTCGACCGAGATCAAGCCAGTAGACAAAGAGACACTACAACATTTTAGTCAAGCTAATAATCAAAGTTTGGGAGAAAATATCATCCCGTTATCTAATCAATCTCTCCAACTGCAAGCGACTCGCCATGAATCTACTGAAACCACTCATCTGACAGTTGTAGATCAACAACGCAACGCCGTCAGTCTGACTTTCACCATTAATCTGCTTTTTGGTGCTGGTGTGGTGACACCGGGAACTGGAATTATCCTCAACAATGAGATGGATGATTTTGCGGCTGCGCCAGGAGTGCCTAATGCTTTTGGTTTAGTTGGTAACGATGCTAACAGCATTGCACCCCGCAAAACTCCTCTATCCAGCATGACTCCCACAATTGTCACAGAAAATGGTCATTTCCGTATGGCTGCGGGTGCGCCTGGTGGTAGCACCATCATCACCCAGGTTTTGCAAGTGATCCTGAATGTGCTGGAATACAACATGGATGTTGGTGCAGCTGTTTCTGTTCCACGCATACATCATCAATGGCTTCCCGATGAGTTGCGCGTGGAATCCTGGGGCTTGGATGCTCTGACTGTGCAAGACTTACGCCATCGGGGGCATAAAATTAAGGAAACTACTCCTTGGGGAAATGGTAATGCGATCGCGGTCACATCTGATGGAACTTTAGAAGGGGCTGCTGATCCTCGCGGTGAAGGTTCCCCCAGAGGTTTGTGAGGGTGTGAGGGAGTAGGAAAGATGAGGAAAATAACTAATTCGCAATGCCCAATACTTCTCTACGAGAGGCTACGCCAACGGCTTACCTCGGCTCCGCTCGGCACAAGTCGCGGTTCCTGAGCGTAGTCGAAGGGCAGTACAAGTGCCCAATTCCCAATTCCTTTATTGATTTTGGATTGTTGACTCTGCGTAGCTGCTGCTGCCGCCGAACTCGTTTGCACGGGCGCTAGATACCAGTGTCCAGCCTGCTTTGATAAGTTTTTGATAAGTTGCCCAACCTTTAGAACCACCTTCTATTTTATAATCTGGCACTGCAATGTGTCCAAAAGCTGTGTAGGGACGCCAAGGTTGATTGGGTTCTGTCTGCAAATACAAAATTTTCTCTCCGTCGCCACCAGACTTAGATAACCAGCACATTTGTCGATGCATTGCAAACTCCTTTGCTTTTTAGCTAATAATGCATAATAACAGACTTTTGTCAAGCAACTTATCACCCTCACGGAGTAATTTTTGCCTAATACTTTAGACAAAGTGTAATTAAGTTTTATCCCCTTCGGGATAATTACTTAATAAGTCATAGCCTGGAGGATAGCTGCTAGTAGGACACAAAGATCAACAGCTTTGTCTCACCTTCTTTATCAGGTAAGATTTTTCTAATGTTATCCGCGTTTTTTGCGGTTGGGTGTAACAAGAGCTACTTTTTTAAGTATAGGTTTGCAATTTGCAATCAGATCAAGTTAACCACCCAGGGCTAGCCCCTAAATTCTATTTCTAGGAGCTAGCCCTGCGTGGGCGAATTGAGTGCCAGGACTAATTACTGAGTCGCCATCCATGAGAGCAACGATAGTTTCTGGAGGGGGCTTCAGGGGAGCCAGTTCTCGAATCAGGCTGACGAAATTTGCTAATTAAAAACTATAAACTGAACTCATACTAATTCTTTGTGCAACTGGCTCCAATGAATGATTCAGGTTTTCCTTGGCATACGCTAGCAATTCTTCCGTCCATTCTGTAAACCAAGCAAACACCAAATTGACTTTTTCAATCGCCTCGGCACGTGTTTGGTCATCCATTTCGATTTTTGCCATGATAGTATGGTTCTTTGTCATCGCATGACCAGATTCTTTCCTAAAATGGAATTCCCCACAGTAGCGCAATTCGATACCCATTTCCGCTTCAATTTTTTCTGCCAGTTTTCCAATCAGTTCAAACAATACGTTGCCCGTTTCTTCAATAGCTTCGATAATAGCTAGACGGACGATACTGGATGAGTTATAAATCAAATGAGCTAGCTTGTACGACAACAGGCGATTTACTGCGGTGCGATCGCTGTAGAAAAACTGTAAATGCTCAGTGGGCGAGGTTTTTTCACTACTAAAGCCTAATTTGATAAAGTCTTCCAAATACCATGGCCAATGATGATCGTCCTCATAAGAGTGTTCGTTCACCATAGCCTGATAAGGATCTGAGGTTGGCTCTTGGCGCATGACATAGCGATTTAGATCGCCAAAACTCATGATAAAAGGAGACATACAGGGGTAAAATTCTAGGCGCTGACGAGCTGATAAAGTCTCATCCCTTAAAAAATCAAAAAATGGCAGGTGGCTATATTCTTTCTTGAGTTTTAAAATGTGACGTAAGGTAGGCTTCATGTTTTCCTTTAAAAAGTAACTTCAGGAGTGCTGTTAGCAGATAGCTAGGGTTGAGCGAGTGCTGAGTAAGCCCATAGTTAAAACTTGGGGATTGAAGTAAAGACGTATTATTTCTTATGACACTTTCCACTTGAAAGAAATATGCATTATGTTTTTGAGAGAATCAATTTACTACAGCACAGCGTAAATAAACCACCCATTCCAAATCAATAAAATGCTGACGCTGTAATCATTTTGAATTCTGCCGCTTTCTCTACAAGAATTTAAGACGAAGCCTTGTATATATTCAAAATATATAACAGTCACCGTTTGTTATTGATACTGATAGTTTGTATTTTCAAATTTGCGCGGCTCATTAATCATAATAATGATGTAACTAGTACTTATAATTAACTTGAAAAAATTTACTTTTTCTTGTTCTAACAATTTCTACTTCGCTTTTTTCTATTCCTTAATACTAAGTGAATCTTCGGTAAGATATAATAAAGAAGGGATAAACATTAGTATAAGTACGTAAAGTATCGATGATTTCAATAAAAGATTGACTGTGAAATGACTGAGAGTGATATAGCACTCGTATTTGATTTGGCGAAGCTAGGTATAACTCAAAAAACCTTCTTTCCCCTTGACCCTACCTGAAAATCATTCTTTCCGGCTATTGTTTGCTGAACGCTAGTTACTAATTTGCAAAGTTAAACTATAGGATTAATTATTTTTCAACGTAAAATAATTAAATTTGCGTGTAAATACTTAAAATAATTGTAAATTTAGCTTTGATACAGTAGTGAAATTGAGTATCTGCGTTCTGGTTAGGGACTGACAACAAATAAATTATCCAATCTTGTGGGGTGGGCAATATGAGCGCCTTTGGCTGTGGGCGGGTGAGACACCCACCCCACAAGATATAGTTGAGTATTTTTTTATTTGTCAGTCCCTTAAACAAAAGGATCTAAGGTGATTTCTGATTAAAAAAATACCATGTTTACGAGTTTCGACTTACCTCGGCTCCGCCCTTCGGCTACGCTCAGGACAGGCTCGGCACAAGTCGCTCAACTCTCGGCCACTCAGTTGGTTGAGCGAACTTGTACTGAGCGAAGTCGAAGTAGTCGAAACCAACGGCTATGGTAAATTTATTACTAGAATTCACCTAAGTTGACAATAAAAACAGGCGTTGCTGATTGCGTATATTCTCTTGTGGGATGGGTGTCCGCACTACCTGCCGCTACGTAAACACCCGTACCATATTTAGGGCGGGCAGGATTGCCCACCCCACAAGATGGATAATTTATTTCTTGGAAGTCTCTTAAGAGTTATGAATTATTCGGTCAATCTTTCTCTCTATTTTTTCGCCAACAATGGCGCGAATTGTCTCTACTAGTTGGGTGTATGCAAAGTTAGATAAAACTGGTATTGCTGCTTGCAAGTGAATTGATTGATCTAAATCAATCCATGACTTACAGCCGGCGTATTTGGCGTAATAGGGAATTTCTTGCTCTTGGGGTAGTTTGTAAGTCCGCAGAAGGAGAATATAAAGGGGTTGACGTGGTTTCCATTTGAGGCGATCGCTAATAAAATGCTCGTTCCAAATATGAAAGGGAAGTAAGGTATTGACAATAGACTCGTCACTACAGGGCAAAATATCCGTAATTTCTGCCCAACTGCCGATGCGAACTGTCTCAGGATGCCAACCTGATGTTACTGGATAAACATGATTTGCATACTCTGCTTTCAGCATGAAAGCTTGTTGATGTTCATAAGTAGGGTAAAGCAAAATTTGCTTGTGGGCAACTTGGAAATGTCCATTTCGTTCATGTATACCACCTTTGCGGAGCAACATAATTGTTTTGCCATCTTCCAAGGCATTTACGGCAACTGCCCATTCTTTGAGGGCATGAAAAGTTGTAGTCAATTCCATCAGCATCTACTGTAACTATGATTTAATTTCACACGAAAACTGATAAAGTATGAACCTGTCCAAGGGAATGAATTAGGGAACAGCTATGGAAAAGCGATTGCTAGGTACAACTGAAGTCAAAATCACACCTCTGTTGATGGGAACTTGGCAAGCTGGTAAAAAAATGTGGGTGGGAATTGAGGATGCTGACTCGATTAAAACTATCCGAGCCGCTTATGAAGCTGGGATCACCACAATTGATACTGCTGAAGTATATGGTGAAGGACACTCTGAGCGAATTGTCGCTGAAGCTTTATCTGATGTGCGCGATCGCGTAGAATATGCCACGAAAGTTTTTGCTAACCATCTAAAGTATGAACAAGTAATTGAAGCTTGCGATCGCTCCTTAACCAACCTGAAAACTGATTACATCGACCTTTACCAAATACATTGGCCCTCCGGCGCTTTCAATAGTGAAATAGTACCTATCGAAGAAACTATGAGCGCTCTTAACTTTCTTAAAGAGCAAGGTAAAATTCGAGCGATCGGTGCTTCCAATTTTTCCCACGCCCAGTTAGCAGAAGCAGCAAGTTATGGACGTATTGATAGTTTACAACCACCCTATTCTTTATTCTGGAGGCAGGTAGAACAAGATCCATTGCCCTATTGTATCGAAAACAATATTTCTATCCTTGCTTATTCATCTTTAGCACAGGGTTTGTTAACAGGAAAATTTGCTCCTGGTCATAAATTTGATCCGACAGATAACCGTGCTAAAAATAAACTGTTTCAAGGTGAAAACTTTGAACATGCTCAACAAGCGTTAGAAAAACTGCGTCCTATAGCCCTTTTTCATAATTGTACCCTTGCTCAGTTAGCTTTGGCCTGGTTAATTGCCCAACCTCAAACAAATGCCATTGTTGGGGCCCGTTATCCTGAACAAGCACTAGACAACGCCTTAGCCGCCCAAATTCAGCTTTCCGCCACTGAATTGGCAGAAATCGATTCCATTGGACGTATTGTTACTGACCATCTTGATAACAGTCAGATTATGTGGAATTGGTGACAATACAGTTTGGTTAGCTATGCTCAACTCTCCAAGATCCCTTCAACTTTCTTAAAAAGATAGCTAGGGATCAAATTTCTGTATTGAGATTGCAAAATCTAACAAAACATCAACTTTAGTAAACTAAGGGTTGCAATTCACAAACTAAGTGATAACTTAAATAGTAGGACACCAAACAGAACCAAACCGAACAAAAAGGGTCAATGGCTTAGTGTCTCCTTGTCATTAGCCCAAGCAAATTTCAGCATATCAAATATTATCCAAGTGGCAAAAAGCCTAATTGTAGAAGGCAAAGCCAAATCCTAAAGCGGAAAAACGCAGGAATGCTGAATTTGTGAGTTTTTCAGTCCACCTTAGTTATTAACCTTCAGTTAGTTAATTAGTTTAACAATTTGAAACCTGTGAACTCGATGAAACCTGGTCAACCTCGACCAGGTTTTTGGTATTTTACTGTGATATTAATTCTATCAGTACGCCAGGTAATGCCGGAATTCACGCTTGAGGAGCTAGTTGTGAGACTAGGATAACATTAACAAAAAACAGTTAATGTGCCCGAGAAACCCAAAAGCTTTATGTATGGTGGCATAGATGTAATGTCTCACCGAAAACATCAAATTCCATGACTTTTACCAATTACCCAATTACGCCGGAAAAACCGGGCTAAAGCTGATTCTTCTAAAGATAGATAAATAGGGCGTCCGTGGGGACAGGTGCGAGGGTTGCGAGTGCGTTGCCAATTATCTAAAAGTGTCTGCATTTCTTGTTGATTCATCGGTGTACCATTACGAATGGCACTGCGACAGGCGACGGCTACTTGGGCTGTTTGTAAGTCGCCTCCCCAACTAAGTTCTAAAATTGCTTCTGCACAATCGTCTCGTTGCTGCAAAGGTGCGGGTATGTTACGGATTGCCCAAAGTTGTTCGCCAAAGGGTTCTATTTCTAAGCCGATGCGTTGCAATTGCGATATTTGCGCTGGCGATAATTGATAAAGAATTATTGGTGGTTCGATAGGGACAAGTTGCCAATCATCACACAATTTCTCATATAAAACTCGCTCATGGGCAATATGTTGTTCTACTAACCACATCCCACCTGAATGTTCCGCCACAATATAGGTGTTGCTAACTTGAGCGACAGCTTTTAAAGAGTTAGGAGTTGGGAGTGAGGAGTTAGGAGTTTTTTGATCTTCGTTCGGATTTTGAGGATTGAAATTGTAACCGCCTTTGGCTTCTGCGGCTTTGAGTAATTTACTAACTCGTGTTGTATGGACAGCTTCTTTGAGATTGCTTGAAGAGATGCTGAGGGCTTGGTTAATTGCTTGGGTAATTTGCTCTTGCCAATAAATGATTTCGTTGAGGTAAATTTCTGTTTTTGCTGGATTGCGATTCCAGTTAATTTGATCGGGCGAAATGGCAAGATGTAAGAAACAAATTGGATAGCGATCGCGTGGTAATGTTCTGTGAAATGCTGATAATATGGTTTGCTCTAGTTCCGGTGTCTTAACCATCCGTCCGTTAATGGCTACACGTACCCAATCTGGACGATGACGATGAGCGCGATCGGGTAATCCTACCACTAAATTTAGGGAGGAGTGGGGAGTGAGGAGTGAGGAGTTTGGTGGGTTGGGTATTTCGAGTTTCACTTCTTGCAAGTCACTTTGTCGGACTTGCGATAAAATCTGCGGTAGTAGTTGCCCTGTTGTGGCGGCGGGGCAGATGGTGAACCATTGACGATCATTTTGCCAAATCTGCCAGGTGACGTGGGGATGACACAGGGCGATTTGGTGAATTGTGGCTTGCATAGCTTTGATTTGCTGTGCTGTTGTGGGTAATCCCTGACGACGAGATGAGCAATTACCGAAAAGATGAGAAACTGTAACTACAGTACCAGGTGCGATCGCAGTTGCTTCAACTTGCACAACTTCCCCACCATTGCCATAAATCATCCGCCATCCTAATTTTCCACCCACAGGACGACTCAAAATTTCTAAATCTGCCAGAGTCGTCAAACTGTGCAACGCCTCTCCACGAAACCCCAAACTGTTAATTTTCCATAAATCGCCACTAGAGCGAATTTTACTCGTGCTGTGGGCTGTGGCTGCTTGTTGCAAATCATCTAGATTCATTCCACAACCATTATCTGCCACACGAATTCGCCATTGCTGCGGCCATAGAGAAACCACAATTCTTGTTGCACCTGCGTCTAGGGAATTTTCTACCAATTCCCGCACCACAGAAGCTAAAGAGTCGATTACCTCACCAGCTGTAATGAGATATACGACTTCTGTTGGTAGAGCTTGAATAGTAGATGCCATAAATTCTAGTTTATAGCTTCTGGGGGCAGGGGGAGATGGGGAGGCTAATTTATGAGAAATTTTTATTAATTTTACAGCAGTTTTCATGTATTTAAACCAAATCTATCGTCATAGCAATGCTATGCCCATACCGCGTGGTCTATTTACCTGAAATAGCTGTAAAGAAAACTTGTGAGGTTATAAGAGGTAAAAGCTGAAATTGCTGGTTTTTTTGGACTGCACATTAGATTTCTTGCAAAATCCAAATCCTTTCTCAACGAAAAAATAACCACAAATAAACACGGATGAATTATCTGTGTTTATTTATGGTTTAATTTCTAAAACATGGACTTTTACAACATATCTATTGTGCATTACAACTTTCTCTACGGCATCAGGAAAAAGCCTGTTCTGCAACATTAATTAACATTAAATTACCTGACTTTATGCACATCTTTAAGTAGTGGTTAATTACTATCCCTGACTGCCAAAACTTTAGGTGATTCTGGTTTGAGCAAACCGTTTAACAGCGATACAGGACGTTGACTGTAAGGCCAAGCAAAAGCATGACGGAAAGCTGCATCTTGACAAGCTTGTAGTTGTTCAAAACTAATAATGTTGTAAGTCAAGAGATTTTCATACTCAAATGGTAGACGCACATTGTGCAATCCAGCATTATCAGTACAGATAGCGATATCGACCCCAGCATCAAAACAACGGTCAAAAACTACTTTTAGTTGACGTATATCCTGCAAAGTACCAGTTTTCAGGTACGTTGTGGGGCAAACTTCCAAACATTGTCCGCGTTTTGCTACATCATTAAGTAACTCTGGATACAGTAGGGGAATTTGGATGCCGTGACCAATCCGCATGAGATAGGGTAACAGTTCTGGGTAACAACCTGCGGTGGTTTCATATAGATGTCCTGTGGTTTTAACGCCCAGCGATCGCGCATAATCATATAAGCTAATCCATTCTTCTAAGCGATCGGCGTAATAGCTATCACCCCCCGCTACATCTACTGCACAAACATACTGCTTATTTTGCGCCGCCAAATCAACAATCGCCTTGTTCACCTCTAATGGTAGGCGCGTGTGCATACAGAGAATTTGGCTAGTAACAATGGGATATTCTGGCTGTTGGCTGGCAAGTCCTACTACTCGCACAATTTCTGCCATCTTGTCAATTCTTTCGGATTGACTCAGATGCTCAGGCGTCCGTAAATAAGGAGTGTATCGCAGTTCCAGATAAGCCAAATTTTCAAATATGTAAGCACCCCGCACCAAGCGATAGATAAAGTAAGGTAAAGTCTCCACAGTTTGCACACTTTCTACCAGGGTGTGTAATTCTAGATACTCATCTAGGGTGTTGCGTGGGCGGGTATAAAAATCTTCAAATTCTGAATAGTCAGCAAAGCCGGAAATCAACTCTGAAGAATGTCGCTCGAAATATTGCCATAAAACTCGTGGGACGACGGAGCCGCCCAGGTGTCTATGTAATTCAGCATATAAAGCCATAGTGGTATTTTTATCTAAAAATTTCAATAATTGTAACAAAAACATCGAAAGAAAAAATCTGTCCTCGAAAGAATTTAGCTCCCCAGAAGCTGAACTAGGGGACTGGGGATTAGGGACACTTCGACAAGCTGCGCGAAGAATTTGGTGGCTTGGAATTAGATGGGGCTGAGAGCAACGGATAATTTTCTACTTCCTGCCTTCTTCACTAGTGTTTTAAGCATAAAGAAGGTTGACATTATCAAGATGAAATTGATACCATTGAATACTTCAATTTTTGTGTTATAGTTAAATAAACATTGCTATTGTTGAAGAAGCAAAATATAGTAATATATTTTTCCTTTAACGAAGCAAATTCCTGGCAAGGTTGGTATTAATTGAAAATTCAAGCGTTGGAAGTCAAGGCTGGCGATCGCATTATTGCTTACTGCAACAACAAAATGCAAACCTGCAAGGTAAAACGCATTTTAGATCCCGGTCAAGCTAATATCACACTATCAGTCTTCACCTCTGAGAATTATCGCGGCTGCTCAGTTTCATCTATAGTCCGCTTTCAGTCGAACGCTTTAGTTGATTTGGTAAGTTAAAATTAAATTTCAAAAATCTCTGTAGCTCTTGTCCAGCCTCAACATGGGTTTAATTTTCTTAAAGGTGCGATGCCTGGGTTGAGCTACGCCTACGCACAAACAAATCCGTCAATTGTGGCTGGATGATTTTCCACAAAAACGCCCTGACACTACACCAGTGCAGGCGACAGTAATTTATAAAATTCCGAGAGGAAAGATTGGGAGTGTGATGGCGCAAAGCTTTCACCGTAGACGGTATATGACGACAAGCAACTTTGCGTCTACGCATCACTAAGATGACCCTCCAATTAGTTTATGTCTTTTGTTAGTTCTTTTTCACATCACGAGCCATATTGAGGTAGTAGTCGTCAATTTTGGCATTAGGACGACGGCGGTTAGTGGCAGGAATTTTAGCGGTGTTATCCCGATCCTTTTCAATTGGCTGTTTCGCCGAAGCTTGCTTTATTCCTTGCACCTGATCAGATTCCAAGAAATAACCAGACCGAGTAAATCCGAAAAGCTTGCCAAAAAAACCAAATACATTTCCGAAAAAATTAGAAACACTTTGGAATAAAACACCAAACAACCCTTCAAAACGAAGGAACAAGTTGCGAATAGTTTGAGTTAGACGAAGCATTACAGCACCTTCAATGATTGCCTTTTATTATTGTGACTCAATTGCGATCGCACTAATTGATGCGATCGCAAAAATCTACCACTGGGTAGGTGTAGCCCAAACTAGGTATTACTGTCTCTTGAAGTGCCTATACTTACATCTTAGACCTCTTGTCAGGATAAACCGCAAATAAGCAGATAAGGGTCATATCAAGTCTATTCCTGAGAGGATCGCTACATTACTCCCGATGTAACCCATTGCTAAAGGAGATTGGCCATTTAACAACAACAAAATCTGATTCAGGATTTGGGGAAGAGTTGCACCATAGGAACGCCAGAGTTTTTTGCCAAGTTGAGTTAAAATGCGATCGCCTGTAATATCGTCTGTACCCGGTCGTAGCAACCAATGGGTTCGCAATATCTGAAAATGACGGATATCATAACTCTGCACAACTTGATGTATCTCTTGGGTAGTCTGTTCGACTAATTTATCTGTCACCACCTTCATTACCAGGGGTTGCAATGTAAATGAGGGTTCGCGATCGCTGATCCATTTTTCTAAAAGCGATCGCCTTTCTAAGGCTACAACGCCCTCTAAAAGCATCCCTGGATCAACGAATATCAGCAAATGGCTTTGCAATCGAGAGAATGACACAGGTTCTTGCCAAATAGCCAACCAGTAGAGAATATCTTGCTCTAAGCCGGAAAGTTGCTCAAACTGCTGTTTGAGAATTACACGCAAGCGATCGCCTACAATTAAAGTATTCTGACTCAAAAAAGCAGCAACATTCCCCCCAAATACAGACTCAATCAATGGTGTTACCAGTTTCAGCGCCAAGGGATTACCGCGATAAAGTTGAATTAAGGCTGATAACCCCAGTTCCTTGCCTGTAAATCCCCTTGATTGTAATAATTCTATCGCCTCTGTTTTTGGCAACCCTTTGAGATTTAAACAGCGAAATGTTTTTGTATTAATTTCAAGGGTGTTTATCTGTTCACGGCTGCTAATTAGAATACAACTTTGATGCCGTTCCCGACTTAATTGTTGGATAAATTGACCATAGCTGAGGTCTTCTGGCTGTGATAAAATAGTCTCTAGTCCATCTAATACCAACAGACAGGGATGTTTTTGTAACTGCTGTATTAGTTGTGCTGTACCTTGTTGAATATTTTGGACAACGGTTTGCTCAAAGGAGTTTAGCAGACTATTCAGCAGGGAAATGAGGGATGGCGAAGTTTGCAGAGACTTCCAAATTAAACAATCAAATTTTGACTGAATGCGGTCTACTAAAGCCACTGCTAGGGCGCTTTTACCAATACCAGCGATCCCGTTAATGGTGATTAATCTACAGTTTTGGTTGGTGATCCATTGTTCTAACTGTGTCAATTCTTGATTGCGTCCATAGAAGCTTTCGATATCAGGTGCTTCATTCCAGTCTCGGTAATGTGTGGGGATGTCTGCAATAGATTCTAAGTCTGCGTGGGATAAATCAGCGATCGCTTCCCAGTTGACAATCCCAACAGCTTGACAGATCGCAATGAAAATTTCTCGCTGAATGCGATCGCCTTGCCAAAACCGGCGTAAAGTAGCTCTAGAGGTATGGGCATCTTGCCACCATCGCGCCGTGCTAGTTTTTGTCCAACCTAAACGTTGACGGGATTTGTCTACAATTGCTAATCCTGAATCAGAGGCTTTCAGCGAGTTTGACATATATCTATGAGGATGTTTTAAAAGTATTATTACTAACACCAAAACCTCAGAAATCTAACCCCCCGAGCAAGCCTTCCCTACAAGGGAATGGGGGTTTCAAAGCCTCTCTCCGTTTCGGGGAGAGGTTTGGAGAGGGGTCTTTAGTATATTCTACGACTTTACAAACATCCTCTATGGTTTAGATCCCCGACTTCTTTAAGAAGTCGGGGATCTGGGAATGATTTTCAAACAATTCTAATAAACCAATTGTACCCACAAAAAAAGTATAAATTCCATATTGGATTGGCTTTTGATTTTTCGCAGGTGCATAAAAAGCGGCAATTATTCCTTCAATGAAATGAGCCGATAATGCAAAGTGAGCAATTATCAAAATTGGATTTAAGATAATAGGTAGATGATTGTTAGTTGTTAATGCTTGAATATTCCATATTTCTAAGCCTATTGCAGTTGCAATCGCTACTATTGATATTACTTTTATGACAGGGAATAATTTTTCTTTGATATCTTTTAGATTCATGTTGTTTTCCACTATGTTTTTTATCCATGTTCTTGAAAAATTGCAAGGGCGATTACCTGCTAAAATCGGCATCAACTAGCTCTTAGAGCAATGCTAATTTTGTCTGACGAGTATATTCATCACTTAAAAAATTTAGTGATAAATGTATTTGTGCCATCTATTGATTTACACCCACAAGATGCTTTTGGATTGCTTTGACAAATCGCCAAGGATATTCATTGTCATTAACTTCCAATCTAGGTAGTAGTTGCAACGCTCTTGTGATCCATCCTTTTTTGTCCGTTGTATATGCAATACCCTGTTGTACTAGCATTGACTCTAACTCACCACACGGGTTGAGAAATAGTCCTTTTTGGGCGCAAGTTTCCCATAAAATGTCAAACTGAGATTGTAGCTCTGCTGATAAAGCTACACGACCTTTCTCTTTAAATTCTTTCCAACTTTTTGTGGAATTTGCAATATCGTTGGCTCGGCTTTCAATTTGCCTCAATAATTTTTCTTTCGCAGCTAATGATTGGTCTTGTGTCTCATGAATAGAGCTTAATAATGTTGTTATTTGGTTTTTGATATTCTCCAATCTCTCATCAGCAGGAATCTCTCTCGCTGCCTCTGCAATATTTTTACGGATAGATAATAAATGAGCTATTTTATCTTGACTTAAGTCCAAACATCCTAAATGCTTTTCAAATTCAGCCTGACTATTTAAAACATCAAAATCGACAATTCCTGCACAACGCACTCCCATCTTTCTATACGTTTGAGTGATTCGTGAAACAGTCTGCTTGTTATCTGCATTGACGAAATGAAAATCGATGTCATTTCTAATTTTATTGCAGGCTATTTGGTAAAAACGTGCATCACTGTCAGCCTCCACTACAACTACACCAGGATAGAAAAGTCCATCAAGAACACGAGCCGAACTCAGCAAGGGATCATTTACCAATTCCTGTAGGTGATTTGGCTCAAGTAAATGGAAAGAGTTAGTTTCATTCTTCCGATCAATCCGGAGAATAGTGACATCAGTTGTCTTGCTTAAAATACCTCGCAGCAAATCAGTACTATGTGTAGCCAAAATAATTTGGCGAGAACTATTGGCTTGTTCTGCGAGGAACTCACCTATCCGAAAAGCTTGAGGCGGATGAAGAAAAGCCTCTGGTTCATCAATGAGGAATACATTTCGCTTAATTGTTAGGAACGCAGTCAGAATTCCTACAAAACTCCTGATTCCATCACCGTGATCATCCAACTTGTCATACTGACTCATACGTTGTTTAGCATGTCTGGGATCTAAAGGGATTCCACTAAAGCTATCGCCGACCCGAAGAAGTAACTTCTGGAGTACAGTAAAGTCTAACTTTATCTCTTTTCCAAAAGCACGTTTTACTAATTTTTGTATATCATTTTCTACAGGAGTATCAGAAGTCTCTGCATTGTAAAGAGCTTGCAACAGGGTAGCTTCTTGCCTCTCATGATTTGCACTAGCAGACTCTTTTACTAACTGAAGACGGTTTTCTGTAGTGAGAAATGCAACCATAGACCTGCCAAAATACTGAACAAACTGGAGCTTGTTTTCTATTAAATACTGAAAATTCCCTTCGTACCAGCTAGGCCACTCTCCACCGCCACCGATATTATGTTCCTGATCCAATTCAGGGGCTAATGTACGGAACATCCAGTTACCATTTTCATCTCGATATCGCTCTACATTGTACGTGTCGCGTATTTCTTGTAAGCTACAGGGATATGTCCACTCAACATCAGTAACAACAATTCCTTGGGAATGTTTGTCTTGTGTGGTTTTCCAAGCAATATCCTTCAAAACACGGCTCTTTCCAGCGTTATTAGGGCCAATGATGACGGTGATGTTTCCCGGTATAATTTTTAAGCCGTCGTTGAATAGGATGTGGGTTAGTTTGTAGGTGTACATACAAGGACAGCTGAAATACAAAGTAAGTATTTGTGTAGTTTAGCAGCTACTTAATGCTCATTGCTTGACATATACTTTTGCAGGATCTTTACACTGGCATATTAAGAGGTTTAGCAATTTATTATCCTGAAACTTTATAAATAATACTCCTAATCAAAAATTGAAACTTAAAAATTGATTGCTCTCAAGCGATCACTGAGCATCAACTGAGCATAAAACTGAGCATATCTCCCAGAAAAACCCGCCTACGCTAGAGACAGCAAACAAAAGCGCCAGGTAAAGATTATGACTCAAACCTTAGAACAACAACCCAGTGGCTTATATCTGCAAAACTCCAGCCAACAGATTGCCTTTCCCCTCAAACACACTGAAGTAAAAGCCAAAATCGATGGTAACATCTCACGGGTGGAAGTTACCCAAAGCTTTGAAAATCCTTTTACCACCACCCTAGAAGCCGTTTATATCTTCCCCTTACCCGATGAAGCCGCCGTTGATGATATGCTGATTCGTATAGGCGATCGCACCATTCAAGGCAGCATCAAAAAACGTCAGGAAGCTGTAGCCATTTACGAACAAGCCAGAAAACAAGGACAAACAGCCGGACTCCTCGAACAAGAACGGGACAATATTTTTACTCAATCCCTGGCGAACATCAAACCAGGTGAACAAATTGATGTGATTATTCGCTACAGCGATCGCCTAAAATTTGAAGGTGGAAATTACGAGTTTATCTTCCCGATGGTTGTTGGCCCCCGTTACATTCCCGGAATCACCATCGCAGAAAATGCAGTCGGGGGTGGTTCAGCCATTGCACCCATGACTTCAAATCAAGATACTGATTTAGTTCCAGATGCTTCCCGCTTGAATGCTCCTATTTTACCGTCGGGGATGCGCTCAAGTCATGATATTAATGTCAGCATCGAAATTAATGCTGGCGTTGAGATTCAGGATATCAACTCACCCTCTCACCAAATCCAAATCATCCGCGAAGGACAGTTAGTTGATGTCAAATTAGGTGGTGGAGACACTATACCCAACAAAGACCTAATTTTACGCTACCAAGTCGGCGGTAATAACATCCAAACAACTACGCTTACCCAAGCTGATGAACGGGGTGGACACTTTGCACTATACCTGATTCCCGCCCTTGAGTACCGTCCTGATGAGATTGTCGCCAAAGATATGGTGTTTCTCATCGACTCTTCCGGTTCTCAAAGTGGCGAACCACTGATGCAATGTCAAGAATTGATGCGCCGTTTTATCAATGGACTCAACCCCGATGACACCTTTAGGATTATTGATTTTTCCGATACCACACAGCAACTTTCACCTGTTCCCCTCGCCAATACTTCCCAAAATCGCTCATTAGCAATCAACTATATCAATCGGTTAAATGCTGGTGGGGGAACAGAGATGTTAGGCGGTATTCGCACCGTTTTAAACTTAAAAGCTACAAATTCGGGACGCTTGCAAAATATTGTTTTACTAACTGATGGCTATATCGGCAACGAAAACCAAATTTTAGCAGAAGTTAAACAGCGTCTCCAACCAGGAACCCGCCTTCATAGCTTTGGTGCAGGTAGTTCGGTGAATCGCTTCTTACTCAATCGCATTGCAGAATTAGGACGAGGTATTGCTCATATTATTCGCCACGATGAACCTGTAGATAAGGTGGTAGAAAAATTCTTTTGCCAAATCAATAATCCAGTCCTCGCCAATATCCAATTGCAATGGGAAGGTGATGGGGAATCTCCAATCATGTATCCTTCTACACCAGCAGATTTATTTGCAGAGCAACCCTTAGTGTTATTTGGACGCAAGCCAGACGCGCATTCTGGAAAGTTGCACATCACTGGCATTGCTGCGGGTGGTAGGCGTTATCAGCACAGTTTTCATCTGAATTTTACACAAACAGGTAATCCGGCTATTGCTCAACTTTGGGGACGTTCTCGCATCAAAGATTTAATGAATCAAATGGTGAGTGGTGACACAAAGGGAGGTGTGGAAGCAGTGACAGATACGGCTCTGACTTATCAACTATTATCGCAATATACCGCTTTTGTTGCCGTTAGTGATGATGTCAGAGTCAATCCCAACGAGGATTATGTATCTATGCAAGTACCTGTGGAAATACCTGAAGCTATTAGCCATGAGGGTATCTTTGGCAACGTTAGCGCTAGCGCTGCTCCTGGGGGTGGAATGGTAAGCCGCAGACGGGAAGCCAAGAAACAATCTGCACCACTGCCACCAGCCCCAATGTCTGCACCTGCTCCAGCAAAATCGATGGCACGGTTTGAAGAGATGGAGTCATTGGCAATGGAACGCGATATTGCAATACCGGAGCCGGAAATTGGATTTGCAGAGGTTGATGATTTTGTTAATCTTGATAGCCTCTTAAAAGAATCTACTGTCCCTCATTTACAAGTTGTGAGCGTAACGGGATTGGATCAGCAGATGATTTCTTTGCTGACTCAATATTTGCAAGCAATTCAACTCCCTAGAGGTTTCGGTGGTGATTTGGTGTTTGAATTCCAGGTTAGCCAGGGACGGGTGAAACAGTTAGTGCTGGATGAACAAGCTTCATCGCTGAAGGAACAGATAGTGATTGAATTAATTAAGCGATCGCTTTTAGCTTGGCTACCCTCCGAGTCCCTCACCAGTACAGTGCTGTTAACACTTCGCATTCAACCGTAAGAAACTTTCAACAAATAAATTATCCAATCTTGTGGGGTGGGCATCTTGCCCGCCTTTAGCTGTGGGCGGGTGAGACACCCACCCCACAAGAAATAGTTGAGTATTTTTTTTGGTGTGGGTTGTAACCTAAAATGGATTAACTTTTGCAAGTCGATGCAACAAAGGTGCAAAGCAATGCAACAAAGATGCAAGTCGATGCAACAAAGATGCAAGGCAATGCAACAAAGGTGCAAGGCAATGCAACAAAAATGCAAAGCAATGCAACAAAGATGCAAAGCAATGCAACAAAGGTGCAAGGCAATGCAACAAAGGTGCAAGTCAAGAGAATTGTGTGATCAATGTCATACTCCCTACTCTCTACTCCCCGTTTTCGCAATCAATCGCCTAGATTGCTCTACTAAGCGAATAAACTCACCCCGATAGCCTTCCTGATCTTCTCCTTTCCCTTGAGTTGCCAAATTCATCACCAAATCATAATTAGCATTCCCCTTATACTCAGAATCACGCAGCAGCATCCCAAAAGTTGCCACCGCAGCAGCAAATCTCAGATTTGTAGAGGGTATTTGGTCGCTTCTCAAATCATCATCTTGGATAGTTTGGGTAATTAATTGACTGGTGCTATCTTGAGGCAATTTATAGCGTAGTTTAACCTGCATCAACTCATTGCCGGCAGCATTCATAGCAGTTTCACCAGAACGCTGATACCGCAAGGGGTCTACCTCCGGCAGTTTTACATCGCTCTTGATGCTAGCGGGAATGATTTCATAAAGCGCGGTGACAGAATGACCAGCCCCAATATCCCCTGCATCTTTCTTGTCATCATTAAAATCCTGGTTTTGCAACAGGCGGTTTTCGTAGCCAATCAAGCGATATGCCTGGACTTTCGCCAGATTAAATTCTACCTGAATTTTCACATCCTTAGCGATCGTAAACAGAGTTCCCCTTAAATCATTAACTAAAACTTTTTTGGCTTCCAATAGAGTATCGATGTAAGCGTAGTTGCCATTACCCTTATCAGCCAATTGCTCCATTTTCCCGTCCTTATAATTGCCGGTGCCAAATCCCAGCACCGTTAGGAAGATTCCCTGATCTCGCTTCTGTTCAATTAATCGCGTCAGGTCGGCATCACTGGAAACCCCGACGTTAAAATCTCCATCGGTAGCTAAAATCACTCTATTATTACCAGACTTGAGGAAGTTTTGTTTGGCTATCTTGTAAGCCAGTTCAATGCCCTGTCCGCCAGCAGTGGAGCCTCCAGCTTGCAAGCGGTCAATGGCTGCCAGAATTTTTGATTTCTGACTACCAGGAGTAGCAGGTAACACCAATCCAGCATTCCCCGCGTAGACTACCAAACTTACCCGATCTTCAGGACGCAGTTTATTTACCAGCAACTTAAGAGACTGTTGCACCAAGGGTAATTTGTTGGGTTCATCCATAGAACCGGAGACATCAATCAGAAATACTAAGTTGCTGGGTGGTAAGGTTTCACTTTCGAGGCGTTTACCTTGCAAGCCCACCTGTACTAGTTGATGTTGAGGATTCCAGGGAGCAGCAGCAACTTCAGTGGTGACAGAAAAAGGGCGATCGCTCTGCCCTGAGTCGCTTTTTGGTTGAGGATAATTATAGGTAAAATAATTAATCATTTCCTCAATTCGCACTGCATCCTTGGGTGGTAATTCACCTTGAGTAATAAACCGTCGCACGTTGCTGTAGGATGCTGTATCGACATCAATAGAAAAGGTGGAAAGGGGGTCATTACTGACGCGATGAAAGGGATTATCGTCAATTCGGTTGTAGTTTTCTGTATTAAATTTGCTATCTGTTTGAGGTTGGGGGGCAAACCTTCCAACACTACCACCAGCTCGGAGTTTAAGGCTTGCGGGGCGGTTAGCAACTTGATCCTGTACAGATGACGGAATACTAGGAAGTGGGGCTATCAGTGTGGATAAGGGTTGAGTTTTTCGGGTAGCCTCGGCTTGAGTACCTTCTCTGGTATTTTGATTAGGAGCTTGCAATTCATCTATGGAACTTTTTAAGCTTGCTAACTCTGGTGCAAATTCTGACTGCAAGCGTTGCAGGGTTTTCATATCTGCTTGGGTAACAATCTTGGGGTCAGTCGCTATTAGCTCATTGCTCCGATTCACACAAGCATTTAAGACTGCGGCAAATTCAGTCCGGGTTACAGGAAGAGTGCCAAAGTTTTGGACGGGGACGACACAACTATACTGTTGTACTAATGCCTGGAGTGCTTGGTAGTCAGGGTTATTGGGTAGAATAGAGGTTGAACTGGGAGGAGTCTGATTGGTTGGAACCGCAACGGTAGCAGACTGACGTAAAATTGCAATTCCTGCTGAAGGTATCAATAACAACAATGTTGCAACACTGACTCGCTGCCACATTTTGGACGGAATCGGGTAAGACATAGCTAAATCCTCGTATTAAATTTGTGTATCAGATAGGAGTTCAAAGGTAACGGAAAACGAACCACAGAGGACGCAGAGGTCACGGAGAAATGAGAGTTTGAGAGGGTTGTAAGTCCTATCAGAATTAAAGTGAAACGCTATAACAGCACTGGGAATTCTGCACTGTTTATCTAGAATAGTCTTGAGCAAGCTGGAATTTGATCACCGTTGCAGTTTTGGTAACTGTAGCAACTTGCAATGACTGTAAATATAGCGCTTCTCGTTTGGGTGCAATACACTTTGACCTCTCTCCAAACCTCTCTCCTTTTAGGAGAGAGGCTTTGAATCTTACCCCCCTTCCCTACAAGGGAAGGCAATTGAGAACCGCTATATTGCAATACGCTTGGGTTAAGGGCTACTGGCAACAATTTTGGGTTTTCGAGACGCGATAAATCGCCGTCTCTACAAGTGCTTTGTTGCTCATTCTGAACTGTATTGCGCTATATTGTTGTCCCTCTAGTTATTTCTGGGCAATTTCCAACTTCAATTCTTGTAAAAGTTCAGTGCTAATGGGTGATGTTGCCAGAATTGGATGCTTAATACCTCCCCAAATACTTCCAGTGCGGATACGATCGGAAACTAAAACTTCAGGAATTTGACTAGAGATTAAAACCTGTGGTGGTGCAAGTTGACCGAGCGATCGCGCTCTCTTGTAATGATATGATGCTGATAAAGCCTGATCTAGTTGTTGAGCGATAATTTCTGGGGTTTCTTTTGCCGAATCTAGTAATAAAAGATAGTGCGGAGGATCGGCAATAGGCATCAAACTTTTAAAATTAGTTTCTTGTAAGTTCAACAGAATCAGAGCATTATTGACAAAGGTTTCTTGCAACTTTTCACCCACCAAATCGCTAACGGCTTGATGTCGTCCGAGAAACTCTAAACAGGGAGTGTGGCGATAGTAATGAGTTACCCGGATGCGATCGCCTATTCGATAACGATACAAACCCCCTTTCTGCGATAAAATAATCGTGTATTCCTTGCCAATGTTGAGTTCATGCAAACCAGACAGGGAACCAGTATCGTCCTCGAACTCAAAAAAAACTTCATCCAGAACTGGCACACATCCCCCAGCGACAATCAACGGAATCGTTATTGGGGCTTCGGTTGCTAGTAGTCCTTTGCCTTGAATTAATACGCCTGGAAATTTTAATCTTAATCCTTGCGCTTGATCTGCTGCATTGGCGCTATCCCAGCAAGAAATCAGCTTCAAATTTGGCCAGAGTTCCATCCAGGGAATATTACTTTCGCTGAGGAGTTGCAGCCGATGATGTGAAATTCGGTTGTGTAATTCTGTTCGCAATAAATCCTGATTTTCTTGAATATATTTTAAATGTACTTGCAGAAAACTAGGACTCCAAATAGAAATAATTTCTAATTTCTCAGCCTCTACTAATGCCAAAGCCAGTTGATGTTTAAACAAATTCGCGTCATGCAGGCGATTAAGTTTATTTGGCATCACCAACCAAGGAAGCAAAAACCAACGCAACCAGCCATCTAAATAATCTAAATCATCTTGTAAAGTTGGGCTATCAGCTACATTTAACTGCGGCGAGATACAAGCATAAATCTTGCCTGTGGAAAATTTCGGGCCATTTACAATCAAATCATGCGCCCAGACACAGAACATTTGATTAAACGATCGCCGCAAAGATTGAGTATAAGGAATCAATTTCACCGCCCCACTACTACCAGAGGTTTTTTCATAAAACAAAATGGGTTCAGGAGTGAGGGAAATTTGCTGCTGTTTCTGATTTAACCAGGGTTCGAGTGCATCATAATCTACAATTGGTACACGCTGCCAATCGTCTAGAGAATGAATTCCCAAAGTTTTGCCATACTCACTCTTGATTAAGCGATCGCAAATTTCCCTTTGTACAGATGTCTGCATTAACTCTGGGTTATCCAAAGCTTGATGAAATTGCCTCGCCGTTGGTGCGAGGATTTGCCCAAAAAGCTGAATAATCGGACGCATTATTGCACCTTTTGATTAGGATAAAGGTTACTGACTGCTGGTAAATAAGAACCATCAGCAATGACTACACCGGCAGCAAGATTAGATCCAGCCCCCACAAAGACATTGCTGCCAATCTTGACTTTTTTGACATATAACATTAAATTTTGCTTGCGGGGTTTAATGATGTGAGAATAGATACCGACACCATGCCCGATAACGACGCGATCGCCAATTTCTAATAAACTGCGATCGGCAATCTCCAATCTTGTTGTCCAGTATACATCTCGCCCCACTTTAGCACCCCACAATCGCAACCAACACGAAAACACCCCCGGAATCAGTCGCAGCACTGCTTCCAACACCGGAATTGCAATATAAATTACCTGGATTTGATGACTACCCCACCAGGGACTATATTCTTTACCTTGTAGATAACTAACACCCTCGCGCACAGGATAAACCCATTCATGCAAGCGGTAAACTAGCACTGGTAGCCCATAAATAGAAAGGAACACCGTTAGAATGCTGAAGATGTTGGGTGAATAGGCGAGGTAGACTATTGCTGCCCCAGTTAGCAATAATATAAGACTGGGAAAAAACGAAAGAATTTTACTTATAACTGTCATGAAAATGGGAAGAAAAGTTTTTGGAACAAGTTTAATGAGCTAGGAATTCCGATTATAGATGGCAATTGTTTGCTTTCATAATATGTTCCATGTAACTTATCCCAAATTTTCAGATTAGCCCCATAGTTATAATTATGTATTTCCCGGCAATGATGCCAAGCATGATCCTGTGGTAAGATTAACCAAGGAGATAAAAATTGATAAAGCCTGGTATTTGCAGGAATTATCAAACTGCTATGCCGCCATAAATCTAAGGCAGAAGTTAGACTTACTCCAAGTAAATAACCTGTTGGATCGGCTAACAAATACAAAAACAAAGTGTGTATCCATAAATAAATAATGAACAAACTTGTCCAAAGTGTGTTGCGAGAAGTTCCTAATACATCCATCTGAGTCACAGTATGATGGACTTGATGAACCTTCCACAAAATTTTAGTATGTAATAAACGATGATTCCAATAATATAAATAATCAACTACAACAAAACTGATAATAAAAGCCGGAACTACTGATACTTTTAAATATCCTTGTTGAGTGGGTAATAAATGTTGATAAAGCCAATAAACTAAAGTAGCTTGTAGTAAAGGAATCAAAATTCCTTGAATCGTTAATCCTGTAGCATCTATTAGCCAATCTTCACGAGTTTTAACTTTAAGTTGAGTTCGTCCAACCTGGTTGATAATAGTCCAACCAAATAATCCGATAAAAGAACCAAAAATTAGTAGTTGTGAAAAGTTTTGTATTTCCACTTTTGACTGCTCACACAGATATTGATTAATTACAAATTATTCTTTGAGGATGTTTGAAAAGTCCTTTTCTTAGTAGCAAAACGTTTTAGATCCCCCTAAATCCCCCTTAAAAAGGGGGACTTTGATTCCAGTTCCCCCCTTAAAAAGGGGGGTTAGGGGGGATCAACAAGTGCCTAAAATCACAGCTAAATACTTTTCAAACAACCTCTTAAACCCAAAATGTAACTTTTACTGATTGATTTGGCAATAAACGCGGATCTTCTCCACGAGATATAGCTGCCATAATTGACTCTACAAATATATGAATTGTGTCCGCAGGCGTATTATAAAATTGTGTCCCGTATTTAGCGATCGCTTCCCCCTGAATACCCAAAATTTCCACGTCTTGGCGGATAATGTGTTGAGCAGTCCACCGCACAAAGGGACGTGCTAATTTATTCCAAATACCATAGTTATAGGTGACATCGGTGTAAACCAGGGTTGAATTATCAGTTTCTGGAATAGATTGACTGGTAATGAACAAATGACGATTATGTGCTATTTTATACTCTACAGAGGTAATATTTGGCATATAAAAGCGATCGCTATGTTTAATCTCTGCACTCTGCAAATTCAGAAAACGGCTGTACCATCCCAAATTACTGTTTTCGTTGCGATACTCCACCAAAACCGAACCATTCCAGCGTTCAACAGTCATCTCTAACTTTTGTTGGCGGGAAGTACGGAAAACCCCAGGATGAACAAAAGCCGTATGGGGAATATCAATAAAGTTCTCCGCACAATTAGTAACATTGTTAGCAAAACGGTTAATTACCCGCACCGTCTCCCATCCTGTTTGTTCGTAGTGAAGCATAGAAAAGGGTTCAAGATCAACACTTGGGGTATCGGCTAACCGCACATAAACATAGCCATCCTGTTCTTTGGTAGCGTAACACTTGGCTCGACGCTGTGGGGAAGGTTTGAAGTCATCTCCTTCGGCTGGAACAGCAATCAAGTTCCCAACCGCGTCATATACCCAACCATGATAGGGACATTGTAAAGCACCGTTACAGATTTTACCTGATGATAGACGGCTATTGCGGTGTAAACAGCGATCGCGCAAAGCTACGGGTTGTCCATCTTCACCGCGAAATATCGCTAACCATTCTCCTAAAACGGTGCGTGGTAATACCTTGTTAGGTTGTAACTGTTCGCCGAGTGCGACAATGTACCAGAAATCTGCAAATTGCATGGTGGGTGGTGGAGAGTGTTGAGAGCGATGCCTTCGGCAGTTGGTATAGCGACATCGTATTTAAATTATGGCAATGTTTTAGGCAAATATCTGTGTGTCGGTTAAAACTTGGTTGTGCGAAAAGTTTGGCGATTTTAATTTGTAGCCTGATCAACTTACAGAGAATTTTATGCTATAAAATATACAAATTCATTTTTAATAAAAAGAGGTTTCTTAATGAATGAACATGACTTTTTACTAATGTTTTCATGTCTTCCAACTAGTAATAAAAACGAGTGGTTAAACCTCAAAACATTTGTTGATATTTACAATTCCAAACACGATACAAATTACATCCTCAAATCTTTTCCCGAAAACGATAATCGTACCAGTCCAGAACCAGAAATCCTACTTTGCGACGGTGATGCAAAGATGGTGATTGAGCGTAAAGTTTTTGCATTTCCTCCCAGTTACATTAGAGATCATCAACTTTGGCATGAGTTCCACAATACTTTTTTAAGACAAGTAGCTGATATTTTTTCTGATAATCTATATGAATTACAGATTAAAGATGTAGATATACCAACCAACAAAAAAGAAATTATTGCACTAGCAAAAGAAATAGCAAGTACAGTTATTGAATACAAACAAGAGATTAAAAATTCAGAAGGAATTTATTCAGATGATCTGATCCCTTGGAGTTTCTTTCAACTATCGGACTTAGAACGAGAAGATAGCCCGATTGATTGCGGTGTCTGTGTTAGATTGAAAATTTCATCACACTTCTACAATAATCAACAACTAAATGATTCATTGCCAATGATAGAGGCTCAGTTAATAAAACTTCTTAAAGCTTCGGCTCCAAAATTTGATAACTATAGTGACTGTCTGAGAATTTTAATTCTGGAGCCACATACAAAAGTTTTAAATCTTTCAATCAACTTTCTCAGTCAAGTAATACAAAGTATTGAGATACCGTCAAGTATAGATCAAGTGTGGTTGGCAACACAATTTGAGCGTGATGATGAAGAATTAATACGGGATTATTATCTAGTCGTAAGCAATTTATGACTTTAGATAATTATTATACACTTTATACCTTATCAACCAAATTTACCCTTTCAGTACAAACCACAATAACCAATACTGCGTATCTAGCAAAAGTTTCACTCCTCACCGCCCTCAAATGCTGCCAACATCTCATCTAGTAAAAGGGTGTTAAAGTCCTCTGGCACTACAAAACGCCCTTTATCCTGTCCTAAACTATCGCGGCGATTTGATGAGGTGCGAAACGGAACCAATTTGGCAACAGGAATGCCTCTGTTAGAAATAATGATTTCTTCTCCATGCTCTACCCGCAGCAAAAGCTGTGAGAGATTCGTTTCAGCTTGCTCGATATTTACAGTTTCCATGATTTTATCTAAGTCTCTAAATTGAGTTTAACCAATTCATCCTTCCATTAAACATTACTGTAAAATAAGTTTTCTGAATTCGCTTTTAGTGGGTACAAATACAACACTCTTGGTTAAGAGGAAAACTGATTGTCAATTTGATATGGCAAATATCTAACTCGTTAGAGACATCGAAGATTTTAAATATAGCTCGATTTCCACTGCTAGAAAGTCACTAAACGTATCATGACTTTTAACAAAACAAGGCTCTTGCTGCCCTTCGCAATATGAGTAAGTTGGTGGATTATCACCTTCTGAAAGCCTGAGAAAGCTAAATTGATAACCCTGGTGCATGAAAAATACAAAAGCATCCTCTGGCAAAGCTTCAGGAAAATCATTTTCTACCAAAAGTTCTTTAGCCCATTCTTGAACTCGCGGTAGATGCTGGTAAAAGCAATCTGAACCACGTAAAAACTTAGCAGCACCATGCCCCATTATCTTAAGAAATTCTTTGTAATTACTGGGCAGAGTAATACCTTGCTGTTGTTCAAATTGAATTATTTCCAAATCTGAACATGGCGAAAGCTGATTATCGTTAAAAATAAGCTGAAGTGGTTCGGGTAAATTGCGAATTGACAAATCCATACTTGTTATTTTAGTTGTTTTAAATCACCATCTAAATCCTGCGAATCTCAACATTACCTGTAACATCAAGCTGACAAGCTAACCGCGCATGAGGATAATTAGCTGCTAACGTCTCCAGCATCTCCTGTTCATCACGTTCAGGAGGAGGAATATCACCCATAACCTCAACCAAACAAGTGCCACAAATACCAGTCCGACAACCAAATAAAACAGGTGAATTCTGAATCATGAGATGCTCAGATAAATTTTCATGACATTCCAGAGTGATAGTAACAAAATCACTTCCTGGAAACGAGATATTACATAATTCAGCCATAATACGCAACAATCTTACCTAAATAACACTCTTCCATTCCTCTCTGCGCCGGTCACTGAGCGTAGTCGAAGTGCTGCGTCTCTGAGTGAGGTAAAAATAAATTATCTTGATGTTCAAAACCTTGAAAAGCCCTTTGCTGAGTTGCCAAATATCGAGAAATAGAATTAGTAGCCATCAGCGACATATCTCGATTACGTTGCCAAAGATAATCGAGTTTTTCAACATACACCTGATAAGATTTCATCGCCTCCTGATGAGTTGAAAAACTGCGTTGTAATCCTTCCGACTCTTCCGTAAAACAACGCCGCATCATTTCTTTAGCATCCTTGTCACTCATCTCAAAAATAGGCGATCGCAACACCCGATAAATCTTACTATACAGCGCCGGATCGTACCAAAAAATCCCGTTTATCGCCGCCGAAAAATGTAAATGATCGCGCTGACATCCCAGCAATCCTAAATTAGCAACCAGTCGCTCAAATGCAGTCGGTGGCTTCAGGCAAGTGATAACATCGTGAGATATAATAGTCGAACTATTGAAGTGAAAACTTTCATCCATAAAGTGATAATAGGAAACTTTAGCAGGAATTGGAGCAGCTTCAGGATGGGGATGTTTTTGATAATAATTGCTGAGTTTATGCTGTACTAACTTGCCGTTTAGTGTCCGTACTCCCCTGACTGTGAAATACTGACAAGCCAAAAAAGTATTATTCGCAGAAATTAGCCCAAAGTATTGAAGTTGAATTTTTTTCCACCAAGTTTTTAAGGCATTGGTGTCAGCATAAACCATCGTTTCTGTAAAGGGGCCGCGCATGGGGTAGGTAAAGATAAGTTCCCCAAACAACGCTTGTTCAACCTGTTTGGCAATTGTGCGGAAAGCGTTAATGTGCGATCGCTCTTGGGCGGATTCCAAATCTAATGTATCGCAGATTAAGCGAAAATCCTCTTGAGCGTAAAGTCCGGCTGCACTGGTTTGATTGAAAAAGATAGTTGCAATTTCCGCAGAAACAATTTGTGAGTAATAAGCCACCCAGTAAAGTTGGTTTAAAATTATACGCTGATGTTGGCTGGACTGTTCCCATAAAGGTGTACCGTATAGTAGGGAAAATTCCTCTGGATTCCAATACTCATTTTGACAATCCTCATAGCGAAACTGGGTGACAGCTTCATCCATTAAAGCAGTATGATCTTGCTGTTTGTTGCGGGTGTGGTTAATTTGTAATTTGCGATGAATATTTTTTTCCATATCCGTTTTTATTTCACGCAGAGATAAGATTGATATTTATTACACACATTGATGGGCGGGGAGTGATTCAAAGGCTCCGCGTTCTTCTAAATTTTGCAGGATAGACTGGGCTGATGTTCCCCCCATGAGCGATCGCAATATTTTTAATCGCGTACCGCTATGAGTCTGTGTATCTAGTTCTTCTAAAATTTGGATTTTTTGCGAGCGCGTCAGATGTCCTTTTACTTGTTCAACTGCTGCTAGCACGCTTTGCGGCCCCACCTGTACCATAAACAAAAACTGTGTCAATATATCGAGAATTGTTGTTTGACTAAATGCTAAAACAGTAATTTGATTAAACAAGGTGGTTCCCGTAGCGTGATGACGGGATTCAGATTGTAAAAAACTAGAAAAAAGTTCTGCTAAAACTGGATAGCGGCATTCCTTCGCTAAACGCCGATAATGACTTAAACCCCATCCTTCTAAAACGACTTGCAGCACAAACAACAAAACTGTTTTATCTGCACTTTCAACTACTTCTGATAGTAAGCACAAAAACGGATCGTTCGTGCTATTTACTTCAATTTCTGGTAAAAAATGGCTAATTTGGTGAAGGTGGGTAGCTTCATCAGCCGTAAACAGTCCATAAAGCATTCGTTCTTCAACTGTTTCTGCTAACAATACCATTTTTGCCATGTAGCCAACGCCTGCTTTCTCAATAACATAAGATTCTTCTAACAGACTGCGGTTGGCAAGTTCCAGAATAGCAGATTGTTCATTAATATTAGATTCTTGAAAAACTTTAACTTGATGTAAGTTGAAAAAATCAGCATCCCAATAATTTGATTGTGGGTAAGGAGCATAATTATTTTGATTGGATAATGCTGCTGTTAATATCCGTCGCAAACGATCATGAGAATCAGTGTGCGGTAGATCCAAACCGACAATATTATATTTTGAATCCATTTTTTTCCTGCTCAAGTAATGTGAATTCAGGGTTAGGTGTTGATAGAGGTTGAATATTTGGATAATCAACAGTGTCCCAATTTCCCCAGGTTAAGGCTTTCTGGTGATTAACGTGCTGAATAAATTTCATAATAGATTCATCTGCTTTGGTGGGAGTCTTCAAATCAAACTGAATTGTTTTAAATACCTGTGTATCCCCTTTTGCAAAGTAATTACCAACTTGTTGAGTTAACCATAACAAACCACGATTCAAAACCCATCCCCAAAATCTCGGACGCTTGGGAGTGACAAGAATTGTTTGCCCTTCAGTTTTACCACCTTCGATCATTCGCAGTGTAAATATAATGTAGAAGTGCAGAAAATCCGGGCCTAGCGTTACAGTGCCAGTGCTGCCATACCAGTAACACATACTATAAGTAACTTCCTTGCGATATAGAGGACGAATCAGGCGAATTAACCAGGAACCATCCCCTCCCCGTGTAGTGTTGCTGAAGGTAATAGCGTTGGGGTTGAGGTCTTGAGAATCAAATACAATCTCTAAGGGCAGATTGTGTACTGTATTGAAATGGTGAGCATCAATCGCATTAATTAGTAAGACATTGGGATGGCAGTTTTTGACAAAGCGAGTCCCCAATATATAATCACAATCTGCCTGTTCTAGTTCTGGTACAAAAGGCAGCAAACTCGGTTTTTCTTCTCCCACCCAAACCCAAATAATGCCGTACTTTTCCGCCGTATGCCAAGTTTTAATACACACAGGTAGCGGTTTTCCGAGAGAAGGAACATCTACACAAATTCCGCGACTGTCATACTTCCAATTATGAAAAAAGCAGCGAATCCCATCACCTTCTACCTTACCTTCTGCTAAATGAGCGCCCATGTGAGGACAATAAGCATCCACCACCACCACTTCACCACTAACTCCCCGATAAATTGCCAAATTTCTACCCAGCAAGGTTACAGCTTTCACCTTGCTAACTTTTAATTTTCTCGATGGTAATGCCCAGTACCATCCCTCTACAAATTGCGTTGGATTGTTAAAGTTTGAATGTGGGTTGGTAGAATGCATAAAATATCATCAATGTTCACTAAAATTGATATATAAATACAGGTAGTTAAAGTGATTATTAGCTTTGATTAAATACCTTATTTTTCAAATTTGTCTTTAATTGCTATGAAGAGAAATTAAATAAGAACAGAATCTTGCACAGATTCTAAAAATGATTTTGACTGCCACATCCGTTTTCCAGCAAGGGTGAGATTGTCATAGTTAATTTCAGTTAAACAAACCAATTCATCCCCTAATCGATAGTCGGGGTTTTTTTCCTGGAAAAACTGGATATGGCGATTAGTTTGTCGTCCTGATGGAATTTCAATTAACCCTTCCCGTAAAGTTTGGGGATGCGGAAACCGGATAATACCAGTTGCTTCTTGGTATAAACTACCATAGTATTCCTGTGCCAAATTCCCCATTAGATTGTTAACATTGTTAGGCGTTGTGACATCATAACGGGGGTAGAAATCTTGCCAAAAGGTAGGCAGAAAACGATAAGTGCGAAAACCAGAGCAAATTAGCAGCCAGTAAAGTTTATTTTCTGCATAATGTTGACGCAGAAAATTGATAGCGGCAATCCAGCAACGTGGTAGTGTTGTACTCGACCAAGCACTAGGATCAACGATAGTGTCCCCGGAATATACCACACTAATTTTTTCTCGCAAAAAAGTTTTTTGGCATAACATCAGAGTTGAAAATCCTTTGAGTGCGTTGGATGTTTCATCTCTCAACAACAAAACCCAGTTTTTACGCTCTAGATCAAGTTGAAATCCATCCCAGGTTATACCTTTAAAGTGATTTTGCAGTAGTGCATACATGGCGGTGCGATCGCTTGGTTGCAACTTTTGAACAGGAATCAGTAAACTCTTCATTATTCGGAAATTACCTAAACTCGATTTTTCAGATGTTTTTTATAACACTTTATCGACCAATTTGGTAAAATTACGGTGTAATGTGACAGATTCCAGAATGGTTATTTACGCTACAATTGAGTATTAACCTCTTGCACCTTCTCAATCGGGGTTGGTGGATATGACCTACTCTACAAAATAATTCAGATATAGGTTAGGGGTTAGAGTATGTTTGAAAGTTCCACTGGCAACTGGAACGCGCGTACCTCTGCGCCCCTACCCTGCGGGACGCTACGCGAACGTGGAAGCTACGCGTAGCGTCTCGTAGAGAAGCACCTATGCGTTTAAATATCAACCTTCAATTTGCCACAATTTTACGCAAATACAAAAACTCCACTTGCTCAAAGTTAGTGGAGTAATTAATGTTAGAATATTACTAATAAATCATCGCTAGTATTGCTATTTGCCCTGCACAAGCCAAATTAGTCTACAACTTTCTTAACTTCGTCTTTGATATTTTCGACCGTGTGAGCAACTTGGGCTTCAGCTTGCTTTGCTTGTCCTTCAGCTTTCTCTTGTGGATTACCGGTTAATTCACCCACAACCTCTTGAATTTTCCCTTCAATATTTTTTGCAGTAGCTTCTACTCTTTTTTCGATGCTCATGGTTTTTATTTCCAGCTTGTAGTTGATTCAGCTATTACATAAACTAACAGTAGTGTATTCTTTTTTACTTCTATCAAACGATAGAACAATTTGGTAACTTATCTTAACCTAAGATAGATACGGGGTGTCACAGGAACATCGCCAGGTAAAAAATATCAATATATCATAAAAGATGAGCGCGAACTTCAGGAGACAAGTCTTCTGGGCTGTTGCACTGTCCAGAACAAGAACGAGCCAGAGTTTTTTCAATTGTGTGATATTTCTTCGCCCCCCCGCTTTCGAGCAGCAATTGAAATTCGCCAGTGCGATCGCTCGGAACTTCTGCCATTACGAAAAATTCGCCAGCTTGTAGGCGAGTTTGGTAGATGGCCGCTTTACCCTCTGGCATTCCCAAAGTAGTTAGAACCGATACTAGACCGGCACTTGCACTACCTGCGATCGCTCCACTAGCAGCCCCAGCAGCACTTGATCCTCCCTAGGACGTGTTTTCAAACTACTCCTTTAGCCTCCTAATTTTTTATATCCCCCTAAATCCCTCTTAAAAAATGCGGAGTTTAAGAGATTTTGAGCAAGCCTTTTTTAAGGGGTTAGGAGGATATTACAGAGCAAAATATCACTAACTGAACTGTATTAAGTTATTAGGAAGAATCAATTTTCCCTCAACTGGTTTCACATACAGCCATCCTCAATTCCGACGTTATAGCTAGACACCTACAGGAGTCTTAGCTTTTGCTGCTGGCTCTCTACCATCGGGATCTAATGCTTCCCCTTCAATAAATGAACGTAGCATCCAAGCTATTTGCTCATGTTCTTCCAGTAGTCCAGTTAAAAAGTCAGCAGTTCCCTGATCGTGGAACTTTTCACCAGACTGATCTACATGGTCTCTTAAGTTGCGAATAACCTGCTCGTGATCATCCACTAAATTAGCTACCATCCCCGTTGCTGTGGGCACATTACCAGCATGTTCCTTCAGGCTAGCAATCTTGAGAAATCCTTCCATTGTGCCAATTGGGTAACCGCCCAAAGCACGAACCCGCTCCGCCAAAGCATCAATATTTAGAGTTAGCTTTTGGTAGTGTTCTTCCCAAAGCTGGTGCAAAGAGCGAAACTGAGGTCCAACCACATCCCAGTGGTACTTTTTGGTTTTAACCAATAGTAGATAGGCATCTGCCAAATCTTGATTCAACAGATTAATTACACCTTGACGCTGTTCGTCTGTCAAACCAATGTTTATCGAACGCATTGTTTTCCATCCCTAAGCAAACTTATTTATTAATATCCCAAATTACCCACATAATCCACATCAACCAAAGGAAACATTATGAGTTTAAATTAATTATCACATTACATATTTTTACCTATGCCTTAATAGGTAGTATTGTTTAGCCGATAGATAATTTAACGATGAGCTATATTTATTTTACTACCGAAACAATTGCCAAGCTATTGCCCTACTTAATCATTCGTGAACAACGATATCCCCGAATTGAATTCGGGGATCTAAGTCTCGTGACTTTCACAAATCAAATAAGATTGCTATAACTCTGTTATTTACCTGTAATTTTCTCCAAGAAATTCTTTACATTTTCTTCCGATGAGGTTGCACTCTGTGAATTTTCAGGACGCTTCTGCTTGTCAATATCAGCATCTCCCTGAACCTCATTTAGTCCTTTGTTGGACTCCTCTTGAACCTTTTCTAACCCTTGTGGTGGTTCTTTAGCGGCTTTGTCAGTTTTAGCTTGAATATCAAGCAGTTGTGTAGTACCTTCGGTAGATTCGCTTTGGTAGCTATCGATTGCAAAAGCAGGAAAAGCATTAGATAATAATATTAAAGCACAAGTAAAAGCCACAACTAGAAAACGTACTGGACGGAAGATAGATAAAACAAAAGCAACAGTTTTCATTTGAAATCCTCGATAACAGCTATAACAACGTAGAACCTTCACCAAAAGAGCCGACGCTCATAAGTTTATTTAGCAAACTTTAGCAACAATAAAACTAATAAGCTACGCTTCAATCTGGAAGTTCTTGAGAAACGAACCTGACGAAGAGATTGTCTTTGTATTTCTGCATCGAATTAGTCAGGGATAATAAGCAAATATCACCTTAACTTTTTAGCAAAATAACTACATATTGAAATTCTTCGTTTCCGGTCTGCTTATTTATACTTTTACTTTGAAAACGCTAACATCTGCATCAATCTCTAGAATGAACTTTCCTACGTCTGTAGTTAGAATAAAATCAGTCGCTAGATATATCGACTTAATATAGATAGTTTTGGCAGATTAATGGCTTTACTATGTATGTTCAGTTAATTCGACTTTATCCAATCAAACGAATTTAAAGACTATGCACCTAAGAAGATATTTGTAAAGTATTAATTTATGTAAATATCCACCCTAAACCCTTTTCAAAAGGGGGAAGATAAGTCTTTACTTTAAACTTGATAAGTCTGCCTTATTACCTCTTCTATTGAACTTAGGTGATGGTACATTTCTATTAATTCGTGGGATCTGGTTTTTCGTTTCGCCAGCAGCACTTTGAGTGGTGTCAAAAAATGAACATCTGGATCATCTCCCAAAGCGACTTCGGCTGCTTGCAAAACTTTTGTCGTATTCTCAAAAATATCCTCATTTTCAAACCCTTCTTTTGCAGAAAGTTGGTGTAACTCTGCATCTGGCACACTTGCTCTACCCAGCAAGGTTTTATCTAACACCAAACCTTTCAATAATGTCAGTAAAGCCCCATAGATTAAAAAATTATCACAACTATCACAAGCTTTAAATTCAATGCGTCCCACTTCCGCCGGAATGCGGGCGATTTTTGTCAAGGAAGGTATGCTATTAATCAGTTGCTCCTGTTTCTCAATAAAAACTAGAGCTGCTGGTCTTTTTCCGGTTCTGATAAATGTCCGTACCGATAGCCCATCCCATAAACCTCCCTGATAAAAAGGGGAGCTATAACTAAAAGGGACGATATAGGGACTGTAATAAGTTAACTTTCTGCCAATATCAATCACATCTTCAGGAGACAAATTTGTCAATGAAATATTTAAATCTGGCCCATAAGACACCATGTGAATATTAGCAGTTTGTTCGTCAGGATAAGCCTCTAACTGTTTGATTTCATAATCATTTAACGGGGGGTGAGGCTCAAAAACCGGATTGTAGGGATTAAAACTAACCAAAACTGGTGAGAAACCAAAGTTAGCAGCAATCTCACGTAGCAAGTGAAAACTTTCTGATAATTCAGTAATAGCGCCTTGAATATGAGAATGTATGGTTGTTCTTATTTCAATACCTTTAACATGACAGTCTATCACCTCGTCGGAATCTGCAAATCTTTCAAATCCCTCAATGTACCATCTCTTCAGCTTAATACCCGCATCGCCGACGCGTAGTTGAGGATAGTCGCTGGGGTATGTAGGTAGCCTTTCAATAATTTGATTGAAATCAGCAAATTTTGTGTGGGAAAAATCAGCAAACTTTCCTTCTTTATTTAGAAAAGCGACTTCATGCTCAATGCCAAATAAAAACATTATATATACCTTAATTGCTTATAATTAACCTAATCTAACCGCATACTTACAAACTTCCATCATTGTGTAGGGTCAATTTAAGTCTGGAATCTTATGAATATTTGAGATACTCCAATCAAATTCACTTTAAGTAGAAAAATTCTCAATATCACTCCCAGATGGATTTTACCCTAAGACTGACTATTGCGATTTGAAAACTTCTCTGGTTTATTTTTCTGTGCTGCCCGACTATCATCATAGTCACTGGGTAGGGTAGCTTAGTAGTGACCGAGGAAAGCTTGAAACGTGAGTTTATGACAAGTACCGTTCAATCCCCCTACAGCACCGAACAGATTACCGCTTGGTTGCGTGGACTGCTCACCATTGCTTGGGCAGATGGTAATTTTGATGCTCAAGAACAGAAATTAATTGCCAGCATCACCAAAGATGAATTAGCTCTTGGGATTAAATGGGACTCATTAGAGATAATTACACCGATAGAATTAGCCGCAGTGTTGGGTAAAGGTACGCCAGCCGGGGAAAATTTCTTAAGGACAGCAGTGATGGTAGCGATCGCAGATGGTACATATTCTCCCACCGAAGATCAGGTTCTGCAACAATTCTGCCAAGCTTTAGAACAGCCAGAGAATTTCCTCGAAGCCCTTCGCCACACCCTGGAACACCCACAACAAAGTACCCCTGCTACCCTGACAAAGCGTCAAATTAATGCACTACACCCCCTGCGAGACTGGCTGGATGGGCTAGATATCCAAGACCCAAGAGTAGCCCGTTTTTTGTGTAAAATGATTCCCTCCCAGTGTCCCTTTGAGCGGGATGTCACCTTATTTGGACGCAAGATTGTCCATATCCCGCCGATGTGTAAAATTAATCCGTTGTATGAACAACTGGTGGGCTTACGTTTCCGCGCCCTTTCCTATCTGGCAGATAAATGCGGTGAAGATATTTCACCATATATTTAGTTAAAGTGGAGATTGAGGAGTTATAATTTATAACTCCTAATTCCTAACTCCTCGCTTCTCACGATTATTTAAGTATGCAATTTATCGACCAAGCAAAAATTGAAATTGAAGCTGGTAAAGGCGGCGATGGGATTGTCGCCTTCCGGCGAGAGAAGTACGTGCCCACTGGTGGTCCCTCTGGTGGTAATGGGGGGCGAGGCGGTTCGGTATTTTTCGTTGCTGATGAAAACCTACAAACCTTGCTGGACTTCAGATATAATCATCGCTTTCAGGCAGAAAAAGGGACTCGTGGCGGGCCAAAGAACTGCACTGGGGCAGCAGGAAAGGATTTAATTATCGAAGTTCCCTGTGGTACAACAATTTATAATGCTGAAACTGGCGAATTGCTGGGTGATTTAATTGAGCCTAACCAGACTTTGCTGATTGCCCAAGGTGGTAAAGGCGGACTGGGAAATCAGTATTTTTTGAGTAACCGTAACCGCGCCCCAGAATACGCTCTCCCCGGATTACCAGGGGAAATAAAGCAGCTGCGCCTGGAGTTAAAACTTTTGGCAGAAGTGGGGATTATCGGCTTACCAAATGCTGGTAAATCCACTCTAATTTCATCTTTATCAGCTGCACGTCCCAAAATTGCCGACTACCCCTTCACCACCCTCATCCCAAATTTGGGTGTAGTGCGAAAACCTACAGGCGATGGTACTGTTTTCGCCGACATTCCTGGACTAATTGAGGGAGCAGCTCACGGGGCTGGGTTGGGACATGATTTCTTGCGCCACATTGAGCGCACGCGGGTACTACTTCACTTGATTGATGCCACAAGTGATGATGTGGTCAGAGATTATAACACAATCAAGCAAGAATTACAAGCTTATGGACAGGGTTTAGCAGAACGTCCGCAAATTTTGGCGCTGAACAAAATTGATGCAGTTGATCGGGAAACTGTCGATTTGGAGGCGTTAGCTACCCAACTTAATCATCTCTCCTACGCTCCGGTTTTTGTGATTTCAGCAGTTACCCGCACCGGATTAGAGCCGATGTTACAGGAAATTTGGGGAATTCTCGATCAAATCAAGGTTCCTGAAGAAGTTGAGGTATTTAGCTGACGAAATAATCACGAATTATGTTGATGTATCCTGGATCAGGGGAATCTTAATCACAAACTCAGCACCTTGTTTTGGCGGCGAAATACATTCTAAAGAACCGCCATGTCTTTCTGTAATGATCTGGTAGCTAATAGCAAGCCCCATCCCCGTACCTTTGCCAATGGGCTTGGTGGTAAAGAAGGGATCAAATAGTTGTTTTTTAACATCTTCTGGTATTCCCAATCCGTTGTCGCCAATCCTAATTGTTACCTGATTTGGCTCCTGTAGTTGGGTACGAATCCGAATCTGGGGAGAAGTCATTTGTCTTTGTTCGCGCAGCGTCTCCCTTCGGAGAAGTTCTAAGCCTTTGCTTAGACTTCTCTCTTGGTCATTTTTCCTTTGTTCGGTGTTGTTTACTAATGACAAATGACAAATGACAAATGACTCTTCAATTGCATCGATCGCATTTGACAAAATATTCATGAATACTTGGTTTAGCTGCCCAGCGTAACATTCAACTAGAGGTAGTTTGCCGTATTCTTTGATGATTTCAATCGTCAGACGTTGGTCATTACCCTTGAGGCGGCTTTGCAAAATCATCAGAGTACTATCAATTCCTTCATGGATATCAACAGCTTTCATTTCGGCTTCATCCAAGCGTGAAAAAGTTCGCAAAGAAAGCACAATCTCCCGAATGCGGTCGGCCCCAACTTTCATCGAGCTGATTATTTGTGGCAAATCTGATTTCAAAAATTCCAGTTCGATTTGTTCTGCAAAATCCTCAATTTCTGGCACAGTTTCAGGATAATGACCTTGGTAGAGTTGCAAAAGTGAAAGTAAATCTTGGGTGTATTCTTTGGCCGGAGTCAGGTTGCCATAGATAAAATTCACCGGGTTGTTGATTTCGTGTGCCACTCCTGCGACTAGTTGACCCAAGCTAGACATCTTTTCACTTTGAATTAAGTGAGTCTGGGTGTGTTGAAGTTCCCGGAGTGCTTTTTTGAGTTCTTCGGCTTGTTGTCGTAGTTGCGCTTCCGACTTTAGCAGGGCTTCCTTGGCTTGTTTACGTTCTGTAATGTCCCTAGCAACAGCCACCCGACAGAAAGGGTCTCCTGTTTCAGGGTGTTTAACGATAAACAGACTGCAATCAGTAGGAATTTCTCTGCCCGTTTGAAAATGTCTATGGCGAAACTCCCCTTGCCAGAAACCATGTTTAAACATCAAAGGAACAATTTTTTGCTGAAACTCGGCAAAAGCTTCTGCTGAATGAAAATCAGCCACGGTCTTGGTTTTGGCTGCTTCCAGGCTACTAAGTCCCAGCATCTTGAGTCCGGCTGGGTTTACATAGACAACTTGCCCTTCCATTGAAGAAATGCCAATAAAGTCACTGCTGTTTTCAACCAACGCTACAAATTTTTGCTGTTCCTCTTCACCTCGTTTGCGTTCTGTGATGTCTAACACCATTGAAGCAATACCAATCACCTGGCCATCAGGTGTCACTAAGGGGTTGTTATACCACTCACCGACTATCGTCCTACCATCTTTAGTGATGTTATCGTTGACATTAAAACTTCCTCCTTGTTGGGTTAATAGGGCGACAATAATCTCTTTTACGTGCTTTCTGGCGTTTTCAGGTACTATGATTTCAAAAGGACTCCCCAGCATTTCCTCTGTGGTGTATCCAAAGATTTTTTCTGCTGCTCGATTCCATGTTTGAACCTCAAAGTTGGTATTCCATTCAATAATGGCTAAAGGTGTTTGTTCAATCAGCAACGTCAGCCTTTGCTGTGAAGCCCTAAGTTGTGCCTCTGCTTGCTTGTATTCGGTAATGTCGCGAAAATACCAAATCCTACCGTAATATTCTTCTACAGGTGATGTCTCACCACAAGCTCCTTGGTGTTTACGCACGGGTGCAGAATAGCGGTCAAAAATCTTTCCAGACTTCAGGAAAATTTCATCACGACTGCTTTCCTCAAAATGCTCAAAAAGATACTCCACCTTAGCCAGAAATTCGTCTGGATTGATTAGTTGGTCTAGTACCCATGCCACGAGTTGGCGATCGTCCCGCGTTTGAAGCACTGCCGCCGGAATTTGCCATAACTTGGAGAATTTCTGATTAAATGATGTAACTTTACGATTTTCATCAATAATTAGAATCCCGTCGATCGCAGCTTCTTGTTGAGCTTGGAGTAAAGCATTAATGCGGTGTATATCTTCATCCGCTTGCTGGCGTAAGCAAAGCTCGTCGGAGATATCGCGCAGTATGGCTTGCTGTTCGCTGATCTCACACGCTAGTTGTTCGTTTTGTTGAGGCAGTTCTTCTAGGGTTTCTTGATGTGCCTCACAGCTTTGCATGAGTTCAGTAATAACAGTAACTCTGCCATTCACATCCAGAACTTCTTTGGCGATATCATTTTGTAAAATGATGTCTCGAATACTACCCACCAGAAATTTATTACCAGTCTCATCCTCAAAGCAAGACTTTTTTGTAGAAATGAGATGGACTATACCCCGATCATCGGTAAAAAGCTGCTGATTCTCATTAGTAATATTTGTGGTGAAAACTAGTTCATCTTTTTGCCGAAACACATCAGCTTCTGCTTGCGGAAAAAAATCATAGTCTGATTTACCAATTAATTGTTCTCGGCTATGGCCGACGAAATCACAGTAGGTATCATTAAGTAATACCCAGCAATGTTGACGATCTTTAACAAAAATCGGGTCAGATATGCCATTGATCATCTGATGCAGAAACGCCAGGGAGAAGTTTTGCTGCTGTGTGTTTGGTTTTGGCGCGGGATTATCTAAGAATCTAGGATGGTTCATACCCGAATTTATCTTTAAAATTGAGCAATAAAGAAATCTATCCCTGGTTTTACTACACAAAACCGTCCCTCTCCGAGTCGGAAAGGGACAGACTTGAACGAAAGTTCAAGACAGGGAGAGGTTTGTCGAACTCACGTTTATTTAGCTCCGTGTGTCAGCATGAGTAGTATTTATTATTCCCAGACTCAATACGGTTGCAACAACCAAAGCAATCTCTCAGTTTTGGGGACTGGGAAGATTTTGTTCTTTGTGGGAACAAAGACGCTTGGCGATGCCTGCTGCGGTCTACGCCAACGCATTCCTCAACTATGGCGTACCATAATTGATACAAAACCTTAAAATACTTACGGTGTCGTCAAATTCGTAGACTAGACTAGAACCACGGGGTAATAATCAGAGGCAGATTATGATGAGCGATCGCGACTACACATTAATCATTGACAAAAGCGGTAGTATGTCCACACCCGATCAAGTGGGTGGTAGAAGTAGATGGGAGATCGCCCAAGAATCTACACTCGCCTTGGCCAGAAAGGCCGAACAGTTTGACCCTGATGGCATCACCCTTTACGTATTTTCGGGTAGATTTAAACGCTACGATGATGTCACTTCAGCCAAAGTCGCCCAGATATTTCTCGAAAATGACCCTGCTGGCACGACAAACTTAGCAGGTGTACTCCAGGATGCACTCAATAACTACTTTCAACGCAAAGCAGCCGGAAAAAGCAAGCCAAATGGAGAGACAATTTTAGTAATTACCGATGGTGAACCAGACGATCGCAAGGCTGTGTTTGAAGTGATCATTCATGCTACTCGCCAGATGGAACGTGATGAAGAATTAGGAATTTCGATCATCCAAGTAGGTTCAGATGCCCAAGCAACTAAGTTCCTCAAAGCTTTGGATGACCAATTACAAAGTGTCGGTGCTAAATTTGATATTTGTGATACCGTCACTTTAGATGACTTAGAAGAAATGAGCCTTGTAGATGTATTGACGAACGCAATAACTGATTAATGTGTTGATCGCCCATAGTCTAGTAACTCTTAACTGGAGAATTGAATAATGCTAGAAAATCGTGACTATACCTTGATTATCGACAAAAGCGGCAGCATGGCAACCCAAGATCAAAAGGGTGGTAGAACTAGATGGGCTGCGGCACAAGAATCTACTTTAGCTTTAGCTAGTAAGTGTGAGCAATTTGACCCCGATGGCATCACTATTTATGTATTTTCTGGTAAATTTAAGCGATACGAAAATGTGACATCCAGCATAGTACCGCAAATTTTCCGAGAAAATGATCCCTCTGGGACAACTGACTTGGCAGGTGTGTTAAAACATGCAACTGATGATTACCTTCAACGGAAAGCAGCCGGTCAAACAAAGCCAAATGGTGAAACAATTTTAGTGGTTACTGATGGAGAACCGGACGATCGCAAAGGAGTTATGAGGGTAATTATTGAAGCTTCTCGCCGCATCGATCGAGATGAAGAATTAGCCATTTCTTTCATTCAAGTCGGCACAGATCCACAAGCTACCCGTTTTTTGAAAGTCTTAGACGATGAACTACAAGGGGCTGGTGCGAAGTTTGATATCTGTGACACCATTACTATGGAAGATATGGAAGATATGAGTCTATCGGAAGTACTACTCAATGCCATTAATGACTAACTATAACATTTAGAGGAATTGCCAAAATGGATTCCATTGATAAGCTATTAGCTCAACTCCAAACTGAATACAAAGAAGTACAACCACAACAGCAGCAGTCAAAATCAGCTACACCCAAATCGTTCATTCCATCATCGCCAAAGTCGGCATCTTTTATGGATAAGCTTTTGGCAGAAGTTCAGGCTGATTTTGCCGAAGAGGATGCTGCTATTGAGTTAAAAAAACAGCAAGAATTAGAACAAGAACAAATTCGACAAGAACAACTCAAAGCTAAACAATTAGAGGCTTTGAAAGTGCAAGCAAAAAAATGGTTAGCTAAAGTAGATCCACTTTCGTCTGAAGGACTTTGGTTTGAAAGGTTTGCTGAAAGTTACCCCTCAAAATTAGAGGCAGCGATTGAATATTTAAAAAGCAATGAATAAACTACCCAAAACTGCGCTGTAGGGGCAATTCATGAATTGCCCATTATTATTTATTACCTATGCTCAATATTAATGGTGATTTCTTCGAGCTAAATGTTGCACAGCCCATTCATGCATAGCATAGAGAATTGGCTGCAAAGTTTCTCCTAAAGGCGTTAGAGAATATTCTACTTTGGGTGGAATTTGAGGATAGACTTCTCGATGAATAATACCGTCTTCTTCCATTTCTCTAAGTTGCTGAGTTAGCATCTTTTGCGTTACTCCAGGTAAAGCCCGTTGCAACTCACCAAACCGTTTGATGCCAGTCATTAATTCTCTAATAATCAAAACTTTCCAGCGTCCGCCAATCACCTTTAGGGTAGTTTCTACTTCACAAGTCAGCCTGTGATGGTTTTCTGCTTCAGCTTTCATAGTTTTTTTGTAGGAAGAACCTGACTCAGATTTGCTGGTTAGTACCGCTAGTTATCTGATTATTACTTGTTTTAGGTCTACCATAACTAATGTTTGCTGATTTTTCTTAATTCCTTTAAGAATACTGAAGAACCTCAATTATTTCAAAATCCGAATAGGCAATTCAACCTCAGCATTGGATGAAACATCTGCCTGTTTAGCCATACTTACCGCTTTACTTCGTGCTTCGATAATTTGACCTATCTCACGCCCCAAGGTTGGTTGACGTTCAATCATCGTATTTACAGCATCTGAGTAGATAACAAGAACTTGCAAATCACCAACAGCGGTGATTGATACCGGACTCGGTTCCCCAGTAAACAGTGCCATCTCGCCGAAGAACTCACCACCCAAGATAGTCATTACCTCCAAATCCATGCCAAACTTGTTCGTGACGGTGACTAGAGCCTGACCCACAATGATAATGTACAAAGCCTTACCAGGCTCGCCCTGCCGGATGACTTTCTCGCCAGCACCGAACTGTTGTAAGATACTCCCTTTGGCTAAGTCATCCAAATTTTTCTCCTCTCTAGCTAAAGGCATAAATCCGGGAATTGAATGCAGGTGAGCCAACTTACTTGAAGCGCTTTCTACCGATTTAGCAGCTTCCACAGCATACTCGTCTCGGTAGCGATATAGCGTCAGGTTATTTCGCTGCGCTGCGTACCAGATTCGCGTCATAAATCTATCAAGTATCTGCTCCACATCCTCAAAGTTTTCGATAAAGAACTCCACCTCATAGATAATTGCCGTCTCTTCATAGGATGTGGTTTTGCTCTCTGGTTCGGGTTCGGCTAATATTCCCTGGGTAGCGAGTGCAGTACTTTGTAGTACCTGCTTCACGAGGTTAGGGGGGCTATCGTAGGAGAAACCAATATTGATGCGTTGGTTATAAATGCGTTCTGGTTGGCTGTAATTATGGATTATTTCTTTGCCAATGAACTGATGAGGAACGACAATCACCTGGCGTTGGAGAGTTAGCAGGCGGACAGATCGCCAATTAATATCAATTACCTGCCCTTCGATCGCCTGGTCTTCGCTATTGCCAACACGCAACCAATCACCGACGCTGAAGGGGCGTTCGAGAAGCAGCGCAATGCCAGACATGACGCTACCCAATGTGTCCTGAAGCGCCAAACCGATCACAATCGAGCTAACCCCTAATCCGGTAGCAAGACCTGCCAAATCTGCACCCCACACTGCCGCCAAAACGATCGCACTGCCTACAAGCACCAAAAACAACCTGGCAAGGTCAATCAGCAGTTTGGGCATCCTTGCCCGCCATGTATTTGCCTCAGCTTCTTCAAATAAAATTACGTTAAATAGTGAGAGAGAAGCGTAGATAACAGATATCCAAAACAGCGTTTCAACGAGCTTGGCAAAATTCCCGTTAATATCAAGCTTCAAGACATTCCTGATCAAAATCATCAGTATTAACACGGGCAGCACGAGGTTTTTCACAACCCGCAGCGTAGCCGCCAGTGGTCTACCGCGCCTTTTGAGATGATAGATCACCTCTCCTAGTAAAATTACCAGGAGTGGGAACCCTAATCCCACAATTATTGCCCAGGTGTGCCAGTCGCTGGAAAACGTTAAATTACTCATACACTTCCTTTGCTCCAACACTTACGGTCTGCTTAGAACTTTTCAGTTGCCAAGCTACTAGCTTTTCTTTTCCAGGTTCTTGAATTTCACCAATCTGCTCAAAATCGTAAAGATCGTGCAGGCGATCGCAGATATTCTGAGAAACTAAGATAGCTCCTGGCGGACAAGCAGACTTCAACCGATTGGCAATATTTACGGTATCGCCCCAAACGTCGTAGAGCAATTTATTTTTGCCAATCACGCCTGCAACCACATCTCCAGAATTGATGCCCAACCGCAGGTCTAAATGCAAGCCTTTTTCATAATTAAATCGGCGCACAAACGACAGCATTTCCAAAGCAAAATCTATCGTGCGTTTGTCATGATCTAGACGCAGCACACTCAGCCCGCATACAGCCATGTAACCGTCACCAATAGTTTTAATCTTCTCCAAACCGTATTTATCTGTCATTTCATCGAAGGCTGTTACCAGTTCATTAAGCAAGCTAACAACTTCTTGAGGAGATATTGATTGAGTCAGCTTGGTGAATTGGTCGAGGTCGGAAAACAAGACCGAGACATTAGAAATCTGATCGGCAATTTCTCGATCGCCCTGTTTGAGGCGTTTGGCGATCGCAGGACTAAATATATTTAAGATTAATGCTTCATTTTCACGATTTTTCTGTTCGATTAGTTGAGTCTCGGCGCGAAGGCTGCCTATCGTTTGGTTAAATGACTTAGCTAAGTCTCCAAATTCATCTTGCGAACCCGATTTCACAACCGCATCAAATTCCCCAGCCCCCACCTGACGAGCGCTTTCAATTAAAGTATTGATGGGTTTGACAAAGATTGCGGTCAGCCACATGGCAACAACCGTGATTAGCGCGATGATTAAAGTAGCCCCAATCAAAACTGTTTTTTCAAACGAGTGAATTGGCGCATAGGCTTCAGAAACATCCATTTCCGCCAAGATCACCCACCTCAAGCCATCAATATCTAGTGGAGCATAAGAACTCAAAACTGGAATATCACGATAATCGTTGATAACCTGCGTTCCCTCTTTCCCAAACAACGCTTCTTTCACTCCTTTTGTTTGCACTTCCTGTAGGAGGATTGTAGTATTGAACTCTGTGATTTTTTTGATGGTCTTTTCATCAGTACCTAAAGAGGCTAGAGTTTTTGCATGACCTTTTGGGTCTTCAATCTGGAAACGAGACGCAGAGCGCATTAAATAATCTGACCCGACCAGATAAGTTTCTCCTGAATCGCCCAGACCATTTTGTTTCCAATGTTTGTTGCCAGTCATCACATTGTTAATTTTGTCAACCGGAAGCTGGAACGCCAAAATACCAATGAATTGGGAGCCGTTAAAGATTGGGGCAGCGATAAAAGCCGCAGGCGCACCGTAGGAAGGGCTGTATGGTTTAAAATCTACTATTTTCACATAGCCTTTTCCCTTTGCTTGTCGTGCAGCAGCGATCGCTTTTGCTAGATTACTTTCGTTGTAAGGACCGTTGGTGAAGTTTGTGGTAAAATCGGTTTCTTTAAAAACCGTGTAGACAACTGTTCCTTCGGGATCGATCAAAAACATATCGTAATAACCGTATTTTTCAACTATATTGCGAAAAATCGGGTGGTAGCGGGCGTGAACGTGGCTGTAGGAACTGGCATCGCCTGGGTCGTCAAGGAGAAGTTTCTTGCCAACGGCGTTGGGGTTAGCGGCGGTGTAGTAGTACTGTAGGTAACGGGCAGCGGCTGTTTTTGGGGTGTAAGATGCCAGAATGGGCGAACCCTCGTTAGTTCGCGCCAGTCTGGTTAGAAATTCTTTACTGTAGTAGGTATCAATTTTTTTGTCAAAATCCGCTGGTACTGTTGATTTTTCAAGTTCGCCGTAAGCCGTCTTAAACTCCTGCATAGCCGCGACCACTGTCAGGTCTTCGCTTAAAGTCTGGCTATGGTTGTAAAGGGTTTCAAAATAATCTTGGATTTGAAAAGTTTTGGCAGCCCGAAGGCTGGTTAATTGGTTGAAGACTTTTTCTGTCAGAATAGATTGACCAGTACTAGAGCATATAAAGGTGCTTGCGAGCATAGCGCAAACGCTGACTACCAGCAACATGACTATGAGTTTTGTCTTTATACTTAATTTCTTGAATAATTGCATATAAATTTTCTTGATATTTTTTGGCTTATTTCTCTGATTAGACATTTGGATATATTGTATTTGGCTAAAAAGAAAAGACTGTTCTTAACGTCCCTGTCATAATAGTGCCGTTAGTATCCTGATTGGCAGCATTGGTAATCACTTGAATTAGAGGTGTCACCCGAATACGATCATTAAACGGGAGGTTATAAAATGCTTCAAAGTTAGTTTGAGTAGCGTTGCCAATATTACCTTCAATAAAGGGCTGACCTGCTGAAATACTTGCTAAAGCTCCCGGCTTCAATAAGTCTCGGAATGCAACACCCGCCATCCAGTATTGAGGATTGAGATCACCGAAGGTAGTGTTACTGTAATAACCGTAGCCATAACGACCAAAAACCGCCAACTTATTACTTAAACCTGCTTTAGACATTACATTCAAATATGACGATTAGACTTATCAAACTCAGGCTGCTGTAGTATTGTACTTATGTACTATGGTAAAAAAGCCTTGTTCTCGGTAATTTTCACTAAAAGCTTCTGCATAGGGAAGAGTCTGGAAAATTCCGGCAACATAAGCGCGATTGCCTAGTATGTATTCCTCTTTAGCGCTTGGCACAAGAGCCAGAAAACTTTCTTGCTGTTCTTGCTTCGGATGAATCATTACCCCGTATAAAGTCGTTTTTTGTTCACTGGCATAGTTAATGAGCATACCAGATATTTCCGCTCCGATTAATTCCTCTTCCTTGGTAATCTCCTCATCTATATTAATTAATGCCTGCACTACATCGCTAAGACTTTGAGCTTGTTCTTTTGACGGCTGGAGGGCTAAGTAAGCTATCACTTCATCACGAACTTTATTAAGTTTCTCAATACCCTTTTCTGGTGGAGGTTCATTGAAAAGATAGCTAGTATCAATATCCCAAGTATCGGCAAACATTTGGATATATTGCCGTTCTTTTTCGTTGAGTTCATCATCCAGCCACGCAACGCGATATAAAATGTTCAGCAATTCTTTTTTTCGCGATGGGTGGTTTAGAGCTTTGATTAAGTTAGTTGATTCATTTGCTTCTTGTTTGAAAGCTTTGATAAATTTCTGCCAAATTCCTTTATGCTGAGGGTCTTTCACCCAAAACCCAATGGCGACTAAAAATAAGAAAATATATAGAAAAAGCCTAATAAAGTTATCTAATGCTATCTTTATATCACCATGTACACTATAATATATAAGAAATGGTAAGGTAGTAAAAATAGCTAAAATTTGGGCAAATACTGAATTACTTTGCGCTACTGTAACTTCATGTTTGCGGTTCCACATCTTATTAATAGTTAAATAGGTAATAAGAGCAGTAATCGCTACTGATATTAAAAGTATTCCCTTCAAAATAGATTGCAAAACTTCCATATTTTTCTAAATTTTAGATAAAAGTGAACGAATGACCAAAAACTGTTAATTTTTCGGCTTCTTTATAAGCGGGCATTGTAAGTTTGTACTATCGTAAAGAAGCCTTGTTCTCGGTAATTTTCACTAAAAGCTTCTGCATAGGGAGCAGTCTGGAAAGTAGCAACGATGAAAGCAGGATTGCCTAATATATATTCCTCTTTAGCGCTTGGCACAAGAGCCAGAAGGCTTTCTTGCTCTTTTTGATTAGTAGGATGAATGATTACCCTGCATAAAGCCGTTTTTTCTTGACTGGCATAGTTAATGAGCATACCAGATATTTCCGCTCCGATTAATTCCTCTTCCTTGGTAACGCGCTCATCTATATTAATTAATGCCTGCACTACATCGCTGAGACTTTGAGCTTGTTCTTTTGACGGCTGGAGGGCTAAGTAAGCTATTACTTCCTCACGAACTTTATTAAGTTTCTCAATACCCTTTTCTGGTGGAGGTTCATTGAAAAGATAGCTAGTATCAATCTCCCAACTATCGGCAAACATTTGGATATATTCCCGTTCTTTTTCGTTGAGTTCATCATCCAGCCACGCAACGCGATATAAAATGTTCAGCAATTCTTTTTTTCGCGATGGGTGGTTTAGAGCTTTGATTAAGTTAGTTGATTCATTTGCTTCTTGTTTTAAAGCTTTAATAAATTTCTGCCAAATTCCTTTATGCTGACGGTCTTTTACCCAAAACCCAATCGACACTAAAAAGAAAACAATAAAGAAGATTAACCTAAGAAAATAAGTTAATGCCACCCGCCAATTATTTTGTAAAGTATAGTTAAGAACAAAAGGTAAGGAAACGGAGATCCACATAGCCATAGCAATTGGCGAAATGCTCTCCGCCACTAGTGGATCATGTTTGCGCGTCCACATTTTATTAATACATAGGTAAGAAAAAAGTGCGGTAGTTCCGACTGATATCAAAAGTAAAAATTTGAAAATTGATTCAAAAAGTTCCATAATTTACTGGCATTTAAGGGTAAATGTCGAATATTTGTTCTTTATTTTTTAGGTGGGGATTGCCTGGAGTGGAGATAGATATTGGCTGAGAACCTGATGAAATCAGGTTCTCAGCCAATTCCTCTCATCCTTGATCTGAATTTTTAAGTGTCAGCTTACTCGTAGGCACCAAAGAACAAGTTACCTGGCGCTTGTGGGTTGTCACTCAAGTAGAAATCAGCAACTAGATTCATGAGGTCATTTTTGCTGATTTTGCCATCCCCATCGAAATCAAGCTTGGAAAAAATTTCTGCGGCTAAACTATCATCACCAACTCCGTGAATTTTGTACATAATTTTATATTCTTCAAGACTCCATGTACCGTCCTTATCTATATCCTGAATATCGATAAACATGCTTGCTACTCTCAGCCAGAGAAAGTCACTTTTGGGATCGTTCAGTAACTTGTCTTGATAGGAAAGCCACTCATCTAAAGACACTTTATTATCTGCGTTTGTGTCTGCCTCTTTTGCAAGAACATCCCAGCGCTTACCATAAGTTGAGGAAATATATTGGTAGGTTTCTGAATCCTGCGTTATCTTGTAAGCTTCTGCATAACCATTGACAATTTTATCAAAGTCGGACTTTTCCAAAGACCCATTTTTATCTACGTCAAATGCATGAAAATAATAGGTCAATTTCTTCGTCTGAAGTTCAGTTAGCATGGATTACTCCTTGAAAAAATAATAGACTTAAACTAAAAATACCACAAACTTTTAAATTATATGTATCTTTTTATCACCTGTAATAAAAGTACAATTAGGAGGTCGCAGAGCGCGATATATGGCTACAACTATTGATATGACTGCGGTTCCTGCTGTAAAGTAAGTTTCAACCAATTTTGTGTTTTTCTTTTAACTCTTTTTTCAAGAAGTTAGCTTTACAAACAGCCATTAAATTAACTTTATTTGTTAATTTTATAGATAAGTAATTGTATTAATCTGCTAAAAATTCAATGGTCATCTTCATTCCTAAAAGTAGTACCTGCGCCACACTTTGCATACCGCCTAACGATCGCCTCGGTTGCTGCGATCATTGACCTATCTTGCTCCCAAATTTCCGACATGAAAAAGACAAGGATAGCTACGATATTTCTCTCTACTATAGGTATCCCAAAGCCAGCTTTAGCGCCAAAAGCTTTAGCAATTTGATTACGTAAAAAATAGGATTTGGATTCAGCAGAGACATCGGCAATCCACTCCGAAGTTTGACTTTCCCAAACTCGTCCAGGCAATCCTTCACCTAAACGCAAGATAAAGCTTTCACTACAATGCCAGAACTGCCCCCAGGCAACTTGCCGATTGTCCCTCACCCGTGAACTAACGTACCAAGCTGGATTTAGTTCCAAAATTGTGTCTGTTTTAGGAAGCCATACTTCGCCATACTCCCACTCTGTTTCTTCACAAACTTGTTTGAGAATACTTGTGAATATAGCAGAGATTGTTGATGTTTCAGTAGTCGTTATATCAATTGATTCAGTCATAGAATTATGGTTGAATAAAGGCAGCTATGCTGGAGAATTAATAGGAAGGAAAGATTGTTAGCTTACATGGGAATTGTGAAAAGCTGCGCTCGCATCTTCATCAGCAGCAATTAACTCCTCAATATCGTTATGTAGTTTGCGACAAAGACTATCTAAAGGAATGTCATTGGCATCGTAACCAAATGGGTTTTCAATCTCTAAGCCAATGGCTTCAATACCAAATAACACGAAAGCCACAACACCAACAACTGGTACTGTCCACCAATGTAAATCTTTCACCATTTGAAAAGGCAAGGCAAAACAATACAAAATCAATAAATGCCGTAAATGTATTGAATAAGCTTTAGGCATTGGTGCATTGAGAATGCGTTCGCAACGCGATAAACATTCAACTAATTGGTCGAGTAAACGGTTGAGGGCGGCAAATTGAATACTATCTATGTGTTGCTGGCTGTATTGTTGAGCTAAATATGCCCCAATCCATTGGGTGATTTTGAGTGGCATATTGCTGACATTTTTCAATTGCAAAGAATGTTCTGGAGCTAAAAGACATTTCAGGCGATCGTCTACTCCTTCTCGCCGCAAATGTTGTGTCATAGCAACAAAAAATGCTGCAATTAACCGCAGATGATAAGCTTTCTTTTCTTTATCTTCAAAACTTTTAACGATGATATTCATCCATATTTGCCGAGATAAATTACGACCTGTAAATATTGTCATCCCGCCAATCTGCCAACCTTCCCAAAATCTCTCATAGGCAGTGTTCGTGCGGAAAACTAACAGCAAGCCGAGTACAATCCCCGGAATCAATCCGGCTAAAGTCGGCTGACTTAATTTTGTGTATCCTCCTTTTTCATATATGAGCGTGATGATCAGAGCAATGATCATAGTTACTGCCACCTGATACTTAATATCCCAAATAACAGAACTTCTGAAATTCAGGACTAATTTAAACCAATTCTTGTCATAGCTCATAACGAACGCACCTATACCCAAAATATTTAGGACTTACGTATGAAAATTTAGAGAAAGAGAGGTGTATGGGTATGGGGTATAAAAGAAAATAAATCTTCCCTTATACCCTTACCCCCCTTAAACCCCTTTTGCCTGCTTAAGCCTGATGATGGAATGGACACTTAGCAGCAGCAGATTCTGTTTGCCAGGGGTCACGTTGATAGAAATAATTAGGTTTCAGAAGACGATTTTCAAACTCTACGTTATACACCGGAGTCGTGGAAGCTGATATTGGTGGAATCAGCCAAATGCGATCGCCATAAACATGACGACCACACTGTTTTTCCTCATCTAGAAACTGCATAAAGGAAGCGGTTAATGCGTGGTGATCAAGTATCCTGACACCATATTTTTTGTAGGAGTGCAGGACAGCCACATTTAGTTCTACTAAAGCTAAATCTTTCCACAGTGTCATTGTTTCGCTGCAATCTATGCCGATCTTTTCGGCAACAATTGGCAGCATGTTGTAGCGATCAATATCACTAAAGTTTCTTGCTCCAATTTCTGCACCCATGTAGAAGCCGTTAAATGGTGTAGGGTATTGAATACCGCCCATATCGAGCATCATATTACTAACCGCAGGCAAAGCAAACCACTTCAGTCCTAATTCCTCAAACCAGTCATAGCGGGGATGGGAAAGAGGAACTTCCATAACAATTTCTGGTGGAATTTCAAACCATTTCGGCTCTCGTTCTCCTATTTGGATAATTAACGGTAGTAGATCAAACCGGGTTCGAGATTCTTTAGTCCAACCAAATTTCAGTGCTTGCTCAGTCAACTCCACGTTGGCAGGATCGCCCAAAATTGAATTATCTGGTTGCCGATAACCTGCATAGCGCAGCATCAGACCGTTCCATAGCCGAATCTTCAGGTAAGGACTGAGGATGGTAATGCTTGATCGCAAATTGCCATTATTGGTGGCAAACTTAATGTGTTCCACCAGAGTTTGGAAAATCTCTTCCTCGGTTTGCAGATGTCGCATATCGCGGAGTTGCAAGCTTTGCCAAAAATTCCGTCCCAAGCAGCGGTTACTATTGCGCCAAGCTAGCTTTGTGCCGTATGCTAGTTCATCGTAAGTGTGTTCGTAGGTTCCTGTCTGCTCAATGGCAGCTTTTACCTCTTGCCAGCGCGGCGTGAATACTTCCGCTAACCCTTGTTCTAAGTAACATTGCTTGAGAAATACTTCTGCTTCTTGCATCACCGAGGCGATCGGCTCAACATATATACTGTATTGCTCAATCGGGGTAATGCCTCCTGCTAGTTGAATTACCTGCCGGACGGGAGCTTTAGCTTTGCCCTCCTCATCCAACTTCGAGGAGAATAACTCTTGACGAATGGCAGTATCTTGCCAGTCTGACTGTCGCAAATAGTCTCGCATTGCATCCATGAAGGGCTGAGGACCGCACATGAAGGCAACTGTTCCCTCAACATAGGGATAGAGATTTTGTACTGCTGCCGCATCTAGCCTACTACCTGATCGCGTTGCTCGCAGGGTGAAGGTTAAATTCGGGTGAGCAGCAGTGAGTTCTTCTAATTCTGACTTCAAGACGAAATCTTCGTTATGAGGAGCCGACCAATCAAGGTGAAATGAACGAGTATCGCCGCGACGGGCAAGGGTTCGCATCATCGCGATCGCTGGGGTTACACCAATTCCTCCGGCAAAGAAGACAACGGGCTGTTCATCTTCTAAGACAAACTCACCGCGTGGTTGCGAAATACGGACTAAAGCTTCTGCATCGGCGCGATCGGATAACCACCGTGAAAATAATCCTAACTCCTCACGTTTAACTGTGATTTCATACTGCTCTGTTTGCTCGGCAGGTGAACTCAAAGTATAAGCGCGAGTCACCCAATTTCCATCAACCCGCCCTTGAATCAAAATATGTTGTCCTGGTTTAGAAGCAACGATTTGTTCATACACCGGACGAAACTGCAAGGACACCATCTTTCGTCCTAAGTCTTGTTTAACAATAAGTTCAGCAACCGCCAGACTTGCGGAACCCAGCATTTCTTCAATTAGGGGTTGGCAACTGCCACAAACCATTGTGACTTGGGTTTGTTCAACAATTCTTTCTAGCGTATCCAGACCTGTCTCGATCAGTTCCCGCACCTTACCACAGGTGGTCTTTGTGCAGTTGCAAACAATATCGCTATCCGAACCCAGCGTTATGGCTTCCTCAATTTGCAATTCTCCTAGTTCTCGGAACAAAGCAACCTGCCAACGTGGCAAAGGTTCATCTTGAAAAAATAATTGAATTGCCAACCGCCGCCCTGCCCAACGTCCTTTAACAGAAAGGCTAGCCAGCTTGCTGTCTCTTAATTTGAGGACTCGTTCACCGCCGTTTTCTGCTGTATAGCGTACCTCCTCAATCTTGCTGATATCCTCATCTGCCCAGCGCCATTCCAACAGTTCACCATCAAGGCTGCGCTGACCAATCAGCATTCTGTTATTAGCTTGCAGCAAACGGGTGATGAGTGCAGGTCTTCCTTCCAGCAATCCTTCGCTGACGGTAAGAATGCCTCGCCCTGGCAGAATGTAGACGTTGATCAATTCCAAAATATTTTGGCTAGCCCAATCTGTTAGAGAAGGATTGGGTAAATTCAGCCATTCGGTTACGGCTTGTCCCTGCTCTGGCAATCCATACTGATTCAATGTCTTGAGCCACTCTAAGCGGGACTGGGCTGCCTTATCGCTCATACCGCTTACCATCCAGTCGTGCAATGCTGCTCCTGCTGGCACGTCAAAGTAACGCACCTCAGTCGGCACCTTTGCCAAAATTTTGTTGAGATGTTCTTCTAAGCCCTGAATAAATTCCTCAAAATCAATTGTCCCACTGTTGTCTGTGTCTGCCTGTTGCAAAATTGTTTGGGCATCGTCGTGGCTGTATCCCAAATCCAACAGATAGGGAAACAGTTCTTCTGGATCAATCTGTCCACTTTGATCTAGGTCGATCGCCTGAAATCGTAGTTGAGCAAACTGCCGCGTATTCATAGTCTGCGTCAGTACATCCGATAGTCCTTTGGCAATATCCTGTCCGCTGAGTTGCGTCGCACCTGTCAAAAGTTCTGGCGGTTCGTGATTCAATTCACCCAGCGTCCATTTAGACAATGCCTGGGCAATTACCTCTGGTGCTAACCAAGGTAAACTGCTGTTGCCCAGTGGCAAAGATAGGGTGCGACGGAATTTTAATTCTTTCTTTTGCTCCAGCAAATCAGACAGTAAGGGTGCATGAGATAAAACCAAAGTCTCTAACCCAGAGTCACGCACAAGATTTGCAGCTTCAGTCAGGCGTAGATGCAGAGCGTCTTGTCGATAGACATCGCTTAGTTCACCTCCGGTAGGACAAGCAGGTGCAACCCACGCGAAACGGCGGACTCCTGCTTCTGTTGCCATCTCTAGCATTGAGCGCGTCAGCTGAGTAATATCCGACAAATCTGTGGGCATGATAAACACAAATGCAGTTTCAGCACCACGAAAATATTCTTGAACAATATCTGGAGAGACAGTGTTGATATTCACCCATTCAATGGCTGAATTTGTTGATGCTACAACACCAAAACGTTTTAATGCCCGAACTTTTGAAAACTCCAGATCCGTTAGCAAACTCATCAATTGTACAGCAGGTGCATACTGAGCATCAGATGTAAATACAACAAAGGTTGATGCGGATGTAGAAATAAGGGCTTTATCTGTCAGCATGAATTTAAAAATGTTGATAGATTAACCAAGGTTTTTGTCAAGACTAATTAAGATGCGATCGCCCTGCAAGAGCAAATTAAATTGTTACCGGGGATGCACCAGCAGAGACAACATTCAGGTTAGCAACTAACCCGTAGGTTGATACATACTCTTCTAACTCTTGCAAATCGACTGTGCCATTTTTATCGGCATCAAGAATATTGAAAAGATAATCAGTTACGTACCTCCTGACATCTTCAGAGCTACGTTCGCCTGTTGTCATATCTTCTATTCGACCTAAAAGCTCCATAATCTCGTCTCTATCAAGTGCATTGCTGCCATCTGTATCCAATTCCTGGAACAGTTTTCTCACATCTTCTGTTGCCATTCTCGAAGAACGCAGTGTTTCTCGCAATAATTCATTACCAAATGAATTCATAAACAATATCTGCTCAACGAGTGGTATGCAGAAGAATCCCAGTGCTGCCCAAAAAATTGCATATTTGATCGCGTCAGGATTTGCAGTTGCACTAACTCCGAGGAAAAGAGCAGCCCAAAGGAAAAAGTTGGGATTAACAAGCAGGATATAAGCATCCCTGGCTTCTGCCTTATTCAGCTTGTCTTTTGTAAACACTGAAGTTAATACGGCAAAGACGCGCATTAAGATAAAGACTAATGTTGCCACTGCCAGTTGTTGCAAACAAGCTAGCGATCGCGTTGCATCCGTTGAGAAAAATAAATCGCTGATAAATGTTGATGGTGTAAACTGAAACCCAGTTGCCAAAGCCATTAATGCGACAGCAAGCACTCCAATAAATTTCCAGTTCTTACTGTGGTGATTTGATTCAACAGGAGATTTGTCACGCCAAATTTGAGCGATCGCTCCCGGTATTGCCAAACCAACAATTAGAATGACACCGAAAAATATCAGGCTTGAACTGTTAATTGGTAATTGTTTTGCCAAGCCAAATGTCACAATCAGTGCAGCTGGAGCGATGATTGATAACGTCCTTGATAAGATAGCCGAGGGATAGAGATTACCGCCCCAGAGTACCGATAAAACTGGGGAAGTAAGGGCGGGTGGAACCATCCAAAAAAGCACCCACATAACTTTGTACAAATCTTCCGGATTTTGATACAAGATTCCAGAAAATATTAAAAGTAGCCCAACTACCCATCTCACCAACATCCAGGCGTAGACTATATACTTCACTGTTGAAGTTACTTTGCGTTTACTCGCGGCAAAGTCAATGTCCAGGTAAGTATAAAACGTTGAAGCCGCCAGACAGGCAACGATTAGCGCTCGAAATAGCTCTGAGGGAATTCCGACTGAGGAGGCGCTGATTGCCCTTACCAAGCATCCCAGTAAGAACGCAGCAGCATAGAGCAAAATTGCCCACATAATTGACAGATCGTTGATCTGTTTACGCACCGAAGCTGCACCGCCAGATTCCTTGTCACGAAACTTGATTAGCTCCTCACCACTGAGAGCTTTACCATTAGGGAGTTTCAAGTGTTCATAAGCAGTGGGTGGTAAATCGCTTAAATAAAGTGCTAAAGGCTCCAATACATATTGGTGGCATACTACTAAAACAGTTTCACCCCGTTCCAAGTGCGGTACAATCCGTTCGTCATAGAAAGAAGCAGCGCGTCCGTAAACTTGGGCAATCTTCTCGCCAGCCGGAGGTGCTTCGTTATGGGAATGCAACATTTCCTCAAAGCCTTCGTAGCCAAGGGCAAGACGAAGTAGATTTAGGTTACGACCTGCAAAAATGCCAAAGGATTTCTCGCTAATTCGATGGTCAATCTCAACAGAAATATCGGGCGACTTTAGCGCCTGACTTTCAGCGAGGGCGATTTCACAAGTTTGCCGCGCCCGTCTCATGTGAGAGACATATACAGCGTCAAACTTGATGCCTTTTTTCTTAATGTCAGCACCTGCACGACGTGCCTGTAACCTACCAAATGCAGTGAGGTCAACATCCAGTACTCCTGCAAAAATGTTGCGTTCGTTACTGGTGCTTTCACCATGCCGAATAAAGTAGGCACGTCCTGGATAATCATCCTTCTGTGCAACAGACGCGCTGGTAGAGTTATTAGTTTTTACCACAATTGTTAATAGTTTGAAGCCCGGCTATGTTAACTTTCTTCCATCACTCTCGCCAACTAAAAATAGAAGCTAACTTTTAAACCTCATATAGTAAGAAGGTTGAAGTTTTTATTTTCTAACACAATGCTATTAATCATGATTTTTTGGTCAAAAGCCTTGTATCTTAATAAGTTTGACTTTATTCTCTGGTAAGAGTGATTAAAGAGCGTTAGAGTACAATAGGGCTAATTCTCAAATTTATCAATGGTTTTTCCAGTTAATTTTTTCCAATTTTAGTAAAGATTTAATATTTTTTAAAAAATCGGTAAACCTTTATTAGTAAACGTTAGCGGGAATAAACAGATTATATTGCTGGCAGAATAACTGATCAAGTTAATAACCGTTTGTTAGGCATATCTATGAATTAGGGTGTAGCTAGGTTAACTTTTAAAATATTAAATTTAAATCCAATGTTTTGCGATCGCGCCTGTGGAATGTGGGTTGTAATAAGCTGTTGCGCCTTTAATTTGCACTAATATTTTTTCAAGATGATTGTAGGGTGGGCATCCTGCCCGCCCTGATAATGCAAGTTGTATACGTAACAGCTTAGAGGGGAAAAAAAGAGAATATCTAAATAAATTAAAAATAAAAACCCCTGGCTAACGAAAGTTAAAGCCAGGGGTATTTGATTATTAAATACTCAAGATATCTATAATTACGTAGCTACCAACTCAGAATCGATTTCCGACGGCGCACTATCTTGGACTAGCGATCGCGTTTCACCATTACGCTGGAGAATACCGCCAACCATTGCCAACACGGCGTTTACCTTGCGGGTTCGCCACATATCTACAAGTTTTTGCACTTGATTCGCAGACATCCGTCGCATCATCGCTTCATAGAGATAAGCAGCGTGTCCAGTTTCATCTTGGGCAATACAAAGCATTCCTAACTTCAAGTTACGAGTGGTTGACTCGTTATCAGGTAATACTTTCGCCATTCGCGCAAAGTCTTTGCTAGCATCTAACTCCAAAATATATGTGCTAGCCATAAACACATCCCAGTCAATAACAGCAGGTTTTAGCTGTTCTTGGGTATAGCCCTCAAAGAATGCTGCAAAAAATGGACTACGCTGTTGTGATTTATTTGTAGATGTAGTTTGAGGTTGACGCTTAAAATCTATAACTTGTTTATTCAATTGTTGTAAGGCGTGGGCAAAAATTTGACCATGCCTAGTTTCATCTGATGCGTGTTTTGCTAGTTTTTCGGCTAGCCATGTATCGCCCTCGGCTGCGGCGCGATCGCTAAGTGCAGATAAAAATGGCACAGAGCCAGATTCGGCAAAATAAAACCCTGCAAGGATGTTGGGGCGGGTTTTAGAATCACGAATTTGAGCAGCAGAGTAATAGGCAAAAGCACCTGAACCAGCTAGATGCAGAACGTGAGTCAAGAAGTTCATCAGAAATTCCCCCTGACAATTGGAAGGTTACAATTCTTATTATGTCAACAGTTAACAAATATATCTTGTCATTTTGCTAGTATCATCCCACAGAGGTAATGCAGGTGAGTTTGGATGGAGAAATTAACTAAACCAGTGCGATTTTGGCTTTCTGCAACTATCATAATTTGGGGTTTGATGGGCTGCGATCGCTTTGTCGGTACTTCTGGAGACGCGGTTGAGCGAGTGAGTGATGGGGATACTATAGTAGTTAAAGATACTAACGGTAAAAATTTCACCGTGCGCTTTGCTTGTGTAGATGCGCCAGAGATAGCTCATACTAACAAAGAAAAGCAGAGTAAACGCACTAGTGATCGCAATCAATTTACTTGGGGTGTAAAAGCCCAAGAACGGGTGCAACAACTGGTACAACAAGGAGGCGATCGCGTGACTTTGAATATCACAGATAGCGATCGCTATGGGCGTAAAATCGCCGAAGTCCGTTTAAAAAATGGCACTTTTGTACAACAAGTATTGTTGCAAGAAGGTTTAGCAAAAGTGTATCGTCCCTATTTAAATAAATGTCCTAGTAAAGACTTAGTTCAACAAGCCGAAACTGAAGCGAAGGAACAACGACTCGGCGTTTGGAGTGATACTAAATTTGTCAATCCTTGGGAATATCGCAGCCTATATAAGAAGTAGAAACTTGAAAAACCCCTACTCCTCTCCCCAAGTTTGCAATTGCAAATAAACTAGTACCAGCGTCACTGCTAGTAACACCGTCGCGGCGGCAGCTGCATAACCAAAATCAAATTGAGCAAAAGCCTCTTGGTAAATGTAGTAAACTAGCAAATTAGTCGAATTCAGTGGGCCACCGCCAGTCATCACATAAGCTTGCTCAAAACTCCGCAACGTAAAAATCGCGGTAGTGATGATTGTAAATATGACAGTCGGACGCAATCCAGGCAGAGTAATATACCAAAATTGTTGCCAAGCATTTGCTCCATCCAAATCTGCTGCTTCATAACGACTGGGAGGAATTGCTTGCAACCCTGCTAAAAAAACCACCATATTGAAACCCAGTTGTTTCCAAATGCTCATTAAAATAATTACCGGCATTGCCCAAAATGTATCTCCTAGCCAGGGTATGGGCGCAATGCCAAAAAAATCTAAAAGTCCATTAACTGGCCCTGATGTTTGAAACAGCCAGCGAAATCCCAAACCGGCTGCCACCAGTGAGATGATTGAAGGGAGAAAATAGGCACTCCGCAGGATGCCACGTAAGGGAATGGAGCGGTTTAATAACACTGCCAATCCCAAGGAGATAACTAAACTGGGAATAATGGTGGCAACACTAAAATAAAAGGTGTTACCCAGAACTTGCCAAAAATCAGGGTTAAGTAGCAAGCGCCAATAGTTTTTTAAGCCTATCCAATAAGTACCTTTTAAAGTGAAACTACCAGCAGTGAAACTGAGATAGAACAAATACGCGATCGGCCAAATGATAAAAACGCCCAGCAAAACTAGTGCTGGTGTGAGAAAAATCCAGGCTGCTACTGTATCATTATCCAACCACGACTTAGTATATTTTTTTTGCATCTATAATTAACCCTCTTGTTATGACCTTCCGCCCTGATTCTACCCTTAGCTTGGTTTATCTTAGTAAGCTAATCGGCGTTCAAGTTGCATAATCAGGGCGGGCAAGATGCCCACCCCACAAGATATTGAGAAAATTTTAATATGCAAATTAGATGTGTTTTAGCTTATTAGCGATCGCTTGGGTAAGCTTTTGGTTCATCCGATATTTCATTCCATGTCTTGATAGGCTTGAATTTTTTCATACAAAATATCAACATTATCTTGAGCAAATAGCTTTTCTTTTAGTTGTAAATAATCACCTTCATCTAATTTACAACCTGCCCAAAATCTCATCACCTTGGATGGCTCTAAATGTGTAAAAAGTACCTGCATTACTTCTTGGAAATTCTGCTGTTCGTTAATAACTTTAATTGTCATCTTCGATCTCAAAAATAAAATCAGTCGGGTTGATTGCTTTGAGTGTTAAACCTTGACAGCGATTGATTAATCTCTTATCACAAGTGATAAAATAATCACTTTGAGAAGCTTCGGCACAAGCAACGTGGAGAGCATCAATGGCTTTAATCCCTTGTTGTTCTAGTGGTCTGTCAAGTCTAAGGTTGTGGGTTTCGACTTCGCTCAACCCACAGATGAACGAGTGTTGAGCGAAGTCGAAACACGGTGTTCATGCACAAATTTGGTTCTGACAGACCACTAGTTGTTTTGCTCTCACTCTAATGTTTTCATCTAGTAATACTCTCAATGTAGCTAGTGACCACCGTAGGCATCGCTTATACTTTAATATGCTATTATTAGCATTACATGAGTGAAAAACAAGAAAAACCCCTCAAATGGATTGCAAGCGCTCTTGATGATTTAAAAGATTTCCCTGAAGATGTGCAAGATGTAATGGGTTATGCTCTGGATTTAGCACAACATGGTGAAAAGCATCCTGACGCAAAACCTTTGCATGGATTTACAGGCACTGGGGTTTTAGAAATTGTAGATGATTTTGAAGGAGATACATACAGGGCAATTTACACGTTTTTTAAAAAAATTAGATCGTTCCGCTTCGCTACACTCAAAAAGGGTAAAGGAAAGAAGGGTAGAGGGCAAAAGAGCTAAAGTGTAAAGGGCTACTGAAGAATCCTCCCGGCAGCGCACACAATACGAAAACCAAAAGTGTCGTAGTAGAGGTCGTCGCGCGTGAGGTTGTAGCGATACGCGGAACGGCAGTTACGAGGATCGTCGAACCAGGAACCGCCCCGCAGAATTTGCTCTAGATTATTACCTATCCATGCACTTCCATCACTAGGCGCTCCTTTATAGCTGTCATGCCAAGTATCTTGACACCACTCCCAGATATTCCCATGCATATCGTATAATCCAAAGGCGTTGGGTGGAAAACTTCCAACTTCTGTTGTTTCTTGACGAGATTTGCTCTTTGGTGCAGAAGCGTAGGTGTAATTCCCATTGTAGTTGGCTAACTCAGTTGTAATAGTCTCGCCGAAGTGAAATGGTGTCGTTGTTCCTGCACGACAGGCATATTCCCACTCTGCTTCACTAGGTAGGCGATATTTGCGCCCAGTCTTTTGACTCAGCTTTTTGCAAAATTCTACTGCATCATTCCAGGACACTTTCTCTACAGGACGTTTTGCTCCCTTGAAGTTGGACGGATTGCTACCCATTATTTGCTGGTACTGTTCCTGAGTCACTTCAAACTTGCCTATAAAAAAAGCAGGCACATTCACAGTGTGCTGTGGTTCTTCATTTTTTTCTCTTGCCTCTTCCCCTGATGGTGAACCCATCTTAAATGAACCAGCAAGAATCTCAACCATCTCCAGAGTTATGCCATTGCCTAAGTTCTCCTTGAAGAACTTAGCTTGCTTGTTAGAATCTCGTTTAATTACCTGTCCCTTTTCATCTACCGTTACCGTTTCAAACTCAATCGTCCACAACGGTAATCCAAATGCTTTAGACGCTCCTTCAGTAGGGGGAATATATTTAGGTTCCGCTACAGAAATAGTTATCGATTTGTTAGCAGGTTGATCAGTAGATTCAGGTGTCGGTGATTGACCCTTAAAAATTTCACTACCTACTACTGTTATCACTAAACCTACACTTCCAAAGCCAGCCCACTTCAAAAACTTTTGTCGGGTAATTCGCTCTGGAGCCGATTGAGTGGGTTGAGCAGGTCTTGGCTGCTGAATCGGAGGTTTAATCAATACTTGGCTTGCTAAAACTGTGGTTTCAATTGCAGTGATGTCCGTTTGTTTAAGTCCTAGAGTCCGTTGAAATTGCCTTAACCTCTGCCGAACATCATCACTATCAAGGGAATTTCCTGCTTTAATTGTTTTAATTAATTCCTGCTCATACTGCTGTAATTTTTGGCGATATTCTACTTCCTCTAGCTGCTGTTGTTTTTCTGCCTCTTGTTGCTGTCTGATTCTCTCTTGCTGTTTCCGGTATTCTGCTTCTGAAGATGATTGAATAATAATTGCTTCCAGTGCAGAAATATCCGCATCATTTAGTTCTAAAATTCGTTGAAATCGCTGTAGTTCTTCACGAGTGAGATCACTAGGAGGATATTCAAACTGAATTGACTCTTTAAACACCTGTTCATACTGTTGCAGCTTTTGCCGATGTTCCTCGATCGCAGCAATAATTGGATTTTCAATTGCAGCCACATCCTCAGCAGTCAGATTCAACCCTTGATGACGTTGCGTTAGTTGAGAGCGTTTGAAAGCACTGAGCGGATATTCTTGCTGAACACCTTCTGTAAACTCTTGCTCATATTGCCGCAAATTTGCTTGATACGTTTCAATCTCCGCATTAATCCGCCTCTCGATCGCTCCCACATCCCCTTCACTCAACCCCAACGTCTGCCACGTTTGCTGCAACTGCTTCCGCTCATGCGATCGTGAATAAAATTGGCGGACACCGACGTTGAGCGAATCAATTCGCCCTGCGGTGTCTTACTGGTGTTGCGAGTTGCCAAATATAGCCTACCGCGATCGTCTTTCATACCGTGTCCTGAAAAGTACAGTAGGAGCAAATCATCTTTGTGCCGACCGGAGAACAGCGTTTCGATCGCCATTTCTACAGCTTGTCGCTCAGGATTTTTTAGCAGTATAATATCTGACGCAGCAAATCCGCCCATCTCTGGATGCAGCAGCACCTCACACACTGCTTCCACATCTCTAACTGCACTGGGCAAAGGGTTCAGCCCTGGCTCATACTCACTGATTCCAACCAGCAACGCTACCTTTGCCATTTAACTTACCTATGCTGCAATTAAATCCTGTGCGGCTTTAATCTCTGTGTTGTTTCCTTCATACCAAGTTTTAGAATATCACCTATATCCATTGGATGAGTTTTGTTTAAATATTTACAGCAGAACTTAATCAGGCGTAGGCGTAGCGCGCACTTCGGCAAGCTCAGTGACCATCGTAGACATCGCAACATGGAAGGAGACATTGCTAAATCAAAGGATGAGATTTTACCTATTTATGTGATAAAAATCCCGGCTGCTGCTGTATCATTATCCAACCACGACTTAGTATATATTCTTGGCATCTATCTATAATTAACCCTTTTAGCTGTTTATGACCCTCCGCCCTGATTCTAACCTGAGCTTGGTTTCTCCCAGCATTAGCGATGTTTGCCAACAAGTCGCCCCTTTAAAACTGGGAATTATGGCTTCTGGGAATGGCAGCAATTTTGATGTAGTTGCCCAAGCTATCCAAGATGGGCAGCTAAATGCCCAAATTCAAGTTTTAATTTACAATAACCCCTTGGCGAAAGCAGCCGTAAGAGCAGCTAATAGAGGTGTAGAAGCTGTCTTATTAAATCACCGCAACTATCAAAGCCGAGAAGAGTTTGATCAGAAAATTGTGCAGACATTGCAGCACTACGATGTGGAATGGGTAATTTTGGCAGGTTGGATGCGATTGTTGACATCAGTTTTCATAGATGCCTTTCCTGAGAGGATTATTAATATCCATCCTAGTTTGTTACCTAGTTTCAAAGGAATCCATGCTGTAGAACAAGCTTTAGCATCTGGGGTAAAAATCACTGGTTGTACAGCGCATATAGCTTGTTTAGAAATGGACAGTGGCCCAATCTTGATGCAAGCCGCAGTACCAGTACTACCAGATGATACCGCAGAAACACTCCACGCCAGGATTCAAATTCAAGAACATCGGATTTTACCACTAGCGATCGCTCTTGCAGCTTCTTCCTCATCAACTTAGAAGAGGTTGAATATGGTGCGATCGCCAATCCCATGAAGAGGACTGAGTTAAAAGACTGCTCTGAAAGGTTTCAAAAAATGAAATGATCAAAGTAAGTGGATCGGCGTGAATAATTCAAGGTTTGCGAACACTACGAACTCATCTCCAGATTTTTTACATTACTTAATCTACTTTGATTTATTCTCGCCCACTTGTATCATGTCCGCTTGATTACTTATTAAACCCGAAGAACCCCAAAGAGCCAAAGCTAGGCTTTGTCTCCCCTCCCTGCTTGCGGGGAGTGGTTGGGGGTGGGGTGCAATGACTGTGGGAATCATAACTATTTATACGGACATGATATTACTTAGGATGCATAAATGGAGAAATTTTCGACATTGGTTGTAGGATAGACTAAAAATTGCCTAGCCTTTTTACCAAGAGATTACTGATGAATTATCAAAAGCTAGATGCTGCCCTTGCTACAGCAATAAATGCTCTTCAAAGCTTAGAGGAAGCTAGTTTGACGGTTTTTGTCCATACCGAACCATTCTTAAGCCCTGCTGCAATTGCTATTTTAGAAAGTTTGGGCGTCACTGATGTTACCAGTGGCAAAGATATATTTACGGCAACACTTTCACCAAATGCCATTTCCCAATTGTCAGACCAGCCTTGGGTGAAATCTTTGAAGCGATCGCAGCAATTGCGTTTGGTAAATCAGAGTAAAAATTTAGGTGGGTTCAGTGTTTGAGATGATTTATAAAAATCTTCTATCTTTCTACTTATCAGCCGCATATCTATATAATACCAGCATTCTGTAAAATTCATCCTAAAGAATCAGATGATCCCCCTTACCTCTGGTGGCAGACAGTCCTAAACTGAAGATGAGAGTTGAAAGGCAGTCGGGAGAAATTTTGTGAAAAAAGTTTTATCAATCATTCTTGGTGGTGGCGCGGGTACTCGACTTTACCCACTAACCAAACTCCGCGCTAAACCAGCAGTACCAGTGGCGGGTAAGTATCGGTTAATCGATATCCCTGTCAGTAACTGCATCAATTCCGAAATATTCAAAATCTACGTCCTGACACAATTTAACTCAGCTTCTCTAAATCGTCACATCGCCCGTACCTACAACTTTAGTGGCTTCAGCGAAGGCTTTGTGGAAGTTTTAGCCGCACAGCAAACGCCAGAAAACCCTAACTGGTTCCAAGGTACAGCCGATGCTGTGCGTCAATATCTGTGGCTGTTGGAAGAATGGGATGCAGATGAATATCTGATCCTCTCAGGAGATCACCTCTACCGCATGGATTACCGCCTGTTTATCCAGCGCCATAGAGAAACCAATGCTGATATTACTCTCTCAGTCATTCCCATTGATGAGCGCCGCGCCTCAGATTTTGGTTTAATGAAAATTGACAATTCCGGTAGGGTAATTGACTTTAGCGAAAAACCCAAAGGCGAAGCGTTAATCAAAATGCAAGTTGATACAAGCGTACTGGGATTAACAAAAGAACAAGCTAAATTACAGCCTTACATTGCCTCAATGGGGATTTATGTCTTTAAAAAAGAGGTATTGTTCAAGTTGTTGAGGGAATCTTTAGAACGGACGGATTTTGGTAAAGAAATTATTCCTGACGCTTCTAAGGATTACAACGTCCAAGCTTATCTATTTGATGACTACTGGGAAGATATTGGAACAATTGAAGCATTTTATCAAGCAAACTTAGCACTCACTCAGCAACCCCAGCCACCCTTTAGCTTCTACGATGAAGAAGCGCCAATTTATACCCGTCCTCGCTACTTACCTCCGACTAAACTTTTAGATTGCCACATCACAGAATCAATTATCGGCGAGGGTTGTATTCTGAAAAATTGCCGCATTCAACATTCAGTATTAGGAGTGCGATCGCGGATTGAATCTGGCTGCATCATCGAAGAATCTTTGCTCATGGGTGCAGATTTTTACCAAGCTTCTGTGGAACGCCAATGTAGCTTAGTAAAAGGTGACATTCCCGTAGGCATTGGTACTGACACGATCATTCGCGGTGCCATCATTGATAAAAATGCCCGCATCGGTCATGATGTCAAAATTATTAATAAAGATAATGTGCAAGAAGCTGACCGCGAAGGTCAAGGTTTCTACATCCGCAGTGGCATCGTTGTCGTCTTGAAAAATGCTGAAATTCCCGATGGAACCATCATTTAATAGTTATGAGTTATGAGTTATGAGTTATGAGTTATGAGTTAATGACTAAAAATTCTGATAACTCCTCACTCCTCACTTCTCACTCCTCACTTTTCTTACTGATTGGTCTTCCAGGTAGCGGTAAGTCAACTTTGGCAAAACAATTACTGGCAGAATGCCCCCAAATGCAGCTGATTTCTACAGATGCTATTCGGGGGCATTTGTTCGGTTCCCAATCGGTTCAGGGGTCGTGGCTGGTGATTTGGCAAGAAATTGAGCGGCAATTTCAGCAAGCTATTTCCACCGAAAATATAGCTATTTTCGACGCCACTAATGCCCAGCGCCGTAATCGTCGTGAGGTTATTGCCTTAGCTCGTGATTTGGACTTTACCCACATTAGGGGAATTTGGGTAGATACACCAGTTTGGCTGTGTTTGGCACGGAATAAAAGGCGATCGCGCCAGGTTCCAGAAGAAATTATTTTGCGGATGCACCGTCAACTCCGGGATGCCCCCCCAAGCCTGGAAGAGGGACTAGACAGCCTGATCCGCTTATCAGAAAAATCGGAGTACGGAAATTGCGATTGCTCGTTGAGCGAGAACCACACTTGATTTTCTATATTTTTTGTTAATTTAAAATCAGATTCTTTTTGTTTGGCACTATACCAGGCAAATTAAACATCTCTCATCTTAAAAAAAAACATAACGGGAATTTCTATAGGAGGCTGTTATATGGCTGCAACCGACTTCAAAGACTATTACGCTATTTTGGGAGTCAGTAAGACTGCCACTCCAGAGGAAATTAAACAAGCTTTTCGGAAACTAGCCCGCAAATATCACCCTGATGTCAATCCAAACAACAAACAGGCAGAAGCACGCTTCAAAGAAGTTAGTGAAGCCTACGAAGTTGTGTCAGATCCAGATAAACGCAAAAAGTACGACCAATTCGGTCAATATTGGAAACAAGCTGGTGAAGGTTTCCCATCCGGCGGTGTTGGTGTGGATACGGGTAACTTTGACTTCAGTCAATATGGCAATTTTGATGAGTTCATTAATGAGTTGCTAGGACGCTTTGGTGGTGCTACCCCTCGTGGTGGGGGGCGACAAAGTTACTCACAAAGTTACTCTTACCGCACTCCTGCAAGTTCGGCAAGTGGTTTTAGCGGCTTTAACGATTTTGGGTTTCAAGATGCAAGTACGGGTACTAACCAGGATAGTGAAGCTGCGATCGCTCTCAGTTTTGCTGAAGCATTTAATGGTGTGAAAAAGCGCTTCAGTTTAGGTAACGAAACAATAGATGTGATCATCCCATCTGGGGCTAAAACTGGTACTCGACTACGCGTGCGGGGCAAAGGTCAAATCAACCCCATGACTCAACAACGTGGCGATTTATACTTAAAAGTCGAACTCCAACCCCACTCGTTCTTCCAAATGGAAGGCGATAATCTGGTTTGCGAAGTGCCAATCACACCAGATGAAGCTGCCTTGGGAGCATCTATTGATGTACCCACACCCGATGGTTCAGTTAACGTCAAGCTACCAGCAGGAGTGCGTTCTGGTCAATCTCTACGTTTACGTGGGAAAGGTTGGCCCCTCGCCAAGGGTGGACGCGGCGATCAGTTGGTGAAGGTGGCGATCGTCCCACCAAAAGACCTCAGCCAACAAGAGCGGGAATATTATGAAAAAATCCGCGCTATACGTACTTATAATCCCCGCAGTCATTTGAACCAAGTCAGGCTGTGAATATTTGGGATTTTAGAGACGTGAAGCCGCACTTCGCGTCTTTAAATTAATTAGGTAACTCAAGTTACGGGTTATCAAAAACCTCTTATTTTCTCTAGGAAAAACTTTTGCGCGTAGTTTACCAACCTAGGCATCGCAGACCAACCTGAGATCAGTAGAACGATGATCAGCCGATAACACCTACTAAAGAAAGGTTTTGCCGGCAAATTTGCCAGAAGTTTGCCAAAATATACAAAAAAGTGTCCCAATTTTTGCCAAGATAGATAATATTATTTATTAAAATTCACTTGGCAAAAATCGGCATGAGTGAGAAACCCATAGAAGGTGACGGCAAGGCTTTTCTCGTTCTACTTTTGCCCATCTCGTTTTTGATTATTTTCCTAGTTGCCACTTGGAGAATTTTACTGGCACTAATTGTCCTGGTAATTGGCTTCAAGGTTTGGCAGGAATATCAATGGCAACAGTGGACTGTGCGAGTTAACCCAATTTTTCATCAGTTGGTTCGAGAAAATCAAGGCAGACTGACGCCAATGGACTTGGCAATCAAGGGCAATTTTCCCGGAACAACGGCAAAACGCTACTTGGATGGCAAAGCCTCAGAATTTGGTGCCAGTATAGTTAACTCCGAAGAGGCTGGGCAGTCTTATTACTTTATAACTGCCAGCATTCTGGGGAATATTCTTGATAGTAGTGAGCCTGTTAAAGAGCTTAATACTCAACCAGTTACTAAAACTGCGCGATCGCTCCTAGCACCACCACTAACTATACCGGAGGAACAACCAGAAACCGAATCACTCCCACAGCAGACACATGAAGAAGCTAAACGATCGCTGGAAAAACAGTTAATTTTTGGCTCTCTCATTCAATCTGAACTTGCCAAACGGCTAAGTGTCTATTCCAGTACCGTTTATAAACGGCGAAATGATCCAGAGTTTCCTGAGTGGAGTCGCAGCAAAGACCCTGATGGCATTGCCTGGTCATACTCGGAAAGAACTAAAGAGTTTTTCCCAGTGGAAGAAGAAGGTTAGATTCTGAATTCTTCTTTAATTACTTTTGATTTTTGAATTCCAAACCTACAGCTTCGTTGATGGAATTTAATCCGCTTTGTTCTAGCTGGGAAAGTAAACCTGCTAGAATTTTGCGTACCATCAGTGGTCCTTCATAAATCCAGCCTGTATAAACCTGGATCAAGCTAGCACCAGCAGTAATTTTTTCCCAAGCATCTTCAGCAGAAAAGATGCCACCAACGCCAATAATTGGGATTTGTCCTTGAGTTTGCTGCCAAATAAAACGAATTACCTCAGTGGAGCGATCGCGCAATGGTTCACCACTAATTCCGCCTGCTTCATCCTGGGGTGATTTGCCAGTTTGGTCAATTACCTGGGTTTTCAGCCCATCACGGCTGATGGTGGTGTTAGTGGCGATAATTCCCGCCAGTTGGTAGGTTTTAGCAAGGGTTATAATATCAGCGATCGCTGACCATGATAAATCTGGTGCGATCTTGACAAAAATTGGTTTCTGTGCAGTATTTTCTTGCTGTAATAAATTCAAGATAGCACCGAGCATCGAAGCATCTTGGAGCGATCGCAACCCCGGCGTATTGGGAGAAGAGACATTAACAACAAAATAGTCTGCCAAATCCTTGAGTAAGCGAAAACTATCGAGATAATCTTGTGCGGCTGCTTCTAGAGGAGTTACCTTAGATTTACCCAAATTTATCCCTATGGGTATTAAGTGAGTTGACTCCTCTTTTTCCTGTGCTAATCGTGCCGCCATTACTACTGCACCACTATTATTAAAGCCCATCCGATTGAGAGCAGCTTTATCCAACGGCAAGCGAAACAAACGAGGACGGGGATTTCCTGGCTGTGCGTGAAAAGTTACAGTTCCTAATTCTGCAAAGCCAAAACCCAGGCTAGGCCAAATACCGGCAGCAACTCCATCCTTATCGAAGCCAGCCGCTAACCCTATGGGATTTGGGAACTTTAGCCCAAACAAATTTTGTTCTAGCCGTGAATCGTATAGACATAAAGACTGGTTTAAGCGTTGGTTCACCCAACTAGAAGGGGTTTGCGATAGCCAATTAAAACTGCGAATCGTCTGCTGATGTAACCACTCCGGGTCTGTTTTTACCACATTGAACAAAAGCGGACTAATTGCAAATTTATAAATATCCATCTAAGCCTCCGGGGTACTCCCGCCACAGCGAAGCTTGGCGGTGAGGGGGATAGGAGGGCTGATTGAGTGGGGTTCAATACCCCCGAAA